>CAJJCB010000021.1 GCA_905182565.1 Acidimicrobiaceae bacterium | reverse complement strand
TCTAGTTGCTCCTCAATCGACTGAATCTGTATTTCGATTTTCTTATCGCCAAATTAGCTATTTAGGTTCATGGATATCTCTGTGAGACAGCGTGCGATTCTAATTCGTATGGTCAAGAAGATTTCTATGCTCAACAAATCGATTCGGCTCTCAACCTCGTTTTGCGGAACACTTCAATTCCTGACCATTTTAGTTGTCTTTTGGAAATCTAGGTTGTTGTTTGCCTAGACCGCTGGTTGAATGTGACTCAACATTAAGAGTGGTTCATTGAAAATGAACCCGGCAACCTGGGGGGACACCCAAGGTGCTATCCACTTTAATCGTGGGATGTGGCCTTAATCACAAGGCAACCAAGTGTCCGGAGTAAACACTCTGATACGCTGCTGGGCTCACCATACGGGCTCTGGTACTGACGGGTGTCCTCCGGAAAGAAAAAATGGAACCAGTCTCTTCTTCGCTCAACGAGCGCTTGGCGCTCGGAAAAATAGTCCTCATCGATGGGGCTACCGGCACCGACATCGAGCGACGCGGCGTGCCCATGGTCGAAAACGCTTGGTGCGGCGTCAGCGCGCTCACCCATGGTGATGACGTTCGAGCTGTACACCGGGCTCACATCGATGCCGGCGCTGAGCTAATTATAGCCAACACTTATGCGTCCAGCCGTCATCTCTTGGCATGGGCTGGCCATGAGAATAGCTTCGAGGAAATCAACCGTAGGGCAGTCGAGCTAGCAATCCAGGCTCGAACCGAAGCAGGATGCCCCGACGTATTGGTTGCCGGATCCATGTCGACCACCCGCCAAGGCGGCCCCTACGCCGACGTTGACGTGGCCCGCTCTAACTTTGGCGAACAGGCGAGGATCCTGGCTGATGCTGGCGCTGACATAATCCTGCTCGAAATGATGCGCGATATAGAACAGACTGAGGTCTGCTTAGATGCCGCCTATGCGGCTGACCTGCCGGTCTGGTTGGGGATCGCATGTGTGCTCATAGATGACGAACCGTGGATGATCGACGGACTGATTCGGCTTGATGCTTTCATGCACAGATTTGCCGACGAGCCTGTCGAGGCGATCGCCGTCATGCACACCGAAACCAGGGACGTTGATGCCTGCCTCGACATCGTGCAGCAGAGTTGGCACGGCCCGATTGGTGTGTATGCGCAGAGCGGCGACTTCCAGCCACCGGTGTGGATATTCATTGACGTGATCTCTACTCAGGACTATGCCGATGCCTGTATGGGCTGGATAGACCGAGGTGTGCAGATCATTGGCGGTTGCTGTGGTATCGGCCATGAACATATTGCCCATCTGCGCCCTCGTATCGACGCGTCCAACGCCGCCCGCTAAAGTCTTGGTCCCAGACCAGAAGCAAGCTCACCAGAAGCCTAGATCTCAAGATATCCCCTCTACACCAGCTTGCGTTTTCGAGTCGCTTGAATCTTTCCAAGTTTCGTAGAGAAGTTTTTGACACAGGGGAGTCATGGCAAGATCAGAACCTTTTCTCTTTTTAACGGTCGAATCCAAGTTCATCTTGCTGGGTGCGGATAAAGATTATTACTCGTTCGATCTGTTCGTCGGTGATATCGGGTACTGCGGGCATGTTGCCGAAGGCCCAGTGATGTTGGCCGACGCCATTGCGAATCGCGGACCGATAAGAATCATCTCCGTGATGACCGGGCTCGTACACGATCGACAGCTGTGAGGGTCCATTATCACTTCCGCGAAGGTCAGAACCGTGACACGACGCGCATCGTGCCTGATAAACCGTAGCTCCATCAGCGTTGACAGCAAGCAGGCCCGATGTTTCGGCCGTCTGATTATTCTGAGCACACCCGCCCAGCAGCAAAGCGATGACTATTGCCGCTACCTTGGCGCCTTTAGCGTTCAGATTCCCCATTGTTACTACCCCACTTCAGCAGCCTTCGTAGCAGCTTTAAGAAGACGCAAACAGAGATTACTATATCTCTGGTGCCCCACAGGTGCCCCTAGACCAGCAAAGGCACACAACAGTCTCGTCTCGACTGGGTGGTTTAGGCCTGTGACCTGGGGTTTTGGTTATGGGCGCTACAGGAATCACCCCTCAATCCGAACAAAATAAACGGAACACCTGAGACAAATCAGGGAGATCTGTCCATATCTAGGTCATGGAAACAACCGCAGCTATTCGCCTGCAACAGTCAACTCAAGACAACGGTAAAAACGTCGCAGTTCAAGAACGACGTCTACGTTCTTCACATGATAAAAAAACTTAGCATTAGGCCTACCTTTAATGTTCAGAAGAAGTGAGGGGACTCCAAGGTCCTCCCACACTGAGCGTTGGGGGTTCGTGTATTTGTTTAAGCAGGAGAATCTTTTCTCTTGTAAGACACGTCAAGAGTTCGAGCTGGCAGTGAAGCACATAGCATTAAATCGAGTTTCAAATATTATTTACCCGTGCCGCTGCAGCTGAGGGAGAGGACCGCTAAGCGACAAAGATTTAAGGTTCTGTCGGGCTTTTAATCTTGAACGGTTGGGCTTTGCGGTACGTAAGGCTGCGCCATAACCATTCAGCAGGACCATAATAGAATCTCTGCATCCACGGTTTTGACCAAGAAAGCTGCAGCGCCCAGATGACCAAGGTAATCAGCATCATCCAGAAGACGGTGAGGCGTTGACCTCGGAACTGATTTACTGCTTGTACAAGAATGCTACCGATAACAGTTTGTAGAAGATAGTTAGTCAGCGCCATCTGTCCGGCTGAAGCCAAACGATCAGCAAGTTTCGGGATTTTTCCTTGCAATAAAAGGTTCGTTACAAAACAGACGTACCCGAAGGCTACAAAGGGCACGCCAACGTTGTGAATCATCGTCGATAGTGATTCGTTAACATCGGAAAAGCCCCAGGCAACGGTGCAAACGGGAAGTCCTAACCCGAGAAAACGTCGCGATCTTTTCCTGTACCAGCTTGTGCTCCGCTTCAAAGTGAAAACACCCGCTCGGTAGAAAGCCATACCAAAAAGCATCATTGCCAGGGCTCGAAGAACGTAATCCGCGATTATTCCGGATGGGCTGGTCCAGAAACTCATCATTAGGACGGCAAGCCACACCAAAGAGCCGGCTGTAAAAAGTTTTGTAATTGACCATCTTCTTATTGGGAAAAGTAGGAAAGCACACATGGCGTAAATGAGGAGAACATCACCAAACCAAAGCAACGTATGCAAGAGCCCGACCCCTGCAAGAACTGCGTTTCTGGTGTAGTGAATTTTCACCGGTGATACGTTGCGCTGTTCTAGCCGATCGACGAGAAGAAGAATTCCAGCTCCAAACAGCATTGAAAATAGAGCCATCATTTTGTTAAGGACGAATACCGCTGTAAATACTCCAAAAGGAATATCAGCGGCACCGAAACTGAGGGATTTGAACGATGTTTCCACTTCACTAAAGCCATCTACATCGAACACATAGACATTTGCGGCGAAGATTCCCATGAGCGCAAATCCCCTCAGGACATCCAGGCTCTTATGTCGCTGAATAGGATTAATTGGCTCGGCGCGAATTATCATTCACCGCAACTTTAACATCGGTCGGCGAGGACTTTGTCAGCCGTTTGTCCCTCTAGGCCACAACCAAGCTTGCTAAGCCCCTTCGGGCTGAGCGAAACTGGTGACGGTGCTTCCGGTTCGTATTGAAGGGTGGGCGCTACAGGACTCGAACCTGTGACCCCCTCCTTGTAAGGGAGGTGCTCTAGCCAACTGAGCTAAGCGCCCTAACTTTATTGCAACTGAATCTTAACTGTCCAGACGTTGGGTGCCACTTAATTCTTCAAGTAGTTC
>CAJJCB010000020.1 GCA_905182565.1 Acidimicrobiaceae bacterium | reverse complement strand
TGCCTATGAGCTTGGTTTCGAAGCATACGCAGAGGGCAATCCTGATGTCGTATCGGAATATCTTCCAGTTCGACACGATCCAGCTGCACCAACCCTCACGAACGAAGTCACAACAATTGCTGCGTTCGACCCAGATGTATTCATTTCGATGACTGCAGGTAACCCATGTCTGTTGGCGATCCAAGAAGTTGAATCATCAGGTTTGCTGGACCGGCTTGAAGCCGCTTTCACTCCTTCAGTTTGTAAAGGTATAGCTGCTTATATGGCCCCAGCGGGTATGGCAGCTGATGGTTGGTGGATCGTCGGTGGTGGTGTTAAAGACACCACAGATCCGAAGCACATTGATGAGCCGTTTATCAAGTTTGTCAACAAAAACCTTGCCGATGCAGGCCTAGATCCTTCGATCTCGTTGCTTGGAACAGGTTATGTATATGGGTATGCACATACTGAAGCTTTGATGGTAGCTGCAGAGCTTCCTGGTGGCTTGAGCCGTAGTAACTTCATCTTGGCTATACGAAATATTGACATCTATAGTCCAATGCATCTTGAAGGAATCAAAACTGTGCTCAACGGAGCAGCAGATGGTTTCTACATTGAGGGCTCAGACTTTAGCCTCTTTGATGCGGAAGGTCAGACATGGAATCAGATCGGTGATGTTGTGGACGCGAACGGGCTTTCACCAAACTGTCGATGGGATAAAGATCAAGGTGGTTGTCGCTAAGGGCGTCATATAGACATCTTGTTTAACGTTAAAAATATCAGAATACGGGGGTCATCAAGCATTTGTTTGATGACCCCCAACTATTTTGCGGCCCGGATTATCCATGGATGCCGGTGTATTTCTAGATATCTAAAAATATCTGTTCGGGACCTACGTTTGCCTGAGCGACGTGGTCGCTATGCTTGGCGGTCCACGGCGATTGCGTATCGTCGATCAGGCCCCCATCGTCTAGCGGCCTAGGACACCACCCTCTCAAGGTGGCGGCACGGGTTCGAATCCCGTTGGGGGTGCGAATGGTATTGTTATCTTTGAATTTTTTCAGTAAAAATTGTAGAACCGATGGGCACGTCGAGAACTGTAGTTGCGAGGGCGCTGCTTGGCTAAGAGTTATCAATAAACGAAAAAATAATTAAGTCTTGATGTTCAAAATTTTAAGAGCGTTGCGAGGCGTTGGTTTTCCACTAAGGATATTATCAGCCAGGTTAGCTATTAAAGGTTCAGTGAATAGATGACTACATGGCACAACCACCTACCAATAGGTATGAACGCTAAAGATTTCAAAATTGAATTGACCGAGACTCTTCCTTCGGTGTGGTCGAGCATCTGGAGAAAGAGTCCTCAACGAAATGTTCTTTATGATGAGGTTTCTGGTTGGCTAACCGGTGGTGACCTGTTGCGCCGCTCGGAGCTAGCAGCTAGAAAGCTTGCAGCAGCAGGAATTGTTTCGGGCGACAGAGTTGTGTTGAGCGGACACAGCTCCACTGACTTCGTTATATGTCACGTGGCGATATTACGGCTTGGTTGTGTCGTTGTTCCTGCTAATGGTGCCTACAGAGAAGAAGAAATCAAACATGTAATCGAGGACTCTCGACCATCAGCTGCGATTGTGGATAATTCTGCGTGGGAACCTTGGATTAAAAATATTAATTCCGCGATAATCATAACTAGTTCTAAGATGTCGCTGCCTGATGGCCCGGCGATTCCGCTGGACCAAGTTAATTCTGAGCAACCTGCGTATATCGGGTATACCTCCGGGACAACTGGCAGGCCTAAGGGAGCTTTGCTTTCGCATGCTAATTTGCTGAGCTCGGTTCGAGCCCTTGAATTAGCCTGGAGATGGGTTAAGGATGACACCCTCATATTGGCTTTGCCTTTGTTCCATATGCATGGACTTGGGGTAGGTATCCATGGGGGATTAACCGTAGGTTGCAAAATTATTCTTCAAAAAAATTTTGACCCGGAAAAAGTTATCGAAGCGAGCGAACAGTTTGAGGCATCCATGTTTTTTGGTGTCCCAACTATGTACAGTCGGCTTGTCGAGTCGCCTCGAGCTCACGAACTGAAACGACTACGTTTGTGCGTTTCAGGGTCCGCTCCGTTACCAGCTGACCTTCATGTGAAGTTTGAAGAAATAACTGGCCAGAAGGTTCTCGAGAGGTATGGCATGACAGAAACTGTCATGCTCGTGTCGAACCCATATGACCTAGAGCGTCGTCCTGGCTCCGTTGGATTTCCACTACCTGGACTAGAAGTGAGACTGTCTAAAGAACTTTCCGAAATAGAGGTAAGAGGTCTTAATGTCTTCGAGGGCTACTGGGAAAACCCGGATGCAAATAGCGAAGCGTTTAATGATGGCTGGTTTAAGACGGGCGACATTGGACAACTAGATGATGATGGGTACTTATCTATAGTCGGGCGTGCTAAAGAGTTAATTATTTCTGGTGGGTACAACGTATACCCAAGAGAAGTAGAAGATGTTTTGAATCAGCACCCAGACGTAATGGAATGTGCTGTTGTTGGTGAAATGAGTGACGAATGGGGAGAAACAGTAGTGGCATATATTGTTTCCGACCGACAATTTGATGATGAAGAACTAAAACTATTTGCTGGTGCTTATCTGGCGGACTTTAAGAGACCTAGAGTCACATATGGAGTAGATGCTCTTCCTCGTAATGCTTTAGGCAAGGTTCAAAAACATCGGCTGATGGACGGTAAGGTGACCGACTAAACGCTTTGTCGGCTGTCCATAGCAGCAAGTCTTGATGATTGTGCTGACTCATCATCAAAATAGGTTTGACTTTTGCGCTCGGCAACAACTCTTTCGTTGTACATCTGGATCTCTAAATCTCGCTGTTCGCTAGCCCAGCCAAGTTCTGCAGCCATCAAAGAAGCCGCAGCAGGAGCAGCATTAGATGCACGATCCCACGACTCGATTGATAAACGGGTCCTTCGAGTTAATACATCCTCTAAGTGGAGAGCGCATTCAAATCGGACAGCGTGAACTACTTCAGCACGTATATATGGGTAACCAGATGATAGTTGCTCTTTTAGATCGGGTGATTCAGCAATGATGTCGAATACTTCGTGTATCCGATCTCCGTGCCGATCGAGGAGGTGCCTTGCAGTGGGTACGTCGATGTCGTTCTCTGTTGACAGGGCGATGATTTTCTCTTCTAACTTAAGAAAATTCTCTGCTCCGACAAGTTGTATCTCCTTTGTCCTGCTCGGAGAAACCCAGCGAGGAACTTCGTTGACAGCGGCGTTGACTGCATCTCTTGCCATTACACGATAGGTCGTATATTTGCCGCCAGCTATCGAAACAACGCCTGGTGTGGGATGAGACACATGATGCTCGCGACTCAGCTTTGCGGTGTCCTCAGACTCTCCGGTAAGCAGCGGTCTGAGGCCAACGTATACGCCCTGAATGTCGCTTGTGTCGAGCTCATTCTCTAAGAGTTCATTGACGCGCTGCAACAGGTAACTAATATCGTTGCTAGTTGCGGCTGGATGGGCTCGGTCTAGGGCCCAATCGGTGTCTGTGGTGCCGATAATCCAGTGATCACTCCATGGAATAATAAACAAAACACTTTTCTCTGTCCGAGACACTAGACCAGTTGACGACTTTATTCGATCTCTGGGAACTACGAGATGCACACCTTTGGATGAGCGAACCTTTTTTGGGCTAATCTCAGCTGTCTTGTCACGCGCTAACTGTTCGACATCGTCAGTCCAGACTCCTGTAGCGTTTATAACACAGCTAGATCTTACTTCTATATGGCGACCAGTTTCTGTGCAAACAGCTTGTACTCCAACGACTTTGTCGCCGTCTTTTAGGAAGTCTACTACTTGTGTAGAAGTCAGGATGTGAGATCCATACCCTGCGGCCGTGCGAGCTACAGCGATGGTGTAACGAGAATCATCGGTGAGGGCATCCGAATAGATAATTGCTCCGCAGCCTTTTGCCATCTTTATGTCTGGAGATAAACGTTTAACCGCTTTCGGCCCGACGTGTCTGTGGCGAGGTAGTGAATTGCGAGTACCAGCGGCGAACAGGTCATAAAGGCCAATCCCGAGCCCGACGTAGATGCGTTCCCAAAATCGGTGCTTAAGTGGATATAGAAAGGAAACTGATTTCACGAGGTGTGGAGCGAGTTCCTTAGTTAGTAAGTTCCGTTCTCGTAAGGCTTCAAGAACGAGCCTAAAGTTGAGCTGCTCGAGATATCTGACTCCGCCGTGAATCAGTTTTGAAGATCGACTCGAGGTACCAGAAGCTAAATCTCGCTGTTCGAACAAAGCTACAGTTAAACCTCGGCTGGCTGCATCAAGGGCACACCCCACTCCTGTGATGCCGCCTCCGATGACAATCAGATCAACGCGATTGCCATCAATAGCATCAAGGGAGATAGCTCGCTGCTCTGGCCCTAACCGATCACTCTCCACAGTAGTCAGGCTAGGACTGAATTTAGCAAAGCCCTGCTTTTTGAGGAAAACACAATCTAGGCTGTAGGTGTTGTGGATCGAATGGAAAGAGTCACGAAGCTATTAATGTTCTTGCTGAGCTCTTCGCGCCCGATGACCAGGGACGAGATATTAGAGCGGTCAGATCTATACGGGCCAAGTAATGAATCAGAAAGAAAAAAATTTCGGCGCGATCGTGAAACGCTTGAAAGTGCAGGCATAGAAATCAGAACTGAGATAGGGCTTGGGGAACAGGCTGGATCAACGCTGTATGCAATTTTGGAGGAAGATTATTTTCTTCCTGATCTAGGACTTACTGTAAAAGAGCAGCTAGCACTGGAAGTGGCTGCATCAATGGTGCAGCTTGATACAGCATGGGATGAGCAAGCACTCATCAAGATAGCTGATGGGGAGCCATTACCTCCTTCTCCAGCAGTTGCTCAACTAGCTCCAAGCGCGGGTATCGAAAAACTTTATGAGGCAGTAAGAAGCAGATCTAAGGTCTACTTTGACTATCGAGGTGTTTCGCGAGAAGTAGAACCTTACGGCCTTCTCCATAGAGGCGGTAATTGGTACTTACATGGTTCGGACTCAGCAGAGCGAAAAAATTTCAAAGTCATTCGAATACAAGGCGAGGTTAAGTTGGGAGAAAAGGGTGGCTTCCTCGCCCCGGCTGATTTTGATGCTGCTAATGCAATGTCGTCTGACCCATTACTTATAGGTGATGAAACAGAAATTCTCGCAACTGTTAAAGTTGACGCGTTCATGGCGAAACGTGTCGCAAGGACTCGTGGCAGGATTGTGAAAACAAATCCAGATGGATCTATTCTTCTTGAGGTCCCGGTTCGCAACCCGATGGCTTTTCGATCTTGGCTACTTGGGCTTAGAGATCACGCTGTAGTAGTTGAACCGAAAGAAATTCTCGAAGACACCATCCAATGGTTAACTGAAATTAAAGGCCAATAGTGCAGCGCGAAACCGTTGAGGATCGTTTACCGAGGATCTTGGCCATGGTGCCATGGATAGTTGAACGAAATGGCGCTTCTATTGAAGAGGTAGCTGAACGTTTTAACCTCAATGAGGAGCAAGTCGCAGCTGAGTTGCTGGCGGTGCAGCTTTATGAAATTCCTCCATATGGGCCCGACAACATGTTAGGCATAATTGTTGATGAGGATGGGTGGGTAGGAGTCGAAGCACCGTTGTTCACTCGAGCCCGACGATTCTCACCACAGGAGGGGTTCGGCCTATTAGCCGCGGGAAAAGCTGCGCTAGGAATACCAGGTGCTGACTCGGATGGTGCTTTAGCCAGTGCCATAGAAAAACTAGAAAAGGTAATTGGTCAAAGGACTTCACTAGCCATCGACTTAAATGCACCTGATATTTTTGAGCAGCTTCAAATTGCTACAGAAGCTAAGAACAGACTTCAGATTGATTACTACAGTAAATATCGTGATGAAATTAGTACACGGGTTGTAGATCCATTTGAACTTGTTGCGCGTGACGGCCGTTGGTATCTGCGGGCTTATTGTCTAGTAGCTAAAGGTCACCGGACCTTCAGGGTAGACAGAATTGATAATGTTATTGAGACGAATGAGACTCATGAAAGTGTTGATCCTGGACACGAAGCGTTTGTTCCGGGAACCGATTCGGTGATTGTGAAGATTGCGGTTTCGGCTGATAATGCCTGGATCCTTGAGGCTTACCCGCTTGAGTCAGTCATAGAGAATGATGATGAGCTAATTATCTCTATCGCAGTTACAGGAAAAATGTTTCTAGAGACTTTAATGCTGAGGCTTGGTTCTAGCGCTCGACTAATTGATGACGGAGGGTATGGAAACGTGGCAGTGGAGGCGGCTAATCGCCTTCTTTCTAAATATTTAGGTAGCTGAGGAGTTGCAGGCAGTTCCAATCGGAGCACTTGTCAACAAAGAAGATTGGTAATTTCAGATGATCTCTACACGTGCCAGAGTCAGATCGATGGTCGGCGCAGCTGTTCGAGCATTGTCTCGAACTCTTAATAGAGCCGCGGCAATTGGACCTTATGATGGTCCGGCAAAGCAATATGGCTTGTTTGGTGATGGCAGCATCATTGGTTGGCCTGCAGGGAATCAATATGGAGAGCGTTGGATTCATATAGGGAAAAACACCTTAATTTCCTCACACGTGACGCTTTCGGCGGGAATGATGCCCGGTCAAGAGATGCTTACAGACCCAGTCGTCATAATCGGAGATAGGTGCTTAATTGGTCGAGGGACAGCAATAGTGGGCCATTATCGCATCGATATTGGTGATGATGTGTTCACTGGCATGAATGTGTATATCACCGATCAAAATCATGGCTATGAAGAGCTAAATTCACCGATCGGTATTCAATCACCAAATGATGATCCAGTCGTTATCGGTTCAGGTAGTTGGATTGGATCTGGTGCGGTTATATTGCCAGGTGCAAGAATAGGCCGGCACTGTGTCGTCGGGGCGAATTCCGTTGTGCGAGGAGAGGTGCCAGATTTTTCGGTCGTTGTTGGAGTTCCAGCGAAGGTTATACGTTTTCATGATGGAGAACATTGGACACGTCCCTAACAGACATGAGAAGTATTGGATTTACCTAGTGTGTGCTATTCCCAATGAAGATCGGATACTACTGCGTAATGGTCAGAGGCAATGACTCCGTTAATGGGTTTATCGCCAGCCAAATAAGTTGCAGTAGGATTTCCTAAAGGTTTGGGTCGTGGCCAAGAGATAAAAATGTAGTCAAGTCTTCTTTGTGGCCATGCTGGGTTAATGACGTAAGGATTGTTGCGATCCCAGGTGTAGCCAGGGCCTTCCTGACATTGTGGCCACGCGTCGGACATAACTAGCCCTGGTATAGGGGGCGGGGACTCTCCAGTTAGAAGCCTTATCTCGTCTGAAGTTGGGATTGAGTTAAAGTCTCCGGCGAGTACAACTGGAAAACCATTTAGATCTCGTAATTCATCGACGAGTTCTAGAACTGCTTTTACTTGAGTTTGGCGCACTGAGCTTAGATCGAAACGGTGATCAAGATGAGTGCAGACAACTGGTATCAACTTCTCTTCTCGTAGTATTTTAGCGGTCAGAGCGTATCGTCGTCCTGGACCATCAAGCGGTGGAAGTTGGTGGCTAGAGGATTCTTGAATCGGAAATTTTGAGAGAATAGCATTTCCGAAAGAATGTCCTTGATACCAGTGTTCAGGAGTTCGAACATGATGCATGTTTAGTTTTGCGGCAATTTCTGCGGCTTGATCAACTCCGTTTTCTTCACTCCAAACTTCTTGCAAACAAATAATGTCTGCATCAATGTTTTCCAATGTTGTCAAAATGGCTGGTTGACGCTCTTCCCATGGACCAAACCGCCACCAAAGATTCCAAGTAACTACTCGCACCTTGTTAAATCTAGTAGCTAGGTCTAGCTGAAAGGCCAAGGATGGCCGTATCTTGGAATCGATGATGGATTCAAATTATAGACTTAGTAGCTTGCCTGAACTTTTCCAAAATCTAGGGCAAATAGTGGTGTGTGAACAAGATGGCGATGTGGCAATGGGTATTGCCGATTTAGAAGAAATTGTTGACCGACTCTGCCAAGGTTTTGAAGAGTGGGGCGCGAAGCCCGGTGATCGTATCGCGATTTGGTTACCTAATGGTGTGCCTTATATAGCTTTAATGTGGGCAACATCTCGTTTAGGATTAGTCCTTGTCTCGATTAATACCCGTTATCGAAGTAGTGAGGTGGCGGACATAGTTGGACGCTCAGGGGCGCGACTCCTAGTTGTCGACCCAGGCTTTCTAGGAATAGATTTTAGTGGAATTCTTGCTGAAATCAAGCAGAGTGACTTACTCCTTGAGGGCGTAATAAGCCTAGATGACAATATCGAACTGCCATGGCCGACGATTAGATGGAGTGACTTAATTAAATCTGAGCGTTCATTGATTGACCGTTCAGATCGAGATTTACCTTGGATTGTTTTTAGTACCTCGGGTACAACCAGCCAGCCGAAGCTGGTCCTTCACAACCAATCTGGACCAGCTGATCATGCCCGAGATTTGGCCGCTACTTTCGGGCATGTCGCAATGGCAGCGGTCCCAATGTGTGGGGTATTTGGTTATTCGATGCTTCTTGGGGCTATGGGAGCTGGCTCAGATTTGATAACAATGCCAATTTTTGATGCTGATCTAACTGGAACCGCTATCGAGAAATACGGAGTGAACACTTTCCATGGTTCTGATGAAATGCTCGATCGGATTATTCGGGTAGGAACCGACTTAAGTTCATTGGATCCGGTTGGCTATGCTCGTTTTAATAATGCGTTGGAGAACGTTCCTGAAGATGCTGCCAAAGCTGGGCTTAACGCCATTGGGCTTTATGGCATGAGTGAAGTGCATGCGCTTTATTCACGTCGGAGTCTTCGACCCAAAGAAAGAATGTCTATTCCGGGAGGGAGCCTAGTTTCTATTGAAGCATCGGCCAGAGTAGTCAATCCTGACACCAGCAAGGTATTGGAAATCGGAGAAGAAGGAGAACTGCAGCTGAGAGGCCCTTCGCTCTTCGCTGGTTATCTTGCCGATGGAGGGGAGAGCATAGATAGCGTTTTAACATCTAAGCATTTTGATCATGATTGGTTCAGGACAGGTGATCTTGCGAGGATGGAAGATGAAGTTACTTTTGAGTATCTGGCGCGACTAGGAGATGTCTTACGGCTTGGAGGATTTTTGGTAAACCCGGCGGAGATAGAAGAGTGTCTTCTGAGTCAGGAAGGCGTAGATGCAGTCCAGGTTGTTGGGGTAGATTTGCCGGGTGGTCCAAAAGCTGTCGCATTTGTGGTGTCTGAACAAAGTATTGATGCGCAAAAACTTCGTAATGAGTGCCGTAATAGATTAGCGAGTTTTAAAGTTCCAGCCTTAATTATCCAGTTGCAAGAATTTCCCACCACAGAAAGTGCGAATGGAACCAAAATACAAAAAGTCCGGTTAAGAGATATAGCAATTGAGGCATTAACTAATAACTAACACCGCCGGTGTCCCATGACCGTTCTACACTCACTGAGGTGCTTCTGTATTCCTATGGGTTTAGTTCTAAGAACTCCACCGTTTCATGGAAGACATACGTGTTAGCTAGCTTGGAAGAATCTTAATGAGCGATGATCGCCAAAGAACCGCAACCTCCTCTTTTGGAGTTTCTCGCAGAGAAGGACATGATTCATCTGCTTTTTACGCCAGGTTCACTCCACCCATTCTTTCTGACGATGACTTAATAAATCAAGCCCCAGATTTAGGCGATGGGTGTTTAGTCGGTGACTCGCGAGATATGCACCAACTACCAGACTCTTGCGTAGCTTTAGTCGTTACTTCACCACCATATTTTGTGGGTAAAGAATATGAAGACTCTATAGCCGCAACTGGTGATTCTCGAATTCCAAATAGCTATTTCGAGTACCTTTCGATGCTTGAATCTGTGTTTGCTGAATGTGTACGGGTCCTTGAGCCTGGTGGACGCTTCGCAGTCAATGTAGCGAACCTAGGAAGAAAGCCTTATCGGAGCTTATCGGCTGATGTGATTCGAATTCTTGAAGATCTTGGTTTGCTGCTTCGAGGAGAAATTATTTGGCAAAAAAGCAAGGGAAGCAGCGGTTCATGCGCCTGGGGATCATTTCGTAGTGCTGCGAATCCATCCTTAAGAGACACTACTGAACGGATAATTGTAGCCAGCAAGGGACGCTTCGATCGGGCAAAGTCTCCAGCAGAAAGATTAAAATTAGGCTTACCGAACTCCAGTACTCTGCCGACCGATGAATTCATGGAAGCAACTTTAGATGTTTGGGACATGCACGCTGAAAGTGCGCGTCGGGTACAACACCCAGCGCCGTTTCCAGTTGAGCTGCCAAGACGCCTAATTGATTTATATACGTTTGAAGGCGATGTGGTGCTTGATCCTTTTATGGGTTCAGGCACAACATTGGTGGCATCTGTGCTTACTGATCGTCGAGGAATCGGATACGATCTTGATTCGGATTATGTTGGCGTAGCACGAAATCGGGTAACGACAGCGAGAGCAAGAGCTTGGGCTCACCGGCAGCCTGCCGGAGAACAGCCACCATTTCCAGAAATTGCTGAGGCCTTAAGCGCAGTAACAGATGAAGAAATAGCGGCTGATAGCTTTCAACGGCAAGCCACTCGCGAGGGTAAGAAAGCCCAAGATATCGCAATGGGCGTGATCGAAAATTGCGGTTTTGTTATGTTGCAAAAAAACGCAAAAGTTCCGCGCGCCGGGGTTCAATATAATTTTAAAGTTGAGGACGGAGCTGGCGGTGAATGGTGGATAGATGTATCGGGAGCATTCACTACTGTTCGGCCTGGTTTGCTTCGGATAGACACTATTTGGAAAACATTGGGAAGAGCATCTGTTCTGAAGGCGTATGATCCTGCAGCCAAAATACTTATTTTAACTTCGCACCTTCCGCGTAGCGGAAGTGAAGGAGATAAGGCTATGAGAGCAGTTAGCCCGTTTACTATTTTTGATGCTATTCCGATGTTTGATGATGAGGCTCAAGAACGCCTGCGTAGTTATGCGGCCGGAGGTGCGACAGTCCCGCTGCCTGGTTTTTGGAAATCGACTGAGATAGTTAATGGACTGGCCTGATGCTTGGGGTTGCTTATGCAGTAGTTCGAAGCGAGCCTCCTGAAGTTTTCCTTGCTACAGATGTCGAAGTTCTTCACCGGGTTCTTGCAGCCGAGTTAGTCGCTCGAGCTCCATCTGGAACTTTTGATATGACTGAGGTAACTGAAGTACGTGAAGCGTTATTGGACGAACGGTGGGGCGACGCTGTTGCGAGGTGGATAGCATGTTCTGGTATAGAAGTTGATGTATATACTCACCTCCGTGTCTATAGCAGCGAAGATATGCCGCCAGATTTGATTGGTGCTCAAATTCAGTTTTCTCCACTTTTTCGGCAATAAAGTGTCAAGCGAATTACAGGTTGGTTTGGTTTTCAAAATGTCATGTAGATGACTCTTAGAGCAATAGCTGTAAGAGTTATTTTAAAAATTACTGCGAATTTTTCTTCGCTGACTCTGTCTGAAATTTTTGTGCCTACCCAGCTCCCGCACACGACAGCAGCAAATCCGACGCAGATAAGCGATGCGTAGGGCCTGTAGCTAAAGCTTGTATTTGCGAATAAACCAACTTTGACTAAGTGCCCCAGTGCTTGGGCGCAAGCAAAAGTAGCGATAGTCGCTGCTTTGACTACGAGATGACTCCGAAATATAGGAGCGATCGCTGGCCCTGTTACACCGAGCGGAATATTGAAAAAGCCAGCGCATGCCCCTAGAGGAATAAACGCGTTAAGCCCATGCCCGAGAAGTCGGCTAAGGCTTTCTAGAATGATTGGCCTCCAGACCACTAGGAGAGCAAATACCGCAATAGCCACCCTTCCTCCAGAACGTGGAAAAAAATCAGCCGCAAGTAAACCCAAAACACCAGCCGGTATTAAAAGCAAAGCGAAGCGCCACACTATGTCCCACTTAATGTCTTTTCGGCGCATGACTGCACGAGAGGAGTTAGATGCGACCTGAATTAGTGCGTGCACTGGGATAGCGTCCATAGGGTCAAGGAACTGTAAAAGCACGGAGAGAAGAAGAATACCCCCGCCTAGGCCAGCGATGGCAGCGATTATGGACCCAAAAAATGCTGATAGGCCAATGACCATTAGTTCAGGTTCTGGCATCTGTTTTCAATCTGTTCGCAGTTGATTTAGAGTAACTCTGCTAGTTGGCTGATTTAAGACGAGGTGGAAGGAAATAAAAAAAACGTAAAGAAATGCTTTAGATCCTTGACCTGAGGGCGTTTCAGTAGTCGAATTACATTCATGGAATTCGTGTAAGTCACGGATCGTAATTATGAGGAGACTCGCATGGCCAACATGTCAAAGTCAGACGTGCTTACTGCGGTAGCAGACGCAGCCGGCTGCAGCAAGACCGAAGCAGAAGCTGCCATTGAAGCTTTCTTTGGGGCGGTAGTCAATGCTGCTCAAGGTGGAGATTCGGTCGCCTGGCCAGGGATAGGTAAATTCTCGCTTTCTGAACGAGCAGCGCGAACTGGACGAAACCCTCAAACAGGAGAGCAGATCCAAATATCTGCAAGCCGAAGTGTTAAATTTTCAGCTGCGAAAGCTTTGAAAGACACAATGAACGGCTGAATTTTGTAGCTAATGATTCTAATGGTTTTAAGGATTGGGGTTTAGGCCCCAGTCCTTAAAATTTTTTTGCAGAGCTATTCAACTAACTAGCATTCGAAAAATAACTTATAGAGCTGTAATTAATTTGAATAGTTCCGCAGCTTCTAGGTCACACTTAGACCCATTTTTTTTCAAATCAGATGCGACAGAAGCAGAAAATTTTGCTATCGCAGCAGCGTCATCATCACCATTAATCTTGTGTGTCGTCTCGAACTGACTCTTATGTTGAAGAAGCGCGTCTACTTTAGCTTTGTGCCATCCGTGTACGTTTTCTGCGTGGTCTGGCTCGTCAGCTTCAAACAAGAGAAGGGCATCCGGGCGATGTGGTGCGAGGCCGTGTTCTCGGAAAAAAAATGGGTCGCGGGCACCGACAATTCCTTCGACTGCCAAGAGACCTGCGTGGCGATGGTCGGGGTGTAGTCGGTAGCGCTTCCAGGGGTCGTGACCTAGAATTACGTCAGGTTGAATGTTGCGAATGACGAATGCAACCTGACTCCTTGTCTCTAGGTCACTCGACAGTTCGCCATCTGTGTGTCCTAAAAAAACTATTTGTCCAGTGGCCCCAAGCGATTGAGCTGCATTGCGTTGTTCTATCTCACGATCCTGGATTAATTGGTTTTGATCACAGTTCGGATTCCAGGTGCCCTTAGAACCGTCGGTGCAGATCAAATAGTTAACTTCAGTGCCTGAATTGGCCCATTTTGCAAGAGTGGCACCGCATTGAAATTCAGCGTCATCTGGATGGGCGACTACAACAAGTGCTGAAGCAGGTGTAGGTAAGTCGATATTCATAGCATCCTTGGTTTAAGGAAGGTCAAGAGGTCCTCCGGTGTATCAACATCCCACTGGAGTTCAGGAATTTGAAGGATCTCTAGATTGAACCCGTGTTTCTTTGTTTCATTAATGTGTGCTGACAGCGAATTCTGACCGTATCTAAAACTAAAGTTGCTCCCAAGAGGTAAGGACAGAACATTAGTCCCAAGCAAATGACGGTCAGGCACGATAGTGACTGTGTCAGGCCTGCCGATGCCAGCAAATGATTTTGCGAGAGGTAAGTCAGAATGAGCGATCAGAACATGGCTGATATTGTTATCGAGTTCTTTCACAGCGCCCGATATTGAAGGGTTTAAGCCTTCTTGATTAACCCATAATACATTGACGTTATTTGATTCTGCCCAGTTTGCGACATCGTGGTCATTGCAGACAATGTAAATATCAAGTGGCTTCGCTGCTTCTATGACTTGCGATGCCATTTCTTTAGCTAGAGCTTCGCGTTTGTCCTGTGTGAGTTCTGGAGCAAGGCGACGTTTCGCTCTGCGGAAATCTTTTATTGGGATTAGAACAACAGGAACAGTTGGGTTATCTAAAACTGTGCCCGATTGAGTCATCCTAAGCAGTCTATTGCGGGAAGGAACCACTCATAGTGTTACGGTGACTTCATCTGGTCTAGATTTTTTGTGACTAAAATGAACTCCCACCTCAACAATTTTTGTGAATGAGCTAATTTGCGTTTTTTAACTCAACGAAACCGAGTCCAAGAGATAACTGAAGCTCATATTCCTCCACCTGATTGGGTTCAGCCGTGGTGGTTAGCTCGACAACGAGATCCTGAGTCAGGCGCGTATTATCCAAGTGCCTCCGGTGTCAAAAACACTGTAGGTAGATCATGGACTCTGATTGGCAATCTTGATAGTGACTATCGGGTAGCTGTTGATAGACGAGGTTTGATAGCTGCCCGGCCAGGTTCTTGGTCTTTGGACTGGTGGGTTCGGGCCTCAGACGAATGGGTGTTTCCGTCAAGCCAAGCGGGTACGCGACAGCGATTAGTTGATGGGTCACCTGTGATTGAGACGACTTTGCGTGTTGCAGGCGGCGATGTAGTCCATCGCGTGTATGTGGCAAAGGTAGAAGACGAATCTGTGGTCTTTGAGATTGAAAATAAAACTGCTGGACCAGTAGCACTTGCTTTAGCTATAAGGCCTTACGATCTTCAAGGTGGAGGAATGGTCAGGTCGATCGAACTAGACGAAGACGTAGTTACAGTCGATGGTGTCTCAGCGGTTCGCTTCAGTCGGAACCCGGGCGAGCTAGTCGTAGGCAAAGAAGGCACCGATTGCGCTGCGTTATTGTCAGATGAACTGACCGGTTCTACTGGAGTGACGTGCCTAATGGGTAAAGCAAATGCCGCAGCGGTATTTCCGCTAGTGCACGGGGCTACGTTCAGAGGAGTGCTGCCGCGACAACTAAAAGGTAATAAGAAGGTAATCGATCGATTGCCATCGGCTCAACAAGTTGCGAGTGGATGGGGCCAACACGCAGTAAGCGCGTGCCGAGCGGTAATTCCGGCCGGTCGTTTTGCTGATGCTTTTGATGCTGGTCGCCAAAGTCTGTTGCTGGCTGGTATTGGCAATGATTTGAGTCCAGCTCCATTTGGCCCTGAAGTATCTGCCGAAGATGATTGCGACACGTTGTTAGCGATAGCTGAAGCTGGATACGACTCCATGGTCCAAAACGTGCTAATTGGTCGTGCTCAGCATCAGAATCAACTGGGTTCGGTGAGGCTAAGGAATAAAGACTTTACAGCCGGAACGCTGATAGCGATGGAGCGAGCCTTCGCACTCTCTGCGGACGAAGCACTTATGTATGCACTTTCGGATCTCGCCACTGATGGGGCGCGATGGCTCATAGCCCAGCCTCATGCTGCAGAAACAATTAGAGGTTTAGAAGCAGCCTTAGTTCTTCTCCTACTCCTCAAAGCTGATTCAGCGGCCTTTGAGTTAAATAAAATTATTAATAAGTTATTAGACAAACACCCTCAACAAAATGATGAAATAAAACAACCAGGTGCTGTCATCGAGGATGACCGATCGCTAGGAATTGACCTGCTGAGGACTTCGAAGGCAGCTTTTTCTAATGTGATCAGAGCTCCAGAACTGGCATTAAGTCAGCTGGAAACAGTTCTAGATTACGCTTCCCCGACATGGTCTTGGCCAACCTTTGCTCACCCGAAGCTGAGAACAGGAACTGCTGGCACGGGTCATGATTTACGAGTTTCAGCTTGGCTAGTTCGGACCATGAGGAGAATGCTTGTAGATGATTTTGATAGTGAGGAGAAACTCCTGCGTCTAGCAACAGTTTGGCCTGATAGCTGGATAGGCCATGGAGTGGAAGTACATGGTATGCCAACTAGAAACGGAAAAGTTTCCTGGGCCGTGCGCTGGCATGGTGATCGACCTGCTTTGCTTTGGGAGGTCGAGGGTGGTTCAGAAGATTTGGTGATAGTGAGCCCTGGACTTGATCCAACTTTCCGAGGATCAGGTCCTCGTGGGGAAGCTTTGTTGACCTTCGATAATCCAACTGAAATGAAAAATGACCTGGATCCTGCTCCTCAAGTTACGTTTGTGAATCCCGTCAATGACAGCTTTACTTAGTGCCTAAGTAGAGAAAAAACATGTTGTGGCAACTTAAAAGTTTAACCTGGGCTAATGGTTAAGAAAGTTTCGGCGCCAACTTTAGTTGAGGAGCGTAAATGTTGGGACCTCGGTGAAAAAGTAGTCGTTGGCGTTGACGAAGTTGGGAAAGGAGCATGGGCGGGGCCTCTGAGTGTAGGGGCAGTCGTAGTTCCTTCCGATCACCGTCTGAATGGTATTCGTGACTCAAAAATGCTTAGTTCTGAACGACGTGAAAAATTATATGAACGCATAGATAAATGGGCGTTAACCTGGTCCGTCGGTCATGCCTCAGCGCGTGAATGCGATGAGTTAGGGATGTCGAAGGCACAAATTTTAGCTACTAAACGCGCATTTGAGCTACTGGCGATTAAGCCCGATCGAGTTCTTTTAGATGGTAAATGGAACTACGTAGATTGGGTTCCGTGTACAACCTTGGTCGGGGGAGATGCAAGGTCTTTGTCTATCGCCGCTGCATCTGTTATGGCTAAAGTAACGAGAGATCGCATCATGATTGCAGCTAGTGATGATTATCCTCCATACGATTTTTGTAAAAATAAAGGTTATCCAGCGCCTCGCCACCTGGTCGCACTGGCGGGATATGGCCCAAGTGCTATTCACCGCCGTAGCTGGTCCTATATGAATAATATGGTTTGGTCATCAGAAAATAGAACGTGATCTTCGAATCAATAACATTTTTTTAGATTGGGAAATTTCAGTAAATAAATAATCTAATTTTGAACAAGGTCTTTAGGAAAAGAGCGTAGACGTTTGGAGTTGATGTCAATAGTGAATTGACAAGCAGCTAGATATTCAGGTTGGATGCCCTGAACTTCCGAAAAAGTGATGGCCGCTGTCGTTCAATATGAGCAGGTCAATGCTTGTGGACGCGCCAGAAACAGCATGTAAATATCAATTTTTCTGGAGTTAATCGTTCCAAAAAAATGTGAATGTACCTGGCTCAATTTCTGTTTATTTTAAAAGTTGGTTTGTCGTAGCTAAGGCTTTTGAGTTCCAACTCTGATCTCTTTGAATGGGCTAGTTGTGTCGATACCGGGTTCTTTTGGAAGCCCGAGCACACGCTCACCAACGATATTGCGCATAACCTCATCGGAACCGCCTGCAATTCTCATGGCAGGGTGTCCAAGGACGTAGCCAGCCCACGAGTATGTGCCCCACTCGCCCGTGTCCGCAACCAACTTTGTTTCCAGCACGTCACTTACAAAGTCACATGTTGCCTGCATCTGTTTCACTAGACCCATTTTGGATAAAGACATTTCGGCACCTGGAGTTTTACCGGCCTTTAGCGCATCCATCGTTCGGGTGTTCGACCAAGCAAGCACCTTACCGTAGGTGTAAATGTTCATTAATTGTTGTCGAGCGAGCGCATCTTGATTTTTGCCGTAGTGACGCAACATAGCGCTTAGTTTTGTGTAGCTACCACCAGTGCCGCCGCTACCAGATCCAATTGAGGCTCTCTCGTTCATTAAAGTAGTGAGGGCGACACCCCAACCTTTGTTAATGTCACCAAGCCGATGAGTATCAGGGATACGCACGTCAGTGAAATAAACTTCATTAAAATTGGTGCCACCTGTCATCTGGCGAAGTGGCCTTACCTCAACGCCTTCTGCATGCATGTCGACTACAAAACCAGTCAGACCTTGATGCTTAGGTAAATCAGAGTCTGATCGAGCTATTACTTCTCCGACATCGCTGTAATGAGCGCCCGAGGTCCAAACTTTTTGTCCGTTGAGGACCCATTCATCACCATCTTTGTCAGCACGCATTTGCAAACTAGCTAGGTCGGAACCAGCACCAGGCTCTGAAAATAGTTGGCAAGCAATTAAGTCTGCACCATACAGTTTTGGTAATAACTCTGATGAAACTTCGGTTTGACCGTGGGCAAGAATTGTGGGAGCGACCATCCCAAGGCCAATTCCAAAAAAGCCGTTATCAGGAATATCATATTGAGCTTCTAATTGAGCCCAGACACGCTCAAATCTTCGAGGGTGTCCGCCGCCGCCTAATGACTCTGGCCCAGATATCCATCCGAACCCAGCACGGTATTTCTTCGCCCTCCATGCTTTCGCATTGTCCAGGTCGATTTGCTCTTGTTCTTTGTCGACTTCTTCAAACATCGCTGCATTGTCAGGGCCTTTACCCCAAACAAAAGCGTCGCGTTCTGCTTTTTGGGGTAAGCCAGATTCTTCTAGAAATCTTGTTGCGTCTTTTGTGAACTGCTCTTCTGTTGTCTCAGACATGGTTAAACTCTTTGCAATGATTCAGAGGGTTATGTGATAGTTCTCAAACTAGCCTGTTTCACGGCTACGCTTGTAAATTATGGGCCAACCAGTTCGCGTTTCTGAAAAAATTTCTGCTACTAATCCAGGGACGGTTCGCTATGAAACCAATCGACCTTTGACAGGTATGGGACATCGTTATTATCGAAGTGCGGATGATGTCAAAAATGTTGAAGACCCGGCTGATGTTCTTGCGGGTCGTCTTTTTGACCGCGGAGGTGTTGATTCTTTGCATGTCTACGGAAATGTCGCCACCGTTGATATTACGAAAGGGCATGATTCGGAAGGCATAGTAGAAATCGTTACGAATCTCTTCACTCATTACGGTGAATAATTTAAGCAAGTGGTTTTTGGATAGCTGTAGGTAAAGAGAGTTTTCCTGGGGGTTGGTGAAAACTCTCTGTAGAGTGATCGAACGTATGTTCGATCACTCTACAGAATTAAACTCGGGGACACCTGTCTCAGAAGCTATTAAAGAGATTGCCAATTTCGTTGCCCCAACGTCGCTAGCAAACGAAAAAATTTTACCCGTCGACAAGGAACTAGCTTCATTGTTTCCTTCAAAGGGCATTCGCAGAGGCTCTATTGTTTCGGTCTCTGGAGATGCTTCAGTTAGTTTAGCCGTAGCTTTGACAGCAGAAATTTCGAGAGGCGGAAACTGGATAGGGGTAGTAGGTCTTCCTTCGCTAGGACTTTCTTCTGTTTCCGAAATGGGCATTCCTCTCCAACGGTGGGTATTTATAGACCAGCCCAAGATCCAGGTTGAGGAATCTATAGCTGTCCTAGCTGCTGGGGTTGACCTAATTTTGTTAGGAGAGGAAACTAAGATTGCACCAAGTCAGACTCGTCGATTTGTTGCTCGTATACGTGCTCAAGGAAGTTCCGTAATTTTTGTAACAGGTAAAAATTCAAGTCAGTTGACTTTCGGCCTTGATTTATCCTTATCAGTAGAATCAAGTAAGTGGCTAGGCCTTGGCGTAGGCCATGGACGGTTATCTTCTCGTCGTGTGGAGGTCTCTGTTTCAGGACGTGGTGCTGCATCAAGATCTCAAAAAATTGCTTTTTGGCTTCCGAACTCCCGAGGCGAAATTCAGAGAATCACGCATTCTACAACTCGTGAAAAAAAAGTAATTCAGGGAAGACCCTCAGTGGTATCTGGCTCTGAGTTGGAGGAGACAATAGATATTCGACAGGCAAGCTAGCGATGAGCGAAACTCGTATGCTTGTTGTGAAAATTCCTTGCTGGAGTATTGCTGTTGCCGGGATTCCTCTTGACAGAGCTGCTGTCTCTTTAAGTAATGGCCGGGTGGTTGAAGCCACATCTGCAGCAACAGGCTTTGGTGTAGCTCCTGGTCTGAATTTGCGTAAGGCCCAGTCCTTATGTCCTTCTTTGAGTGTCATTGAAAACAACATGGTCCAAAGCGCTCAGAAGTTTGATCAAATTGTTGTAGCCCTTGGTGATATAACCCCAAGAATCGAAGTTCTTGATCCAGGTTTTTGCAGTTTCATGACTCGTGGACCTTCAGGCTATTTCGGGGGAGATGAGAGATTAGTAGAAGAAGTAATCAGCATTTTGAAAAATGCTTTCGTTGACCTGAAATTGTCTAAGGCATTGCGTCCACATATTGGAGTAGCCGATGATTTGTTTGGAGCAAGCCTTGCTGCTTATGCTACTGAGAGTCGATTATCTAAAATAATTGATGTTGGCGAAACCTTTAAATTCGTTAGATCTCTTCCTACTTCTGTTCTCTTCAGCGGGGTTGGCTCTTTCTCATTTGATTTTGGTTTAATCAATACATTTTTACGTTTAGGGCTTCAGTCATTAGGCGATATTGGGTCTTTGCAAGCCTCAGATATTTTAGGCCGTTTCGGAACTTCGGGAGAATTGATTCATCGTTTTATCAATGGGTTAGGAAATTTTCCTATAACCACCAGATCTGTTTCATCTGATTTAGAAAAAAAAATAGAATTTGAACCACCGTTAGAGCAAGTTGAAGATGTTGTGAGCGCCGCAAAGTCTTTAGGGCATCAGCTAAGTTCTGACTTTTCTAGAGAGGGACTTACCTGTTTGCAGGTATCTATAGAAATTGAAACCGAACATGGCGAAAAAAGCTTTCGATATTGGCGGCATGAACACCAATTTATCGCTGCGAATGTTGGCGAGCGTGTTCGCTGGCAACTGCAGAATTGGCTTCAATCAGATTCTACGCTGACTGGAGGAATCATCTTATTGCGAATTCTTCCTGAAGAAGTAGTTCCACATACAGGGAAGCAGCTTAGATTTTGGGGAGGCCAAACTGATGAAGATTTTCGTGCTTCGCAGGCATTCGAAAAAGTTCAGAAGATTCTTGGGCAAAACGAGGTCACTCTTGTGGCTGAAGGTAGTGGGCGGCAACTGACCGAGTTTGGAATAAGGGTTTCTTTCACTCAAGAAGCGCTGCTTTCATCAGAGCGAAGTAAAGGGTTCTTTAATGGGTTAAGTAGGCCATGGCCAGGAAGGCTTCCATCGCCTTCTCCTGCAGCGGTATTCTCCACCCCTAAGCCTTTGGAAGTATTTGATGTAGGAGGGAAACCAGTTCAAGTCAGCGGGCGGGGGAATGTTACAGGTCAGCCAGCAACTCTTGTAGGAATGGGGGATAAGGCCCGTTCTGTCATTAACTGGGCTGGTCCATGGCCTGTGGAAGAGCATTGGTGGGATCTAGATAAGCATTACCGTCAAGCGAGGTTCCAATTTGTGCTTGATGATGGTTCGGCGCATTTATGCGTAGTTGAACGAAGTAGATGGTGGCTGCAAGCTACTTATTCTTAGAGCTTGAATTATTTTACAGTGTCTAATTAGCGCCCAGATGTTGACCAATGCCAGGGCTCACTCGGTAAATTTTTGAAGCCATACTGCCTAGCGTTCCTTCGTAACCATTTATAGCCAGAAGTGCTGCTCCACAGAGCCCTGCCATTTTGAGTGAAGTCAATTGCGAGTCCTCGTTCGTGCATAGAAGACCCAGGTCTTGCTGTAGGTGGCCGGCATTGATATGAAGGCTTCTTATAGATAGACCATTGGCTTGTTCCACAGTGAGCTTTACGCAGCGCTATCTGGCTAGCGGCGCCTCTGTACCCTCCGCCGCCGAATCGTATTCCATCTCTTAAGGCATGTTGTAATAGTTTGAGAAGATTACCTGCTATAGATTCGTGTACACGAATACCCCAGACAGTTGTGAGCTCTGAAAGTTTTATGTTGTTGCTAGTTGGCATTGGAGCAACTCCGAGCGCAGCTCGCCTTGCGGCTTCTTCTGCTTCTCGAACGATTCTCTCTTCTCTAGCTCGCGCTGCTTTTTCTGCGTTTATCACCTGAGCTACTTTTCGCTCACTGTCTTTAATTTTTGCGGCTAATTGGGCATCAGCATCATCTACAAGAGCACCTTCCGAGAGCCGTTGGGCAAGTTTACTTTTTGCAGATGAGACCATCTGATCTTGAAGCAACAGGGCTTCGAATAGCTCATCGAGTTGCTGATCTGCTTCTTCTTGTTTGGCTTGTTGTTTATCTTTGGCGATTTGCAAACCAACTGTGGCCTGGTTCATATCGATACGAAGAGCTCTTACCTTGTCACCAGTGTTTTTGATATCACCGAATGCAGCGCCGATAATAGTTTGTATCCGAGCTGCCTTGTAGATATCGCCGGTTGTTGCAAGCCCGAAGGACCCCTCAACAGTAGAATCTCTTCCGATGTAAGTTTGCACCGCTAAATCTTGAACCCTGAGGCTTAGGGCCTCATGAGTTTCCTTTAGTTTTTGGTTTTCTAGCTTTGCCGAATCAACTGCAGCCTCAGCAGCGAGCAAAAAATATTCTGCTTCATCGCTATCTTCGCGTTGCTCTTCGACTAATTTTTCGAGATCGTTCAGAGCGTCCTCTACTTCGCTGACTCCAGCTGTAGCGATGCTAATCAGTTTGTTTTTTTCTAAGACTTGTGTTTGGAAAGCGTCTCGCTCTTGACGAAGTTTGGTTGTCGCAGTGTTGAGTGCAGCCTTTTCTTTACGTAACTGGGTGCTTGATTTAGAAGTTGCGGCATTAACGGCCGGCGTAAGCCACATGAAGCTTGAGAGGACTGCAGCTATTGAAAGCCACACCAGCTGAATAGTTTTACGCACAGAAAACCACTTTTGTAAATCGTGACATTGACTACAACAGTAGCGACAAGTTCGACTTAACTTATGTCGCTTAGGAAGAGATTGTTAGCTTTCGTTTACCACTGTGTTTTTTAGAATTCCTATTCCCGGAACCTCGAACTCAACTTGATCGCCATCAGATAGCCAACTCTGTGGCTCCATTGAACCACCCGTACCTTCAGGCGAGCCTGTAGCTATTATGTCTCCCGGCTCTAGGGGCATAACCATTGACAGGTATGAAATTATTTCTTCTACGCTGAAGATCATTTCAGATACTTGCTCGTTTTGTCGCTCTTCACCGTTTACCCGAGAAATTACTCGTAAATCTGCTGGTGGCGAAAGCTCATCAGATGTGGTAATCCATGGACCACATGACCCAGATCGATAGAAATTTTTGCCTGCAGCAACGCTGTGGCGTTGCCAGTTACGAACTGAACCATCATTCAGAATGGTGTATCCGGCTACATGCTCAAGTGCAGAAGATTCGCTAATGTGTCGCCCCGGCTTTCCGATGACAATAGCAAGTTCAACTTCATAGTCCAGTTGCTCAGAGACCGTAGGCCGAATAAGGAAATCTTGATGGGCGATCAAGGTCCCAGGAGGTTTATTGAAATAGACAGGTTGTTTAGGCGTCTTTACTTCGCCTCCGAGTGGATACTTTTTGTGGTAGTTAAGTCCAGCGCAGAGAAGTCTTCGGTTGTCGATAATTGGAATATCAAATTTGATTTGGTCCCACGTGTAGTCATGATCACGACTACTAAAGCTAGACAGGCTTTCTATGTCTATAAGCAGATCTCCTAAATGTTGATAAGGAGTTACTGCTGTTAGGTCGATTACACCATTTGCTGTGGCGATTCCGAACTTTGATTTATTGTCGATACTAAAACTTAGGAGTCTCACATGGATAACAGTAGCCACTGATAGCTGGAGTTTCTGCAGTGTGGCTAATCTTTCATGTATGTCTATTGAAGCGGTGATATTCGATGTTGGCGGCGTTCTAGTCGAGTCGCCGTTTGTAGCTGCTATGCGTTGGGCGAAAGAGTGGGATTTGCCTGAATCTGCGTTGGCTACTCTTTTTGGTGAATACAGCCGGGTCCTAGTATTGGGTCAGGAACCGCCGATATGGCATGAAGTTGAGTGTGGCCGTGTTCCGTTAACGAGCTTTATCGAAAATATGAAGAAAACCTTGGCACCTGACTTACCCAAAAACCATCGAGCGCTTCGAATGGAGGCCTCGGACTTCAATCCTTTTCGAGGCGCCGAGCTGAATCAAGACGTATTGGGATTGGTGCGCCGGCTCCGAGACCAGGGTTTACGTGTGTCGATTCTTACTAATAATGTTGCGGAATGGAGTGAGTGGCGTTCGGTTGTTCCAATCGAAAATTTTGAAGACATTGTTGATTCTTGTGAGGTTGGTATTCGAAAACCTGACCCTGCGATCTTTCAACTAACGTGTAAGAGATTGTCGTTACCCGCTGATTCCTGTTTGTTTCTTGATGATCATCTTGGAAACGTTGATGCAGCTCGAATTTTTGGGCTTCATGCAGTTCTAGTTGCAGATGATTATGAAGCTCTGGTTCGTGAAGTTTTGGCTATGGTCTAACTTTTTTTGAGAACTCGTAGCGGCTCTCCTGCTCCAGCTCTTATTGTTGTTTCGATAAGCGTTAAGTCTGTTCCTTGGGTGAATCCGGTCCAGCCAGGGAGAACAACTGAGATGACAGGCTCTCCTACTGTCAGATGAAGAGACACTTCTGTGTCTGGCGGCCAGTTTTTGATTATGTAACCTTTTTTTGTATTGAACTCTCCGAGGATTAACCCATTTTCAGTTGCAATCAAAAACTGTCGTTGTTGATTACGCAAATGATGAATGATAGTCAGGATACAAATTAGATAAAATAGAAAGGCGCCTGATAGACCCAGGAAGATCCCGATGGCGAATACCAAAATTCGAATCGCTGTTGACCGGCGGCGCTTAGCCCGGTTTTTGAAGTCTGATACTGGTGATAAAGAGCGCGGAACTGAGCCAATGGTTTGTTGGATCGCTGCTGAAGGGCTGAAAGATTTTTGAATTGTCATAATTCGTTAGAGAGTTTGGTGAAAGCCCCTGAGTCCTCTAGCTGCTGTG
The DNA here is from genome assembly GCA_905182565.1 of Acidimicrobiaceae bacterium. Classification (GTDB taxonomy): domain Bacteria; phylum Actinomycetota; class Acidimicrobiia; order Acidimicrobiales; family Poriferisodalaceae; genus UBA9040. The sequence goes on along the minus strand of CAJJCB010000020.1, from coordinate 184,470 downwards.
CTATTTGTAGGAGCAGAGTATCTCGGCCGCGCGCTGCAATGACTTGAACTCCGATAGGGAGTCCTTCGTGTTCACCGACTGGGACGGAAATTGCTGGTTGGCCTGTGACGTTGGCTTGGTCGACGAACCCAATTAATTCTCTCAATTGCTGCTGGCCAGTTTTTGGGTCAGAAAGGAAACCGATTGTGGGAGTCAAACCTCCAAGGACTGGTGTCAGCAGTAAATCGAAGTCGTTCCAAAAAGATGAGGTGCGACGCGACCAATGGTGTAGCCAGTTCTGAGCTGCTAGGTACATAGTCCCCGGGAGGGTTTTCCCTAATTCAGATGACCACCAGTTCGAAGGTTCAATGTCTTCTTGTGTGATAGGTCTGCCAATTTCTTCGCCCCATTGGTATAGCTCCTGGGCCATGCCAATAGTCCTAAGGACGATTATTTGATCTGTTACGTCGTTACTAAACCATTCTGGTGGGTTTTTGCCTGCTGTTATTTGGTGACCAAGGCCTTCGAGAAGAGAAGCAGTTTTGTTCACAGCGTCAACGCAAGCAGGATGGGCGGAAAAAGTTGCGATAGCAATTTTTTGCGGCCCTGGGTCTGTCGCTAAAAGTTTACTGTAGCTAGCAACAGGTAATTCTGTTGTGACGTAATCTCCATAACGCGAACCTGAGATTACATCTAAAGCTAGAGCGGTATCTCGCACTGTCTTAGTGAGTACACCATCGATTCCTAGGCCGTGTCTGTGCTCTGATCTCGTTGGCCCTGCAGATACTGTGCCTCGGCTTGGTTTCAAACCAATTAAGCCACATGCGCTAGCAGGGATTCGGAGCGAACCCCCTCCATCATTTCCATGAGCGATTGGAACTATTCCAGCGGCTACAGCTGCTGCTGAACCACCGCTGGAACCGCCGGCAGAATATCTAATCTCGTGAGGATTTCGTGTTGCTCCATACGCTGTGGGCTCTGTGGTGATAGTTGAGCCAAACTCTGGAGTGTTTGTTCTCCCAATAGAAATAGCTCCCGCTGCTGCCAACGCCGACCATAAGTAGCTGTTGTAAGTGCTTTTCCAGTTTAAGTTGCGGAGAAAGGATGTGCCGCAATGGAATGGTTCACCGGCTTGTTCACATCCGAGGTCTTTGATTGCAATTGGAACGCCAGCAAGGGCTCCTTGGTCTAAGTCAACCTGCGCAGCTTCGTATAATGCTTGATCTAGCCGCGGGTGAATAATTGCGTTAATGGTTGGGTTCCAGGCGTTGAATTGTTCAATCGTTCTGCCTAGTGCTTCTGGCGGTGAGATAGTGCCAGCTAATAGTTCTGTTCGTAGAGCTGTCGCATCATGTTGTCGGATGTCGTTCATTGCGACCAAATCGAAGGCAACCGGTGAGCCCAAGGTGTAGCTGTTTCTATCTGTGCGGCTAGAGCCAAAAGCAAATCTTCGCCATGTGGAGGTCCTATAAATTGAACTCCGACTGGAAGCCCATCATGTGTTTCATGTAGAGGCATTGACATTGCAGGCTGGCCAGTTACGTTGAATTGGGCTGTGTAATGTAGAAGCTCTCCCAGTCGCTGGCTGCCTGTTCGAGGGTGACGAAGCTCTCCGATAAGAGGAGGTGGTTCTGTTAGGACGGGGGTAATCAAAACGTCGTATTCGCTCCACCAGCTCACCATCTGTCTGGTGTAGGAATGAAACCATTCTATTGAATTTAAATATTCCATTCCAGATAAGGATTGGCCGATTGAGACAAGCGCTGCTGTGTCAGCCTCCATATCATTTTTTGTTAAAGGCCGACCTATTGCATTGCCTAGGTCATTAGCTGTTGCTGCATTTGCGACAGCTAACACCACTCTAAAATGTTTGAAAAATTGGTCATTGAACAAATCTTTTGGGAATGCTATTTCTACCTTATGTCCTAGCCCTTCGAGAAGCTTGGCAGCTGATTCCACACTTTGTGTGCACTCGGAATGAACAGCCCCCCAATCTGATTGAGGGCATATCCCGATTCGGAGACCTTGTGGGTTGTTGGCAAGAGAATCTTCGAATGAAATTTTAGGTTTTGGTGCCGAGTAAGGATCTCCGGGCCATGAACGGCTGATGCCATCGAGTACACGCGCTGAGTCACGGACGCTGCGGCTAACTACACCATCCATTGTGGCCCCTCCCCAAAGTTCACCAAAGAGGGGCCCAAAAGAGACTCTGCCCCGACTAGGTTTAAGTCCGAACAAGCCACATTCTGACGCTGGAATCCGGATAGACCCGCCGCCATCATTAGCGTGTGCGATAGGAACAATTCCAGCAGCAACAGCTGCTGCTGAACCGCCACTTGACCCTCCTGTGGAATGTTTAAGGTTCCAGGGGTTGTGGCTAGCTCCGTATGCAACTGGCTCGGTGGTTACGGTTCCACCAAATTCAGGAGTATTGGTTCTCCCTAAATTCACAAGTCCAAGGTCGCGAAACATAATAGCTAGATAAGAGTCATGGTCGGCATGGTAATTAGCATCACGTAAAGCAACGTTTCCTGCATGGTAAGGATCCCCGGCAGTCATGCAGGTTAGATCTTTAGTGAGGAATGGGACGCCCCAAAGAGTTGCTGATTCAGGAGCTTCAGTTTTAGTCATTGCCGTAGCGCGTTCTCGAGCGGAGGTATCAAGATGGTGAATGACTGCGTTTAGATCGCCGTTGACGCGTTTGATTCTACTTAGAGCATCATCTACGAGTTCGATAGGAGAAGCTTCTTTTTTTGCTACTAGTTGAGCAAGAGCAATGCCATCTAGAGGAATGTTCATGGTGCCACGCTAGTGGAAGTAGTGGTCTGTACTTGACTAGAACCGAACATATGTTCGATGCTGGAGGGTATGGGCTTTAATTCTTCTTCTATGCCTTGGCGTGACCTTGAGCAACAACTTTCTGACAATAAGGGAAGTAAATCTTTCATTGCTTCAGAACCTAACAGTTATGAACAAAACCTAAGTAACAAAAACACTTCTCAAAGGCTGATATCTGGACGCGAAAATCAAACTTCCTATGCAGAGCTACATGCACATTCTTATTTTAGTTTTCTTGATGGCGCTTCCAGTCCAGAAGAATTAGCGACGGTTGCTGCTGATATTGGGCTTAGCGCTTTGGCGCTTACCGATCATGGCGGATTCTATGGTGTCGTACGATTTGCTGAAGCGGCAAAAAAAGTTGGGTTACCGACAGTTTTTGGTGTGGAGTTAACCGTTGACTCCTGGCAATCTACAGAAAGTTCTAAACTTAGCTCTTCTCGCAATGGTGTCGCTGACCCAGCAGGACAGCATCTCGTAGTTCTCTCTCGTGGCCCTCAAGGTTATAGCTCACTAGCTACATTGATTTCGAAAGCTCAGATGAACGGGACTAAAGGTTCCCCATTGCTATCAAGCGACGAACTTTTAGCAGCTCTTGATAGCAACAGAGATGATTGGGCAATCCTTACTGGAGGGCGGAAAGGAATTGTGCCAGCGGCTTTAGCATCTGGAGGGCTTACCCAGGCCAGCAAAAAACTAGATCTTTTAGTAGATGCTGCTGGGCGCTCTAATGTTTTTGTCGAGTTATGGGATCATGGTGATCCTCGTGACAGTTCACGGAATAAGACGTTATATGAATTAGCGACGAGCAGTAAAGTTAAGTCGCTCTGTACAAATGGAGTTCACTATGCGACCCCTAAACGTCGTTACTTAGCCGCTGCTATGGCCGCTGTTCGCAGCCGCAGGTCGCTTGAAGAAATTAATGGGTGGCTTCCTTCGGCAGGTTCTGCTTATCTTCGTTCAGGTGATGAGCAGGCACAGCGATTCTCTCGTTACCCAGGTGTTGTCGAGGTAGCTGATTCCTTAGGTAAGGATTGTTCTTTCGATCTATCACTTGTAGCGCCGAGTTTGCCACCGTACCCATGTCCTAATGGGCTTGACGAGATTACCTATTTGAGAGAGCTAGTTGAGGAGAGGTCTATCAGGTGTTATGGGCGGCGTTTGCATGAACGAGTTATCGGTGCTTGGACCCAAGTTGATCATGAACTAGGCCTTATAGAACAGCTTGGGTTCGCTGGGTATTTTCTTGTTGTTTGGGACATAGTCTCATTTTGTCGGACCCGGGATATTTATTGCCAAGGCAGAGGTTCTGCTGCGAATTCAGCTGTTTGTTATGCACTAAGAATTACTAATGTTGATTCGGTGTCTTTAGGACTTTTATTTGAAAGGTTTCTATCTGCTGAGCGAAATAACCCACCGGATATAGATCTTGATATTGAAAGTGATCGGCGAGAAGAGGTCATCCAATATATTTTTGAGCGGTATGGGCGTTCTCATACCGCTCAAGTGGCAAATGTCATTACCTATCGCCCGCGCTCTGCTGTGCGAGATATGGCAAGAGCTCTCGGGTACTCCACAGGTCAACAGGATGCTTGGGCAAAGTCGTTAGATCGGAATAGTTCTTTGGATCTGGCTGTAAAAAATAGCGAGCCACTATCTTCAAAGACTGCTTTTCTAGAGGCAAGTGACGATCAAAATAATTTGCCTATTAGGACTCAACAAAATGATGGGAATGAAAGCAATAATCAAATTCCTATCGATGTTCTTCGGTTAGCTTCTGAAATAGAGAATTCTCCTCGGCACCTAGGAATCCATTCGGGTGGAATGGTTATATGCGACCGCCCAATAGTTGAAGTCTGCCCAGTTGAATGGGGAAGAATGGCCAAGCGTTCGGTGCTGCAATGGGATAAAGATGACTGCGCTGCGGTAGGACTCGTAAAGTTTGATTTGCTTGGTTTGGGTATGTTGTCTGCTTTGCATCGCTCAGTTGACCTGATCGCTAATGCATACGGAGTTGATCTTGATTTATCTGCGCTTCCTCAAGAAGATGAGGTGTATCAAATGTTATGCGAAGCAGATTCAATTGGAGTTTTTCAAGTTGAATCTCGCGCACAAATGGCGACATTGCCTCGTTTGAAGCCTCGTTGTTTCTATGACTTAGTTGTTGAAATAGCGTTAATCAGACCAGGGCCCATTCAAGGTGGTTCTGTTCACCCTTATATTCGGCGGCGCAATGGAACTGAAGCAGTAACGTATCTGCATCCACTTCTCAAAAAATCATTGTCAAAAACCTTAGGCGTCCCACTATTCCAGGAGCAACTAATGCAGATGGCTATCGATGTTGCTGGGTTTAGCGCATCTGAAGCGGATCAATTGCGTCAGGCGATGGGGTCTAAGCGGTCCAAAGAAAAAATGAAAGAAATCCAGCACCGCTTGTTCGCAGGAATGTTTGATCATGGAATTTCATATGAGATTGGAGAGCAAATCTGGAATAAAATGTCTGCTTTCGCAAATTATGGATTCCCAGAAAGTCATTCAGTCTCATTTGCCAACCTTGTTTATTCTTCTTCCTGGATTAAGCTTCACTACCCTGCAGCCTTTTGTGCTTCACTCGTCAACTCTCAGCCGATGGGTTTCTATTCTCCACATTCGTTAGTGCAAGATGCCCGTCGACACGGGGTTGCAGTCAGAACTCCTGATGTGAATGCCTCGATGGATGATGCGATTCTTGAGCTATCTCCCGAATCGCATTCTGGTTTTGGAGTTAGGCTTGGGCTTTCCTCAGTTCGAGGAATCGGGAATTCTCTCGCCTTGAAAATTGCTGAAGCTGGCCCTTATGAAAATATGGAGCAGCTTGCACGCCGAGTTTCGTTGGATCTTAAGCAGCTTGAAGCATTAGCTACCGCAGGGACTTTTACCTCTCTCGGGCTTAATAGGCGAGATGCTTTATGGACTGCGGGAGCAGTTGCACAGTCGAGCTCTAGCCATTTGCAAGGAATCGTTACTGGAGCGATTGCTCCAACATTGCCTGGAATGTCAGAGTACGAAGTTTCGCTTGCTGACTTGTGGGCGACAGGCGTAGCTCCTGAGGGTCACCCGACTAAGTTCATTCGAGATAACTTAAATACTCTAAAAATAGAAACTTCGGAGTCTTTGAAAACATGCGCTCAGGGTAAAGTAAAAGTTGCTGGGGTGGTGACTCATCGACAGAGACCATCTACAGCGAGTGGAACTTTATTTATAAATCTTGAAGATGAAACAGGGTTGATTAATGTCGTTGTTTCGAAAGGCTGTTGGCTCAGATTTCGTAGTGTTGCGAGGTCTGCATCAGCGCTTATCGTTAGCGGCAGACTTGAGCGTCATGAAGGGGTAATCAATATCGTTGCTGAAAAAATTGAGATGCTTGAATTAGCTGAAGGTATCCGTAGCAGGGACTTTTGCTGATCCCTATCCCAGTGGCCGGCCGAATGGCATTGGGTCTTGCCAGGTTCTTAAAAATGATTCAGCTTTGTAGCAGGCGCCCAGAAATGGACCATCATCATGATTAATCGTGTCGGCTATTAGAGCACTAATTGTTGTTTCTGTTAGAGATCTAAGTTGGTCATGAGTGGTATCGGCTTGAGAGAACCAAGATAGGACAGGACCGATATTCACAATAAAATCAGCAATAGCAGGAGCGTCATTTTGACGGAGGATTGCTAAGGCTTTTGAAGAAATAGCTGCAGGAGAAGTAGCCACAACGATCTTAGATTCTAAGCCGTTAGCTCCTTGGGCAGCCATTGCCCCCGGTTTTGAACCTACAAAAATTCCGTCAACGTCAGCTTTCCAAATATCCCATGGTTTGCCGATGTCGCCGAGTTGCTCCGTGCAGCCAGGGCCATGTGACATCCAAGCATCGGCTAGAGTATCTGGTTCGAAGGGCCCTGTGACGCAGCCCTTAGCTGTGGAAATTCGTTTGATTATTCCACCACGAGAAACAACTTCTCGAGCGATTCCTAAACCAATTGAGTTGAAACCTTCGATAGCGAAGGATTGCCCTTCAATTCCTCCAGCTACTGCCTGAGCGGCGGCACAAGCTCCGAGTCCAGTTAGTTCATCTTCGAAGCTGATTCCGTTGCGGTCATCGAGTCCGATTTTGTTTCTTGTGTCGTGCTCAAGGAGAGGAAGAATTTGCTCTCTTTGTAATCGTAATCCAGGGTTAAAGGTAATCTTTTTTGATTGCAATTCTTCAGATAGCTCTTTGGCTGCGGACATTACCGCTATTTCGGTTTGGTCAGGATCAACTTTTAGACCGATTGTGGCGCCGCTTCGTTTCTGTTCGAGAACGGCGAAGGTATAAGTCAAAGCTCGTATGAGCATGACAGCGTTATCGGGTACAAGCTTGGCTCCCAGCCGTGCTGGCCCCACATAACTATCTGCATCGGGGAGGTCATAAAGAACAAAGCCGGTTGTTGATTCTAGTTTTCTGGTTTCCACGTTCTGTAGTCTGTCACCTCTTCTTACCTAGGTCATGGTTGGAATCAAAACACCTCATGAAATTTTCTGGTTCGGTAATCGTTTTAGTACTTTTGGAAGGCGCCTTTTTATTCGTAATTGTCATAGGCGAGTGAGGCGAGATTTAATTGAACCCCGCTATGTTGTCACCTGTGTTAACTAACTTTTCTGAAGCAACGAACTTAACTAAAACAGGCGATAATCGCTATCGAGTTGAGTTTGACCGGTCTTGGTGGGTGATCGCTGGTCCTAACGGTGGGATAATTGCCGCAGTTATTTTGAAAGCGGCAATGGCGGCATTACCTGAAAATCGAACTGCTCGAACTATCACAGTGCACTACTTATCGGCTCCTGGTGAAGGCGAAGCTGAAATTGTGGTGACAGTTGATAAAAATGGAAAGAATTTATCTTTTGTCACCGTGAGGCTGACTCAAGGAGATCGATGCATTGCTACTGCTTTGGTTGCTGTCGGAGTTTCTATGACACCCGATCAGTCATGGCAGCAGATGTCCATGCCGAGATCTATGCCTCTGGAGCAAGGCTTTAAAATGTTGTCTGATGTACATGTTGCTTTTCGTGACCGATGGGATGATCGTTGGACAATTGGGATTCCTGGACACCCTGAGACCTCAATTACTGATGGAGCATATGAGGTGGGGGGATGGACCCGATTAGCTGATCCTGAGCCCTATGACGAGGCAGTCATATTGGCGATGGCAGATAGTTGGGTTCCATCGGCAATGGTACATATGGACGAAGCAGTGCATCTTCCAACGATTGAGCTAACAGTGCACTTTTTGGTTGATCCAAGAGAAACAGGGCTATCTCCAGAAGACCATTGCTTTGTGGTCTTTAGACAACTGGTCGGAAGCCAAGGGTTTGTAGATGACACTGGTGAGATTTGGTCGCCAGATGGAAGGCTTCTAGCTACAAGTAGGCAAATTGCGTTGCTGGTGGAAGGAAAAGGGCTACCGGTGGCATCGAGACATTATGTGGCGCCTTAAGATAATTAACGTGTTGTTGTGTTTAAGCCCGGCGAACAGAGGATGTTTTTCTAAGGTGGATACGCCATTTGCTATTCGGAGCTTTGCAACGGCTAATGTTTCAAAAAATATGCGGCACTTGCGAACCTACTCATTAATTTTGCTAGCTATTTTGATGGCTTCGTGTTCTGGTAACCAAGGCGTAGAGTCTTCGCTAGCTCAAACAAATAATTTGGAAGAGGAAGCCAGTTTAATTACTCCGCTGGCAACTGAAGTGATTGGCGAATCTCTTCCGCTTTATGAAGACCCGTTGAATGATTTGGCGGTGGGCATGAGCGCGCCGAAGGTGGTTGGATTAGATTTGTTAAGTAGTGCTGAGGTCGCAGTAGCTCCCTCTGGAAAGCCTTTAGTCGTTGCTTTTTTCGCTCACTGGTGCCCGCACTGTCAGCGTGAGGTGGCAGAGATGACGGAATGGTTGGCATCGAACAAATTCCCAGACAATGTCGACTTGATTGCCGTTTCCACATTTGAAGATTCGAGTCGCGGGAACTATCCGCCTTCAGAATGGCTTGCTTCCCATAACTGGCCGTTTCCTGTGATAGCCGACACTTCGAGTCTTGCAGTAGCTGAGGCTTATGGAGCTAGTTCGGTGCCATTTTTTGTGTTCATAAACGCTGATGGTGTCGTGGCTAAACGAACAAGCGGAAATGTTGGGCCCATTCTGCTGCTGCAATTGATAGAAGATTTAACCGGTACCTCGATTTAACTTAGGCTGACATATTTAGGTAACTGAAATCCGTTGTCCCGAAAGATAGCGAGTTGGCGCGATAAGTGCCACCCTTGGCACATGGCCCGGAAACTGATCCTCAGATATCGCTCTAGCGATAGCTCTGTCATCAGTAGCTCTCGGACCAGCCGACAATCGAATAAGAATAATCTACTGAGAGGGTTTCTTGGGCCGGACTCCATCGGGGTTCGTCAAAGTCTCCTTGCATTAGCTATTAGTAGTCTGACGGCAACAATGGCTGGCGCTCTATTAGCTGGGATCACTGGAACGCTTGAAAAATTACCAGGGCTTTTAGTTCTGGTACCTGCTGCTATTGGGATGCGCGGAAACATATTCGGTGCTTTGGGTAGTCGCTTCTCCACTAGCATTCACGCTGGAACTTTTAGACTTTCTAGGCGATTTGACACAATCGTTGGTCAGAACATTTTAGCCGCTTCGATTTTATCGCTGGTGACCGCCGTGGCTCTAGGGCTGCTCACCAAAGTGATAGCCCCTATGTTCGGTTTGGATTCAGTTATTGGCATATCGGACCTAGTGGTGGTCTCAGGAATAGGGGCCTTGCTGTCATCAGCGGTCGTGATGTTAGTGGCGCTTTTCTTAGCGTCATCCTCAGCGAGTCACAGCTGGGATTTAGACAACGTAAATGCTCCATTAGTTTCTGCCGTTGGGGATTTAGTGACTCTGCCTGCACTCTTTGTCGGGAGCTTACTAGTCGCTTCAGGAGCTCTAACAGTATCTTTTGCTCTATTTTTCGTGATCGCTAGCTTGGCATCTTTAGTTTGGGCAATGCGGGGAGCACCAGCTTTAGTGGTACAAATTATAAGAGAGTCCGTTCCGGTTCTACTGGGAACTGGAGTTGTGCTGATCATCGCCGGAGTTGTAATCGAGCACCGCATAAATGATTTTGCTTCATATCGAACTTTGTTGGTGCTTGTTCCTGCTTGTCTGGCGGCGGCGGGAGCGATTGGTGGAATTTTGTCGGGCCGACTCTCTAGTAAGCTGCACCTTGGACTCATAGAGCCTGCAACTATTCCAGGTAGAAGCGCCCGACGTGACTTAAGGTTTGGATTTTTCCTAGCAATTCCCATTTTTATTCTGAATGGTTTATTAGCTCAGTCAATAGGATATGTTTTTTCGTTTTCGTCTCCTGGAATGATTAAGGTAATCTTGATTTCCTTAATTGGAGGTTTAATCGCTACAGGTTTAGCTGGGGTGATCGCCTATTACGGGACTGTGTTGGCGCTTCGTATTGGAGTAGACCCTGATACCTACGGGATCCCGTTGGTCACAAGTACCGTCGACCTAGCAGGAGCTGCAGGATTAGTTCTAGCTATCTCCTGGGTCGGTGTTTGATGAATATTTTGTTAATCCGAGGTAGCGAAAATTTTAGAAGTTCTACTGTTTTTGCCAACTCTCGGCCGTTTTTTTGCCTAGCCTTCGGGAAAGCTCATGGATGATAAACCCAGGAACCTTAAAGCCATGCTGGCGGAAGCTAAAGATGCTTCGGAGCTAATGGTCGATTTAGCTTATGCCGCGTTGTATTTTGATGATGAAGGCATGGCCGAAGCTGTATTAGATCTTGAAGAGGAAATGTCTGATCTTGTTCATGAGATGAGATCGCTCACGATGTTGGCGGTTCGCCACCCGCGTGAAGTAGATGGAATGAGTTCTGTCTTGTTGGTGGTTTCTTCGATTGAACAAATTGCTAACGCTGCTGTAGATATCTCAAAAATAGTTTTACGAAACATCGGAATTCCTCAGGCATTATTAGTGGATATGGCTGAGGCAGCTGAAGTGTCTCACCGTCTAGTAGTTGCTCAGGGCAGTCATTTGGTTAGTCGCTCGCTTGCTGACTTGGAGCTACCTGTTGTGGTGGGTATGCGAGTAGTTGCGATTCAGCGTGGGCGCCGATGGTTAACAGACATAGGTGGGGAAAGCGTTTTAGAGCCCAGTGATGTGCTGTTTGTTCGCGGAGAGCCCGCTGGGATAGTTCGGCTTCGTGAATTAGCCTCTGCTTCGGTTTGGGTTCCGCCCCAGTTCGACCCAACTCAGGGCCTAACTGATTTAGATCGAGCAGTGGACACTCTTGTCGAAATGAAAAATCTTTCTGAGACTTCGATAGGGCTTGCTTATTCTGCGTTGGTACTTCGTGACCTTTCCCTTGCTCGTGAGGTTCGATCTCTTGAAGAACGACTTGATGGGATGAAAGTTTCGTTGCAGACCTGGGTACTTAGAGCAGCAGCAAGTGACATAGACCCATCGCAGCTTCGTGGGCTGCTCCACTTGGCTGAAGCTGCCGAAGATATAGGAGACCAGGCGCTCCAGATGGTAACTCTCGTATTGGATCAAGAAGATATCCACCCTGTGCTGGCGCTAGCGTTAGGCGATACGAGCGATGTTGTTGTCCAAGTACCAATTGGCTCAGAGTCTGCGGCAGAGAATATGAGTTTAGGTTCATTGGGTTTGTCTGTAGATCCTGGATATCACGTGTTGGCGATAAGAAGAGCTGGTAGTTACCTTTACAACCCTCAAAAAAATATTGTTCTGCGCTCTGGTGATGAGCTCTTGGCGTCAGGTCCAGAAGAAGGTCGCGAGCGTTTCGCTGAAATTTGTGGATATGTTTTACAGTTCGATGATGAAACCGGGATGGTTGATCTCACCCCAACAGCTAGTTGATCCGATTATTTCATGTGATCTTGATAGCTTGAGCTTAATGTCATTATCGATTCTTACTATCCATGCCCATCCGGACGATGAGTCGTCTAAGGGCCCCGGAACTATCAAACTATACAGAAGTCAAGGAATTCAGTCGACCTTGGTTTGTTGTACTGGAGGCGAAGCGGGCGACATCCTTAATCCAGCGATGGACCGAGATGAAGTAAAAAATAATTTGGAAGAAGTTCGGCGAGCAGAACTTGAGAAAGCAGCATCAATTATTGGATATAACGAGGTTGTAATGCTTGGGTACCGAGACTCAGGGATGCCTGAAACCGAACCGAATTCTCACCCGGATGCATTTGCGAACGCTGACTTAGATATCGCAGTAGGGCGGCTAGTAGCAATCATTAGGCGTGTTAGACCTCAGGTAATTGTTACTTATCCGGAAATCCAGAATCGATACCCGCACCCAGACCATTTACAGGTCACTGCTATCAGCCTTCCTGCTTTTGATCGTGCAGGAGATCCCGAATGGTACCCAGAGGCAGGCGATCCATATGAACCGCTGAAACTATATGCTCCAGTTTGGTCCAAAAAAAGAATATTACTTACTCATCAGGCTTTCCTTGATCGTGGGCTTGAGTCACCTTACGACGAGAAGTGGCTATCAGGAAATGATCGCGATGATCGCATCACTGCGATGGTGAAAGTAGATAATTCTGTTCGCCGACGGGCCTTGTTAGCGCATGAGACTCAAGTCGACCCCAAATCGCCGTTCTGGTTTGGTCTGCCTGACGATGTACAAGACGCGATTCATCCATATGAGGACTATATGATTCTGCGCTCTCGAATCTCGACGGAGCCAGAAGAGGATGACCTTTTTGCGGGGATCAGGGACCAGATAGTAAGCGTTGGAGATGAGGGGCCATGAGGTTCTTGTCAGCAGACTTTCTTAGTAAATGGAGCCAGGTAGAGCACCCTAAAATTGATGATGCGGCTGGAACTATCTGCATCAAAATAGATGGTTGTCCAGATGGCAAATTAGTTGTGAGCGTTGTGATGATTGATGGTCGAGTAGTTTCTGCCGAGCTGGGTTCGATCAGGGGCCGTAATCTTGAACTCAAAATGTCTTACGAACTTGCTGCATCTCTTTATAAAGGAGAGATTGATCCGGCGGTTGAGTACATGAAAGGTGAAATAAAAGTAGATGGCGAAATGGCGCTTTGGCTCAAACTTTTGCCTGTATGGAGAAAGCGTTTTGTTTCACAAGATTTGATGCTGGTGCCCGGAGAAATAATTTTTTAGGTCGATCTTTGAAGGTCTCTAAGAGCGGAATAGCCGATTAGTTCTACGCCTAACTTTTCTATGCGAGTTTTCACTTCTTCATTGTCTGTGGCAAGTTGTAAATCTTCGACCCTTAATGGCCAGTTAGGTGTGATGGCTCGAAGCTCCTGAGAATCCTCTGCTGGTTGCAGCTGCAACTCAGTCACGCCAGGAGGGAGGCTCTCGAGGATTTGCTCGAAGCTTTGGGCCCGTTTTGCGGTTCCTTCTGGTAGCCGCAAAACGTTGTCTGGGGATAATATGCCCTGAGCCTCTGCTAATGATTTAATTGGGAACCCAATTTTTGTGATATCTGATGCTGATGGGAGCCTTATCGGAAGTTTGTAATCGCATGCGAGTTCAAGGTAAATGTCAAAGAATTCTGGTCTCAGGGTCATTGAATCTAGGTGAGTTCCTAGATGAGTTATGTCAAAGCCCCAAAGTATTGCTCTATCAATTTGTGCTTTGCACTCTCGGCGTGTTTCTTCGAGATCAGCATGGTCCCACACGTCTGTAATAGTTCTGGGGAAGCCACCATCTCCATCAAGTAATGATGGGGCGTAGGTAATTGGTCCCCATCTGTAATTGTCAAATTCTGAGTTGAGAGTTAACGAAAGGCCAAGGTCATCATCGTTGAACTGAACGGCAGCGTCTCTAGCCCAAGGGCAGGGCATTAGAAGAGTGGCCGAGGTTGCGAGTCCCTGACGTAAAGATTTATAGACACCTTGGTTCATCGAGTGTGAACATCCGAGTCCGATACTGGTAATTATCAAAAGCCGGGCATCATCTTCGAGCCCTAGTTTGTTTAATAGGGAGTTTTGTTTGGCCACGACACTACGTTAGTGCCGAGTTGTTGAAACATTTAGATTAAAGTGATGAAGAACAGACTGACGTGCCCGTTAACGATCAAAGTCCTCACTGTCGCGAAGAGGAGCACTGATCTAGAAAAGTTTTAAATTCTCTAGATACGTTCGATAATTGTTCCTGTTCCCAGACCACCACCACAGCACATAGTTACTAAACCGAATTGCTTATCTGCTCGGTGAAGTTCATGAATCGCTTTGGTAATGAGAATAGACCCCGTGCCTCCGAGAGGATGGCCTAAGGCAATTGCTCCTCCATTTGGGTTCACTGAGTCCATGTTTGGTTTCAGTTCTTTTGCCCAAGCTAGTACGACCGACGCAAATGCTTCGTTGATTTCGACGACGTCTATATCGCTCATGCTCATAGAGTTGCGCTTCAGAAGGTGATTTGTAGCTTCTATAGGTCCTGTGAGCATTAAGACGGGATCACTGCCAACTAAGCAGGTGTCTACGATTCTGGCAAGTGGTTTAAGTCCTTGTTCCGCGGCAGATTCTGCTGTCATCAAAAGCACTGCACCTGATCCATCGCTTATTTGAGATGATGCTCCCGCAGTGTGGACACCGCCTTCTAGAACAGGACTTAACTGAGATAAAGTTTCAAGTGTTGTTGGTCGAAGTCCGCCATCTCTTGAAACTGTTTTTGTTGCTCCTGTAGGTTTTCCATCTTCATCTAGGACCGGGGTTTGAATTTGAACAATTTGAGTTGAAAACCTGTCTTCCTCCCATGCTCGGGCAGCATTCTCTTGGCTTCGAAGCCCGAACTCGTCACATTCTTCTCGAGAGATACCCCACTTTTTTGCTAGTAGCTCTGCTCCTTGAAATTGACTCGTGTACTCATAGTTTTCTTTGTATTTTGATGTCGCTGTTAGCTGGCCTTTGCGATAGGAGGAGCCCATAGGGTTGCGTGTCATGGATTCAACGCCACAACCTATCGCACTATCAACGACTCCTGACGCAACTAACCCGTAGGCAAGAGTCACGGCTTGCTGGCTTGAGCCGCACTGGGCATCTACCGTTGTAGCTGCAACATTCAGAGGCATTCCAGCTCCGAGCCATGCTGTTCGAGCGATATTGGCTGTTTGCTCGCCTGCTTGGCTTACACACCCGCCTACTATTTGCCCAACTGATGCGGGATCTACGCCACTTCGTTTGACTAGTGCTGTTTGCACCTCGCTCAGAAGGTCCGAGGGGTGCATTGTGGATAATTCGCCACCGCGCCTGCCTACTGGAGAACGGACTGCTTCGACGATCACTATGTCTGTCATGAAAAGACAGCTTAGTTTCTTGTGGCTTGTGTTTTCAGGTAATTGTGTAACTACTTGTCAAAATTCATTGACTTTAATGATGTTATGCGGCTTGTGAGTCTTCGAAGCGCAGTTGGTGGGCGTTCTGAAGCGCTGCTCTAGCGTTTGCGATACCTTGTCGCCCGAGTTCTTTGGTCTCTCGATTAATTTTCCAGTTGTAAGTCCCGGTTTCAACGAGTTGTAGCTGTGTAGTCATAGGACCACTATGCACAAGGGGGTGGGACAGTGGTATTTCTATAATATTTCAGAAACTGTCGCGTGAAGCTAAGCAGAATCTTCGCGAGATAGATAATGTCGTGGAAGTTAGAAGCAACAGGCAATATTTAATTATGGAAGTTATGGGATTTCTATGAAAAACCGGTTCGGTATGAGTATTCCGTTCGACATGCCACTCCATGAGCAGGCAGATATATACCGTGAGCTCGCAGACCTTGGGTATACAGATTTCTGGAGTTCAGAAGCCGATGGAACCGATGGCTTCACGCCGCTTGTGTTGGCCTCGCAGTGGGTGCCTGAAGTGCGATTAGGTATAGCCATTATCCCGGCTTATACGCGTGGTCCAGCTTTATTAGCACAAAATATAGCATCGATTTGTGAGGCTGCTCCAGGCCGTTTCGTTATGGGAATTGGATCGTCTTCGAATGTGATAGTTGAAAACTGGAATGGTATTCCTTTCGTGGAGCCTTATAAGCGAACGCGAGATACTGCTCGTTTTTTGCGGTCGGCGTTAACTGGGCAGAAAGTTTCTGGTGCCTATGAGGGGTTTGAGATAAAAGGCTTCACATTACGCCGGCCACCAGAGGAACAACCCCCGATTCTGATAGCAGCATTACGTCCGGGCATGCTGAAGTTGGCCGGGCGAGAAGGTGATGGAGCCATCATCAATTGGTTGTCTGCCGAGGATGTAGCGAAAGTTCGTCCGTATGTAGATGAAGGAGGCCCGGATAAGGAAATAGTTGCTCGCATATTTTGTTGTCCGAGTGAAGATACAGATGCTGTAAGAGCAGCTGCGAAAAGACAAATCGCTGCGTATCTGAACGTGCCCGTATATGCCGAGTTTCATAAATGGTTGGGACGATCGGATCAGCTAAATGGGATGTGGAACGCCTGGGAGAGTGGGGACCGCAAGGCGGCTTTGGAAGCAATTCCTGACAGCGTCGTAGACGAGTTATTTGTGCACGGATCTCCTGAATCTTGCCGGGAGCATATTGATCGATACCACGAAAACGGTGTGACGACGTCTGCTATTTCAATCATGCCTTTCGCTGGAATAGACCCCCTTCAAGCAGCTCGTGACCTGTCTCCTGAATCTCGCTAAAATTAAAGTATTTACCGCCCAAAAATTTGGAGTCCTTAATGAATTTTGAAAATTTAGCCTATGAAGTGCGAGACGGAGTAGCTCATATACGTCTTACCCAACCAGAACGAGCAAATGCTTTGAATCCTGCATTATCGCGTGACCTTCGCCAAGTCATGCTTGAGATTGAATGGGATGATGCAGTGAAGGCAGTTTCGTTAACTTCTGAAGGTAAGGTTTTTTGCGCCGGTGGTGATCTTAAGGAATTCCACTCTGCTGGAGACACTTTGCCCAAGCTAGTGAGCGAAATGTTGACGGATTTCCATGGTGCCATTTACAAAATGAACCGCATAGCGAAGCCGTTTGTAGCTGGCGTAAACGGTGCTGCAGGTGGAGCAGGTCTTTCAATCGTGAGCGCTTTCGATTTGGTTGTGTGTGGCGAGTCAGCGAAATTCACAATGGCCTATACCCGAGCTGGGGTAACGCCCGATGGAACTTCGACTTATTTTATGGCGAGACACATCGGATTGCGTCGAATGCTTGACCTCACTCTTACCAATAGAGTTTTGTCAGCGCAAGAGGCCGAGGCATGGGGTTTAGTGAATCGTGTGGTCCCCGATAACGAGGTAGATGCGGCAACTGCTGAGTTAGCACAGACATTGGCAGATGGACCAGCATGGGCGCTTGGCCAAGCAAAGAAAATTGTTTACTCGGGTTTCGATACACCGCTAGAGCAGGCAGGAGAACTTGAAGGAGTAACCATTGCGGAATCAATGGGAACTCATGACGGAAAAGAAGGCATAGCGGCTTTTGTTGAAAAGCGTCCGCCGAATTTTATTGGTTCATAACTGTCGACAAGGACATTATTCGCTAGACGTAATCCATTTGTCGACGATAAAACCGCCTAGGGGAAGTATCCCTAGAATTGCTGCGAGAATGGCTTTTCGGACGTTCCAATTGAGTTCTTTGAACCACCGAGCGATTGCGGTTATATAGACCAAATAGAGCACGCCGTGGATAGGACCTATGATGCTGACGCCGAGCTCATAGCTGTATAGGTATTTAACGAGTGTCGCAGCTATTAAACAGAGCCAACTGATTGCTTCAAATCGTGAAGCAAGGTGTAGTGAGCGGATCATAGGGTTCATTGTGGCTTACTGGCGGTGCATTAACCTACTTCTGTTACTTTCACATACGATCTAACAGATGGCTCCTCTAATTGGTATCACGGGGCGTTCCGTGAAAGGCGATATATTTTCAGGTCAAAACTTGCATTTGGCTGAAAGTCCTGTGGATCTTTTTTTCGCAGAGTACGCGCGTAAAGTTGCGCTAGCTGGTGGCCTTCCGGTCATGATCCCAATGCTTGATATGCCGGCTAACTATATTGATCGTCTTGATGCGCTTATTCTGACCGGTGGTGGTGATGTTGACCCGGTTCTTTGGAACGGTCCTTCGGGTTATAGCGAGGGGGTTTCTATAGAGCGTGATAATTTTGAGATGGGTCTATTAGAAGCGGCGTTCGAAAAAGAGAAACCAGTGTTGGCTATTTGTCGAGGAGTACAGTTGCTAAATGTGGCCTTGGGTGGGAGCTTGGAGTCAAATTTACTGTGGGATAAAGGAGACCAGCATTGTCTGCGCTCCAGCGACCGGAATGAGCGTCGTCACACTGTTAGTTTTGCACCAAAAAGTATTCTTTCTACGGTGTACGAGTCGACAATTGAGGTTAATTCATTTCACCATCAGGCAGTCAAGAACTTAGGAATCGGGCTGAAATCGACGGGCTGGTCACCAGACGGGACAATTGAAAGTTTGGAACACGAAAATGGTCGTGTAGTCGGAGTGCAGTGGCACCCTGAGATGCAAACAGGCGTTGATTCGATTTTTCCATGGCTGGTTGAACAGTCAAGCCTTTAAATTACTAAATGATTCCGCGCTGTTTAAGGTCCTGTAACCGTTCTTCTGAGAGTCCAAGCATCTCACCAAAAATTTTGCTGTTATCTGCTCCGAGATCGTGAAAAAGCTCTAGGGGGCGAAGATTAGATCCGGTCCATCTTATGGGCGAATGAGGAAGGGGTATCGAACCTAATTCTTCATGCTCGAACCACTCGATAAATCCCCGTGCAGCGAGATGTTTATCGGTTACAACTTCGTTGACCTCGCGTACTATTGCGACAGGAACACCGACATCGCTCAATCGCTGATTGACCTCTTCTCGCGAACGGCTTTGGGTCCAACTTCCAACTAGTTCATCTACTTCTCTCATGTGCAGTGCACGGTCAGAATTTTCCCGATAGCGACTGTCTTCTATAAGATCTTCTCGTCCAATAACGCTTAAGACAGATCGCCAGTGACGGTTGGTGACTGCGATGAGCGCAATGTGACCGTCCTGGCATTCATAAACGTCGTAAGGAGCCATTCCGAGTGCTGCATGTTTGTTTCCGGTTCGTTGCGTTGATCCGCTTTGATGCCAGGAAAGCATGTTGGTGGAAAGGGTGTGGTAAGCGGCTTCCGCCATCGAAGTTTCGACCATTCGTCCGCGACCAGTTCGCTGGACCTCAAATAATGCAGTGACAATGCCACCGTATAGATGAGAGCCGCCAAGAAAATCCACAAAAGGCACTCCGGCTTTAACAGGTGGCTCCCCGGGATGTCCGGTTACGCTCATCGAGCCCATATGAGCTTGCACCGTTATATCCATTGCGGTTTGGTCAGCTGAGGGTCCGCTCAAACCAAATCCAGAAGCATGAGCAAAAACAAGCTTTGGGTTAATTTTCCAGAGAGAATCTGCGTCGATTTTTAATTTTTCTGGCACGCCCGGAGCGAAATTGACTAGTACTACGTCTGCGTTTTTTGCTAGCTCAAGAAACATCTCATGCCCTTCTGGGGACTTAAGATTGAGTGTCACGGTTTCTTTCGAAGAGTTCAGCATCGCGAACGGAAGAGAATTTCCTCGGGCTCGTAACGGTTCACCGAGCGTTTGCTCAACTTTAATTACACGGGCACCAGCCATTGCTAGAAGAAATCCTGCGTATGGACCTTGGTATATCTGTCCGAGATCAAGGACTGTTACCCCGTCTAAGGGCAAGGGCCGATCTGTGTCATTATGTGGACCCGAGACCTCACTCACTTAAAGCTGCCGCCAATTATGTCTCGAGCCATAATTAGTTTCTGCACCTCGCTAGGCCCCTCCCCAACACGACGAATTCTGAGCTCTCGGTACCAGCGTTCCAATGGGAGATCTTTTGTTACACCAATTCCTCCATGGATTTGCATGCAACGGTCTACAACTCTTCCAGCTGCTTCGGTCGCTACCAACTTAGCCATAGCTGCTTCTGTTCGAAAACGCAGTCCTTTGTCGGCTTTTTGCGCTGCTTCAAGCACACAGTATCTTGCGTGGCGAATATCAATTTCGTTATCAACCAACATCCATTGAATAGCTTGTTTTTCGGCCAGGAGTGAACCGAAAGTTTCTCGACTTTTGGCCCATTCAATAGACATTGCTTGAGCTTTAATTGCGGGACCTATACACCCAGCGGCATATGGAATTCTTTGTCGACTGAGTCGGTCATTAGCAATAGCAAATCCACCATTTACTTCCCCTAATATCTGGTCCTCGGGGATTCTTAAATCCTCGAATTGGAGTTCGGTGGCGTAGTGCGTTGCGCGTAATGTGTGAACTACGCGTCTTACAAAGAACCCAGGAGAATCGGTGTCTACGATAAATGCGGTGACCCCGTTTCGGCCAGGATCATCCGATGTGCGTGCGAAAAGAAGAGCATAGTCGGCCTTGTCTGCGCCTGAAATATAAAGTTTCGAGCCATTAAGGACCCACTCAGTGCCGTCCTTGTATCCCTTAGTTTGTATAGCTCGCGCAGGATCTGAACCCCCAGAAGGCTCAGTGAGAGCGAAGCACCCTTTTTTTTCACCTCTTAGAGTTGGATACAACCAACGTTCTTTTTGAGCATCAGTTGCCTCATAAAGTTGGGCCAACCCGGCACCGCCGAAAACTCCGTAACAAGGGTTATACAAACCAGCGCGATGCTGAGACATTTCAATCGCCATCAGGGCTCTGGTTGTCGTGTCGAGGCCAGGGCCGCCATATTCTGCAGGGATATCTAATCCGTAGAAGCCCATCTCTTTAGTTTTGGTAACTAATCGCTCAAAGTCGTGCGGCTCCAGTGAGCCAGCATCAGGGTCGAGATGTTCTTCAGCTGGAACTATTTCGCTTTCGACGAATTTGCGAGTTGTATCGACGATCATTTGCTGTTCATCGGTGAGATCAAAATTCATGTTTCCTCTTAGCTAGCTTGGATGGAGTCGACCAACGCGACTGGATTCATTTTGTTGATGTTCGGGGAGTTCGCCATAGTCATAGATGTGGAGCATCAGCAGTTCATCCCACCTGCTTTGATAGTTGGAAGTGAACTCGTAACGAAATTGTGTGGCTACATTTCCATGTCTGAGTATCTCTCTCTCCAAGGCAGACCTGATGCCGAAAGGTTCTTTCGCTCCGGCATAGCCAACAGAGATAATTTGTCCGTCTTTGTCAGCTATTTGATACACCCCGAGTTGTCCTGGGAGAGCTTCGATATTAGTACTGTTCAGTATTTCCCAATTTTTTTCGAGTCGAATACCCATTGAGTCCTTTCGATGTTCACGCGAGGTTAGAAAGCTGAGCCCATTAGGTCTTCAAAATTAAGTCGAAAAAATTTGTCTTTTGTTAGATCATCCATTTGCTGGACTTCCTGGTCAAAATGCTTAAGAGGGTTTCTTCCACCTTCTACATGAGGAAAATCCGAGCTAAACATACAAATTTCTGGCGAAGAATTTTCGATAATCCATCCGGTCGGTTCGGTTGGGAAGGGTGTAACTCGAACTTGCCTCTGCACGTACTCAGAAGGCTGAAGGCTGAGTGATTGAAGTCGATTTTCATGTCGTTTGAACGCTAGAAAAGCTGCATCAAGCTGACGAATAAACGAAGGTACCCACGCAGCTCCTAATTCGATTATGCCAATTCTTAATTCAGGGAAACGTTCTAGAACGCCATCAAATATAAACATGGATAATGCCTGCGCTGGCGCTGAAGAAATAGCCATATAAGAAACTGACCTAAAGTTCTCTCCTCCTCCGTGAAAATCAGGTTCAGGTGGTAATCCATTGTTGCGATGCTGCGGGGGCATAACTAAATTTGGCTCAGCCACGTGCATAACTACTGGGACCTGGGCTTCTTGAGCTAGTGCCCAGACCCGGTCAAATTTAATATGGCTGTGGGCATGATTTTTGGGCATCCGGTTTGGAATCAGAAGCGCGGCTGCTCCAAGATTTAAAGCTCGCTCAGCGCAGGCTGGGGCCATTTCTAAATCCTGAAGAGGAATGTATGCAACCGGTAGAAGGCGTGGGTCATTTTTGCAAAAAGCAGTTTGGGCTCGATTCGCAGCGTCTGCTGTTGCGTATGTAAGTTCTGCTGAAGCTTCATGCTCCATTGCTTCTAAAACGGTGTTCGGCATAGTGGGAAAAACTAGTTGACTGGAGAAACCTAAACAGTCGAGGGCCTGGCTGCGGTCGGAACTATCCCATGCCCCTTTAGCCTGGAAATTTTTTCGGCTCATTATTTCTTGTTCAGCAGTTTCGCGAAAGTCTTTGTCGGCTTGTAAATCTCGGCAGCGTTCGATGTCTGCGAAAAGTTCAGTGCTGCTTTTTGAAAAATGTTCAGTGAAATATTCGATAACCGGTTTAGGAGCGAATTCATTTAGCCACTCAGGAGGTTCCATAGTGTGGGCGTCTGCGTCGTGTATTACTCGATCCTGAACGTATGGCATAATATATCCTTTCTTCTTAACCGAACCTTAGGCGAGGGAATGTGTCTGTCGCTCTGGTCCGAAAAACTAAAATTCTAAAAACTTCAGTTCGTGTGGAGCTCCTGATTAATTCCTGACCAACGGTCAGGATCTAATATCCGCATTTCTATGGCTCCGCTTAGGCTGTTTCGTATAAATAGCATGCCCGATTTGCCCGACAATTCGCTTCCTTTGACTACCGTTCCGTTGGGAAGGGTGACGCGACTTCCAGCCGTTACGTAGCAGCCTGCTTCTACTGTGCAGTAGCTGCCGAGGGAGATGCCTATCCCTGAGTTAGCGCCCAGTAGACAGTGTTCCCCGATCGAAATTATTTCTTTCCCACCACCTGAAAGAGTGCCCATGATTGAAGCGCTGCCTCCGATATCGCTATGAGCTCCGACTATCACGCCTGCGCTAATTCTGCCTTCGACCATCGCAGGACCTAGGGTTCCAGCATTGAAGTTGCAAAAACCTTCATGCATAACAGTGGTTCCATCTGCCAGGTGGGCGCCGAGCCGGACGCGATCAGCATCTGCGATGCGAACGCCTGATGGGATCACGTAATCAGTCATCCTGGGAAACTTGTCAACTGAGGTGACGTTGAGGCTTTGGCTTTCTTTAGCTGCAGCGGACCTAAGAGCGTCGACTTTTTCGGGCAGAACTGGCCCTAGATTCGTCCAAGCGCAATTCGTAAGAAGACTAAACAAACCTTCAAGGTTGGTCTCGTGGGGCTTTATCTCTCGTCTGCTCAATAGGTGAAGGCGAAGGTATGCCTCATTGAAGTCTTTAGGGGGGCTGTCTGAATCGGAAAGCTCAGATTCAACTGTGATACTTCGAATAATTCCTAGTTTCTCAGCGAGACACGATCGAGATGGATCGTTGCCCGATATTGGATACCAGACATCGAGTGGTGTGCCTGACTCGCTATCGATGTAGCTGTGACCTATCGAAGTGAAATTCATAGTTAGAGCATTACAGCCCAAACTCGGCGCTCCAACTGTCGCGAGGAAATAATAGATAAATCCTTAACCGTAAGGCAGATCAATCCGTTGATATGAAAGGTTGAGTTACTCCTAATAGAAATAGTTGAACCGCTGTGAGCTTGGCCGTCGGTGATTTTCTCATACGATTTTACGAAGCACAGGCAATTGTTGCAGTCACAGTCTAGTTTGATAATTATGAAGACAAATGTTTGCGAGATTCTTGGTGTGGATGTTCCGATTCTTGCCTTTACTCATTGCCGAGATGTGGTCGCGGCAGTGACGAAAGCAGGTGGCTTTGGTGTGCTAGGCGCGGCAGGACACACCCCGGAACAACTAGATGTAGACCTGAAGTGGATTACTGATGAAGTAGCCGGGAAACCCTTCGGTGTAGATATCATTGTTCCGGCAAAGTACGAGGGTTCAGATGAAGGCGGTAAATCGGCTGCTGATCTTCGTGCCATGATCCCTCAAGGGCACCGAGATTTCCTTGAAAATATGATGGATCGTTATGGCGTTCCGGAAATGCCGAAGTCGGATGGTTTGAACGTAATGGGGGGCGATGGCGAACCGCCAATGACCTATTCTCAGGCAGTCCCTTTAATGGACGTAGCCTTTTCGCATCCGATTAAGTTAATCGTAAATGCGCTAGGACCTCCACCTCCAGACATGATCGCTCGAGCTCACGAGCAAGGAATCCTAGTGGGAGCTTTGGCGGGTAAAAAGTCCCATGCGGTCAGACATGTGGCTGCAGGTGTAGACATTATAATTGCCCAAGGACATGAAGCTGGCGGACATACCGGAGAGATAGGCACGATGGTATTAGTGCCGGAAATAGTTGATGCAGTTCATCCAATTCCAGTTCTGGCAGCAGGTGGAATAGGAACAGGAAGGCAAGTGGCTGCTTCGCTCGCTTTAGGAGCCCAAGGAGTTTGGTGTGGGTCAGTATGGTTGACAACTCTAGAAGCAGAGACACATCCGGCAGTAAAGGATAAGTTTTTAGCGGCGACTTCATCTGACACACTCAGATCTAGGTCGCGAACAGGTAAACCAGCTCGCCAGCTACGTTCAGCTTGGACCGACGAATGGGAAGGTGCGGATTCACCAGGAACGCTTCCTATGCCGTTGCAGCCAATGTTGATTAGCGAAGCTAGTCGTAGGGTTGACAGAGCAGCTCTAAATGGAGAAAACGTAGGAGCCGTAAAGCTATCTAATTATTTTGTCGGTCAGATAGTCGGACAAATGAATGAATCGATTTCTGCTACTCGCGTAGTCGAAAACATGATTAGTGAATATGTAGACGTAATGGACCGGTTGGAGTCTCTGAACGACCAGTGATGGTGCATAGAGAAAATTAGTGGAGGGTTATCAATGAAACAAATTGAAGATCGTGTGGTTGTCGTAACCGGGGCGGGTTCCGGTATAGGTAAAGCTTTGGCAATGGGCTTTGCGCATCAGCAGGCAAAAATAGTTTTGGCTGATGTTCAAGAAGACGCGCTCGAAGCGGCTGTTAGTGATGTCCGTGCAACCGGAGCGCAGGCAATCGGAGTACTAACAGATGTTACTGATTCTGACTCAGTAGCTCGCCTTAGCTCTTTGACTCTCGAGCGCTTCGGTGAAGTACATATTCTCTGCAATAATGCTGGAGTTGGCGGTGGCGGTTTTATCAAAAATCAGCAACTAGTTGACTGGAAATGGGTCATAGACGTATCGCTTTGGGGTGTCATCCACGGAATACATCATTTCTTGCCGCACCTGATTAAAGCAGAAGAATCGCATGTTATGAGCACGGCTTCGGTTGCCGGGCTTATGGCAGTTCCGGGCCTAGCTCCATATAACGCTGCGAAGTATGGAGTGGTCGCGATAATGGAAACTCTGCACCATGAAATGGAACGAGACCCTGATTCTGACGTGGGTGTATCTGTGCTTTGTCCAGGAACAGTTCGCACCAACATAGCGACGGCACAACGGAATCGCCCAGATGAATTGAAGCGCAATAAAAAAAATGTTGACGTAGCTGCAACAAGAGCACCTGAAGAAGCCAGAAAACGCAACGCAGCGATAGCAGCGATGCTCGAAGGCGGAATGAACCCTGATGATGTTGCAGGAAAAGTAATTGATGCGATGCTTGATAACCAGTTCTGGATTTTATCCCATCCAGAGCATCTAGAAGAAATTAATCACCGCAACCAACAACTAGCCAACTTGGAAAATCCGACGCTCATTTCAACTTTTGGTGAATAGAGGGAAGCTGAGCTTCGAACATTACTTCACCAGCTATTCCTAATTTTGTCCTGAATGACAAGTGGGTTGTTCAGGACAATTACATGGTGAATTTGAGATTGCGAGCGGAGTGGTTTCCGAGTGTGTCGTCTCCTGTCCAGTAAATTAACCCCTGCCCAATTGGAATCTCTGGGTCAATCCTGCCACACGCCTGGTTCATGAATGCCATAGAGTCGCAATTAAGTACCACGGTTGGATTTTCTATATGAGGTACCTCGACTGCTCTATCTTCGAAAGCCACGAAAATATCGCTTTCGATAGCCCCGTAGATATGGAAATGGATTGTTTGATTTTTCTTTAATCCAATTTTTTTACCAGCTATGTATCCGATTGAAAGGCGAACTTCGTTTAGAGCCATTTCTGCGGTTGGCCCACTGTTATCGGTCGCTATGTTGAGCGGAGCGGTGCAGTCTCTCGTGTGCATCCAAAAATCGAACTCTCGAATCGCCATAAAACGATCGTATGTACCGGGACCAACTGGCGTCATTGTCGGTGTCGAAAATTCTGTATCTGTCATATTCACTAGATTGTCTCGCCGCCGGTTCAAAGTATGGCGGAACTCGTTAACTAAATTAGCCGTGTCCATCTGTAACGCTTCTGCAAAATAGCCAGGAACTAGTTCAAAAGGAGGTGGCACTTTTGGACCAGCAGGAATCCAGTCTGTAAGAGCTTGTTCTACTGAAAAAAGGTGACTGGCGACATCATTAATAGACCAATCTGAGCATAAAGATTGAACCTCCCAGTGATCATTAGTCAACGACTCAAAAAAGTTGATAGCCGAGCTCCAACATTCATCTAAGTTAGAGATAATTAGTTCTCGATCACTCACTAGATTCCGGTCCTTCACTGGTTTATGAACTTTAGCTCACTTGGGAATACTAAGTTTGGTCTATGTGGATGTCGTTATTCTGGATCTAGGAATTGCGGTATCCAGATAATAAACGACACGTTATTTTCGCTTATTTGAGAGGAATTTCGTTGCTCAGCCGATCATATATAGCCCCTAGCTGATCAATCATTGCATCAACTGAACGCGAACCTGATTGGAACACAGCTGTTGCATTGACAGAAATCCAATCAAAGTTCATTGCGTTGACTATTGCTGCTCGCTCTGAGACCTGATCTAAATCAGCATAAAAAAACTTGTCTTCTTTACGTCGAGGCGGTGGTTGCAACATTAGCTGTGTGCCGATCCCGGATGGGTCCCGACCAAATTGTTCTGCTTGTTCACGAATGTCCGCAACAGTTGTGAGAGCTTGTTCATCGGAGACCCCGGAGGCCATCCAGCCATTTCCTTTCTGTGCGGTTCTGCGAACTGCCGCTTTTCCAACCCCACCTATCCATATTGGTAAGTTAATTCCTTGCGGTGAAACTGGTTCCATTCCCATGTCGTTTGATTTGTAAAAATTTCCTTGAAAACTGATTTGGCCACCTGCCCAGTAGGCACGCAGCAGGTCGATAGCCTCGTCCATTCTTTTACCGCGAGTGTGAAAGTCTTCTTCTAGAGCGTCATACTCTGAGTCCTGCCAGCCCACGCCTACTCCTAGACGAACGCGCCCATTGGAAAGCGTATCGAGGGTGCTTATTTGTTTAGCAACTAAGACTGGTTGTCGCTGAGGCAGCACTAAGACTTCAGTTGACAGCGAAATTGTTTTAGTGACAGCTGCAAGATTAGCCAGCAGCATAAATGCTTCGAGAACCGGCATCTCAGCAGGATAGATAGTGGTTCGAGTTTCGCTAGGGTAGCCCATTACGACGTGGTCGAAGGCTGCGATTTCGTCGTAGCCCATAGCCTCAATGGCTTCAGCTAATTCCAATACTTTTTTATGGCCTTCTCGATACGCAACTGATGGAAAATCGACAGCAATTTTCATTGGACTTTGTTTTCTGACGGAAGCTTTATAAGAGCAGTAGCTGGCATCAGGATCGCACCATTTTCGTTTCTTTCTTCAAGCGAAAGCAATGCGGTTCTTTCGGTCTCGTTTATCTCGGTTACGGAACCATGAAACTCAAGATTTTCGCCGACTATTGCGCTAGCGCGATTTTGCCAAGTTATGTTTAAAAGTCGTGATGCCGGTCCGGCCCAGTCGGTTACAAACTGGGTGAGCCAAGAACCCTGAAGCGGTCCATGAACAATGATGTCTGTGTGGCCTTCAAACTCAGCGTATGCGCGATCGTAGTGAATCCTATGTGGGTTGAAGCTGGCAGCACTGTACAAAAAAAGTTGGGCTTCATCGGCTGATTTGTGGAGCACTGGCAGTTGATCTCCAACTGAAATGCTTTCTATCGTTTGTTGTTTCATCGAGCTATACCGATCTGACGTGAACGAGCGACCGTAGTCATTTCTTGATTAACGAAAGTTGTTTCTCTTACTTGGCGAACGAAGGGTCCTTTGCTGCCACTTTTTTGATCAAGTGCGGCTAAGCGAGCTGTAGCTGTTATTTGGTCTCCGATGTAGACAGGTTCAAGGAAGTCCCATTCTTCGCCTCCGAACATCATTCGAGCCACCTCAAGACGAACCCCTGTTCCGTCCCTGTAGAGACCATCTGTGCGAAGTGTTGAAAGGGGCTTTGGGATTACCATCGCATGGGTAACAAAAGTTGGAGGCACCGTCATGGTTTTGTAGCCAGCGGCTTTGGCGGCAGACTCATCGAAGTAAATGGGATTTTCGTCTCCCACAGCAAGAGCATATCTTTGGGCTTCTCGCTCATTTATTGTGACGGTGATAGGACCGTATAGAATTTCACCGATGCGCGCGAGTGACTCAGGTGGAATGAGCGAAGTTGACATTTGAAGATGTTACGTCATCTGGGACGAAGAAGTTTGAGTGACCTAGTACGGTTAGCAATAATAGGGAGTTAGACGCATGGTGATGTGGAATAGAAAAATTGAAATGCCAGATGAAAAATCGGCACTTCCTGGGCGTTCGGCTCAGGTTCCCGTGCCTGAGTCACATGAGGTTTTAGGAGTTCCGATGACTCCGCCTTTCGATATCGGCACTGAAATATTTGTGGTGGGAATGGGCTGTTTCTGGGGTGCGGAGCGAGTTTTCTGGGAGGCAGAGGGTGTTAAGACTACCGCTGTTGGGTATGTGGGAGGGTTTACTGAAAACCCGTCTTATGAAGAAGTGTGTTCGGGGTTGACAGGTCACAATGAGGTCGTGCTTGTGGCCTTTGATCCAGAAAAGACGACTTTTAGTGGCTTGATGGGATTGTTCTGGGAAAATCATGATCCTACGCAGGGGATGCGACAAGGAAATGATTTGGGGACGCAATATAGATCGGGTATCTATGTCACAAATGATTCTCAAAAAGAGGAAGCCCGAAGCTCATTGCGCCGATTCCAGCGAGTTTTAGATACAGCTGGCTATGGGCCGATCACAACCGAGGTGGAAGACCTCGGAGAGTTCTACTATGCAGAGCATTACCATCAGCAGTACTTACACAAGGTGCCTAATGGATATTGTGGTATGGGAGGCACAGGTTTGACCTGTCCTGTGGGTTTGAATACCTAGAGAAATTTGAGCAGAGTCTTTAGGCCTGAGTTGCGTTAGCGGCTGCTTCCATTGTCTGGATGGCCACGGTATGGCGGTTTTCCCCCCATGGAAGAGGCATCAGGATTGGGTACTCTACACCTGCCTCAATATAGCTTTCGACAAATGTTGTTACTTCTTTGGGGCTGCCGATGAAGTCAATGGATTGAATCATTTTTTCAGATATAGCGGCTAGGGCCTCATCGCGATTTCGCTCGGATTGTCTTAAGCGAAGCTCATCTACTTCGGTTCCAAAGCCTGCGGATCGGAACATCCGTGCGTACCCGTCAGCCATGGCGTAGTTGAAAAGGTCTTTACGAGCAGAAGTTGCAGATTGCTCAAAATCCCCAACTGCAGCGTGGACGTAGCTCATAATTGTGGCGGGCCCCCCGGAGCGAACCTCTTGAATGGCAGTAGGGATGTATGAAGCCGGAATGTAGTTGAGGAGAACCCCGTCTGCTATCTCGCCAGCTAGTTTCAGCATCTGGGGATTCAGAGCGGCAAGCACAATTTTTGGTTGTCGCTCAGTTTTTTTGAGGCCAAGACGAAAGCGTTTGACTTGCCAGAAATCACCTTCGAAGGTAACTGACTCACCGCTGAGACACGCACGAAGTAACGCTACGTATTCGCGCATCATGGCGATTGGGCGATCTGTCATCTCTAATCCATGCTGACTTAAAATTCCTGGTGCTGAAGTTCCTATCCCTAGCCAAATGTTTTGAGTTGGCGCAAGAGACTGCAGAGTGGCTGCAGTCATTGCAGTCAGTGCCGGAGTTCTAATTTGTATAGGAATAATTCCGGTGCCAAGGTCAATGGGAGAAACGGCGTTAGCAACAGACCCAAGGAGAGTAAATGCATCTGTTCCAGTAGCTTCCACCGTCCAAAAAGATTTGTAATTGAGCGATTGGGCTATTTGGGCTATTTCGGTTGCTGCTAGTGGGCCAAGTACTCCCAGGCTTCCGAAAGTAACTCCGAGGGGGGTTTTCTCAGTACTCATCTGCCTGACGGTAGCCGCTGGAATGGTCTGATGGCGAAGTGTCGTAAATATCCCCCTATTTACCTGTCATTAGACGCTAGGGTAAGTTCATGGGTGCTGGAAGACCTCCAGCAGACAAGGAGCAGAAGGTGACCGAAACGCAAGATCTACCAATCATCTCAGAAGCCCTTGGAGTCATTGACGGTGCGCTTAACGATTTTCTTCACCGTGAACTTGTGTCTTCAAATGAAGTTACCGATCTCTTGTTAGATGTTCGGAGCGTTTTGAGTAAAAGCGCTGCGAAATCAGCTGACGAGATATCAGGCCTTGAGTTTGTGTTAGAAGAGCAGGTCTCAGCCCAGGCTTAAAGGCTTCTTGGCGTAATTATTTTGAGTCTATTATTTACCGATTAATCGGTGAGTCAGCTTTCCTAGAATCGACCCGATTAAGGCTCCGCCGACTAGGTCTGAGGCGTGGTGAAGACGAACGTGTACTCGCGAAATTGAAATGAAAGCGGCAGCTACGTACCACATGTTGCCAATTCTTGTCCGTCGCGCTAACACAGTTGCAGCACAAAAAGCTGCTGAAGCATGCCCGGAGGGAAAGCTCGACGTTATCGGTTCTCTGAGCTGATGTTTAGAAACATTATCGTCTGCGCTTCCTGGTCGCGGTCGATTGAATTGACGTTTTATTAGCTGATTGACGATAAGCGATTCAGCCCCCATGAGAGCGCTAAATCTGAGTGCCTGGTTGGCCTTCTTACCCGGGGGTAGCGCGGCGAGACCACCGACTATGTGCCAAATGAGACTGAAATCTCCAAGATTAGAGGATGCATAAAAAATTTTGTCGAGCGTAGGGTGCCCGCGCCACTGTTCCCACCACTGGTCTATCAGTTCGTCTATTTGATTAAAGTTCATAGTACTTGTGATAATTCGGGTATTGGAAATTGCTTACTCGGTCGAGAAATACTCGGTAAAGGTATTAAATCTATCAATTGTTTCTCAATGTCGTAGTTGTCTCTATGGGAGGCAGGGACGGATTAGTGGGCGGCGCGACTGTGAGCATCGGTTCAAGACTTTTGTCCGGCGGAGGCGGAATTATCAGTACCTGCCCGACATAGATTAATGTCGGATCTGCGATATTGTTTGCTCTAACTAAATGGTTCAAATGGATTTCGAATTGGTTAGCAATAGCTATAAGCGTGTCACCATTGGTGACCGTATATCTGACCTGGTTAACAGGAATTATAGTTGTGACAGAGGTGCTGCTTGTTTGGGTAATGTTTATGATTAATTCGGAATTACTAGAGTTTTTTTGAGACGTGCAACTGGAAATTATTAAGCTTAAAGTAAGTATGCAGGCGCCTACTAAAGTGAGAAATTGGGGCCTTACCGACCTCATTTTAATCCAAGTTTTCGTTGTCGGATGGTGGGATTACTAGCTGCTCACCAATGCTGAGAATTGTTGTTTCTTTACCGTTCTCAGCCATTAGCTCTTCTACGGTAACTTCAAAACCTTTTGCGATGATACTTAAAGTGTCGCCAGGTTGAACGACGTACACTTTTCGTTGGCGTACTTTTTCTGTGGTCGTAGTAGTCATCTCAGGACGTAAAGTTGTCAATACCGGTGTAGTCGTTGGGACCACCGTGACTGAGTCTGAATTATTGCATCCAGATAGAGCGAGAGTAACAAAAAATGCAAATATTAGAGACTTGGCGAATGAGCCCTTAACGTACTCTTTGGCCGAAATGGGTATGATCCACGACATTTTTAATGGCCTATAGCTTTAAGATCAACCTGCATCGGCCAAAGAGTCTTGTCATTTCCAGGCATGAATGGTTGAGGTTCTCCCTCATCTACGGTGAGTAGTTCCACTCCGTGCTCATGGACAAGAATAGTGTGTTCGAATTGAGCAGTTCGGCTCAGATCAATTGTCGTAGCGGTCCAGCCGTCATCCCACATTTGTGCCTTGTATGATCCCAGCGTAATCATTGGTTCTATCGTGAATGTCATGCCGGCTTGAAACTCAAATGTGGCAGATGGCTCGTAGTAATGTGGAATGTTTGGTTGGTGATGAAAGATTTCGCCCACACCATGCCCAATGAATTCTCTAACGACTCCATACCCGGCTGCTTCGGCATGCTGTTGGATTGCTCGTCCAATGGCGTTTACTGGACCACCAGATTTTACAGCACCGATTCCTAGGTACATGGCCTCTCGTGTTACCTTAATGAGTTTTTTTGAGGCCTCATCTACCTCGCCGACCATGAATGTTTCACTGTGGTCGCCATGAACCCCGTTGAGGAAAATTGTTACGTCGCAGTTAATGATGTCGCCATCTTCTAACTGTCGACTATCAGGAATTCCATGGCAGATTACTTCGTTAACTGAAGTACAAAGAGATTTTGGGTACCCGTTGTAGTTTAGCGGGCTTGGGTAGCCACCTAAGTTGAGGCACGCCTCATGGCAGACTTGGTCGAGATAATCTGTTGTGACACCAGGTTGAACTTCTGCCGCGACGGCACGCAGAACTGTTCGAGCAGCGGAGCCCGCTAACCTCATACGCTCCAGGGTCTCTTCGTCTTTGCGGAGATCCTTTGGGGCTTTGGCTATGGGGTAGCCGCTTTCGGCATAGTCTGGTCTGATAATCGATTGGGGCACAGCTCGAGTAGGCGTGAGGTCACCGGCTACTATCGGATTTTTGTTGCTTGATTTAGGACGCGCCGCTGGAACACGTTTTTTGCGCTTGATCATTGTTGTTCACGCTATCGGGCTGGAGGGATGTCTACTTTGTTGAGAGCGGTAGAACTGAAGAAGCTCATTGAGCTTCTTTGAGCATCTTCGCAAGCAGACGGAATTCTTCAAGGGTTGTCTTAGGCACTATGTACCCATCTTGGTCTTGAATAGTTTCCCATTGATCCCTGACGTCTTCGACAGAATGCCCAGGGGAGCACCAGCCTGGTGTTAGGCCAACAAAGAATCGAGCTACTCGACCACCGCCAACGCTAAAAGTTTCGCCGTTTACTGGACAATCTTCATGCGCAAGGAAAGCGACCAGAGGAGCTACCTCTCCGGGTTGTAGCGAGTCCGCTAAGGGCCCCAGCAACTCTTCAGTCATTCGAGTTCGGGCAATGGGGGCAATAGCGTTCGCCTTGATGTTGTGTTTAGCACCCTCCAAGGCGAGTACGTTCGTGAAGCCAACTAGCCCCATTTTCGCCGCACCATAATTACTTTGTCCAAAGTTGCCAATTATTCCTGAAGCAGACGCTGTGTTAATGACCCGTCCGTAGCCTTGTTCTCGCATGTGCACCCATGCTGGCCGAGTCACATAGAAAGCGCCCTTGAGGTGAACGTCGACTACGTCTGAAAGTTCGTCATCTTCTAGGTTATGGAAAGTTTTGTCTCTTAGAATGCCGGCATTATTTACAACGATATCGATGCGACCGAATTCAGTCATTGCAGTTTGGACGATAGCTGCTCCGCCAGCAGGATTGCTAACTGAATTCCCATCGGCAATAGCGATTCCGCCAGCGGCATTTATCTCGTCAGCTACTTTCTGAGCCGGTCCTTCATCGCCACCCGTTCCGTCGATAGCGCCTCCAAGGTCATTAACTACTAACCGTGCTCCGCGATCTGCTAACAGCAGTGCATGTTCGCGTCCAAGGCCACCCCCGGCGCCGGTAACAATTGCTACTTTTCCATCGAATCCGAGCTCTGCCATAGTTTTTTCTTTCAGGAAGGAATGAGCGATTCACTGCATTCGGTCCACAATTTAGCGAGGTATTTGAAAAGCCACCTAACTGGGCGAGCTTTTTGAAAAAATATGCGCGAACCTTTGATCGTGACTATTCAAATCAATGGACAAGTAGAAGACGGTTGGGAACCTGTTCTGAGAGCGTTCATCAACAATTTTGAGAACCAAAATGAAGTTGGCGCGTCAGTTTGTGTGATGCACGAAGGTGAAACGAAAGTGGATCTTTGGGCCGGAGTCGTCGACGATGATGGTACTCCTTGGCAAGAGGACACAATGGTTGTCTTTCATTCAGCGACTAAGGGCGGGGTTGCTTTGGCAGCGCATTTGCTAGCTGATCGTGGAAAGCTAGATCTTGACGCGCCGGTTTCGGAGATATGGCCTGAGTTTGCTACTAGGGGTAAAGAAAAAGTTACGAACCGAATGATGTTGAATCACACATCTGGTGTGGCTGCATTTCGAGAGGCGCTGCCGGGAAAGTCTGCCCTTGATTGGGACTATGTATGTGATCGCCTGGCAGCTGAGGAACCCTGGTGGGAGCCTGGCAGCCGCAATGGTTACCACATGGCAACATTTGGGTGGACAGCGGGAGAGTTAGTGCGAAGAAGCTCTGGTCAGTCACTCGGGTCTTTTTTCCGAAGTGAAGTAGCTGAGCCCGCAAATGCCGATTTTTGGATTGGTCTACCAAAAAATGAACATCACCGTGTGTCAAACCTCATTCGCTACAAGCCAGTGCGCGGCGAAAAATTTAGTTCCTATACTGAAGCGTTTTTGGCTGATAAAGAATCTATGCAAGCGAAGGCTTGGTATCACCGGGGTGGAGCTGAATCTAATGATCCCGATAGCTGGGAGGCGGAATTAGGTGGAGGCGGCGGGATCGGAAATGCAAGAGGTCTAGCGCGTGTTTACAACGCTCCGGCTCTTGGAGAATTTGTAGGCTCTGTTCAAGCCGCTCGAATGTCGCGAGTGTCTGTAGCGACTGAGTCTGACGCCATGTTGTTGCTGCCGACAGCCTTTTCGGAAGGCTTTATGAAGCGAATGGACAACACTGGAAACCGATCCGGTGACCATGATTCGGTACTTATCGGTGACCGTGCCTTCGGGCATGTTGGAATGGGTGGTTCGATAGGCTTCGCAGACCCAGATATTGGACTAACGATGGGATATGCCATGAACCGATTAGGGAAAAGTATCCTTTTAGATAGCCGAGGTCAATCTTTAGTTGACGCAGCTTATTCCTGTTGCCAGTAGTGCTCGTTAGGGGGTCTTGAAACGGTTTTGAAGCGATCCGAGTTCGGCGATCACCTCGTCGGTGTGTTCACCAAGTTTCGGTGCTCGCCGGTGAACTCCTGTAGGTGTTTCTGTCATTTTTATCGGAGATGCAACTTGAACTATTGGACGACCGCTGGGTTGATCGACTGCGACTAGCATTCCTCGCGACTTGACGTGCTCATCGCCAAATAGGTCTCCAGGTAAATTCACTGGGCCACAAGGAACTTTGCCGCCTATACGTTCCATAATCTCTTTGGTGCTTTGATTTTTTGTCCACTCGGTTAACGCTGCATCAATGGGCTCTCGATTTAGCACTCTTGCGCGAATAGTTGCTTTGTCCTCGGCATGTTGCCATTCCGGATGGCCCATGGCGACTGCCAATTCTCTCCAATGTTTATCTGTAGGAGCGGCGATGGCTATTGATCCATCTTTGGTTTCGAATACGTCAAATGGGACTGCGAAGTCGCTACTGTTGCCACTTGGAGGCGTGTCAGGTCGGCCTAAATAGGAGTATCGCATTACGCCCATTTCCGCGAGAGCCATAATTGAATCGACCATTGCGACGTCGACAAATTGCCCCTGACCTGTTCGTTCTGCGTGGAATAATGCTGCCAAAACTCCCATTGCGCCAACGGTGCCTGGATAGATGTCGCCTACAAACGGTCCTACCTGTATGCGGTTGTCCGGGCCGTTGCCGTTCTGGGCTACCAGGCCTCCCATAGACTGAGCGATGACATCATAAGCAGGCCAGTCTGAATATGGGCTTTGTCCGGTGCGTGGATCGCCAAAGCCGCGAATAGCTCCATATACGAGACGAGCATTTCTGGCATGAAGCACTTCCCAACCTAAGCCCAAACCATCCATGACTCCGGCACGCATGTTCTCTACGACTGCATCAGCAGAGTCAACTAGCTCAAAGAAAATTTCTTTGTCAGAGGGCAAAGTGAAATCAAGAACTATTCCACGTTTGTTGCGGTTGTATACAGAGAAAGAACCGCCGTATGCACGTTCTTCGTCCTCGCGCGTATATGGCGCCATTGGCCTTTGTAGGTCTCCGCGAGGCGCCTCAATTTTTATTACATCAGCTCCAAGATCTGCGAGCATCATTGTTGACCAGGGACCAGCGATTGCCTGGGTGCAGTCAAGTATTCGGATTCCCGTTAGTGGCCCGGTTGGAGCATCGATCATTTGGCTCGCGTGTTCGTGGGCTGTCAGATGATCTTCCATCGTGTTCCTGTCTAATTAGTTGATGTGCATAGCCTTAGTGCTTCTATCTGCACGTTATCGGTCCATTGGAGTAACAATAGAACGAAATGATAGGGGGATTTCTGTCTTAATGAAGCAGAATGGCACCATGACACCGCCAACAAACGTTTCTCTTGAAGCCTTGTCACTAGCTATTGCCGCAGGAGTTCCGGCAGTCTTGTGGGGCTCGCCTGGAACTGGTAAAAGTTCTGCAGTGATGGCGTTAGCGGAATCTGCGGGTCTTTCATGCGAAGTCGTAATAGCAAGTATCCGTGAACCGAGTGATTTTTCAGGCCTTCCAATAATTGTCGATGGAGGAGTTCGTTTTGCTCCACCGCAGTGGGCGAAAAATTTAGCTGATCAGGGTAGTGGTGTCTTGTTCCTTGACGAAATATCTACTGCACCACCTGCGGTACAAGCAGCGTTACTGCGTGTGGTCTTAGAAAGAGTGGTTGGGGATTTAGCGCTGCCATCGAACATAGCAATCGTTGCGGCGGCAAACCCTCCTGACCAGGCAGCTGACGGATGGGATCTTTCAGCGCCGTTAGCTAACCGATTTTGCCACTTAGATTGGAGTGTTAACGCCCAAGCTGTGGCAGCTGGGTTGGTTGCTGGTTTCCCTAAACCGGTTCTTCCTAAGTTGCCAGTTAGCTGGGATAAGCAAGTGCCATTAGCGGCAGGCTTGGTAAGTGGATTTTTGGGTACTCGCCCCTCTTTAGTGTCTGCGCCTCCTTCTGATCGTTCTAGTGCGGGGCGAGCCTGGCCAAGTCCGCGAACATGGGAAATGGCCATTCGGCTTTTGGCTGCGGCAAACGCGATTCAGGCCGATGTTTCAGTGATCCGAAGTCTTGTACTAGGAGCGGTCGGAAATGGGGCAGGGCTAGAATTTTTGGCCTGGTTAGAGTCACTAGATTTACCTGACCCTGAGGCTGCTCTAGCTAATCCGGCTGCTGTGGTGTTTCCAAAACGTGGAGATCGTTTGTATGCGGCGCTATCAGGAGTGGTTGCTGCAGTGGTTGCAAATTTAACTACTGATCGTTGGGTGGCGGCATGGAAGGTCATTGCGCTCGCTACTGAGGACGCTCCAGACATTGGTGCGATGGCCGCCCGTGTCCTTGCTCAAATTCGTCCAGAGGGGTTGAGTGCTCCGGCCGAAGCAGCTGCGTTCGTTCCGGTGATGCGTGATGCTGGCATGTTGTTATGACAACTGACCAAACTCGGTTGACTTCCGCGGCGAGACTTTGGGCAGCTCATAATTATCCATATTTAGCTTCAGCACTATTTGCTCTTCGTATTTTGCCGGGAGAGCCCGGGCTCGAAATGTCCGTCGATGCGAATTGGCGAGTTTATGTCGACCCAAATTCATTAGCCGAAGTTCCAACAGACCTAGTGGGTTTTCAATTGGTGCACCTAACTGGGCATCTGTTGCGTGACCATGCTCAGCGTGCGGCTCACATAGGGGTCTCTGAAGATGATGTTTCACATTGGGTAGCTGCTGCTGATGCAGAAATTAATGATGATCTGCGAGACATGTTGACACTCCCTCCGGGTGCGGTAACTCCAAATGATTTGAAATGTCCTGATGGCAAATTTGCTGAGGAGTATTACGAACACGGATCTGAGAGTAATCAAAAGTTTCGTGATTGTGGAACAGGCGCGCATGGTCATGAAAGACCCTGGAATCAGGAACCTCCAAGTGACGCGAATAAAGATGACGGTGTCAATGGGAGAGAAGCTGAAATTTTGAGACGTCAAGTTGCTTCAGACATTGTTGAACATCACCGTCAAGTCGGTGAGATACCTGAAGGGTTGCTGAGGTGGGCGGCCATGACTCTTGATCACAAAGTTGATTGGAGGAAAGAGTTAGGGGCGGTGCTTCGGCGTGGCTTATCCGAAAGTATGGGTGCGGTTGACTACTCGAATAGCCGCATATCGAGACGGATATCTATTTCTCCAGAAGTAGTTTTACCTAGTTTGCGCAGGCGGATACCGAGCATCGCCTTAGTGCTAGATACAAGTGCCTCTATGACAGAACGAATGCTTGGTTTAGCAGTAACGGAAATCAAGGGACTTCTTGTTGCTGTTGGCATTCAAAACGACGCTATTCGGGTCATAAGTTGTGATGCTGGGGCAGAAGAAGCTCAGAAAGTAAGAAACGTAAATGATCTGTTGCTAAAGGGTGGAGGAGGAACAGATCTTAGAGTCGGAATCGAGAACGCCACAAAATTGATACCGCGACCTGAACTTATAATTGTTGTCACCGATGGTGGAACTCCTTGGCCCGACGAAAGAGTTCAAGGGGTCGAGATGTTTGCGCTTCTGATTGGGGATAACCCCCCTCAGCCACCGAATTGGATTCATTGCGTTAGCGCAAAAGTTGAGAGTTGAAACTCTTACAACACCGAGTGCTCTATTCTTCGATTAAGACTAAGTCTGGAGCTTTGTATGGAGTCTTTAGTAAGCACAAGTTGGCTTGAAGAGAATATAGATGACACAGATCTTAAAATTTTGGAATGCACGGTGGCTCTAAAGCCAGGAGGTCAAGGGTTTGTAGCTGAATCGATGTTCGGCGATTGGCATCAAAACCATATTCCTAACTCGCAATATGTGGATTTGACTAATGACCTAAGTGATCCGACTAGTCCACTTCGTTTCACTATGCCTAGCGAAAATCAATTCGGTGAAGCGATGGAAGCATTAGGTATATCTAATGACTCGCGTGTGATTCTGTATGACCGCCGGATGACTATGTGGGCGACTCGTGTCTGGTGGATGCTTAAATGTTTTGGTTTTGATCAATGTGCTGTTCTCGATGGTGGCTGGAGGACCTGGAGTAACGAAGGTAGAAAAATAAGTCACGGGGAAGAGAAGCTGCATCAACCGGGCAAATTTGATTGCGTGCTCAGACCAGAAATGATTGTTTCAACGAAAGAGGTCGAAGCTTCGATGTCTGGTGCTGCTTGCCTCGTCAACGCTTTGTCGCCAGAAAATCATGATGGCACAGATCAAAGTTATGGGAAAGCGGGACACATCCCAGGAGCATCAAACGTTTATGCAGTGAAACTAGTTGACTCGAAGTCACATAAGTTTCTTTCGATTGCGGAGCTACGAGAGATTTTTTCTTCTATTACGGAAAGCAAGAAACCAATAATTACATACTGCGGTGGCGGTATCGCTGCTACTAGCGACGCATTCGTGCTCACTGCATTACTTGGCCATGATGATGTTGCGGTTTACGATGGTTCTCTTTCGGAGTGGGTGCTGGACCCGGCTCGTCCTATGGAAGTTTGAGATTTTGAGTATTTCTGTTGCTAGTTCCCTGATAGACGCCATTATTTTTGACTGGGGTGGGGTAATCACTATCCCACCGGGCCCAGTAGTGACGCGACTCTATGGTGAATCGGGAGTTAACCAAAATGCTCTGAAGAGCCGACAGGCGAAATATGATGCAAAAGACCCCAACTCTCGGTTTGCACAGTTGGAACGTGGAGAGTTAGCTCTAAAGGACTACTTAGCATGGTCTCGCAATGATTTGGAAGGAGCAGAATCAATTTGGGATCCTGAAAGCCCGCACTTTCTCTTTCCTCACTTATTGGTAGTGCCAGAAGTAGTTAGTTCCATAAGAGACCTGCGAAATCGTGGATTTACTACAGGGTTGTTGAGTAACAATATTGCTGAAGCTTGGCCCTACGTTCTAAGTGATTTAGATGTCAACGGGTTGTTCGATATTTCTGTTAATTCTGCTTTCGTGGGAATGCGTAAACCTGAAGAACGTATTTTCACTCACATGTTAGACGAGCTTCAGCTACCTGCGGAACGAGTGCTGTTCTTAGATGATGTATCAGCCAACATCGATGCTGCCAAGAGTTTAGGAATGAAAACTCTTAAAGTCATAAACCCGGTGCAGTCTCTTTCAGCGATGGAAACAATTTTGATGCAGGGCACATAAAATGTTTCAAGGTTTGGCTACGCAAAGTTTGGTCGCCTTTTCTCAGTGATAGCTGCGTGCCCTTCTTGAACATCAGGTCCCGTGAACCCGAGCATTTCTAAAGCAACTGAAGTATCAAATATCGGTCCTGCTGCTCGTAACCAGTTGTTTAGACTGTATTTCGTCCACCGGATAGCTGACTGACTACCAGTTGCTAGTTTGGTTGCTACTTTGTAGGCCTCTGTGAGAACATCTTCGTCTTCAACGCAAACGCTTGCGAGCCCCATTGCTTCAGCCTGCTCACCTGTCATTGAATCGCAGGTAAGTAAGTAGTACTTTGCTTTTGCCATGCCACAAAGGAGGGGCCAAATAATAGCTGCATGGTCTCCTGCTGCGACACCAAGTTTTGTATGCCCATCTAAAATTCTGGCATTTTTGCCAATTACTGATATGTCGGCCATGAATGCCACAGCAAGCCCCGCGCCAACCGCCGTTCCTTCGATTGCAGAAATTATTACTTTCGAGCAATTAATCATGTTGTATACGATGTCTTTTGCTTCTCGAAGAGATCCAGCTCGGTAATCAAAGTCTGCCATAATTTTTTCGATCATTGCCATGTCACCGCCGGCAGAGAACGTGCCGTTTGCTCCATGAACAACTGCGACTTTGGTATCTGGATCTTCATCGACCGCTCGCCAAACGTTCGCGAGAGCTTTGTGCTTGCCCTCGTCTACGGCGTTCATTTTGCCAGGTGTGTCGATACAAATATCGAGGATTCCGTTTTCGTCTGGTCCAGTGATAGTAAGAGCCGAAAAATTTTCGTAGCGGTCAGTCATAATGCCGAAGATAGTACGCCAGAAGAAGATTTACTGCCGCCTAGCGCAGAAAGCTAGCCGTTAGACCCTAGTTCTGTGATGTCTCGTTCCCCGCGAATGACTTCGGCAACTTTTTTTATCTCTTGGGGATTACCGTAACTTCGTTCCCAAGGGTGCAGGAGGCGATCTCGGCCATATCTTGGAATGATATGGACGTGTAAATGAAATTGAGTTTGGTCAGCGTGGGCACCGTTGTTGTTAACTAAATTTATGCCTAGCGGCTCAAGTTTCGCTGTGATTAGTTTTGCAACATCCCTGCAAGCTCGCATTATTTTGCCCGTGAGCTCATCTGGGAGCTCAAAAATATCTTGTATATGAGTTTTAGGAATAACTAAGCAGTGACCAGGCGTCATGGGCAAAATATCCATGAACCCGAAGACGTCTTCATTTTCGAAAATTTTGTTTGACTCTGATTGGCCGGAGGCGATTCGACAGAAGAGACATCCGTTCACGTGGCCAAAGGCTAGTTCGGTCTTACCGAATTTATCTAGCTTTTGCTAATTTCTGCGGAGTTCAACTGAAGTTATATCGTGATCAGGTCCTTTTCTTAGTATGAGGTCAGCCCGAGCGCGAGTGGGGATGATGTTCTCTTGTAAGTTAGGCAGGTTAATAGAACGCCAAATTGTTCTGGCGACCGCTTCGGCGGCATCAGGTGGCAAGTGCGAGAACTGGACAAAATAGGCGCTGTTCTCGCGAAAGGCTGTTGCCCTGAGTTGCTGGAAGCGCTCCACATACCATTTCTCAAGGTCCTCGGTTTCAGCGTCAACGTATATCGTAAAATCAAAATAGTCTGAGACAAAAGGCGTATTAGAAGATGATCCAGTTTGAAGAACATTTAGTCCTTCAACTATTAAAATATCTGGCTGTTGAACGAGTTGAACCTCATCAGTAATGTCATACGTCACGTGAGAATAAACTGGTGCCTCTACTTCTAGAACACCATTAACAATTTTTTGAAGGAATTCGACTAAAGCGCCACGTCTGTATGACTCGGGAAATCCTTTTCTGCCCAGCAACCCTTTTTCTTCTAGCTCTGCATTAGGTTGCAAGAATCCATCGGTTGTTACTAGATCTACCTTGGGATGTTGAGGCCACTCGGAAAGAACCGCCTGCAGAATTCGGGCCGTAGTACTTTTTCCTGCAGAGACGCTGCCTGCTACTCCGATTAGGAAGGGTCGCTTTTTGGTATCACGGTTAAAGAAGTTCGCAGTAGCAACTTGTATCTGCGAAGTTGCTTCGACCCTCAGATTCAGGAACCTTGACAAAGGTAAATAGATGTCTCGCACACCTTCCAAGGTTATTTTTTCAACTCGTCCCGCTAGTTCTTGGAGCTCGTCCTCCGAAAGCGATAGCGGTGTGGCATTGCGTAGAGCAGCCCATTCAGATTTAGAAAAAATTAAGTGTTTGTTGCTGTTATTCCCCATCGCCACACATAGATCTTGGCTGGAATGAGCAGATAACGCAACTCGTTGAACGTTTAGTAAAATAAGACTTTAATTACTTCCAAGCTCCTGTGAGGGGGAAAGACGAGCGATTCCACCTTCGTGGAGTGAGCATTGCGGCTCGTGGGTAATCTTCGAACATCCACCTAGCGAAATGGCGACGGCTCCAGTTGCTGGCATTAATTATTTTGAGCGAAGCATTAGTAATCTGTTCGTGGCTTAACGCCATGTTGAGTACTTTGGCGAGTCGGTGATCGGAGTGCATGCTCCGTCGAACTGAACGCTCGTATTGTTTGGCGATTTCTTGCAGGGTTCCGCCTTCTGCGATGGCTGTGGCTGCGAGTCTTCCTGTTTCCAATGCTTGACCGATGCCTTCACCTGTCATGGGGTCTGCGGCAGCAGCAGCATCACCGACGAATAACGCTGGCCCCTTGTGTAACGACATCGATGTTAGACGAGAGGGAATAGGCCATGCTTTGTATGGGCCGTCCGGAGTCGTTGACCCTAGGACCTCTCTAATGTGGGGCCTGTCTAGAAGATTTGCCCAAATTTGTTGAAGGTCTCTACCTTTAAGGTTTTCTTTTCTCATTACCCCGAAGCCAACATTTACTTTTCCATCGGCTATTGGAAACGACCATGCGTAACCCGGTAGTAGGTCGGGTTCGAACCATACCCATAAGTCTCTAGAGCGATCGCCTGTGGCTGTGAAATATTGCCGAAACGCATGCCAATCGCCTAAGTAGCTTTGTTTAACCGCTCCTAGAGATTTGCGCACCGGCGACCACATCCCATCTGCGGCAACAAGATTTCGAGTCTTGATACTTTCTTGTCCTTCAATTAGAACTTCTGTGTAGCCATTTTTTTCCGTTATGCCTTTGAAGACAGTGCCCTGAGATATTTGTGCTCCTGCTGATGACGCTAGGTCTACCAATTGCGAATCTAGAATAGAGCGAGGGACTACCGCTGCGTAATCTCCGCGACCTTGAGGAAGCTGAAGTCGGATTTCTCTACCATTAGGGGAACGTATCTGAATACCATTTATGGTTTGCCACTGCTCATCTGCTGGCGGTTCAAAACCAAGGAGTTGTAGTTCCCTTAAGGCTAAAGCAGTAAGACCGTCACCGCAGCATTTATCGCGCGGAAAGTGCGCTTTGTCGATGACTATTGCTGAAAGCCCGCTCTTTACGGCATGAATAGCTGCAGAAGTTCCAGCAGGTCCGGCACCAACTATAACGATATCGGCTG
Organism: Acidimicrobiaceae bacterium; assembly: GCA_905182565.1. Taxonomy (GTDB): domain Bacteria; phylum Actinomycetota; class Acidimicrobiia; order Acidimicrobiales; family Poriferisodalaceae; genus UBA9040. The sequence goes on along the minus strand of CAJJCB010000020.1, from coordinate 140,581 downwards.
AAGACACATCTCTTAGGCTATCGATGGTCCTAGCTACGTGGGCGGAAACATTGTAGTTAGTTGTGCTCGGTGAGACGGCTAGCTAGCTAGTCCTAATCTTGCGATTTTGGTCCATTTAACGCTGAAGGTTCTGTTGGTATCTCAGAGTCTGGGTCTGAGCTTGACCCATCACAGTTTATGCCTTGTTTGTAATGGTAGAGAGCGCCAAAAAAATCTTCTTCGATGTCCCCATTTAGTGATGTTGTGACTCGTTTCGTTTTGACTCGAGTGCACATGAGCCCAACTCTTTTTTCACTTGGAGCTTCAAAAGTAACATCCAAGTGTTTGGTTGAGTAGACGTCTACGGTTATTGATTCAGAGGTATAGCTCGGCCAGATGAGAATACTAAATGGTGTTGTGTTTCTAATTTTTAGATCCACAGAAGGATAGGAAATGGTGGCTTCCCGTCCGTAGGGATATCGCGGGAAGTACAAAGAGTGAGCCTGGTAGTAGTCGAATTTGAGTCCTGCTAGCAACGCGGCATTGAAGATAGTGGTCGTGAATTGTGAGATTCCACCGCCAATAGTCTCTACTAATATGCCGTCTTGGATAGCCCCACCAAGAACGAAACCACTTTCTTCAGTGCGAGGGCCGACGTGGGAGTTAAGCGAGAGCACTTCGTTAGGCTCAATGATTGTGCCACGGAAATGATCTGCAAATCGTTGGATGTTGTGGACTCGCCCCTGGCAGCAACTATGGCGAGTAGTAAATGTGGAAACGAGCTCACCAATCCCTAGAGCTTTTAGTGCCCTGATTTGTTTTTGTGGAGTGGGGGCTGGCTGGCTTGGGAGTTCGGTCAAGCTAACTTCATTAGATTTAGTAGTCAGTGCCTTAATGACGAGTAAGCCGGCCTGCGGCTGGCAGCAGATAGACCCTTTTTCCCAGTTAACTTTGACGTATTGGCCTTGGCCTTCTAAGAAAGGTTCGCCTGCGGAGATATCGCCTGCTTGCATAATGGACTTAACGCCGGAAAACACCTTTTGTTCATCTAAGCCAAGGCTGAAACGTTTCAGGGAAATTTGAGGCGTAAACCAAGAGGCGATTAACTCTGGGGTTAGCTCAGCTTCATAGTTGTTGCTTTGCAGTCGCAGATCTTTATTTACAATCTTATTCGCGTTATTCACGGCTTCTTGAACCGATTGATCCGAAATTGTTGGTTGGATATCTCTTAACTCAATATTGACGGTCGGACTTGTTTCTAGCTTTAAGACCCCAATAATTTTCCTCATTGCATCATCGACGTCAATGTCTCTGCCGGGTATCCCTCGGACAACAACTAGTTGGCTATCAGTAATTTTTGTTGATGGTTCAGTAGGAGCTTCATAGAATGCTTCGCTCTTGCTGAGAATGGACTCAAGCGTGTGTTCGGAGATCACCAGTTGAAGTTGAGCTTCCGGGCCCTTTACTAGACTAGAAAACCAGGTCAGTGGGCGGAAAAGCCAAAATCCTTTTCCTACCTTTAACGCCTCCGTAACCGTTATTTCCGAATCTATTCTTATGCCTAGTTCTTGCGCAGACCAAGTAAACCTGTCCTCGAGGGTTTCGATGGTTATTGAAGTCTGAGCGAATTCTTCGGCCAAGAATCCAACTTCGAGTAGGAGCTGTTCTTTGTCCAGCCCACCGATGTTGGATCCGTATAAGGTTGTGTTACGGCTTGTGTTATTTTGACGAAAAATAGTGTCGGTAACGAAGAGAAGCATCAGGAACAGAAGGATCGCCAAAGGCAGTCCAATCATGACTTTTCTCCGAGTTACCGCAACGGTCTTTAGCACTAGGTGAAATGGTAGGTGAACTTTATGCAAATAGGGTTCTGAAGCTTAGAAAGAGCTAAGTCCCGTCACGCTTTCAAAGGTTGTGCTAGGCAAGAGTCTCATCGGGTGATGTTTGAAAATGGTTCACCCCGAAAAATTTGTTGGATTAGAGGGACCGGCTCTCACGAAATGGTCATTAAAGAGGAGAAATTGATTATGAGTAAGCTATGCGAAAATAGGGTAGTGATCGTGACCGGCGGGGCTCGAGGGATTGGCCGGGAACATTGTTTGATGCTTGCTGAGAACGGCGCCAAAGTTGTGGTGAATGATTTGGGGGGTGCTCGAGATGGAACCGGAAGCGGCCTTGGGCCAGCTGATGAAGTTGTTCAAGAAATCGAGGCCATGGGAGGAGAGGCTATTGCTAACGGAGATGATGTCTCTGATTGGGAAGGAGCGCAGCGCATGATCAACATGGCTGTGGAACACTTCGGAGATCTCACTGGCTTAGTTAATAACGCCGGGATCTTGCGAGACCGCATGCTAGTAAATATGACTGAAGGGGAATGGGACTCCGTAATCCAAGTTCACTTGAAAGGAACTTTTGCGCCTGCGAGATGGGCAGCAGCATATTGGCGCGACAAAGTTAAATCTGGCGAAGAGGTCAATGCATCTATAGTAAATACGACATCGGTTTCAGGCATTTACGGAAATCCTGGACAGACCAATTACGGTGCTGCGAAGGCGGGTATTGCATCGTTTACGGTAATTGCGGCACGTGAATTGCAACGATATGGAATTCGCGTCAATTGTGTCGCCCCGGGAGCGTTAACGCGAATGACTGAAGATCTTGGCATGGGCTCAGCCTCTGAGGAATCAAAGGCTCAAATGCACCCGCGTTATATTGCTCCGATTGTGACGTGGCTTCAATCAGCTGAGTCAGCTGATGTAACCGGAAGAGTGTTCGAAGCGTCCGGGCAGTTACTTGCAGTGGCCAACGGGTGGCACCGAGGACCAGCTGTTGATGCCGTTGACGATCCTAATAAAATTGCTGAGATAGCTCGCCAACTAGTAAGAGATTCGCAACTTAACTGTGGTATGGATGGCCAGCCATATGATGGCGGGCTGCTGGGCTGATAGTAAATGTTTGAAGAGAAAATTAGATTGGAGATTTAAATGGCTATAAATCCAAATGCTGTAGGTGCTGTCGGAGAATCGGTGGAGCGTTCCTGGGATTACCGTGATTCGCTACTTTATTCAGTGGGGATAGGAGCTGGAGCCGAAGACCCGTTCGCGTCAGAGCTAGAGTTCACCACGAATAATTCTAAAAATATTGAACAAAAAACTTTCCCAACGCAGGGGGTTGTGATCGGTTTTGGCGCTGGCGGTGCAATCGGGAAAGCTGGTGAGCTGGATTGGGGAAGGCTTTTGCATGGATCGCAAGGTATTACGCTCCACGCTCCGATTCCTGTGGGAGGAACGGTAGAGATTGTCGATCGAATCTCTGGAATATGGGATAAAGGCGAGGGTAGAAACGCGATCATAGACACCGAAGCGACTGCCACCCTGAAGCAAACAGGTGAAACCTTGTTTGAACTTCGAGGGTCTTTAGTTATCCGTGGGTCCGGCGGTTTCGGTGGCGTTGAAGGAGATACAGCTCCATCAGTTCATGCACCCGATGACGCTCCTGATATTGAAATTTCTTACCAAACTCGTGAAGACCAAGCGCTAACATATCGATTATCCGGGGACTACAATCCGCTACACAGCGACCCATGGTTTGCGACTGAATTAGCTGGCTTCCCACGTCCTATTCTGCATGGTCTTTGTAGCTACGGCTTCACTGGTAGAGCTCTACTGCACGGTTTATGTGATGGTGATCCAACTAAATTCCGAAGCATGGATTCTCGCTTCTCTTCCCCGGTGTTTCCGGGAGAAAAATTGACTGTCCAAATGTGGAGAGATGGTCACCAGGCCATCTACCGAACAGTCGCCCAACAGGGAATGGCCGAAGAACGGATCGTCATTGATAATGGTTTGTGTACTTTTGGCTAGCAGGCTGAGCAGGCAGCGCTCTAGAAGAGCTTAAGTTCGTTACTTTCAATGCCGCGCATCTCGTCATAGTCGAGAAGTAAGCATCGAATTCCTCGGTCTTGAGCTAAGACGCGTGCTTGTGGTTTGATTTCTTGTGCTGCAAAAACGCCAGTAACAGGACGAAGGTTTCCATCTCGATTTAGGAATTCAAGGTAACGCGTTAGCTGCTCCACGCCATCAATCTCGCCACGTCTTTTTAACTCAACAGCTATGGCGGAGCCTGATGCGTCCCTGCATAGTAAGTCCACAGGACCAATGTCGGTTGGGTATTCCCTGCGCACTAGGACCGTGCCATCAGCAATAAGGTCAGGATTGGCTGCTAATAGCTCTTGCAAGTGCGCCTCCACTCCATCTTTTTGCAATCCCGGATCTGTCCCCATTTCAGCGCTGGATTCTGAAATAACCTCGTGAATCGTAATTATTAACTTTTCACCTTTTTCGTTTGTCACTGTCCAAAGAGCCCCATCTTCTTCTTCGTTGAGTCTGTTTGGAGCATTCATCCAATTAAGGGGTTTGTACGCGCCGCCATCAGCATGAATTGCGACACAACCATCTGCTTTTACCATGATGAGCCGAATCGCTTCGGGTAAATGTGCATCAAGGCGACCTGAGTAATTAACGGTGCAACGAGCGATAACAAGACGCATGCTGGGTGAACCTACTCACTAATTACGAGACTGTAGTGGATGAGTTAAATGAAATAATTTATCTAGCAAAGATCGTAGATAGCGGTTAGCTTGGCAAGACCTTCTTCGTCAGAGACCTTAACTCTTCCAGTTTCAACGAGATGTAGAAGATGGGCATGAACTGAACCGGCCGCTGGATACCAGAGGCGTTTATCGTATCCCTCATACATTTGGGGAACGAAATCAGCTATTCGGCTGGGTCCAGCCTTTAGGTATTCGACTATTTGTTCTTCTCGTTCTTCTCGGTGCGAGATAAAGGATTTAACGTATTCTGATGGGTTCGGAACTGATGGCCCATGTGTAGGCCAATAAAGATCATGGCCCATTGGTACGAGTTTTTTTAGAGAGTTTAGGTAATCGCGCATAGAGCCATCTGGCGGGCCAACGACGCTCGTGGCCCAACCCATAACGTGATCTCCAGAAAAAAGGCTGTTCTCCTCTATCAGTTCATAACAAAGGTGGTTAGAAGTGTGACCAGGCGTATGGATAGCCCTGACACTCCAGCCATTACCTTCTACAATGTCTCCATCTCCGAGGAAAACATCCGGAACAAAGTCTGTGTCTGCGCCTTCTCGTTTCAGCTCATCAGGCAAATCTTCATATTCTTTTCTGTATTGATTTTGTTCCTCTTGGGAAATGTACCCGGAGAAATCAACTCGGTCGCTTGGGTCTTCCTCTTTAACGGCTCCGTGAGGGCCGAAGCCATAAGAAATGGAACCTACCCGGTCTTTGAGACTCGCTGTTAACGGAGAGTGGTCGCTGTGTGTGTGAGTAATAAAAGCATGCGTAATTGTTTCACCAGGTTTTAATGCATCGAAAATGTTGTCCAAATGCGATTCGAGTGGAGGTCCTGGATCGACAATTGCGACTTGACCTTCTCCTATTAGGTAAGTTCCGGTCCCCTTGTAGGTGAACGGTGAGGGATTCTTGCATATAACCCTCCTGACCATCGGACTTACCTGATCGCATGACCCGTAAGTAAAATCTCCGAGGTTGAGGTGATGTTCAATTTTAGTTGCCATTTGTTTTTAGCTCCAGCAGGAGGAAATGAATTGATTAGCTCTTTCGTTAGCGACCGTAGCCGCTCTTCCAGGTAAAACTGTGAAACCGTGAAGTGCTTCTGGGTAAATATCTAGAGTGGCTTCGCTGCCAGCAGCCCGGAGTCTCATTGCCATGAACAAACTGTCATCTAACAGCGGGTCCTGTGTACCAACGGTTAATAGAGCAGGCGGCAATTCGGACAAATCGGCGTAGAGCGGAGATATATCGGGCAGCACTCGTGATTCGTTGCTCTGTAAGTAGTGGTTATAAAACCATTCTAGAGTCTCGGTGGAAATAACCAGTTTGTCATTGCCTAGCCTCTGTGACGGAGTCATGCTGAGGTCGAAGACACCATAAACTAAGTTAAGCCCAACTATTTTTTTGTACAGTGAATGCTTATTTCTAAGTCTCAGAGCAGTGACTGCAGCGAGGTGGGCGCCGGCTGATTCGCCGCCGATAACGATTTGAGATGTGCCCCATTTTTTTTCACTGTTTTCGAGGAGCCAAGTAGCCGCTATTTCACAGTCATCGGCGCCGCTCGGGTGAGGGTTCTCTGGAGCTAGTCGGTAGTCAACAGAAACAACAACAGAGTTTGTTTGCTGAGATATCTCGAATAATTTTGGATCACGGGCGAAGGCTGAACCAATTACCCAGCCACCTCCGTGAATGTGCATGTAAACACCCTTCGGAGTTGGTGGCGAGAAAGTGTGAACCAATATTGGCCCATTCGGGCTTGGTATTGAGATGTCCACCGCATGTTCAAGTTTTGTTTCGGCGAGGGTTAGCTGACGAGCTTCAGCGACAGTGCCTGTGTGAAATTTCCGATCCTCGATTAGAGGTCGAAGCTTTTCGTTCTCTTCGATAGTCTGTTCTCGTAGCGCCTCTAATTCAGAATCTATAGACATTACTTAGAACGGTAGCTCCCATATCTTCATAGTGCATCAGGCAATCTCTGGTAGCGTTTAAAAACTTTCATTTATTGTTTATGTAAGCGGCTGATACAAACTTTGCGTTTCGTTGGGCTAGAACTAATTAGACTTAGAATTGAAAGATCGAGGAGGTTGTTTGTAGTGCTAGTTCTCTTGTCCCCTGCGAAATCTTTAGATTTTCAGTCTGAGTTGCGAACTCGTAAACATTCGAGACCAAGAATGATGAGTGAATCGAGCGAACTTATCGAAGTTCTTTTGACTCATTCTCCTGACTCGATTGCGGACCTAATGTCGATTTCTGGAAAATTATCGGCTCTAAACGTAGAGCGATACCAAAATTGGGAACCAGAGGCTAACGTCGAGAATAGTCGACCAGCCGCTTTAGCTTTCAGCGGAGATGTCTATTTAGGAATGGATTTGGCTCGCTACAGTGAGAGAGATTTCACTCGTGCCCAAAAGCAAATCCGTATTCTTTCGGGTCTTTATGGGCTACTTAGACCTTTGGATTTAATTCAGCCATACCGGCTGGAGATGGGCACGAAGCTGAGAACGCCGCGTGGAAACAATCTTTACCAATTCTGGGGAGATCAAATAACTAATTTGCTCGAAGATGAGCTGTCGAACCACCAATCTCGTGTCCTCGTGAATCTTGCTTCGAATGAATACTTTGGGGTTGTGGACCCAAAGAAACTTACGGCGAGAGTCATCGCTCCCAAATTTTTGGATGAGAAAAATGGGAAGTTGAAAGTGATCAGCTTTTATGCAAAGCGAGCTCGTGGTGCAATGGCCTCATGGCTGGTTATGAATCGTTTAGATAAGATCCATGATCTTGAAGAATTTAATGAGCTCGGATATCGTTACCGGCCAGAGCTAAGTGAAACAGATGTTCCCGTGTTTTCAAGAGCTGCGAGCGAAAATTAAATGATACCCATTCGTTGAGCTTGCTCGGTTAGTTCCGCTTGGTGTGTCGGGTGAGCGATCTGGATTAGGCGTGTTGCTTTTTGTCGCACCGAAGCATCTTTAAGGCGAGCAATCCCGAACTCAGTGACGACTACGTCGACATCGTATCTAGTAGCTGTGACCGCATTTGTTTTGATTTGGTTAACGATTCGAGACTTAGTGCCTCTGGCAGCGGTCGCTGGAAGCAAATGAATCGAGATCGCATCTTCGCTCAGTTGGCAACCACGCAAAAAATCGAGAGCTCCTCCAACGCCGCTATGTTGAGTGCCGTTGATCATTTCAGAGTTCACTTGTCCCCATAAGTCAATTTCGAGGGCTCCATTGACGCATCTCATGTCCCGATTTTTGGCAATAGTTTGATGATTGAGGGCAATGCTTGCAGGCACAATGTGGCAATCGGGGTTTTGATCTATGAAGCTAAAAGTTTCGGGCAGTGCGATAGTGAATACCGTTTTGTTTGGAAACACTGTCTTTAAACGGTTGTTGGCAGCACCTGATCGCATTAGGTCAAGTAATCCTTGACACATCACTTCCGTATGTATTCCTAGGTTTTGTTTATGAGTAAGGCGAGATAGGGCGATTTCTGTCAGTCCACCGACTCCTGATTGCACTGTTGCACCGTCGGGGATGAGCTCGTCGAGTGCTTGGATATAAGGATCAAGATCCTTGGGTGGTGTGCGCTCGTCAAACACTGGAATAGATCCCTCAAGCGGTATTTCGATCAAACCATCGAAGTCGCTGATGTGGAAACTGTCTCCTGGAATATCTGGCACTACTGGATTTACTAAAGCGAAAACAAGATCGTTTTTCTGCCGGTTTTTTCGCACCAGGGCGTCATTGCCGGCGATTGCGGAGCCTGGAGCGACGCTGCCATCGGGTCGAGGTTTGCCGACCTGAACAATAGAGATACGTGAAGCATTGCGTTTTGTGAATGAACCCCAGTCTTCAAGTCTTACCGGAACTACTTCGGCATGTGCGCCTGCATCGCGCATTATTTGGGTAAGGAATGGAGTTCTTAGTTCAATTCCCGGATGTTTTGCAATGGCAACTCCGCCTCTGCGCGGGGCAGGAATGAAGATGGTTATGTCTTTAAGCTCTGTCCGTTTTGCTAACGCATACAGGAAGCCAGTGGGTTCGGGAAGGCTACAAGCCAGGCTGTCGCCATTCTCAACAGATGCAGCAGCCTGTGCCGGAGTTAGCACTTGCTCGGCAAATGTTTTAGTCCAGTCAAAGGCGTCTTTGCCGTCGGGAATTTCGCTCATGGCATGACGTTACTTGGTTTCTCGATGCTCTAAGTAAAGTTTGTTTTGTGCACAGATGGAGCTACCGGCCTATAGTGACCTTCAACTGTTCTGACTTGACGCTAGTTGTCCGGGAAGATGTGTAAGCGAATGCCGAGATTTGGTTGGGTGGGTGTGACTAGGGGGAAGCGCCCACCCAGCCCAACTGTTTTGAGTTGAACCAGCTATAGTAACTATTGTGAAGAAAGCTTCTTTGGGTGGTTTAGGAAATGCGGTAGTCACGAAGAGAGCCTGGAAAGTATTGGGCGTGACTTCCCTCACGAACATTGCGATCGGCTTAGATTTGTCGATTACGAACGTTGCTATCCCGGATATGCAGTCGAGTTTCCCATCCGCCAGCACTGCAGATCTTTCGTGGACACTAACTTTTTACATGGTTGTGTACGCCGGTTTTCTTATTGTCAGCGGCCGACTCGCCGATCGATTTGGCAGGCTTCGAGTGCTAAATATCGGATTTGGTATTTTTATTGTTAGCGCAGTTCTGACGGTGATAGCACCCACAGTTCTGACGTTGATTGCTGCCCGAGGGTTGATCGGTCTGAGCGCAGCTATGGTGGCTCCTGCTTCTTTAGGGCTTGCAGTAGCAGCTTGGCCTGTTGAGCGAAGAGGAACAGCGGTAACTATATGGGGCTCTACTCTCGGTCTCTCCTCAGCGTTAGGACCCATTATCGGCGGGCTATTGATAGACGCTGGGTCATGGCGTTGGGCATTCTCAGCTAGCATCCCGATAATCGTTGTTACCTTATTGTGGGGCGCTCGTACTCTTACTGAAAGCGAGCGTAATCCCGATGCAAGCCGACCTGATCTAGTGGGCTCCGTATCGGTAACTGTGGCTGCAGGTGGGCTTGCTTTGGCAATTGTTCAAGGCAGAGAGTGGGGGTGGGGCTCTCCCGCGGTTCTAGGACTGCTACTTTTGTCTATTGGCGCAATAGCAGTATTAGCTCGCCGAATTAGTCATCACCCTGCCCCTATCGTGCCCAGGGAACTGTTGAAAGTTTCTTCTTTCAAGGTTGCTGCCATCGCCGTGTTTATCTTTAGCCTCGGTTTTTTTTCAGCAATCCTGACCATGGTGCTGTACCTGGTTGAGATAGCCGAGTACTCAACTTCAAGAGCTGGTTTGGGTGTTAGCGTTTTGGCGTTTGCGGCATTCACATCAGCAATGTTCTCAGGTCGTATTGCTGATCGGTTCGGATATCGGAATGTCGCAGTTCCTGGTATTTTATTGTTCGTGACCGGGGCTTGTTGGCTATATCTGAGGGCAACCTCAGATATAGCGTACTTCGTTGATCTATTTCCAGGGTTTATTTTACTTGGTGCTGGAATAGGCGCTGGACCGGCTCTCTTAGTCGGTGCTGGCGTTTCTGAAGTTGATTCAACTAACTTCAGTGTTGCTGGCGCTGTCATGCAAACAGCGCGACAGCTTGCTGGTGCTATCGGAGTTGCGCTCGTAGTCACGATCCTTGGAAGCGATCCTACGACGGCGTCTTTCAGGTCAGTATTTCTGTATCTAGCCGGGGTAACATTTCTGTCGGCACTGATAGCGAGCCGACTCCCATCGGGTAAGTAACTTATTTAGCTCCGCTAGACAAAACGGAAATCTCATGTTTTGGTTACTGGATTTAGAACCTGCAAACGTTGAATAACGGATTGTTAAGACGACGAGAAGGCTAGGTAAAGAGATCATGCGGCAATACGAGAACTAAGAAAATCGTTTACCACTGTGGAACGCGTTTTTCTATTAGGGCTTTAACTCCTTCCAAATAATCTGGGTCTGCCATAGCTGCATCCAAGAGCGCGTCTGATTCAGCTACAGAGGACCCTACGTCTCTGTGTTGGTCTAAATAAATCTGACGTTTTGTCATTCGAAGTGAAGACGGAGCGACGTGCCGCACCATCTCATTCGTAAATTCACGAACAGTCTGATCTAGCTCTGAACCTTCTACTATCCGATTAAATAGACCCCAGCCTTCTGTCTCTGAAGCAAAAAATTTGCGACTTGACAATAAGAGATCATTCGCTCGAGTAAGGCCAATCATTCGAGGTAGAAGCCATGAGAGCCCGTACTCTGCCGGGAGGCCGAGAGGTCCATGGGCAGTTGTGATTCGAGCATCGGTAGCAGCAAATCTAAGATCACAGTAGCAAGCGGCAACTAGCCCTACCCCTGCAGCAGCTCCATTTATAGCAGCAACAGTAGTAACGTTTAACGCCATCATGAAAGCAAAGTTTTGATCGAATTCTTTTGCTACTCCGTATCCTGGAGTGGGCAGAGAAGAGTCGGTTCCAGGGTCGTAGCCGCCTTTGGCTGCATGCCCTTCCAACGCTTGGCTATCCGCTCCGACACAAAAATCAGGACCATCTCCTGTGATTATGACGACTCTAATGTTTGGGTCTAATTCAGCTTTCTCAAGAAGAAAACGAAATTCAGTATGCATTCTTCCGGTCCATGCGTTTCGTCGATGAGGACGTGAAAGAAATAAAGTTGCGATTGAGCCCTCTACCTCCCATCTAGTCGCTTTAAGTTCCATGTGGCTCTTCTTTCTGAAGGTCTTGCTGGAGGCTATGCCTCTATAGCTTTGCGGATTGCTGCGACAACTTCATCTGCTAGTTCAGGTCTGCAGATAATGAGATCAGGTGACCATGGATCCTCAAAATTGTATTCGAGAGGAGACCCATCGCAACGGCTAGCGTGAAAGCCTGCGGCGAGTGCGACAGCAGCCGGAGCGCAGTTATCCCATTCATACTGCCCACCTGAATGAGCATAGATATCGGCGTGTCCTAGAACCACAGCCATAGCTTTAGCTCCTGCGGACCCCAACGAAAGCATTTGAGCTCCGGTAGCTTCGGCGACGATCATTGCAGCAGCAGGAGCACGAGATCTACTCACCACCAATCGGGGAGGTCCATCTACTGGAGGGGGCATCGGAGGTGCTGGGTGTGTGGAGAGGGTTTGGCCAATGGCTGGCAGAGCAACAGCTCCCGCTGTTGGGACTCCTTTCTCAGCTAGGGCTATGTGCACTGCCCAGTCGCTTCGGCCAGGCTCTCCGTATTCCCGTGTCCCATCTAAAGGGTCAACAATCCAAACGCGATCTTTTTCTAGTCGAGTTAGATCGTCAGCGCCCTCTTCAGAGAGGATGCCGTCATCTGGAAAAACCTTCTTTAATTCTTGAATAATGAAGTTGTGAGCTTCCATGTCGCCTGTGTCTTTGACGGTCCAAGTATCAGCCCCACTAGCAAATAATCGTTCACGTAGTTCCACGAGATGATTACCCGCCTCGGTTGCGATGCGGGCGGCAACTATATGGTCTTCAGGGTTTGCCATGTTAAGTCCTTGTTGCAGGCCTATGAATTCGAGTAATTTTTGTACTTAATGGTCGTTTAGCGGATTAGGATTACTGGGTCGAGTGATTTGTTTACAAATGAATTCGACATGTGGACCGTATACGTTACGGAGACAGTAATCCGGCACATAGGTGCGGCGATTTTATTAAATACATTCTCACGACTAAAAAGGACTAAGTATGCAGACTAAATTCAGGTGGCGCATAGTCGCTGCCCTATTTGCGCTTGTGCTCGCCGCATCTGCTTGTGGCGGCGATTCAAGCAGCGATGATACTGCTTCTGGCGATACTTCAGCTGGAACTTCCGGAACCGATAGCGGCACCGATAGCGATACTGATACCGAAGTAACGCTTGCTGCGAGTGGCGGCGATTTACTGAACGAGGTAATCGCTCGAGACACATTAAATTGTGGTGTGTCAGGTTCAGCGGTTGCTTTCTCGGAGCTACAACCAGATGGAAGCATGCAAGGCTTTGACGCTGACTTCTGTCGTGTCGTTGCCGCTGCAATTTTTGGAGATGCTACCAAAGTTAATTTTGTTTCTCTCACTGCTGCTGAGCGGTTTACCGCAGTGCAAACTGGTGACGTTGACGTATTGATGCGAAACACCACGTGGACGCAAAGCCGTGATTCTGATGTGGGTATGGACTTCGGTCCAACAACTTACTACGACGGTCAGCAGCTTCTAGCTCGTGCTGGTGATGGCTTTGATGGTTCATCACAGATTGTTGACATAGATGGCGCTGTTGTTTGTACAAGCGCAGGAACTACAACTGAAAAAAATATAGCTGACGCAGCTTCTGAAGCAGGCGTAGCGATTACTTTGAACACCTACGAAGATTTCGACATGGTGACCAATAACTTCATTGCTGGTGCCTGTGACATCATTACTACTGATGGTTCTGCGTTGGTTGGACGGAAAGCGAAACAACAGCCCGCAGATCAAGAGTGGGTAATCTTCCCGGCTACTCCTATCTCCAAAGAGCCACTCGGTCCAACATACGGACAAAATGATTCGGCATTTGCTGATGTAGTTAACTGGGCGGTGTATGCGACTGTAATCGCCGACGAAAAAGGTGTAACGGCAGCTAACGCATCTGAAATGAAGCTCATGGGTGACACCGAAACAATTCGTCTGTTGGGTGGTGAAGGTGAATTGCAGACTGCAATGGGACTTTCAGCCGACGCTTTCTATCAAGTTATTACCCAGGTAGGAAACTACGATGAAATTTACACTCGCAACTTAGGACCTGTTGGTCTTAGTCGTGTGGGCTCATCTAATGCATCATGGACTAATGGCGGTTTGGTTTACGCTCCGCCAGCTCGTTAATTTAGTAATGAGTTTGGGGTAGCTCTTAGGCTGCTTTGATACTTCGTTAGCGTGAGGGCTGGGAACTTTAGTTCCCAGCCCTTTTGCGTATAAATTGCTATAGGAACATTATTTTAGGAGAGCCAGCCTTGGCCGATACCGCTAGGTCATCGTTAACGCAGAGCCGACCGCCGTTCTATCGAGACGTAACGGTTGTTAAATGGGTTGTCCAAATTTTTGTGCTCGCTGTCGTTATTGGAAGCATGTTCTTTCTTGCATCTGAAGCGGGCGACAATTTGAGAGCTTCAAATGTTCCGACTGACTACGATTTTTTATCTGTAAATCCCGGTATTGATTTGTCGGAAGGAATTGATCGAGATCCTGATACCGGTGGCAGAGCGTTGTGGGTCGGAATGGTGAACACCCTACGAATGGCGTTAGCAGGTATAGCGCTGGCGACTTTTGTTGGTGTCATTATTGGACTGTGTCGCTTGTCCAACAATTGGCTGTTGAATAAAATCGGAAGTGCGTACGTTGAGCTAATTCGTAATGTTCCGCTCTTGGTGCAGATTTTGCTGTATGGCAGCGTATTCGCAAATTTACCTCGTGTAACTCAAAGCGTGGGTCCTATCAGTGGCTGGTTGCACCTTTCTAACAAGGGCCTTTCAGTTCCAAGGTTCCACATAGCAGATGGCTTTTACCAGTGGGCGATCGTTGTGATGGTGGGTCTAGTTTTGGCTAATTATGTGAGAAAGAAGCGCGTTGGAATCCAAGACCTAACAGGCGATGATACGAGACCTATACGATCAGCTCTGCTTGTTTTGTTGGGAGTCTCGGCAGTTGGATGGTTTGTCCATCCAGTTTTTGGCTTTCTTAATACTCCGCTTCGCCAAATTTCTGAGGGGATTTCCCTTATTCCACAGGCTGCAGTTCAGGTAGCGTTGGCAGTTGTTGCTTTGGCGTTAGCAGTTCGGTGGGTAATCAAATTTTTGGATGCTCGTCGCAGTCCTGCTGGCTTGGCAAAACTTACAGATGATGATTATTTTCGAATTATTTTTGCACTAGCCGGTGCGTTGATCATGGTGTTTGTGGTTCTGATTTTGTGGCCCGGGCTTTCTAGTTGGTTGCTTAATGCGGTTAGCGATTTCTTTACTGTTCTTAGTGAAAAATTTGGTAACGGTAGAAGCGGTCGACCTCTTGATGTTGCGTTACCAGATGTGATTCAGGTTGGAAAATTTCCTAATTACGGGCCGTCGGGGCTTAATTTGTCAATTGGTTTCGCTGCCGTATTTTTTGGTGTTGTTTTTTATACTGCGGCTTTTATTGCTGAGATAGTCCGAGGAGGAGTGCTCGCTGTTCCCCGCGGTCAGAGCGAGGCCGCGAATGCGTTAGGCCTTAGAAGGTGGACAGTTCTTAGACGAGTGATCTTGCCTCAAGCTGCGCGCAACATGTTGCCGCCATTAGGTAACCAGTACTTAAATCTTGCCAAAAATACTTCGTTAGCTATCGCCGTCGGATATAGCGACATAGTGCAAGTAGGTCAGACGGTCTATAACCAGACGGGAAAAACATTGCCGGTGGTCTCCATCTGGATGTTGTTCTACCTCTCATGCTCTCTCACTATTTCGGTGGTTGTTAACTTTTTCAACGTTCGAACTAAAATTGTGGAGCGCTGATTATGGGTTCGGGAATCAGTGACGCATTTGATATGAATGCAGGGGATTCAATCGGTGAGCTGCCAGGTAAGCCAGTTGAAGTATCTTCCAATCCAGCAGAATGGCTGAAAAAAAACCTGTTTGCGAATATTGCGAACACTCTACTCACTGTTGTGGGTGGCATAGCTACTGTGTTGGTTCTTCGTGGTGTCCTAAATTTTGTTTTTAGTGAGGAGCGTCGATGGGATGCGGTAAGGACGAACTTACGAGCTCTCATGACGTTGGCTTACCCTGAATCGCAGTATGCAAGAATTTGGGTTTCGGTAGCGGTGCTAGTGACGTTAGTCGGATTAAGTAGTGGGCTCTGGGCGAATTGGGGCACGATACGAGTTCAGCGACTGTGTCGATGGGGAATGTCACTCGGTGGGTTCATTATTTTGTGTATCTTGCTACGAGAACCCAGCGTGTTGCTTGATAGCAACGGCATTGTTTTACGAGATAGTTTTTCTGAGCCGGTTCGAGAGTCCTTTAGTAGTGCCATGATGAGTAGATCAACATGGTGGATAGTAGGTATTAGCTTCGGTGGCTCGGGCTTAGCGGGCTGGTACCGGCTCGATAGCACAGGACGAACTAAAACGGTATCTGCTACTTCCACAGTGTTAGTTCCGTTGGGTGTGTTGGTGGTAAGTCTTTGGGTTGCGCCTTATGGGCACTATGCCTATTCTGATGGATTGTTTATTGCTGAGCCAGGGGAACGTGTGGCTTTGTCTACCTCGATACCTTGGACCTGGCTCTATCTGCTTCTCCTAGCGACAATGGTTTTGGGTAGGTTCGTGCGAAATAGCGACCTGGCTGGTATCGCAAAAACTCTAGTTAATGTTTCGTGGGTGATTAGCCCATTCGTGTTGTATTGGGTAATTCTCCGGGATCCAGACTTTGATTACGCTCATGTGGTTTCGACTGATCTTCCCATGGGGCTTCTCTTCGGGTTCTTAGGAAGCATTATTCTCTGGTGGTTGACACGTTCAACTGGGGAAACTGCTCGAATATTTGCAGTTTGTCTAGTCGGAATAGCGGGTTTTAATTGGGTCGCTGCTGCTTTTGGCTGGTATCCGATGTTGCAGAAGGCGCGGATAAGCTTCCTTCTTTTAGCGGTAGCTGCTTTGCTAGCTCCAAACTTTGTCGGTGAGCTAGCCAAGCGCAAAAAGCTAGTGACCTACTGGCTTACGACGATGCTTTTAGTTCATTACATGGCGACTACTATTAATTCGCCCTCAACGGTCGATATATCGAGTTCTGAGTTTCTTGGTGGGTTAAGTATCACTCTGTTTGTAGCCGCCTTGACCATAATGTTCTCCTTCCCGCTGGGCGTTTTGTTGGCGTTAGGTCGAACATCTAAGTTCCCGATTTTTCGGGTGCTTTCTACTGGCTACATAGAAATTATTCGCGGTGTCCCTCTGATCACAATTCTTATCTTTTTTTCAGTCATGGTTCCTCTTTTTTTACCGCGAGGCATGGAGCTAGCTGAATTGGCAGCGGCAATTACCGGTTACACGCTTTTCTCGGCGGCTTACCTTGCTGAGAATGTGAGGGGTGGTCTTCAGTCAGTGCGTAATGGCCAATTTGAGGCGGCTGATGCATTAGGCCTAACATCTGTTCAACGCACTGGGTTTATTGTTTTGCCGCAAGCTTTACGTGTTTCGATACCTCCATTAGTTGGACAAGTAATCGCTACTTATAAAGAAACTTCGCTGTTGGCTATTATTGGTATCTTTGACTTTTTGAGAGTTGCAAACTCGGCAATTCCATCACAAACCGCTTTTCTTGGTGTTAAGCGCGAAGGCCTTCTAGTCGTTTCTGCAATTTATTTTATTTTTGCATTTACTACGTCGAAATACAGCCAGCGGCTCGAGCGACGTTTAGGAGTTGGTGAGCGGTGATGATCGCAGTTCAGTCAAGTCAAATCTGTGAGATGGAGAATCATGTATGAGCGTTAATGATGCGACAACAGCAGTATCAGAGGAACTTGCAAAACGAAAAGACATGATCGTTTGTGTTGGTGTTGATAAGTGGTACGGAGACTTCCAAGCCCTCAAAGGTGTTAGCGCAACAATAAAAGAAGGAGAGGTAGCTGTTGTTTGTGGTCCTTCAGGCTCGGGTAAAAGCACATGGATACGTTGTATCAACCGATTAGAAGTTCATCAGAATGGCACAATTATTGTTGATGGTGTTGAGTTAACAAACGACTTAAGAAATATAGAAAAAATTCGTTCAGAAGTGGGCATGGTCTTTCAGCAATTTAACTTATTTCCGCATTTGACGGTGTTAGATAATGTGACGCTGGCCCCGATTTGGGTTCGTAAAAAGCCGCGCGTCGAGGCCGAAGCTTTGGCCAAGGCGCTACTAGAAAGAGTTGGAATACCCGAGCAGGCTGATAAATTTCCAGGCCAGCTTTCGGGTGGTCAACAACAGCGAGTAGCTATAGCCAGATCGCTAGCGATGGAGCCAAGAGTGATGCTGTTCGATGAGCCCACCTCAGCTTTAGACCCAGAGATGATTAAAGAAGTTCTTGATGTAATGCGGGAGCTGGCAGAGTCAGGAATGACGATGATAGTGGTTACCCATGAGATGGGTTTCGCTCGAGAGGTAGCAGACCGAATTATTTTTATGGAGGGAGGAGAGATTGTTGAGGTAGGGACCCCGGAACATTTCTTTGTAAGTCCTACTGAAGATCGAACCAAGCTCTTCTTAAGTCAGATCTTGTAGCTATTAGTTCGACTGTCCTGAGGTGTTAATTTTTTCCCGGTCGTAAGGGTCATCTGCTTCTCCATATGGAAGTTCTGCTTCCTGGTAGCACTCTGGATGGTAGTGCTCAACTCGGTCCCACTTGTCATCTTTGTACACGTTGCAGATAACTTGTTCATCTCTAATTCGAGCACGAAATTTGATTAGTTCATCGCACACTGCGCAATATGCAGAGTTACCAGCGTCAACAGTTCGTATCACAGCTCGACTTTGCCAAGTTTGGTTAGAAGCTTGTTTGTTTGAAGATTTTGTTGCCATGGTCGACTTCCCAGAAAATTAAACTACTTAAAGTAATAAAAGGAAACTAATCACTTATCGCGCGAAAGTGGTGGATATTCGCGCGAATCGCGCGAATATTTCGCGCGAAGGGCGAGATAATTTTATTATCAACCTCTATCCGCGCGAAAATAATTTTGCAACTTAGGATTTGCGCTCAAAGAATTCGATGTGTGTCAAGCAATATGTTGATTTGGTTCACTTATTCGCGCTATGCGCGCGAATAAGCCAATGAGGTTTACCTTTTTAAAGGCTTGTACTTGATTCGAGTAGGCGTCATTTGATCCCCGAGTTCGCGCTTTTTGAAAGCTTCGTACTCGCTGAAATTTCCTTCAAACCATCGAACGTAGCTGTCGCCCTCAAAGGCAAGAATATGTGTCGCTACTCTATCTAAGAACCAACGATCATGACTTATGACTACGGCGCAGCCAGGGAATGCTTGAAGGCCGCTTTCCAATGCCCGCAACGTATCAACATCCAGATCATTAGTAGGCTCATCTAGCAATAGAACATTACCGCCTTCTTTAAGGACCTTCGCTAGGTGTACTCGGTTCCTTTCTCCGCCAGAAAGATCGCCAACTGATTTTTGTTGATCTGCTCCTTTGAAGTTGAATGAAGCGACATATGAGCGTCCATTTAGTTCTCGATTTCCAACTTTAACGATGTCAAGACCATCAGTTATTTCTTCGTAGACAGTGCGGTCATCTTCCAGGGAGTCTCTTGATTGGTCTACATACGCCAGTTGGACTGTTGCCCCAGTTAATACTTCGCCGGAGTCAGGAGTGTCTTGACCGGTAATCATGCGGAAGAGAGTTGTTTTACCAGCACCATTTGCACCGATCACACCGACAATTCCAGCTGGAGGAAGTATGAAGGAAAGGTCTTCTATCAGTAAGTCATCGCCGAAACCTTTTGATACCCCTTTGACCTCGATTACTTGATCGCCAAGCCTTTGGCTCATGGGAATAGTTAGTTCGAGAGCGCCGGACTGTTTTTCGACTGACTCATGTTCAGCAACCAGTTGGTCATATGCCGTCAAACGAGCTTTGCTTTTAGCTTGTCGGGCTTTTGGCGCCAGTTTTACCCATTCGAGTTCTTGGGCGAGAGTTCTTTGTCGAGCACTGGATTGACTTTCTTCATGGGCTAGCCTCGCTTGTTTCTGTTCCAGCCACCCGCTGTAATTTCCTTCATATGGGTATGCGTGGCCATGGTCAAGCTCGAGGATCCAACCAGCGACGTTGTCAAGAAAATATCTATCGTGAGTGACTGAAACAACGGTCCCTCGGTAGTCCTGCAAAAATCTCTCGAGCCAAGCTACAGATTCAGCATCTAGATGGTTAGTGGGCTCATCTAGAAGTAAGAGATCAGGATGAGAAAGAAGCAGTTGGCACAAAGCTACTCGTCGTCGTTCCCCACCAGACAAAGCGGAGACATCGGTTGACCCAAGAGGAACGCGAAGAGCGTCCATAGCAATTTCTACTTGACGTTCAAGGTTCCAAGCATCTGTAGCATTGATTTTATCTTCGAGGTCCGCCTGCATTGAGCCGACTTGTTCGAGGTCAGCATCTGGATCGCCCCACATGGCAAGAACTTCGTTATATCGTTCCAGTATCGCTTGAGTCTCTGCAACACCTCCCATTACATTTCCAAAAACATCTTTGGTGGGATCTAACTGTGGCTCCTGAGACAAAAGTCCAACTGTGTAGTTCGGTGAGAGACGGGCCTCTCCAGTAAAGCCGTCGTCTAGTCCTGCCATGATCCTCAGGACGGAAGATTTCCCTGCTCCATTATGGCCTAGCACTCCGATCTTGGCTCCAGGAAGAAAAGACAAGCTGACGTCTTTCAAGATATCTCGATCAGGTGGGTAGAAACGATTTAGCTTGTGCATCGTAAAGATGTAGTCGCTGGCCATTTAGATACTCCGAGTTGTCTGTGATCGAGTGTTCTACGGTAGCGCCGGAACTTAGCTGCTGCTAAGACAAAAAGAAATTAGCTTAGTGAGAATCCGACGAGTTGTTCGAGCTCCTGAATGGCGACATCAGGGTCAACTACTTTTATAGCTGACATGCCTAGTGCGGCAGCCGGCTTACAATTAATTCCGAGATCATCTAGGTAGACAGCCTCAATGGGATCTATCTCCATGCGTTCGCAAGCAAGTTGATAGATCTTTGGGTCAGGTTTTCGCAGGCCAACTTTGGCGGACTCAATAACAACCTCAAACAATGTCATTACTTCTGCAACTGCTGATGCTTGATCTTCTGTTCTGCTCATTCCTGACCCATGCCCGGATTTCATATTATTTGTTATACACCCGACGCGGACATTGTCTTTTAGGACTTTTAACGCAGTCACCATTTGAGGACGAATATCACCGCTTAAGCACTGGAGAACGGACTGACCTGATAGCTCAAATCCTGCTTCTACCGCCTCTTGCTCAAATAATTCACAAAATTGATCGATGCTGACTTCATTTCTCTCCATCTGAGCCCAGGCGTTTTCATTGGGGTTAGTAGAGTTAATTTTGCGGATGATCCCCTCGGGCGCGCCCATGACTTTTTCGTACCGGGTGAAAGCTTCGAATGGGCTCTCGGTGATTACTCCGCCGAAGTCAAATAGAACTGCCTTAATTTTACGAGAAGTTTTTAATGAGTCGCTAACAGTCACAACCCGGCACGCTAGCGGCCGCTAGGTTCTAATAGGTGCGGATAGTTACCTGGAATGTAAATAGTCTTAATGCTCGCGTTGATCGAGTAGATGATTTTATCGAATATGCCAAGCCGGACATCCTGCTAATGCAGGAAACCAAAATGTCAGATGAACAATTTTTGCATGCCCATTTTGAAAATTTAGGTTATGAAAGCGCCCATTGTGGCGAGGGCCGTTGGAACGGTGTTGCAATATTATCTCGAGTAGGGCTTTCTGACGTTAGCTATGGTTTTGATGACAAGGAGAATTCGGATCCTGAAGCACGGTTAGTCTCGGCTACATGTGGTGGCCTTCGGGTGAGCTCAGTTTATGTTCCGAATGGGAGGGCTGTAGATGACCCTCACTACAAGTACAAACTTAGATGGATGGAACGACTTCGCCTTCATATGGAACAAACTTGCGAGTCCTCAGACCTTGCGTTAGTTGGCGGTGACTTTAATATTTGCCCTGATAATAGAGACATTTGGGATCCAGAGAACCCAGAGATCAGAACTCATGTGACTGATAGCGAGAGAAAAGCACTCCAGGAGCTACAAAACTGTGGTCTCACGGACTTATTTCGTAAGTTCTACGATGATGATCAGTTGTATAGCTGGTGGGACTATCGCGATGGTGGTTTCCATAAACGCAGAGGTTTACGGATTGATCTTTTGCTAGGGACCAGTGTTCTGGCAGACAAAGCTGAGTTTTGCCTTGTCGACCGAAATGCTAGAAAAGGAACGAAGCCCTCAGATCATGCCCCGGTGATGGTCGATGTCGCAATCTAAAAATGACTTTACTGAACCTGAGAGTGGTTTCAGTGCCTGGCTGGACAAGGACTGGGATTCGCCTTTGCGAACTAGTATTGAACGGATCGCTACGGCGCTGCGACAGTTCAGTCATAATTTACATGACGGAATTCCCACTGTTGAGCAGAGCGATTCTCTTGCTGAAATGGCGGAAAATTTGCTTGAGGCGAGCACCCACCTAGAAGTTCGGGATCATATTCCCTCCATGTTTGAGGAACTGCGTGAAGATAGATTCATCTTTTTTGACCACAGTCCTTTGTCTGGGTCATTAAGTCCGGTTTCGGCGCCGTTAAATTTAGCTGTTGAGGGTGAAAAAGTTGTAGGCCGAGTGAATTTCGGGGCTTCCTTCGAAGGACCTCCTGGTCATGTGCATGGCGGTTGGGTTGCATCTGCGTTTGATGAGGTAATGGGTATGGTGCAAGCTCATTTTTCTGAGCCTGGAATGACCGGGAAACTTGTTGTTCGCTATCAGAAACCGACCCCGCTGCATACGGATTTAACTTTTGTGGCGTGGGTTGAAAGTGTTAAAGGGCGAAAAATAGTCACTCGAGCAAAAGCATTTAACGGAGATGAACAAATAGCTGAGGCCGAAGGCTTGTTTATTTCTGTTGATTTTGAAGCACTTCGCTCCTCGTTGAAATGACAGAGTAGAAGTGCGTGATGATTAGGTCTGCCCGTTAATTACGGATAAAATCTCTGGCCCTATTTTTTTCACTCGCTCAGGCGATTGACCTAGGGCTATCGCAAGTTCTTCAAGTGAAGAAGGTTTCGCTTTGGCGATAGCGCTCAGCACATTGTCAGGGATTAGGGAAGAAGGTTCAATTTTCCTGTGTCTTGCAGTCTTGAGTCTCCAGTCGTTGAGCACTTTTAGACGCTCTTGGCTTGAGGTGTCAAGATCGATGCGGGTCGCCGAGCGTGCTTTGCTTAGATAGTCGCTTACTCGTTCTTTCGATGGCACGGACGGCAGGGCTGTTGCAGTTTGTATTAGAGATAGCCAAGGAGATTTAGTCCGTTTTTTAGTTCTTCCTGAGACGGTTCGCTCTTCTGCCCATGTTAAAAAAAGTTGACGCTCAGCTCGTGATATGGCCACATAGAAAAGTCTTTTCTCTTCCTCGTCGTCATTCTTCAAGGGAACTAGTCCCTCTTCCACTCCAGCAATTATTACGTGAGGCCACTCGAGACCCTTCGCTGCATGGAAAGTTGATAGTTCGACCCCCTGGCTGCTGTCTTTATAGTCCGTGGGTCTAAGGGTCTTGAGCCACTGCCGAAAACTAGAACCATTCGGATACTGGTCCTCATCTTTGTATTGCTGAGCAAGCTCTAGAAATTGAGCCTCTGGACCAAAAGTGAAATCAGTTGACAGGTCTGACAGCGTGGTCGAAAAAGATGCACCAGATGTAGCCAGCTGATCGATGATGTTATTGACTTGTGGAAGTTTGAGAAGCTCATTGGATCCTCGCAAACGGTAAGGAATCTTTAAAGTTTCGAGATGCTTAGCGATAGTCAACAGCTGACCGTTGGTGCGAGTTAGGACTGCATAGCGGGACCAGGGGGTTTCCGGCTGTCTGACGCTGCGAAGATGATGCGCTATTCCTAGAGCTTCATCTTCTTCATTTTTGTACCCGGCAGAAGTGATTTTTGTCGCTGCGCTTTCCTGCTCGATTCCCATTTGAATTTTACCAATTACTGCGTTTGCTGCCCTTACTATTTCGGGGCTACTTCTGTAGTTGTTGTCAAGTTTAATAACTTCTGCATCCGGAAAAAAAATGCGGAAATCGTTTAGGTATTGAGCATCGGCTCCATTCCAACCGTAAATAGCTTGATCACCATCTCCAACGACACAGAGGTCTTTTCTGTCTCCTAGCCAGGCTTGCAGAAGTTCAAATTGGGAGCTGTTTAAGTCCTGGAATTCATCGACGAACAAATGTCGAAAAATCCACTGCTGCGCATTTCGAAATGAAGGTTCTGAAAGTAGCAAA
Source organism: Acidimicrobiaceae bacterium (assembly GCA_905182565.1). Taxonomy (GTDB): domain Bacteria; phylum Actinomycetota; class Acidimicrobiia; order Acidimicrobiales; family Poriferisodalaceae; genus UBA9040. The sequence continues at coordinate 116,928 of CAJJCB010000020.1, read as the reverse complement.
CGAGTGCACTCTTCCAGCAGATCATCAAAGTCCAATATGCCTCTTCGTTTTTTGTATTCGTTAAATCGAGTGAATACATCTGCGACTAATTTTGCATGCCTATCGCCGATTCTTCTCCGGCCGGCTCCATGCCGATATTCATCAGGTTCGAGTCGTTGAGCCTTAGCCCAGTCGATCTCAGCGGTTACCTGCGCAGAGCGCATAGCTGCGTTAGGCCCAAGGAGCTCAGTTATTACTAAGCGTCGGTTGCCGAGTACAACAGGTGCTCGTCGACCAGCATCGGCTCGATACTGAGTAACTTGTGCCAGGGCGATGGCATGAAAGGTACCGACGGAACCTAAATCTCGTATACCCATTCTGGATAAACGATCTTTCAACTGGTTGGCTGCTTGACGAGTGAAGGTCAGAGCGAGCACGTGTCTTGGGTCAGCCGACGCGTCCTCCACCCGACGCGCGATTCTATGCGCTAACACTCTAGTTTTCCCGGAGCCAGGTCCGGCCAGAATGCACAAAGGTGCTGCTTCGGATTCTACTGCTACGCGTTGCTGGTCATCTAGTTGTTCTATATTCAGCCTACTCAGCACATAATGGACGTTATCTGTTCCCAGAAGATATCGGATTGTGGTGTGCGTTTGGTTACCATCTACCTATGTCGGCGAATGGCAATCCAAGGCTAGTGAGCCTTGTCCCAAGCGTTACTGAAACGCTTGTAGCTTGGGGTGTAGACCCGATTGCATGCACTCGTTTCTGTGAGCAGCCTACTTTTATGCACATAGGAGGAACCAAAGACCCAGACATCGACGCCATCGTGAAGTTGAAGCCAGACTTAGTCATCATGGATCGAGAGGAAAATCGACAAGAGGATTATTTGAATTTAGTTGAAGCTGGTGTCGAAGTAGAAGCCGTACATGTTGCATCTTTGTCAGACGTTAGTTCGGAGATAGGGAGGCTAGCTCTAAGGCTGCAAATTGACTGGTCATTCGAGACTCCAGAAGCGCTACCGGATTCTGCGGCTTCAAACCGCTACCGAGCATTTGTGCCTATTTGGAAACGTCCGTGGATGACTATTGGTCAATTGACTTATGGAGCATCGGTGCTTCGCTACCTGGGGGTAGAAGTTGAGTTCTCGGATCGAGGAGTCTCTTACCCTGTTGTGGAAGATCTAGAGATTCGTTCAGCCTCCCTCGATTTTGTGCTTGCTCCGACGGAGCCCTATCCCTTTGGAGCTAGGCACCTAGATATGCTTTCTGATTTCGCTCCAGCTTATTTGATCGATGGTCAAGATCTTTTTTGGTGGGGAAGTCGAACGGCAGATGCTCTCGAACGTTTAAGAATGCAGATCGATGAAATTGTTTGTGGTGAGTAAGTGAAGGTCACCGAACAGGGTTTCGCTCAAAACGGTGAGACCGAAATTTACTACGAAGTTTTTGATCATCGAGGTTTTGAACCGAAGGGAACAGTTCTTTTTATTAACGGTCTTGGAAGCCAAATGATTAACTTTCGAGTTGATTGGCTGCGAAAGTTCGCGCAAGCGGGATTTCGTTGCATAAGGATGGATAACCGAGACGTTGGTTTGTCTTCAAAAACCCGAGGAAATCCTCCGGCTTTCGCGTTAGCCATGGAGAGTTTGCTTTGCGGAGATGAGTCCGCTGTTAAGAGCGCATACGAGTTGACCGACATGGCGAGTGACTGTTTGTTTGTTCTAGACGAAACGGTTACGGAGAGAGCCCACATCTGGGGCGCATCTATGGGTGGAATGATCGCTCAAACATTTGCTGCGATTTACCCGGATAGAACTGAAACATTGACATCGGTAATGTCTACTACCGGTAATCCATTTGTTGGACGACCAACAAGTGTTGCGTTGGAGGCGTTGTCTAGAAATGTAGTAGGAGAAACTCGCAAAGAAATCACAAATGAATTGGTTAATGCAAGCCAGCTTTACTCCGGTGATTCATTCGATTCGATATCTGCAAGAATGATGATCGAGGAGGAATATGATCGTTGCTACTACCCTGACGGAATGGCCTTCCAGATGGCTGCGATTGCGTCATCAGGTGATCGTACAGAAATGCTCAAAGCCATCATTGCACCGACTTTCGTTATCCATGGGGGTAAAGATCCATTAATAAACTGGGATGGAGGAGAAGCGACAGTGGAAGCAATTCCTCAATCCACCTTCGTTTTGTATGAACAAATGGGACATGATCTACCGATACAGCTGTGGGATGCTTACCTGAAGAATTTTCTAGATTTAGTTGAGGGGAATACATGAAGAACGAATATGAAATTTCCGATATCGGTGAGTTGACAGCACTTTATGGGAATGTGAGCGCCAGAGCTCTTACTAAGGAGCTGGATTATATTTCAGCTGAGTACAAACAGCTCATAGAGGCATCGCCGTTTATGGCTATAGCTACCGTTGGTGAGGGTGGTTTAGATTGTTCTCCGCGTGGAGAAAAAAATAGTGTCGTAGAGGTTGTTGGCGATAAAACGCTTCGTTTCGCTGACCGACCAGGAAATAATCGCCTAGATAGCCTCAGTAACATTGTTGAGGATGGAAGAGTGGCTCTTTTGTTCTTAATACCGGGAGTTACCGAAACCATGCGAGTTAATGGCAGAGCTAAAGTGACGAATAATCCGATGTTGCTAAAACATTTTGAGGTCAACGAAAAGCTTCCAGTCGTTGTCGTTGAAGTATCTGTAGAGTCTGTCTACTTTCAGTGTTCGAAAGCTATCTACAGAGCAGAGCTTTGGGAAACTGAAATAGCCGACCGCAAAAGTTTGCCTTCAAGTGGAGAAATCTTTAAAACAATTGAGGAAACGTCATTTGACCATGAAATTTATGACAAAGAATCGGAAACGCGTCTAAGAAAGAGTTTGTATTAGTTTCTTAAATACAGATCAAAACTTATAAACAGGTTGCTTGTGCCAAGGATTATGTAAGTTAGCTAAATCAGATTGAGGAGATAATATGGGGCCGTTAGAAGGAGTTAAGATCGTGGAGCTACAGGGAATAGGCCCTGGACCATTCTGTGGAATGATGCTCTCGGATATGGGAGCCGAAGTAATACGAATTGACCGTGCTGGAAATGTTGCTGAGCAAAACCCGGCGAGTGCACCGATAGACGTGCTGGCTCGTGGTCGATCTTCTATCGGCATCGACCTGAAGAATCCTGGCGGAGTGGAAGTTGTGATGAAGATCATTGAAACCGCCGACGGACTGATTGAAGGCTTCCGGCCGGGCGTTATGGAACGTCTTGGCCTAGGACCAGAAGAATGTTTAGAACGTAACCCTAAGTTGGTGTATGGCCGCATGACTGGTTGGGGGCAGGAAGGTCCTTATTCGATGGCTGCGGGCCACGACATAAATTACATTGCGTTGGCTGGTGCTCTGGAGCCGATTGGTCGAAAAGGAGAAGCTCCTGTGCCGCCCCTTAACTTGGTCGGAGATTTCGGCGGTGGTGGAATGCTTTTAGCCTTTGGCATGGTCTGTGGAATCATCGAGTCTCGCAAGTCCGGAAGTGGCCAGGTCGTTGATGCGGCGATGGTCGATGGCGCAGCAACCTTGATGGCGATGTTCCACTCAATGCGCGCTATGGGGGTTTGGAACGACGAACGAGGAACTAATCTGCTTGATACCGGCAGTCACTTTTACGATGTGTATGAATGCTCAGATGGCTTATATATTTCGATTGGCTCTATTGAGCCGCAATTTTATTCTGAACTAATGCGTCTCACCGGGCTAACAGAGGATGAAGAGTTTCAAAGACAAATGGAGCGCGAGGCATGGCCGAACCTTAAAGAACGAATAACTGAGGTGTTCAAATCAAAGAGTCGTGATGAGTGGTGCACAATTATGGAAGGAACTGATGTGTGTTTTGCTCCTGTGCTCACCCTAGAAGAAGCCCCGAAACATCCACATAATGTTCAACGGGATGTCTTTACTGAAATTGAGGGAGTGACGCAACCGAACCCTTCGCCGCGATTCAGCAGAACAACCCCTTCCATCCAGGGCCCTCCTGCTCATGCTGGCAAAGACACTAACTTGATATTAAAAAGTCTCGGATTCGATGCTTCAGGTATCCAAAATCTTCGTGAAGATGGAGCAGTGGCTTAAGTTCGACTATGGATATAGAACCAATACCCGAGGGTTTGCCACCCAAACTGATTCCGCTGTATGAAGAAGCTATGATGATTGTCGAAGCCTCGCCAGCTTCATCATGTGCTTTATTGCGTATGCTTTTGCAGATGTTGATACAAGAACGCGGCTTGCGTGGCCGTGATTTGCATAAAGATATCAACACGTTGGTAGATCGTGGTGCGCCAGTTGGGCTATTGAGAGCTTTGGACGCTATTGGACTTGCCGAGGAAGAGTCTCGCCAACCGGGCCAACTAAACCTTATTAATGGGCACAAAGATGCACAAAACATGGTCATGTTCGTGAATCTATTTGTAAACCAGATGCCCTAATCGTGCTTGAACAGTCACATATTTTAGGTGCTTGGATGCTAATAGTTAGTAATGGGTTGGCCGGCATATGGGCATTATTAGCTCACAGAAACAGTCGTTATGACAACCGAGCACTTTGGCGGTTCACTGTCTTGGCCCAGTTCTGGGTTTTTGTCCAAATAGTCCTGGGAGCGGTACAGATGCGGACCTCTGGAGTGGAGGCGCCGTCTTTCCATGTACTTTATGGTGTCTTAGCCGCTATGTCAGTAGGAATAATTTATAGTTATCGTTCTCAAATGAGACAGCAAGCTAATTTACTATACGGTTTTGGAGGCCTCTTCATCATGGGCCTAGGGATTCGTGCAGCTTTCATCACAACATAGCCTTTTAGGCGAAATGGCTAAGCGTTAAGACGCAAAGTGAGCTCATTGAGTTGATTAGTCAGCTCAATAGGCAGGCGTTCCCCGATCGAAGCGTAATGCTCTTCAATTAAAGCTAGCTCAGTGCGCCATTCTTCAGTATCAACTGAAAGGAGAGTCTGCAAATCCTCTTGGCTTAGATCTAGGCCGCTAATATCGATTGCATCAGGAGTGGGAACCATTCCAATAGGTGTCTCGACTGCTTTACCGGAGCCGCTAATTCGTTCTAGAACCCACTTAAGAACTCTGGTGTTCTCTCCAAAGCCTGGCCAAATAAACTTTCCATTACTGTCTTTTCTGAACCAATTCACGTAGAAAAGTTTAGGAAGTTTGGCATCCTCTTTCATACCTAGATCCAACCAGTGTTGGAAATAGTCGCCGAAGTTGTAGCCACAGAAAGGCAACATAGCGAAAGGATCTCGGCGTACTTGCCCAATGGCTCCAGCTGCTGCTGCAGTCTTTTCAGACGACATAACGGAGCCTAGGAATACGCCATGTTCCCAGTCGCGTGCCTCTGAAACCAAAGGCACGGTAGTAGCTCTGCGACCACCAAAGAGAATTGCAGATATCGGCACGCCATTAGGATCTTCCCAAGCGCTATCCAATGAAGGACACTGGCTAGCAGGTGCAGTGAATCTGGCATTGGGATGAGCTGCTGGGGACTCTGATTCCGGAGTCCAGGTGTCTCCCCGCCAGTCAGTTAGACGAGCTGGAGCCTCATCGGTTAGTCCTTCCCACCAAATATCGTTGTCTTCGGTTTGTGCGACGTTAGTGAAGACACAGTTGCCGGAGAGAGTTGCGAGCGCATTTGCATTTGTGTCCTCTCCTGTTCCGGGCGCTACTCCGAAAAATCCCGCTTCTGGGTTGATTGCGTATAGGCGACCGTCTTCGCCGAATTTCATCCACGCAATGTCATCCCCGACGGTTTCTATTTTCCAGCCAGGAAGAGATGGAATCATCATTGCCATATTTGTCTTGCCGCAGGCAGATGGAAATGCAGCGGCAACATATTTGGTTTCACCATTAGGAGGAGTGACACCGACAATGAGCATGTGTTCAGCAAGCCACCCTTCATCTCGGGCCATAGTTGAGGCGATCCTCAGAGCGAAACATTTTTTGCCTAGCAGCGCATTTCCACCGTACCCAGACCCGTAAGACCAAATTTCTCTTGTCTCAGGGAAATGAACAATGAATTTATTATCGGCGTCACATGGCCAAGGCACATCCTTTTGGCCATCCGCCAGGGGAGCGCCTAAAGAATGAACACAAGGCACCCAGTCGCTGTTGCCAAGGACATCTAAAGCTTGCTGTCCCATTCGCGTCATGATGCGCATCGAAGCAGCGACATACGGTGAGTCGGTTAGCTGAACGCCGATATGGGCGATTGGAGAACCAAGCGGTCCCATTGAGAATGGGACTACATACATTGTTCTGCCAGTCATTGAACCAGCAAAAAGTTGATTCATCTCCAATTTCATGGTGGCAGGCTCGCGCCAGTTGTTGTTAGTTCCAGCGTCTTCTTCGTTCTCGCTGCAAATAAAAGTTCGGTCCTCTACTCTCGCAACGTCACCCGGGTCTGACCGTGCTAGGAAGCTATTCGGTCGAGATTCTTCGTTGAGCGGAATAAGGGTTCCCTGATCAACCATTAACTTTGAAAGAGACGCATATTCTTCTTGCGTTCCATCGCACCAATGGATAGAGGACGGAGTAAGTACATTCGCCCATTCAGCGACCCAATCAAGGAGTCTCTGGTTTGTGGTGGTCCCAGGCATGTTGACCTCCATAGCCTTTCAGAATTGGTGGGGAAATTGCCCCGTCAAGGTAATCATCATTGGTCCTCTTTCGGCAAGATCCAGCTAGGTGTGCCGAGATCAACCTCGGAACCTAATCGGAGTCGAGTTGCTAAGCCATTGTCGTTGAGGTCAAAGACCACTCTCTGTCCTTGTCTAACCATGCGAAACACGGAGTCGACAAGAGCATCTGTGGCAAGCTCATATTCTGAGCGACCAACATCGTCCACCACTACTCCCGTAGCGGATTTTGGATCATAGGATTTTATTACGCCTTGCACGTCGCGCCTCCGGTTGGGCACCAAGTGGTTGTTTAGCACACGGACCTTCAATCACGACGAAAGGCCGTTAATGAAGTGGGCTCAACTTATCAAGCAGTTTACCCATTGACGCGTTTCTAAACCGGGTTCATTACTAGTTCGTGCAAGAAGTCCCCGATAGGATCAGCAACCGTGGCTGTAGCCCTGTTTTTTTCGGTTTCTGATCTTTTGAAAATAATTGCGTCTTTTCGTGATGGTCTGCATGACCATTGCGAAGCGATTAACCGTTTAAATGTGTTTCCAGTGCCCGACGGCGACACTGGAACAAACATGTTCCTGACAGTCAAATCTGTTGCGGAAGAGTTGGAAGGTATCGACCCGATAGATAAAAACGCTGTCTGCGGAGCTATTTCGCACGGCTCGTTAATGGGGGCTAGGGGTAATAGCGGTGTTATTCTGAGTCAAATTTTACGAGGTTTGGCGAAATCATTCGAAAAAGCTGAAACTATTGATGGCTCTTCGGTAGCAACGGCGTTGAAGGTGGCGAGCGAAGCGGCTGATAGCGCTGTGATGAAACCAGTCGAGGGAACGATACTGACAGTAGTTCGCGAGGCTGCTAGGGGAGCAGCTAGCTCATCGGGTGGGTTAGTGAGTGTTCTAGAAGGAGCACTGTCGGCAGCTGAAATTGCATTAGCTAGAACTCCGGAACAACTTGAGATTCTCGCAACAGCTGGAGTAGTAGACGCCGGAGGTGCAGGATTCTTGCATCTTCTTCATGGAATGCTTCAAGTTGCAGATGGCAGAGCTTTGCCTGAAGCTGTTTTGCAACCTGAGATCCCAAATGTGTTCAAGCCCGCTTCGAGCGCTGATCTGGCTGGAGAGCTTCGATACGAAGTTATGTACCTTCTAGATGCGCCGGACTCCGCAATAAGTGAATTTAAAAATGTTTGGGCCGGCTTAGGAGATTCGATTGTGGTTGTCGGAGGAGACGGGCTTTGGAATTGCCACATCCACACCAATGACATTGGGCCTGCCATTGAAGCGGCGATCGAGATAGGTAGGCCTCGTCAAATTCGCGTCAGTGACTTAGCCGAAGAGGTTATAGAAGAGCAGTGGGTAAGAACTGCTGCTGCAGAAGGAATTTCATCCGATTCCGCCAAAGCGCAGGTAGTTCCTTGTGCGGTCGTAGCGGTGTCGCCAGCGCCTGGGATAGGACGGATATTCCATAGCCTTGGAGTCCAAGTGCTGGTTGTCGGTGGGCAAACAATGAATCCGTCCACAGCAGAGCTGTTAGATGCTGTCGAAAGAGCTCCAGCTGAGCAGGTAATTATTTTGCCGAATAATTCAAATATTTTGGCAGTAGCTGGAACCGTTGACTCGCAAACCGAAAAAAAAGTGATTGTGGTAGCGACTACCTCTGTTCCAGAGGGATTTGCATCTTTGCTAGCTTATGATCCGGAGGCAGATGCTGAGGCGAACGCCGAGCAGATGGCGGACATCTCATCGACTTTAGTTGTCGGTGAAGTGACCAAAGCAGTTAGGAGCACATCCACCTCGGTAGGAGAAGTCGAGACAGATGATTGGATTGGTCTCGACAGAGAAGGAGTGCGTTCTATCAATAAAGATTTGACTTCGGCGTCAATCGCTTTACTGAGTGAGCTAATTACTGAAAATCATGAGATTGTTTCAATAATTGAAGGGCTAGAAGCAGGAGATGCTGAAACGAGAACGATTGAAGTTTGGCTCGCTGAGCATTATCCAAACGTGGAAACCGAGGTTCATCACGGAGAGCAAGATCACTACCCTTACTTTTTTGGTATCGAGTGACGCTCCCGCTAGCACTCACTGATCTTGATGAGATACCGGTGGATCGTCTCAACGGCGTGGGTGACCAGCGCCGGCAAGCATTATCTGAGGTAAATATTCATTCCGTTTTTGACTTGATTACGTATTATCCGCGCAGGTACATCGACAGAAGTAAAGAAGCGCCAATAGGAGATTGCGTAATTGGCGAACAAATAATGGTTGTCGGTGAGATTACCAAGGTGACTAGCCGGTCTACTCGAAACCGTAAAAGCTTAGTGGAGGCAATAATCTCGGACGGGACTGGCACGGTTCGGGCTACCTTCTTTAACCAAGCTTGGCGGAAAAAGCAGCTGTTAGAAGGATTAACGGTCGCTTTGTTCGGCAAGATTGATGAATATCGTGGCGCTAAACAAATGGCTAATCCTCTAATTGATTTTGTTGGAGATAAGACTGGTCGGATCGTGGCTGTCTATCCACAGTCAGAAAAAGCAGGTCTCGTTAGCTGGGAGTTGGCGCGGTGGATTACTGAAGCTTTGCGCCGCTGCGAAGAGCGCGGTATCGAAGACCCTGTCCCGGAAAGTGTTCGTTCAGAGTATGGGTTACTTTCTCGACATGATGCCTTGAGACTGATCCATGAACCAGCTGAACTAAGTGATGTGCAAAAAGCCCGAAACAGGCTTGTGTTTGATGAGCTCCTTCGGGTTCAGTTAACCCTGCGACTTAGCAAGTTGCATAGAGAAGGTGCCGTTAGAGGCATCCAGCATAATCTTAATAAATCTCTGAGTGCGGCTTTTTTTTCTAGCTTGCCATTTGAACTTACCGGTGCTCAAAAACGTGCAGTGATGGAGATTAATACTGATATTTCAAAAGCTCGACCGATGCATCGACTGTTGCAGGGAGATGTTGGATCTGGAAAAACTCTAGTCGCTTTTCAGGGTCTAATAAACGCAGTTGCGAATGGTCATCAAGGGGCATTCATGGCCCCGACAGAAATTTTAGCAGAGCAGCACTATATGGGGCTGAGAGAAATGGCGGAAGGGTTTGAGGTTCCAGATTCCCAGACACTCACAGGTGTGCGGCCGTTATCCATCAAATTACTAAGCAATAGTGTTCCAGCACCCGAAAAAAAACGGATTATTAGACAACTGAAAGATGGCAGTGTCGATGTTGCTGTAGGAACACACTCTTTAATTCAAAGTGGCGTCTCATTTAAATCTTTAAGTTTTGTTGTCATAGACGAACAGCATCGATTTGGGGTCGATCAGAGAGCTAAACTCCGAGAACACAGTAGAGAAGATGGTCGCTGGCCGCATTTGCTGGTGATGACAGCAACGCCGATTCCTCGGACGGCAGCCATGACTGTTTACGGTGATCTGGATGTGTCAGTTCTGGATGAGCTTCCACCTGGGCGAATACCTATCGAGACGAAATGGGTTTCTACCCCAGAAGCAGTGAAGTCAGCCTGGAGCTATGTCCGGGAAGAAGTGAAGGGAGGTAGGCAGACCTTTGTCGTGTGCCCTCTTATCGATGAGAGCGAAAACATAGTCGCTAGTTCCGCCGAGGCTACGTATGCAGAATTAATTAGAGGAGAGTTGTCAGGCCTAAGAGTCGGACTGCTTCACGGGCGCTTGAAAGCGTCAGATAAAGAACGGGCGATGGAACAGTTCCGGGTCGGTTTGCTCGATGTCTTGGTGGCTACAACGGTTATTGAAGTAGGAGTGAATATTCCTAATGCGAGTGCGATGGTTGTGTTATCGGCAGATCGTTTTGGCATAGCTCAGTTGCACCAGCTGCGAGGTCGTGTTGGCAGAAGTAGTTATAAATCTCGGTGTTATTTAGTCACTGAGGACTCGATTACTGAGGATGCGGTGCATCGGTTGCAAGCACTCGAGAACTCTACTGACGGCTTCGAATTAGCTGAAGTTGATCTAGAGTTGAGGGGCGAAGGTACAATTTTTGATCAACGCCAGTCGGGGAGGAGTGATTTAAAGTTAGCGTCCCTAGTCCGAGACCGACTTTGGGTTGAGCGCGCTAGGAGTTGTTCTGAGGCACTTGTCGAAGGACATGGAACAATCACATCAAATCCCATGCTAGGGAAAGAAATTGAGTGGTTTATTTCAGCTCGTGGGACGGATGCGGAAAACTTATGGCGAGGTTAGCTTTCATCGAAAACTAAGTCCCACCTGTCGAGGCAATCGGAACAACGATATGCAACCACGTCACCAGGCTGGAAACCGATTTCGGGGTCGGCATAGCTGATTCGGTGACAGACACCGCCACAGTCGACGCAAATGATGGTCTCTGGAACATCCATACCTACATTGTGCCCGTTAAGGTCGAGGTTATGCGTGTAGTGGGCGGAAGCCACAAGGGACGCCATCTCGAGTCACCGACTGGATGGATGGTGAGGCCGACCTCAGATCGCACTCGTGAAGCAGTTTTTAATATTCTTTATAGTCTCGGCTACCCCGAGAACGCTGAGGTTTTGGATCTTTTCGCCGGAACTGGTGCGTTAGGTATTGAAGGGCTCTCTCGGGGAGCCAAATCAGCAATTTTTGTTGATAAAAGTGCTAGAGCATGTTCTCTGATCAGAGAAAATTTGTTGAGTCTGGGACTCGACGGAACAGTTATCCAGCAGGATGCGCAGATTTATTTGAGTTCTTTGTCGGTGTCACCGGACATTATTTTTGCTGACCCGCCATACGAGTTTGACAGTTGGTCGATGATTCTATCCCAAATTAAATCTTCGCTAGTCGTAGCTGAGTCAGATCGAGAAATACTTGTGGAAGATAGCTGGAGGGTGTTGAAAAGTCGTTATTACGGTAAAACTGTGGTCACGGTCCTAGAGCCTGTTATGGCCAGGTGATGAGAAAATAAAATATTTTTAAGGTTCTCTAAGGAGTTACTGGAGTAAAGCGTCTTGGATCGGTACCTTTTAGTTAATCGTCACCGAAGGAGCAGCTTGTGGTTAAGGTCCTGTATCCCGGATCATTCGATCCGGTCCACAACGGCCATATCGAGATATGTGCGACTGCCTCGCGCTTATTTGATGATGTGGTTGTAGCTGCTATGCGTAACCCGCAGAAAGCAACCCCATTTTTCACAGATGCCCAAAGGGTTTCAATGGTTGTGGAATCTACGGAGCATCTAGGAAATGTCACCGTGATTGAGTTCGGGGAGTTAGTAGTAGATCTAGCTAAAAGGCTTGAGATCGATTTCATCGTTAAGGGCCTAAGAGGTGTGACTGACTTTGAGGCGGAACTTCAAATGGCTCAAATGAATCAGTCAGTTGCTGGTGTGGACACGCTTTTCATCCCATCAGGGGGAGAAAACTCGTTTATAGCTTCAAAGTACATCCGTGACATAACTCGTTTCGGTGGTGATTGCTCTCACCTAGTTCCTAAACCGGTTGCTAAGCGGTTGGCAGAAAAGTTTATAAAATGACAGAATCAGCACCCTTAAGCAGCCCCGGAGCTGAAGCTATTGTCAAACGTATCGTTGATGTAATTAATGCGGCTCGTCCGATGCCATTGTCAACGTCGGTGATGATTAGCCGTGATGAGGTGTTGGAGCTTTTGGAAGCAGCCTTGAATGAACTTCCAGTAGAAGTTCGTGAGGCACGTTGGCTTTTGAAAGAACGTGATGAGTTACTTATGAAGGCACGCGTCGATGCGGGCTTGGTTATAGAAGAGGCTCGCACAAGAGTTGCTCAGATGATTCAAAAAACCGAGGTGGTTAGGGGAGCTGAACGAAAAGCTCGACAGCTGTTAGACCAGGCTCAAGCTCAGGCGCGCCGTCGAAGTCATGAAGTCGACGATTATTGTGATCGGCGTCTGGAGCAGTTCGAAGAAGCGTTGTCAGGGGTTCAAGAGACGGTCGCCCAGGCACGCTTAAAATTGCAGCCTTCGGTTCCATCGGAGGCGAATGAATCGACTCAAGATGAAGAGTCTGCCGATGGTAATACTGGCTTTTTCGATCAGGACAATGATTGATAGATAAACAAGTTTATGAGCATCTTAAAGTTCCGGTTGAGCGGTTGGCTCGTCGTGACCCATTGCGGAATTGGACAGCAGAGCTGCCGGTAGAAAAAGTTTGGGATGAAGGTAAAGTCCCGGAGATAGCTGATGTGAGGATCGCAAAAGATTCAGTGGTGGCGGCTGAATTAGTTTTGTCTCAAGTCAGGGAAGGCGTATTAGTTTCAGGAACGCTTTCGGTTCCATGGGTAGGTGAGTGTTCTCGTTGCCTATTCCCAGTCGACGGTTTAGCAGAAGCTTTCGTTCAAGAATTATTTGAGTTGAACCCCAAAGAGGGTGAAAGTTATCTTTTGGGTGAAGAAATTGCTGACTTAACTCCAATGGCCAGGGACTCCCTTCTTCTGGAATTACCGATCGCAGCAGTGCCTTGCCCTTTCCAGGAACCGTGCGAGAATTACCCGCAGGAGCTTATAGATAGCGGGATAGCCCTAAAATTTTTGGAAAAAGAAAGAGCTGAGACGGGATCAGTTTCGGACCCTCGGTGGGCTGCGCTGGGCAATCTGATCTTTGATGATGACGAAGACACCGATTTAGAGTCGCAGTGAGAGGTTGAGGCCGGTAGTATTGTGAACTTGCGTCAATGTATTTGACTCAAATTCTACCGGCGTTTGTTGTTTGGTTGCCTTTACTCGAGGCTCCGATGCTGCGTTGGTCATATCCAACCAGCGCTTTGAACCTTTCGAGGTGACAGTGCCTATCTCTCGAGGTCGATGATGGCCGTTCCAAAGAAAAAGACTTCAAAGTCTAAGACACGTAGTCGTCGAGCCTCTGCATGGAAGCTTCGTTCCGCTTCGCGGAGTAATTGCTCCCGTTGTGGCGATGCGAAATTGCCGCACCGCGTGTGTGGAAACTGCGGTTGGTACGCCGGCCGACAAGCAATAGAAATCGATTGAGTTCTCTGTTAGGTCGATGTCAGTAATGTTGCCTATCGTTGTGGACGTAATGGGTGGTGATAACGCCCCTAAAGCAATTGTCGATGGTGCCTTATCGTCATCAGCACAGGGAATCGCTGTTGAACTGGTTGGTCTTGCTTCGGCTATAGAAAATATTGGTTCCTTGAAACTGCATGCAGCCTCTCAGGTAATCGGTATGGCTGATGAACCCGGTCGGGCGGTCAGGACGATGAAGGACTCGTCTATCGTCAGAGCTGCAGAGCGGGTGCGCGATGGTCAAGCATCTGCAATGGTCAGTGCAGGCAATACTGGTGCAGTTGCCGCCGCAGCATTGTTGAGAATGAAACGAATTCCGGGCGTTTCTAGGCCTGCGATAGCTACTGCTTTACCTGTGCCAGGCCGAGCCCCCAAAATACTGCTTGACTCTGGAGCTATGGCTGATTGTCAGCCTGATTGGCTCCTTCAGTTTGCTCAGATGGGCTCAGCTTTCGCGCGGATTCGCTACGGCATTGAAAAGCCTAAGATTGGCTTGTTATCAATCGGTGAAGAAGCAGAGAAAGGAAACCAGATTACTAAAGCTGCTCATGTCTTGCTAAGAAATGATAATTCGATTGACTTCATCGGAAATGTTGAAGGAAGAGACATACTAGATGGGGCTGTTGACGTCGTGGTCGCAGATGGTTTCACGGGAAATGTTGCCCTAAAAACTATAGAAGGCACAATAAAATTTTTAGTTGATCAAATTATCTCGATTCTCTTAGCTGATGGTGTCGGTGAGGTAGGTAAGGAAGCTCTTGGGTTGCTATCGCCGATTGCATCCGAATTGAATCCTGAGGCTGTGGGCGGAGCGATGCTCTTGGGAGTCAATGGCATTGCGATTATAAGTCATGGATCAGCGGGTCCACTAGCTATAGAGAATGCAATCAAAGTAGCCAGAGATATGGTTGATAGAGATTTGATCGGAGCCTTGTCAAAGGCCGTAACTGCTAGCTAACAATACAAAAAACTGCACAAAGTAATAAATAATAAACAAATATCACTATATGAGGTCACTGTTCAAATCATGAAGCAGGCTACCATGAAGTCGTCCGACCACGGTAGGAGGGGCTATGTCCACCGAGCCCAATAACGAGCAATCCCCGCCTGATCGAAACGAAGTTTTTGAACTCGTTCGAGATCAACTCGCCGATATTTTGGAGATGGAGCCATCTGCGATTCATGAGGCATCTTCGTTTGTTGATGATCTTGATGCAGATTCATTAGCGCTTATCGAACTTGTTGAAGGTTTAGAAGAAGAGTTGTCTGAACGCAGTGTCGGTTTTCGAATTGAAGACGATGACTTGGAAGACTTGAAAACTGTTAGAGACGCTATCGACTACGTAATGGCTCGTGTTAACTAACATGGCCTGTGCTGAAATTGATTCGGAGATTGACATCGGATCCTCCGATGAACTCCTAAGCGAAATTATCGGATATCACTTCAAGGATCCAAATCTGCTTCAGCTAGCGCTTTCCCATCGCAGTTGGTGCGCTGAGACTGAAGCCGGTGAATCTAATGAGCGTCTAGAATTTCTTGGTGATGCTGTACTGGGCTTATGCGTTGCCGCTCTTATCTACAAGTCCTACCCTCGCTTGAGTGAAGGTGGGCTTGCTCAAATTCGGTCTGCGGTAGTAAACGCTGAGTCACTAGCGACGGTGGCTAAAGATTACGGCGTGGGAGGCGCAGTCCTTCTTGGAAATGGGGAGCATAATTCCGGTGGACGAGAAAAGACTTCAATCTTGGCTGATACTTTTGAAGCAATACTTGGAGCTGTATATCTGGACGGCGGTTGGGAAGAAGCTGAGCTTTTAGTTGCGCAAGCTTTTCAGCAACGAATTTCAGAAATGGCTGTGGAACCAGGCGTGGAAGACTACAAAACTCGCTTGCAGGAGTTAGCTGTTCGCCAGCATGGGGTTACTCCAAGATATGAGATAGCTGAAAGCGGCCCAGATCACGAAAAGATATTTAAGGCTGAAGTTGTTTTCGCCGAGCGTACGTGGGGAGTGGGCATTGGGCCTTCCAAGAAGAGAGCCCAACAAGAAGCGGCGCGAGAAGCTTGGGTTTTATTAGATGAACAATTAGTTGAGATTGAAACTACCGAAATAAGGACTGAGGCCCACGATGGCTGAACTACCCGAACTTGAAACCGCGCGTCGTGATTTGGACAAAGACCTAAGCGGCAAAAAAATAAAAAATGTTGAAGTTATTGGGTCCGTGAAACAAGTAGTTCCAGGCGCGACCAAGAAAGCTTTAAGCGACTCCTTGTCAGGCATGAAAATAGTTGATGTACGTCGGGTAGGCATGCTTCTCGTTATGGGCATCGGCGATGAGCAGAGTTTTGTAATTGAGATTGGGCCAACAGGGTCTCTGCAAAGAACTGCCAATTCAGATGCAATGGATGACCGAACTCAGCTAACGATCGGGTTCACTCAAGGTGGAGAGCTTCGTCTGCTTGATTCGGGTGATGGTTTGAGAGTTGCGGTAGTTGCCACTGAAAATCTTGGGGAGGCATTTCCGGAGATGTTGCCGCTGGGCTTTGACCCAATCGAGGAGCCGATGGCGTGGACTGCTTTCGGACAATTATTAGTTCCTCAGAACCGGAAACTAAAAGGTCTTCTTATGGATGACTCTTTCGTAATCGGCTTGGGCCCTATCTACAGCGACGAAATTTTGCATGCGGCATTGTTGCGCCATGATCGAATCGGAAGCAAGCTGATTACTCAAGAGATCAGGCGCTTGTATAGAGCAATCGTTGAGACAGTCCATAATGCTTGCAAACATCGCGGTGTGAGCATTGGAAATATGGTCGATGTTTTCGGTGAGTCCGGAGGATACGACGAATATATAGAGGTTTATGGCCGGGTTGGGGAAAGAAGTCGGAACGGTCGAGGGGACGTTATGCAATCACGAGTCGGCGGTATTCCCCATTATCACTGTGACTACCAAGTTTAAATAATAGGCAAGTTTCGAGATTTACGCTGAAGGTCCTCGAAAGTTACAGATTCTCGGTGCATGATGTGCCCAGAGTTACCTTGCTGCAAATCTAATAATGACTGGTCTGATTAGTGTTCTTAAAGTCGCTCACCATCAAGGGTTTTAAGTCCTTCGCTGATACTACGGTTCTAAATTTTGAGCCCGGCGTGACCGTCGTAGTTGGGCCAAATGGTAGTGGGAAGTCAAACGTTGTTGATGCGATAGCGTGGGTGTTGGGAGCTCAAGGTCCAAGTACCGTTCGTTCAGGCAAAATGGATGATGTTGTTTTTGCGGGTACTTCTGAGAGGAAAGCTTTAGGGCGAGCCGAGGTCAGTTTAGTCATTGATAATTCGGTGGGCCTTTTACCCGTCGAATTTACAGAGCTAACTATAACGCGCATTCTTTATCGTGCCGGAGACTCTGAGTACTCGATGAATGGTGTTCCATGTCGGCTACTTGATATTCAGGAACTTCTAAGTGATGCCGGAGTCGGTAGACAACAGCACATAATTGTCGCGCAGGGTCAAATTGATCAGGTTCTAAATGCCCGTCCTGAAGACAGACGGACAATCATTGAAGAAGCCGCTGGAATCTTGAAATACCGCCGGAGGAAAGAGCGATCAGAACGGCGGTTGTCATCCACAGAGGCTAATCTAACGCGATTGCAAGATTTGCAGCGTGAAGTAAGAAGGCAACTTCGACCATTAGAAAAGCAAGCTGACGCGGCTAAGAGACATGGGGATGTTGTCTCCGAGCTTCATTCGTTGCGGTTACATCTTGCAGGTCGAGAAATAGCGTCATTACGAATAGCACAAGCAAATTCTGGTGCAGAACGAGAGCAACTATCTAGAGAAGAGATTCAGCTTCGGTCGCATCTGGCAGACCTAGATGAGCGGATTTTGCGATTGGAATCCAAATTAATAGCTTCAGGTGACGGTGGAATGGATTTGCTTCCGCGCGCCGAATCTTTGAGAGAGAGATGTAAGGGATTATTAGCTCTAGTTAATGAACGAACAAGAGCGGTTGAGCGGGATAAGGGCGCATTGCTCGCGGCTGACGTGCTGGCGACTCTTGAGGCTGAGCAAAGCCGAATACTAATCGAGCTTGAAAACGTAAGTGAGCGAGAAGCTCTGATAGCTCCGAAGTTCGAGGAAGTTGAGGAATCTGAAACATTACTCAAAGCGGACCGTGATGCTGCAGATTTAGAAGAGATCAGTGGAATGCAGCTAGGCGCAAGCGATCGTGCAGGTGAAGTACGCGGTGAGCTCGTGGCATTACGGTCAACAGTCGGTAGGGAAGTGGCGGAAGAAAGCCGACTCAGGACTCGCCTCGAGAATCTGTTGGAGCAGGTACAAATCGCAAATAAGAGGTTCGAAGAGTTGCAAGTAAATATTCAAATTGCAACGGATGCCGAACTTCCGCTGGTGGCGAGTTTAGATAGGGCTAACGAAAAAGAAAAAGTCGCCGCCAGGTCTTTAGATACAGTTGAAGTTGAGCTTCGAGAAGCGATAGAAGATCAACGATCTTGGCAAGCTAGGACGGAAATTCTTGAATTGTCCTTGAGTCAAGCTCGCAATAGTTCCGGGCTCCATGAGTTGCAAGGGGCAAAAGGTGTTCAAGGTCTCCTGGCAGAGCTTATTGAGATAGACCCTGGGTGGGAGCTGGCAGTAGAAGCTGGTTTAGGCGAGACTCTTTCCTCGGTTGTGATTCAGGATCCTAAAAGCGCTCGCTCAGCATTAGAACTCCTTAGAGAAAAGAGCATTCCGGGAGCTGTCATAACCACCGTTCCAAGAGAAATAAAGCGAATGGCCCAAATCGTCGGGGCACCGTTAAGACAGCATGTTCGTTCTCTGGATGGAAAGCTAAATGATCTTTTGGACCATTTGCTTCACTCTGTTGTTTGTGTCGAGCAAGGATGGAAAGAAGCCGTTGATGGTTCATTGGAAAACCCTGACCTCACATTCGTGACTCTTCAGGGTGATCGCTGTGGGCCAGATGGGTGGCGCGTGGGCCAAGCCGGAAGTGCGGTGACTTTGGTCGCCTTTGAAGAGGCGACGCTGGCGTGCGAGAATGCCCATAATCGGCGCGAGTCGGCGGAATCTAAACGCCAGGCTGCTCTCTCGGCATTTGAATCTTCAAAAAGTGATTTGCTGAAGGCTGCGGCTGAGCTTCAAGCGAACGATGACGTTTTGACAAAAGCCTCTGATCTGGTTGGAAGGACTCAGCAGGAGGTCGCTGCATCGGCTAATGATATTTCAGCCTTGCGAGTTCGGCTAGACGAGCTACAGCTAGTACTTCTTGTCGATGAGCCACGTCTGTCAGAGCTGGAGAATGTTCTACCTGCGCTTGAAGCGGCAGAAAGCGCTGAAAGAGATGTGATACTTGAAAGTGGTAATCGCCGAGATGTTTTGGAGGGCCGAGCCCGAGAACTAGCTGCGATAAGATCGCAGCTAACCGTGAACGCAAGTAATTTCATAGAGCAAAAAGAACGCTTAGAAAATCGAAGTTCTGAAATTTCCGTCCAGCTGCTTCAGCATGAGAGCGAGTCAGTGCACGCTGCAGATCGAAGAACTCGTATAGAGCAAATTATTATTTCTCTACGCGTGCTTAGGGATCTGCTCCTTGGCCATGCCACAAGGCTTGAAGAAGAAGTTACTCGCCTGAGGGAAAAGAGGCAGAAACTTTCCCAGGAAGTGCGGCTTGTCACCAGCGAACTTGAAACGTCGAGGAGAGAGCGTTCCGCTGCGGAGAAAAGATTGTTGGAGCTTAGAGAGCTATTAGGACGGCTCGATGTTGCAGATGCAGAACGTCGCCTCAGACTCGAGAATGTTGTTCAGCTAGTTCGCAGCGAGCTAGAAGTTGAGCCCGATGTAGCTATTGCCCATGAGCTACCTTCGTTGCCTGAAGGTACTTCAGCTGTTGCGCGAGTGCGTGAGTTAGATGCCGACTTGCGGCGGATGGGGCCTATTAATCCTCTAGCTCTTCAAGAATTTGAAGAGCTTAGTGAGCGGCATGATTTTGTAGCTGAGCAGTTAGAGGATGTGAAAAAGGGTCGAAGAGAGCTAAATAAGGTTATCTCTGCAATCGATGAAGAGATAGTGAGAGTCTTCAGTTCTGCTTTTGCCGATGTTTCGGAAAACTTTGAACAATTGTTCTCAACTCTTTTTCCTGGAGGTCAAGGAAAACTTCGTTTGACTAATCCCAGTGATCTTTTGGGCACGGGAATCGAGTTGGAAGCTAAGCCATCGGGGAAAAATGTAAGAAAACTTTCATTGCTGTCAGGTGGGGAGAGGTCGTTGACCGCTCTGGCATTTCTGTTCGCCATTTTCCGAAGCCGCCCTTCTCCGTTCTATGTTATGGATGAAGTTGAAGCAGCATTAGATGATGTAAACCTGCATCGTTTCCTAGGGTTGATTGCGGAATTTAGAAAAGAAGCGCAGCTTGTAATTGTTTCACATCAGAAGCGAACGATGGAATCAGCCGACGTATTATATGGGGTGTCGATGGCTCCTGGCGGCACTTCGAAAGTGCTCAGCGAAAAAGTAGCGTAATGGTCCGGGCTTCTTGAGAGGTAGTATCTCAAGATTGTGACTACAGGTATCTTTATCGTTTCTTCAGTTGTTCTTGTTTTTGTTTTCCTTGCGGCCTTACCTCGTATCAATAGTTGGTGGTTGAATCGGAATCTAGTTCCGGACCAAGGGCTCGTTGAGCCGTCCGCTGAGTCCCCGCTATCTGAAGAAAGAGAGATAGTAGTTTCGCTCGAGGAACTGGTAGATGAAGAGCCTGAACTAGGTGAGATAGTAGTTTCGCTCGAGGAACTGGTAGATCAAGAGCCGCAGGCAAGCGACGATGTGTTTGAACAGCAGGTTGAAGATTCAGTTAACAAAAAATCGTTTGGAAGTAGACTCGCCAAAGCTAAATCCGCAATGTCTGGATACGTAACTTCAATTCGTAACAGCGAAGTTAATGAGTCGATTTGGGAGCAGTTGGAAGAAGCTTTGATTGTTGCTGACGTTGGGGTGGCTGCCACTTCAAGTGTCCTGGACCGTTTGAAAAAGACAGCCGAAGATGAGCAAATCACGAAAGGCCCGGAGTTACTTGAAGCTCTAAAAGTTCAAATGAAGAGTGATTTGGACGTCGATAGAACGCTTGAACTGAATTGTGAAGGAATACCGGTTTGGCTTTTCGTGGGCGTTAATGGAGTGGGTAAAACTACCACTATCGGAAAACTTGGCCAATCACTAGCTGTTCAAGGGCACTCTGTTGTTATGGCTGCCGGAGACACTTTTCGCGCTGCTGCAGCTGAACAACTGGAGACATGGGCGGACCGATGTGGGGCGCATTTCGTTAGAGGACAGGAAGGAGCCGACCCGAGCTCGGTGATATTTGATGCCATAATAAGCGCAGAAAAGCGTGATGCCGATGTTGTCTTGGCTGACACCGCTGGGCGCCTCCAAAATAAAGTTAATTTGATGGAGGAATTAGCGAAAGTTAGACGCGTAGCCGATCGAAACCCTGGCTCGGTAGCGGAAGTTTTTTTAGTAATCGATGCCACTACAGGACAAAATGGCTTGACCCAGGCACGCGAATTTGCCCGAGCAGTGGATGTCACTGGGGTGGTCCTGACGAAACTTGATGGTTCAGCAAAAGGTGGAATTGTTTTTGCTATCGAAAAAGAAATGGGGCTTCCCGTTAAACTTGTGGGACTTGGCGAAGGCATTGACGATTTGGTTCCATTTGAATCTGAAGAATTTGTCGAGACTTTATTTAGCAACTAGTCAAGTTCGAATGGGTTCGAGCCGCGAAACTAAACTATACCTCTGAGCGACCTATAGGATTTACAGCATATGTTCGAGTCTCTTTCTGATCGTTTTGATGGCATTTTTGGGCGTTTGAAAGGCAAAGGTCGCCTTTCTCAGGGCGATGTTGAAGATGCGATGCGAGAGATTCGCCTTGCCTTACTTGAGGCTGATGTTAACTTTACGGTTGTTCGCGACTTTGTCGAACGAGTCAAAATTAGATGTCTAGGCGCTGATATTGCTCAGAGTTTAACTCCTGGTCAACAGGTCATAAAAGTTGTTAATGAAGAGCTTAAAGCGATCCTTGGAGGAGAAACCTTAAAAATAACTTTTGCGGCATCTCCACCGACCGTTATTTTAATGGCAGGGCTCCAAGGTTCAGGAAAAACTACTTCATCAGTTAAATTAGCTCGCTGGTTTAAGTCGCAGGGTAGGAATCCCCTTCTAGTAGGCGCAGACCTTCAACGTCCGGCGGCGGTTGAGCAACTCCGCACGCTCGCTGAACGTATAGATGTTCCTGTCTATAGCGATTCAACTGGGCCACTAGCCGTTGTTCAGCGTGGTTTGGAGGAGGCTAAGAGTCTCGGACGCGACGTGTTGATTGTTGATACAGCAGGCCGGTTGGCAGTTGACACTGAGCTAATGGACGAGATCGCATCCATATCTGACGCGATTGAACCTGATTACACGTTCCTGGTGATTGATGCGATGACCGGACAAGACGCTGTAAACACAGCGGAGATTTTTCACGGCACATTAGAGCTCGATGGCATAATCCTCACAAAATTAGATGGTGATGCTCGTGGAGGTGCAGCTCTTTCAGTAAAAGAAGTTGTAGGAAGGCCAATCGCTTTTGCTTCTACAGGTGAGAACTTAGAAGACTTTGATCAGTTTCATCCTGAACGGATGGCTGAGCGTATTCTCGGCATGGGAGACATCCTTACCTTAATTGAGAAGGCTGAAGAAGTATTCGAAAAAGAAGAAGCGGAGGTTGCTGCTCAACGACTTCTTGATGGAACCTTTACCTTGGATGATTTTGTCGATCAACTGAGACAAGTAAGAAAAATGGGAAATCTTTCGGGTTTGATGGCGATGATGCCTGGTATTCCAAAAGAGATGAAAAATGCTGAGATTGATGAACGCGATGTAAATCGAGTTGAGGCCATAGTTTTAGCGATGACCCCAAGCGAGCGAGTCGAACCGGCGCTAATTGATAGTTCTCGCCGGGCTCGCATAGCTAGAGGTAGCGGTACGAGCACTGCGCAAGTGAGCAATTTACTTAATCAATTTAAAGAAATGCGCAAAATGATGAAAGGAATGGCTGGATTCGGGACGAAGAAAGCTACAAAAAACCGTAAAGATAAAAAATCCAAAAAGGGCAAAAAGGGTCCTGGCGGTGGGAGAGTTCAAGCTAAACCAGCGGTTGCATCACCTAAATTCGATATTGGGAAGCTAGACCTAACTCTTCCTGGGTTGAATAAGAACAGTTAATTTGGGATTCATTCAATTTTTAAAGTTCTTGTTGAGCGTTGATGCCGATATGCTGTCTTTCTGGCCATTGGCCAACACTTAGAGTTGCTCCACCAACTTCTTGTAAGTAGGTACCGTTGAGTAACTGTCCAATCCCCTGATGATTAAAGAGAAACCCGGAGAACCATGGCCGTACGACTTCGCCTGATGCGGATGGGTAAAAAGAAGCAACCTACCTATCGAGTAGTTGCAGCAGATAGCCGATCTCCTAGAGATGGGCGTTTCATAGAGATTCTTGGAACCTACCAACCGCGTTTAGAGCCTTCTGGTGTTCAAATCGACAACGATCGAGCTGTTCATTGGCTGAGTGTGGGTGCTCAACCAAGTGAGGCCGTGCAAAAGCTTCTAACGATTTCTGGCGCGATAGCACAGTTCAAAGGCGAAGAATTTGTGCCTCCTGTGCCACCAGCTCCAAAAGAAGTAGCGGAACCTGTGAAGCCGGTAGCAGCTAAAGAAGAAGCTAAGTCTGAAAAAGTCGAAGAAGCTGCTCCGGAAACTCCTGCCGAGGCTGAAGCAGTCGAAGAAGCATCCGAAGGCGACGCAAAGGACGAATCGTGAGCGAGCAAGAAGGCACGACCGCTGAAGAAGTTCTCCTATATCTGATTGCTCAATTGGTTGAACATCCTGACCAGGTTGAACTCGAAATTGAAGAATCTGATACGAAAATTAGTCTTATGGCAAAAGTGAGTTCTGAAGACATAGGTAGAGTCATTGGAAAGCGCGGCCGAGTCGCAAATTCAATACGTACTTTGGTCCGCGCTGCGGCCGTCAAAGACGGAGTTGAAGTTGAGGTCGATTTCAGCGATTGACAGAATTGGTTAGGTCGATGACTGGTAATAGTGACCAACTGTTAGAAATCGGATCAATTAAACGAGCTCATGGCTTAATGGGCGATGTTCTCGTAAAGTTAGTAACTAATCGCTTCGAGCGACTTGATCCGGGTAGTTCCTTGTCGACGGCTGAAAGAAATTTAATTGTTGTTTCTTCGAGCCCTCATCAGGATAATTGGATTGTTCACTTCGAAGGGGTAGCTACTAAAGAAGCTGCAGATGCCTTGCGTGGATTGATGCTTCTGGCGCCTCCAATTCAAGACAGTGATGAGCTTTGGATACATGAACTTATGGGTGCCTCAGTTCGGGAAATGGACGGCACCGATCGTGGCACAGTGGTGGCAGTGCTTTCTAACCCCGCATCAGATTTGTTGGAGTTGGATAGTGGATCACTAATACCATTGAGATTCGTCGTTGAGTTTGCAGACAGCGTTATTTCGGTAGATGTACCAACTGGTCTCTTTGATCTTGGGAATTAGTATGCGAATTGATATTTTCAGTATTTTTCCTGACCAGATAGACCAGATGGGCAATCTGAGTATCTTAGGGCGTGCAAGAAAGTCTGGACTCGTGGACCTGCGAAGCCAAGACCTTCGCATGGCCACTACTGATAAACACCGAACTGTTGATGACAGTCCTTTTGGCGGCGGACCAGGAATGGTGTTGAAACCGGAACCGGTATTTGCTGCTGTGAAAGAGGTTTCACCGCCAAGGCCGTTAATTCTTTTGGGCCCAGGCGGCAAAGCCTTTAACCAAGCGAAAGCTAATGAGCTGTCGAAGCTCGATGGTTTTAGTCTCTTGTGTGGCCGTTATGAAGGGGTGGATGAAAGAATCCGTAGTCATTTAGTAGATGATGAAATCTCTATCGGAGATATGGTTCTGGCTGGCGGAGAGTTTGCTGCAATGGCCGTAGTTGAAGCCGTTGTCCGTCTGATACCCGGGGTTTTGAATAATGATGCTTCTCCTAAAGATGAAACGTTCTCAGATGGGTTACTTGAATATCCACATTGGACTCGACCTGCAAATTTTGAAGGTCTAGAAGTCCCAGAAATTCTCGTAAGCGGAGATCATGAAAAAATCCGACGATGGCGTAAATCCGTGTCCATTGCACTGACGGCAGCCCAGAGACCAGACTTGCTTGAAATTCGAGGTGTGAAAAGCTTCGAAATTGAGTGGATGAACGAATTTGAAATTGAGATCGACCCCCGCTTCTTTTCTTGCTGATCTTCAGGTAGTATTGGGAGTCGCATTTAAAGACGAGTTCTTTGATGTGAAAAAAGACAATAGATCATTCTATGTCTATCGCCCCCCGGGTTTCGAACTTCGAAACCATTGAGATCTCAGGAGCAAGTGCGCCATGCACAGCACCGACTTTGTTGACAAACTACAACTTCGTGAAGACCACCCTGACTTTAAGCCAGGAGATACGGTCAAAGTCCATGTACGCGTGGTCGAAGGTAGTCGCGAAAGAACCCAAATTTTTGAAGGCTATGTAATAGCTCGAAAAAATTCAGGTATTAGAGAAACTTTCACTGTTCGTAAACTGAGCTTTGGTGTTGGAGTTGAGCGAACTTTTCCGTTACATGCTCCGACCCTAGCCAAAATCGAAAGAATAGCAGTTGGTGACGTTCGCCGAGCCAAGCTCTATTACTTAAGAGATCGCATTGGCAAAAAAGCTCGTGTCAAAGAGAAGCGGTATTAGTCAGGGCTTGAATAGCGCAATTGCCATTAGCTAAAAGAGTTGAGTATCGTTATTACACTCAATCAAGCTTCAGTTCGTAACAATAATTAAGACAGCGGTTTTCGTCTTCTGCGTGCTTGCCAGCATCCGTAATGCCAATGCCGCCTTAAATCAGGTGCGTCTAACGGAATAGCGACCATGTGACCTAAACCTGGAGGCATCTCTCGGTTGCATCCAGGACAGAGGTAAGTTTTGTTAGCCTGATAGGGCTGAATGCGCCTAACGTCATGTCCGTCTTCAGGTTCCAGTTCAAAAACCATTTTGATCCTTTACCCCCAAAATCCCCAGATGATAAGCGCTGAGGCTGAGACACACGCTGCAGCGATCATCGAATAGTCGGCCAAACTGGCTTTTTGTTTTCTATACGGGTTGTAGCCCATCGGGGAAGTATGCCCTTTAGAGATCACAATTAGGCGCCTTGAATAAAGAACTAGCTGGAGAGTGACGGCTGATATCTGTACCTTCGGTAGTGTGTCAAAAGATTTTTGGGAGCTACCTGATTTTATTCTGAGCCTGACAGCTGCGTCGGAGTCAACATTGAAGGCATACCGGCTTGATATCGATCAATTCGTTGCCTGGGCCGAAAGAGGGAAAATTGATAGGCCAGCGAAGATTCAACGAGTGCATGTTCGCCGTTACATAGCATTTATGGGAACGCGTGGATTGGAACGACGTTCAATATCTCGAAAGGCTTCGTCGCTTCGTCGCTATTTTGGCTGGTTACATCGATCAGGAATAATTGCGCTAGATCCAACGGCAGGATTAAGTGCTCCAAAGGGCTACGGACGATTACCAGAAGTTTTAAAAGAGAAAGAACTGAAATCACTAATATCTGATGAGCTAGAACCGACTAGCTCGCTTGAGCTGCGTGATCGCCTCCTAGTTGAACTTCTTTATGGCAGTGGGCTCCGGGTAGCTGAGCTATGTAGCACTAACGAAAGTGAAGTTCAACGCGGCGCAGACTACATAGATGTTGTCGGTAAAGGTTCGAAGATGAGACGCGTCCCAACCAGTAAACCAGCCCAACGTCTTATGGATGTGTGGTTAGGTGGAGGCAAGGAAGCATTTGAACTCGACCTTGTCAAAGGCTCGGTGGACCCTGAGGCACTTTTTGTCAACAGGCGCGGTAATCGTCTAACAACGCGAGATGTACGGCGTGTCATTGATCGCCGGTCGCTTGAACCAACTCACCCGCACGCCCTTAGACATACCTATGCCACGCACCTATTAGATGGGGGTGCGGACTTGAGAGTAGTTCAGGAACTCTTGGGTCATTCAGATCTAAGTACGACTCAGCTTTACACTCATGTGAGTCGAGAACGCTTGAAAAAAGTTCATCAAATGTCGCATCCACGCGCATAATTTAACCGTTGGCTCATCGATCTAAATCATGAGAACATGGTTGAATATTTTTTGGAGCCAGTTCTCTGTGTCGATTAGGGCGTTCACTGGCTACACTCATGAAGCGTTCGAACACTTTTTATCTACTACTAAACAGTCGAAGTGACCTCACGGTCGCTGCCTAATATTAGGCAGTGTCATTCTCGATACAGCAAATCAACCGTGGGGAGGAGACAAAATGGCTGCTGTTGTAACCATGACTGACCTGCTAAAAGCCGGAGTTCATTTCGGCCACCAAACTCGTCGCTGGAACCCAAAGATGGGTCGCTACCTTTGGGGCGAGCGAAATGGCATTTACATTATTGACCTGCAACAAACCATAACTTTGATAGATCAGGCTTATACCTACGTTCGGGATACGGTTGCCAAGGGTGGCACCATTCTTTTCGTTGGAACAAAAAAGCAAGCTCAAGACCCAATCGAAACCTTCGCTCGAGCTTGTGGTATGCCATTCGTTAATCAACGCTGGTTAGGTGGAATGCTCACTAACTTTCGGACCATTCGCGGCCGTGTAGAGAAAATGCTTGAATATGAACGAATGCTTGAAGCTGGAGATTTCGAGAGCATGCCAAAGAAAGAGGCACTTCTTCTAAGACGTGAACTCGACAAGCTGCAGCTCAATTTAAATGGCCTTCGACATATGGAAAAGCTTCCTAGCGCTATTTTTGTTCTCGACACGCCGAAAGAGCACATTGCGGTTGCAGAGGCAAACCGACTGAAGCTTCCTGTCGTTGCAGTAGCAGACTCAAATAGTGATCCAGATCAAATTGACTTTGTTATCCCTGGAAACGATGATGCGATTCGTAGTACTGAACTCCTATCCAGAGTCATATCGGATGCTGTTCGCGAAGGTAGATACATAGCACAAAGCAAGGGAATTGTTGTACCCGTCTCAGGAGAGCGCACTCCGGAACAAGAGGCTCGGGTAGCAAACCAACAAGCCGAAAGTGAGCAAGAAGCTATGGCTCAAGCTGCTGCTCGAGAGGCACGTATCGCAGCGGAGCAAGCAGCAAAAGCTACTGAAGTTGTTGCTGCGCAATCAGCGGCCAATCAAGCTGTAGCTGTAGCTGAAGCTGAAGTTGTCTCACCTCCAGCTGATCCTGACGAGCAACCCGCGAGTTGAACTAGCTAACGTAAGACCCGAATGATTAGAACGTATATTCACATATTCCCTAGATAGAGGTACACCTTTAGAAATGGCTGAATTCACTGCTAAGGATGTTCAAGCGCTTCGTCAGTTAACTGGCGCTGGCATGATGGATGCTAAAAAGGCATTGGTTGAAAATGGCGGCGACGCAGAGTTAGGAGCGCAATGGTTGAGAGAAAAAGGTCTCGCCAAATCCGCTTCTCGATCTGACCGAGATAATAGCGAAGGCATTGTTGGGGCTCGAGTCGAAGGCGGAGTCGCCGCAATTGTTGAACTAAAATGTGAGACGGACTTTGTAGCTAAATCCGAAGACTTTACGGAGCTAGTTGAAAGCTTGCTTTCTGTCGTGATCGCTCGAGGCGAGGGCGCTGTGGAAGAAAAATCTAAAGATCTTGACGATTTAAAGTTGTCACTCAAAGAGAACATTGATATTGGCCGCATTGTTCGTTTCGAGGCTGCGAGTGGTGCCACACTTGATGCCTATGTGCACCAACAAAATGGTCGTGGAGTCAACGCTGTCTTAGTTGAAATCCAAGACGGGGATGAACAAGTAGCGCATGATATAGCATTGCATATTGCGAGTAGCCGACCACCGTACCTCCGGCGAACTGATATTCCAGCGGAGATCTTGGCTACTGAACGAGAAACTCTTGAAGTTATGAGCAGAAACGAAGGTAAACCAGAAGCTGCTTTGGAAAAAATTGTAGATGGCAGGATGAACGGTTTTTTCAGAGATAATGCTTTACTCGATCAGAAGTTCATAAAAGATGAGAAAAAAACTATTGTTGACTTGTTAGCAGGAGCCTCTATCAATCGCTTTAGCCAGGTGGAAATCGGAAGTTGATATGACTGAAAACGTTCGGCGCTGGGATGGTGAGAGCCCTTGGAAACGCGTAGTGCTGAAACTTTCAGGTGAAGCCCTGGCAGAGCCTTCTGGAAACAACATTAGCGCTGTTGTCCTTCGTGGCTTAGCCGAGGAGATCGCAGAGGTTCACCAACAAATTGATATTGCGATCGTTGTTGGTGGTGGCAATATCTGGCGCGGTATGGCTGGTTCTGATGGTGGTATGGATAGAGCACAATCCGATCACATGGGGATGTTGGCGACCGTAATAAACGCAATTGCGTTGCAAGATGCTTTGGAACGAGTGAATGTGCCTACTCGTGTGATGACTGCGATCGGAATGGCTCAAATTGCGGAGCCTTACATTCGCAGACGGGCAGTTCGACATTTGGAAAAAGGTCGAGTAGTAATTTTCGCGGCCGGAACTGGTAATCCGTTCTTTACTACCGATACTGCTGCCGCTCTTAGGGCAGTAGAAATTGGTGCTGATGTTGTGTTGAAAGGCACTCATTCAGGTGTTGATGGGGTCTATACTGCTGACCCTAAAATTGACAAAAACGCAACGCTTTTAAACAATATTTCATTCCTGGAGGTCCTTTCAAAAGAGTTAGCAGTGATGGATAGCGCCGCTATCTCAGTATGTAAGGACAACCAGACACCGATCGTGGTGTTTGACTTAATGGTTCGCGGGAATTTCAGATCCATCTTGGAAGGCGCGGAGATAGGTACGCTGGTCAGGTGAGTGAATTCGCGCAAGAAGTTTGTAGTGACGCCCATGAGCGTATGGGGCGAGCAGTTGTGCACGCCCAGGGGCATTTTTCAACCATAAGAACTGGTAGAGCGACGCCAGCATTGGTAGAAAAATTAAAAGTAAATTATTATGGTGCAGACGTACCGTTGCAGCAATTGGCTGGATTCTCGGTTCCTGAAGCCAGGATTTTGGTGATTCAGCCCTTCGACCGTGGATCAATTGATGCGATCTCTCGTGCGATCATGGAATCGGATTTGGGAATTAATCCCAGTAACGACGGCGAAATTTTGCGTTTGGTATTTCCTCCTTTGACAGAAGACCGTCGCCGCGATTTGGTTCGAGTAGTAAAACAGATGGCGGAAGAAGGGCGTGTCGCGGTGCGTAATCTGCGCCGCTCGGCAAGGCAAGATCTTGATGCATTGGAAAAAGATAAAGATATTTCCTCTGACGATCGAGATCGGTTCTCTAAGGAACTTGATCGGGTTACGCAAGCGTCTATTGAAACTCTTGATCGTGCGCTAGTAGCAAAAGAGCAGGAATTACTTGAGGTTTAGAGCTTACGATAGGAGACAGTATGTCGGATAAAGATACCGGTGACGCTGACTCTGAAAGTCGTGACCTCGATGATGGTGTAGACGAGTCACCGCTGTTGTCTTTCGATAGTGATTCCGCGCAGATGCCCCACTGGGCTGAACCTGCTAGTGGCGATTTACCCGGAGATGGAGACCGAGTGCCGCCGTCGGAAACATCGCAGGCCTCTTCAGCGTTGGGGCGCTCCCGACTATTCCCCGATCTTCCGGATGATGATCGTTTAGTTGATACTTCAGATACAAGTTTCTTTGATGCCGCTAGGTCGGACACGCTGCCAACCATGTCTCCGATTCGGCAAGACTCAGAAGAACAATCTGAGCTAGTTGACCTTTTGGACACTTCGCTAATAGAGCTTGGTGATCTTGCTATTCCAGATCAAAAAATACTTGAAGGAAAACTAGATACGATTAGTGAGACTGATTCGCCTAGTGACGAATATTTTGATCAAACTCTTTTTGCTGACCAAAATGAAAATGTGTTTGGTGACGCGGTTCTGGAAGACACCGGCATATTAGTTGCTCGCGAAATTGAGAACCTGGATGCAAGGACAACAGATGCGTCGGATCTAGCAGTATCGAAATCATTGATCGAGAATGATGAAGCTGGCTCTGTCGAGAATCGGACAGCCAAAATTTTCGGAGGGGACGTTGAGGCGCTCCCGTATGGTGACGACGAGCATGAGACCGCTAGGAGTGATCGTGATGATGAGGAAAGAACTGAAAGCGAAGTATCTTCAGTGAAGGATTCTGACAAGCCTCAGACCTCTCAAGGGCTGGTCGATCCCGAGGACAAACCTTTAGAAACCCATAACCAAGCGCCTAAAGCACCGCTAAGAAATCGGCTCGTGTCAACATTTGGATCTAATAAGAAAGAGCGAATAGTGGATAGCGAATCGGATGGTCCTAAGACCGATTTACCCGATGATGAGGTGGGCGAGAAAGAGTCAGACCTTATTGATGAATGGGTAGATTCGGAAGATTCATCTCCTCATTGGAGGGAGAATAATGATGATTATGGTCAGCCTCGAAGTATTCGAAATGATGAGCGAACATTAGTACATGGAGACCTGAACCAAAATGTTGCGGGTTCGGAATCTAGCGGCCGAAGCGGGAGAAATATCCCAGTTGCTATTGCCGTCGGAGCTGGTTTAGCAGGAGTGTTTTTTGGACTATTGAAAATTGGTCCTGCAGCACTAATGGTGTTTGTAGTTAGTGCACTCATTCTGGCTGCTGCTGAATTTTATAAATCGGTCCGATCACTTGGGTATCGTCCGGCAACCTTAATTGGGTTAACAGCTGTTGCCGGGCTTTCAATAGGCGCATATACCCGTGGAGCTGAGACCTACCCGGTGGTTCTAGGATTGGTCATAGTCGTTGGTCTTTGCTGGTTCGTTTTTGGCTTCGGGGGCGAGCATGCGACTGCAAACTTGGCCGTGACTATTTTAGGCATCATGTGGGTTGGCGTACTGGGTTCATTTGCAGCCTTAATCTTGAGCCGCCCTCATGGAGATGCAGTATTGATAGGTGCCGTATTAGGAACAGCGGCTTACGATATCGGCGGTTATGTAATCGGGAGTACGACTGGTCAAAGTAAGCTAGCGCCTCATCTGAGTCCAAATAAGACGTATGAAGGCCTATTAGGTGGGATGCTCTTAGCGGTCATTGTAAGTATTTTGGTATTGAATAACTTTCCAGGAGTTTTTCCCTGGACAGAGTCGATGCTAGATCCTTTGTTCTTAGGAATTTCGATAGCGGTCATGGCTCCGTTGGGAGATTTGGCACAGTCAATGGTTAAACGTGATCTAGGGGTTAAAGACATGGGTAGCCTTTTGCCTGGACATGGGGGAATTTTTGATCGTTTCGATGCTCTTCTTTTCGTTCTGCCAACTAGCTATTACGTTGCTGAACTTGTTCTTTACTGAAATGGAATAATCACATAGTGACTACAGTGGCCGTGCTCGGCTCCACGGGCTCAATTGGTACCCAGACTCTTGAAGTAGTGCGCGCTCAACAAGATAGGTTCCAGATTGAATCGCTTGCTGCGTGGTCTTCGCTTGAATTGTTGGTAGCTCAGGTTCGAGAGTTTCGGCCCAAACAAGTAGCTATTGGGCGAGAAGACTTGTTTGAGGAATTACGAAGATTAGTTCCCTCGGGTACTGAAGTCTTAACTGGTTCGCTCGGTTTTGATGAGTTAGCGAAGAGTGCCGATGTAATTGTTAATGGTGTAGTGGGATTTGCAGGTCTAGGAGTGACATTATCATCGCTCTCGGCGGGGAAAAGACTAGCGCTAGCAAATAAAGAAAGCCTAATTGCAGCTGGTCCTCTGGTTCAGCCGTTGAGGGCTATCCCAGGCGCTGAACTCATTCCAGTCGATAGTGAACATTGCGCGCTGCATCAGTGCCTTCGCGCTGATCTGGAATTAGGAAACTCGAGCCGTCATCTTCGGGAGTTGGTTCTGACAGCTAGTGGTGGGCCATTTCGAGGATGGAGTGAAAAACAGTTGGCATCAGTTACTGTGAGCGAAGCGCTGAACCATCCGACGTGGTCGATGGGACCTAAAATAACGATTGATTCTTCGACTCTTATGAATAAGGGTTTGGAAGTTATTGAAGCTCACGAACTTTTTGGTGTTGGTTACGATGATATTAAAGTTGTTGTGCATCCTCAGTCGATCGTGCATTCAATGGCGAGTTTTGTCGATGGAACCACCATTGCGCAGCTGTCAAAACCTGATATGAGGTTACCTATTGGCTACGCCTTGGCTTTTCCAGAACGCATTGACACTGAGTTTGGCGCTCTTGATTGGGATGCTGCCATTTCGATGGATTTTGAACCACCGGATTTAGATAGTTTTCCGTGCCTGGGATTAGCATTTGATGCAGGTCGGTTAGGTGAAACTGCTCCGGCGTGGCTTAATGGAGCTAACGAAGCAGCAGTTGCCGCGTTTCTTCAAGGCGGTATTTCATGGAGGGGAATTGCTACAGCGATATCAGCCTCGTTGGATAAATACGATGGTGAACGAGCTGATTGCGTTGACGCTGTTGTTCGTGCAGATCGACGCGGTCGCGAGTGTGTTGAAACTTTTTTGATTGATAAGAGTACAAAAAATGTCTGATTCGAACTCCCCAAAGATGGGAGGAAATCGCCTATCAGTATTTGTTGTTTTGGGCCTTTTCTTTTTACTGGCATTGGTATCCAAGGCGATGGTAGTTGTTGTTCTGATAATTACGTTCATCGTTTTTATGCACGAAAGCGGTCATTATCTAGCTGCTCGGGCAACAGGTATGAAGGCGACTGAATTTTTTTTGGGCTTCGGCCCTCGCTTGTTTAGCTTTCGACGAGGTGAAACTGAATTTGGCGTAAAGCCTGTGTTGGCAGGCGCATACGTGAAAATTATAGGTATGACTAATTTAGACGAAGTCGACCCGGTTGATGAGCCACGAACCTACCGGCAGAAGTCATATCCGAAAAGAGTACTCGTAGCATCAGCAGGCTCATTAATGCATTTTGCAATGGCCTTTGTAGCGATGTTCATCTTGCTGAGCGTTTTTGGTGAGCCCAAAGTTGAAGAAGGTAAGTGGGAAGTAGGTCTAGTTGTTGAAGAGTCACCGGGAGTGGGCTTGTCCTCGGCGGCAGAAGCAGGGATCAGACCAGGCGACAGAATCCTTGCTATAGGTGCGCAATCAACTGTTTTGTGGGAGGACTTGGTGACGGCCGTGCGTAGCCAACCTGGCGCCTTGTTACCTGCAGCAGTTGAACGAGATGGTGAAGTTATTGAGCTGTTAGTAGAACTCGACTCGACAGAAAGTGGAGAAGGGCGACTTGGAATTAGTCAGCGAGCCGTTACCTCTTATGAGACAGTTAGTCCATTAAAGTCTATTTTTTTAGCCGTTAGTCGGTTGGCTGAGATGGCTTGGCAGTCCTTGCAAGGTGTATGGCATATCGCAGCAAATTTCGATGATGTACTAGATCGGATCTTCTCAGCGCCCAATGATCCTACAGCGAACGAAAACCTAGAGACCCGACCGCTTTCGTTAATTGGTGCTGTTCAGATTGGTGCTAGCGAACGCTTCAACAACTCGGAACGGTTACTTCTTTTCATTAGCTTTAACATGTTCGTCGGGGTCTTTAACTTGTTGCCTCTATTGCCACTTGATGGAGGGCACCTACTGGTTGCATCGTATGAAAGAGTGCGTGAAGGTCGGTCAGGTAAGCGCTATATGGTGGATATATCTCGTTTAATGCCGATTACGTACGTCGTCATAATATTTTTGGCTTTCTTTGGGATAGGTGCCATCTATCTAGATATCGCAAATCCTCTCAATTTCTAATTTGGTCAAAGGTGGTTGTTAAATGAATTCAGGTTCTAAGGTGCCAGATACAAATGTTGTATGAGCGGCGAGTCACGCGACGAGTAGAAGTCGGGTCTGTTTCGGTGGGTGGCAGTGCGCCGATAAGCGTTCAGTCAATGACCACAACGAAAACAGCAAATGTAGAGGCAACGCTTGAACAAATTTATGCGCTCGCAGGGGCCGGTGCTGACATAGTCCGGTGCACATGTAACGATTTAGATGCGGCAGAAGGGCTAGCTCAAATCATCCCACGTTCCCCGGTTCCCATAGTTGCCGATATCCATTTCCAATACAAGCTAGCTCTTGCCGCTTTAGACGCTGGAGTAGCATGTTTACGCTTAAACCCTGGCAACATTCGAAAGCCTGAGCACATCAGAACAGTTGCTATGGAAGCGCGTGATAGGGGTGTTCCAATTCGAATCGGTGTGAATGGTGGTTCCTTGGATCCTGACATCGAAGAACGTTATGGAATGACGCCTGTTGCGCTTGTCGAATCAGCAAAACGTGAGCTAGGACATTTTGAAGCTGTCGATTTCGATAATGTGAAAATTTCAGTTAAAGCAAGTGATGTGCGTTTGATGGTGGAGTCTTATCGGCTCCTTGCAGATACGGTCGATTTCCCGCTTCACCTAGGTGTTACTGAAGCTGGACCTCTACCTGGGGGAGTTCTGAAGGGGACTGCTGGAATTGCCACGCTTTTGAATGAAGGAATTGGGGACACTATCCGCTTTAGCCTTACAGCGGACCCGGTTGAAGAGGTAAAAGTAGGGAAACAGCTTCTTGAGGTTTTGGGGTTAAGAGAAAGAACGGGTCTTGACCTAATAGCGTGTCCATCTTGTGGTCGAGCTGAAGTAGACGTTATCGAAGTGGCTGCAAATGCTCAAGAAGCGCTGGCTAACCTTGATATACCCATACAGGTTGCAGTCATGGGGTGCGTAGTGAACGGGCCTGGCGAGGCTAAAAGCGCAGACCTAGGCATTGCTGCGGGTAGACAAAGAGGGCACTTGTTTGTGCGAGGCAAAGTTGTAAAAGTGGTGCCTGAGGACAAGATGGTTGATTCGCTTGTGGAATGGGCAATTAAAATCTCTGAGGCGGGTATCGATGGAGCGCTCGCTGATGCTGATCTAGGAGCAGAAGCAGAAGCAGAAGCTGATAGAGCGGCGCTAATGGAAAGCCAAGGAGAAGATGTGAATTCGACTGAACAGGCAGTTGAGATGATCCGACGGCGCTAATTAGGGGATCTAGATGAAGAGGTAGCTATGCGGAGACTGCTAGTGGTGCTGATACGCTTCAGCTAACACAGGTCAGCTATGGCTGGGCGTGGGCGCTGCCCACGCCTGTGGTCGTTATATGATCAAAACTAATTTTCTTAATTAATTAACGAAGGAGGAGTTATGAGCGAAACTGACAAAATACTTAAGCTTGTTGCTCCTATCGTCTCTGATGCAGGATACGAATTGTATGATGTGCAACGAAATGATTCGACTTTGTCGGTTCTGGTTCAGGGCCTTGAAGGCGTAAGCATCGATGATTTAACTAATCTGAGCAGGGCAGTTTCTGCGATGCTTGATGAAAATGATCCGATCCCAGGGCGTTACACACTTGAAGTGTCGAGTCCTGGAGTTGAACGACGTTTAAGAAACATTGATCATTTCTCTTCAGCAGTGGGGGAGCAAGTGCATATACGAACTTTCCCAGGGCCAGATGGTCGACGTCGGATAGCAGGGTTGTTGAAATTTGTTGATAGCGACATGATTACTGTCGAGGACCCTGAAGGTGGGGTCTGCCTAGTTAGTTTTGATGAAATTGAAAAGGCTCGCACTATCTTTGCTTGGGGTCCTGGACCGAAACCTGGTAAAGGTGCGAAGCCTACTACAGCTAAAATTGAGGGAGGAAGTCAGACATGACTACCCCAGACATGATGGAAGCACTGCAAGCACTTGCTGCTGATCGAGGTATGAGCACAGAAATTCTCCTCGAAGCGGTTGCAAATGGTCTTGAGTCGGCATACAAAAAAATGCCTGATTCCTCGCCTGATGCTTACGTGGTGATTGATGAGACTTTCAATATTCAAGTCATCGCTCAAGAAATTGATGAAGAAGGAACGGTTCTTCAAGAGT
Organism: Acidimicrobiaceae bacterium; assembly: GCA_905182565.1. Lineage (GTDB taxonomy): Bacteria > Actinomycetota > Acidimicrobiia > Acidimicrobiales > Poriferisodalaceae > UBA9040. Next base: position 80,156 of record CAJJCB010000020.1, on the reverse strand, counting down.
GGGATGATACCCCAGAAAATTTCGGCAGAATAGCAGCTCAGACAGCTAGGCAAGTCCTGGGGCAGCGCATTCGCGAAGTCGAAAGGGACATGAAATATGAGGAATATGCTGGACGAGAAGGCGACATTGTTACCGGCATAATTCAGCAAAATGATTCCCGATACACGCTGTTAGACCTAGGTCGAGTTGAAGCCCTTTTGCCTCAATCAGAGCAGGTTCCCTATGAGCGACCTGAGCCGAACACGCGTCTGAAGGCCTATATAGTCGAGGTGCGAAAAACACCAAAAGGTCCGCAGATAGTCGTTTCCCGAACTCACCCGGGACTTATTCGTGAATTATTTAAGCTTGAGGTACCAGAAATAAGCGAGGGGATAGTAGAGCTGAAGGCCTGTGCTCGAGAGCCTGGCCATAGAACGAAAATTGCTGTTTGGTCTAACGATTCTAATATCGATCCGGTAGGAGCTTGTGTTGGTGCCCGTGGGGCCCGAGTTCGACAAGTAGTGAACGAACTCCGTGGCGAAAAAATTGATATCGTCCCATTTTCTGATGATCAGAATGATTTTGTAGCGAAGGCACTTTCACCAGCCAAAGTCAAAGAGGTACGATTCCATGAAGTTGATGGAGTGGCAGAGGTGATAGTGCCTGATCATCAGCTATCGCTGGCGATAGGTCGTGAAGGGCAAAATGCTCGCCTGGCTGCTCGTCTCACTGGCTGGCGGATCGACATTAAAAGTGAAACCCAAATTCTTGATGAAGAAGCTGCTTACGCAGCTGAAGATTGGGCTGAAGGCGAATGGGTTACTGATCCTGAAACAGGTGAACAAACTTGGGTGCCAGCAGATGGCAGCGAAGCTATGACCGCCGGTGAATGGACTGAGGCTGCAGAAGAGCCGCAGCAACAAGAAGAAGAAATCGATAGTAGCGTTGATGAACCAGAGGTAAAAAATGCTGGTTTAGATGCTGATATTGATGCCAATGAAGTAGTTGAATCAGAAGAAGTCGAAGAAGAGGCCGGAGATAGTTAGCGGCGTGGACCGCCTAAGCCTGTAACGTGGCACTGGGCAGTCCATCCATCTGTCGGCCGGTGGCCGTTGCTATTGACTAGAGATAGTTGATAACAACGAACTGCTTAGGTCGATGAACCTGCCCACTAGAATGAGGAACGCGCTTGCCCAAGAATCCCAGGGTCTACGAACTTGCAAGAGAATTAGGTCTATCTAACAAAGAGACCCTTGATCTATGTGACGCGCTTGGAATTGGCGTAAAGAGCCATTCTTCCAGTGTCCAAGAGGCTCAAGCCGACCGCGTCCGTCGAAAAGCGGATCGCGAAGGACTAATTCGACCACAGCAACCCCAAGAAGAAGTTGAAAAACCAAAGCCGGCGAAGAAGAGAGCTCCCGTCAAAAAGGCGGTAGTGAAGAAGGCTCCAGCTAAGAAGGCTGCCCCACCAAAGAATTCTGAAGTTCTTGAGAACTCGGCGATTACTGACTCTGATGAATCACCAAAATCAGATGTGAAGTTGGCGCCAGCTAGCACGATAAGTCCATCCTCTTCGAAGGATGACGAACCAGCTAACGATGATTTGAAGGAAAATTTTGCGGCTAAAAAAGCAGCACCTTCAAGACCATTGCCTCCGCCACCGCTCAATATGCCGCCACCGAGACCTCTTGTAACTTCCAGTGGGCAAGAGTCTGTAAAGCCGCGTCCGCCTGAAGATGTTCCCGTGCCTGCTGTAGTAGCGGTGATCCCGAACGCAACCGAAGTCGTAGCGTCGCCGCCAGAGGAAGAAGCTGCTGCAAAGGCTAGTCCTGCAGAAGCATCACCCGAGATTGGTACTCAGCCGGTGTCACCTCCTCGGATGCCTGCACCTCCTAAATCAGTTAATGGAAAACCTATTCCGCCGCCTCCGACAAAACCTCGTTCTGTCACAGGTAAGGCTATTCCACCACCGCCAGGACCTCCTCGCTCTCGAACAGCAAGCAAACCAGCAGGTTCCCCTGCAGGGCGTGGAACCGGTGCTCCTAGAGGCGGTCCAGCGCGACCTGGCTCTTCACCCAGCAGCCCGGCGCGACCTGGTGCTGCTCCTGGTGGCCCAGGAGGACGCCCAGATGATCGTGGTGGTCCAGGAGGACGCCCAGGAGGTGGCCGCGGAGGTCCACAACAGCGTCGAGGACGTAAACAGAAGCGCCGTAGACGGCAGGTCGAAGAGCTGCAGCCTCAACAAGCTGCTGCTTACACCCCTGTTGATGCTCCGGTGCCTGAAGGGGAAGTACGAATAGAGCGTGGCTCGACTGCGCAAGAGGTAGCTAGCCGGCTAAATCGTTCTGCCGCTGACATCGTAAAATTTTTGCTTCAGCAAGGTGAGATGGTCACAGCGACTCAGTCTCTCACCGATGATAATATCGAACTTTTCGCGACTGATTTAGGAGCGGAAGTTCGGCTAATTGATCCGGGAGCAGAGCAAGAGCAAGAAATTCTTAGAACTTTAGACCTAGCTTTTGATCAAGATAGCGAAGAGGTGAGACCTCCGGTTATTACAGTAATGGGGCACGTTGATCACGGTAAAACTCTGTTACTTGATCGGATTAGATCTGCAAATGTTATCGCAGGTGAAGCAGGCGGTATTACTCAACACATTGGTGCGTATCAGGTCACTCGAAATGGTCAATCATTGACCTTTATCGACACTCCAGGTCACGAGGCCTTCACGTCTATGCGTGCCAGGGGAGCGAAGGCTACTGACATTGTCATACTCGTAGTGGCGGCTGATGACGGAGTGATGCCTCAAACTCTTGAGGCGATCGATCATGCGCGAGCCGCCGAAGTTCCAATAATCGTGGCTATCAATAAGATGGACCGTGAGGGAGCGGATCAAAATCGTGTTCTCGCTCAGCTCGCAGAGCGAAACCTAATTCCTGAATCATACGGTGGAGATGTAATTACAGTTCCTTTGTCGGCTATGACTGAGGAAGGAATAGATGATCTTCTCGACCAAGTAGTTCTTGTCGCAGAACTCGAAGAATTAACTGCTGGATCACAAGGTCGTGCCTTGGGCACTGTTCTTGAATCGAATCTTGATAAGGGACGTGGCCCAGTTGCCACGGTACTTGTGCAACAAGGAACTTTGTCTGTTGGAGATCCTGTAGTGGCAGGAGCTGCATGGGGTCGGGTTCGAGCTATGACAGATGCGCTTGGTAACCAATTGAAACAAGCAGGCCCATCTACTCCAGTCGAAGTTCTAGGATTATCTGAAGTTCCGCGCGCAGGTGACATGTTCACAGTTGCGCCCGATGAAAAAACTGCAAGCAAAGTTGCAGATACCCGAGAACATTGGCAGAGACAAGCCAGTATGGCGGGAGTGAGTGCTGCAGGTGGTGGAGCCAAACTTGAAGATATCTTTAAGCAGATTCAAGCTGGCGAAGCCGCAACTCTCAACTTGGTTCTAAAAGCCGATGTGCATGGCTCTTTAGAAGCAGTTACAGAAAGCCTTCGTAAGTTGGAGAGACCTGAAGTGAAGCTGGCTTTCGTAAGCCGTGGAGTAGGTGGAGTTAATGAAAACGATATTCAACTTGCCATGGCTTCGAACGCAACAATTCTCGGATTCAATGTCAGGCCTGACCGAAAGGCGAGACAGCTAGCTGAGTTTGAAGGCGTAGAGATCCGTCTCTACGAAATCATTTATAAGCTTCTTGAAGACATTGAGAATGCAATGCTCGGAATGTTGACGCCAGAATTCGAAGAGATTGTTACAGGCGAAGCGCATGTTCGTCAGGTATTCCGAATCTCGGGAGTGGGCCCAATCGCTGGTTGTGTCGTTGAAAGTGGCACAATTGCAGACAAAGCCAAGGTCAGATTCTTGAGACAAGGCACGATAATTTGGAAGGGGCAAGTTAAGTCGCTTCGCCATTTCCAAGATCAAGTAGCGTCGGTAACTTCCGGTATGGAATGCGGCATAGGCCTTTCAGACTTTACCGATCTGAAAGAGGGCGATATCATAGAGACCTATGATGAGAAAGAGATTCCTCGAACCTAGGGTTTGTAGGACTTTTCGAACGAATTCTGCTTGTGAACCAACGTCGTAACAAACCTGTCAGAAGAGGCGGACCTAAATATGCCCGTACTGATCGTGTTAAGGAGCTCATTCGAGAAATCGTTGCTACCGAAATAGAACGACTGGGTGATGAACGTCTTTTTTCAGTAGCTATCACTGGAGCTGATGTCGACAATGAGTTGACAAAAGCGGTTGTTTATTTTGATGTGTTAGATGAAGAGGATCTGCCCACTGCGCAGCTTGCACTGGATGAAAATCGTTATCGATTCCAAAAGGCATTCGGAGAAGGTACGAGAATGCGACGTACGCCGAGATTTGAATTTCAATTAGATGCCTCAATTGGTGGAGCAAGCAGAATAGAAAAAATTCTCGGCGACATTAAGGCAAGTGAGCAAGAAAGTAATTAATTGGCCCGAAGAAAACCATCTACGGTCCACGGGATGCTGGTCATAGACAAGTCTTCCGGGGTTACTTCTCACGATGTTGTCTCAAAGTTAAGAAAGAGGTTTGGTGAGCGGAGAATCGGCCATGCTGGAACTTTAGACCCATCGGCAACCGGTGTTTTGATTATTGGAGTAGGGAAGGCAACTCGACTCATGCGTTTCGCTACTGCCTCCACTAAGACCTATGAAACTGAGATTGTGTTTGGTGTTGAAACTGACACCCTTGATGCCGACGGCAAAGTTGTGCTCCGACACGAAATGTCTTTCTCTAGTCAAGATTTGTTGAGTGCATCAACGAAATTTTTGGGCGAGATAGACCAAATTCCGCCGATGGTATCTGCGCTGAAAGTCGATGGACGACGGCTGCACGAACTAGCTCGTGAGGGAATTGAGATTGAACGCGAAGCCAGAAAAGTAAGAATCGATCGGTTTGACCTAACTCCAACCGAGAATCCATTGGTATGGAAAGCCCTTGTGGTCTGTGGCCCTGGGACGTATGTCAGATCTCTTGGAGCCGACCTAGGAAAGGCACTGGGCGGAGGAGCGCATATCACTAACTTGCGGCGTACCGCTAGTGGTCCATTTTCTGTCGCCGAAGCAGAGCAGGTAGATGATGCTGAACTTAAATCAGTTGGTGAGATGGTTAGATCGATGGCTCGCCTGGAGTTAGATGACTCTGATGTAGCAAAAGTACGAAATGGTGCTCGGCTTCCGAGCGACATGATGCTTGGTGAGGGCCCCTGGGCGTTGTTTGACGGGTATGGCGAATTAGTCGCCGTTCACGAGCGAATCGAAGGATTTGTTAAAGTCGGTGTGGTGCTCCCAGTATAAAAATTCCGTTTCGGTATCTTATACATTGCCGATGAGGTCGCCGTAAGAACTATGTCCGGGTAGCTTTATAGCTCGTGGAAATTATTCGTGATATGGCATGGTCTCCTGCACTCACTCACGGCAGTGTAGTTACAGTTGGTGAATACGATGGCGTGCACCGTGGGCACCGAACTGTTGTGTCGGAATTGCACAGGATGGCAGCCGAAAGAGGCTGCGCGACGGCCGTAGTTACTTTCGACCGACACCCGGCAACTATTGTTCGTCCGGAGTCAGCGCCGCTTTTGCTGTGCGATCTAGAACATAAACTTGAGCTTTTGTCTGAAACGGGAGTGGACTACACCGTAGTTGTAGAATTTTCTAAAGAGCAGTCTGAAGTTCCTGCGGAAGCTTTTGCGAAGCAAGTATTAGTTAATTGTTTGCAGGCAAGAGCCGTAGTGGTCGGTGCTGACTTTCACTTCGGTAAAGGTCGTAAGGGTGATGTCCAAACTCTTCGAGAGGTTGGACAAAATCATGATTTTGAAGTCGTTGGCCTTCCTCTGGTGAAACAAATAACTGGAGACGGTGAAGTGATTTCATCTACGTCGATTAGAAGAGCGTTGAGTAACGGTGATGTTGAGAAAGCTCACCGCCTGTTGGGACGCCCATTCGAAGTGAGAGGTGTAGTTACTTCTGGTGACCGACGTGGCAGAACAATTGGATTCCCAACAGCGAATTTGCCGACCACGCAAGATCTTCAGGTGCCACATGATGGCGTCTATGCAGCTTGGTACCAGCGTCCTGACGGCAGCCAATACCCCGCTGCCGTGAATGTAGGAAAACGACCTACATTTTATGAGTTTGCGGAGAGATCATTGATAGAAGCCCATTTAATTGGTTTTCGAGGTGATCTTTATGATGAACCAGCGAAGGTTAAATTTGTGCGCCGGCTTAGAGGCGAAAAGCGTTTCAGTGGCCCTGAAGATCTAAAAATTCAGTTAAAAAAAGACGTCGAGGAAGCGTCCAAGATTCTTTCTGAGTGAAAACTTCATGACAATAGAACCGGACATTTTTAGTTTCTCAGATATTCACTGCTAGAATATTTCACGGTGTGTTTTACGCACATCAGATGATGATTGCCACCCCTACTATCCGTGGCATCCTAAGACGTTGAAGGAATTCATGGCAGATAAGTCATCCACGATGACAGAACACGGGAAACACGAAACCGACACAGGTTCGCCTGAAGTACAGGTTGCGTTGCTTTCTGACCGCATAAACCATTTAACCGGTCATTTGAAGCTCCACGTAAAAGATCACCACAGTCGCCGTGGTCTATTGAAGCTAGTCGGACGTCGTCGGCGTTTACTCGACTATCTGATCAAAAATGACATAGAGCGTTATAGAGCCCTTATAGCGAAGCTCGGCTTGCGCCGTTAAAAATTTGCATCGACTATGTGATTCCTACTGCGCGAACGGCTATAGCTTCGCGAAAGCTGTCGCTATCTCGCAGTTGGTAGTCGTTGATGACTCGGAAGATTGTTCGAGTAATCAACGTCTATCAACTGAATATAAATCATAGGCGGGAAGGCCCTGCCGAAGGAGAAGAAACAATGGCTAATGCCATTTCTGTATCGGGACCTATATCAGGAACCGACAAAGTCATATCATTTGAGACCGGCAAACTTGCTGGTCTGGCAAATGGAGCTGTTACGGCAAGGATCGGAGATACTCAGATCCTAGTTACCGCTACAGCATCAGCGAAACCGCGTGATGGTGCGGATTTCTTTCCGCTTACTGTCGATATTGAAGAACGAATGTATGCGGCGGGTAGGATCCCAGGATCTTTTTTTCGTCGAGAAGGCCGTGCATCAGATGATGCTATTTTGGCTTGTCGGCTTATTGATAGGCCCTTACGACCAAATTTCCCTGATTCGTACCGCCATGACACTCATGTAGTAGGCACGATCCTCGGGGTCGATGGACAGAATCAGTACGATGTAATAGCACTCAATGGCGCTTCAGCGGCTCTCTGGGTCAGTGGCATACCATTTGTCTCACCAGTGGCGGCAGTTCGACTTGCCTACACCATTGATGGCACGTGGGTACCATTCCCTACCTATGAAGAGGGCGAAGCTGGAACCTTCGAAATGGTTGTTGCAGGTCGTCAGCTAGACAACGGCGAGATTGCAATCATGATGGTGGAAGCCGGCGGAACGGAACGAGCTTTTGAGTTCTATGACCAAGGAGCTCCGAAAGTAACCGAAGAGGTTCTTTCACAGGGCTTGGAAGCTTCCAAGCAGTGGATCGATGATGTTATTGAGCTTCAAAAATCATTGCGCGCTAAGTGTGGGCAAATAGATGAACTTGCTTGGATTCCGACTCTTGATTACAGCGATGAAATAATTTCTAGAGTGCGTGAGGTAGCAGCGCCTCGTTTGACAGAAATTATGTCGATAGCCGATAAAGCGGAACGTGAAGCTGCGCAAAGCGCTGCAACGCTGGAAATCAGAGCTCAAATCGAAGCAGAGTTTTCAGATCAGTCTGATGCCGCAAAACAAATTGGCGCAGCAGTTCGATCAGTTACTAAAGAGATAGTGAGAAGCAGGATCGTTAAAGGTGGATTCCGCATTGATGGGCGAGCTCGAGATGAAGTTCGTTCATTGTCAGCTGAGGTTGGTTACATCGGAGATACGGCCCATGGTTCCGGCCTGTTCCAACGAGGCGAAACTCAAGTTCTTAATGTGACCACTTTGGGTATGAGTCGCATGGAGCAGCTCATCGATACGTTGAATCCAAATGACCGCAAACGGTACATGCACCATTACAACTTCCCACCTTTCTCTACGGGCGAAGCTGGATTTATGCGTGGACCGAAGCGAAGAGAAATCGGTCACGGCGCACTTGCAGAAAGAGCGCTGTTACCAGTCATACCGTCGAAGGAAAGTTTTCCTTATACTCTTCGGCTGGTTTCTGATGTTCTCTCTTCGAATGGATCAACCTCGATGGGTTCAGTTTGCTCATCTTCTCTGTCCTTAATGGATGCGGGTGTGCCAATTCGTGCGCACGTTTCAGGTATCGCAATGGGTCTTGTATACGCAGAAGGCGAGTATGTGACCTTGACCGATATTCTGGGTGCTGAAGACGCATTTGGAGATATGGACTTCAAAATTGCTGGAACTGAAGATGCCATCACAGCGCTTCAGTTAGACACCAAGATTGAAGGTATCCCTGCCGAAGTTCTTACGCAGGCGTTATCTCAAGCTCGCCAGGCTCGTCTGCAGATACTTGAAGTTATGAATTCTGCGATAGCTGAACCTCGAGAAGATGTAGGCGGAAACGCTCCTAAAATTGTTAGTTTCGAAATTCCTATCGACAAGATCGGCGAAGTTATTGGTCCTCGTGGAAAAGTAATCAATACGATTCAAGAGGAAACCGGTGCTGACATATCAGTAGATGACAACGGGATGGTTGGACTAGTTAGTATTGGTTCGAGCGACCGCTCCAAAGTCATAGAAGCTGAGCGTCAGGTGCGTTTAGTTATTAATCCACCTACAGCAGACGTTGGGGCTGAATATGATGGCCGAGTCGTAAATATAACTAAATTCGGCGCATTTGTTAACATCCTGCCTGGTACTGATGGTTTGCTGCACATTAGCAAAATCGGCGGTAACCGAAGGTTAGATAAAGTCGAAGAGGTTCTGAACGTAGGAGATATCGTTCGAGTTGCGGTAGATGATATCGATCCGAATGGAAAGCTTTCGCTTTCAATGATCTCAAACGATGCCACTGAAGCTAAAACTGAAGAATCAGCAGCCCCAAAAGCAGCAGAGCCAGAAGTTGAAGCAAAAGTTGCTGAAGAGCAGACACCTGCGGAAGTATCACCTCCCAAAGATGCACCTTCTTCTGAAGAAGCTCCGGCTAGAGAATTAGTCTCCTTCGAAGAGCATTTCGAAAGCATCGCAAAAGCAGAATTTGGGGACCTTGGACCTCGGCTTGACGATGATGGTCGTGGCCGTCGGCGTCGCAGGGGACGTAACTAAGAATGCGTTAAATTTAGATCATTTTATTTTAATTGACCGACAGTAGTAGCGCTCGTCCTCCAAACTGGGGACGGGCGTTTACTTTTCTCACGTCTCCTTCGGAAGGAAATGCACATGCGAGTTCTTGTATTTGGTGCTGCTGGCCGTATGGGTCAAGCAATTTGCTCAGCGGTTGGAGCAGATAATGGTCTGGAACTTTGTGCTGCGGTAGATCCAAATATCCATAATGAGAAACAATCAGGTAATTCAGTTGTGGCAGCGGAAACTGTTGAAGAGATAGATCCCTCAACTGTAGATGTTGCGATCGACTTCACTGTCGCTGAAGCGGCAAGAGAAAATGTTGCTTGGTGTGCCCATAATGGAGTTCATGCCGTCGTAGGCACATCGGGCCTTAACAATGATGATCATCAACTTTTTGGTAGCCTGTTTTCGCAAAGTAATTGTCTGGTTGCATCAAATTTTGCTATTGGTGCAGTTCTGATGATGCGCTTTGCTGAAATTTCCGCACCTTTTTTTCCGACTGCCGAAATTATTGAACTTCATCACGACAACAAAATTGATGCACCGTCCGGTACAGCTATGCAGACGCTTGAGCGGATGTCGTCAGTCTCTGAGGAGTGGGGCACAGATCCAACTCTTAACGAAATTGTCGCCGGGGCCCGTGGCGGTAAAGGGCCAGGAGGAATTAGCGTTCACTCGGTAAGGTTGAGGGGTCTGGTGGCACACCAAGAGGTGATCCTTGGAACTGAAGGCGAAACTTTAACAATTCGACATGACAGTTTGGATCGCTCTTCGTTTATGGGAGGAATTCTTCATGCCTGCAAAGTTATTGGAGAATTCCCCGGCGTGACTATTGGACTCGATAGCTATTTGGGAATTTAGTAATGGCTATTCGAATAGCAGTAGTCGGAAGTCTAAATCATGACTTAACTGTTTTTGTTCCACATAGACCCGGTAGAGATGAAACTCTTCATTGTCAGGATATGAAAGAGTTCAGGGGAGGAAAAGGATCTAACCAGGCAGTTGCTGCAGCTCGGATGGGAGCCTCAGTCACAATGATCGGTTGCGTTGGTGATGACGCTCGAGCTGAATTCTTGCTAGATGGCTTAGAGCTAGATGGAGTAGACCACAGCTATGTGAAAACAGTAGAAGCGCCGACGGGGTTGGCTCTAATCACAGTGGACCCGGAGGATGTGTCGATAGTTCTGGTCTCTGGCGCAAACGCTCTTTTGGATGCGAAGCATGTGCGTGCTGCTAAGAGTAAAATAGTGGAAGCAGATGTTTTGCTCTTACAGGGCGAAGTTAGTGCGGAAGCCTCTAAGGAGGCAGCATTGATTGCGGCTTCAGCAGGAACTTTAGTAATATATAACCCCGCACCATTTACTGAATCAGCGAAAGAGCTAGCTATTCTGGCTGATATTTTAGTTGTCAATAGCTTTGAGGCTGAACAGCTTGGAGACACTGAAACCAACGTTGTCGTCAAGACGCTTGGCTCAGATGGTTGCGAAGTGTGGGTTGGAGGTGAAAAAACCTCTATAGCGGCTCCTGCGGTTGGCGTTGTGGATCCAACTGGCGCTGGCGATGCTTTTCTCGGGGCATTTGCAGTCTCGTTAATCGATGCAAAAAATCCAGTAATCGCAGCATCAATCGCTGTAGCGGCTGGGGCTTACTCTGTGACGGTTGCTGGAGCTCAACCAAGTTTCCCAACGCAGGATGATATCGCTGATCTTCTGAAAGGTAAGAGCTAGCTATCTACAAGTCTGGTGTGTCCTTGTTCCGCAACTTCCTTCGTTGGTTTTTAGCGCTTTGGAACATAATGAGAACGACCATGAGAACTGTGAAAGGTAGTGAATAACGGTTAATGAAATTTACGATTTTTCCGACAGGGCCATCGAAGATAGAACTCACAGAATAGCAAAGAACAAGTCGGGTAAAAGTTCCCGACAGATTTACGAGGATAAATGGAAGCCTCTTCATCCGAACGATGCCAGCGAGCAGACACATTGGATAACCAGGTAATAAGAAGAGCATTAACCAGCCGACTTTAGGAAAGTTTCGTTCCAACCATTGGAAGCTACGATTGAAGAAACTTTTTTCACCTAGTTCGCCTAATAGGTAATTTTTTGCGTCGACACCGTATTCCCACCCGAGCCGATGCAGGAAAAGGTCGGGAGCGAATAGTCGAATAGTCCCGATGATTAAAAATCCTGTGAAAGAGCTTTCGTGAGCCACTAAAAGAAGCATTGGGTCAGTCGCATTTAAGGCGAGAAGAGTTAACGGTGACGAGGAAATCAATGTGCTTGTTAAGACTTGTCCTACATAAGCTGCAACCGCAAAGAGCAGGGGAATAGCAGCCAAAAGTTTGATTCGACGTATATCGGAATCGTCCATGCGAGCTGGTTGGTCAAAGGCGGTCAAGGACTCTTAGGTTAGGCGTTAGTAGGTCTAGAGCGGCACGTCTTCTACGATCAAAGTATGGAATCGACAATGATGGACACTCCGCTTACCTTAGATTATTTTTTTCGACGTGCAGAGAAGCTTTTCGCTGACAAGGAATTAGTCACTGCGACATCTTCAGGTGTCTTGAGAACGACTTACGGAACTTGGGCAGACAGGACTCGTCGGCTTGGTGGCGTTTTGGATAAACTTGGAGTGTCCGAGTTCGGAAGGGTGGGGACTTTCGCTTGGAATACTGCTAGGCACCTCGAGTTGTATTTCGCTGTACCTTGCACGAACCGTGTTCTGCATACGTTGAATATCAGACTCTTCCCTGAGCAACTTGTATACATAATTAATCATGCTGAAGACGAAGTAATTTTTGTTGACCGGTCATTGCTCGCGGTGCTGTTGCCTGTAATGGATCAGCTACATACAGTGCGCCATCTTATTGTGATGGATGATGGGGCAGGTGACGTTCCTGAGAGCTCTCAGATTCTGGATTATGAAGATCTTTTGTCAGATGCCAACAGCGTCGAATTCAGCGTTCTAGATGAGCGTCAGGCGGCATCAATGTGTTACACGAGCGGAACTACCGGTAACCCCAAAGGAGTTGTTTATAGCCACCGTTCCACATATCTTCATACCTTGAGCACGATGACAGCGGATGTTCTTGGGATAAGGGAATCTGATGTTATCTTGCCAGTCGTTCCAATGTTCCACGTTAATTCCTGGGGGCTTCAGCATGCAGCTGTAGCAGTAGGAGCAACATTAGTTAATCCTGGTCCGAATCTTCAAGCTGAACCAATCGCTCGGCTTCTGGAGTCTGAAAAAGTTACAATCACAGCAGGTGTTCCGACTATTTGGATGGGCGTGCTGCCTGAGCTAATTGGAAGAGACCTCCCGGACTTGAGAGCAATCGCGTGTGGTGGCTCAGCTGTACCGAAGTCGTTGTCGGAGGATTTTAAGAATAAAGTCGGGTTGCCGTTACTTCAAGCATGGGGAATGACTGAAACTAGTCCGTTAGCAGCGATAGCTCATGTTAAGTCTTCGGATAAAGACCTTGATGAAGAATCGAAGGCTGACATTCGCTCTTCAGTTGGAACTATTGTCCCATCGGTTGAATTCCGTATTTGCGATCCTGGTTCGGTAACTGAGATGCAGTGGGATGGGGAGTCGAGTGGTGAGTTGCAAGTTCGGGGCCCATTCGTAACGGCGAGCTATTACAAGCGTCCCGATGCAACTGATTCATTCACCTCAGATGGTTGGCTAAGAACTGGTGACGTGGCCACCTGCGATGCGAGCGGCTATATCCGATTGGTAGATCGAACTAAAGATCTAATTAAGTCTGGTGGCGAGTGGATTAGTTCAGTCGACATTGAAAACGAGATAATGAGTCACCCCAAAGTAGTCGAGGCTGCTGTTATTGCAGTCGCTTCGAAACGCTGGATGGAAAGTCCTATGGCTTGTGTCGTTTTGAATAAAGATGAGGTTATGACTCATGAGGAGCTTCTTGAGTTCTTAACTCCTCGCATGGCTAAATGGTGGCTTCCTAGCGTAACGCGATTCATTGATGAGGTACCAAAGACATCTACAGGGAAATTCTCGAAGCGAACGCTTCGAGATATGTTCGCTGATTTAGTGGTGGAGTAGGGTTAGGTGAATTTCCAAAGACCGCCTAAATCAGTTCTTATTACCGGTGCGAGTTCTGGGATAGGCGAAGCGGCTGCTCGCTTATTTGCGGAAAGTAATTGGCGCGTTTGGGCCGGAGTTCGAAACGAAGATGACCATTTTCGGCTGAAGCAATTTAAAGGAATAGAACCCTTAATGCTTGATGTGAGGAGTGAAGAACAAGTCGAGTTAGCAATAAAACAAATTTCGGACAGTCATGAATCTTGCGATTTGGATGTGTTGGTAGCTAATGCGGGGATTGTTAAGGCAGGCCCGATTGAGTTTGCCAGTATTGAGGATTGGCGGGAGCAATTCGAAACTAACGTTTTTGGTGTGGTCCGATTGCTGCGAGCAAGCATGCCGTTGATGCGCCGTGCGAGTGATCCTCGGATTATCATAATTGGGTCGATTAACTCCCGGATAGGAATGCCATTGTTAGGTCCATACGCTGCCAGCAAACATGCATTGTCAGGGCTGGCTGACTCTCTTCGGCGAGAGCTAGGATCAGATGGGCCTAGGGTCAGCGTTATCGAACCTGGAGCAGTAGATACCCCATTGTGGGGGAAAGCTAATGAGATGGCAGCTTCGATGGTCGCATCGATGAGTTTTGAAGAAATGCGAAGGTACGGAGATGTCATAGGAGAACAAGGCAGAAAACTTACTAAACAGAAGAACCAGATGTGTTCGCCGGAAGTTGTCGCTCGGAAAATTATTTCATGCGCTGTTTCGTCTAAGCCGCCGGCACATGTGTTAGTCGGTAAGGACGCTCGTTTTGCATGGGCTATGCATTCGGTGTTGCCTAGCCGATTATTTGACCGGATTATTAGAGCTAGGACAAAACCTAATTAACTGAACGATTGACCAGTAGCACAGATTAGGCTGACGGTCAGTAAGTTACTAAGGGGTAACAATTATGGATGGACGATTGACCGTCGGTAAAGATAACGCTTATAGTTTGGCACTAAATTACGTTGTTCATTCTTCTAAGGTCGGAGGAGTCTCTGTATGAGTTCAGTTGAAGAAATCATCGGCCGTACTGATCCTAACGACTTCGACGCGATTCTAGGTATGACCAATACCGATGTTGAAGAGACTATTCATTACGTGGAAGATAATGCAGACTGCATTTATACTTGGGATTACGAAAAGGGAGCACGCCCTCAGCTCGAGAAGCTTTACGAAAAAGCAAAAAAAGGTCAATGGAATGGGGAAACTGATCTTCCTTGGGACACAGATGTCGATCAGGAAAAGTTAGCTACTGAAGAATATGATGAAGTGGGTGCCCTAGATGCGTTTATCGATTTCAGCGGCACTGGAGTCGAAAAGTGGGGTCGTAAAGACTGGATTAAGTTCAACATGGAATCGCAGAATTGGGCTCTCAGCCAGTTCATGCATGGTGAACAAGGTGCATTAGTATGTACTGCAAAAATAGTAGAAACTGTGCCATGGATTGACGCAAAATATTATGCGGCTACGCAGGTAGTAGATGAAGCTAGGCATGTAGAAGTATTCTCAAAATATTTAGATACGAAACTGTCAGATTCTTACCCAATCAACATCCATTTAAGAATGTTGCTTGATGAAATTGTTCGTGATTCTCGATGGGATATGACATACCTCGGGATGCAAATAATGGTTGAGGGCCTCGCGTTAGCAGCTTTTGGTTTTATGTACCAGCAGACTCGTGAACCGCTTCTAAAGCAGCTTTTGCGCTACGTAATGAGCGACGAGGCTAGACACGTAGCTTTTGGCGTGCTCTCGTTGAAAGAAGCTTATGCAGGGATGAACCAGAGTGAATTGAAAGAGCGTCAAGAGTTTGCTTTCGAGGCAGCCTTAAGGATGCGGGATCGTTTCCTTCAACAGGAAGTTTGGGATCGTATGGGTGCAGATGTATCCAAAGTTCTTCCGATAGTCTCTCAAAATCCTGAACGGCTTGAATTCCAACACTTACTTTTCAGCAAGATTGTTCCCAATTGCAAAAAGTTAGGTTTATTAGATGCTGGTGATGGTTGGTTGAGAGAAAAATTTGGTGAAATAGGTGTCATTCAGTATGAAAATTGGGTAGATACTGAAGAAGAAGTAGATGCTTTCGCAATCACGCGCGAGTTAGAGGCTGAGTCGGCCTTAGGCTAGAAATTTCCCTGTAATTATGACATCCGCAGATTCCTCGACAGAACTAATGCTGTTATTAGCCTTGCGCTTAAAAGGATTGGGAGAAGTTGATGCAGTAGCTGACGTTCATGCGCTTGACGTTGATGAGACTGAATGGGCATTGGCCGAGCTGATTGAAAGTGGTAAGTGCGTTTATCGGCCAGTAGATGGTGTCATGAAATATTTGTTGACTCCATCAGGTCGCGAACTTGGTGAGCAAGCGCTTTGGCAAGAGATTGACGATCCATCTAAAAAACAGAAAATTCAGCAAGCTTACAACGAGTTTCGTGGCCTTGAACAAGGCATGTTCCAGGTGTTGGCAGACTGGCAAGTTGTTGATGGGACAAATGTTCATCAGAGGGTAAATAAGCATGATGATCCTCTGTACGATCAGGAAATTTTGGAGCGATTATATAATCTTGACGTGAATCTTCAGAAAATTCTGGAACCATTAGCAAGCATGTTTTCTCGGTATCAAAACTATGGTAGTAGGTTCACTAAGGCCCTAGATCTAATGAGAAATGGTGAGATGCAGTACTTGATGAAACCTCTGATTGGCAGCTACAGCACTCTCTGGTTCGAGTTTCACGAAGACCTTTTAGCAACCTTAGGTATCAATCGCGCTAGTGAGGGCAGCACTTGGCAGCTACCCTCAGCAACATGAGCGCAAGATTTGGCAGGGTAATCCCAGCAATGGTGACACCATTCGGAGAAGATGGCTCCCTTGATATAGATGCATCAGTGGAACTAGCTAAATGGTTAATAGCCCAAGGGAGTGAAGGTTTAGTCCTAACCGGCACCACTGGTGAAGGCCCCACGATTACTGATAATGAAGACTGGGAACTCTGGAGAGCCGTCTCAGAAGCAGTCACTGTGCCGGTAATAGCAGGAACCACGACTAACGACACAGCGCATTCCATTGAGCAAACTATAAAAGCAGAAGAGATGGGCTGTGATGGGATCTTGGCTGTGACGCCGTATTACAATCGACCATCTCAGGCAGGGCTTTTTGAGCACTTCCGAGCAATTGCCGAAAACACTAGCCTGCCAGTTGTTCTGTACGATATTCCTGTTCGCTCAGGCCGCAAAATTGATTCAGAGGTGCTTTTGCGTCTGGCAACCGAAATGACAAACATTGTTGCGGTTAAAGACGCAGCTGGGAATCCAGCCGAAACAGCCAAAATAATACGTGATGCGCCAGCTGGTTTTGAAGTTTATAGCGGTGACGACGGTCTAACTCTCCCGTTGTTGGCAGTGGGTGCTGTTGGAGTGATTAGTGTCGCAGCTCATTGGTGCGCCAGTGAACATGTTGCAATGTTTGATGCTTGGGAAGCAGGCGACGCTGCGCTAGCCCGAAAAATAAATGCAAAGTTGCTAGAAAGTTTTGACTTTGAGTCTGGCGATGATGCTCCTAACCCGGTTCCGACAAAAGCAATGTTAAGGACAATTGGGCTTCGAGTGGGTGAACCAAGGCTGCCGATGGGTCCAACTCCTGAAGGGCTCGAAGATCGAGCACGCGAAGTATACGCACGTCTCAAAAAATAGATATGACGGCACCTGTAGTTATACGTTTTTTGGGTGGTCTAGGTGAGGTCGGGAGAAACTGCACCTGTGTAGAGGTGGATGGAAAGTTACTGCTTATCGATTTTGGTTTGATGTTTCCTGACGCGACTATGCCTGGAGTTGACGTAATACTGCCCGACACTAGTTGGCTGAAATCGCGGGCGGATGATGTCTTAGGTCTTGTGATCACTCATGCTCATGAAGACCATGTCGGCGGGGTCGCTTACTTTTTGCGTGAGTTCGAGGCACCCATATATGGCTCAAGTTTGGCTATGGCGATTGCCAATAGCAAAATAGAGTGGGACCGATTATCGCATCGAACATCTCTGCATGTGTTGGCTGATAATCAACGATTAAAAATTGGTCCATTCGATATAGAAGTGATCCCGATCACTCATTCTGTACCTCAAAGCTTTTGTGTGTTGCTGCATACATCTCAGGGAGTAATAGTTCACACAGGAGACTTCAAGCTAGATGAGACACCGGTTGATAATCGTCTAACAAACACAGATCGATTAAGAGAGTTAGCAAGTGGGCCAGGGGTGCGTCTCCTTATGGCTGATTCAACGAATGCGGATAGTCCCGGCCACAGCGAATCAGAATCATCAATCGGGCGCACATTTGAAAGAATTTTCCCTACCTATAGCGGCAAACGGATGATAATTGGCTGTTTTGCAAGTCATTTGCACCGGGTTCAACAAATTGTGGATGTGGCCATTAGCGAAGGGCGAAAAATTTTCCCGTTAGGTCGCTCGATGGTGAACAACGTGCGGATAGCTCAGCAACTAGGAATTTTGAATTTATCTAGCAAAGACGTGTATTCGATCGAAGATATTGACCAATTCGAGCCTGGTGAAATCTGTATTGTATGCACAGGGTCGCAAGGTGAGCCAAACGCTGCGTTATCGCTCTTGGCGAGCAATAACCATAGAGATTTAAGAGTGACTAGCGAAGACGTTGTGATATTGTCTTCCCATCCAATACCAGGTAACGAGCGTGCGGTTTATCGAATAATCGACCGACTAACGCGAATGGGTTGTGAGGTTGTTCATGATGGTCATGAGCTTGTGCATACATCGGGGCACGCTAAACGCGAAGAATTGAGTGTTTTGCAGTCCATAGTTAAACCTGAATGGTTTGTCCCAATTGAAGGCGAATTTAGGATGCTTCAACGACATGCAGATTTAGCTATTGAGGCTGGGATGTCGGAGAATCGAGTCATAGTAGTGACAGATGGTGCTGAGCTAACAATTGATGAAGCGGGAGTTTCAGTTACCGGTGGTATTCCTGCGCCATATAGATTCATCGATGGACTGCTAGATGATGTTAGTTATGATGTATTAGAACAGCGGCGTAGCTTGTCTCAAAGTGGTTTTGTCCACGTTTCTGTCGTTGTCTCAGAAAAAAGAACTTTGGTGAGTCGACCGGAGATTGCAACTAAAGGGTGGATCGATCAAACTAAAAGTGTCGACATTCTTGCTTCTTTAGAAGTCGAGGTGACTAAGGCGCTAGAACGAGCCCTTGATAGTGGCGTAGCCTTAAAAGATTTGGAACGGCTGCTACGAAGAACTACTGGTCGGTTTGTTGGCGATCACACTCGACGACGCCCTCCGATACTCTCAACTGTTTTCATCATTGACTGAGAGGAACAAGAGGTTTTCGGCAACTTGATTCTAAGAAGATACACCCCTCGCCTGAACGTTATGTAACGCAGAGTTCGGTACTCTCGAAGATGTGGCTCGTTCTCGCTCTTCTCGTACGAAAAAGACTTCGACTAAATCTGCTATATCGACTGGTAAAACATCTCAAGCTCCAGCCGAAGAGAACAAAAAAAGTCGTGTGGGGTTTAGCTTCAAGGCTGTAGCGCGGGCTGGGCTCAAAGATAGAAGCAGCGATGTAGCCGGATTGGGCCTGGTGGCGTTAACCGTCATATGCGTCCTGGCGTTATTCGGAGATAGAGCCGGTTTTGTAGGCCGGCTGTTAGAAGACGCAATGAGCGTTCTCGTAGGTGTGTTCCGATTTGTGGTGCCTGCAGCCCTTCTCTGGTGTGCCTATGAGATATTTAGAGACAGAGAGGCAGAAAGGACATGGCGAATAGGGTTTGGGGCGCTGCTATCGAGTTTGTCAATATCGGGGTTAGTCCACTTAGCCGGTGATGCATCTGGTTGGGGTTCAAATCTTGATGACTTACGCGCAAGTGGCGGAGTAGTTGGTGCGCTCGCTGCAGAACCAATACGGGGCCTGATTGATGATGCTGGGGCTTGGTCTCTTCTACTTTTCGCTACTGCCTTTGGATTGCTTGTTATCGCCGACATCAGAGTGCGCCAGGTATTTTCGTGGATTGGCACCGGACTTAAGTATCTATCTCGAAGCGTTCGAAGAGTTGCTGTCAATCTGCAGCGCTTAGGGTCTGACGGAGAAGTCGTCACGCAGGCGAGAACCGGTAGCAACGACAGCGGTGCTGGTAGTAGCGAAAAAACTTTAGATTCATTTCGGGAACCAGAAATTGAAATACCAGTTTCGCTACCTGAACGAGATGAACAGTCAGATTGGGATTCAGAAGACATAGCCAGCGGCGAACCCGGTTTACGAGAATCTGTTGAAGCTAATGTTGAGCAAGTTGCTGATGAAGAGGTAGAAGTAATTCCCGAGCAAATGACAATCGACTTAGCTGCCAATGATGGTGAGACGTGGCAGCTCCCAAGTCTCAGTTTGTTGGAGAAAAGTAGCCACCATGAAGTAGATGAGCGATTATTGCAATCTGGAGCGCGAAATCTTGAGGCTGCTCTAGCAAGCCATGGTGTCGAAACGCGTGTGACAGGGATGGAAGTAGGTCCGACGGTTACTAGGTACGAACTGTCATTGGGCAAAGGCGTCAAAGTTTCAAGAGTGACTAGTCTTCACAAGGACATTGCATACGCGATGGCTTCAGCAGATGTGCGAATTCTCGCTCCTATTCCAGGGCGATCAGCAATCGGCATTGAGGTGCCGAATTCCGAGCGCCAACTCGTGGCTTTAGGTGACATACTTCTAAGTCGAAGAGCTGCTGAAGTTAAACATCCGCTTCACGTTGCTTTGGGTCAAGACATTTCCGGAAATGCTGTGATGGCAAACCTTGCCGAGATGCCGCATGTTCTAATTGCTGGCGCTACGGGAGCCGGAAAATCTTCTTGTATCAATTCGATTATTAGTTCATTGCTAGTTAGGTCCACTCCTGATGAGGTCAAGATGATTCTCATTGACCCGAAGAGAGTGGAACTAGGACAGTATGACAGGCTTCCTCATTTACTGACCCAAGTAGTGACTAGCCCTAAGAAAGCTGCCAATGCTCTATCGTGGGCCGTTAAAGAGATGGAACGTCGATATGACGTGCTCTCAGAAATTGGGTTCAGAGATATTACCGGCTATAACGATGCTTATGACCAAGGGCGCCTTGCATCGGATCTAAATGAAGAGCGCGAGTTCGAACGAATGCCATTCATCGTCGTTGTCGTAGATGAGCTCAACGACCTCATGATGGTTGCTGCTAGAGATGTAGAAGACTCGATTACTCGGTTAGCCCAAATGGCTAGAGCGGTGGGAATCCACCTAGTTATAGCCACTCAACGACCATCAGTAAACGTGATTACCGGGGTAATCAAAGCTAATATTCCTAGTCGAATGGCTTTCGCTGTTTCAAGTCTTGCGGATAGTCGCGTGATCCTAGACCAAGCAGGTGCCGAGCGCTTAATTGGTAAAGGCGACATGCTTCTCGTTGGTGCTAGCAGTGGAGTAGCTCAGCGGATACAGGGCTGTTGGGTTAGCGAACCTGAAGTTCACCAGTTAGTCGCGCATTGGCGTAGGCAATCTCGTGGGACCTCATATGTCGAAGGAGTTGAGGGTTCAGAAGAAAAAAAGAAAATGATTCCGGGAGGAACTTCTGGCGATGATAGTGATGACGAGCTCATGGTGAAAGCGATGGCAATCGTTGTCGAGAATCAGCTTGGGTCAACTTCGATGCTTCAGCGAAAATTAAAAGTAGGGTTTGCGCGCGCCGGTCGCTTAATGGACTTGCTGGAACAGCGTGGTGTAGTTGGTCCTTCAATAGGTTCCAGGGCTAGGGATGTGCTCATGACTAAAGAAGAGCTTGAAGAACTCAATTCAAGCGATGAGTAGTCGGAAAAAAGTCTTTTAAGCAACGCAGTGAGGTAGTTGCCCTTTGTTGTAAACGATCATGTCTTTAATGGCCTGCGCAGTTCCTTGCCAGATGTAACCTGAAGCGGAAATCTCTCGGTAAGCCACATGAAGATTGCCAGCTAATCGTTCTGAATCAGTTAGCGAACTGAAAATTCCTAGATCAGTAGCCATTGCTTGTTCAAGCGGGCTTCGGTTCTTACGCACTCCTAGCAGCGCAGTCGCTTGAACAAATCGAAGGTAGTCTCGTTGGCTATTGAGAACTTCACTAGTTTGTTGTTTCTTAAACGCAGGTCCGTGGCCCGGAACGATGACCTCAGCTTCATAATTTTCGATTACGTCCAACGCCCTTAAGGTTCCTTCGATTGAACCAAAGAGTGCAAACGGAGTACCTCCGTTAAAGATTAGATCCCCAGTGAAGAGTACCCGCCTGCTAGGAATCCATACTAGTAGATCTCCTTCAGTGTGAGCCACATAACCGAGGCCGGCTAGCTCTATCGCTAAATCGTCGAGATGTAGAGTAGTGAGACCGGAGATAGTGATATCAGGAGCTCTGAACTTAAGCTCGCCCCACTCTACGTCGGGGAAAGCTGATCGATAATTTGGGATTCCAGTTTCGACCATAACTCTGCGACATTCAGAATGAGCGACAATAGTCGCATCCGGAAACATGAAGTTCCCGTGTGTGTGGTCAGCATGATGGTGAGTATTCACGACCAGCTTAACTGGGTTGGAAGTAAGGGCTTCAATGGCATCGATATAGCTGCGGTTGCGGCGTTCTGTCGATGTCGTATCGATGCTAATAGCTTCAGTTTCTCCGACTATCAGACCCATGTTGTTAATGAACCATGTTCCATCTGGTTGAACATAGCTGAACACGTTTTGAGCTATCTCTCTTAGTCTGCCTTGGTGAGTTTCTGATACGTTGTGGGCTGATGGCATAGGCGAAGCATACGCGACGGACAAGTTCAGTGAGACAAAGGACGTTTATATGACTGGGAATATCAATCTTGAAGATTTAGATCTATTCGGTCAGGCCTATGTTCAGGGTGCCCCAGAAATATGGAAAGAACTCCGACAAGAGTGCCCAGTAGCTCGATCGGTGTCCGATGGCGGTGGGTGGCTTCCAACTAGATATGAAGATATAGCAGCTGTTGCTTATGACACCAAAAGTTTTTCCTCGAGAGATGTTGGAGTTGCTTCGACTCCAGAAGGAACGTCACTACTAGTAGCACCTCCAATTACCTCGGACCCCCCGTTCCATGCTGATGTCAGACGTATGCTTTTACCTTTTTTCAGCCCTAAAGCTGTCGCCGAGATGGCCGATGGAACTCGTGAGATCGCCAGAGAATTACTTGATCAGATAGACCCAACCTCAGTTGTGGACGTTGCGGAAGAATATGCGCGACATATTCCTGTGCGCGTTATCGGGTCAATGTTGGGTTTACCGAAAGAAGATTCGCAGATGTTCACCGAATGGGCGGTTGATATCCTGCAATCGCATCCGGATGAGTGGGATCGTAGGAATCGAGCTACTAAGAACATTCTCGATTATTTTGCTGACCTATCTCGAGCAAGGCGCTTGGAGCCACAAGAGGATCTCATTAGCAAACTTCATGCAGAGGTCTTGCCAAATGGTGATTTTTTGACCGACAAGCATGTGATTGGAACATGTTTTCTACTTCTATTAGCCGGGATGGATACAACATGGAGCTCTATCAGTTCCAGTTTGCTGCATCTAGCTAAATATTCCGATGATCGTGAGCGCCTGCTTGCAGACTCTTCGTTGATACCGACTGCAACTGAGGAGTTTCTTCGCGCTTACGCGCCGGTGACCATGGCGCGTGTTGTCACTGAAGACACCGAGATTGGCGGGCACCCCGTGGAAGCTGGAGATAAAGTTTTTTTGCCCTTCGGTGCTAGCAATCGCGATCCTGAAATGTTTGATGATCCTGACAACGTTGTGATTGACCGTCAGGAAAATCGCCATTTTGCTTTTGGGATTGGTATCCACCGTTGTCTGGGCTCCAACTTGGCCCGTATGGAGCTTGTGGTAGCAATCGAAGAATGGTTAGAGAGATTTCCAAACTTTAGTGTCGCGGAGAATAAAGAAGTCTTATGGGGCGGCACGCAAATTAGAGGCCCACGTTTTGTTCCAACTGTAATTCATTAAGTACGAAGTTTCTTTGGAGCCTTTGGGACCACGAACGCTAAGACGAGAAGTCCGATGCTAGTAAAGAGGAAATACCCAGCGCTTAAAGGAGTTACGGTGCTTGTGATCTGACGGTCGATACTAGCTCCTAGTAACGCTCCACCGGCAAGAGACACGAAACCGATAATGGAAGTAGCAGTGCCTGCAAGGTTACCCATCGGCTCGAGGCTCAAGGTGGTCATGGTGGGCATCATGAGAACCATTGAAGCAATCTGTGCTGAAGTTAAGAACATCCACAGAATTGCAGGCGGTACTCCTGAAGTCGATAAGGCAACTATCAGAGAAATTGAGCTGAAAACAAACTGAGCAATAAGTGCCCGTCGAGCCATGGAGCGAGCACCTATTCGTCCTACTAACTTACTCCCCAGCAGAGCGACAATAGCCATCACCACCATAGTCACGCTGAAATAAGGAACAAACCAGCCAGGTCGGGCGAGAACCTGAGTCACGATCAGTTCTGAGCTGCTGAGGAAACTGTAGAACGCTCCAGCGGCAAACATTAGGGTCAAGCTGTAGCCAACCGTGGTTCGGTTACGACAAACTGCCTTAACTCCCGTTCTTATACTCTCGAAAGTCAGGGCTCTTTTTTTGTTTTCGGTTAGAGATTCCGGAATACGAAATGACCATAACCACATGGCTATAGCTGTAGCGAGGCCAAATGCCATTGTGAGGCGCCAAGAGCCAATTTGGAGAAGTAGATGGCCGATTAACGGAGCGAGCACAGGTCCGGCAAAGAACACGGTTTGGATGATGCCCATGACTCGCGCCATCTCATCACCTTCGAACCGATCACGAACCATGGCTTGAGCAAGACTTCTAGGAGCAGCGCAGCCGAATCCCCAGATCACTCGCGAAATAAGCAAAAAACTAAAATTTGGAGCAAATGTTGAACCGATTGCCCCGATGGCGAAAAGAAAAATTCCTATTTGTAGTATGCGTATCCGACCAAAAGTGTCGGCAAGCGGTCCGTAGATCGGAGTGCCGATTGCCATACCTATGAACAAGCAAGTGATGGTTAACGCCGGCAGGTTCGAGTCTTCCGCTAAAGAAAAATCCAGACGTAAGTCTGAAAAAGCTGGCAAGAGCATATCGATTGATAAAGCGACGGCGCTTGTAAGAAGCGCCGTGAACGCTATGAACTCTTTATAGCGGTTGCCTTCTTCTGCAGCCTTCACGAATTAGGCTTTTCTGCGGCGAGCGCAAAACGGCTCATAGGGGGAGGCTATTTCGCCAAGGCGATGCATCGATGCCCTTGTAGCGCTCTTCAAAAGCATCAACAAGTTCCGGGGTCCAATAAGGATGACCTGGAAGCGGTGCGCCGAACAAGGCGAGCTCCTCTGGTGAGCAGCTCGCAGCAAATTTAGACCAAGGCCCTCGGTTCGAGTGTTGTTGGAAGCTATCAAATCCGATCCAGTCGTGTCCGGCGTTTCTAAAGGAAGTACTCATGATGAATCGAGCCCCACCTGGTTTGGTTAGGTTGACTCCGCGATGCCAGATGTCAGGCCGATAGGCCAAAAAAGAGCCCCGCCTTCCAGAAGCTGAAATAGGTTTTCCTTCAGGCAAAGTTACCCCATTGCCTAAAATTTCAGTTGCTCCGACGCCGTCCTCGACATCGCTTAGGTAGAGAAACCCTTCCATGTTCCACCAACCTTTTTCTAGTCGGTCAGGAACAATATTGTGATTTCGATCTTGGTGAAACGGTTGATCGTAATCAGTCACGCCAGTATATTTCCCCCATGTTCTTGCCTGGTAGAGCCGGAGATCTGTTTCTTCCATCGCAAGCTGAGCGAAGCTAACTACGTTGGGGTGAATGTGAAGTCGGTTAAGGAGCATCGAGGAGTATGGAAACATTACTAGCCCTAAAAATTGACGAGCGCGAAAACTAAGTTCGCCTAACGGTGCTTCTTCGAAAGCTGCCCGATTATCAGTTGGTTTATAACGGTCATCGGTGCTCTGAGTCTCAAAGCGTGTTCTGGCTGCGGAACTACCTGAGTGGTATTCATCTGGGGTAGGGAAAAGCTCCCACAGTTCGTTCACAGCCAAGTCAATATCATCAACTGGGACCAGATCGTGGACCAAAACCCAACCTTGAGTTTGCCATTGTTCGGCTGCTGCCTGAATATCCGCCATGTCTCTATAATCTACCGATCGAAGTGCTCATTCTTAACCAGCGCCTTGAGCATCGTGGACTTTGATTGTCGTGCCGGTTACGAAATCTGAAGAAGGAGAGACGAGGAATAGAAGAGTACTGTCGAGTTGAGAGGGAGTCCCAAGTCGATGACGCGGAAAGCCCTTGGTGATGTCTCCCATGCGGCTCAGCATTCCATCCATCATTTCGCTCTCGAAAGCGCCCGGAGCTATGCAGTTCACGTTGATATCATTTCGGGCGAATTCAAGAGCCAACATTTCAGTCATGCGCGTGACAGCACTTTTAGTTATGGCATACCAAGAACTCCCGATGCCAGCGTTGAACGCAGCCATCGAAGCTATGTTAACTATTCTTCCGGGAAGTTCAGCTGCAATGAGCCGGCGCGTAACTTCGGTTGCAAGGTGGAAAAGCGAAGTTAGGTTTGTTGCTACCATCTCGTCTACAAACGCTGGGTCCATCTTCAACGCTAATTTTGCGTCTGGCTTCCCAGCATTGTTGACCAGAATTTGGATAGTTCCGAGTTCTTCTTCTACCGCTGCAACAGCGGCAAAAAGAGCATCGGTGTCGGTGACGTCTAGCGGCACGGTCATGACTTCAGCACCCGTTAGGCGTAGCTCCGCAGCGAGTTCTTCGAGCCGTTCTGCTCTTCTGCCAGCGATAGCTACTTTGGCTCCGCAAGCTGCTAATACTGTTGCAAATCTTTTCCCTAACCCTGAAGTAGTGCCAGTTACTAATGCCACTTGGCCGGATAAATCAATAGAGAAATTCGGGGTAACAGACATTCGCACTCCAATGTGGGTCAGTTTTTAGTGGTTTAAAGCGACGAAAACTTAGATGGTGAAAGCTATTGAAGAATCAGTTACTAAATCTACGCTCGTAATCTACAGAAGAAAATTTGTCCGAAATGCGCAAAATTGAGATAAGTACTGTCTCTGTGGCGTTAAATGGGTTTCTTCGTGAGGAAGAAGTTTCTAAACATTAGAGACTTTCACCGGTTTAGAAGACATCTGGTGTGAAAGTCCGGCACAATCAAGGTTTGAACAAGATTTTGAGAGGTAATCGTGAAAGTCAGTGAAGCAGTTCAGCATCGAGCTACTATAAGAGGTTTTTTGCAAGACCCAGTCAGTGATGAAGAGATTCAACAGCTGCTTGAAGTTTCGGCGCGAGCTCCATCAGGCGGAAACGTGCAGCCTTGGAGAATCTACGTAATTAATGGCCAGTCGATGGAGCGTTTCCGAACTTTCATGGAAGACCAAAAAGCTAGCGAGTCGGAGTACCCGGTCTACCCAGAGGGACTTCATGAGCCATATCGGACCAATCGGTATGCCTTAGGCGAAGCAATGTACGAAAAAATGGGTGTCGGAAGAGAAGACAAGGCAGCGAGGTACGCCCATCTAGCGAGAAATTTTGATTTCTTTGATGCGCCCGCAGCGTTCTTTTGTTTCGTTGATCGAAAAATGGGGTCTGCCCAATGGTCGGACCTAGGAATGTTTCTGCAAACGTTTATGTTGCTTGCCGTAGAAGCTGGTTTAGATACATGTCCTCAAGAGGCATGGGCAAATCATTGGAAAGCAGTGCAAAACTTTGTGCAAGCTCCTGACAACGAAATGTTGTTTTGTGGCATGGCGATCGGTAAACGAGATGAAACGAAAAAAGTTAACACGCTAAGAAGCGAAAGAATGCCATTCAGCGACTGGGGGAAATTTGTATGAACGATATCTATGAGATGATGAGCACTTTGAGAGCGGTGAGACGGCTCAAAGCAGATCCAATTCCGCGTGATGTGCTGGAAACAGTTCTTCAAGCAGCTTGTTGGGCTCCCACAGGCGGAAACATGCAGCCATGGCGGGTTATCGTAGTGTCATCCCCGGATCGTAAACAGGCTCTGGCAGACATATATCGTCCGGCTTGGTACAAGTATGCGAAGGGCTATGATGCGCGTCTTGATGCGCTTCCGACAGCGGAACGTGAAAAGGGTCAACGTGCGCGAAGCGCAGGAGACTATCTAGCTGATCACTTGCACGAAGCACCTGCAATTCTGATGTTTGTTGCTGACCCGAAGCAGATGGCCATCACGGACGCGAAATTGGATCGGATAAGCATGGTCGGAGGAGGGTCTGTATATACAGCTGTGCAGAACGCGATGCTTGCTGCGAGAACAGAAGGTCTCGGTTGCACGCTGACTACCTTGCATTGCCTTGAAGAAGACAAGGTAAAAAAAGCATTAGATATCCCAAATGATTGGGCAACCCTGGCGCTTGTGCCACTTGGCTATCCAGTTGGATCTGGCCATGGGTCTATTACTCGACAGTCGCCTGAAGTCTTGGCGTTTGATGATGCGTTCGGAGCTGAGTGGTCTTAACCCACGAAGATTTTTCTAGGCCCTCTGTTTTCGAAGTTAAAGCCGCAGACCCCCCTCAAACGCGTCCTGAGCGAAACTTTCGATGGCTTCCAATTATAGCTATTGGTGTAGTAGTGATCGTATGGGGAGTCGGTCCACCGACTACCAAACTAATTACTGCACCGCCGTTGGTTGTTACGTGCATTCGGTTTGGGCTGTCCGCTCCGTTCCTATTAGTTTTGTTGTGGCTAAGAGGGTCTTCGCTGAGGCTTTTAGTTATCAAAAAGACGGCGTTACCAGGAATATGTTTCGGGATTAATCTCATCTTCGTAGTGGCGACGTTGCAAGAGGCCACGGTTTCGGTACTAGCTGTTATAGGCGCAATGAATCCGGCACTTTTGCTAATGATTTCAGTGCCTCTATTAGGGGAGCGTGCTTCGCTACGTCAATTGATCTTTACTTTGGTTGGTGTCGCTGGTTCGGTAGTAGTAATTTTGGGAGCTGGTTCCGAACTCAGGAGTTCTTGGCTGGGAGTTATCTTTAGCTCTCTTTCGCTAGTCACCTTCAGCGCCTATTTTGTGCTCACACGAAAAGCGAGATCGGACTCCACCTCTGATATTGACCCGATTGAGTGGATGGCAGGAATCAATATTTGGGCTTTTCTGGCGACAGTTCCCCCAGTTATTTTGTTAGCTGGTAGGAAAGATTGGGCTGAGTTCGGTGGAAACGATTGGCTATGGATGGCAATCGTCGCCTTCATAACTGGCGTCTTTGGTCACGTCCTGATGACATGGGTGCATGGACATATGGAGGTTGCGCGATCTTCTTTGTATCTGCTAACTATGCACCTTGTAGCCATCGGTTTAGCCTGGCCCATCCACGATGAAGCTATGACTATTACCCAAGGAATTGGAGGCCTAGTAGTGCTCGGAGCGGTCGCTACAGTTATAGCAACGCCTGCATCAGGTGGAGTTAAGGCTCGATAACTGCAAAAAGTTCGAATGTTGTGAGTGAGTCGAATAGTTGTTGAAGGACCTCAATTTTTCCAGTGGTTGTTATATTTCCGCTAGAACTTTCAGACTCGAATGATGTCATGCCTCCTAAAATGTTGGCAAATACCTCGCGACTAATGTTGATTGACGCGCTTGCCTCAATCTCCGTTGTGTGTGAAGAATGATTAATTGTGCAATTCTTGAGCCCGAGGACATGACTCTCATCCAGGTCCGTGAAGTACCAGTTAATCCGTTCATCTAGGCCATCTAAGTGTTCTCCATCGATGCGAACGCCCAGGCTGTCGAATAATTGTTCAGCGGTCATCGCATGCGCTAGCTGACGGCCTGCGGCACTTCCGCTTTTCAGAGAACCATTTCTTAGCTCCTGAGCACCATATAGGTATGCGTTTCTCCATGTCCCTGATTCTGATTGATAACCCAGCTGTTCAAGAGCATCCGCCTGAAGACTTCGAGCTTCGCTATTATTTGGGTCTGCAAAAACCAAGTGATTGACTACTTGAGCTACCCAGCGATAGTCACCCGATGCAAACGATGATTGGGCTTGTTCCAGTAACTTTTTGGGACCTCCCATGAACTCTACGTATCGGCTACCGCTTTCTTCTGGAGGATGAGGATTTAAATTTGCTGGGTTGCCGTCGTACCATCCGAGGTATTTGTTGTACACAGATTTAGCGTTGTGAGACAGAGTGCCGTAGTAGCCTTGCACATGAGACTCGGTAGAGAAACAACTAGGAAGGCTCAGTTGCTCTGCTATTTCGGTTGGAGTAGAGCCAAGGTTAGCTAGCCGCATTGTCTGGTCATGGATCCAACGGTATAGATCGCGTTGCAAAACAAGGAATTCTTTTACGTCTTGGTTGCCGAATCTTGGCCAATGATGTGTAGCAAACAAAATGTCGCTGCTATCACCCCAGAGGTGGAGTGCCTCATCAATGTATTTCGACCAAGCTAGGGCATCTCGGGTCTGTGCTCCTCTAATGGGGTAGAGGTTGTGCATGTTATGGGTGCAGTTTTCGGCCATGCATAAGAGCCGCATATCGGGAAACCAAAAATTCATTTCGGCTGGGGCTTCGGCATCAGGAGTGTTTTGAAAAACTATTCGAACTCCATCGACGGTTAGCTCAGTGCCGGTTGAATCGATCGTTTCGGTTGGTGCTATTAGGCCCGAAGGAGAAAAAGGTATTGCCTTACCGAGACCATTGTCGATGTGTCCGCGTTCACCAGGAGGTAAGAATAGCCCGAATTGATAGAGCGCTCTGCGCGTCATCGCAGGGCCGGCTATCACGTTTTCGTTAACGACTTCGGTAAGGAAGCCTTCTGGGGCAATAATCCTTACTTTTCCAGCCGCTACTTCTTCAGCAGTTGTGACGCCTTTGATCCCTCCAAAGTGGTCTGCGTGAGAGTGCGTGTATATAACAGCGACAACTGGTCGTTCTCCGAGGGTTTGATTGGCGAGCGCCAGGCAAGCTGAAGCAGTAGCTGCTGTAGTGAGCACATCGACTAGAATCCATCCAGTTTTACCTGCTATCAGCGTCAAGTTTGAAATGTCGTAGCCTCGAACTTGCCAGACGCCTTCGCAGACTTCAAAAAGACCATGAATTGTGTTGAGTTGCGCTTGTCTCCATAAACCTGGATGTACTGAGTTTGGAATGTGGGTGTCTTCATTAAGGAAGTCGTAAGCTGACGTGTCCCAAATAACTCGATCATCTGATTCGATCCGTCCATCAGATATCGAAGTAATAAACCCTTGATGAGCTCTAGCGAAGTCCGCTGTGTCATCGAAAGAAAGCTTGTCCCGAGCTAATTGGTTTAAATAAGCTGATTGTTCCGTCGCCGGCTTGGGGTCGCTCATTCGTGCATCCTCGCAGAAAGTTGGACTTATGGGCACTATTTGGAAACAAGGCAGATGCGCCTAATCATATTATTATCGAAGCTCGGTCTGAGTCGCATTATTTTCGAAATGAATTAGGGCGCCCTCTGGTTACGAAATCTATGATTTAGCGATTCTTTTGCAAGCTTCGCATCTTCTTGAATAGTTTGCGTTTTGTTGCTTAGCTCCGTTGAAATCTAAGTTCCGTAGGTTTGGAGAAGAGATTTGGAGATTCGTTCAGTTTGTATTTCAGTTGAACCATCCACATAATTTGCTATCCGGGCGGCTGACATATGGTGGCCTAGCAGATGCTCCTCTCGCAGTCCCTCTGCTCCCATCGATTGGATGCAAGCTATGAGGGCGGGCTCGATCATCTCGGATGTGAACTTCTTGGCATGTGAAGCGGCAAGTATAGCTTCCTTAGACTTACCACTAGAAATTGTGGAAACGGCTTTCTCCGTGAGCAACAATGCAGCCTCGAGTTGGTTAGCTACATTAGCGAGAGACCAAGCGACACCTTGGTGCTCGAGCAGAGTGTGTCCGAAAGTTTTGCGTGTGGAAGCATATATGACCGCTTTCCGCAACGCGAAGCTAACCATTGAGCAGCACATCGAGGCGACGTAGGTTCGAGCTTCGTTGATACTCGACAGTGCTGCCAGAAATCCTTCTCCCGCCGGAGCTAAAACATCCTCATCTGGACAGAAATAGTTATCTAAACGAAATCCCCCAGTTCCGATTGCATGGCCACCGATCAAAGAGAAAGGCTCAGTTCGGCTAAAGCCCTGCTGAGTTCCATCAATCAAAAATGATGCTATTCCTCGGGCACCAGCATCTTTTTCGGTTTGGGCATAAATGATTATCACATCTGATGCAGCTGCATTTGTGATCCAAGCTTTCTCGCCACTTAGAAGCCAGCCATCCTTAGTGCGCGTAGCTAACGTCTTTATCGCACCAAAATCGCTTCCCGCAGATGGTTCTGTGAGAGCAGTCGAACCAAATCGAGCACCTGTAATTAGGTCATCGAGAAATAATTCTCTGTGCTTGTCTGAACCTTGGCGGGCTATTCGCGCAGCCACGTTGTGGGTATTGACCAGGCTGAAAGCGAAGGGCATAGAGGTTTCTGAGATCTTGTCAAGCACACATAATTTTTGTTCGAATGTGAGCCCAAGCCCACCAGAGCTTGTTTCTATCTCCATTCCAAGAAGTCCGAGTTCAGTTGCTGCTTGTGTGAGAACTGATCTGGGGAATACTCTGTTGTTTTCCCATTCGAGAACGCGAGGCGTAATTGCCTCATCCCGAAAGTGAATGACTTTTGTGAGAAATAAATCAAATTCGTTTTTTTCTAAACCAGACATATCTTGACCATAGATGCCCACGTACCCTAAATACTTGTGCAAAGCGTCTTCAATCCCTCAATGTTGAAAACTTTTCTCGATGAACGACGCGAAGACAACTATTTGGGACCGACTGCGGCGGTAGCAGCTGTTTTGCGTTTAGGTGAAAAGGGACCCGAGGTATTGTTCATTGAGAGAGCCGTTAAGGAAGGAGATCCATGGTCAGGTCAAATGGCCTTCCCTGGTGGGAGAACCGAATTAAAAGATAAAAACTCATTAGATACGGCACGACGAGAAACATTGGAGGAAATAGGATTCGATTTAAATCAAACAATGACTTTAGGTTGTTTAAGTGACCAAGAAGGCGGCCCAAAAGGTAGCTCTCAAAAATTATTAGTGACTCCGTATCTGTACTGGTACGACCAACAAGATTTCACTACAAGCTTGAATCATGAAGTAGCTGCCATCGTGTGGGTTCCGGTAGAAAATTTATTTGATCCATCTCGACATATTCAATATGCGTACCCGCTGTTGGGTAATCAGTTGTGGCCCGGTATTCAAATTGATTCTGAAAGAGTCGTTTGGGGCCTTACTTTACGGATGATTGAGGACTTGTTTGAACGGGCTGGCTTTCCCTTGAAACTTCGATAAAAACGAACTGAAGAGCGAATCGGTGGTTATGGTTTATCAACATGGCCCAAAAAGTTTTACAAGACGAGCAAGAAAAAGATGTTGTCGTTGTTGGCGCGGGGTTTGCTGGAATGTACATGCTTCACCGTCTTCGTAAGATGGGGTACGAGGTGCGCGTAATTGAGGCTGGTTCAGGAGTCGGTGGTACCTGGTATTGGAACCGCTATCCGGGTGCCCGTTGCGACGTAGAAAGTCTTGAATACAGTTACAGTTTTGACGAAGCGTTACAACAAGAATGGGAATGGACAGAACGGTATTCAGGGCAACCAGAAATTCTTAAATATGCAAACCATGTGGCTGATAGATTTGACTTAAGAAAAGATATTTCCTTTAACACTCGCGTGTTATCTGCTGTGTTTAATGAGACAACAGACAAGTGGGTGGTTGAAAGTGACAGCGGTGAGTCAGTAACTGCCAGATTCTTTGTTATGGCTACGGGCTGCCTTTCCTCTACGAACACGCCAGACATGGATGGCATAGAAGATTTCCGTGGTGAAGTTGTGCATACAGGGCAATGGCCGAAAGAAGGCGTTGATTTAGCTGGAAAACGCGTCGGAATCATTGGAACTGGCTCATCTGCTGTGCAAGCGATACCAGTTATCGCTCGAGAATGCGCTGAGCTAACTGTTTTTCAACGAACAGCCCAGTACACGGTGCCAGCGCGAAATGAAAAACTGGATCCGGTGAGGGTGCGGGAGACTAAGGACAGGTACAAGGAATTTAGAGACGAAAATTTTGCTATGCCTGCAGCATTGGGTGCAAATTTACCGCAAAGCAAAGAGTCAGTTCATGAAGCATCAGCGGAAGACCGTGCAACCAGCTTTGAGAGCTGGTGGGAAAGCGGTGGGACTTCTTTTATGAGATCGTACGCAGACTTGATACTTGATGAAAGTGCCAATGTTTACGCAGCTGAGTTCGTCCGAAGTAAAATTGAAGATATCGTAACCGATCCTGAGATGGCCAGAAAACTTAGCCCAGAACATATCATTGGCTGCAAGAGGCTCGTTATCGATAGCGGTTACTACGAGACCTTCAACCGGCCCAATGTTCATTTGGTTGACGTTTCGGAAGACAATATTGAACGGGTGACCAGCGAAGGTTTAAAAACAGCTGACAATGCTTATGAAGTTGATGTCTTGATTTTTGCTACTGGTTTCGATGCGATGACTGGGTCGATCTTAAAAGTTGATATTCGAGGCCGCTCAAACTTATCCATACGAGATAAGTGGTCTGCCGGCCCGAGAACTTATCTTGGCCTTAGCGTGCCCGGTTTCCCAAATATGTTCATGGTTTCGGGCCCAGGAAGTCCATCAGTTCTAACGAATATGATTGTGTCGATCCAGCAACATGTTGAATGGATCAGCGACTGCATCGCCTGGATGGACGAAACAGCTCATAAGACAATTGAAGCGACTGTATCGGCAGAAACTGATTGGGTGGAGCATGTCAATGCGATAGCTCACAAAACGCTTTTCCCATCGTGTAATTCCTGGTACCTGGGGGCGAATGTTCCTGGGAAAACGCGCGTGTTTATGCCATTACTTGGTTTTCCAGGTTACGTGAGACGTTGCGACAAGGTAGCGAGCGAAAATTATGATGGTTTTACGTTGGTGGCAAATAGATGAGAGAACAACGCTAAAAGTGGTTCGTCTTCGAAGAAGAAATAGACGCTACTCGTGAGTTAGCTAGATTTTTTTAGATCATTAATATGAATGCAGTCGAGATATAGAAAAGGGGCAACGTTGAGTACAGATCTAGAGTTACTCTCATCTGGTTGGGGTTTGATAGAAGGCCCACGTGTAGATGAAAATGATAATTTGTATTTCTCGGACGTTCCAAATGGGGGAGTCCGGCTGAGGAAGCCCTCAGGTGAAATTGAGGTGGTCATTCCTAAACGGCGCGGAGTCGGTGGAATGGTATTTCATGAGAATGGAGGCCTTGTCGTTGGTGGGCGAAACATTCAAATAGTTAAAGATGGAGATACGCGAATACTATTTGATCCAGGGTTTCCTGGGTTCAATGACCTCCATACTGATGCTGCAGGGCGTATCTATGTTGGCTCGTTGCGTTCTGATCCTTTCAGCAACGCGAAAGAACGGCAGGCAGGTGAGCTTTGGAGACTCGAATTAAATGGAGACGCCACGCAAATTTATGACGGAGTTCAACTTACGAACGGTATCGGTTTTTCTCCAGATGGAATGACTCTCTATCACTCAGACAGTATCCCTGGACGGGTCTGGATGTCAGACGTTGAAGGGGATTCAGTGGTGAATAAACGATCTTTTGTTGAAGAGCATGGCGCCGTTCCAGACGGTTTAGCAATTGATATTCAGGGTGGCGTTTGGGTGGCGTTGGCGGAAGGTGGAAGAGTCCAACGGTATCTTCCTGATGGCACCCCTGATATTTCTATTAGTATTCCGGACCCCATGGTAACAAGCTTATGTTTTGGCGGGTCTGATATGCGCGACTTGTATGTCGTCACAGGGGGAGCCACAGACCTAGGTGGTTGTATCTACAAAACACGTTCTGAAATTGCTGGATTGTCAACTCCTAAGGCGAAAGTGTGACAGTGGGTCTTCCTGCTAAAAAACTTTTTTATTGGTCTCACGGTTCAGAAAATCAGCCTCTGCTTTTATGCCTACATGGCATCGGGTCTTGTGCTGATGCGTTTCTTAACCAGCGAACATTAGCCGACGAAGCCGGATATCGCTTGGTTGCGTGGGATGCGCCGGGGTATCGGTATTCTCCAGATCCGCTAGAGGCGCCTGGTTTGTCAGGTTGGGCAGACTCAGCCGCAGAATTAATACAGGAGCTTGGTTACTCAAAAGCTGTTGTCCTTGGAGTCTCATGGGGCGGTGTGACCGCTACTCGTCTAGCGATGCGACATCCGGAACTGGTTTCTGGCTTGATACTGGCAGATTCAAGCGTTGGGTCAGGAACTACGAGTTCTCAGGCAAAGTTGATGCGAGGGAGGGCCTCAGTTCTAGAGGAGAAGGGCGCAACGGTATTCGCACAAGAGCGCTCTCACTTATTGGTTGCTCCAGGAACGGCTAATGATGTCTTGAAGCAGGTTGAACAGTTATTTGCTGATTCGATTCGGATGCCAGGTTATGCCTGGGCTTGCGACTCCATGGCAGATACTGACCATAGTGATGTGTTAAAGAACGTGGAGGCTCCGACTCTTGTGGTCTATGGCGCTCAAGACGTAGTCACTCCACCTGAAGCATCGAGAACCTTGGCGAATGGAATACGTAGATCAGTATTAAAAGAGATAAATGCCGCAGGCCACCTAGCGAACCAGGAACAACCTGCGGCATTTAATGAAAGTGTCATATCGTTTTTGAATTCGCTTTGACCATATGTTGAGCTCAAAGCACTAGCTATTAGCGCGGAGGCATCCTTATTCCACCATCACAACGAATGGTTTCACCATTCATGTATGGATTAGTTAGACACTCCATCACCATGAAAGCCAACTCTTCGCCGTAACCGAGTCGCTTCGGAAATAGAACGCTTTGCCCTAGATGAGCTTTGAACTGGTCGCTTTGTTCACCTTCTCCATAAATGGGAGTATCTATTAAACCAGGAGCGATGGTGTTGACACGAATCCCGGTTGCTGCCAAGTCACGAGCCACAGGTAACGTCATGCCGACCACGCCACCCTTTGACGCGGAGTAAGCGGCTTGACCTATTTGGCCATCGAATGCTGCTGCAGAAGCCATATTGACTATGGCGCCGCGACTTCCATCTGCATCGAGGGGCTCGGTTTGTGCCATCACTGCTGCTGCTTGACTAAGCATGTTGAACGATCCAATCAAATTTATTTTAATGACAAATTCGAATTGGGCGAGATCGTGAGGCACGTTGTTTCGGTCGATTGTTCTTGATGCTCGACCAAGACCAGCTGAGTTTACTAGTGCTCTAAGAGGACCCATTTCTGCAGCAGCTGCGACTGAAGAAATAGCATCTTCGGGGTTGGAAACATCGCATTTAACGAAAAGGCCACCAAGCTCTGATGCAACTTGTTGTCCTTTCTCTTCTTGTAAATCGGCGATAACTACTCTCGAGCCTGCGGCAGCTAGTTGGCGAGCCGCAGCTTCTCCGATTCCCGATGCTCCGCCAGTTACTATTGAAGAGCTTCCTTCTAGGTTCATGCGAGGCATTAGGACTCGATCCTTTCGATAATTGTTGCGTTCGCCATTCCGCCGCCTTCGCACATTGTTTGCAATCCGTAACGACCGCCGGTTCGTTCTAGCTCGTTAAGAAGCGTGGCCATAAGCTTGGTTCCAGAAGAGCCGAGTGGGTGACCAAGAGCGATTGCTCCGCCGTTTACGTTAGTTTTGGAGAGATCGGTGTCATGCTCTTTTTGCCAAGCAAGGACTACCGACGCGAAAGCTTCATTAACTTCGAAAAGGTCTATGTCTTCGATTGAGAGGCCCGAACGTTCAAGAATTTTTTCAGTTGCTGGGATAGGACCTTTAAGCATGGTTACTGGATCTGCTCCTGCTACTGCGAAGCTGTGGAACCGAGCTCGTGGTTTTAGCCCAAGCTCTGCAGCTTTTTCTGCGCTCATAACTAAAACGGCAGAGGCACCATCGCTTATTTGCGAGGAGTTTCCGGCAGTTACTTTCCCGTCTTCTTTAAATGCAGGTTTTAGAGCACCAAGAGTCGTGGGTGTTGTGCCATCACGGATTCCCTCATCTCTGTCCATCATGATTGTTTCCCCATCAACTACGACAGGCACAGGAATGATTTCGTTTTCAAAACGCCCTTCGGAAGTGGCAACAGCTGCTCGACGTTGGCTTTCAGCGCCAAAAGCATCCAAGTCTGCCCGAGTTAATCCGTACTCATCGGCGATCATTTCCGCGCCTATTCCTTGAGGTGGAAGCCCGGTCTCTTCGTAACGCTCTTGCATAGTGTCGCTGAAGGGAAACCCCATGCCCTTAACAACGCTTGCTCCCATTGGGGTCCGAGTCATCACTTCAACGCCTGCTGCGATAACTATGTCGTAAGCTCCGGCGATAACGCCTTGGGCAGCGAAATGCAAAGCCTGTTGACTTGATCCGCATTGACGATCGACAGTAGTGGCTGGAACTGACTCTGGCCATCCGGCCGCTAGGACTGCATTTCGTCCAATGTTAAGGGATTGTTCACCTACCTGCATTACACAACCCATAATCACGTCATCGACAAGTTCGGGGTTAAGCCCGTTTCGTTCTTCTATGGCTTTAAGTACATGTGCGGCAAGATCGACTGCATGCCAATCTTGTAACTTGCCGTTTCGT
The DNA here is from genome assembly GCA_905182565.1 of Acidimicrobiaceae bacterium. Lineage (GTDB taxonomy): Bacteria > Actinomycetota > Acidimicrobiia > Acidimicrobiales > Poriferisodalaceae > UBA9040. Next base: position 41,927 of record CAJJCB010000020.1, on the reverse strand, counting down.
TTGCCTCCAGGTGTACGGACGGCGTCTACGATGACAGCTTCTCTCATAGGTTTACTCCTCTTTTTTGGCCAGTTCTATTTTCTACACATCCTAGAGGCGTGTAGCTACTAGATCGTAGGCCGATCTGCCACGGTTGGTCTAGTTGGAAGGTATTGTGACGTATCTAATGCGAAAATCCAGATCTAGATCTGATGCGAATAGAGATACGTTTGCGTCTCTAAGAGTGCCGGCTTTTCGGATGTTGTGGTGGAGCGGAGTTTTCTCGTTCATGGGCATCCAAATGCAATTTTTGCTGCGGGGCTTGCTTGCTTGGGACTTAACTGAACGTGAAGGAGCTTTGGGTGCGGTTTATTTAATGTTTGGTCTTGGTCTTTTGGTATTCACGCCCCTTGGGGGAGTTGCCGCAGACCGATTTAACAAAAAAAGTTTGATAGCAGGTGCTCAGGCATTTATAGCTTTGAGCGCTTTGTTCATGGGAATAGCAGTTATTTCTGGTAATGGTAAATTTTGGATGCTGCTAGTTTCAGGCGCAGTGCAAGGAGCAATGTTCGGATTATTTGGTCCAGCTCGAATTTCGTTTGCTGCTGAACTTGTGGGTCGAGAACAGCTCGGAAACGCAATCAGTCTCACATCGCTTTCCATGAGCACAACTCGAATTTTTGCCCCTTCGTTGGCTGGTGTTCTTGCTGGGGTAGCACTGTTTGGTATTGGTGGAGCGTATATTATTGCCGCTTTGTTTTCGTTGGGAAGCGTGGTCCTGGCGTTGCGGCTGCCATCATCGCCACCGATATCTAAAGAGAAACGGAATCCGATAAGAGAAATTATTGATGGCGTTAGATACGTTAGGGAACGGCCTCACCTGAAACGTTTAGTACTGACGAGCGTTATCTCGATCATGTTTGGTTTTAACTACACAGCCTTCATGCCAGCGTTAGTCGAAGGGATATTTGGTCTTGGTGATAGTGAAGTGGGCTTTATGAGTACTGCTTCGGCTATCGGAGCGGTTGCTATTTCAGCGATAGTGGCGTCTCGAGCGGAGGGTTTAGTTGCTCGCCAGATCATGGTAATTTGTGGAATTGGATTCGGCATCGGAGTCATAATTTTTGGTTTGAGTCCGTCTTACTGGGTTGCGCTCATTGTCGTTGCGGTACTTGGCGCTTGCACCACAGGCTTCCAAACGCTTAGCAGCAGTATCTCCATGTCAGAAACAGATTCTGTTCACCAAGGGCGTGTCCAGTCTATGATGCAGCTTTCTTGGGCAGGATTCGGAATTGCGGCGGCTCCGTTGGGAGCCTTAGCGGAGGTTGTCGGATTGCGTGTCACAATCGTGCTCATGGGAATAGTCACTCTTTTAGCTGTGATGACTTATTGGTTTACTTCTCGAGAAGAGATGACGGGCTCTAATCACACTTCGTCCTGAGGCCCTAACTAGCCTGCGCTAGGTAATGTTTTGGTTCAAGGATTATGCTGATTTAAGATTAAATCACTGATGCGAGTGGTGAACTCAAACTAAAGAGGATGATGATGCGAGTTCAAGCGGCTGCGGTTAATGATTACAACCGGATCAAAGTGCTGCCGGTGACGGGCTCTATTGGCGCTGAGGTTTTAGGTATCGATTTACGTGACTTTGATGATGAGGTCATTGCTGAAGTACATGATGCATGGATGGCTCACAAAGTTCTGTTTTTTAGGGAGCAAGAATTAACGAAGGCACAGCATGTAAATTACGGAAAAGCTTTTGGGCAATTGGAAGTTCATCCGTTTAGTGATCAAGACTCGGATTATCCAGAAATCTTAGTTCTGCAGTCAACACCAGAAAAATTCGAAGCAGCTGAGCAATGGCATAGTGATGTTACTTTTCGCGAGTGCCCTCCGACTGGTTCCATCCTTGCTGGCAGAGAATTGCCCCCTTGGGGTGGAGACACCTGTTGGGCAAATATGGAAATGGCGTACGAGCGGCTCTCAGATAAAATAAAAAGTGAAATTGAGGGGCAGTTTGCGATCCATTCCTATATGAAGGCATTCGGTTCGAAGATTCCAGATGACAAAAAAGATGAAGCCTATGAAAAGTATCCGGATCAAAAACATCCGGTTGTGCGAACTCACCCAGTGACACGGGCAAAGGGTATTTTTATCAACAGAGTTTTTACTCTAACGATTGACGGTATGACAGCTGCGGAGAGTAGGCCGTTGCGTCACCAACTGTATGAACAAGTAAACGTCCCTGAGTTCCAGTGCCGGTTCCGTTGGGCTCCAGGAAGTGTTGCCCAGTGGGATAACCGAATAACCCAGCACTATGCTGTGCCTGACCATGGTGGCCACCATCGACGAATGGAAAGAGTTACCTTGGCCGGGGTGAAACCCCAGTAAAGCCTTTACCTATTAATTGATCTGTAGCTATTTTGTGTATCTCAGAGATGAAATTGGTGCGCCAAACTCAAATTTCTGAGTTTAATTTGGTAGTACCGCTAAGAGGTTAGATCAACTTTTGCTGCGCGTTTATCTCGACGTTTGATAGTGACAATTCGATTTTTGACTCGCCAACCGGATGGTGTCTTTACGACTTCATCGTAATAAGAAGCGGTACCGACAAAGCCTTTGCCGAGGAGAGCCACGATCCTGAAGAACATGTGCATCTGCTCGCCTCTCTCATCTACATAAATGTTTGTCATCATGTGTGTCTTGGGATGAGCTGCTTCTTCATCCATGAATTTGACGATTTGATCGATTCCTTCTAGCCGAGGAGCTCCAAGGTCGGTGAGGTCAAAGACAGCGTCCTCAGTGAATATGTTTCTCAGTGAATCCCAGTTGCGGTCATCGATGGCATCGCCATACCGGCCGGGCAGTTCGTGTAGTTCAAGACGATCATGAGTTTCTATTGTCATGCTGAGAGAATAGGCCGGTTTGAATGAGTTTGTCTGAAATTTTGTTAATAGAGAAAGTAACCAAAAACTAAGAGACAATCTCAGAGATAATGTCTTTCTCAGAAAGACTGACGCGTATATCAGTGTCGGCTAATGGAGTGACATCGGGACACCATCGAGCCATAGATTTTTCGAGAGTTGATTTGACGAGTTGTCCAATCTGAACAGACTCAGACCGAGAACATTCGATTACTACGCTGTCATGTACCGTTTGCACGCCGACCGCTCTATCGAATATTTGTAGCTTCTCATAAAGTTGCCCGTAAGCATCAAGCATTATGTCTGCTACGCCGCCTTGTATGGGAGCGTTTCTGTAGGCATTGGCTAATCGTCGGATGCCTTCTCTGAATGCCTGGTTGAGGAGGAGTGTCCATGCATCGGCGCCCATTGACTCACGAACTTCTTCGACAAGCGAACGTCTCAAAGCACGATTTTCTAAGAGTCTCTTTGTTTCTATCTCGGAATGCTCAGAGCCTGCAGAGGCATTTGACATTTGGTACTGAGATAAGACTTTGTCTTTTACTTGTTTCGGACCACTCTTGTCAGATTGCATAAGCCGGGTTGCTGATCTTTCTATCACTCCTTCGGTGTGGAGAGTGAATTGTTGGCGGCGACCGGCGAGAGTATGGGAAGAAAATCGATATGGCTCTGCCTTCAGGTTTAAGACAACCGGAGCATGGAATGAAAGGGTCCAAGCTACTTCATCCAGCTCCCACTGATTTCTGAGTTCGATTTGTAGCTCTTCGGCGGAAGGCCAACGCCGGTAGCTATCTCGGAATTGTCTTCGTGCGGCCCGAATCGGACCAAACATAGAATGGAGTTTGAAGGTCAATTCCCAATCTATTTCAATTGTTGAAGAAGCTAGCTGTTCGATGAATTGGTCACGAACCTTCAGCCAGCTCGCTATATCTGGATATGCAGCTAAGTAGGCATCTAACAGTTTTGTGCCTTCTTCCGTGGAGGTGGATACGCCTGATTGGGTAAGGCTTCGAGCTAGCCCGGCTCCGCGTTGTCCGTAAACGATTCCAAAGTTGATTTTCTTAGCTTTGTTTCGAAATTCAGCATGAGCTAGAGAATCAGTATTGGCCAACTCGGCCATATCAACTTGAAACATTCGCTCAGCGGTAGCTTCATGAATATCGACGCCTTTTTGAAAGGCTGCTCGCATATTAGTATCTGAAGCTACTTGGGTTACGAACCTTAGTTCCGCTTGCGAGAGGTCAGCATGTATGAAAACGCGGTCATGTTCTTTGGGTCGGATATGTCTCTTCATTTTGGGCGACAAGTTTTGAGCGTTCGGGTTTCTGCTTGCTAATCGACCTGTGTTGGTTCCTACTACCTGTAAATATTCAGGATGAAGACGTCCATCTGATCTGAGATGGGTTTGAATATTGTCGCCATAAGTCGACAAAATTTTGCTTAGCTCACGATGTCTGAGTAGAAGTTCGCACATTTCACCACCAATTTGTTCAAGAGTTGAGGCATTGAGAGAATCGCTGGGGAGAAGAGTACGATCTTCGCCGATGTGCTTGTTAGCCCACTGCCGTACATAGTGCGTCGACCAAACGTTAAGCGCTTCTTTTGTCTGCGCTTCGCTAGAAGGATTCCAAGAAGGTTCAAGCGATTCCGAAAATAGTGAGGCTTGGCCACCTCCACTCATCTGGGCGAGCTGGGTGACTACTCTCTTTCGATCCAGCTCCATTGCGGTTAGCTCTTCTTGCCAAGTTTCCCAGTTGAAAGGTAACCCCGCTCGTTCCATTTGATTAAGGAAGGGTCTAGCCCGTTGCTCTAGCTCGCAAATAGTATCTAGCGATGAATGGCTGATCCTGCCCCTGATCTTTTCAGCGACCCACATAGTTTGAATAGCATCAGATGCAGCATAGATGACTTGTTGCTCTGTCAGAGCTGAATCAGCGGTGTAAGAAAGTTGTGTGGTGCCTTTACCTTCTGCGTGAATCCCTAAGTACGATTCTGATGCCCAAGCAAGACCATGGTAGAAGTTAAAGCCACTTAGGCCCTGATAAAGCAACGCGTCTGCTAGTTGTGCATCCCACCAACGCAAGGGCTCGACGCTAAGCCCTAATTGTTTAGCTGGCGCAAAAACGTCTCGGTCTATTACATGCGAATCAAAATTTGCATTCCATGCATCTGCTGTTATGCCGGAGAGAGCGGTAGCTAGACTTTCAACTGAAATTTCGTTTGCGTCAATTACCCATGCGGTTTCAGTCCCATCAGCAAATTTTGTTGCAGCAGATATCACTCGGAGCTGCCCAGGGCCTTCAGTGAAAGCATCAGGGTGATAGACCGTCTCTGTGTCGATAGCTCGAGCCGTTGAATTCCGAAGAGCGTTCGTGAAATCTTGTAGCTCTTCTTGACGCACGCGAACAATCGGAATATCAGCTGGAAATTTTTTAGGCTGAGGTCGAGGGTCGCTGATAACTGTCACGTATTGATCTTAGATCGATGGTAAGTCACTGCCATGTGCTCGGTGATACCCGAAACAGCTGAGATCTTGAGGAGTGGATGCGTGAGCATGTCGAGTGAGACGTTGTGGGCTGAAGTTGTTCTTAGCCACAAATTACGCATATTAAGCTTTGTAATAGACTTTGGTGTAATCATCAGGGTCACCCTGAATAGACCCGTCAGCTTCTCCTTCAACCAGTTCGATTAGGCGCTGTGCCACCGATCCAACTTTTCCTTGCCCAACTTGAATTCCATCCCATGACGTAACTGGGTAGATATGGGTATCTCCCCCGCACACAAACATTTCTGAAATTTGATCTCCGGTCACGTCAGAAGCTTTTACCGGGGCTTGTTCTAAACCTGTGAGGAGACCTTCAGGTATTAATTGTTTTTGCGCTAAGTCCATACAACGCTGAATAGTTGTACCAGTTAGAATGCCTTCAAAAGGCGGCGTTCGTAGTACCCCACGTTTATCTACAAAGGCCGTGTTGAGAACACAAGATTCTGCAACGTAACCGCCATCATCTACTAAAATTCCGAAGGTCCCTCCGAGGTCGACTGCTTCCATATGGGTGAGCACATTGAGTAAATAGTTATTGGATTTAATTTTGGCGAGCAGAGGCGGCTTCATTGGAACTCCTCGAACTGTCGCTTCTGGAATTCCTTTAAGCTTTGAATCAGAGGCCCCACTTAGAGAAACGGGGTCGAAAACAATACAGTAGAAGCAGGCCTCTTTACACTCTTCGGGACTAGGTGAGAATCCACCTGGTCCGACGCTTAACCAATACCGCACTGAACCATTCTGTACGCCAGAAATAGAGGCTGTTTCAGTAATGATTTCGGCTAGTTCATTTTTGGACCAAGGGTGGTCTATCCGTGCGAGTTCTGCGCTTTGCAAAAGCCGATCCAAGTGAATGCTTAGTCGGTATAGGTAGCCATTTCCCAGTGTGCAAGTGTCGAAAACGCCATGACCACGGTGCACTAAATGATCGTCGATAGGTATTTGCATTAAGGCTGGGTCAGTGACGACGCCGCCGAGGTATGAACTGAACATGGCCCTATAACCAAGCTCGGTTCGTTTGGAACGAAGTTTCTCAAGAACTTCGCTTTCGCTGAGAATCTGCTGAGTGATGCGGTTCACACAAATGAGGTTACGACTCAGAAGTAGCCCTATGGGTATTGACTGGGTATTTCGTCTTGTTTAACTTCTAACGTTGTCGAGAGCTAGTAGTAAGCCACTGCACTTGAAATCAATTCGACTTGTTCGCTTGCACGTTAAGATTCTAAGAAGTTGAGGCTACATACCGTCGGAGCCTCAGGCTGTTACTCACTACGAAAATTGAAGAGAGAGCCATTGCGGCTGATGCGTGCATCGGGTGGAGCACTCCTGACATTGCTAAAGGAATTGCCAAAACATTGTAGAGAAATGCCCAAAAAAGATTGACCCTAATGGTTTTCATAGTTTGACGCGAAAGTGCGATTCCATCCACGACGCTCAGTAAGTCATTATTTACAACAATGAGAGAAGCAGATTTTTGTGCTAAATCTGACCCAGAACCCATCACTATCCCGAGGTCTGCTTTAGCTAAGGCTGGGGCATCATTTATGCCGTCGCCGACCATAGCGACTCTGTCGCCTGTTGCTTGAAGTCGAGAAATTTCAGTTTGTTTAGCGTCTGGCAGCACCTCAGAAATTACTCTAGAAATATTGGTTTCTTTAGCAACTCGGTCACAAGAATTCTTATTGTCACCAGACAGAAGAGTTACCTTTATTCCCATTTCTTTTAGTTTTGTTATAGCTATTTTCGCTGTTACTCGAACCTCGTCGCTTAACAGAATTAAGGCTTCGGCTGTTTGGCCACGACCGACCAGAACATGGGTAGAAGCATTATGTTCAACTTCGGCCCGAAGTTCTGGCAACATATCGTCAAAGAAATTTGCCTTACCTACTCTTGTGTAAACCCCTGCGACTTCTCCTTCGATGCCAAGGCCTGGAAAATTTTTAAAGTTCTTAATCTCTAGGGCGTTAGATGCAGAACTGCTTATTGCTCGTGCGATGGGGTGTTCAGATCGAGATTCGAGGGCTGCTGCTAAACCCATCAGTAGCTCTTTGTTATCATTCGGAGCGATAATTTCTGCGACGTAAAGCTCACCGTTAGTAATCGTTCCTGTTTTGTCCAGAACGACGTGATTGATACGGCGGGTATCTTCTAATACGGCCGCACTTCGAATGATTATGCCGAGCTGCGCAGCTTTGCCAGTGCCGACTAAAACGGCTAACGGAGTTGCTAAGCCGAGGGCACAAGGGCAGGAGACGATTAATATTGCTACCGCTGCAGTGAAGGCTTCTTCTGATTGGTCGCCAATCAGAAGGCGAACTATCAGGGTCCCGATGGCTAATATTATGATGCATGGAATAAAAAATTGAGCTATTCGGTCGGCCATTTTTTGAACTGGAGCTTTGCTTCCTTGGGCCTCTTCAACCAATCGGACAATTTTTGCGGCTGCTGTGTCTGCTCCAATCGCTGTAGCTCTAACAGTTAGTGTTCCATCTCCGTTTATCGACCCACCTAAAATGGGATCACCTGCAGCTATGGAGCGCGGTTGTGACTCCCCGGTAAGCATTGCTGTATCTACATCAGAAATACCGGTTACGACTATTCCGTCGGTCGCAACCGTCTCACCCGGTCGCACGATAAATTCTGCTCCGATTTGTAAAGAATCAAGAGTGATATCTGAACCATCGATAAGTCGAATCATTTGGCTACGAGAAGTAGCTAAGTTATGAAGAGCAGCTGCTGAATGCAGAGTTGCTCTAGCCTCCCACCATTTACCTAGGAGAACGAATGCTGTGATAACCGAAGCAGCATCGAAATACAGATGGTTTTCGCTGCCTGTCAGTAGCGCTATAGATGACCAGAGCCATGAGGCAAGAGTGCCCAAAGAAACCAAAAAGTCCATGCCTAATGATGCTTGAAGTAGTTGAACGCGAGCGGCTCGATGAAACTTTGACCCGCACCAGAACACAGAAATAGTTGCAAGAGTCGCTGTTGCTATGTCGCCTAGTTCGGATGAAATAGTCATGGTCAAAATCATTGAGATAACGGCTGCCGAAATCGCGGGTATTAGCCGAATCTTCAAAAACTTTTCTTGGCGGGAATGAATTTCGGTTCCGTCGATGTGTTCCGGTGTTGTGTAGCCCAAGTCAGAAATTGTTTTAATTAGTAAATCTCTTGTGGTCTCAGGACCATGACTGATAGTTGATTTAGTGGTTGCGAAATTGACGTGAGCTTCAAAAACTCCTGAAATTTCTTTGAGAGCGTTTTCGATTCGCGCTGCGCAGGCGCTGCAGCTCATGCCTTCTACCAAAATTTCTGTTTTCTTATTAGTCGAAGACTGGTTTATTGGCACACCTTTAGGCTAATCGAACATGGATTCATTCGGATGTTGCCAACTTGTGCTCTGGGAGGCGTAACCTTGTTTTTTCATGGCCGAACCGGCGAAACGCTTTTTCATTCACACTTTGGGTTGTCCTAAAAACCAGGTTGATTCTGACAAGATTGTTGGGACACTTCTTGATGACGGGATGGAGCCTGTCAGCAGCGCTGATGCTGCTGACCTCATCGTGGTCAACACGTGTGCCTTTATTGAGGAAGCGCGAGAAGAATCTATAAATACTATTTTGGCAATAGAAGATGAACGTTCTCCTGATGCTCGACTTGTAGTGACCGGTTGTATGGCTGAGCGTTATGGCGATGAATTGGCTGATGCGCTCCCGGAGGTAGACCAAGTAGCAGGTTTTGGTGTGCCAGTTAACTTGACTTTGAAACCAATAGGTCTTCAAGTTGAGTCAGCACCGCCATTACCAAAACTAGATTTATTAAACCTTCGACGGCCTCCATCGGCTCTTCCGTGGGCTTACGTGAAAATTGCTGAAGGCTGTGACCGGAATTGTGGTTTTTGCGCTATTCCTTCTTTTAGAGGCCCTCAGAACAGTCGCGAAGCTGATTCAATCTTGCGAGAAGTTGAGGAATTAGACGTACGGGAAGTTGTTTTAGTAGCTCAAGACCTGGCGAGCTATGGCAAGGATCGTGGTGAACGCGGTTCCATTGTTTCGTTAGTTGACAAAGTTGCTGCTGTCGTGGATCGCGTGCGGTTGTTGTACCTGTACCCATCTGATCTGACAGAGAATCTGATTGAAGCTATTTTAGCGACCGGTGTGCCGTATTTTGATTTGTCGTTGCAGCATGTGGCTAAGCCTCACCTGAGGCGTATGCGCCGTTGGGGAGACGGAGATCGTTTTCTAGAACGAATATCTCGAATACGTGAACTAGCTCCAGATGCTGCTTTCCGGTCTAACTTCATAGTTGGATATCCTGGAGAAACTGAAGATGATCAGGCTCAGCTAGTCCAATGGCTTGAGGATGCGCAACTCGATTGGTGTGGTTTTTTTACCTACTCTAAGGAAGAAGGAACCTACGCCGCTGACTTAGACAATGAAGTGCCTCGTAACTTGATGTTGGAACGGCACGCAGAGTTAAGCGAAATTCAGGATGGTATAACCGCAGCGCATAATGATGAAATGGTTGGCACTACAGTGCGCATTCTAGTTGATGCGCCGGGTATCGGTAGAAGCCATCGTGAGGCGCCGGAAATTGACGGCGTAATACACGTTTCGGAGGACTTAGCCGTTGGAGAGTTCCACGAGGTCAAATTAACTTGGTCTGATGGTCCTGATTTGGGTGCAACTGTTGAGTCTTTGAGTGGACAAGCCCAGTCAAAATGAAATGGCTCGAAAATAATCGAACCTATGGGCCTACGGCATTGGCTACTCCTGCAAATTTTGTTACCGTTGCGCGGATTCTGGCGACACCAATTTTTGTGTTGCTAGTTATCACGAAAGAACCGATGTGGCTCACTTTCCTTGTTGGTTTCGCTATAGGAATAACAGACTATTTAGATGGATGGCTGGCGCGAAAGCACGGGGAAACGAGATCAGGAGCTTTTCTTGACCCACTGGCTGACAAAGTTCTGGTCTTAGGCGGAATGTGTGCGCTAGTGAGCATCGACCAGTTTCACTGGCTGCCGGTGAGTATTATTATGTTGCGTGAATTATTAGTGAGCCTATACCGATCGGAAGCGGGACGAAAAGGTATAACTGTGCCGGCAACTCGTCTTGCCAAGTGGAAAACTTTCGTTCAGCTGTGGGCCATTGGGTTTGCGGTAATACCTCCGATTGTGTCCTCGGCGCATTGGGTCGCAACTGGTCTTTTGTGGCTAGCAACATTGCTAACTTTGCAAACAGGTATCGGGTATTGGGTTAGCGCCCGGAAGTTAGCTGTTGAGCAATTGGGGCCAGCTACCTCGCCTTAATGTTGTTAGCTTGAACACTTCTCGCCATAGCAATAGTCCACAACGTTACAACTTGCCGTATTAAAGTCTTGTTATGAAGTGTGAAATCATTGCAGTTGGAACAGAGTTGCTTTTAGGTCAGATAGTTGACACCAATTCATCTTGGATGGGTGAACATTTGGCCTTAGCCGGAATCGACAGTCACTACCAAACAAAAGTTGGTGACAATTGGGATCGGATAGAAGACGCAGTGAATCTTGCTCTTGATCGCAGCGATGCGGTCATAATGTGTGGAGGGCTTGGCCCAACGCAAGATGACATTACACGCGAAGTTATCGCCAAAGTCATGGGCGCCGAGCTGGTTCTCGATGAGGTAATCGCTGCTCGGATAGAAGAGATGTTCAGAACGCGCGGCAGAGAAATGCCAGCGAACAATCTTCGCCAAGCGATGGTCCCTGCTGGAGCTACAGCTATATCTCAGCAACCAGGTACTGCACCTGGATTAGTTGTGCCATTCACTCGGGAAGGCGAAACAGAGAAAGTGCTATATGCGGTGCCAGGAGTTCCCTACGAGATGAAAGAGATGTTTCTTGGGACAATCATCCCCGATTTACAGCAAAGATCAGGTGAAACAGCTGTTATCGACAGCAGGGTGCTGCGCACCTGGGGGCAGAGCGAATCTGGCTTAGCTGAAATGTTGGCTCCCCGAATGGAAGAGCTCGATGATGTTGGAAACCCTACATTAGCTTTCTTGGCGAGTGGAGTCGAAGGAATAAAAGTTCGAGTTACCGCAAAAGCGAGTGATAGAGAGTTAGTTGAGGCGATGCTGGATGAAGAAGAGCTTCAACTCAGAAAAATTTTGGGAGAGCTTGTGTTCGCCGTAGATGAATCCACCATGGAGTCAACAGTGTTGGATTTGCTTGAAGCTTCAGGCTTAACTCTTGGCATTGTGGAAACAATTACTGGCGGATATATTGCAAACCGTTTATCTGCGGCGGCGGTGTCTAGCCATGCTTTCGTTGGCGGCGTGGTAGCACTCGGTCCTGGCATTCTTTCTTATCTGGTCCAGGGTGAGCCCGACAGTTATCCGGGTCCTCAAAAAGCTCTGCAACTTGCCAAAAAAGCTCGAGATGTGTTGGTTGCTGATGTTGGTATTGCTGTGACAGGTGTGGAAGATCCGAATACTTCGAGTCAAATGTTTCCGTTTGGAACTGCATGGTTGGCGATATCGAAAGAAGGATTCGAACATGTTGAAGAGGTGCGCTTGCCTGGAGATATCGAACGAATCCGCCAGAATAGTTGTATATCGATGCTCAACCTGCTCCGCCGTTATTTACTAGAGCATTCCTAGTTTCGGGAGCTGATCTGGAGGCGTCGCTGGCTCCAGAATCATGGGTACAAAACGCCCCAGGAAGAATATTTTTCTGGTCGTTTAACAATACAAGAATTTGAATTTGGCTCTCAAGGTTGCGATAGGAGAGCGCTCCAAGGAAGAAATTTATGTTGGTAATTCGCACGTTACCAAAGGATTTTTGTGCAGATTCGACACGCGCAAATTACTTGCTTCGAGTTCATTAAATGAGCAAGCTTGATTTCTTTCTGGCAGGCTCCTCTTTATGAGATTTAGTTTCTGGACTGGTAATGGGCAATCTTGGGATGACACGATTGAGGGTTGCTTGCACGCTGAAGCGACTGGATGGGATGGAATCTGGTACGCAGATCATTTCATGCCGAACGCCGATAATGTTGACGAACCAATCCACGAAGCTTGGTCGGTCCTTGCTGCTGTAGCAGCGTTGGTTCCGCGTGTGCGGATTGGGCCATTGGTCGCAGGAAATACCTACAGAAACCCGGCGTTGACCGCAAAAATAGCTACGACGATTGACCATATTTCTGGCGGTCGAGTGGTTTTGGGGATCGGTGCTGGCTGGCAGGAGAATGAGCATGAAAAATATAACTTCGATTTTTCTACGTTAAAAGGCCGTTTGGACATGTTGGATGAGTCGGTAGAAATTATTACTTCTTTGCTGGCTGAGCACCGTACTAATTTTGAGGGAGAGCATTATCAAATTATTGATGCGCCGCTCGACCCTAAGCCAATTCAAAAAAAAGTGCCCCTGTTGATAGGCGGTGGCGGTCGCAAGAGGACGTTAAAAACCACAGCTCGATTTGCAGATGAATGGAATTATTGGGGAATGCCCCAGGATATTCGAGAACTCTGTGGGGTTCTAGATGCTCATTGCGTTGACCTTGGGCGTGACCCAAAAGAAATCAGTCGGTCTGCGGTGGCTTTGATGTTTATTTCAGAAGACGAAAAGTCTCTAGCTAAGCTGCGCGATCGCGATTTTGGAAGAGCGACCATCGTAGGAACGCCATCAGAAGTTATTGAAGTGGTTGCGGAGTATGAGTCCTATGGCGTGAACGAATTAATAGTTCCAGATTTTACGTTCGGCGAAATGTCTAAGAAAAAACATTCGATGGACTTGTTTATCGAAAAAGTGGCACCGTCTTTTCGCTAGAGCAATCCTATTTTTGACTAACTCGTTGCCTTAAGTACCAGAGATTTCAGTTGCGAGATCGCCCATTCTTTTTTCTCCGGAGCGGGTTTGCCCACCGAGTTCTAAAAACCTTTCCATACTCGGTTTTGCTTCTTCAGTTCTCAGAAGCTGCTGGAAGAGGTACTGCTCTTCCAGCATCCCTTCGCGCAGCGGTAGCGTGTCAGCATTGTTAACTGACTCTTTGGCGAGGGCAACCGCAGTTGGAGGAAAACTTGCGATTCGGTAGGCGAAGTCGCTTACGAATTGGCTTAGGTCCTCCGGAGCGATCGCTCTATTTAAATATCCCCAAGATTCAGCGGTTTGCGAGTCGATGTCGACGCCTCCGAGGATGATCTCCATAGCGCGATTTCTTCCTACTAGACGGGGAAGTCGCTGCGTTCCGGTGCCGCCCGGCAAGATCCCCAAAGGCACTTCCATTTGGTTAATGGTTGTCTTGCCTATTGCTCCAAAGCGCATGTCGCACGACATAGCTAGTTCGCTGCCACCGCCTCCTACCCTTCCAGCCAGTTCGACAATCGTTGGCTTAGGCATCAATCTGTACGTTTCGCACATGGCGTGAAAGCCAGCAATTTCTGTTGGCCGTACTGCTTCTCCTTCGACTGGAAATTGGAGAATTGCTGAAACATCGAAGTGCGCAATAAAGAAGTCTGGATCCGCACTGCGTAACACGACTGCGCGAACTGAAGCATCATCTGCCACGCTCGTGCCAAATTTAGCTAGTTCCTTGAACAAGCTTGGGGTCATGACGTTTACGGGCGGCGCATCTATGGTGGCGAACGCCACTCCGCGTTCGCGTGTGATGTGCAAAAGATGGTAAGTGTTGTCTTCATCGCTAGGGCTCATAATCAGAGCATCGCGCATCTTTCTAGCAGATGTCGTCAAATCTCCAAACAAACACCTGTTCGGTGCTTGACCGAACAGGTGTTCGTAGGTACGATTAAGTTGTCGCATGGTAAGGGTGTCCCACCCGTGTCTTACGATTCCACCAACGACATTGGGCTAACGCCCGGCAACACAAAGCCTTAGGGCAAGTCCTAGGAGGACATATCGTGGAACGAGAAAAAGCTCTAGACATGGCACTATCTCAAATCGAACGACAGTTTGGTGCAGGATCAGTTATGAAGATGGGTGATCGTGGACAAATGAAAATCGAGGCGGTTTCCACTGGCAGTCTTGCTATCGACATAGCGCTAGGTATCGGAGGCTTACCTAAAGGGCGAGTCTGCGAAATTTTTGGGCCCGAAGCCTCAGGTAAATCTACATTAGCTATGCACGTTGTGGCTGAAGCACAGCGAATAGGTGGAACCTGTGCCTATATCGATGCGGAACATGCCATGGACCCTGAATACGCAAGAAACATTGGTGTTGACGTTGATGAATTGCTTATTTCGCAACCGGATACAGGTGAGCAAGCATTAGAGATCACGGACATGCTCATTCGATCAGGAGCGATTGATGTCGTGGTCATTGACTCCGTAGCTGCCCTGACTCCTCGCGCTGAGATTGAAGGAGAAATGGGGCAATCACACGTTGGTCTTCAAGCACGTTTGATGTCTCAGGCACTTCGAAAAATCACAGCAAACCTAAACAAGACCAATACTATTTGCATCTTTATCAATCAGTTGCGCGAAAAAATTGGGGTTATGTTCGGAAGCCCGGAGACAACTCCTGGTGGTCGCGCTCTAAAATTTTATTCCTCAGTCCGAATTGATATTCGTCGGATAGAAGCAATTAAATCTGACGGTGAAATTACTGGCAGTAGAACCAGAGTAAAGGTTGTTAAGAATAAAGTTGCGCCACCCTTCCGACAAGCAGAATTTGACATTATGTATGGGAAGGGCATCAGTCGTGAAGGCTCTATTCTTGATGTCGGTGTAGAAGAAGGCATTGTCAAAAAATCAGGTGCTTGGTACACCTATGAGGGTGAACAGCTAGGGCAAGGTCGTGAGAACGCTAAGACGTTCTTGATGGAGCACCCAGAAATGATGGTTGAAATTGATGGGCGTATCCGTTCGCAGCTCGTAGCATCTGATGTCGCTGATGAAGAAGTCGTTGAAGATGAAGCTGTTGACAATGCTGCGGCTGTTGAGAGTTAAAACTAGTCGGCGCTAATGTAGCTTTCCGGTTGGTATTTCCAACATTTAGTATTAGGTCCTACCTACGGTCCGACGTGCATCCAGTTCGGCTTAATAAGCTCGTCCAGAGAATTGTGCTCAACGGTATAATTATTGTTTGTTTGGTAACGTTCGAAGTTGAAGTGCTAAAAAGATAACCACTATGTATCTTCCCAAGCACTTCGATGTAGAGAAAGTTTCTGCAGCATTCGAATTTATTGAACAGCGCCAAGTGGGCAATATTGTAGTTGCATCTGGATCGTGTTTTGAGGCGAGCTTTCTCCCATGGAAATTGTTGAGAGGCGCCATGGGCACGGCGTCATTACGTGGCCACGTATCGAAGGCAAATCCATTAGTGGAGCTAGTCAAAGATAATGTGCCAGGCATCGTCATTTTTGATCTTGTGGACGGGTATATCAGCCCAAGTTGGTACCCATCGAAACAAATTGACCAAAAGGTAGTCCCGACTTGGAACTACTTGACAGTCCATGTTCACGGGAGAGTAGCTCTAATCGACAATTCGGAATGGGTAGAGGACCTAGTCACTGAACTCACGATTTCAAATGAATCTGATCAGAAGGCTCCATGGCAAGTAAGCGATGCGCCAAGAGAGTTTATTGAGAAGCAGCTAAAGGGAATCGTTGGGGTTGAGGTTCTGATTGAACGCATCGAAGCAAAAGCAAAACTCAGTCAAAATAGATCTGCATCTGATGTTCAAGGAACTATTGAAGGTTTGGGGCAAGATGTTGACCGCCAGCCATTAATAACTCAAATAAACAATTTTCGTCAATAGTCTCAAATTGAAGGTGTAGCTGCCCCTTTTAGAGCTCGTTCCCATTGAGCTCTAAGAATTTTCTTCGGGCTACTTTTGGGACAGTTCTAAAATTAGCGCCAGGCTAGGGGTGATAAATTCTGCTTGGTGGCCTAAAAACGTTAACACGAATCGCGAATTTAACGGCATTTGTGCAAAACCTGACCTAGTCTTTGACTGCTCGTTAATTAAGAAAATTGTGTTACGGAAAGAGGTCAGCTTCTATGGGTGACAAGCAAGCTAAGCCACAAAACGTCTTTAATTTTGACTACAGCAGTGAAAGCGGAGAGCGTCCCCCACAGGAGTATTACGAGGGTATTAAGGACAAATTTTCGGAAGAGCGAGATTTGCGTCTGGGCTATAGGCCGCCTGGGGAAGACTATTACACGTCTGACTTGACTGGTGACTTGGCGAAATACGCAGTCGACCCATATTCGAACGACGTTGAGCCACGTGACAAGCTCAACGATGTTGTTGAAGTGTTGTTTATCGGTGGAGGTTTCTCTGCTCTTTTGACATCAGCACGACTTCGCGAAAAAGGCGTAGAGAGCATACGTATTGTTGAACGAGGCGCCGATGTTGGAGGTACTTGGTACTGGAATCGTTACCCGGGAGTGGCATGTGATGTCGTTGCCTATGACTATTTGCCCCTTCTAGATGAGACTGGGTATGTACCTAGTCGTCATTATGCCGGCGGTAATGAAATTTTCAATTATTGTAAATCTATTGCCGAACGTTTTGATTTGTATGACCTAGCGGTGTTCGGAACGACTGTTACTTCGACAGTCTGGGACGAAACCGAAGAAATGTGGCATGTAGGAACAGATCAAGGAGATCTGATGAAAGCCCGTTTCGTTGTATGCGCAAACGGAACTTTATCTAAGCCGAAGCTTGCCCGGATTCAGGGGCTAGAAAAATTCGAAGGGCACTCTTTTCACACATCACGATGGGATTATGAGTTCACAGGTGCGGAACTTGAGCACCTTAAAGACAAACGAGTGGGCATTATTGGTACTGGTGCTACTGCGGTGCAAGCAATTCCAAATCTTGGAGCAGCAGCAAAAGAACTTTTCGTTTTTCAGCGAACACCGTCATCAATCGATGTTCGTGACGACTGGGAAACAGATCCTGAGTGGGCTTCGACTCTTGAACCTGGTTGGCAGGGAGATCGTCGTCGACGAGCGATTGAAGGACCGCAAGTCAGTGATGCCGTGAAAGCTCGTCGAGCTGCAATGCCGCAAGAAGAGAAAGTGCGGCGACAAGAAAATGCGAACATTGATGCGATGATGAGGATTCACAACCGTATTGACGAGGTAGTTGAAGACTCCGCAACTGCTGAATCGCTAAAGCCTTGGTACATGCTGATGTGTAAACGTCCATGTTTTCATAACGATTACTTGCCGACCTTTAATCTGCCATCAGTGCATTTAGTAGATACCCATGGTGAAGGTATCACTGAGATTAATGAGAAGGGGCCAATATTTGAGGGAACTCAATATGAGGTTGATGTGCTTATCTATGCCACGGGTTTTGAAGTGCAAAAAACGGGTATCTATAACGAAATTAAAGGCGATAACGATTTAGATTTGAATGATAAGTACTCCAATGGAATTAGAACTCTTTTAGGAATTCATTCGCAGGGTTATCCAAACCTATTTATCATGGGTGGCTATCAGGCTTTTTTTGCGTTCAACTTGACTGATGTTTTAAACAGCCAGGGCGAACATATAGCTGAATGCATTGACTTCGTCCGAAAAGCGGAGATTCACAGTCTTGACTGCAACGAAACAGCAGAGGAATGGTGGGTTCAGCAAGTTATTGAGCATCGAGGTACAACAAGCCGGAACAAAGATTGCACTCCGGGTTATTACAATTTCGAGGGAGCCGATAACAGGCGACAAGATGGCAATTACAACGGCACTATGAAGGAGTATCTTGACCATATGTCCGATATTCGGAGCAATATGGCAGATAATTTTATTTTCACTAGCCGTTGAGCAGACTGTAGCTTCACTCAGATGAGCAGATAAAAAATAACTATTGGCGGAGCTGATTTACTTATGGGAATTCCTGGCGGAGATGTGTGGATAGTCGGTAGTCATTCGACTGCTTTCGGAAAATACCCTGACAAGACTTTCAAAGATCTGACTCGCGAAACAGTTCTTGGGGTTGCTGCGGATGGATTGGTTGATTTAGCCGACGTTGACTTCGCTTACGTCGGTAATTGTCTCGCAGGTGCGGGTTTTGGACAAGATATGATACGCGGGCAAGCTTGGATGATTGAGTTAGTCGATGAAGGGTATTTCCCCGAACGAGTGCCGGTGATGAACGTTGAAGGTGCCTGCGCAACGGCTTCGATGGCATTGCATTCGGCCTTCAAAGATATCAAGTCAGGCGAGTCTGACATCGTTCTTGCAGTCGGCGTTGAAAAAACGTATCTTCCGGGTGCTGATCAGGACCCGGAAATTAAAGCGCGCATGTTTGACCTATTCGCTCGAGCCGTAGACCAAGAGGACCTTCCTAGATTAGAAGAACATTATCGTCAGGTAAGCGAAAGTTCCGGAGTGCCTTTTGAGACCGGACCAGGAAGAACTTTGTTCATGGACACCTATGCAATGCAAGCAGCCGTGCATATGCAACGGTACGGGACGACCCAACGTCAGATAGCGGCTGGGGCAGCTAAAAATCATAACTACGGAGCACTTAATCCGCTCGCTCAGTACCGTTTTGAAACTTCGATAGACGCTGTGATGGAGGATCGAGAAATTTCTTATCCTCTGACTCGTTCTATGTGTGCACCAATTGGCGACGGAGCGGCATCGGCATTAGTTGTTTCTGGAGATGTTTTTGCTGGCCTTCCAGAGAGTGTGCGAGCGCGATCAGTAAGAATTGCAGCAAATTCTATGAGTGGCGGAAAATATCGTTCAGTGAACGAGCCCGGACTTTCCCGAATCGCTGTAGATAAAGCCTACAAAGCTTCCGGGATGCAACCAGAGGATGTGGACGTCGCTGAAGTTCATGATGCAACTAGTTTTTGTGAGATCTACCAGGCTGAAATGATGCGGTTATGTCCCGAGGGCGAAGGTGGGGCGTTTGTTGCAAGTGGCGCAACAGGTCCTGGTGGGGTAGTGCCGATCAACACATCAGGTGGGTTGGTAAGTAAAGGCCACCCAGTCGGAGCTACTGGCCTTTCGATGATCTATGAACTGACAACGCAATTGCGGGGTGAGGCTGGGCAGCGACAGGTAGAAAATGCTCGAGTTGCCTTACAGGAAAATGGCGGCGGAGTCATAGGACTTGAAGAAGCTGCCTGTTCGGTTGTGCTGCTCGAACGTGGCGACTAATAAGGTTTAGGTGCGCATATGTCGCATCGTTGTTAGAGCAAAGGCACAACTGTTGCCATCTTGAAGCAGGCGGGTAGAAATAAGCCGGTTATCGCCACGACGATTCACTATTCTGCCTTCTGCGATGAATGATTTGTCGAGAATTGGCTCGAAATAGTCGATTCTCATGTTAATAGTGGATTGGAAACCCAGTCGGTCGCCGCAGTCTCTTTTCGCTGTATAGAGAGAAATAATATCTACATATGCAGCGGTGAAGCCTCCAAAAAGTTGCCCGAGAGGGTTTAGTGCAGAGGGCGGTAAGTAGCACTCTACGTCTAATTCTCCCTCATCATCTCGAAGGATATTCCATCTTTCAACCTCGAGGAGATCGAACGGCGGAAGGCCAGGAGTTGCGAGCTTTCCTTGGGGCACGTTAAGTGACCATTCTTCGAAATTTTCTATCACATCTGTCATGTTAGGTAAACAAGTCCATAACAAGCGGTCTGGCGCAATACTATATGAGTTGTGACCGGCAAATATCTGGTGCGCACCTATGGGTGCCAAATGAACGTCCATGACTCTGAACGCATTTCTGGTCTATTAGAGACCGACGGAATGCAAGAGACCGATTCCATGGAAGAAGCTGATGTCATAGTTCTCAATACCTGCTGTATCCGTGAGAACGCAGACAATAAGCTGTATGGGCAACTCGGTAATCTTAAGCGTCTTAAAGAGGAGCGGCCTGACTTGCAAATCGCCGTTGCCGGGTGTTTGGCTCAAAAAGATCGTGACTTGATTCGCGAAAGAGCACCTCATGTAGACGTTGTGTTAGGAACTCACAACGTCAGTAGAACTTCAGAGCTTTTGCAGGAAGCTAAAACGAAGGGCCCGATAACAGAAATACTTGAAGAGTCAGAGGCATTTCCATCGGCTCTGCCAGTCAAACGCGACGCAAAACACTGTGCCTGGGTAACCATTCAGATTGGATGCGACAACAGCTGCGCATTTTGTATAGTGCCGGCAGTTCGTGGCCGAGAGATATCTCGTCCGTTCGGTGAGCTTGTAAAGGAAGTGGAGTCCTTAGCAAAAGACGGTTTAAGTGAAATTACATTGTTAGGCCAAAACGTCAACAGTTATGGCAGGGATCTAACACGAGCACTGCGAGCACAGAAAGACTTACCGGGCGAAGCCTCCCTATTAGTTGGAGAAAAATGGATCAATAGTAAACAGACGGCGCGCCCGTTGTTCACGGACCTTCTTCGCGCTGTGAGCGCGGTGGAAGGGATACGAAGAGTTCGCTATACCAGTCCTCACCCTAAGGATCTTCGACCTGAAACTATTAGGGCGATGGCAGACGTAGACGAGATATGCGAGCATTTACATCTTCCCCTTCAGTCTGGTAGTGACCGAATTCTTTCTTCGATGCATCGTGGGTATACCGCTAGTCGTTACTTAGAAAAAGTAGAGGCTGCTAGGTTAGCTATCCCCGAACTCGCAGTTAGTACTGACATCATCATTGGTTTTCCGGGGGAAACAGAAGGTGATTTTGAAGCGACTTTGGAAGTCGCTGCCGAAGTGGGATTTGACTATGCGTTTACCTACGTTTATTCGCCACGGCCCGGGACAGAAGCTGCAGAGTTCGGTGACCGATTCGTGCCGTCTTCTGTTTCAGCAGAAAGAATGCAGCGCCTACGAGCTGTTATCGAGCGAAGCAGTCGTCTGGGCAACGAAAGTAGAGTTGGACAGGTCGAGGAGGTTGTGGTCGAAGGCCCATCGAAGAAAGATCCCAATGTTTTGACTGGGAGAACCCGCCATAATCGTCTAGTGCATTTTCCTTCACCGAGTCCGATCCGTCAAGGTTCTTATGCCTTAGCAAGAATTATTTCAGCGAAGACATTCAGCCTGCAGGGTGAACTCATCGAAGTAACAGCTATTTCGAAACATCGAACCCGGATTCCGGTGGTGTCATCCTGACTGTTCACAATCTCTCTATAGAGAGGCCGATAGCAATAGTGGGCCCGACTGCTTCGGGTAAATCTGCGCTTGCTATGGAGCTGGCACGCATAGACCATTCGATCGAGTTGCTGTCAGTGGATTCGATGCAGGTGTACCGAGGGATGGATATAGGAACTGCAAAACCAACGATTTCAGAGCAGCAGGAGGTTAGGCACCATTTAATTGACATGGTGCAGCCCGGGGATTCGTTCACCTTCGTGGAATACCAGAAGGAATACAAAAAATTACTAATAGAACTTAAATCTCGACAAGCAAAACCATTGTTAGTCGGTGGTACTGGTTTGTATCTCAGAGCGGCAATAGACGGGTTAACTCCGCCGCCGCAGTTTCCAGAAGTTATGGCCCAGTTAGAAACTGAGATTGATACTGAGTTGCTTCATCGCCGGCTAGTTGAGTTAGACCCAGTAGCAGCCGCAAAAATGGATTCAAAAAATCGTCGGCGAATAGCAAGAGCCCTTGAAGTTACACTTGGTTCTGGTAAACCTTTCTCTTCCTTCGGCCCGGGTCTTGATAAATATAAAGAAGCTTCGTACGAGTTGATCGGAATAGAAATCGATCGAAGTCTTCTGGACTTGCGCATTGTTGAGCGATACGAGATGCAAATGGATATGGGTTTTCTTAATGAAGTCCAACGGTTATCTGAGGGTGAAATGTCTGTAACCGCAAGGCAGGCGTTGGGGTATAAAGAACTTTTAGCTTACCTTCGCAAAGAAACATCTTTAGAAGAAGCGCTAGCTATAGCTATCCAGCGAACAAAGCGTTTCGCTAGGCGTCAGCAAAGATGGTTTCGTCGCGATCCGCGTATCCAGTGGATTGATTTTTCAGACGTTGGTTCTTTTTTAGATCAGCATCGTAATCGGGGTAATGACCTGAGTTCTGAGAGAATAGAGTCCGGAGGTTTTGATGCGTCTATATAAACACCATGGGCTAGGAAACGATTTCTTAGTGACGTTTGTCGACGATTTACCAGATAGCCCTGGGCCTCTCGCCCGACAGCTATGCGATCGACGAACTGGAGTAGGAGCTGATGGGTTGCTGTTTGGGTTACCTGGATCTGGCGGCAACGACTTAAAGATGGTTCTTTTCAATTCTGATGGATCGAGACCTGAAATGAGTGGAAACGGCATTCGTTGCTTAGCTCACGCTCATTCAAGGAGGCTTCTTCTCGGCGGAGGTAAAATTCAAATCGAAACTGATGGGGGTTTACGCGAAGTAGAAGTAGATGACGATGGTGATGCGGTTACAGCATCAGTCGATATGGGGACCGTCGGTGATGGACCTGGTATAGCTCAAGCTTTGGATGATTCACTTTCTGGGTTGTTAGCTGCGACTGCGGATGTAGGTAACCCTCATCTCGTCGTTTGTGTATCTGATCTTTCGAGCGTTGATGTTGCAGCGGTGGGGGCTGCTTATGAATCTCATTACTCTGAGGGAATGAACGTTGAGTTCATCTGCAAGGCGCAAAAAAGTGTGGATGTTATTGATCTTCTTGTTTGGGAGCGCGGTGTCGGAGTAACGCAGGCGTGTGGCACAGGTGCTGTGGCTGCTGCTACTCGCGCTTATGACTGGGGTCTTGTTGATAAACAGGTTAGGGTACGCATGCCTGGAGGCGAAGTTGAGGTTCACGTTGGTGACAGAGCTTTACTCATCGGCCCATCAATTTTCGTTGCGACAATCGAAGTGCGTTAATGGGCGATGATAAGAATGGCAAGGTAATAAAGGCAACCCAAGAAACTCATAGAGGGGCTTTTGGCGAGTTCGGTGGTGAAGCTAGTGGACTTATTGATCGTGCATTTCGCGAACAAATCGTGCTCGTTGGTGTTCAGTTTCCAGGAAGCTCAAGTGAAGAGGTTGATCAGAATCTTGATGAACTAGCCCAGCTAGTTGACACTGCGGGAGCGGACCCAGTCCTAAGAGTTGTCCAGAAACGTATCAGTCCTGACCCCGCTACTTTCATAGGTAAGGGAAAGGCGGAAGAGATTCATGATCATTCGGTTGAACATGATGTCGATACGGTCGTTTTTGATGATGAATTGAGTCCTGCTCAGCAGTTCAACCTTGAAAAAATATTTAAACGAACTGCTTTGGATAGGACAGCAGTTATTTTGGATATTTTTGCTCAGAACGCGACGACCTTAGAGGGAAAAGCTCAAGTTGAATTAGCTCAGCTTCGCTATCTGTTGCCTCGTCTGAGGGGACGGGGAGATGACATGAGCCAGCAAGCTGGAGGAATAGGAACTCGTGGCCCTGGAGAAACTCAGCTTGAAGTAGATCGGCGGCGGATACAGAGGCGACTAACAAAACTCGAAAAAGATTTGGCAAATTTGCGTCAAACGCGAAGCAATCAAAGAAAGTCGCGTCGTCGCTCTCGCTTCCACACTGCTGCGATAGTGGGTTATACCAATGCTGGAAAATCCACTCTGTTGAATCGATTAACGGGAGCAAATGTATTAGTTGAAAATCGATTGTTCGCAACTCTTGATGCAACGACCCGGCGGCTTTATCTTCCTGGCGGAGAGACGGTTCTTTTGAGCGATACAGTTGGCTTTATTCAAAAGCTTCCGACAGGTCTAGTGGAAGCCTTTAAATCAACTTTAGAAGAAGTAAAAGAAGCTGACTTATTGGTGCATGTTGTGGACGCATCTAGTCATGATCCTGAAATGCATATGAGCGCTGTTCGCAGTGTGTTAGCTGAAATAGGCGCTGGAGACGTACCTGAGCTGATTGTCTTCAATAAAATAGATCAAATAGAAGACGGAGATTTAGGTCCTCTTCTGAGGCGTTATGAGAATGCAGTTGCTGCTTCGGCTCATACCGGAGAAGGCGTTAACGAATTGTTGGAAGTTATGGCAGGGCGGCTTCGCCGGTTAACTAAGATTGTCGAGTTGAATATTCCGTATTCTCGTGGAGACATTCTGGCGACTGTTCACAGAGAAGGCGAAGTGCTAATAGAAGTTCATGAGGACACAGGAACAAAGGTAAGAGCACGCCTAGACGAAGTTGCTACGAATCTCCTCAAAGAATTTATATCGCTGGATACGCAGGTTTGATTTTGGGTTTTAGAAGTTTGCATTTTGAAAATAGGATGCAGAGTAATAGTGAGATAGTGACGAAGGGAAAAGACGCTGATGCCAGATAAGCCTGATGGGTTTGTTCCACCTCCTTATCCGTATGATCGCCTTAATGAATTGAAGCCTTTAGGTCAGCATCATGAAGGTGGTCTTATAGATTTTTCTATTGGTACGCCAATGGACCCGACCCCGCCTGCAGTTGTCCAAGCGTTGGCTGATTCAGGATCAGAAAAAGGTTATCCTCCTTCTATTGGACGTCCTGAACTTCGGTTTGCCTTTGCATCTTGGCTGGCTGAGCGCACGGGAGCTGAAGTCAACCCAGAAACCGAAGTTGCGGCAGCGATTGGTACGAAGGAATTTGTTGCTGGGCTGCCTCATTGGATGCGGCTTCGTAGGCCTGACAAAGACACTGTCCTCTATCCGGCAGTGAGTTATCCGAGCTATGACATGGGAGCAATATTTGCAGGATGTCGAGCAGTTCCTGTTCCCGTTGATGAAAACTGGTCGATAAGACTCGACGCGATATCTAAAGAAGACGCAGATCGAGCGTTGCTTTTATGGGTGAACACTCCTGGTAATCCTGCTGGTGGTCTTGATGATTTGCCGGCAATCGCAGAGTGGGGACGGTCCAATGGCGTTCCTGTGTTCAGCGATGAGTGCTATATCGAATTTACTTGGGATGGCGATCCTCGCACTATTTTAACTAATGGGACTCAGGGAGTGGTCGCTGTGCATTCACTTTCGAAGAGATCAAACCTTGCTGGTCTGAGAGTGGGTTTCTATGCGGGTGATGCTGAGATAGTGCATTACTTGAGAGAAGTTCGTAAGCATGCAGGGTTTATGGTGCCGGGTCCGGCTCAGGCCGCAGCAGTAGCAGCACTTGGTGACCAGGTCCATGTTGAGGAGCAACGCGAGCGCTATTACTCTCGCCTTCAACGGATGGCTCAGGTTTTAGAATCCTTTGGCGTAGAGGTTCAAATGCCTCGTGGCGGATTTTATCTTTGGGTAGCTGCTCCTGGCGGTGATGCTTGGAGTTTCACTCGACGATTAGCCAGAGAAGCCGGTGTTCTAGTCTCGCCTGGGGAATTCTATGGAGACCAGGGCAAGGGTCATATCAGGTTGGCTATGGTTCAGCCAGATTCGCAGATCGATGTAATTGAACACCGATTAGGTCTTTGATGTTGACCGACACGTGTGGTCTCTAGACTCAAGGTCGTGATTGATCTATTTGATTTAGCAGCTGAGCTAGTCGATATTCCATCAGAAAGCCATGATGAAACCGCACTGGCTGACTATTTCGAAAAGCGTTTAAGGGCCGCCTCCTACTTAGATACTGAGCGCATCGGCGACAACTTGGTAGCTCGAACTCAGCTTGGATGTAAGCACAGACTTATAATCGCTGGTCATCTAGACACTGTTCCTGCAAATGGGAACCAAGGAGCCCGTATCGAAGGTGACCGCCTATATGGGTTGGGCGCTTGTGACATGAAAGGTGGTTTAGCTGCTCAATTAGCTTCTGCGTTGAGCATCGAAAAG
Source organism: Acidimicrobiaceae bacterium (assembly GCA_905182565.1). Taxonomy (GTDB): domain Bacteria; phylum Actinomycetota; class Acidimicrobiia; order Acidimicrobiales; family Poriferisodalaceae; genus UBA9040. The sequence goes on along the minus strand of CAJJCB010000020.1, from coordinate 15,760 downwards.
CCGAAGATTGATGTTACTTATGTATTTTATGCTGGAGAAGAAGTAGCTGCTGAGTACAACGGACTCAACCAATTGTATGTGATGAGACCAGATCTCTTAGAAGGCGATACGGCATTACTTGGTGAGCCCACCTCGGCCCAAATTGAAGCAGGATGTCAAGGAACTTTAAGAGCCCGGTTTACTTACCACGGCAAGCGTGCACACACCGCTCGTCCTTGGAAAGGTATCAATGCGATACATAGGCTTGGGCATGTACTGAGTCGTTTAGATCGTTTCGAAGGGCGTCGTCCGGTCATCGATGGCTGTGAATATAGAGAAGCTATTCAATCAGTTTTTGTGGAAGGTGGGGTAGCGGGAAACGTGGTGCCTGATAGAGCTCTTCTGACCGTTAACTTGCGTTACGCTCCAGACAGGTCACCCGACGAAGCGGAAAAATATCTGTTGGAACAAGTTGGAGATTATGACGAAGTTGTGATTACCGATCATTCGGTAGCTGCAGCTCCGGATTTGAAACACCCAATTATCAATACTTTAATTAATGATAATGAACTTATGGTGAAAGCAAAACTAGGGTGGACAGACGTTGCGCGTTTCGCTGAGCATGGGATTCCTGCATCGAACTTTGGTCCTGGTGACGCTTCGATTGCTCACACCAAAGATGAATTCGTGGAGCGCCAAGAAATTGAACAGGTTTACAACGCGCTGCAAAATCTTCTTACATCGGAAACTTAAGTTTGGACGACGAAACGAACGTTAGGGAGCGAACACCCTGGCTTCACGCTACACATCGTTGAAAGAGCTCTACACCTTAGGAAAAAAGTTTTTCTAAGATAACAGCAACGCCATTATCAATATTGGACTTTGTTATTTCGTTGGCTATTAGTCGTGTTTCGGCGTGAGCATTAGCCATAGCGATTCCCCAACCAGCCCATGAGAGCATCGCGTTATCATTAGGCATATCGCCAAAAGCGATAACGGATGATGATGAAATTCCCTTTTCGTTGCATAAACGCTGCAGTCCAAAAGCCTTATCAATTCCGGGCGGCATTAGCTCAACGAAGGGAAGCCCAGCGTGCGTGGGGTTGATTCTTGATCCCCAAATTTTGGACAACGAACTAATAGTTGAATCCGGAGACTGATCAGGGATATTCACGAGAAGCTTGTGAATGTGCTGATTTAAATAAGGAATTATATCGCTAATGTTCTCCTCAAGAGGCCTTCCGGCTAGCTCCAGCCATTTACCTTCTGCCACGAACTCGGTGCCCATCTCTGCGCTAAAAGCAGCATTTGGACTGTGTCGTCGAGTTTCCTTTATTAAATCAACAGCAACTAATAAATCGATGGTTGCAAATTGTTCGATTGTGCCCAAACGAGGGTCGTAGGAGAGGGCCCCATTTGCGCAGATTAGACTGGTCGGGATTTGAGTTTCTTCGGCGATGGAATTGCAGTACCTGGGTGGTCGGCCAGTAATCACTACAAATTCGATATTGGTTTCTTTCAAAGCTGCGAGAGCTGAGCGCGTGCGCTCTGAAACCTTGCCATTTGAGTTGGCTAAGGTCCCATCAAAATCTGTTGCGATTAGACGGATATCTTCGATATTGGGTAGACGATTCATAATCCGTATCGACTTGGTTCTGTTCGGATCCATTCTCCGATTTTTTCACCGATCATAATGGAAGTTGGATTGGTGTTAGCTCTTGGAACAGTAGGCATGATCGAAGCGTCGGCGATAGCGAGGCTGTCAATAGCAAAGCAGCGACCGTACTGATCGACAACGGCACCCGAATCGCTCTCGGGACCCATATGTGCTGTTCCGCATGGATGGTATCCAGAGGAAGCAAAACGGCGAATGAATGAGAGAAGGTCATCCCGATCAGAAATACGAGACAAATCTGGGAATACGATTTTTTGCACTAAGTCACTTAGCGGACCGTTAGAAGCGAACCGGACTGCTTCGAGTAACCCATCAGCCAGTCGGTTTGCGTCTCGTGTATTTTCACAAAAATAATTGTGTATCTCTGGAACCGCAAATGGCTCAGCTGAAGGATATATAAGCTTACCGCGACCATCTACTTGTTCTAGGACTGCAGCAATACCAAAATAGGGATCTTCATCGCGACCCACGTAAGTTAGCTGCTCAATTTGCATATCAAGGCGCGAAATATTTTCTGTACTTGTGTAGCGAAGAATAGTTTGGATTATTGGCTGATTCCGGTGTACGAGTTCGTTGTGGCTTGGCTGGCACATCACGAACAAAGCAGGATGATCGGCTAGGTGATTACCGACGCCTTGCACGTCGGCTACTGGATCTACTTTGATTCGATGTAAATCAGCAATCGGACCGATACCTGAACGTAAAAGTATCCCGGGAGTGTGAATCGCCCCAGCGCAAAGCACGATGAGTCGTCCTCGAATAATTTTAGTACTTCCATCAGATTGGATTATTTCAACTCCTGTCGCTGTTTTGCCCTTGAGAATAATTCGACTAGTTGATGCTTCGGAAATGATGTCAAAGTTCTGCCGCAATCGGATAGGAGCCAGATAGGCAGAAGCCGTAGAAACTCGTAATTGTCCTAATTTGTTCATGGGCTGAGGACCTGCACCCCAAGCATCAGGATCATTTTGGTCAGGAGCGAAGGGGTAGTTTAGCTCTTCGGCAGTAGACAAAAAAGCTTGGTGTAAGTCGGTCAGCTCATTGTGAGGATATCTCCGGACTGTCATCGGTCCAGCATCACCATGGTGATCTTGATCTCCGTAGTCGAGGTCGCGTTCGAGACGGCGAAAGGTTGGAAGGACGTCTTTCCAAGCCCACTCCGAGTTCCCTAACTCAGCCCAATGGTCATAGTCCTCAGGAATACCTCTTAGGAATATGCAAGTGTTCACAGCGCTAGAACCACCGGTAACTTTCCCACGCGGAAGCGGCTGTCCAGGTCTTGATTGGGTTGGGGAATAGGCTAACCCCCAATCGTGGTTATGTTCACTGTTGTGATGGCCGTTTCGAAGGTCATCTGGAGTTGTTTCGATAGAGGAATAGTCAGGCCCGGCTTCTAGCAGCAGCACTCGTAGGTTTGGGTTCTCGGACGCACGCGAAGCTAGTGGGGCGCCGGAAGCTCCTGCACCGACCACAATGACATCGTATTGCTCACCATCGCTCACGGTTGCAACGGTAGTCGCGCAATCAAGAATGAAACGTTAGGAGCCTCTACTATTTGGGGATGGCAGATACTGTGATTCGAAACGTTTCTATTGTGGATGGCACTGGATCCAAAATGTTTGGTGGGGACGTGGTGGTCGACGAGGGACGGATTGTTGAAGTAGGTTCCGCCACTTCGAAATGTAATGAGGAAGTTGATGGTTCTGGGCTTGTATTAGCTCCTGGTTTCGTAGATGTCCACACCCATGATGATGGGGCTTTAATCCAACATCCAGGAATGGCTTTTAAAGTTTCCCAGGGTTGTACAAGCGTAGTAGTTGGCAATTGTGGCTTTTCTGCGGTTCCTGCGGTTAACGGTGAAAAAACGCTTGACCTCTCCAATATTGAGTCGCAGTGGCAAGACCTTGAGGGTTATCGACGAGTCGTAGAAGCTGGCAACGTGGCGATTAATTCAATGATGCTGATGGGCCATAACACAATTCGTTCGCTGGAAATGAAAGATTTACGTGATCAGCCCACCGATAAGCAACTCGAGAGTATGCGTCAACATGTAAAAAAAGGCATGGAACAAGGGGCATGCGGTTTGTCTACGGGGCTTGTGTATAAGCCGGGGCGCTGGTCTCAGACTGAAGAAATAATTGAACTGGCTAAAGTAGTTAACCCTTTTGAGGGTATCTATGCGACACATATGCGTAACGAAAATGATCACCTATTGGATGCAGTCGACGAAGCCCTACTTATTGGCAAAGAGGCACAGGTAGCGGTTCAAATTAGTCACCATAAAGCTGCCGGTAAAGCTAATTGGGGAAAAGTCGGTGCTTCTCTTAGCAAAATTGATGCAGCAGTTGCCGCTGGTATGAGAGTTACCTTGGATGTATATCCCTACACGGCTGGCAGCGGGCCCATGATCCAGTACTTCAATCTTGCGAATCCTGATAAAGAGTTAGCAGAAGCAATACAGCTAGCGTCATGTCCAGCTTTTCGAGAGTACGAAGGCAGGATGCTGGTTGATATAGCTGATGAGTTAGGAATATCTCCAGCAGATGCGGTAGTGCATATTTTGACTGCACCAGAAGGCTCCAAGACGATATGCATTCAGCATGTGATGGATGAAGCAGATGTCATTACAAACCTTGAGCATTCTTTGGTGATGATTGGATCAGATGGTCTCCCAGACCTCGAAGGTAGGCCTCACCCGCGTCTCTATGGAACTTTTCCGCGCGTTCTTGGAAAATACGTACGAGAACAAAAAATTGTTCACTTAGAGGAAGCGGTCAGGAGAATGACCTCACTGTCGTGCGATGTGCATGGTCTAAAAGAACGCGGCCGTGTAGTGGTCGGAGGGTGGGCCGATCTTGTGCTCTTCAACCCAAATCAGATAGTTGATATGGCGACCTATGAGGAGCCTCAGCAAGAAGCAGTTGGGGTACAGAGAGTATGGGTAAATGGACGCTCAGTTTACGAAAATGGTCGCCACACAGGAGTTGGTGGAGGTCGAGTTCTTCGTTACAACGTCGCCTAAATACGGTTCATTAGGTGCCTCTGCGGTAGGGTGAGCAATACAAAGCTCCGCCTATGCCCCTTACTCCGGCTAGCGAAGCGTAGACCGGCTGCCCGTAGGTGGCCACATTTGGTTTAGTTTCCCTAAGCCAAGCAGCTGGAAGAGACCCCCTTGACTATTACTTTCGCCGATTTAGGCGTCCCACACGACCTTTGTCAAACCCTTGCTAAACAGGGAATCGAGGCACCGTTTGCAATTCAAGAATTAGCGATTGCTGATGCTATGGCGGGCAGAGATGTTTGCGGCAAAGCAAAAACAGGTTCGGGAAAAACTTTGGCGTTCAGTCTGCCGAGCGTTGCGCACACCGAACGTAGCGCTGACGGAAAACCAAGTACATTGATGCTAACCCCAACTCGCGAATTAGCGAATCAGATAACTGGGGTCGTGGAGCCATTAGCTATCTCACAAAAACTTCGGCCGATAGCTGTATACGGCGGAACAAATATCGACAAGCAGATAGAAACAATTGCGGCCGGAATAGACATCATCATTGCAACGCCAGGACGGTTAATCGATTTAATAGACCGCAAAGCCATTGATGTTTCAAGTATCAAAAGAGTGGTTGTCGATGAAGCAGATCGAATGGCGGACATGGGTTTTCTGCCTCAAGTTGAATGGATTCTCCGCCATATAAAAGTAGATCATCAAACAATGCTCTTCTCAGCGACTCTTGACGGAGCAGTTGACACGGTAGTAAAACGACATCTCACAGACCCTGTATTTCATGCTGTCGATGAGCAGGAAGTGACAGTAAATGAGATGGGTCACTTGTTTATGACCGTGCATAAAATGAATCGAGTGCAGGTAGCAGCGCGCATCGTTGGTAATTCAACAAAAACGTTGCTTTTCACTCGAACTAAAAGAGGTGCTGACCAGCTCGAAAAGGAGCTACGTGAAGAGGGCGTAGACGTGGCCGCTATTCATGGGGACCTTAGACAGAATCAGCGAGAGAAAGCACTGAAAGATTTCACATCCGGGAAATTGAAAGCACTTGTTGCTACTGATGTAGCTGCACGCGGTATTCATGTAGATAATGTCGATGTAGTAATTCATTACAATCCACCTGAAGACCATAAAACTTATCTACACCGGTCAGGGCGGACAGCTCGAGCTGGAAATTCTGGAACTGCAGTCACAATGTTTTTGTGGGATGAAGAACTCCAGGTAAGACAGCTTCAGCGTCGGCTAGGTATAAAACTTCCGTTTCACGACGTCTTCTCAAACGATGACCGTCTTGACGAGCTTGCTTCATGGGCACAAAACCAAAACTGAAAGTTAACTGGCCTGCTCTGCCCAATAGTGTTCGGGTGGAAGCAGAAAAAATTGTTACCGACCTTTTAAACAAAACTCAAGAATCTGAACTGATTCTGGAGTCAATACTGAGCTTGGGTCGTAGCCGAGAAAAAGAGTTAGCAGATCCGGTAGCCGACGGAGCGGTTTATACTCCTTATCCGGTAGCCGAACAACTAGTGAATCATATTGATCTACAGGCGGGTCAATCTGTGTGTGATCCAGCGATGGGAGCAGGGGTCTTCCTTATAGCGGCAGCAGAAAAAAGATTTCATTTAGGGCAAAGTATTGAATCGATAGCAAAACAAACTGCAGGTGCAGATATCGATGCGGTGAGCGTAGAGGTAGCAAAGTTGTCTATGCAGCTTTGGTCGTGGCTGAGAGGAACTACCGTAGTTAGTTTCGATGGTCTCGTATGTGCGGACCCGCTCATCAATCCCCCTACTGACTGGGTTGAAAGTTTCGACGTTATCATCGGGAACCCACCATTTTTGGGACAGTTGAAGTCGCGTACGACTCGCCACAAGAATCGGGCAGAACAGTTAAAACAAATATATGGAAAACTAGCCACACAGTATGTAGATGAAAGCGCCCTGTTTCTGCTTGCTTCTCTCAATTTAGTGACGCAAAAAGGAACTGTATGTTTAATTGTTCCGACTTCAATTTTCGGTGCTGCCTCAGCTCGACCTATTAGAGAACACATTGATGAAGTAATGCCTATGAGTGGCCTATGGGTTGGCGGTCGCAACGTATTTACTGAGGCGAAAGTTGACGTGCTAGCGCCGATTCTCTCTTCGCAGCGAAAGACGTCAGTGCACATCTACTTCCAAAAACCAGAGATGTCTCCGACTGAAGTAAAACGAGGCAATAATGGGTCGTGGGGAGCAATCTTGGCGAACGCATTAGGCGTTCCGTCAATAGATGCAGTTATTGACAAAGAGTTACAAAGCGAAGCTACTGTTACTGCAGATTTTCGAGATGCCTACTATTGGTTAAGCGAAAGAGTTGAAGAGGACGGGTTCCAAACAGATAGAAAAAAAATAGGAAAACTCGCGACTGTCGGACTGGTAGATCCGTTGACTTTCAACCACGGAAAAAAAGAAGTTCGATTTGCCAAAAAAAAATATTTAGAGCCGGTCGTAGTCATAGAAAACAATCCGCCAAATAATTTCTCTGGATGGTTGAAACGACGGCGAGTCCCAAAAATTCTAGTAGCAACACAAACTAAGGTAATTGAGTGCGTCGTAGATGAAATTGGCGATCTCATACCGTCGACTCCGCTGATAATTATTGAACCAACGGATCCTAATAAGGTTTGGCACTTAGCAGCAGCACTGAGTTCGCCTATAGGCGCCGCTTGGGCTGCGAGCGAGGCAGCAGGTACTGGCCTCGGAGCTAATACTGTGCGCTTGAGAGCGAGCCAGTTGAACTTGTTTCCGCTTCCTGAAATCGGTTCAGAATGGGACACAGCAGCTGATCTAGCGCACTCGATTCAGATCGATGGAGGGTCAGAAAAGACCTTCAGAGACTTCGGACTGGTTATCAATCGTGCCTATGGAATCGAAGATGATGGTCTTCTCCAATGGTGGATAAATAGACTTCCTTAGAAATTGGCTTGGCCTTGACTACTGTTCCTCTTGTAGCCTTTTAAAAAGAGCAGGAGAATAGGTACTGAAGATGGCATCGACGAACGAGGATAAAGCTAAACAGCTTCCCCCCGCGTCCGGCGCGTGGCATACAGGACTCCCTGCAGGCGACAGAAATTTTTTTGAGCTCTCACCAGACAGGCCATACATTTTCGAAGGCGGTGGCGTTGTCCATCAACCCTTGGTGGCTTATGAAACTTGGGGCACCTTAGATGCCACAGCATCGAACGCTATCTTGTTATGTCACGCTCTCACCGGAGATGCTCACGCTTATGGCACAGAAGGTCCAGGCCAACCAACTCCTGGATGGTGGAATGATTTCATTGGACCTGGAAAACCATTAGATACCGATAGGCACTTTATTGTTTGCGCAAATGTGCTCGGCGGCTGTCAAGGCAGTTCAGGACCATCTTCTACCGATCCCGTATCAGGAAAACGATATGGCATTGATTTCCCGACGCTAACTGTACGCGACGTCGTTCGTTCCCAGCGGGCGCTTGGCTTAAGCCTAGGAATTTCGAAATGGCTCAGCGTGGTAGGCGGATCGATGGGTGGAATGCAAGCGTTGGAATGGACAACTAGCTTCCCTTCAGCAGTCCGTTCCCTGGTTGTCATAGCTTCAACAGCCGCTGCATCAGCGCAACAAATAGCCTGGAGTTCAGCGGGTCGACACGCGATAACAGATGACCCCGGATGGCAACTCGGACAGTACTATGACTCTGAGCCTGGAGAAGGCCCTACAGCTGGCCTAGCGAACGCTCGCCGAATAGCGTTCATTCATTACCGAAGCGATGAGGAGTTTAATCGTCGTTTTGACCGTTTCAGCAACGAATCCTTAGAGCCATTTCGCTTAGATCACCGATTTGATATCGAAAGCTATCTTGACTATCAAGCATTAAAAATGCCGTGGAGATTCGACGCGAATACATACCTGCTGCTTAATAAGATGATGGATCTACATGATGTTGGCAGAGGGAGAGGTGGCGTTGAGAAAGCCCTCACGAGAATTCAAGCACCTGCGCTCATAATGAGTGTTAGAACAGATTTCCTATACCCAAGACATCAGCAGATGCGCATAGTCGACGCTTTGAAAGACCAAGTGCATGTTGAACATGTAGATATTGACAGTGACAATGGCCACGATGGGTTCCTCACAGAGCCAGAACAGACCGGCGAGCCGATGAAAGAATTCATAAACAGGGTAGAAAAAGACTCACTCACCTGATCGGCGAGAAGGTACGTCTGTCAAAATATCGTTCACTTCAGCCATCTCGATGTCGGAGAGAACCCAATCAGCGGCTCGAGCATTAGATAAAAGCTGTTCAACGCTGGTCGCTCCTGCGATAACGCTTGGCACTGATGGGTTCATCAGAAGCCACGAAAAAGCTAGTTCCAGCAGGGTCCGACCTCTAAGATTGACCCAATTTTCAAGCCGTTTAACAGTGGCGATTTTAGAATCAGATAAAAAAAGATCTAATCGGTCTGCCGGCCATTCAGCCAGCCGGGTTCCAGGAAGGGGTCCAGACTCGCCAACTTTGCCCGTCAATAAACCAGATTCGAGAGGAAAGTAAGGAAGAAAGCCAACTTTTCGGTCTCCACAAACCTCTAAAACTTCTGATTCTGGCTCTCGATGAAGTAACGAGTACCTATTTTGAATAGTGCTGTATGCAGCAAATGATTCCCTCTCGGAAATATCTAAAGAATTATCAAGGAGCTCGGCATCATAGTTTGAGCATCCTATTTCACGTATTTTTCCAGCTACAACAAGATCATTTAAGGCCCCAAGGGTTTCACTCTCATGAACAGCACTGTCGGGGGTATGGATTTGATACAAATCAATCCAGTCTGTTCCTAGCCGACGCAAACTAAGATCGACTGCAGAGCGAATCCATTCAGTACTTCCACCCGTGACTCCAGGGTCCATGCCACGAAGACCAAACTTTGTGGCTATAAAAACTTCATCGCGATTAGCTCTAACGGCGTCTCCCAGGAGTTCTTCTGAGGCCCCATTGCCATAAACATCGGCAGTATCAAAAAAGTTGATGCCATTGTCAAGACAAGCAGTGAACAGGGACGAAACTCCATCTTTGTCAACTCGACCCCCGAAGTTGTTGCACCCTAAACCGACTATCGATACTTCTAATGCGCCAATGCTTCGTTGCTTCACTTAATGAATACTAGAGCTGTGAGGTAGTTTCATGATGTGCCTGAGGCTATAGAAGTTGAGATTTACAAGAAAATGGCAGAACGCGCCTCAGGCCAGAAAGTCACAGGCGTAGAGATCGTGGATGGTAATTACTTGCGTGGAGAAGGTACGGAAAAATATCTTAAAGATGAAATTGTTCACAAAGAGGTTCAACAAGTTCGACGGCATGGGAAGCTTCTCTTGCTGGATTTTGATACATCAACCTTAGGTATCCGCTTCGGTATGACTGGGCGGCTAGTGGTGAATGGTGTACCTGCGATTGAAGCTTTGCTGTATACAACTAATTTGTTGGACACGAAATATGAAAGATTTGTTTTGTATTTCGCTAACGGGTTGGTGCTTGGGGTCAGTGACCCTCGCCGTTTCGGTAACGTCGAACTCAATCCGAACGAAAAAAAATTGGGACCAGATGCTTACACAATTAAGTCGGCTCATCTGATCAGGGCACTGAGTAGCTCCAGAGCAACCATAAAGAGCCAACTGCTTAATCAAACAAAAATTGCGGGGATAGGGAATCTGCTGTGTGATGAGGTTTTGTGGAGGTCGGGAATATCTCCGAAGAAAGAAGCCTCATTATTGTCGAAGAAACAAGTTGAAGGGTTAGCGAAAGTAATCAGAAACACGATCAAAAACTTAGAAGAGCGAGGTGGCTCACATTTGGGTGACCTGCAAAAAAATAGACAAAAAAATGGGGTCTGCCCAATTGAAAAAAGTCCTCTACTTTGCGAAAATGTTGGTGGAAGGACGACCTGGTGGTGTCCCGCGCACCAGGTGTGATAATCAGGCGGTAATCTTTGTGATGTGCGACCAATCATTCAATCTCTTGCCCTAGTCGCTGAGGAAACTCAGAATGCGGCTAATCAAGGCGCTCTTAAATGGTGGTTGCTTGTTTTAGCTTTAGGAATATGCGCAGTTTCTAGCGGCTTCGGGTTTGTGTGGAAATGGCGCCGTACGATTCCGCCAGCGAAACAAAAATATCTAGGCGTGTTAGTTCCATCCGAGGAAGGCTCTAATAATATCTCCACTTTCGTTAAGGAGTAGCCACAAATTATGTCAGATGTGTTTGAACCGCAGGATCTTATTGACCGTTTCAAAGAGCGCGCAGATGCAGTTCGGAAACGAAACCTCCCCGCTATAGGCGGTGAAGAGCGTAAACATTTTATTCGGCAAGCGGAATTGGACTTTCTAGATTACGGGCTGATAGCAGATGCTTTGCCAACATTGGATAATGGGGTCTTGACTTTGACAATCGACTTGCGTCCAGCAGAAGAATAGGAAACGAGAAACAGACGAGACGAATAGAAATGGCGTTGTGTAAGCACCCTAAGTTGGTACAGTAACAACCCTCCGCGGATGTAGCTCAGTTGGCTAGAGCGCAACCTTGCCAAGGTTGAGGTCGCCGGTTCGAATCCGGTCATCCGCTCCATCACAAGCCACGACCGAATAACGGTTATGTAATAAAATTTTCGACTGATTAACTTGACAAAGTCACTAAGAAATTTCTGATAATGCCTGTAGGGTCAGAACGGAAAGCTGTTCGTAACAGAACCCTTAAGGAGACCCATGTCAGAGACAGTTCAGGTCGACTCTTCAGACAAGCAGACAATAGGTCGTTTCCTTAAATTCTCGCTCCCGTTTGTCGCACTTCACCTAGCTTGTCTTTTCGTTTTCGTCGTAGGTTTTAGTTGGTTCGCAATAGCTGTATCGGTAGTTGTGTACTTGTTGCGAGGCGTTGGAATTACGGGCTTCTATCACCGCAAATTTAGCCATCACGCTTTCAAAACTGGCAGGACCGTTCAATTCATTGGTGCCTGGTTAGGTACTAGCGCAGCGCAAGGCGGACCTCTTTGGTGGGTGGCCCACCACAGGAAACATCACCATACTTCCGACGAAGAAGGCGATCTGCATTCCCCGAAAGTTGAAGGTTTCAAAGTCGCTCACTATGGTTGGCTAACGAGAGAGTCAGCCGATCCGTGCCACCTTGACGAGGTTCAGGATTTGGCTAAATTCCCAGAACTTAGATGGCTTGACAAATTTCAGTGGGTGCCGATTCTTGCCACGGCATTTGGATTATTCTTAGGCGGGATATTTGTTGGTAGAGCTTTTAGCTGGACCGGCACAAACGGGCCACAACTAGTGATCTGGGCATTTGTTATTAACACCGTATTTCTCTGGCATGTCACATTCGCCGTTAATTCCGTCTGCCACAAATGGGGCACTCGTGAGCACCAAACAACAGATGACAGCCGCAACAATTGGGTTATAGGACTGTTAGCTCTCGGGGAAGGTTGGCACAACAACCACCATAGTTTCCCAGGAACATCGCGCCATGGTTTCCGGCGTCGACAGTTGGACTTCACTCACTTGGTTATTCGTACCCTAAAAAAACTTGGATTAGCCTACGATTTGCACCCAGTCCCAGCGAGGCTCTGGTTGGGATCTAAATCATCTCGTTGGACAAATTAACCAAAATTGCTGTTCTACGTTGAGCAAGCAAATATCATGTGTCAATCTTGACCGAGTAGCTAGCACAGGAGAAAACTAATGGGCGCACTGGACGGACGCGTAGTACTAGTAACAGGAGCAGGCAGAGGCATTGGTCGTGAACACGCTTTGCTGTTGGCATCTGAAGGAGCCAAACTAGTAGTCAACGATTTAGGTGGAAGTATCGATGGAACCGGCGCCGATGCCGGTCCAGCTGAAGAAACTGCTCAAGATATCAGGGACATGGGCGGCGAAGCCGTGTCGAACAACGATTCAGTTACTGACTGGGAAGGCTCGCAGCGGATGATTAATGCTGCGGTTGAAGCTTTCGGGGATCTTCACGTTCTCGTCAATAACGCCGGAATTCTGCGTGACCGAGTTGTGGTGAACATGACTGAAGGCGAGTGGGATGCAGTAATCGATGTTCATATGAAAGGGCACTTCTGTCCTACCCGATGGGCTGCTGCGTATTGGCGTGAACAAGCTAAAGCTGGCCGTGAAGTGGATGCTGCGATTGTCAATACTGCGTCGGGTGCGATGCTTGGCAATCTGGGGCAATTCAACTACTCAGGTGCCAAAGCTGGGATCGCTTCGATGACTCTTGTCGCTGCTGGAGAGCTACGTCGTTACGGAGTAAGAGTAAATTGTTTAGCTCCAATAGCTCGAACTCGGCTAACTCTTCAGACACCAGGCCTCGAAGATGTGGTTAAAGCCCCTGACGACCCGTCAAAATTTGATCTTTATGACCCCGCGAACATAAGTCCTCTGGTTGCTTACCTATCAACTGAAGGTTGCCCATTTACCGGTGGCGTGTTCCACGTCGGCGGCAACGAAGTGGGCCTCTACGGCGGTTGGTCATTGGACGACGATAAAATTATTGCAACAGATGGCCGCTGGGAAGTTGCAGATCTGCAAGACAAGGCGCCTCGCCTTCTCGAAGGAACTGGCAAACTCGCTTCTGTGACAACATCGATCGGTGATACTTTCAAAAACTTTGGTCGACGCGAAGCCACGAAATAACGGCCTGCGTTAAAGCACGAAACGTCCACATTCTGATTCAATCGCTGCAGAGTAGAGGCGAGTGAGTATTGCATCAAAAAGTGCTGTGCTTCTCGCATCGGGTGTTTCTATAGAAGACAAATTGTTGGCGAGCATGCTCATCCACCAGAGATGGGCGTGCTCGTAGTCTTTTTTGATTTCAGCGAAAGCAGCTTCGGGGATGCCTGCCTGGTTTAGGGTCTCGACATAAAGTTGGATGAGTTCGTTTTCGTAGTCGCGGCGTAGCTGAACTTCAAGGTTAGTCGCAATAAAAAACGATAGATCAGTCGGCCCTCCGGTGTACATGGCCGTCTGCCAATCTATAACTGAAACGGCGTTATCTGCGGCGAACAGCATGTTCTCAACTCGGTAATCTGCGTGGGCGATAGTCAAAGGCTTACTAACGACGTCATCTCGCCAAGACCCGAGCAATGGCACAAACTTTTGGAGCCACTCAATGCCTTTTGAAGGAAGCCCATCGCCGAATCGTTTAAGAAAGCGTGGAAGCGACTCAGAAATAGCTGATTGTAACCCAAACGCTGTTTGGTGGTTATCAATACCTGGGACCCACATAAGGTCCGGGGTTCGCGTTTTGCCCCAAAAAGGTGCATGCAGCTGAGCTAAGGCGATTACGGCGGAGCGAGCTTGGTCAAGCGTAGCTCCAGTGACTTGGTCACCTGGAGCTGACGGCGAAAGGTCATCGAGGATGAGTAAAGCTTGATTACCATCAACAAAATTAGCTCGACAAGCAGGAACTGGAGTGGCTATCTGATGAGCGAGTCGTGCATAGAACATTGCTTCGCGTTCCCACACGTTTAACATTTTGCCGACTGATAACCCTCCTGGGTCTGTTGTGGGCGTTTTAGCTACTAGGCGGGTCGGTAGGCTGCAGTTACGATCAGTCCAAGTGATATCTAATCGAGCTAACGAACCAAGAAAAGCTGTTCCGGGGGCTAACGGTTCGATGCTTAGGTTCGCAACTTCAGCTGTTTCGTTACCTTGAGCAAAACCGCCATCTTGGACAAAGAAAGTTAATGTCTCGGGCGTTAAGTTAATGGGTTCCAGAGGGAGTGGAATGTTCATTGTTTTGTGTGAGTTGCGAACTGGTTTGGAATCCATTCGCGTAAATGTTCGCGTAGTTGTTCGCCGGCTTCGGCTAGAAGGTGGCCAACGTCGGGTAGTCGCACCAGTTCGCCACCTCCGAGGATCATTTGAACCATTTCGCTGGCAGCGATAGGCAGGATTGTGTCGTTTGTTCCGTGAAACATCAGTACTGGAATTTTGGTTGCTAAATCTTCTGCAGGTTCACAGCCAGCCGATTGAGTTGCGAGAGTGATTAACCCGGCGCAGTGCTCTGCTAATACCGCAGCGCTTTGCATGGCTGGGGCTCCGCCAAATGAGTGGCCCATTGTTATAAAGCGTTGGGCTCCGCTTCGTGTAGCTAGATCAGCGGCGGCTAGAAGGTCATGAACGCAGCTGTCGGTTTCGTTTGGTTGGCGGTACCCAACGCGTATGAGTCCAATATTTTGTTTACTTAGCAAAACACCAAGGTCATGATAGAGAGCGTCAGCCGGCCCTAAGACTCCGCCCATTGCCCCTCCGCAGCACAAAACGACGTCTGTAGCTGTCGAAGGTCCATGCCAAAACAAACTCAAGAGTCCATCCATTGTGTAGACCTCGATATGTCGAAGGTCGTCTGTCATCATCGCTTCGACTGCGGCCATGGTGCGTAATTGCTCTAGTGGGCTAGAAGGAAGTGGCTCTTCGGACATTATTTCTCCGTTGTGGTCTCGCTATGCTTCAGCTAGCTTCGGTGTCTTTTTAGTAAACGTCAAATGCGAGTTTAGATAACTGCGGTTTAGACCTGATTGTTCGCTACGATCAGTTATTGCTTCGGCGGGGTGGTCGAGTGGTTAGGCAGCGGCCTGCAAAGCCGTGAACGCCGGTTCAAATCCGGTCCCCGCCTCTGACGAAAAATGTTGTGCTTGGCTTCAAGCATGATACGTTACGACATATTGGGCGATTGGCGCAGTTGGTTAGCGCGCTTGCATGACACGCAAGAGGTCACAGGTTCAATTCCTGTATCGCCCACACTCTAAATCACACAAGATCAGATTCGAGGCTCTGGTTCGTTTGAAACCAGAGGTACCAGATGGGCCTTGATGGCTTAACTTTATGAGAAGATAAAGGTGTGTCGGACATAGCGGGTACCTACATAGATGGACCTGGATCTGATCGAGACAATTGGCGATCGATCATCTTGCTTGGTCGAAACGTGGCGAGTTACAAGTTTGCTTTGGGGAAATCGCTCTTAGGACTAGCCAGGGAGGGTAGCGAGGTTGTCAGTTTAAGTGAGCTTGCGGTTCCCTATACGAAGCATC
>CAJJCB010000019.1 GCA_905182565.1 Acidimicrobiaceae bacterium | reverse complement strand
CTGCCCCTGCGGTTGTGAGAGACCTCCAGTTTTGACAAATAGGGGCACGTGGCCACTGAAACTAAAAATCTGGACCGCTAAACAGGAAATCACATCTTGGATGTCTGAGTCATTGTCGAGCTTTACTCGGTTTTTTGTGGCTGTTGTTTGGTGTTTTTTGTTCTGGTAGATACACACAAGGTCAATGGATTAGTTCTGTTAAATAAAGTGGATCCTCAGTGTGTAGAAGCCACACTAAGGATCCGTTCAAAGTGTATAGGCACCACAGGTAACGAGTTCGCTTTCGTGCCTGGCAGCGATTTGGAAAGCTTTGTCGGGTCGGCTCTATTTTGGTTTGTGCCTGAAATCGCTTTGGTGCGTAACACCGGCTTTTCGTTTGTGTCATAGTCCGGTTCGTTAACAGTGACTAGCTGTTTGTATGAGAAAGATAAAAAAAGCTTGTCGCATAGTGTCATGCTTGTAGTCAAGACGTGAAGGCGATTGCTACTTAGGGGGAGTATGAGCAGTTCAACAACAGAGGGCTCTTGGCCTATCCGAGATTTTGTTGGCTATGGAGGGAAGTCTCCTATCGATCATTGGCCAAACCGGGCACGAGTAGCAATCAACTTTGTTCTCAACGTTGAAGAAAGTTCAGAACCTTCAGTTCCAGATGGAGACGGCTATACGGAGAATCGATTAACTGACTCGACCGTGAACCTCGGAAATGACAGGGACCTTGCTGCTGAAGGGCTTTTCGAATATGGCAGTCGTGCTGGCTTCTGGCGAATCCATCGAGAGTTCCAGCGACGGAAAATTCCGTTAACAATTTTTGCTTGTGCTGTTGCTTTAGAAAGAAACCCCTTGATAACTGAAGCAATCATTGATGCTGGATACGATGTTTGCAGTCATGGCTACAGATGGGTGAACCACCGGGCTCTGGACGAGGCATCTGAACGTGAACAGATTGCCTTAGCGGTGAGTAGCTTTCAACAGACTCTCGGAAAACAACCTGAAGGTTGGTATTGCCGATATGGGCCTTCTCCGAATACGCGAAAGTTACTGATTGAACAGAAGGGCTTTGTTTATGATTCGGATGCTTACAACGATGATTTGCCTTATTGGATTGAACAAGGAACAACACGGCATTTAGTCGTGCCGTATTCCCTGGTCAGTAATGATGCCAAGATGATGACGATGCCGAGCAGAGAATGGGCAGAGTTCATAAACGATGGAATCGATGCATTAGCTAGAGATGAAGAGACTCAGCCAGCGATGGTGTCGATTGGGTTGCATTGTCGAATCGTTGGTCATCCGAACAGGTTTGCTGGTTTACTCAGAGTGCTCGACCACGTTGTGAAACTTCCGAATGTTTGGATTGCGTCGCGTCTCGACATAGCCCAATATTGGAGTGAAGTTAACGGGCGTTGAAGGGTGGAAATCTAGGTGAATATTGATGCGGTGCCAGTTACTGCAAAAGAATTTTCTTTATATGGCGATGTGATAGTTGCTCCAGAAAACTATGGACGACAGGCTTTTCCCACTGGTGTAGCTCCTACCAATCGTCCTGTTGTTCTCTCTACGACGCATGCTGCAGCAGCCATGCCACCCATCACTATCGAACAACTCGAAAGGCATCCATTCTCAAGTCAAACTTTCATTCCTATGGAAGTGGGTCGCTGGCTAGTCGTGGTCTCCTTAACTCCTTTACTGACAGATATTAAAGCTTTTGTAGTTGGCTCAGGTATGGGGGTAACCATCGGACGGGGTATTTGGCACTACCAGTTGACTCCATTACACGTAGCCGCAAAATTCGCTGTGTTTATGTGGAAAGATGGTATTGATGATGACGAAGTTGTGTCTATCGAAAAGGTAACGGTACATGTAGCACCCTGACCACTGCGGTGAAACAAAAAGGCGGGCCACCGCAGTGGATGAGATTTTCATGGATGGTGGTGGGAATTCCGAAGGCACCCGCATTGACTTCAGGTCGAGACTGTCAGAAGCACTCGCACAGCTCCGTTTGCAGTAGCTCTCGGTCTGCCTTAGTTAGGGTTAGCGACCTCACTAATCTCCAACGCCACGTTGACATGAGCGCGATCACGCCAGTTAATAGTGAGAACCGCTGTATCACAGACCTGGTCGGTAACCATAACAACGCATTGGACAATGTTGAAGGCAACGATGGCCCTCATGCCCTAACGAGGGCCGAGACATCCTCGTGGCACCAGAGAAGAGAATCTGAACAACTAGTTCGAGAACGTGTCGGAAATAGTCCAGAGCTAACCGCTCATCGAAGTTGCTGTCGAAGCGCCGTACATACGGTGCTTGGTTTCGGAACGAAGTAGCTCTAGCTCGGCAGCGAGAGCTACTCTTCCCATTTCAGCTTCTGAATCTTCTGGGTAGTAGGCAAGTTCTGTTGCTGGATCGCCTGCTACCCGAGTACCAATTAGATAGCGTGGCTTGGAATAATCGTAGGGGCGCGCTCGGTGCAAAATACATCGGTTGTCCCATAAAAGGGTATCTCCGGGCTCCCAGTTGTGGCTGTACACGCGAGATTCATCACTTACGACGTGACTTAGCAAAGACGCAAGAAGGGTGCGGCTTTCGTTGCGTTCTAGACCAGGCACACTGAATGCGTGACGACCAACGAACAAATTAGGTTCCCCAGTCTCTGGGTGGACCTTGATCAGCGGACGAAGATATGCCTCACCGTGGTAAACCTCGCCGTAGAGCCCTTTCTGATCTTTGTCGGGGAAATCTCCGATGTCATTCGCTTGAGAGTAGTTAGTGGAATGGAAAGCGCTAAGCCCGACTATACGTTCTTTCGTCTCATCATCGAGTGAGTCATAGCCAGCTCGTAAGTCAGCTAGTTCAGTTTGTCCATCTAACTCAGGTACGACAACTGCAGACAGCATCGCTACTTTACTTGAAATTGGTTTATACGTTGAATCAGTGTGCCAAGTCTCGTTGCCAACATTGGTTCGCATCAATTGAGACTGAAGATCGTAAATCTCTCCCAAAGCCCCGTCCGAGTGCTTTTTTTGGTTTGACATCGGTTGACCGCCGAATTCTAAGTCACCGAAACGCCTACCAAAATCAGCGCTGTTCTCCTCGTTGAGATGCTGCTCAGGGAATAGCAAAAAACCGTGCTGGATAAGTGCCTCATTTACAGTCGCGAACTCGGTATCTGTCAGGCTCACAATGTCTATACCTGTTACGGTCGCACCGAATGATTTGTTGTTCATCGGAACTATTAGTAATTGGCTCATCACGCCCCCCCGGTGAGTGGTTAACCTAATTAATCTAAGAGCCTAGTTAAAGTCAGCGATTTTGTCGACTAAATTGATTGCCAACTATCAAACAGCAGTCGAATTTTTTAAAGCAGTACAAAGAATCGTAAAGGTCTTGGCGAACAACACTAAAGTTAGTGACCAGTGATTCCTGAATTTGATTTGCCCTTGGTAATACTTAGAACAAACAGAAAAAAAACTGTGTCTATCGAGGTGACCCCATTAAATGTAAAAGTTAGCGCCCCGAAACGTCTAAGTAATCGGGTAATTACCGACTTCATAACGGAACGCTCCAGATGGATAGAGAAAACTGTTCGACTTCAGCTAGAGCAACCGAAGCAAAAAACTCGGACGTGGTCAGATGGCGAAATGTTTGCCTACTTAGGTCAGGATTACCCGCTTCGCATAAAAAAAGAAATTCGCAGCGTGGTAGATATCGACGACGGCCATCTGGATGTGGAGATTCCTCGCGAAACCCTAAAATTTGAGGAAAAACAAACTGTTAAGTCTCTGATCGCTGCTTGGTACAAGCAAAAAGCTAGTGAAACGTTAATCACGAGATCTTTTGATTGGTCAAAGCTTCTGAAGGTTGAACCAGCCTCGATTCGAATCAAAGAATATAAATCTCAGTGGGGTTCGTGCTCAGTGTCGGGCATCATCTCTTACGACTGGCGGATAATTATGGCGCCTATCGAAGTTGTGGATTATCTGGTGGTCCACGAACTAGCTCACCTGCTTGAACACAACCATTCACAAAAGTACTGGAGGCATGTAGAAACAATTATCCCAGATTTTCGTGAACAACAGGCTTGGCTGAAACTTAATGCTCGGACTCTCAATATCTAAACATTTTGTAGCGTCAAATTGCATGCTGCCTCTGGCGATTGAGTTCTCATTGTCTGCTAAGAAGTGAAACCGAACAAGGCTTGATTTAACTTAGGACCAAATTCTTGCATGCGATAGATACCGAAGTTCTAGTTTCGATCTAATGGAAGCTGCGGCTTTGAGTTCGATCTGAACCCAGTGTCTTGAGGACGGTATTAGCTATGAATGTCATGCTTTTTCCTGTGGGTGCTTAGTTGTTTAGACGGTAACAATATGCAGATGCGCTAAGGCATAAAACTGGGATTCGAATGGGAATTAAACAATATTGTGCGGCGCGATGCTGATAGGAGAGATTAATCTAAGCCACATGGTCGATCTGAACCGGCAAATTGCGGTTAGCTAAATTGCCAAAGCAAAGCTAACTCCGAAAACTATTGGCTTCGACAAGCAAGCGACTCCGCCCCCGGCGTTGCTGATGAGAAATGGAAGAGCTGGAAATGTTAAACAAAGCAGAATGTCAAGAAACAGCGAAAAGGTTTCTCGAGGAACTCGATTCGTTAACCAATCATAGATCCTTAGCTTCGTCTGCGAGGAGCTCTACCTTGCCTGATGGCTACGCTGTCCAAGACGCTTTCCATGACCTTCTGATAGGCAGAGGCCATAGTATTTCCGGCTGGAAGGTGGCACTAACGAGTACAGCAATGCAGGAATTCTGTGGAGTTACTCACCCGTTAGCTGGAGCAGTTTTCGACAACGATGTCCACGAGGCTCCGGCTCGAGTAGACCTAAGTCAACATTTACATATGGGGGTTGAGTGCGAAATAGCCGTTTTCGTTAACAAGGACCTAACCCTTGATATTGGGCCACATACCAGAGAAAGCATCAGTAAAGCTGTTGAGAGGTGTTCGCCTGCTTTTGAGTTGATAGAGGACCGCAACGCAGATTATTCAAATCTGAACACCTTCGACTTAGTATCTGAAAACGCTTGGAATGCTGGTGTGGTAATCGGCGTTGGCCCTGCGGAATGGAAGGCCATTGATCTCAAAAATGGATCGACGAAGTTAGAAGTAAACGGAGAACTTGTAGGAGAGGGTAAAACCGGTGACGCTTTAGGGCATCCGCTTGATGCCGTTGCCTGGCTAGCGAACCACCTCAATGAGAGAGACACCCATGTCAAGGCTGGACAGTTCGTGATGACCGGCAGCAGCGTCATAACGTATTTTCCTAATGCGAGTGATCACCTAGTATTTAGTGTCGATGGATGCGAATTGCTTACTGTTGAGTGCGTCTAGAGGATCTGCGTATGGGTGGGCTTTCAGGGATACGAGTTCTCGAACTGGCAGATGGCCTGGGAGTCGCGTGGGTTGGCAAACTGTTTGCAGACCTCGGTGCTGATGTAATTCGCGTTGAAAGCACTGATGACAGCGTGAGGCAAAGGCCCCACAACGTAAATGACTGGATCAACACAAGTAAACGTTCAAAAATAAGCTGCGATTCTGATATGGCCCTTGATGCGCATTTAGTAATTCACGGACCGAACTCAAAAATGGCATTAGGCCTACCTCTAGAAGAGATAAGTCTCCTCAATCCGCAGTTAGTTATATTGTCATTGACGGCCTTTGGAGCAAATGGTCCTTACAGCGGCTATAGGTGCGAAGAAATTAACCTTATCCATGGGTCTAGCTGGGGGTATCTGTCTCCAGCCGCTGCGGATGATCCTCATGCCCCACCGTTGAAAGCACCTGGACATCACGCCACGCTAAACGTTTGTACTATGGCAGCTACTGTCGCATTGGCCACTATAGAAGATGCAGCGATCAATGGAATCGGTGATGTAATAGATTTTTCTATGTTCGCTGCTGCAGCTAAAATTACGGAGTTCGCGCCAGCAGCGGTCTCATATCTGGGAGTAGAACCTTCGCGTCTGGGGCTTAGAACAGTAGCGCCGTGGGCAATATTTGACTGTTCGGACGGAAGAGTGCAACTTATATGCCCTGAACAAAGCCAGTGGGAAGCTCTGGTGCACTTTATGGGGAATCCAGACTGGGGAAATTTAGAGATATTCGCTACGACGGTGCAACGAAGCGAGAACGCTGATCTATTAAATGTCTACTTGTCAGAATGGTTCCTACAACAAAAAGTTCAAGTGATATGCCCAGCCGCACAAGAAGCAAGAATCGCGCTAGCACCTCTCAATACTATGGCTCAGCTTTCCCATGATCATCACCTAGCTGAGCGTAAATTCTTCACAAAAACGCTAAGTGAATTAAAACTCTTAGGACCGGGTTTTAAAAGTGATGACCCGATATGGGCTATTCACACTGAGGCGCCGAAACCTGGTCAACATGACAATGAATCTTGGATAGTGAGTGAGTCAGATAGCCATCCAATATATAGCGGTCAAAAGAATCAGCGACCTCTTCAGGGTGTCACCGTATGTGACTTCACCTGGATTTGGGCTGGCCCACTGTGCACTCAGATCCTTGGCCATTTAGGCGCCGACGTCATAAAGCTTGAATCGCCTACTCGGCCATGCATGTTTAGACGGTTACCGTTTAGCCCACCGAAAGAGCCAACAGACCTCGATACATCTGGAGCTTTTCAGATTTATAATTCAGATAAGCGAAGCTTTGGGGTAGATATCAAGCGCCTGGAAGCGAAAAAAATTATTGAACGAATTATCAGCCGAAGTGAAGTTGTTATCGACAATTTTGGCGTTGGCACAATGGAAAAACTTGGGTTTAGTAAAGATCGGCTCCGTTTCCTTAACCCGGAAGTCATTACCGCTTCCCTATCAGGCTTTGGCCAAACAGGACCCA
>CAJJCB010000018.1 GCA_905182565.1 Acidimicrobiaceae bacterium | reverse complement strand
ATGCGAAAACATTTTCTGCTTCGATAAGTTCATCAATGAATTCAATTGTTTGGGCTGCTACGTAACCATCATCTTTAACAATCAAAGTGACATCTTTTCCATCGATGCCTCCATTACCGTTAATCCACTGATTATAATTGTTCCAGCCAACAGCAATGTTTCCGTACGCTGCAAGGTTCCCTGATTGCGCAGTGGTATGACCAATCTTAATTTCAGAGCTTGAAATGCCTCCGGTATCAGACCAGTCATCAGGACAGTCATTCAGATCGATTTCAAAGCCTTCAGGACCTCGTAGAACGTTGTCGCTACCAACGCCCCAATCACCGGCGTCAACTTTTGCAGTGATTTTATCGACCATTTGCTGGCGGTTGTAGGCAGCTTCTTCCCAAATCCCATCTAAAGTAGTGCGGTCAAAAGTAGGAGCATCTGCATCTACTACTTCTTCCTCAGCATCAGCAGCTGCTTCAGCTGCATCTTGAGAAAGACCGCCACCTATAGACGTATCTTCTTCTTCTTCTTCTTCACTCTCAGCCGCTTCAGTGTCGCTGCTGCTATCGCTACTGCTATCGCTACTACTATCGCTATCGCTGCCACAAGCTGCGGCAACCATCGCAAAAGTAAATAGCAACGCCAGAAGGCGCATTAAACCATTCTTATTCATGTTTCCCCTTTTTAACTTCTTAGCACGAATCTAAACAATGTCAGAATTTTCTGAGTGTTATGAACGTTACTACAAACGCTTACCCAATGAACGATTGTTTAGTTACAGAACCATGACAATTTAATGACCGACCAGTTAAAAACTGGATTGTCATTTTTCAAAATAATGGCGAGAAGTCGTTATTTAGCTATTCGTTGGCTACTTATTTTTTCTTCGAATACCAGCTAAGCCGCGAGGGAACACGAACGTCAAAGCGATTAGGCCAACTCCAAAAACAAAAGCTTGCTCATCAAGAAGTTCAAAAAATTCGCTCACGAAACCAAACCCCTCCATCCCAGAGAGCCGTTCGCCTAAAGCTCCGAACCCAGTTCTAGCTATAACGCCAAGGACTGATCCCCAAATCGAACCTAAACCACCTATGACCGCCGTTGCATATATCACCAGCGATTCTTGCACTGTATAATTATCCTGGGAAACGTAAGGAACCAAAACTACTTGCAACGCTCCCGCCAAACCAGCGAGCCCAGCGCTGATAGCAAACGTGATGACTCGTGTACGAACTAAATTGATTCCATATATTGCTGCGGCAGTATCATTGTCACGTAGAGCCCTCATAGCTCTACCGGCGCGACTGTTAACCAAGTTCCACGTCAAGCCAAGAGCAACTAGAACTACCAAGATACAAAAAACATACCGATAAACAGCTGAAGCCATTCTGCTATCCCCAAGCCACAGAGGAGCCTCAAAGCGCGCCTCAATCGCCTTGCCGCTAACTCCCCCCGTAAACGCAGGAAACCGCTTACTTAACGGCTGGAAGACTATCGCCATACAAAGAGTTACAAGAGCTAAGTGAATCCCCTTAATGCGCAGTGCCGGAATGCCTACCAGCGCGCCTGCAACCGACGCCGTAACTATGCCCATAGCTATCGCCAGAAGCCACGGGAATGACATCCCGTCAACAAAGTAGCCCGTAGCAAAAGCTCCAACGCCAACGAAAACGCCATGCCCTAAGCTAATCATTCCCCCGTACCCGGTCGCAATATTGACTCCTAGGACAGCCAACACAGTAATAATCACCTGCGTGTGTTGCCTGAGTTCCGTTGTGGTACTGACAAAAGGCAAACAAAACAACCAGGCCGTAATCAAAAATACGGCGACGCCCTGCAGCGGCTTTATTCTGGTACGAATCCGCATCACACGCGCTCTACTCGTTTTGTGCCGTACAAACCAGCTGGTCTAACGAGCAGAACCGCTGTCATTGCGATCAACACAGGCAGAACGCTTAATTCAAAACCGATAAATGGCACGTACGCCGGTATCAAGGTCTGACTCAGGCCAACTATCACTCCGCCCACAAGCGCTCCTTTAGGAGAATCTAGTCCTCCCAATGTTGCAGCTGCGAAGGCATAAACAAGAACCCGCAACATCATATTCGGCTCCAGTAAAACAGAGTTTGCGGAAATACATGCCGCTAGAGCACCGAAACCCGCAGCCAAAGCCCAGCCGTACATGAGAACTCTTCCCACAGGAATACCCACAAGCTCTGAATTGGTTTGGTTTATAGAAACCGCTCTGAATGCAAGCCCAATCCGCGTTCTCTTTAACAAAAAAATCAAGCAAACGAGGACTACGAACAATAACGCCCACACGCCGATAGTTGAGTACCTTAGACGTGCACCAAAAATGTTAAAGTTCTGCCCAGCTCCGGCCGGAAATAGGGCCGGGAACACACGTGGACCAGTTCCCCACCATTGAGCCATCAAAGAATTTATAACCAGCAAGAGTCCGATGCTGACGTTCACGAGAGATAGCTCTGGAGCGTTCCTAAGAGGCCTTATAAGCACTCTCTCGGTCGCGGCTCCTACTGCCATACCAGCTAGAACTGCACCCACAACTGCGAGCGGCACAGACAAAGGCACGCCGGGGATAAGTCCGGCCAATCCGCCACCTTTCAACCGAGGTTGGGGACCAACTAAGAACACAAAAGCGATGTAGCCACTGAACGTAGCCATCTCGCCTTGTGCGAAATTCAATAAACCGGTAGCTCTAAAAATAATTACAAGAGCTAATGCCAGAGAGGAATATATCGCGCTATTAAACAAAGCGTCGAAAATTCGTTGCAGAAGAAGTACGTAATCCATAGAGGCTTTTCAGATAGTAGTACGATTCAGGAATCAAAGAGCGGGAGCAAGCATTTGCTCACTCCCGCTCTCATTTAATTTTTGTATATGTTGCTGAATTATCTATCAGCGTGAGCTGTATTGAGTTTTGAATAACCAAAGCCCGTAGAGCAGCACGAAAAGGAACCCTAGTCCGCCGAGAAGTCTCGCCATACTAGCTTGTGCCTTTATCGATTCAGGTCGCCTACCAGCAAGAAGTGCCTTCAGCTCATTAGAGCCAACGAGCATAGCAACTGGCGCCGTAACAAGAATCGAGAATCTTAAGCCGAATGCCACACAGCCTACTATTAGGTTGTTTACATTCATTAACAACCAGCCGATTGTGAGAAGGACGGGTCCTAATATCGCAAGTTTCATAGCTGATTGAGCTCTGTCAGATTCCATACCTGGATCGAAACTGTCTACATCTTCAGCAGGAGTTCCATCAGGTCGAATTGGAACAACCTTTATCAACTTATTCTGAACTGACTTTGCCAGAGACACAATTCCGCCTGGTGCAAAGAATGTGAACAGAATCAAGATCAAGCCGAAGATGGCCTTCGCCAGCGGTCCGTCACCGTTCAAAGTGTAAAGACCCAACGGAATCGTAATTCTCTTTGTTAAGTCATTAACCCAAACGACGAAGAGCCCACCAAGAAGTGATCCTTGGAGAGTTCCAACACCGCCAATCACAAGACCGATAATGAGGTCGACAGCTAATAGGAACGTGAAGTCCTGCCCGGCAACGAACCCTTTATCAAGGCACCACATTAATCCAGCCAGCGAACCGAGACCCGCGCTGATCGCGAAGTTCACAGTTTTGACAACAGGCAGATTTACGCCGTAGACAGCTGCGCCAGCTTCGTTATCACGAATTGCTAGCACGGCACGTCCTGGGCGACTACGTATGTAGTTGGTTACTAACAGAAGAGTGATTCCAAGGATTAAGATAATGCACCAATAACGGTAGGCAGAGCCACCTCGGGCACCATCAACTCCAGGAAGCCATTCGAAGTAGCTCGGAGCAATTACCTCTTCTGAAACACCTTTTCCGTTAGGGCCACCAGTTCTCTTAGCAATTCCTAATTCGTCGATATTGACGAGTGTCGGGAAAACCGTCGCTTGCGCGATAGTTATTAATGCTAGATAGAGGCCCTTGACTCTCAAGGCCGGTAACCCAACCAGGATACCTAGAACGAAGCCAACCATGACCACGACTGGCAGTGCCATCCAGAAGTCCCAGTTTTCATCTTGGACAAGAGAGGCAGTTACGAACGCCCCTACTCCCATGAAAGCGGAGTGACCAAGAGCCAACATTCCGTTGAAACCTACAACGAGGTTAACAGCTAGAATCGCGACGCTGAGCACCAGCGCACGGTTCATTTTCCCGATTTCGAATGGTTGTAAGACCACGGGAACTAACAGCACAAAGGATGCTAGGTATAGATACTGGACATATTGCCAGCGTTTATGTTCTGCGCCGCCTTTAGCAACGACAACAAGTGGTGAACTCATTTATAATCTCCTCCAGTTGTCTCAGACGCGCTCTACGCGGCGGGATCCGAAGAGACCCGACGGGCGGAAGAGCAGGACAATAAGAATAAGTACGAACGCCGCAGCAAGCTGCAGAATTGACATGTAAGCCTGACCCATAACAACTACTCCTAGCCACATGACTAGAACTGCCTGGATCAAACCGATTAGGACGCCGCCCATTACAGCGCCACCCATGCTGTCGAGACCACCAAGGGCCGCTCCAGCGAGAGCATAGATAAGGATAGTTGCCATCATGTTCGGGTTGACACCACCTAGTTGCGGTGCAACAAGAACTGCTCCGAGCGTTCCGAAAGCAGAAGCGAGAGCCCAACCGAATCCAAGAGTTCTACCTGTATGAACTCCGACCAGTCGAGCTGACTCCACGTTCGATGAAACCGCACGGAAAGCCAATCCCATTTTGGTCCTATTAAGAATAAGACCAAGCAGGAAGAGCGCCAAGGCTAATGTCACCCAAATACCAATGGATTGGTACTTAAGACGACTACCGAGGACCATTACGAATCTATCGCCACCAAGACCAGGCACCCATGATGGGAACTTGCCAAACGGGTTGGAGAGAATTCGCACCTGATAGTTCCAGATATCGCCCGCTAACGCGTTGAATATCAAGAACAGACCAAGCGTAATCAGCACCACCGGAAGGTGGTCAGCAGGATCAAAGGGTCGTGTGAGCGTTCTTTCGATAAGAGCACCGAGACCGGCGCTTATAATCATGGCAATCAAAATCGATAGCCAGAGCCAAAGGCCCTGCTCCATGTGTAATACATAGACCATGAAAGCACCGATCATCGCCAACTCGCCTGTAGCGAAGTTGATCAGAGTCGTTGCTTTGAAAATAAGCACTAGCGAAAGTGCTACCGTCCCATAAATTGCTCCGAGACTTAAGCCGTTAAAGACAAAGTCTGGGAGAATATCAAAATTCCAAGTCATATCTTCTGGTCCTCCTCAGGCGCCTAAGTACGCTTCCTGCACTGCAGGATCGCTCTTAAGTTGGTCGGCGGGTCCGGAAAGAGTTATCTCGCCGCTCTCAATGACATAACCAAAGTCAGCCATATCGAGAGCAAGATTGGCATTTTGTTCCACAACTAACATGGTCAAACCAGTCTCTTTATTTAAGTTAATGAAGCGGGTAAATAGATCTTCAATAATGAGTGGAGCGAGTCCGAGCGAAGGCTCATCTAAGAGAAGCAGCTTCGGTCGAGACATTAAAGCACGAGCAACAGCAAGCATCTGTTGCTCGCCACCTGAAAGTGAGCCAGCTAGCTGCTCTTTCCTCTCAGCTAGCCTGGGGAAGATCTCGAACCAGCGGTCTATATCATCGTTAACTTCCTTGTCTTTACGCACATATGCGCCTACAAGAAGATTATCGTTGACAGAGAGTTCTGGGAAAGTACCCCGGCCTTGCGGCACGTGAGCTACGCCTCTTCGAACAATTTCTGCGGTGCCAAGACGACTAATGTCTTGTCCACCTAGTGTTACATCTCCAGAAGAGTTGCACATATTGCAGATAGCTCGAAGCGTCGTAGTCTTGCCAGCTCCATTAGCGCCCAGGATCACAGACACCTTGCCTTGAGCCACTTCGAAATCTAGCCCTCGAAGAACCTCAACAGCACCATAAGAAGCATGAAGATTTCTTGCAACCAGTCCTACTTCATCAATTACATCATCGCTCATTATGAACTCCCCAAGTAAGCTTCGATGACTTCCGGGTCGTTACGCACGACATCTGGGTCACCGTCAGCAATTTTGCGGCCAAAGTTAAGCACGACCAGCTTTTCGCTGATCCCGAGCACCATTTTCATGTGATGCTCAACAAGCAACACAGTCAGGTTATGGCGATCGCGCAGACCTTTAATATCTTGAGCCAGTGAGTCAACTTCAGCGTGTGTCAAGCCCGACGCTGGCTCATCAAGCATGATGAGGCGAGGGTTAGCTATAAGGGCCCTGGCTAATTCGATCCTTTTCAAGGTACCGAACGGAAGCCCAGCAGCTGGATGAAACGCCACCTCTTCAAGGCCAATTTCTTCTAAAGCGGCCCATGCACGATTACGAAGATCTTTTTCTTCGCTTCTCATGCTTGGCAGTCTTAGAGCGGCTGAAATCACATTAGATTTGGTGTTGGTGTGATCACCGACCATCACGTTTTCTATAACCGTCATGCCTGGCCATAAAGCCAGGTTCTGGAAAGTTCGGTACACACCAACTCTGCTGATCTGATGAGCCGACATGGCCAATAGATCTTTCCCATCAAAAGTGACCGAACCAGCTGTTGGGTCATAAATTCGGCTGACAACATTAAACAACGTTGTCTTACCTGCACCGTTTGGACCTATCAGGCCAAGAATCTGGCCTTCTTCTAAAGTAAACGACAGGTCGTCGAGCGCACGAATTCCGCCAAATTGTACAGAGATATCTGAAACTTCTAGCAACGCCACGCGCCGCACCCCCTTTCAATTAACTACACAAAAGCACTTTGCCCAGCGTGTGAGAAAGTTAGCAGGCTCTCAGCCACACGCAAGTTCCATGGACAATTATAAAACTTTTTCTTATATCACTGCTCAAATAAATTTATTTTTGTGTTCGGGGAGGAGGACTCGAACCCCCAATGACTGGACCAGAACCAGTTGTGTTACCAATTACACCATCCCCGATCAAAATGGCATTACGTTCACTTACGTGAAGTATTGTACCTGACCTTTCGCTGACCACAAATCAGCAAAATTTCTCATCAGTATCAGGTTCGAGAGTCATTTATTTAACGCAATGTGCTTTAAAGCTTTATCTAAACGGGCTGTAACGACATCTCTTCCGAGTATCAACATCGATTCAAATAAAGGTGGCCCTACGGAACGTCCCGTTAATGCAGCCCTCACCGGTGCCTGAGCTTTCCCCAACTTAAGCTCATATTTCTCTCCAATGTTCAAAAGAGCTTCATGAAGAGCCGAAACAACCCACTCAGTTTCTTTATATTCCGTTAAAGCATCCTCAAGAATCGGGACCGATGTTGGGTTAGTCATAATTTTTTCCCAAACACCGATGTCGATTATTGGTTCTTCTAAAAAAAAGAAATCGAGTTGAGCAGGGGCCTGCTCTAAGAGCTTCGTCCGTTGTTGAATTAATGGAGTCATCACCACAAGATCTTCTACCGAGATGCCGTTACCCCAAGTCTCATTCTCAACCCACGGCTGCACAGCGGCAGCAAACTGTTCATTGGGCATCGCCCTGATGTAGTCACCGTTAACCGCTTCAAGCTTCTTAATGTCGAACATGGCTGCTGACGCATTCACATCGCTCAATTCGAACAAATCAACAATCTCTTCTATCGGACGGACTTCAACATCATCAGGTGGCCCCCACCCTAGTAAGGCTAAGTAGTTGGCCATAGCAGAACCCAAAACGCCTTGACCCTGGTAGCTCTCTAGAGCAACATCGTCGCGCCTTTTGGACAATTTTTTACGCTGGCTATTAACGATTAACGGAAGATGAGCAAAAACTGGTAGCTCCACTGCTCCGAGTGCCTGCCTTAACAAAATAATCTTGGGCGTAGCGTTTAAAAGGTCTTCGCCGCGAACTACGTGCGTTATTTTCAGGTCTAGGTCATCAACAGCGTTAGCCGTAAAGAAAGTTGCCGTGCCATCGCTTCTACGTACTACAAAGTCTTCGATATGTTCATTCTCAAATTCGACTAATCCTCGCACCTCATCATGCCACTTTGTAACCCCCTGATCAGGCACTCTAAATCGCACTGCCCCATCAGCGACGTAAGCAACATCATCTGCCAACCATTTTTCGACTGCCGCGTCGTATAACGATGCTCGCTCACTTTGTCTAACAGTCTCCCCATCCCAGTCAATTCCTAACCATTCAAGCGACCGATAAATATTGTCAATTAATTCGGGGCGTGCAAGCTCAGCATTGGTGTCTTCTATCCGAAGAACCAACTCCCCGCCTGTGTGCCTGGCATAGAGCCAATTAAAAAGGGCAGTCCGCGCCGAACCTAAGTGCATGTAACCGGTCGGAGCAGGAGCAAAACGAAGACGTGTGGAACTCACTTCTTCTAGGCTACGCCCACATTCGACAACTCAAACCACTTCGCTTCATACCTCTCTACCAAAAAAATTTAAGAGCAGGGTCTGACCGTCAGCATCAAAGTCTGACTTGATCGGAGGGTCATACAGCTCTGGGAGTTTTGCAAGATCTTCCTGACGACCTCCACTCCAAGTTTGTATACCTAAAATAAGTTCTGAATCAATTACCGGGTCGA
Organism: Acidimicrobiaceae bacterium; assembly: GCA_905182565.1. Classification (GTDB taxonomy): domain Bacteria; phylum Actinomycetota; class Acidimicrobiia; order Acidimicrobiales; family Poriferisodalaceae; genus UBA9040. Next base: position 164,255 of record CAJJCB010000018.1, on the reverse strand, counting down.
CTCCAAGACCTACGGCTAAATCCCATGCATGTATCGCTAAGTCGCAAGTTCTCTGTGAAATATATTCCTTGACTGTGATCTCACCATTCGAAGACCACACGAGGTCACCTAAATTAGCCTTCGAAAATGCCGTCTCTGCATCGCGCCATGATTCTTCCCAAACCATTTCGGGATCACCCGTAATTACATCGCCACTCAACCCACCAACTTGATCGGCTGGAGTCCCCGAGAGCAACAACGGCACCCACAGATTTTCCCGGACGTTGTGATTAACGAGCTCATAAACATCCCACTCTTCGCATGGAGTTGATGCTTCCCAATACTCTGCCTGAATTTGCCTAACTCGAAAATCGAATTCAGCTACTGCTAATTTATGCAAACGAAGCCAATTGAGTTCAGCTAACACTGGCCTGTGCCGCAGTTCGGATCATTCGGATCTACCCAAACACCAGCAGATCTGCCATGTTGGGCTAATAATCTTTCGGTTGGCGGGGTTGACATCTCCACCGGTGAACCGTCGATGAAAGGCCAGACAGAAACTTCCGGCGCCGCAGCAACTATGCGATCTACTAACAGATCATCCAGACCTGCTCCGGCTTTAATAGCCTGTTGTAGGTCATATCCCAAGAGCGTCAACTCAACGATTCGACTCCATAAGAGTTCTCTTTTTTGTGGGCTAAAACCTGTTCCATGATCAAGCCCGGCGACCACCGCCAAAACCGTCCGAACACTTTCGACGACCACTTCCGTTGGATCCAGGCCTAAGACAACAGGATTAGGCCTATTTTGACCTGTTAATTCTGCGGCTGTTTCCAGATTTCCTGTCGCCGCTCGACTCAATAAGTCTCCGACCGTAAAATTTTGCATCGGAAATGCTAGCGGCATAGGCAAGTGTCCCCAGGCTGGGAGTCTTAGCCTCGCAGCAAAGTCAGTACAAGCTCTCCTATGCAACCTCAACAACTCTCGGTCCGGAGTGATATCAGTCATGGCAGCTCCAGAAGAGACGTCCAGTCGGCTTCATGACGCCTTTCTATTTCCTCAGGCATAAGCCGGAGGGTTGTTTCCGGGACCAGCGCAACCAGATCTCTTAAATCCTGATAGCCGTGGCGCTGTCCAACTCCTTCAAAACATTTCAATCGATAGTTTAAAAGATCCGGTGGAGGCGAGTCACCTAAAAAACCCCATAAACGATATCCGATGTCTAGATCATGAATCACTGGCGCTCGCCCATAAATCGAGGCTCGCTTCAAAGCAATCTGGATACAGCCTTTTTCGACATCACTAGAATGCTCACCTTCTTTGAGGAAAATTCTTTCTCTAACTAGTCGAGACAACCTCAAAACATAGCCTTGATCTGGTCCCTGATACCCCAATGCTTGACCTTGAGGCTGGTTATCGACTAGATCCCCCGGGCGAACAGTGACCCAGCTCCCAGGCACAGTATCCGGAGATCGATAAGATCTGATCACCGTATTAGGTATTTGCGGAACGTGTCGTGGGGCTGCCATCAGATTTAGTCTAGAGAATTTGTTGAGACAGAACGATGACGATAGAGCGCATATATCAAAGCATCCCTAAGTGCTAGCCATGATGCCTCAATGATATTTTCCGAAACACCTATTGTTGTCCAGGATATCTCTCCATCTGCTGAATCTATAAGAACACGTGTTATAGCACCAGTTCCTTTTTCCGTCTCCAGCACGCGCACCTTATAATCAGTCAAACGCACTTGGTCAAGCTCCGGATACACGTCGATGACCGCTTTTCGAAAAGCTTTATCCAAAGCATTGACGGGCCCATCGCCCTCACCCACAGTCAAAATTCTTTGATTATCTACAATAATTCTCAGCGTGGCTTCTGTATCGAACGTGCTATCTCGACCTCGCTCCACGACGACCCGAAACGACTCTACGTCAAAGTAATTAAATGTTTCTCCCGCAGCTCTCAACAAGAGAAGTTCAAGAGATGCATCAGCTACCTCAAAGTGATACCCCTGATGCTCTAACTCTTTGAGCTCATCGACCACACCGGCCAAGGCCCGATCATCAATTTTTATGCCTAACTCTTCAGCTTTCAATTCCACAGATGCTTTACCGGAAAGATCGCCAAGCAGGAATCGCGTTGAATTTCCAACAGAGGCCGGGTCCACGTGTTCATAGCTATCGGGTCGTCTCGCAATTGCACTCGCATGTAATCCTGCTTTATGTGCAAAAGCAGACGTACCTACATAAGGCTGCTGATGCTGAGGCGGCATATTCATAAGCTCTGCGACATGGTGAGAAACTGACGTAAGTCGTTCGATTCCAGCCTGTGACAGCGTCTCGATACCCATTTTCAAACTTAGGTTTGGTATCACAACCGTGTTGTCACAATTACCAGTTCTTTCTCCGTAACCATTAATTGTGCCTTGGACGTGTGTCGCTCCCGACAAAACTCCAGCTATCGCATTAGCAACGGCACAACCGGTGTCATTTTGGGTATGCATACCGATTTGAACGTCCCCAAAATGGCTCACCACTTCAGCAACAATTTTCTCAACCTCGTGAGGTAATGAACCACCGTTGGTATCGCATAGCACCAAGCAATCTGCTCCTTTTATTGCTGCAGCTTCTAGAACTTGCAACGCGAATTCAGGATTTCGCTTGTAACCATCAAAAAAATGTTCAGCGTCGAAAAAGACGCGTAAGCCCTCAGCCTTTAGGAACTCGACCGAGTCTCTTACCATCGCTATTCCCTCTTCTAAGGGTTGACGAAGGGCCTCGGTCACGTGGTAGTCCCAGGACTTTCCAACTATACAAACAGTCGAGGTACCAGCTGCTACAAGCGCAGACAGAGTTTGGTCTTCATCAACTCTTCCCTTTGGCCGCCTGGTAGAACCAAACGCCACTAATGTGGCATTTTTTAAAATTAATTCATCACTAGCTCGTCGAAAAAATTCCTCGTCTTTTGGATTAGAGCCCGGCCACCCTCCTTCGATCCAATCCACACCTAAAAAATCAAGTTGTCTGGCTATTTTCAACTTGTCATCCGGTGAAACAGAAATTCCTTCGAACTGCACACCATCTCTCAAAGTTGTGTCAAAAATTTCAACCTTCTTCGGCCATCTAGGATCACGGCGCCCTTGCCTGTCAAGGGGTGGTGCGGAACTATCTTCAGACATCTCGCAGCTCCTTAAAGATTCGCCATTATTGCAGATGCAATGGCCGAGGTATTACCGTCTCCGGCTACATCTTTACAGGCTGATCTTACTCGATCAGCTATCTGATTTTCTCCCAAGAAGTCCAGCATCATAGCCCCTGAGAGAACAGCAGCAATTGGGTTAGCTAGCCCTTTCCCAGCGATGTCAGGAGCAGATCCATGAACCGGCTCAAACAAAGATGGCGCTAAGCGTTCAGGATTTAAGTTAGCAGACGAAGCCATACCTATACCACCTGAAATCGCCCCCCCAAGATCAGTCAAAATATCTCCAAAGAGGTTGTCTGTAACAACCACGTCATAGCGATATGGATCCTCTACAAAATAAATGCAAGCCGCATCAATGTGATTGTATGCAGTCGTAACGTCTGGATACTCGATAGCGACCTCATTAAAGGCGCGTTCCCAAAGATCTCCCGAAAAGGTCAAGACATTTGTCTTATGAACTAACGTTAGATGCTTCCTCTCCCGACTCCTGGCTAATTCAAAACCGTACCGTATGCACCTCTCAACTCCTTTTCGAGTATTCACTGAGCCCTGAGTCGCTATCTCATCTGAGGTTCCTTTGCGGAGGAAGCCTCCCTCTCCCGCATAAGTTCCTTCAGTGTTCTCACGGATCACAATAAATTCGTGCCCGTTAGTTGTGACGAAGGGACGAAGGTTGATGTATAGATCAAGCTCAAATCTTGCTCGAAGCAACAGGCCTCGCTCAATAATTCCCGGAGGGACATCAGGGGTTCCTACCGCTCCGAGGAAGATGGCGTCATACGCTCTCAAATCAGACAATATTTGATCAGTTAGAACTGTTCCATCTTCCAAATAACGGAATCCTCCTAGCCGAAAATCAGTCGTCTCAAGTTCGGCCCCGGCAGCACGCAAAATATCGAGAGCGACTTCAATGACTTCAGGGCCGATTCCATCGCCACCTATTACTGCAACTTTATGCGACATTTACGACTCCTTTAGATTCTGGGACTAGAAGTTTGTTCAAAATTACTGTGTTGGGGAAATCTCCGGTGTGAACGACCATCGTAGCGCCACTATTTGAATGCACTAGCTAACCAAAGTAGCGGTTATCGTTAGGGCTTCCATAGAACAGGTTTCTGTTTCGACCCTTCCTTGCTCAATTTTAACTTTACAAAGTAACGTCTAGGCCCGTCCTCAATGCCGACTCGCTATCCTCTTAGGATGGCTGAAATTCAACACCTCTCACCTCAGGCGCACAAGCGATTGAGCGACGAGCTGCATGATCTGACAACGCGTGGTCGGATAGACATAGCTAACCAGATAGAAGTAGCACGACTTTTAGGCGACCTGTCTGAAAACGGTGATTACCATGCCGCCAAGGAAGAACAAGGTAAAATGCACGGGCGGATCCTGCACCTTTCCTCCGTCCTCGAAAACTGTGAAATACTTGCCGAAACTTCCACAGCAACTGTAGCACCGGGGACAATCGTAGGAGTACGTTTCGAAGGCGACCCAACCACCGAAAAGTATCTCTTTGGCTCTATTGAAGAGCGCACAGAAGGCATTGACATAGTGTCTGCCGGATCCCCGATGGGCAAAGCGCTAGAAGGTGCTGAAGTTGGCGATCATTGCAGCTATGAAGCTGGTGCCGGGCTACTAACCGTGGAGATAGTCAGCATTGAAAAATAAGATCAGTGACCGAGATGAGTAACAGTTCAGAAGTGAACAAGGACCGGACTCTCGCTCCAAGGGAGCCAGAGTCAGATGATGACAAACGTCAGCGGATCATACTTCCTCGAGGCCGTCTCTATGATCTAGCAGATAGGGGTAAAACTTTCGCCCGGGTAGTCGAAGCTCAACCGGGGTCCCCCACAGTGCTACTTTTACACGGCTGGACCGCCACAGCGGATCTGAACTGGTACAGCAGCTACGATGTTTTAGATGATCGATACGGTCTCGTAGCCTTAGACCACAGGGGTCACGGACGAGGCATCAGATCCAAAAAGAAATTTAGCCTTGAAGATTGCGCCGATGACGCCGTAGCTCTCCTAGACCAACTCGGCATAGACCAAGTAATAGTCTGCGGGTATTCCATGGGAGGCCCAATTGCTCAGCTCCTTTGGCGCCGACACCCTCAAAGAGTTTTAGGCCTTGTTTTGTGCGCAACAGCTGCAACATTCAGCTCTTCCAAAGCAGAACAAATAAGATTCGCAGCCATCGGGGCTCTGGCACATGCCATTCGCTTAGTCCCTGCAGCTCTTAGGAAAATAGCAGCTGAACAGATGCTGACAAGTAAATCCGGCAAAGATTTACGTCAATGGGCACGCGGCGAACTTCGACGACACGACCCCCTCAAGCTAGTCCAAGCGGGTCGCTCAATCGGAACCTTCGATAGCCGTCACTGGGTTTCATCTATCGACGTACCGGTATCGCTAGTCGTTACTACTAGAGATGACGTAGTTAACATTGACCGACAGTTAGCACTTGCTAAAGCCATCCCAGGTTCAACCGTTCACTCTGTCGATGGCACTCACACAGCATGTGTTGGTCGTGCTAACCAGTTCCGTCAAGCTCTTCTCGCTGCCATAAAAGATGTAGACGAAAAGAATCAGTAAGCAAAACCGATTCAAACCGAGAAAGCCCACCAGGCAAGTAGTCTTGTCAATCAACCGCTAACTTGATTAAACCTATCTACAAAAAGGATTACCAATGTCTGGCAAGACGCTCAGCGACAAAGTCTGGGACAAACATGTTGTACGAACAGGCGACGGGCTACCAGATTTGTTGTACGTGGATCTACACCTCGTCCATGAGGTGACTTCTCCACAAGCATTTGAGGGATTGCGAATGAGCGGTCGTTCAGTTCGCCGCCCTGAGCTCACAGTTGCAACTGAAGACCATAATGTTCCTACTGAAAATATTCATCTTCCGATCGCCGACCCCATCAGCAAAAAGCAACTTGAGGTACTTCGTTCCAATTGTGATGAGTTCAAAATTAAGCTCTTCTCTATGGGAGATCCTGGTCAAGGAATTGTCCATGTCATTGGACCAGAACAAGGCCTAACTCTTCCTGGCATGACTGTTGTTTGCGGAGATAGCCATACCTCAACTCATGGCGCCTTTGGGGCAATCGCATTTGGCATCGGCACTTCAGAAGTAGAGCACGTCCTAGCGTCGCAAACGCTCCCCCAGACCAGACCTTTAACCATGGCAATCAATGTTGAGGGTGAGGCACCTAAAGGAGTCACAGCCAAAGACATTGTTTTAGCTATCATTGGTCGAATCGGAACCGGCGGCGGGATCGGCCACATAATTGAGTATCGCGGCTCAGCTATTCGAGCTCTGTCGATGGAGGGCCGAATGACCGTTTGCAATATGTCTATCGAAGCAGGCGCTAAGGCAGGTCTGATTGCCCCCGATGAGACAACATTTAATTACTTGAAAGATCGTGAAGGAGCGCCAAAAGGCCTCGATTGGGAAACAGCACTAACGGCCTGGAGAGAACTGAAAACCGACGATGTGGCAACTTTCGACAAAGTTGTCGACATTGATGCTGCAACTTTGACTCCCCATGTCACATGGGGAACCAACCCAGCGCACGTAATACCCATAGGCCAACCGATCCCTGGCCCAGATTCCTACGACGATCCTATAGAAGCAGGGACCACTCAAAGAGCCTTAGACTATATGGGCCTTCAAGCTGGCTCTTTCCTAAGAGACGTTGCGGTCGACACTATATTTATTGGGAGTTGTACTAACTCTCGGATCGAAGACCTACGCGAAGCTGCGGCCGTAGCCAAAGGACGAAAAGTAAAAGATGGCATGCGAACTTTGGTCGTTCCAGGATCCTTCGCAGTTAAAGCTCAAGCTGAGGCAGAAGGGCTTCACACCATCTTCATCGAAGCAGGCTTTGACTGGCGCGAGCCAGGATGCTCAATGTGCCTGGCGATGAACCCCGATAAATTAAGCCAAGGTGAGCGTTGCGCATCTACCTCAAACAGGAATTTCGAAGGCCGTCAAGGTAGGGGCGGCAGAACTCATTTAGTTTCCCCTGCAGTAGCGGCTGCAACAGCAATAGCAGGCACATTCGTCACCCCCGACGATCTGGACTGAGGAGTTTAATTATGCAAAAAGTTCGGATCCATGAAGGACGTGCAGTTCCTTTAGATAGAAGTGATGTCGACACCGACCAAATAATTCCTAGTGATTGGCTCAAACGGGTAGAGCGTACCGGTTTCGGAAAGGGACTTTTTTCGGAATGGCGCGATGATAGGAATTTCATTCTCAACGACGAGAAATATGCGGGAGCTTCAATTTTAGTAGCTGGTTCCAACTTTGGAACCGGTTCCTCGCGAGAGCATGCTGTATGGGCCTTAATGGACTATGGATTTATGGCAGTAATTTCTCCGCGATTTGGTGATATTTTTAGAAACAACTCAACGAAAAATGGTTTGATCCCCTGCCAGATAAGCGAAGACGGAGCCACTCAATTAAGAGCAGCCCTTCATCAAGATCCTGACATGGAAATAACTATTGACGTGGAAAAATTAAAAGTTTTTGCTCCTTCGATAGGGCTTGAAGAATCATTTCCAATGGATCCAGCGACCCAGGAGCGATTTTTGAAAGGCCTCGATGATATCGGCATAACAATGCGTAGCCAAACATCTATTGACGAGTACGAAACTCATCGCGCTAGCTGGCTTCCCTCCACCAGCTAATAGTTAATAGTTAGAACGCGATACTCCAAGACAAATATCTAGCTATCCGAGAAACACAGAAGAGATGCTTTGCACACCGCTAAGTTTTTTCAGATCAGATAACAAAGAAGCCTGAGGCTCAGTATCGACAGCCAGCGCCATCAATGCGTTTTCACCGTCAACATCTCTGCCAAGGCCCATAAAAGAAATATTCACCTGAGCATTTCCAAAAACAGTTCCCACAGCACCAATAATCCCAGGACAATCATCGTTAGTAATAACAATCAAGTGGTTTGATAGTGGAACTTCTATCGAATGATCATCTATCTGCACAATCCGAGGCTCTTTCCCATTTCGGGTTAAAGTTCCTGCAACCGAGTGGCCACCACCTCGAACTTCTACTAAACCTCTGAACTGTCCAGCATCGTGAGAAACAAAGTCTCGTACAAGCACTCCTAACTCATCTGCAACAGTATTCGCATTAACAAATGTCACTGGCTTGGAAGCGAACTTTGGAAGTACTCCCCTCAACACTGATAGCAACAAAATTCGGCGATCATAATTCGCTAAGTCACCGGACACTCGAATTTCTAGATCATCCGGTGGAGCGTCTACTAGACAACTTAAGAATCTCCCCAATCGTTCGCCTATAGGGAGATAAGGACGCATTGCATCAGATGCCTGGTCAGCCGCAATGTTCACGGCAAAGGGAACAAATTCTCCCTCGAGAGCTAATACAACTTGCTCCGCAATAGTAAGCCCAGCTTTATGCTGTGCCTCGGCAGTGCTCGCTCCCAAGTGAGGAGTTACCACAACATTTGAACGCCCAAACAGTGGTGACACTGTTGTTGGTTCCTTATCAAAAACATCTAGAGCAGCACCAGCTATTGCACCTTCGTCCAACAGGCGAGCTAGGTCATCTTCTACTATTATCCCACCTCGGGCAGTGTTAACGATCCGAGCTCCATGCTTACATAACGAAAGCCGCTCGTAGTTCAGAAGCCCAATAGTTTCAGTGTTCTTCGGCAAATGAATAGTCAAAAAATCAGAGCAAGCCAAAAGCTCATCCAACTCCAGCATCTCAACGTTCAATTCTCGCGCCGCTTCGGCAGTTACATAAGGGTCATAAGCAACAAGTCGAACACCAAAATTCAATAAACGCTCTGCTACTAACCTACCTACACGTCCTAGACCTACAACTCCTATTGTCTTGTCTAACACTTCTACGCCAGACCATGAGCTTCGTTCCCAACGTCCCTCAGCTAGGGCAGCATGAGCTTGTGGAATGTTTCGTGCAAGCGCAAACATCAACGCAACTGCATGTTCAGCAGCTGAAACAACATTTGCTAGCGGAGCGTTACAAACCATAACTCCTTGAGAAGTAGCCGCTGCTACATCAATGTTGTCAAGACCGACTCCTGCTCTTCCCACAACCACTAGGTCAGAACCACTTTTTAGTAACTCTGAATGTACCGTTGTTGCTGAGCGAACGATAAGCGCCTGAGCGCCGGGTATCGCAGCCAATAACTGATCATCAGACAAATCCAGCTGAACATCTACCTCATGCCCAGCTTCACGAAGAACTGCTAATCCAGCTTCAGAAAGTTTTTCCGGAACTAATACTCGAGCCATATTCTTAGGCTACGAGTTTGGCTAGCCGAGAGACGCCATCAACGAGGTCTTCTAGACCTAACGCAAAAGAAAAACGAGCGTATCCTGGGGCACCGAATGCTTCACCCGGCACAAAAGCTACTTTTGCTTCTTGCAGAACAAATGACGCCAAATCCAATGTGGATGATATCTCTCGTCCCCCGATAGTCCGCCCAATCAAACCTTGCATCGAAGGAAAGGCATAAAAGGCGCCTTCAGGTTCAAGACATTCAACTCCAGGAATTTCATTCAACATTTTATGTATCATGATCCGCCTCTCATCAAATGCGGATCTCATCATTGCTACATCCTCAAGACTCCCAGAAACCGCAGCTAAGGCAGCTGCCTGAGCGACGTTGCATACGTTCGACGTAGCGTGGCTTTGCATGTTAGTCGCAGCTTTTATCACATCCGTTGGGCCGGCCATCCAACCGACCCGCCACCCTGTCATCGCATAGGTTTTGGCTACACCATTCAGCACAATGCATCGATCGGCAATTTCAGGCACCAGCGCAGGAAGTGAATAATTTTTCCGGCTGCCATAAACAAGATGCTCATAAATTTCATCCGTTACTACCCAGACTTGATTATCTACTGCCCACTTACCAATCTCTTCAATCTCATCGCGGTCATAGACGGCGCCGGTTGGGTTAGAAGGAGAAACAAAGACCAATACCTTCGTTTGAGGTGTGCGAGCCTTTTCCAGTTGCTCAACAGTTACCCGAAACCCTTGATCAGCTCCAGCGAATACCTCGACAGGAATTCCTCCGAACATTCGTATGGCCTCAGGATAAGTAGTCCAATAAGGAGCTGGCAACAGAACCTCGTCTCCGGGATCAAGCAAAGTCATCATTGTGTTGAAGACAGCTTGTTTGCCGCCATTTGTGACTAGGAACTGGGACGGATCAAGGCTTAAACCTGAGTCTCTAGTAGTTTTTTTAGCAAGGGCCTCTTTTAGGACCACTAAACCACCGGCAGGGGAATATCTGTGGTTTTGAGTAACCCCGCAAGCAGCAACAGCTGCATCTACAATGTGTTTGGGTGTGGGGAAGTCAGGTTCACCGGCGCCAAAGCCAACCACGTTTTCACCTGCTGCTCGCATAGATTTAGCTTTAGCATCAACAGCTAAAGTTGCTGACTCCGCGATCTGACTTACAGCCGCTGAAATTCGATTAGTCACAGATAAGCTCCCGACAACTTTCGATCCAGATATTGGCAGGCAATGGATACTTCACAGAAATTGATTTCATTACCAGATGCTCTTCGCCCAAAGGATGGAAGATTCGGATCTGGTCCCTCAAAAATTCGAAAAGATGCACTTGACTCCCTAGCTGCCACGGGATCACGTTTTTTAGGCACTAGCCACAGGAAATCTACAGTCAAAAATCAAGTACACCGACTCCAGAACGGTCTTTCCGACTTATTTCAGCTTCCTGATGACTGGGAAATTCTTCTCGGTAACGGTGGTACTACCTTATTTTGGGATGCAGCATCATTTGGTCTCATCGAAAATCGCAGCCAACACCTCACCTTCGGTGAATTCTCCTCAAAATTTGCAACTGTAGTATCACATGCTCCGCATCTCGCTACTCCCGAGATAATTGAAAGCGTCCCAGGCACGCATCCACTCTCGATACCCTCCAATGTTGATGCATATGCTTTGACACATAATGAAACCAGTACGGGAGTAATGGTAAACCCAAGGAGACCATCAAAGGACGGATTAGTGCTTGTCGACGCAACTTCCGCAGCAGGCGCCGCTAGCTGGGAGTCGGACGAAGTGGACTGCTATTATTTCGCACCTCAAAAAGCCTTAGCCTCCGATGGTGGGCTTTGGCTCGCTGCCTGTTCTCCCAAAGCTCTTGACCGAATTGAACGCCTCTGCGATGGCAACCGATGGATGCCAGCCAGTTTAGATCTTGGTATTGCTCTCACGAACTCGCGACAGCACCAGACTTACAACACACCAGCTCTAACCACAATTTTTTTGGCTGCTGAAATGGTGGACTGGCTAAATCAATCAGGCGGAATGGCATGGTCAGAAGCCCGTTGTAAAGAAAGCAGTAACAGCATCTACGGCTGGGCCGAAGCTAGCGAGCACGCCGACCCGTTTGTCACGATAAAGGACCAACGGTCATCAGTTGTTTGCACTATTGATTTGCAAGGCGTAGACGCCAACGAAGTATCGAATGCACTAAGAGCTAATGGAATTGTTGACACCGAGTCCTACAGAAAACTTGGCCGAAACCAGTTGAGGCTTGCAACATTTCCAGCGATCGAACCGACTGACGCCGTTTTGCTCTGCCAATCGATTGACTACATCATCGAGCGCTTACTGCCTTAATCATCAGATTGTTATTGGCTAGCACACCAGCGCTAGCCAATAACAACATTAGAAATTTGCTGGCATCACAAGCGATAACAACTTAATTTCAGCAAAAGTTTAGATTCTTAAAGATTAATTGCAGGTTAAAAACTATTCGCGCTTTGAGAACTCCGAACTACAAAGCATCTCATTCCTAAAAGAAGATAGGAGACCACAAATTCTAGCGCATTGAAACCTACTACTCGACGCTTCCACCAGATGCTTCAGTCACATCTTGTTTACCAGCTGTAATCCATGGCATCATGGCTCGTAATTGAGCACCCACTTCTTCTATAGGGTGTGCCTTTCCAGCATCAACAAGCCGCTTGTAGTTTGGGAGACCATTTCGGTTCTCAGCAATCCATTCTTTAGCGAACGTGCCATCTTGAATCTCTGTGAGGATTCGCTTCATTTCAGCGCGAGTCTCATCAGTAATGATTCGCGGCCCTCTGGTTAAATCTCCATATTCAGCGGTAGTGGAGATTGAGTAGCGCATCCCAGAGATACCGGCTTCATAAATGAAATCTACAATGAGCTTAACTTCATGGAGGGTCTCAAAATAAGCTGACTCTGGTTGATACCCAGCATCAACCAAAGTTTCATACCCAGCGCGAATAAGCTCAGTTAAGCCACCACACAGAACTACCTGCTCCCCGAAAAGATCAGTCTCAGTTTCTTCAGCAAACGTAGTATTTAGAACCCCACCTCTAGTTCCACCAATTCCCTTTGCGTAAGCTAAGGCGTCAGCCATAGCATTTCCGGATGCATCTTGATGGATAGCGACAAGTGCCGGCACACCACCACCTTCTGCATAAGTTCGCCGCACATTGTGTCCTGGACCCTTCGGGGCGATCATCCAAACATCAACATCGGATGGCGGTGCTATTTGATCGAAGTGAATATTGAATCCATGCGAAAATGCAATTGCATTTCCTGCAGAGAGATTAGGCGCAATGTGTGCTTCATAGACACTTGCCTGGTCCGTGTCTGGTAACGCCATCATCATTACGTCTGCTTCGCGAGCAGCATCATCCAAACTCAAAACCCTTAGGCCTTCAGCCTCAGCCTTAGCTTTCGAAGATGAACCATCACGCAGACCTACTACGACATTAACACCGCTGTCACGGAGGTTTAACGCATGCGCATGACCTTGCGACCCATAGCCCATAATAGCTATCGTCCGGCCTGCCAAACGTCCCAAATCTGCATCATCGTCATAGTAAATAGTGGCTGCCATTTATTAACTCCTGGTTCGAAATTACGTAGAAATATTAGTTGGAAATGAATACAAATTTGCTAGGTGCCTAGTCGCCCAAGAGCGATTCGACCGGTTCTCTGGAGCTCATGAATTTCAAAAACGTTGAGAGCCAGCTCGCATTTATCGAGCTCATCAGGATGGGCATCGATGCTCACGATTAGTTCAGTAGCACTCTTATCTACAATAGTGCCTCCGAACTGATCTAGAACATCGCCGACACTTTGGCTATCAACAGCAGAAATCCGCGCCATCATCAATTCTCGTTCAACTGACTCATTCGGCTGTAACTCTTTTATCTCGAGGACATTAATTAACTTGTTTAATTGTTTAGCAATTTGAGCGACATCAGTATTGTCAACATCTACTACAACGGTGATTCTACTCAAAGCAGGATCATCAGTAGGTGCAACCGTTAGCGACAAAATATTAAAACCACGGCGACTAAACAGACCAGCGACTCGAGCCAAAACTCCGAACTTATTCTCAACAAGTACGGCCAAAATGTGTAGATTAGGTTGAGTGCTCACGATGGTGCGGTTCCTTTCGCTTTTGCATCAGCATCACCTTCGGGGCCTAAGATGATGTCATCATTAGAACCGCCCGCAGGGACCATCGGATAAACCTTTTCGAAAGCATGTACTCGAAAATCGATTACGACCGGTCGATCATTTATAGAATTCGCTTTTTCTATCGCAGGCCTAACTTCTTCAGCAGACTCGACTCGAATACCTGCGCAACCCATCGACTCCGCCCACATCACATAGTTCGGATGATCAGCACTTAAGTAAACCTCGCTGTAACGTTCCTCATAAAAAAGTTCCTGCCACTGCCGGACCATACCGAGGTATGCGTTGTTAAGAATTGCGATCTTTACCGGAATATTTTCAGCTGCTGCGGTGATCAGCTCCTGAGCAGTCATCTGGAAACACCCATCGCCATCCACTGCCCAAACCATTCTGTCTGGCTGTCCAACTTTGGCACCAATCGCTGCAGGAACAGCAAAACCCATTGTCCCTAAGCCTCCTGAATTCACCCAGGTATATGGGTAATCGAACTTCCAAAACTGGCTGGTCCACATCTGATGCTGACCAACACCCGCCACAACAATAGTGTCGTCAGGAGTGTGGTCTCGTAGTTGTTCGAGAACAAACTGTGGCTTCAAAGGAAACCCAGAATCCGATTGATCATACTTGAGCGGGTTCTGTTCTTGCCAACCGCTAATTGTGGACTTCCACGGCGAACGATCTGGAGTTTCTTCATCTTGGCGATCAAATTCAGCTATGAAAGAGGCTAATGCTACATTTGCGTCGCCTTGAATCGCTACATCAGGAATACGAACTTTTCCATGCTCTGCCGGATCAATGTCAACATGGATAATTTTTGCATCCGGCGCAAAATATTTCTTATTTCCGGTGACACGATCATCAAATCGAGCGCCCAAATTAATCAGTAAATCAGCCCTCTGGAACGCCATAACTGCCGTGTAATTACCATGCATTCCTGGCATGCCCAAGCATTGTATATGTCGGTCAGGGAACACTCCACGCGCCATCAAAGTAGTAGCTACATGAATTCCAGTTTTCTCGGCGAACTCGAGCAATAATTCAGAAGCTCGCGCCTTCAACAGCCCGCCACCAGCATATATAACTGGCCTTTCAGACTCTTTTATCAACTTGATAGCTTCGGCAATTAGCTTCTCATCTACCTCTGTTATGGGCGAATAACCAGGTAGGTCAACATCATCAGGCCAATGCCATTCCATTGGCATGTTGCTGACATCTTTGGGCAGATCAATTAAGACTGGCCCAGGCCGGCCAGTCGTCGCTATATGAAAGGCCTCTTTGACGATCCGAGGAATGTCTGCGGGATCAGTTACCAAATAATTATGTTTAGTAACTGCCATGGTGATACCAGTCGTGTCGCACTCCTGGAAAGCATCAGAACCTATCGAAGCCAATGCCACTTGCCCTGTAATCGCAACCATTGGAATAGAATCCATGAACGCGTCGCACAGAGGAGTAACAATATTAGTTGCAGCGGGGCCACTTGTAACTATTACTACGCCAGGCTTCCCGGTTACTTGAGCGTAGCCTTGAGCCATGTGGCCGGCCCCCTGCTCATGGCGTACCAACACGTGTCGAATTTTAGAATCGAGAATAGGGTCGTAGACAGGTAAAATTGCCCCACCAGGAAGACCAAACATTACCTCGACATCGCACATCTCTAGGCTCTTGACGAGCGCTTGAGCGCCGGTGAGTTGCATCGCTCTTCTCCTGGGGGTGATCGTAACTAAGGGTATTCGGAAATTCGGTTCTCTATAGCTAATAAAAAAACTCCCATTGAGGGAGTTCCGGCGAAAACGTTAATCGTGCTCGCCTATGCGACCACAATTATGTGTATCTGCAGTTGTTGAATAATCATAATATTCGTCAGCATCCCCTCTATTCTGGCCCGCCGCGCATCTCGTCGCAACCTGACAAGATGCCATCTATGAACTCAAGGCCATATCTTTGTATATGAAGAGATAGGTTTTCCACTGTGCTAACCCGAAAATTCAACTATTCCATGGGCTTAGTTAGCCTGATACTAGGGCTTTGCATCTGCATAATTATCGTTTTTCTAACTGTGAATTCTGATAGCAAATCGAAGGAAGATCAAATTCGCTGGTCCGACCGAGAAAAAAAAAGTATTGATGTTCAAGACAGCGAAGAATTTTTTTTATCTAATCAACCATGTCCAGCTGGCCTCCCAGAGCTATATCTAGAAAACACCGAGGGTCTCGACTTGGCTTTGGAACCAACAGTTGCGCTTCTCGAAGCAGTGGTAACAGTTTTTGTTGATGTAAATTCTGGTTTCATCGGGAACAGAGCCGGCAAAGTCTGGGCCTTCAGCCGATCCGGTCTGTCAGCTAATCCTGTAATTGATCTCACTTCAGAGATCAGCACCGACATGGACCAAGGTTTGCTAGGAATGGCCCTATCACCGGATTCAAATTGGCTGTACCTAAACCACACCGACAAGTCAGGCACCAGCACAATTAGTGCTTATCGTATCAGCGATGATTTCGTCAAAGTAGGAGATGGAGTTAATATTCTCCTAGTCGAACAACCTTCAGCGATGCACAACGGAGGCGACCTAACATTCGGTCCGGATGGGTTTCTCTACGTTTCTTTCGGAGACGGGGGTGGCCAAGGAGACCCATACGGTCACGGGCAAAACAACAGCACTCCTCTTGGAGCGATATTGCGTTTGCAAGTCGACCCCACAAAGTGGCCTCCTCACCAACCCGCACCAGGCAATCCATTCTTCGATACTCCCGACACAGACCCGCGGATATGGGCTACTGGTGTCCGAAATCCTTTTCGCTTCTCATTTGACCGAGCAACTGGGAATTTATGGCTAACTGATCTTGGTCAACAATGTATTGAAGAAGTTAATGTCCTCAAGCCAGAAGAGGCTGGTGCTAATCTTGGCTGGAACAGCTTTGAAGGAACAAGAGTATTTAGCACTTCAATACCTGATAGCCATCGCCAACCAGATTTTGAGTACCGCCACTCTTCGGGACTCTGTGCCATTATGGGGGGCTTCGTATATCGCGGATCTAAAATCCCAAATCTCAATGGAAAATACGTGTTCAGCGATCTTTGCAGCGGATCGATAATGGCGCTTTCGCTTGATGGCGACCCTCGCGTCGTTTCTCTAGGCTTACAAGTTTCACAACCAGTTGGATTCGCTGAGAATTCAGACGGGGAGCTATACGTCATAGATATGGCATCTGGCTTACATCAGATAGTTTCACCAAAGTAACTTATGTTCCATAAAACTACGTACGACAAAGCCATCATGTCACTGGCGTTGCCCGCGTTTGGCGCCCTAGTTGCAGAACCAATTTACATTTTGACCGACACGGCTTTTATGGGACACGTCGGGACTGATTCACTCGCTGCCCTTGCCATAGCATCAGCAGTGTTATTAACAGCTCATTCCGCCCTAATTTTTCTAGCTTATGGAACCACCGGAATCGTTGGTCGACTTCTTGGAGGCGGAAAACACAAAGAGGCAGCCGACCAGGGCATTCAAGCACTTTGGCTCGCAGTAATCCTGGGAATAATTACGTCAATCTTACTTTTATTTTTCGGCCAAAGCCTTATCTCACTATTTAACCCAGAAGCCGCTGTTGAATCACTTGCATTAACTTACCTACGAATAAGCCTCATAGGATTCACTGGCCAGCTTGTTGTTCTAGCGGGAACTGGCTATCTCCGCGGTATAAAAAACACGAAAACCCCCTTGGCTATTGCCATCTGTGGAGCCTTGACTAACCTCGTACTTGAAATCATTTTCGTATTTTATTTTGATCTAGGAATCACTGGCTCGGCTCTATCCACAATCATCGCACAATGGTTATCTGCCATTCTTTATCTATCAGTCATTAGATCCAGCACAAAAGGACTGGGGCTCTCTTTTCGTCCTCATTTTCGAAGTCTGGCTATCTATGCACGTGTGGGATTCCAGCTATTTATTCGGACCGCTGCGCTACGCTCTTCGCTGCTCATCGCAGCAGCTCTCGCTTCCAGGCTTGGAACCGCCGAAGTTGCTTCTCACCAGATTGGAATGGAAATTTGGAGCCTATTTGCCTTGACTTTAGATGCCATAGCCATAGCCGGCCAGGCATTAGTAGCTAACGCTCTCGGCGCCGGGGACTTTAAAACAGCGAGAAGCGCAAGTAATCGAATGGTAGGCATAAACATCCAGGCAGGCCTTGTATTTGGAACTGCTCTCTTGGCCTTTAATAATCAGCTCCCATACTTATTTACACGAGATTTGGAAGTTATACAGCTCAGCTCTTTCATCTTAGTTTTTGTTGCCTTAGCTCAACCTCTAAACGGCTTGGTCTTCGCCTTAGATGGCATTTTTATGGGCGCTGGAGATTTCGCATTTTTAGCTAAAGCCATGGTCGGAGCATTTGTTATTTTTGTTGCTATAACAGCTGCTGTGACTAAATATGACCTAGGAATAGGTTGGCTATGGTCAGCTATAACGATGCTTACGATTTTACGAGCCATTCCACTTTGGATTCGTTTCAAAGGAAATACTTGGCTCAAATCTTCACTTTGATGTGCATGAGTTAGAGAACTGCTACAAACTAGGGGTGCTCTCCGCACGTACTATTCATATCAAGGATTTTTAATGGCGTCGATCGCCACAATCAAAGACATTGGCATCAGAGCGCAACAGCGCCTCATTTCTGCTGATATAAAAACTTGTGACGTCCTTCTCGGCTCTGGCGCAACAAGAAAAGGTCGCCAACTTATCGCTGAAACAGTCGGTGTGTCAGAGAAGCGAGTGCTCGAGTGGGTTAATCGCGCTGATTTAATGCGGATTCAGGGAGTCTCAACTCAATACTCGGACCTGCTTGAGGCTGTAGGCATCGATTCCCTCAAGAAACTCCGACGCTCGCGCTCATCACGCCTCCACCAAGACATGGTAAGCACCAACGCTTCACGCCGAAAACCTCTCGTAGGTCGGCTTCCTAACGAAAAAGAAGTTGGACACTGGGTCGATCAAGCCAAAGATCTACAATCCATTGTCCGTTAGCTAGCTAGACAATCGTCGCTCCTGCAAGATTCGATTAATCTCCCCGCCATCTGCTTGCCCTTTTGTCTCTTTCATAACCGCTCCGACGAAGACACCTTGAACTTTTTCTTCACCTGAGCAAAACTTTGCCCAAGCCCCAAGATTCTCACTTATCGCTTTATCTACAAGTATTTCGAGCGCTCCACTTTCCATGGCTTCAAACCCACGATTTTTCGCCAGAAGAGTCGGGTCTTCCCCTGTTTCCACGGCTTCCGCCAAAATTTGCTTAGCTTGAGTTGGAGTTAACGAACCTTCCTCCTCCATCTGCAAAACCTTAGTGAATGACACATCTGAGATTTTCGAAGCATTTTCCATAGCTAAGTTTTGAACCGCATGAGTTAAGGCTCTATTGGGATCACACCCTGAATTTACGGCAGATACAACTATTGGGCCAAGGCCGCGACTAACTATGGTGTTGGCCTGTTCTAAAGTCGCTCCAGCACAGGCCACTAATTCACTTCGAATCGCAGCCGGAAGTGTTGGCAAAGCTTTCCTGATTTCTTCTATCCAAGTCCGATCCGGATCCAATAGCACTAAATCTGGTTCAGGAAAGTATCTATAATCATTCGCCTCTTCTTTAGAGCGCAAGGTATGCGTCCGGCCCTCGGTAGACCAATGACGTGTTTCCTGCTTTGGCTTTTCTCCTGCTTCATATAAATCAATATGTCGCCGAGCTTCATACTCAATTGCCCGTTGCAACGATCGAAGCGAATTCAAATTCTTAATTTCGCAACGAGTTCTTAACTCAGAAGATCCAAACGGACGAACGCTAACGTTCGCATCAACACGCATTGACCCTTCCTCTAAGCGCGCCTCAGAAGCTCCGGTTGCCAAAAGTATCCCCCTCAGTTCCTCCACATATGATCGAGCATCATCGGCGGATCGGATATCCGGACGAGAAACTATTTCAAGAAGAGGAACTCCAGCTCGGTTGTAGTCGATAAGGGCCTCACTAGCCCCGTGAATACGACCATCTTCACCTCCCAGGTGAGTGGTCTTTCCGGCATCTTCCTCCAAATGGGCTCTTTCGATACCTATCCGAATTCCATTTAATAAGTCCAAATAACCTTCAGCGCATATCGGCTCGTCATACTGACTTACCTGATAATCTTTCGGCATATCTGGGTAAAAATAATTTTTTCTATGAAAAACTGACGGACGAATTTCACAGTTCAACGCTAACCCCGTACTAATCGCAAGTTCAACAGCTTTCCTGTTCAAAACTGGAAGTGAGCCCGGTAAGCCTAAACAAACCGGAGTTACATTTGTGTTCGGTTCATCGCCGAAACGGTTAGGGGCCGAAGAAAACAACTTAGTCGCTGTGGCTAATTCCACGTGAACTTCGAGTCCAACAACTGTCTCCCACTCAGTCATGAACTTCCTCCGCTGGCTCTGCAAGTTCCAGAACTGCTGCTGCTCGAAACATCAAAGCTTCTCCTAGGGCCGGCGCCATTAGCTGAACTCCTACTGGCATGTTGTGTAAGCCATTTCCAAAGGGAACTGACATCGACGCGTCGCCGACCAAGTTACTCGGAATCGTGCATACGTCACTGCGGTACATAGACATAGGATCCGATCGTTCACCAAATTTAAACGCTACTGATGGTGAAGTGGGAGAAAGTAACAGATCATGATCCGCATACACCAAGTCAAAGTCCCGCCTTATCAAGCTCCTTATTTTCTGAGCTTTACCGTAGTAGGCATCGTAATAACCTGCACTTAACGCAAAGGTACCGAGCATTATCCGAGCGATAACTTCATCTCCGAAACCATCGCGTCGACTCAATGCATTCATTTCCTGGACGTTAGAACCTTCACGTCTTAAGCCGTATCGAACTCCATCGTAGCGAGCTAAGTTACTAGAGGCTTCAGCGGGAGCAATCAGATAGTAGGCTGTAAGTCCATATTCAACAGCTGGCACAGAAACCTCATCGACAAATGCTCCAGCTGCAATCAGGGCTTCAGCCGCTTGATGTACTCGCAGTGTAACATCTTCATCGCTCCCATCTAATAGCTCTCTGACTATGCCAACGCGAAGCCCTTCCACCCCTCGGTCAAGCTCAGCTAACAGCTTCGGGCCTGGATGAGGGATACATGTACTGTCGGCAAGGTCTTGGCCGGCTAAAACTTCGAGCGCTACTGCAGCATCAGCAACATTATTTGCGAACGGACCTATTTGGTCAAAAGAAGACGCAAAAGCAATTAACCCAAATCGACTAACTAACCCATAAGTGGGCTTAACGCCTACAACCCCACACAAAGCTGCTGGCTGTCTAATAGATCCGCCCGTGTCTGATCCAAGCGCAAGTGGAGCAAAACCCGCTGCGACCGCAGCAGCAGATCCTCCGCTGGATCCTCCCGGAACCCTAGAAACATCAACTGGATTACGAGTTGGTCCGAAAGCGGAATTTTCTGTTGAACTTCCCATAGCGAACTCGTCGAGGTTTGTTTTCCCTATCATCACTGCCCCAGCGGCCGACATACGATCCACAACAGTTGCGTTGTAGGGGGGTTTCCAACCTTCAAGCATTCGCGAAGAACAGGTGGTTTCAACACCCCAGGTGCATAAATTATCCTTGTAAGCAATCGGTACACCCGCTAACGGGCCAGGCTCAAGTCCCCGGGAAACTTTTTCATCCACCTCTTGAGCTGAAACAAAGGCATGGTCACGAGTCACCAAATTAAATGCATGAATTTCTTTTTCTGTTGCATCTATAACCGCAAGATAACTCTCCAAAACTTCAACAGCGCTTCTTCTACCAAGCCGCACATCTTCTGCGATTGAGAGTGCCGAGTCACCTAGAGTCACGACGTTTCCCCCAAAATCGAAGGGACTCGAAATTGACCCAACTCTGCGTCCGGAGCCTGCTCCAACACTTCCGCCCTGTCTAGAGTCGTTCCAACGACATCGTCTCGCATAACATTTGTGAGCAAACGCGGATGCGACATTGAGGAAATGCTTTCTAGATCCAGAGAGTCAAGCTCACTAGCGTGTTCAAGAATTTTGCCAAGGTGATCAGCGAAATGCCGCAGTTCACCTTCGTTGAGATCAATTCGCGCGAGATGCGCCACGTGCGCTACTTCGTCTTGGGATAATCGTTCTGTCAAAATTCCTCCGTAAGTATTTAAAACTTACATACTCAAACTATTAACTACATATACGAATCATTAGCGCTTAGTGGCTCGTCCCACCAACTATCTGGTGTAGTTACCCAACTTTTTTCATCCAAAGGATGGATGCAATCAACAGGGCATGGATCAAGACACTTATCGCAACCAGAGCACAACTCAGGAATGATAACTACATCGATTCCGTGATTGAAAATAGCTCCAAAATTGGGCGGGCAAGCCCGCAGACATGCATCACAATTTATGCATATCGACATATCTATGTACAGCGGCGCGTTAGGCCAACTTTCGTTTCGTTGGCGTTTATCTATTCTCGCCAATCGAGAGGGGCTATTACCGGATGCCATCGAAAAGAGTTTACGTCGTATGATTTCGTATTCCGGTTACTTACTGCAAGCATTATCTGATAATTCTCAGTGCAATATTTGTAACGATGCCTATTGACCAGCGGCAAACTTCAGGACAACTAGAGATCCCAGATCAACAATTACACCGATCGCTGGAGAGGTTTCCTCAACTAGCCCAAGGCCAGACTCAAATCTTTCAACAACTAACCCTGCCTCTTTGAGCATTTCGGCTGCTTCATCTGCCTCAACACCGACTACATCTGGCACTTCAACCGTTGGGGAAATTCCAGCAATTGTTAATTTAACTACGGAATTTCTGGCCACCGACAAACCACTCACCGGAGTTTGTTTGGTAACGAATTCGTTAGGGAATATTGACTTAAAATCCTTTTTTTCGTTCACCACAAATGCCAGCTGCAAACCTGCCAGAATGTTTGTCGCAGCCTCAAGTGAGGTGTTAATGAGGTTCGGTACCATTCGCGGGACTGGCCCTGCAGAGACGACAAGAGATACACGGGTTCCAGGCTCATTAAGCAACCCGCCATAGGTTGATTTTTCCCCTATAAGAAGTTCAAGAACTTGTCCGTCAGCAACGTCCTCGCTGTAGCGAAGATCCACTTCATCAATTTCAAAACCTCTTGCCTCAAGCCTCATACGTGCCGGATTTAACAAGAGTCCCAATATGTGCGGAGTGAGGCGCAACAACGGACCGCTAGAGACCTCAACAGACAACAGTTTCCCTTCCGCTAATCCCTGACCATCAGAGGGGTTTTGCACCAGCACTAAGCCCTCAGGCACCAGATCAGTACGCACTTGATCTTCGTCCAAAACCCACAAGTTTTTTTCGGCGATAGCGCGTACCTCGCCAATTGTGTGGCCTTTGTAATCGGCAATGGCATGGATTGAAGTTCCTGGGGGGTCAACGCTGCTAACGGCCAAAGCCCCTATGGCAATAACAAAAGCAAAAGCAAGAAACAATAGAAGCCATGAACGATTAAGAGAAGGCTCACTAAGAATCTCTTTCTCACCGTGTTGATCCACAACCTGACAATAGCTCTGTGTCGGCTAGTTACAAGTTCGTTTAGCTTCTTAGTTCTGTCAGTGGGCTTTCGCTCCCATGTCGGGCATGCTGTGTGAGTGAACAGTGGAGATTCTCTATCGATCAACAAAAACTCCGGCACCGTAAATTGGTCGCTTAGACGTGGAGTAGCTACCGTCATAACCGTAGGTGCTGTCTTTGTCGTAATACTCATATTCTGGATCGTTACTGTAACTCGCGGAGCCCCTCGACCTGATCTGTATCCGAATGGCCTTCTTTCGGTTATTCCTGGAGAAGGAAGTAAAACCCCTTATCAAAGTCCCGTGGGTGTTTCTCTGAGCCCGGGCTGGCAACCTACGCTCACAATCGACGGAGTCGTAATTCCAGATTCAGAGCTAACTGACGGGACTAGGGAACTAGGTGAGTTTTTTTATTTCCCAGCGGAAGAAAAAACGCTCCCCGAATTACGAACTGGCAACGTCTGCGCTCGCGTGGTTGCTGTCCCAACAATAAACATAGAAGCCGACAACATTGACTTCGAATGGTGTTTTACGACCTTCTAAAGATTGTCTAGGCAAGATGGATCAGTCATCACTGGATCATAAAGCTAGGTTTCTAGTTGCCCGCTTTTAAGCAGCCGACGAAATGCATCTTCTCCGATTATGGGAATTGAGAGAGATTCTGCCTTCGCTAGTTTCGACTGGCCAGCACCGTTTCCGGCCACCAAGACATACGTCTGAGCAGACACACTGCCCGGACTTTTACCTCCTCTTACAGCGATAGCTTTTTTTGCATCATCACGGCTTAAGAACCAGTCATCTAAATTTCCGGTTACAACAACTGACTTACCCTGCAACACCTGAAAAGCTTCTTCCTCACTAACCTTCTCTTCAAGCCGAACTCCTGCAACACGCAGCTTCTCAATAACTGTTCGTTGAATAGGATCACAGAAAAAGGACACAACGCTCTCAGCTATCTTTGGACCTAAACCATCTAACGTCTCTATAGTCTTAGCGTCCGCTTGCATGATCGCATCAATGTTTCCAAACTGACGGGCAAGCATTTCCGCAGTAGATGGTCCAAGGTGATCAATTCCAAGACCAATCAGAACACTAGCTAAGGGACGATCTTTCGCTGCGTCTATAGCCGTAAGTAGATTATCTACAGACGTTTGATTAGTTCCCTTTGAATTAAGCAATTGACTCTCTTCCAGACTAAACAAATCACCAACATCTTCAACAATATGCTCTTCTACTAAAAGCTTGACTGTCTGTTCGCCCAAGCCCTCTATATCCATCGCAGTTCTGCCCGCAAAATAACTGATTCCTTGTTGAATTCGAGCTGGACAAAACCGATTCTGACAATACGTATTTGCATCTCCAGCTTGTCTAGTGAACGCATGCGCACAGGAAGCACACAGTTTAGGAAAATGCCAAGCGTCACTAGCTGTAGATCGCTGGCTCAAAACTGGGCCTAAGACTTCAGGGATGACGTCGCCTGCTTTCCTTACAAAGACAACATCACCAGGTCGAACATTCTTATAAGCCACCTGATCTTCATTGTGTAAAGTAGCCATTGCCACAGTAGACCCGCCAACAAAGACTGGCTCTAAAACAGCAAACGGAGTAGCTCGACCAGTTCTTCCTACAGATACTTCGATTGACAGAAGTTTTGTCGTTCGCTCCTCAGGCGGAAACTTAAAAGCTATAGCCCAGCGTGGAGCCCGACTGGTAGAACCTAACTTTTCTCTATCCCTTAAACCATCCAGTTTTATAACGACTCCATCGATTTCATAGTCCGGTATGTGTCTCTTCGTAATCCATTTTTTACAAAATTCTTTGACTTCTTCGAACTGATCAAAAAACTCGATCTCAGGACTTACTGGTAATCCTAGGGAAGACAAAAACTCAAATGTTTGGGACGAATAGTCCATTGCCAGTCCGAGGCTTTTCTCCTCTAGCTGATAACTCCAAAACGATAAGCCACGTGAAGCCGTAACTTTTGAATTTTTTTGACGCAAGCTACCTGAAGCAGTGTTTCGCGGATTTATGTATGCTGTTTCACCTTTCCTACTCTGCTCTTCATTCAGGGCCTTGAAACGCGAGATCGGGAGGTACACCTCCCCTCGTACTTCAAGAACATTTGGTGCATCTGGTCCTATCTCCTTGGGGATGTCTGAAATAGTTGAGACATTGGCCGTTACGTCCTCGCCAACTCTGCCATTGCCGCGTGTTGCAGCCTGAACCAACTTGCCCATTTCGTATCGTATGGATACCGCTAGTCCATCGAATTTGAGCTCACAAACAAATCGCGGTGAGGTAACGTCTCCGAGACTTTTAATGACACGTTCATGCCAAACATCTAGTTCATCGAAACTCATAGCGTTGTCCAGCGACATCATGGGCACTTGATGTTGCACTGGACTAAACAACACACTTGCCTTCGAGCCAATGTCCTTAGTCGGAGAATCCCCTATCTCATACTCTGGATGACCCTGCTCAAGATTAACGAGTTCTCGGCTAATCAAGTCGTAGTCGGCATCAGCGATTATGGGTTCCTCTAACTCATAATACGCAACATTATGTGCGCGAATTTGAACTCGCAGCTCTTTGATACGAGATTCGATAACTTTCGCTGAAATAATATCAGGTGGGCTGTTGCTGTCTTCCATATCAAAACCGACAATACCTAAGAGTAGTTGCGATGAGGGACCGATTAAAGAAGAGAATTTAAATGCTCCTCCAGCTAGACCATTGAGAGATATTAAGCCACGCTTATAGAGATGTTACGCACCAGCAATGCTTTCACCTTCTTTCAGAATTGGAAAAAAGATCCTTCTTTATGGCTAGTCCGCATTAATTGGCTACTTCTCCCTTTATCTCTTGGCGATATGTTTGATGAATCTCTTGTCGATTCGTCAGGCAACACTCAAGCTTTATTTTCCGCTTACGGTTGGCTAATTTGGTTTTTCGTTCTTACTTGCACACTAATACGCAGAGCTTGGTCGCTCACTGCGCTCAGGATTGCTGCGCCTTTAACATTAGTCGCTACAACATTAATAGCGACCGCTTCGACTCTTAATTGGGTAGCTTTCGCTCATAGTTGTGTCATCATTATTCTCGTTTTTCTTCCAGAGCTAGGTAATTCCTTAGTAGACGGATTGAGCTATGGAAATGAGCGTCGCCTCTTACTTCGTTGCCCTTCTGCCCTCTACCTCGGGCCCTTACCTTTGACGTGGGTTATGACCGTTTCAGGCATCTTGCTAGGTCCAATCCTATTAGTTAATAGCCAGTGGCTCTACGGATCGCTTTCCATTATTTTAGGCATTCCGATAGCTGGAGCAGGCATTCGATCCATGCATCAGTTATCTAAAAGATGGATTATTTTCGTTCCGAACGGATTCGTACTTCATGACTTACTTTCCACACGAGAACCATTTCTTATTCGTCGAGCTGATATATCTAGCCTGGGCGCCATCAAGACCGGTGCCAGCTTAGAATCTGAAGGACTCTTGGATATTTCACAAAATGCACTCGGTGCCGTTCTTCAGGCCAGCATCGATGGAGAAGTTGAAGTAGTTCCACAATCTCGCCGAATCGCTGAAGTCAAAGCAGTCAAGCAAGTCTTATTCAGCCCTACCCGACCTGGGGCGGCCCTGAAAGAAGCAGCAAACCGTAACCTACCAAGGTTGTAACTACCCCTCCGGCAAAGCACCTTGTTTTGCAATGGCTCCACCGATAACAAGATCGCCATGATAGAAGACAACGGCTTGACCCGCTGCAACTCGCTGTCTCTTCGAATCCCAGGTCAGCGTCCCGTTTGCATCAAGCCAGCCAGACGCAGGTTTCCCATGGGCGCTAGTCTGAGCAAGTACCTCTCCAGAAAAAGGTGCCTCAGCCCAACTAAAGTCCGTAAGTGCGACACTGCCTGATTTTAGTTCTGACGCATTCCCAACGCGAACTTTCCGAGATGGCACGTCAACAGCGACAGCATACGACCGGCCAGAATTTCCGCCAAGATCTAGACCTTTTCTCTGTCCTACAGTAACTAATTCGATTGCTTCGACTGAGCCGACAACTTTGCCATCAGCATCCACGAGGCTCCCAGGATGCAACTCCACTCGCTCTGCTAGAAATTTCTCTCTTCCGTTATCCGCAGTGATAAAACATACATCCTGACTATCGGGCTTATCTGCTGTTCGTAAACCTAACTCAGTCGCATATTTACGAACATCTTCTTTACTTAAGTCGCCGACCGGAAACCGTAAATAAGCTAGATCCTTAGATGACAACATGTAGAGGACATATGACTGGTCTTTCTCCATATCAGCCCCTCGCCTCAGTCTGGCACCTTCGTCTGGACCCGACAGGCGAACATGGTGGCCCGTTGCTAACGCATCAAAACCCAAACGATGTGAACGTTCTACGAGAGCATCGAACTTAATATGTCGGTTGCATTCGATACACGGATTCGGTGTCATTCCGGCAACATGCGAGTCAACGTACGGCTGAACCACATGCTTATTAAATTGGTCGCCATAATTAAAGACAAAATGATCTATGTCCAGCTGCTGCGCTACTCGTCGCGCATCATCAACATCAGAAACTGAGCAGCAGCCCTTATCTTGCTCGCCACCCCATAATTTTAAAGTAACACCAGTTATTTCATGCCCTTCATTTTTTAAAAGCGCTGCTGTGACAGAGCTGTCTACTCCACCAGACATCGCCACTAAAATTTTGCTCATAATGACACTCTGAGTTGCTCTACAGCCTTAGGAATTACCTTTAACGCCACATCAATCTCCCTAGACTCTGTGCACCATCCCATAGACAAACGGAGCGATCCCGCCGCCGCTGTTCTGTCCATCCCCATGGCGGCTAATACGTGCGAAGGTTCCATGGCACCTGATGCGCAGGATGCAGCAGCTGACGCCATTACATTGTCACGCTCCAACAAGACTAACAACGCTTCACTCTCAATTCCTTCAAATACTAATTGTGTTATTCCTGCCGATCGCGACGACCTCGGCACTGTCTCAGCGCATCTGTCAATAGTAGCTAACAACCCATCGACTAGCCGATCTCTTTCTTTAGTCAATCTCGATATCTCCGAGTCTCGACTCGATGTTAGTTCCATAAGTGCCGCCCCAAAGGCAACTATTCCGGCAGTGTTGTGAGTCCCGCTTCTACGCTCAGCCTCTTGCCCACCTCCGAGCATTTGAGCCTGAATCGTCACTCCTTCTCTTAATGCCAGCACGCCAACACCTTTCGGAGCACCGAATTTATGTCCGCTAAGGGATAAAAGATCCGCTTTTGCTGCCGCTTTTTTAATATCCACCCAGTTGACCGCCTGGACGGCGTCAGTATGCAGCAAGGTCCCGGGTGATATATCTTCTATCACTTCCGCAACCTTATCCAAGTCACAGATAGCCCCGGACTCATTATTAACCATCATTACCGACACTAATGAGGTCGTAGATTTCAATAATTCCGACAGGTGATCGAGATCAACTTGTCCTTCATCGGTCACTCTGACTTTTTTTCCACCCAGAACTTCCACTGGGTGAAGAACAGCATGATGCTCAGTCTCAGGACACATTACGAAACCCGGACGATCGCTGAACCCTTTAATCCCTAAGTTGTCTGACTCAGTCCCGCCGCTAGTGAATACAATTCCGTGGGGCGAGAACCCAATAGCTTCTGCTACTTGTTCACGCGAGTCATCTATCGCAGCTCTGGCTTTACGAGCCATTCGGTGGGCACCGGAAGGATTTCCATACTGATCTCTCAGGTATGGCATCATTAACTCGAGCACACTGGGTCGAATTGGCGTTGAGGCAGCACAATCTAAGTAAGTGGTTCTCATCCCAGCACTATCAGACATGGTTCTAGGTTAGGTTGATTCGTTGCGGCACTTACAATTTAATTTCTATTAAATCCTCTAAATAAAAATTCGACTTGCGCCATTGTGGGATCTAATTTTTGGGAACGAAACCCAAATGAATCGACAAAACAACATAAAGGATTTATCTCCTTCCTCAATCTTGCACCTAAGCTCGGCTGCGAGGTGAGAGGAACTCAATGGACATAAAAGTATCAATTGAGTTACCTAGCTCGGTAGAAAATATTTGGAAATACATCGCCGACATCCAATCGCATACCCAGTGGATGCAAGATGCTTTGTCTATAACCATTACATCCGATAAATATGAAGGTGTAGGAACTACTTTTGAATGCTTGACCGCTGTCGGACCATTTCGGCTTACCGACAAAATGGAGATAACGGACTGGCAGCCTCCTTATCTCATGGGCGTCAAACACAACGGTTTAGTTAGTGGCCGAGGCAAGTTCACACTTGACATCATCGAAACTGGGACTCTATTTACTTGGGAAGAAGACCTAGAGTTATCTTGGAACTACGGCGGAAAATTCGGTGAATCACTCGCAGCTCCAATTCTCAAGGCCATTTGGAAAAAAAATCTCAGAGCGCTCCGAGCTCAAATCTTAAATAGACAACTACCGGCTGAATCTCAAACTTCTGAAGACCTGAACCACGAGCGAAAGACCAGACTCACTTCCCAAACACGTTCGACAGAAAATACGGCACCAGGAGGAAGTGCCATACGAGAAGCAGACGCAATAAAGATCGTAAGAGCATCAAAGTATCCAGCACCCAACATTGTCGGTGAACCAGCAGACGGATCAATTATTCTAGAAAAGCTCGAGGGATCAACGATGCTCAAAGACTTAACATCTAGGCCATGGCGCATCCATCAACATGCTAGAACTTTGGCTCAGCTACACCGAAAGCTGGGCGATATTGAAGCTCCATCAAGCTGGGCTCAGGTATGCCCTGGGAGTTCAGTCTTGCACCTAGACCTCCACCCAGGGAATGTTTTCATAACAACTGACGGGCCAGTAGTCGTT
Source organism: Acidimicrobiaceae bacterium (assembly GCA_905182565.1). Taxonomy (GTDB): domain Bacteria; phylum Actinomycetota; class Acidimicrobiia; order Acidimicrobiales; family Poriferisodalaceae; genus UBA9040. The sequence continues at coordinate 134,045 of CAJJCB010000018.1, read as the reverse complement.
AGCTGGAACACAGTGGCTCGAGGATCAGCTTCATTCGATGCCGCGTTGACATATGTCATGCTTCGCACAGGCGAAACAGACTCTAAATTATTTGCTCATTTGGCAATCAACATTTTTCGTAAGACTTTTGCACAACTTTTTGCAAGGGCATTTGGAAAAGAACAGATAGAAAAATATCTACGAGAAGCTGCAGAACTTCGATTATTAAACAAAAATCTGAGCGCCACCGAACGCGAACGAGTGTTTGCCCTCGCACGAGGTGAACTCGACTAAGTCTGGCTAATTTCAGACTCCTGCAGAAAGTCCATTAATCGTTCAACTGCTTCATATGGATCAATCTCTCTCGCCTCTAATTGCTCGTGCAGAGAGTCACTTACAGCACCTTCAGAGAGAGAAACAACTCTGGCTTCGATGCTTCGATGAAGGATTTCATTAAACTCAGTTCTAGCTCTCTGTGCCCGTCGGGCAACTAATTCACCGCTTTCCGTCAAGTGCCGCCGGTGATTTCCTATCTGTTCCCAGAGATCTACAGTTCCTTCTCCCGTTGTACCAACGGTCATCACAATTGGGGGTTCCCAGCTTCCTATTGAGGACAACTCCAACATCTGCTGAATGTCTCGACGTGTGTCATCAGCTCCAGGCCGTTCAGACTTATTAATGACAAAAATATCTGCGATTTCCATCAAACCAGCTTTATTCGCTTGGATCGAATCTCCCCACCCAGGATTGACAACCACAATCGTAGTGTCAGCTGCACCTGCAATCTCTACCTCGACCTGGCCAACTCCTACAGTTTCGACAAAAATCCATGGCCACCCCAATGCGTCAAGAACCCTTACAGCTTGGGGTGTGGCTAGACTCAATCCACCTAAATGGCCTCTCGTCGCCATTGATCGAATGTATACGCCATCATCGAGGACATGATCCTGCATTCGCACCCGGTCGCCTAGAATTGCTCCTCCTGTAAACGGTGAGGACGGGTCTACCGCAAGCACAGCCATTCGTTCCCCAGTTGAACGCACAACAGATGTTAGGGCTGAGCCAAGAGTGGACTTACCGGACCCTGGTGCTCCTGTAATGCCAACCGTATGCGCTTGCCCAGCTCCTCTAAACGTCAATGACCCGACTAACCGGGCATCAGCGCCACCCTGTTCCACCAAAGACATCAAACGCGCCATCGCTAATCTGTGCCCATCGCGTGCCGCAGCTAGAATTGCTAATGGTTCTTTGGAAAGCGTGCTCATGATGCAATAGATACCAAGTAATCGAAAGTAGGCAAAACCATCTAGGCGCGTTCTACTTTTGCGCCCAATGAGGACAGCTTACCCGCGAGGTTTTCATATCCCCGATCGATGTGTTCCGCTTCGTAGACTTCGGTTACTCCGTCGGCTCCCATGCCTGCAACTATTAACGCTGCTCCTGCTCGAATATCATGGGCTCTAACCTTCGCACCTGAGAAACGCGACACACCCGTCACCACAGCATGCCTTCCTTCTGCTCTAATATCGGCACCCATCCGAACTAACTCATCGACATATCGAAACCTTCCTGCAAAAATATTTTCGGTTACCACGCTTACTCCTTCTGAAACCGCAAGAGCAACTACTAAAAATGGTTTGTAGTCGGTTGCTAACCCCGGATAGGGCAATGTCGATACATGAACACATTTAGTTTTAGTATTCCTCTCTACGACCAAGCCCGCCGGATCTAGCGTGATTTCCATCCCCATTTCTTCCATTTTTCTAATGAGCATCCGCATATGTTCTGGTCGCGCGTTACGCAAAAGGGCTCTACCTCCACATACCGCAATTGCCGACATAAAAGTTGCTGCCTCAACGCGATCTGGTATCACCGTAAATTCAACAGGCAGCAATTGTTCCACGCCCTCTATGGTGATACGGGAAGTTCCAGCACCTGCGACTTTTGCTCCCATCAGGTTAAGCAAGTCAGATAGGTCAGAAATTTCTGGCTCTCGTGCGGCGTTGTCAATTACCGTGTTACCGGAAGATAAAGATGCCGCCATCATTAAATTTTCGGTAGCTCCAACAGATGGAAATTCTAGTAAAACTTCAGCGCCACAAAGCTTGCCTGCTTTGCCATAAATATTTCCGTGTTCGTATGAAAATTTTGCGCCAAGTCGCTCTAAACCGGTTAGGTGCATATCAATCGGTCGAGACCCAAAATCATCACCTCCGGGTATCGCTACTGTCGCTACACCAAACCTTGCTATTAAAGGCCCCAGGACTGAAATCGAAGCCCTCATTCGCGAAACCAACTCATAAGGAGCCTCTGGAGTTATTTGGGCTGGGACATCAATCTCCACCCGATTACCGAAGCGAGCTACCCCTACCCCCATGGCCATGAGCAACTCGCTCATGATCGCCACGTCTGTAATATCCGGGACATTATGCAGAACAGTTACTCCTTCGGCTAACAAAGCAGCTGCCATCAATTTAAGAGCACTGTTCTTAGCGCCCCCAATAGTCACTTCACCAGATAATGAGTCACTCTGATACACCACAAATTTGTTCACTACTCCAGTATGTTCAAGAAGATGACCAAGAGCACGTCATCTCTATGACTCAATTTTCAATTAGTCATAATTCCAACGCTGCGGAGGTAGCTCTACTAAGGGCCCCTCGTTGCGATATTATCGCTGAACAAGAACTTACTACGGGCTTTTACACCCTTCTACATGGACCTTTCGATAGTTATTCTCGCAAAATAGACATCTCGATTCTTCCTGAGAACCGGTTCATTGTCACCGAAACTTTCAATTACAAATTGGGGATTCCATATTTCGGATTTTTATTTTCATTGCCAGTTCGTCGGTATTTACGCAACCGTCCCATCACAGACAAACAACCATTTTGGGCATCTCCACAACGTTTTGATGTTGCTATTACAACCACAATGGCAACCCTAGCTATCATCGTTATGTTCACAGGGTTTTTGTCGAATGCTCCAGCAGAAACACACACCTACGCTGCAGACGAGTTTGCAGTAGATCAAATGAGTCAAGGCGTTCTGGGCGCATTTATACGAATTGGAACGTTACTAGCTATCGCTGTTTCTGTCATTGCAGATCGCAAAGGGAGAAAACACGTATTAACTATTTCTATTGTGTTCGGCCTTCTGAGCTCTGTTGGCGCAGCTTTATCTCCAAATCTATTAACGTTTTCGATATGTCTAATCGTCATGAGGACTGCAAATGCTTCTCTAGGCGTTGCGATCATTGTTCTAGCGATGGAAGAATTACCTTCCGGTTGCAGAAGCTGGGGCTTGTCAGTCCTTGGAATGTCAGCCGCCGTAGGCGCAGGAATGGTCGTTTGGGTACAGCCTCTAGCTGGCATAGCAATCTGGGGATGGCGACTTATCTATCTCGTCCCACTTCTAATGACTCCGCTGATGATAAGAGCCGTTAAGCAGCTGCCCGAAAGCCATAGGTTTCTGGCTAACAAGAATCACCTGTCGCTACGTCCATACACAAAACGAATAATGCTTCTCGGGTTAACATATTTTCTAATTGGGCTTTTTTTATCTCCTATCGATTGGTTCCGCAATGAATACCTGCGAGACCAGCACAACTTTAGTGCTGTGAAGATAACTATCTTTGTACTCGCCACAGCCACCCCAGGGGGTATCGGCCTATACATTGCGGGGCGGCTCGCTGATACGCGTGGGCGACGAGCCGTGATCACAGTCGCTTCAGTGCTAGGACTTGGTTGCACTGTTCTATTTTTCAATTTAAGCAACTTATTTTTGTGGCCCACGGCGCTTGTCGCAATAATGTTCGCCAGCGGCCTACTACCTGCGATGGGTGTTTACAAAGCAGAATTTTTTCCGACAGCAATACGAGCAAGAGCTGCAACCATCACCGGAGCTATCGGCGTTATCGGAGGTTCATGCGGAATTCTCTTGACCGGCTGGTTGAGAATTAAGTGGGGAGACTTCGGATCAGTTATCGCAATCCTATGGTTAGGGCCGCTAATCGCTACTTTCCTTATCTGGATGTTTTTTAAAGAAGGTTCTCGTAAAGAACTTGAAGAACTAAACCCAGAGGACCTATCACCATCAGCCTGATATTGATTTTAAATAAACGTTGTCATCCATTGACTTATCGCACCGCTTATTTCTTTCAAATGGCGTTGAGAAGCTGGATTATGTCCTCCGCCAGCGACGAACAAAGACGCAACCGGAGCATCAATTAGTTTGAGATTACTAGCGAATTCTTCGGGGCTTCCAAAAGGATCATTGTCAGATGAGATGAACAGACATGGAACCTTTATTTCCGGAAAATGCTCGGTCCTTAAGTTTTCGGGTTTACCTGGCGGGTGCAACGGATAGCTAAGCAACACGAGACCAGCAGCAACAGTTCCTTCCGATACAGCAACTGAGCAAACTCGTCCACCAAAACTTCTACCCCCGATGAGCACAGACTCTGGTGACTTAATTCTAAGTTCTTTACGGCTGGTGGTGATAATCTCACCCACTTCGCCGATTAGCGACGGCACTTTGGGTGGCCATTTTTTGCCAAGTTTTCGATATTCAAATTCTTGACGGATAATTGGAAAAGGACTCAAATTTTTCTCAATTTCGAGAAAGGTCTTATGTTCGGATGAACCTCCGGCCCCTGGTAACAGTATTAGAGCCTTGGGTTTCGCCATAATTAACTCTACCCAGAGAGTAGATTCTCTTTAAGGCAAGGGGACAATATGACAAACCACTTCGAGCTAGGTAATGGCACCGTGATAGTCGATGTCGATGATGGGATCGGCACAATAACCTTAAATAGACCAGAAGCACGCAATGCTTTGAGTTCGGAGCTCTTGGCTGCGCTACCTATTGCATTCGACTTCTTAGAAGCGGACGAAGCTACAGATATTTTAGTGCTCACCGGCACTGACCCGGCTTTCTGCGCAGGGTTAGATCTCAGAGAACTTGGTGATAGTAACGGAAACATCCGAACAGATGGGAATAATGCTTCGAAGGGGCCTTTCCCCGAAAGAACTAAACCGCTGATAGCGGCGGTCAATGGTGTTGCTGTAACTGGTGGATTCGAGTTAGCGCTCGCATGCGATTTCATTATCGCTTCAGAGCGTGCCAGTTTTGCTGACACGCATGCTCGGGTAGGCGTGATGCCAGGTTGGGGTCTCAGTGTTCTGCTACCGCAAGCGATTGGCATTAGACGCTCTCGCGAACTTAGTCTTACTGGAAACTATCTTGACGCTTCAAGGGCTTACGATTGGGGCTTGGTTAACCAGGTCGTGAAGCACCAAGATCTAATGGGAACCGTTAGAGGCTTAGCTCAAGATATTCGTACTAACGATCAGCCTGGGGTCAGGCAGCTCCTGAAGACCTATGACCTAACCTCGTCGACCAACGTTGAGACCGCTTGGGGAATTGAAAACGAAATGGGACAGGATTGGCTTAAACAGAGTGGTTTCACCGCCGAAAAAGTTGCTGAGCGCAGAGAAGCGATCCAAAACCGTGGCCGATCTCAAACTCTTTGATTAGCAAATTTTAACGCTCATCTAGCTTCTTGACTATTTCATCTGCGATGCGAAGGCTTGCGGTTGCTGCCGGGCTTGGCGCATTTAAGACATGAATGCTTGCTCTAGTTTCTGTTATTAAGAAATCATCTACCAAAGCACCTCTGCTGTCCATGGCTTGAGCTCGTACTCCTGCTGGAGACTTTTCCAAGTCAGATGTCTTGATGTCGGGAACTAGACGCTGCAAAGCAGCAACAAAAGCTTTTTTACTAACCGACCTCCACACCTCACCTGCTCCTGTCTTCCAGTATTTGCGCGCTAATGCCCATAGGCCTCTATTGCTTATATGTTCTGCCACCTGGTTCCTGTTTACATCTCTCCATCTATACCCTTCACGAGCTAAAGCCAGCACAGCATTAGGACCTGCATGAACAGAGCCATCTATCATTTTCGTAAGATGCACACCTAGAAATGGGAAACTCGGATCAGGAACGGGATAGATCAAACCATTCACTAGATGTTGACGATCTTTAATCAGCTCATAGTATTCTCCTCGGAATGGAACAATTTTGTTTCCGTCATCTGCATTCGCCAACTGAGCTACTTTGTCAGACCGAAGACCTGCGCAATTTATAACTAACTTTGCAGTAAATTCTCTCATCGAGCTAACGACTTGGACCTCATTGGCTAGTTCATTGAGTCCTTCTACCGAGGTACCATAGAAAATTTCTCCGCCAGCAGCCAAGATATGCTTCGCGAGAACTTCACATACTTTGCTGTAGGAAACTATGCCCGTCTCCGGTACGTGAATCGCTTCAATACCATCGCAGTGTGGCTCAATTTCTTGCAAAGCATCTCGCCCAATCAGGTCTGCTCTTACATTGTTACGTTCAGCACGCGCCGCCAATGTTCGGAGTCTTTCCAGCTCTACTTTCTGCGTAGCAACAATCAACTTCCCGCAAAGGTCATATTTAATTCCATTCGCTCGGCAAAATTCAACCATGTCGCTACGGCCGCTCACCGCCATATCTGCCTTCAAAGAACCAGGTGCGTAGTAAATGCCCGAATGTAATACTCCCGAGTTGCGACCAGTTTGGTGATGCGCAGGACCAGGTTCTCTCTCGAGTAAAGCTAATGACTTACCCGGATGCGAAAGAAGATATTTGTAACCCGTCGCAAGCCCCAGAATTCCGCCACCGATAATCATGACATCAAACCGCTGAGCATTCATCGTCTTACCTCGCCCCTTCCCAACAAAATATTTCTAGCTGTTTTTAGTTCTTGAATACGAGCGCCAGCACCCATTGCACTACCACCATGGTCTGGGTGAACGCCCCTTAGGAGACGACGAAAATTCCGGCGAACAAGTCGGCCATCCGGGTTCCCAAGATTTTTTTCAAAACCGAGAAGCTCCAACGCCCAATTAAATGGATCTCCCTTTGCCCATTGCTCTACAGAATGCATCGACTCTTGTCCAGTCAAGAAATCAACTAAATCTGGACTATTCCCACCCCTCCAGCGCGTTGCAGACCGCAGCAACGTAAACAATGTACGCCGCTGAGGCATAGGTTCTTCGCCCGACCGATACAACGCAGCAAGTATCTGAGGTTCCGGAGAGGTAAGAGGAGCAAGGTCAAACTCTAAGCGATTAAGATCTCCACCAATAAGCCGGTGTGTAGACCTAGTGAGTCCAATCCGATCTTCTTGCAACCGGTGTCTTAACCGTGGTTGCGGAACGCTCACACCGCTCTCAAGCCGTTGAAATAGGTCATGCAACCCTGGTCGAAGCTCCTCTGCCAAAACTTCTGCATTTACGGCAACGATTCCAGCTAGGAGTAATCCACCTAAGCCAGGAGCAGAATCCATCGGCAAATTACCTTCTCCAACTGCAACTCGGCGCGTCGGAACTGCCGGACGAGAATGCCACACATCGAATTCAGCGAGAATCACAATAATTAAGCTAGCCGGAACCTTGCTCCTCAACTCGTACTCGGCGCCCTAAACCGGATAAGGTCACCTTTCATGGCCAATTCTAATTTAGGACTACCGGATCGAAATCTAGCTTTAGAACTAGTACGTACCACGGAAGCTGCCGCGCTCGCTGCAGCCAGGTGGATGGGTAGAGGTGACAAAGAGGGTGCTGATGGAGCAGCAGTGGATGCGATGCGGATCATCTTGGGCTCAGTTCCAATGAACGGTATCGTCGTCATAGGCGAAGGCGAAAAAGACGAAGCTCCAATGCTCTACAACGGTGAAATGATTGGCGACGGCTCCGGTCCAGAGACCGACATCGCTGTAGACCCGATTGATGGAACTACCTTAACTTCACTGGGAAGAGGAAACGCTATCTCAGTCATAGCGGTAGCTCCACGCGGCACTATGTTCGATCCCGGTCCGTGCGTTTACATGGAAAAGATAGCTGTAGGTCCAGAAGCGAGAGGCGTTATTGATATCAATAAATCGCCTACGGCCAACTTAAAGGCAATAGCTGAAGCTACTGGCCGCGGAATTCGAGACCTGACCGCAGTAATTCTCGACAGGGACCGCCACGCAGATCTAATCGACGAAGTCCGACAATCAGGGGCCCGAATACGTCTCATTCCTGATGGTGACGTAGCAGGAGCTATAGCAACCGCTGCTAATGACGGCGCAGACGTGCTTTTCGGTATCGGTGGCACACCTGAGGGTGTAATTTCTGCTGCCGCTCTCAAATGTCTTGGTGGAGAGATGCAAGGGAAGCTCTGGCCACGAAACAATAGCGAGCGAAAAGCTGCTATCGATGCTGGCTATAACCTTGATCAAGTTCTGCATACTGAAGATTTAGTTCGTTCAGACGATGTATTTTTCGCTGCCACTGGGATTACAGACGGGGAGCTACTGAAAGGCGTTAGTTTCACTTCTAAAGGCGCAGTATCAGAATCTCTGGTCATGCGATCGAAAAGTGGAACGGTTCGTGAGATTCGAGCTACGCACAACATCGAGAAGCTGAGCACCTTTGCATCTGTAGACTTCACGTAAATCAATTGGAGATTCAATATTGATTTACGTCCCTTGGGACATATGCTCAAGAACTATGTCAGGTGACGAAATTCTTGAAGAAGGTCAGACTCAGCAACTTGATTTTAATAAACTCAAGTCAATCGGTGAAGCGGGACACAGAGTAATTCCTGTGGTTCTCCAAGAGATCGATACGAAAGAAGTCTTATTTATCGGCTACGCGAATCAAGAGGCCTTCGAATTGTCTCTTGAACGCAAAAGTGCTGTTTTATATTCAACTTCCAGGCATGAGATTTGGCACAAGGGCGCTACGTCCGGAGATACGCTCAGCCTCGTAGAAATCCGTGTGAATTGTGAACAGAATTCTCTTTTGTATATGGTTCGCCGAGATGGGGCAGGCGCATGTCACACAAAGACAGAATCTGGCGTCGGTCGGAGCGGTTGTTACTATAGAAAAGTAGATAATTCAGAAACACTTAGTTTTCTTTGAGAAAATAAATATCACTGTTTGAATGAAATTCACAGTTAGCTATTTCTATTTATTTGAGCCAACCTGAAGCCTAGTCACGGCCCATTTTTTAGCTAATGCTGCGTTCTCATCATTACTATCAACCAACAAAGCAGAGTCTGCCTCATCAAGATCAGCTTTCGCAGCTTCCATATCGATGTCGGCACGTGCTAAGGCATCGTCGCTCAAGATGGTCACAGCATTCCCGCTGACTTCAACAAAGCCGCCGTTTATGGCAAGAGCGACTACACCATCATCAGCCCACAATTGAGTCTCGCCTATTCCAAGCGCTCCGATAAACGCTGCGTGGTTGTCAAGAAAAGCTACGTCACCGTCTACTGTTCGTGTGACTACTTGTGAACATTCTCCAGAAAACAAAACTGACTCCGGTGAAACTAGCTCAACCTGCATGGTGTGCCTCTCCTATAAAAAGCATCAAGACTTTTCTAACTCACGAGCCTTTGCCATCACAGAATCAGCATTTCCCACGTTCAAGAAAGCTTGTTCTGGTAGATGGTCAAGATCGCCATTACATAGCATTTCAAATGACTCAATTGTTTCTGCAATCGGAACAAATATTCCAGGTAAACCTGTAAATACCTCTGCAACGAAGAAAGGTTGACTCAAGAAACGCTGGATTCTACGGGCACGATTAACAGTAATTCTGTCTTCTTCTGACAACTCGTCAAGCCCAAGGATGGCAATAATGTCTTGCAGCTCCTTATAGCGTTGAAGAATTTCTTGCACATTACGAGCGACACCATAATGGCGAGCACCAACTACTTCAGGCGTGAGAATAGAAGAAGTTGACGCTAACGGGTCAACAGCTGGGTAAATGCCCAAAGAAGCAATTTGACGACTTAGCTCGGTGGTTGCATCTAGATGCGTAAAGGTAGTGAACGGAGCCGGATCTGTGTAATCATCAGCAGGCACATATACCGCTTGCAATGACGTAATCGAATGGCCAGCAGTAGACGTTATTCTCTCCTGCAATTCGCCCATTTCATCAGCTAAAGTAGGCTGATATCCTACAGCGGATGGCATGCGTCCTAGAAGTGTCGACACTTCAGAACCAGCTTGCACGAACCTGAAAATATTATCAACGAAGAGTAATACTTCTTGTCCCTGAACATCACGGAAATACTCAGCCATCGTTAATGCTGACAGAGCGACACGTAGCCGAACTCCTGGTGGTTCATCCATCTGGCCGAATACGAGCGCAGTTTTTTCCAAAACCCCGGATTCTTCCATTTCAAGATATAGATCAGTTCCTTCGCGAGTTCGTTCCCCAACTCCAGCAAATACTGACACGCCACCGTGCTGCGAAGCAACGCGGTTAATCATCTCTGTGATAAGCACCGTCTTACCAACGCCAGCGCCACCGAATAACCCAATCTTGCCACCCTCAAGGTATGGCTCTAGCAGATCAATAACCTTAATGCCGGATTCAAACATCTTAGCTTTTGGCTCTAAAGTATCGAACGCTGGAGCGGGACGATGTATTTCCCAGCGCTCTGGAACTTCGCCGATGTCATCAGTGTCTAAAGGTTCACCGATGACATTGAAAATATGCCCCAGAACGTTATCACCCACAGGTACGGTAATGCCCCGACCAGTGTTACGTACGACAGTTCCGCGTCGCAATCCGTCGGTTGCTTTCATGCAAACGACACGGACTTTACCTTCGCCAAGCTGCTGAGCTACCTCGCCGCCAATGATGACAGCTGTACCCTCTAGGTCAACTTCCATTTCTACATATGTATTTATTTCCGGAAGAGCCCCTTTGGGGAACTCAACGTCGACAACCGGTCCAGTGATAGCAAGTACCTTGCCATCTTTAAGTTCGGTATTATCCTCGGTCATTGTCATTTAATGAGTCTCCTGATGGCTCAGGCGCCGTTAGCGATGGTGGATATACCCTCGAATGGAGACTCGAGGGTTTCGGAAATTAAATCATCGATAACGATAGAAGAACTGTCGCCCATAGCTTCAGCTCCACTAACGATTTCCATGATCTCGGTAGTAATCGAATCTTGTCGCGCACGGTTCATTATCCGCGTCAAATTCGTTTTTAGATCTTCTGCGTTATCTGTTGCCGCCTTCATGGCCCGCTGTCGAGCAGCGTGCTCTGACGCAGAACCCTCTAACAGGGCCGCATACAACCGAGCCTCGGCGTATCGCGGCAACAAACTATCAAGAATCTCGGCGGGCTCTGGCTCGAACTCATAGCCTCCACCGCTTTCATTAGCAGCGTCAGATCCCAGTTCATTAGCCTGTAATGGCATGAACTGGACAAGTTCAGCTTGTTGAGTGCCCATAGAAATAAATTTCGTATATGCCAGCCGCACTTCTTGGACTTCGCCGCTATCGAAGAGAGTAGAAACGAGTTGTGCCATCTCTTTAGCATCGGAGTAATTAGGCTTATCTGAGAAGCCAGCAAAAGAAGCATGGATATCAAAGCCACGAAACGAGAAATAACCAGTAGCTTTTTTACCCGCAAGAATTAGCTTGTAGCCAACGCCACGCTGCTTCTCTTGAGCAATCGAACGTTCAACCATACGGAGCACATTTCCGTTGTAGCCGCCACACAGACCTCTATCTGCAGCAACAACTACATAAGCCACGTTTGAAACGGATTCGGCCTCTTTCAACAGTGGGTGATCTACCCCGGCACCGCCTCCAGCAAGGTTCGCAATTACTGCCGTTACTTTTTCTGAGTAGGGTTTAGCAGCTTTGACTCTTGCTTGAGCTTTCACGATTCTTGATGCTGCGATCAGCTCCATAGCACGCGTGATTTTCTTAGTCGCTTCAATAGAAGTTATTCTTCGCCGAAGGATACGCTCTTGACCACCTGCCATTACGAATCAGACCTCTACGTCGCCATCAGCCGTTAACTGGCTGCTCACGAACGAAGCTTTGAAAGCAACAACTGCTGCCTTCACCTGATCCTCAGGCATGGCGCCCGTTGATCGAATCTCTTCAACTAATCCAGAGTGACGGTTTCTCATCGTGTCAATCAGTTCAGTCTCGAAACGTTGCACATCCTCTACCGGCAGATCGTCAAGGTAGCCGTTTATACCTGCATAAAGCGCAACTACTTGGTCTTCCACTGCCATTGGGCTGTTAAGACCCTGCTTAAGCAACTCAACTAATCGGTAGCCACGTGTTAACTGGGCTGCAGACACTGCATCAAGTTCGGAACCGAACGTGGCAAATGCTTCCAAGTCACGGAATTGAGCTAAGTCAATTTTGAGGGTTCCAGCCACACTCTTCATGGCTTTTGTCTGAGCAGCGCTACCAACGCGAGACACAGATACGCCTACGTCAACCGCTGGTCGCACACCAGATTTAAACAAATCGTCTTGTAGATATATCTGTCCGTCTGTAATCGAAATAACGTTAGTTGGGATATACGCAGATACATCGCCAGCTTTGGTTTCGATTACCGGCAATGCAGTAAGAGAACCAGCACCATTCTCATCAGAAAGCTTGGCTGCACGCTCGAGAAGGCGACTGTGAAGATAAAAAACATCTCCAGGATATGCTTCTCTGCCTGGAGGGCGGCGCAGCAACAATGACAGTTGCCTGTAAGCCTCCGCCTGCTTGGAAAGATCATCATAAACAATGAGCGCGTGCTCACCGTTTTCCATCCAATGTTGACCCATAGCACAACCAGCGTAGGGTGCTAGGTACTTGAATGGAGCTGCGTCAGCGGCTGGTGCACAGACGACGACGGTGTAATCCATCGCTCCGGCTTCGGTAAGGGTTGAAACCACCTGTGCTACAGTCGAACTTTTTTGCCCGATCGCAACATAAATACACTTTACCCCAAGTCCAGCCTGGTTAAGAATTGTGTCAATCGCTACTGACGTTTTACCAGTTTTTCTGTCGCCAATAATCAATTCTCGTTGACCACGGCCTACAGGTATCATCGAATCGATTGCTTTGATTCCAGTTTGCAAGGGCTCATGCACTGGTTTGCGGCCCATAATACCGGGAGCTTGGATTTCCATACGCCGCATCTCTGCGCCAACTATGGGTCCGTTACCATCAATTGGTTCACCAAGAGCATTAACAACGCGACCAAGAACTGCGTCACCCACTGGGACAGAAAGAATCCGTCCGGTGGCCTTCACATTTTGGCCTTCTTCAATTTTTTCGACGTTGCCTAAGACAACAGCACCAATTGAATCGGCGTCGAGGTTCAAAGCGAGACCAACGTCGCCACTTTCGAACTCTAAAATTTCATTAACCGACGCATTCGGCAATCCTGAAATACGGGCGATACCATCACCAATTTCAAGTATTTTGCCAACATTGCCAGATTCGATGTCGGGATTGAATCCCGCCATATTTTTCTGAATCGCTGCGGTAATATCGCCAACATCGAAGCTCAGATCAGTCACGACAAGCGCTCCTTCATTTTCTCGAGACGGGTACGCACCGAGCCATCAAATACTGTGTCTCCAACTTGGGCAATAATACCACCCATTATGTCGGGGTCTACCAATACGACGACGTCGATATTTTTTCCAGTTGCGCCGGAGAGCGCCGAGCAGAGTCGTTCTCGTTGAGCATCATCTAACGGAATTACCGTGCGAACCTCAGCTACAGCCTGTCCGCGTGCTTCAGCGGCTTGGCGAACTAGCTCGTTTGCGATAGGGGCTAGATCACCGCCCCTATTAGCACCAATCAACATGCTCGTTAGATTAATCGTTATCGGCGAAGCTGAAGATCCAAGTAGATCTTCAAGAATGCCAATACGACGTGATGCAGGAATAGAGCGATCGCTTAGAGCCTTACGCAGATCATCGGACGACTCAACTGTTTGTCCAAGCTGGTACAACTCGTCAGCCACACGATTGAGTTCGCCTTCTGCTCCAGCCAATTTGGCTAGGCCAGCTGCGTACTCCTCAACTTTCTCGCTCATGACTTTCCTCGTTCTCTCCGAATGCTGCCAACCACGGGTGGAACCGTGTGGCGGCTTATATTTCCCTCAACAATTGCAAGGGCTGTACTACTTATTGGGCTCTCTATTTGCCCACTGATTCAATATATTCATCGACCAGTCTTGTGTAAGCGCTTTCGTCAAGACTTGACTGGACAACTTTTTCTGCTGCACCCACGGCGAGACTTGTAACCTGAGCGCGAACATCAGTTAATGCTCTAACCTTTGCGGCTTCAATATCGCTATCGGCTTGTGCCTTGCGTTCTGCTATCTCGGGCTCTATCGCTGCGAGGCGCTCTTGTCGCACTTGCTCAGCTTCTCCTCGTGCAGCTTCAATAATTCTCGATGCCTCAGCCTGAGCTTCCGCAATTTTTGAATCATATTCACCACGCAGGGTTTCCGCTTCGGTCCGAGCGGTGTCAGCCGCATCTAAGTCATTTTGAATTTTTTCTGTACGGGCTTCCATCGTTTTCTTGATGGCTGGATAAGCGTACTTAGCCATAACCGTAAACAGAATGAGGAACGATAGAGATCCCCAAATGACTTCATTCCATTCAGGAATGATCGGATTAGGCGGATCGCCGCCCTCAGATGCTGCAAGCATCATTGTTAATGAGTTCATATGTCCCCCTAAGCGAAGTTGAGAAGGATGAACACCACGAATCCGATAAGCGCAAGGGCCTCGGTGAAGGCTATGCCTAAGAACATGGTTGTTCTAACCATGCCCGCAGATTCGGGTTGTCGAGCCATGGCGGTAATCGCGTTTCCGACGACAAGGCCAATGCCTACACCGGGTCCAATAGCTGCAAGGCCATAACCTAAACCGGCACCTACAGCTTTGAGACCGACCAATATCTGGTCAGGCTTATCGGCTATAACGTCTGCTGCTGCGAGCAAATCAATCACTCGTCTCTCCTGTTTGTTTGAATCGGAACTAATGCTCTGGATGTAAGGCGCCGCCGATATACACGGCAGTCAAAATTGTGAAAATGAATGCTTGAAGAAAGGCAACAAGGACTTCAAACCCTGTTAAACCGATCAGCACAACGAACGGTGCCCAAACAATTGATATTAAAGGACTTGAGTCCCATAGAGCAGCACTTAGCACTGCAAAGGTCACAAGAAGTAGGTGTCCTGCCAACATGTTGGCGAACAATCGAACGGCGAGGGAAAATGGCCGAACGAAAAACGTTGAAACAAACTCTATAACTGCCACTAGCGGCAGCAATGCGCCGGGAACTCCGGGCGGGATAATAGTGTTTTTGAAATACTTGAAGAATCCTTGGCTTTTAATTCCAACGGCGTTGAACACAACCCATACGACCAAAGCCAGCATCGCAGGTGCTGCCATTCGTGCATTACCAGGAAGCTGGATAAATGGAATTACTTCCGTAATGTTAGAAAAGAATATAAAGAAGAAAAGGGACATCAGGAATGGCATGAACTTCATACCATCAGGCCCGATTGTTTGCATCACAACGTTTTCGCGAACAAAATCAACCGAAGACTCAGCGATCGTCTGTACTCCGGTTGGGACTAACTTGCTTTTCCTTATAGCCAAGGTGAAAAGAAGTATCGGAGCGATCATCGCCCAGAGGTAGATAATTCCAACCTTGTTGAGCTCAAAATACTTACTGCCCTCAAAAAGTATCCCAGGCCAGTTCAACAAATGTTCGATGTCTGGGAAGTAAAGCCCCATTGCCTGCAATTTCACTTCTTCTCCTGGCCTTTCATCCGCTTCGAAGCATCTGGGACTAGTCCCGGGTGCGCTAACGATAGAGAAACATAACGAGTCTCCCAGGTCAATAACCCAAGATGCGAAACAATTATAGTAATTCCAAGAGGAACAGGTAAGAACATACTCAAATTTCGCACCGCTACAACAGCAATTGTAAGAATAATTAAACGAAATATAAAACCACCGAGAGCTGCAGCCATTAAAGCGGCCGGTGAGATCCGTCCAGCCCACGTCAAAAACGCAGCAGCCACAACAAAATTAGCGAGAATTAGAACTAGCCCGTACGTTGCTGAAGCTGCCCCATCGATGCCCCAAATTAGTCCCGCTAAAAGTATCCAAATCGGAGCAACCTTCAGTCCGCGCTTGACTAAATCGGCAACTATGAGGCGCTCAGGTTCAGAACCTGCAAGTTCAGGCAGATCTTTATTGCTAGCTACCACCTTGCCTCACCGCCTGATTCATCCTCATCCTCTCGTGTCTCAGTGTTAAGAGTCACACCTGTTGGCAAAGCATCATAAATCTCTTCCGGAGGTGTTAAATCAATTTTTGCAGAAGCACGTTCGCTTTTCATGTCTGCCTCAATATTGGCCATACGTCCCGAGTACCGACACCACTCTGCGGTGATTTTTGTCAAGAAGGCAACTAGTCCAAGAGAAAAAGCAAGCCACGGTCCACTACCAAAAGATTTATCTAGCAACCAACCGAGAGCCGCAAAGATACCCGGCGTTACGACTATTTCAACAGCCTTGGCAAAACCATCATCGTTCCCAATGCTTTGGGTTTGCTTTCGCAAAACTGGGTTTCGCATACCTTAGATAGTCTCCAAAATAGTCAACGCTGAATTAAGAACAACATCTGCAACTTATTAGCAACTAACTAGCCTTGCAAGTAACCCACCCTCTTCACCGCCCTAGACCAATGCTAAATCCTAAGATTATTCCCCCATCTGACAGGAGAGAGCAGGGTTGCGAGTCTAAGAACGATAATCAACATGCTAGGCAATTCCATAGCATTATGGATTCTGTACCAATAAGAATGCTTGTCCGGCGAAATGACTCACAACCACACCAGCAAACCAAGATAGAGCACCGACGAAATTAACTGTGACGCCAAATTAAAGACTCTGCCACACACGAATAGAGACAAATTTCCCTTCACGGCTTTGGTCTTCATCGATGAAGGGCATAACAAGTGCCGCTCAACGAAACTTAAAGCTATTCGAACCTTATTCTCGAATTCAGAAATCTGATTAGCTATGGGGCTCTATGCCGTGCCAATACCTTCCTCGGCTTTGAAACGAGGGCGTAACAAAAGAAACAACAGAAATGCGACGCCCAAAAGTCCAAAGGGTAAAAGAGCATCTCCGTTTCCTGTAAGAGTAGGTGCCAGAGCTACACAAGATAATAAGGCGGTCCAAGCCCAAAGCAAGGCAACCGTTCTTCTATGTCCGTGCCCCATTCGCAACAAACGATGATGCAGGTGATCTTTATCGGCCGTAGCGATACCTTCTCGTCTATAAGCACGTCGGATCACGGCAAGTGCGACATCTACTAGTGGAACACCGAGAATTAAGAATGGGATCACAATCGGCGCAAAAAAGAAATAAACTTGCCCGCTGAATTGATCTGCAACGCGCCCACCGACTGTCATCGTGGCAGATGCCATGAGAAGGCCGAGTAACAGTGCGCCACCATCTCCCATGAATATTCTTGCGGGATGAAAGTTGTGCGGTAAAAATCCTAAGCAAATTCCCAAGGTCACCAAAGCGAGAAGCGGGCCAATATTCGATTCATCGATTAGTCCCGCTCGCTGCAACTCACCGCTGTACACGTAAAAAGCGCCGGCCGCGATTGCTACTGTGCCTGCAGCTAAGCCATCTAAACCATCGATTAAGTTAACTGCGTTTGCGACTACGACGACTAAAAGAACAGTAACCAAAGTAGCCCAGTCTGCCGAGAGCACGACTAGCTGACCAAAAGGAATACGAAAGTAAAAAAGTGTGACACCAAGAATCGCTAACAAGCTGGCTGCGAGCACTTGGCCAGCTACTTTAGCTGGCGCAGACAGTTCCCGTAAATCATCTATAGCACCGATTCCGAACATAACGCTCGCTGCAATGAGGATTGCTAACGCCTCTGAAGAACCGGCGAAAACCTCCCTAAAACCACCTAGCCGGCTAGCCGAAGCTAACGCTACTACCAAGCCTAAAAACATTGCTGCACCGCCACCAGTGGTGGTAGCGCTCTCGTGCACTCGCCTCTCGTTCGGCTCCACAACAGCACCAAACTTCGGACCTAAGCGCCTCACTACAAAAGTAAATAAGTAAGTAACCACCGCAGCTATGAGGAGAATCCCAGCGTGCTCTAGCAACCGATTCACTAAGTCCTCCTGATCTTTAGCTTAGCTAGGGTGAGGCGAACCGCGCCCGGCACAAGCGTTAAGGGTTAACAAACTGCTCGAAACTCTGCCTATACAGCCTGAACCGAGTCTTAAACGGCTTGGCAAAAGTACTCGACGCTCTTATTCTGGGTAGGGCGGAAATAATGCACACAACTCGGCCACTTCACATCGAATATTTCCAATTTTTTCCTCATCTGATTTAGCGCGCAGAATACGAGCGGTGAAGTCTGCAATCATCACCATTTCATCTGGGCCCATTCCTTGAGTAGTAACTGATGCAGTTCCCATACGGATGCCACTAGTTATGAAAGGAGACCTAGAATCATTTGGGATACTGTTTCGATTAAGTGTCACTCCTCCGATATCTAGATTCTCTTGCGCTGCTTTACCTGTAAGGTCGGCGTCAAAGGTCCGCAGATCAACCAGTAACAAGTGGTTATCAGTTCCACCTGACACAAGCCGAAATCCACGCTCGGTTAGCGCCGATGCTAATGTATTAGCATTCTCAACTATACGTTTTGTGTAGGTCTTAAATGCCGGGTCCAACGCCTCATGAAACCCGACAGCTTTAGCAGCGATCGCGTGCTCTAATGGGCCACCCTGAGTGCCAGGAAAAACGGCAGAATCAATTTTTTTAGCTAATTCACTCGTTGAAAGGATGCAACCCCCTCGCGCACCGCGCAGCGTCTTATGAGTGGTGAACGTAACTACGTCAGCAGACGGAACAGGGTTGGGGTGTTGACCTCCAGCGATCAAGCCAGCTATATGAGCAGCGTCAAACATAAAGTACGCACCAATTTCATCACAAATGTCACGAAAAGGCTCAGGGTCTATTTTTCTGGAGTAAGCGGTAGCTCCTGCCACGATCAGCTTAGGTCGATGCTCTCGAGCAATTCTTTGCATCTCTTCATAATCTATTCTTTCATCGTCTTCATTTAAGCCATAGGAAATGAAGTTGTAAAATTTACCACTGAAGTTTACAGCTGAGCCATGAGTTAGATGCCCGCCGTGATCAAGGCTCATACCCAATACGGTGTCGCCGATCTCTAATAGAGCCAAGTAAACTGCTGCGTTCGCCGATGAGCCAGAGTGGGGCTGAACATTTGCATGCTCTGACCCGAACAAACTTTTTACCCTGTCAATGGCGAGTTGTTCTACTTTGTCAACATGAACATTACCGCCGTAATAACGACGGCTTGGGTAACCCTCACTATATTTGTTGGTGAATGGGCTCCCTGTGGCGGCCATAACAGCAGGCGACGCGAAGTTCTCAGAGGCAATTAGCTGCAGGCTAGATCCTTGTCGATGCCTTTCAGCTTGTATCAGCTCTTGGATTTCAACATCAGCTGAAGCGGTCCAAATCTCATTACTCGAAGACATCATTTAAAAATCTTTCATTAAAGATTTCGGGGAGACAGAGAGCATGCCTTAAATTGTGCACTGACTGACACTAATTAATGTTCCTAATCTAATAGATTGAGTTTTTTTACCCGATCTCCGTGACGGCCACCCAAGAATACCGCACTCAAATATGCATCAACAGCATCTAGCGCTGTTTGCTCTCCAACCAAACGCGCTCCCAAGCCGATGACATTTGCGTCATTATGTTCCCGAGCTAAACGAGCCGACGTACTGTCGTGAACAGTGGCAGCTCTGATACCAGGAATTTTCCCAGCAGCCATAACTATTCCTATTCCACTTCCGCACACGACTATGCCACTTGAGAATTCTCCATCGGCGACTGCTCTCCCAACGAGCGCCCCGTAATCCGGATAGTCAACTCGATCATCGCTAAAAGTTCCTAAATCTTTTACCTTATTACCCGCTTGTTGAAGATGAGCCAAGATGAGACATTTCAAACTATAACCAGCATGGTCTGATCCGATAGCGACACCAGTCAAGACAACTCCCTGCAACTTGTAAGCATTAATTTGGACACATCTTTGCACGGCGAGTTAGTGATCTCTAACTCATTTGTCAGTTGCTTCACATTTTCTGGTCAGAGATATCAATAGCCCCAAGCCTCAAAACCCTTGCTTCAGATTTTGTAACGTCTAAGACGGTTGAAGCTACATCTGTTTCAGAACTTCCCGGAACTACGTACCCCGGAGTTAGATGCAAGCTTGCGGCCGCCTTTTCTGCCGAATTTTCAGGGAGTAGGTCGTGCACATTGGCACTCGAACCAGTCACTGGGCCGACTTCGTCAATGAGAAGCCTCAACCAACCAAGATCTGGAACTCGAACTCCGAGGGTGTTTCCTTTATGGACTGGATCTGGGCCATCTAATCGAGTCGCGACTAGCGTCAGCGGTCCGGGCCAGTGCTCTCTAGCCAAGGCCGTCGCTTTATCTGAGAACTCGACTAATTGAAGAGCTTGTTCAATACCAGATACCAAGACCGGCATCGGCTGGTCTAATGGTCGGCCCTTCGCCACGTACGTAGTGATGACGGCATCAGAATTGGAATACGCGGCTAGGATTCCTGGCACAGTATCCGTTGTCGTTACCACAAATTTTCCGCTTTTTAGAGCGCTCATTGCGCCAGAGAAGTGTTCAGCCGATATGTCATTTGCAGGTCGATAACCACTAACCATGCGCTCGCGACCTGCTAAGTCAAGACCTATCGTTACTTTTTCGTAGCCGCGGCTAATTAACAACGACTTCAATTTGAAACATTGCGCTTCAGCACATTCGAGCAGAAGCATTCCATTCGGTTTAAGCCAAGAGCGTGCTTCAACAGCTATATGAAGTAAGTGAGCAAAACCATTTGCCTCAGCGAATAGTGCCAACCCGGGCTCCCAGTCCTTCACCACTAAAGGAAGTTCATCACTCTCCGACACATAAGGTGGATTAGAAACTATTAGGTCTAGCTCTCCTCGGAGTACATCAGGTAACGGATCAAACCAGCTTCCTTCGCAAAGGCTTACGTTTGAAGCAGCTCGCCCCAAACCAGCTAAATTAGAGCGAGTAAGAGAAAGGGCCTCAGCGGAAACATCTGTTGCGTGAACCTTAGTTTCAGGAACTTCTTTTGCGATCGAAAGAGCGATCGCTCCGGTACCTGTTCCGAGTTCGACTACTTTAAGGACTTCTCCATTAGAGCTAGTCAATGACTTCAGATACTGGATTCCTTTCTCAACCACAGACTCAGTTTCAGGTCGAGGAATTAACGCCCGATGATCAACAGCAAGATCTAATTCACGAAAACCCCAATGGCCAACAACGTATTGCAAAGGCTCACCTTTAATGCGTCGATCCGACATGGAATCAGCCGCTGCAACCATACGAACAGTTAATTTTTCATCTTGCTTCGTGAAAAAATCTGCGCCAGTCAAGCCAACAGCTTCTTCAACGATCCATCGAGCACTTATCTCAGGGTCTTCAATCTTCTGTTTTTTAAATTTATGAATTAACTCCTGAAAAAGTTGTCTTGCTGTAACTGCCTCAGAATCATCCAGACCCATATTAGTCACCAGGTTAAATCTGCTCAGATTTAAGTTGCTCTTGGCGCTCATTTAACATTAATGGGACAACAACGTCTTCGAGTTCGCCAGCTAACACGCGATCTAACTTATACAGAGTTAGTCCGATTCGGTGGTCAGTAACGCGGCTTTCCTTAAAGTTGTATGTCCTAATTTTGTCTGCTCTGCCACCACCTTTTACTTGATCGCGTTTTTGAGCTGCTTGAGAGGATGCATGTTCATCTTGGCGCAACTTAAGAAGACGAGAGCGCAACACACGCAGCGCCTTGGCTTTATTCTGCAACTGACTTTTCTCATCTTGCATCGAAACCACTAGGCCACTGGGAACATGTGTAACTCTGACGGCAGAGTCTGTCGTATTCACGGACTGGCCACCGGGACCAGAGGACCGATAAATATCTATGCGTAAATCATTAGGATCAATCTCTACCTCTACCTCTTCAGCTTCCGGCATAACCGTTACTGTCGCTGATGAAGTATGAATTCTGCCCTGTGACTCCGTAGCGGGTATCCGCTGAACTCGGTGAGGCCCACCCTCGTGTTTTAGATGACTCCAAACTGCGTCACCTTTAACTAGAAAAGCAACATCGGTAAGCCCGCCCGTATCACTCGAATGACTCCCCAAAACCTCTAGTGCCCAACCTTTCGATGAAATGTAAGATCGATACATTTCATAAAGATCTCGGGCCCATATATTGGCCTCTTCGCCTCCTTCAGCACCTCGAATCTCAACTATGACGTTCTTAGCGTCATTCGGGTCTCGAGGCAATAATAGTAACTTAAAGCGCTCTTCTAAGATCTCCGCTTGTGCCAACGCAGCCGCTTCCATCTCACGCAACTCGCTTGCCTCATCATTCGAAACCTCTTCTAATAACTCTCGAGCTGTAGCTGCATCTTCAAGCGCCATGCGCCAATCGCGCCCTGCCTTTGCCATTTCAGAGAGTTGAGCGTGACGTCTACCCGCGTCGATAAAACGCTGCCTATCCGATGTAATAGCAACGTCTCCGAGTTGCGACTCAACATGGGCTAGTTCTTCTTCGATCTGCTTTAGACGCTCAAGCACTAGGTCAGGCTAGCGAGCTGGATGACTTCCAATCACGCCAATCGTCATCTATTGCAATTAATTCAGCAGGTACCACGAGTTTCTCGACCATTGCTTTGAGCAGTGGATGAGCATCTCTTCCTGGAACTACAAAAATTAATTGAGCTTGGGGATCAGTGTGTATTCGCGCCTGAGCGCCAAAAGCAATCAAGTTAAGGTCGATGCCTATTGTACAAACAACAAGTACTTGGTTTCCGTCGGCCATTCTCCCATAAGCAACCGCCGGTATCGTCTCTTTCAAGCTTCGTCGCGGAGTTGGCGGAGAAACTGACGCTAGGACAGTAGCCCCTATTTTTTCCGGACTACCTATGAGCTGAGATCTTAACCAACGCTCAGCATTAAGACGATTCAGTGGGTGCGGTTCCGCTCCCGCCCGACGATGAAACTGCACAGTCTCAGTTACCCGCTGAAGTGCTTCTCGACTCGGCATGCCACCGTGCAACAGAGCAAACGCTTCGCGATCGTGTGCGCCAACCCCAACTTCAATTCTTTGCTCTTCCCCATCACCTTCAATTCTGGCAATTTCTAATCCCCTGATTTCACCAGTTACGACTCCATGCTCATAAACCACATCTACATCCGCTGCTTCGAGAATAGCTATAAGCGCTGGATCTGCATCTTTAGGTTCTTCAAATGTTGGAGAAACAGCAACAGCTCTCGTGGCTATTCGACCATTGAGCTCCCACACCAATAGGGAGGTACGAAATAGCTCAGCAGTGCTTGCCAAACTACTTGCTTCTTCTTTGGCAAAGATGTGTATGGCGTCAGCTTCTGCTCGCGTAGCAGCAGCCATGGCTACGCCAACCCCTCTGCTACATCTTTCTTCAGCTAAAATAACGGCAGTTACAGAGTCATCATGTCTTTTGATTCCGATGGCACCATCTTCAGTACCATTCAGATCCGATAGAGAAATGCCAAGATAAGTCTCTGCTAAAGATTTTAATTTCAGCGCATGTAGCTGA
Source organism: Acidimicrobiaceae bacterium (assembly GCA_905182565.1). Classification (GTDB taxonomy): domain Bacteria; phylum Actinomycetota; class Acidimicrobiia; order Acidimicrobiales; family Poriferisodalaceae; genus UBA9040. The sequence continues at coordinate 110,421 of CAJJCB010000018.1, read as the reverse complement.
CGACGGCGGTCAGAGTCGAGCGCCACCTGCTAAGCCTAAGATTCCGCCTGGGTGTCTGATGCTTCGTCTTTACGACGTCGGCCATATCGCCGCTCAAATCGCTCAACACGGCCAGCGGTATCGATAATCTTCATGGTGCCGGTATAGAAAGGGTGGCTTGCACTTGAAAGCTCGACAGTTACAGAAGGGTACTCAATCCCATCTTCCCATAGAACGGTGTCGTTGGTCTCTACAGTTGACTGCGTAATAAACGAAAACTCAGCGCCTGCGTCTCGAAATACAACTGGTCGGTAATTTGGGTGAATGTCGCTTTTCATAACTCGTCTATTCTGCCGTCTCTGAGGCTAAACCGCACATTGTTGAGGGCAGTTATTTGGAAATTTTTCTTACTCAAGAACATGAAGCCGTCCACTATCAACTTTTTGCTTTCTTATTTGAGCTAAAAAAGTCCTTGTTATTTTTTGATTTAGGTAAATCGGTAAGCAAGAACTCGAGCGCATTTTTCTTCGATGTCTCTGAACTCGCATCAATTTGGATCAGTAAATCAGCTAAATCTCGACCTTGCTGAGCTCTAGCCTCGCCAGCCAACTCATCAAGTTTTCGAGTTCGACATTTTGCCACATCAATCGAAGGGTAAAGACGTCGGTCCGCAGACTTTCGGTCTAAAAAAATCTCAGTATTAGCAGTTCCTTGCAACGCCTCAAGTATTAACTCGTCAAGACGCCACCCCGTGTCGCTGGCAACGGTTGCGACGACTGTTAAAGATCCACCTTCGCTTAAAGCCCTCGCCGCTCCAAAAAAACGTTTCGGCGGGTAAAGAGCAGCAGCGTCAACTCCTTCAACTAAAATTCTTCCATTCCCTGGGGCGGATAGGTTGTAAGCGCGAGCCAGTCTGCTTAAACCATCTACGAGCAAGACTACGTCTGTGCCTGATTCAACCATTCTTTTAGCTCGTTCAAGAGTAAGTTCGGCAACCTGAACATGTTCTTCCGCCGGGCGATCAAACGCCGAGGCCATTACTTCAGCTTTCAAAAGGCTGGAAATTTCAGTTATTTCCTCAGGGCGCTCATCTATCAGCAGCACGACTAAACAAATTTCAGGATGGTTCGCCTCTATCGCAATCGCTAGTTCTTTAATTGTTGAGGTTTTACCGCAATCAGGTGGAGATATGACTAGTCCTCTTTGACCCTTCCCGATGGGAGCTACCAAGTCGATAAGACGAGCAGTAATATTTTTCGTACCCTTTACTTCAAGATTCAATAATTGAGAAGGATGAACAGCTGTTAACTCCTCGAATAATGGTCGATCGAAAATCTCTTCAGGTGCTGATCCATTAATCTGGTCTAACCGCAACAAGGCTGGATTTTTTTCATTACGAGCAGCTGGCCGACTAACACCTTTAAGAATGTCTCCTTTACGCAGCCCGTGCATCCGAACTTGCTTCGCCGCTACATAAACATCATCGTTCGAAGGGAGGGCTCCACGAGTTCTCATAAACCCATAACCTTCATCGCGTAGATCAAGGATGCCTTCGCACTCGACCGGTTCGCCCTGCCATTGCTCATCTCGTTCGCGTTCTCGACCTCGACGCCGACGCCGACGATTACCTGCATCAGCCTGGCCTAACTCGCCGTTCTCGGTTTTGTTGTCTTCGCTTACAGCATCAGCATCAGCATCAGCTGATCTACTTTCATCTGTTTCGTCAGTTTGAGGTTTTTTTCGAGAACCTTTATCAGAACTTTTTGCGGAGTCCGTACCTGTCACTTCAGGGCTTGGGTTATCGCTAGCTCCCTCTTCAGCCGCAATACGCACTCTGCGCACTTTTGCCTGACTTGGGACATTAGAACGAGGTGGATCCGACTGCTTTGATGAAGCGCTCGCGGAAGCAGCATTGGTTTTAGCTTTCTCATTGGTGCTTAACAGGGCCTCAACAATTGCAGCCTTTCGAGCACGAGCTGGAATGTCAACGCTAGTTGCATTTGCAATAGCAACTAGTTCGTCTCGCGATTTCGACTCAAGTAGTTGTCTCTCAGGTGAGTCACTCATATCTACCTCGTAATGTCGGGCGCAGTTCAGCAGCTTCATCTGACGCGAAAAATGTGCATAGCCCTCGCGTTTCACAACGAACGAAAGTCTGATGGAAAAGGTTGCCGGGTTCGTGGAAGCTCCACGGGCAACGGGCTGTCCATATGGTATACGCCTTAGTACCTTCGTAACAATCTGTATCGAAAGGTTTACTTGGTTACTTCCCTAACATGGTCCATAACTAGATTTAGATTATTGGGGAGAAAGTCGCAGGTCTCACTCAAACTTGACAACGACGAGAGCTCTGGAGGCAAATCAAAGACACTTCCAGTAGCTTCAGTTACAGCATCCGGGAATTTCGCAGGATGGGCAGTCGACATAATAGCCATAGCCGCAGAGCTCGGTGGTTGTCTTTCAGCTACTGAGATGCCTACAGCAGTATGTGGATCTACCAGCACACCGGTTTTTTGATAAACCTGTCTTATTGTCGAAAGTACTTGTTCGTCTGATGCCCTGTCAGCTATGAACTTAGTTCGCAAAATCTTGAGGATTTCTGGATTCAGGACCCAGCTACCACTCCGTCGAAATTCCTTAATCTGCTCAGCTAGCTCAGGACCGTTTCGCTCACTTAGATCAAACAACAAGCGTTCGAAATTACTCGATACTTGAATGTCCATAGCCGGACTCAGCGATGGTCGCACCGGTTCCATGCTCATAGTCCCCGTTTGATAAGCGCGAGACAGAATATCATTGTGATTGCTAGCAACTATCAGTCGCTCGATAGGCACTCCCATCTGAGATGCCATATAACCAGCCATAACATTCCCGAAGTTCCCGGTCGGAACGCAAAAAGAAACTTTCTTGTCAGGAGCGCCGAGTTTCAATGCGGTTGTGACGTAATAAACACTCTGGGCAGCGACTCGTGCCCAATTGATGCTATTCACAGCGGCAAGGGACATTTCTGATCGAAATTTTTCCTGCGCGAACATCGCCTTTACGAGATCTTGGCAATCATCAAAAGTGCCATCAATCGCAACGTTGTGAATATTCGAACTCTCGACCGTTGTCATCTGAAGCCGTTGAATCTCAGAAACGCGACCTCTCGGGTGCAGCATCACAAGCTCTATCCCCGCTCGGTCTTTACAAGCCTCAATAGCAGCGCTACCGGTGTCACCGGATGTGGCGCCGACGATTGTGATTTTCTTGTCACGTCGCTCTAATTCGTGTTCAAAAAGCTGGCCCAAAAGTTGCAGGGCTATATCTTTAAACGAAAACGTCGGTCCCCAGTGCAGTTCGACTAAGAAAGATTCACCAAGTTCGACTACTGGCGCAACCTCCTCATGTCGAAAGTTCGCGTATGCACGGTGAGTTAACTCACCAAGCGTCTCGAAACTTATAGAAGGATCGACCAGGGGGGCTAAAACCCTCTGGGCGACTTCGGCATAAGGAATATTAGCAAGAGATCTTAGCTCAGTTTTGGTAATTAATGGCCATTGCTTAGGGACGTATAGACCTCCATCAGATGCTAAACCCTCTAAGAGAACATCACTAAACTGGAGAACCGGTGCGCCCCCTCGTGTGCTTTCATACCTCATCGAAACCTCAGTCTCCTACGACACGAATCAGCGCACCAATATCACGCACTTCTTCAAGTTTTCGAAGCTCTTTAATTGTCTTCTGCATATCAGCTTCACGAGCCTTATGCGTTATAAAAACTAAGTGTGCAGTTGACTCTTTTCCTTCTTGATCCATCGAGCGAATAGAAACTCCATTTTCACCGAAAATGCCTGCTACTAAGGCAAGCACACCTGGAGCGTCATTCACATCTAACTGCAAATAATAAGCGCTAATCATCTCTTCAATCGAGCTAATTGGCAACGAAGAAAGACGTCCAACGCTACTCACAGATCCTTGCTGGAGATTACGCGCAGTAGCTATTAGATCGCCGAGCATTGCGCTAGCGGTTGGTTTGCCACCAGCACCACGGCCATAAAGCATTACTTCATCAACCGCTTCACCTTCTACAAAAACAGCGTTAAAACTATCACGAACTGAAGCAAGCGGATGAGTATTCGGGATCATCGCTGGGTGCACTCGGATACCTATCTTCTCTCCGTCTCTTTCCACTACCGCTAGCAGCTTGATAACGTGCCCCATTTGTTTAGCCGCAGCTATATCATCGGCAGAAATATTACTAATTCCTTCTCGATACACATCGCTCACCGCTGCATTTACACCGAACGCCATCATCGCAATGATCGCAGCTTTTGCTCCCGCATCGTGGCCATCAACATCTGCGGTTGGGTCGGCTTCGGCAAACCCCAATGCCTGAGCCTCTGCTAGAACGTCAGAATAATTAGCACCATCTTCAGTCATTTTGGTCAAGATGAAATTAGTAGTGCCATTCACGATTCCCATCACCCGAGTTATTCGTTCTCCGATTAGCGACTCATTCAGCACCCGAATCAGCGGTACTGCCCCAGCCACCGCAGCTTCAAACATTAGATCCACGTTTCCTTCGGCAGCTGCATCAAACAGCTCTTTCCCGTATGTGGCAACCAATTCTTTGTTAGCTGTTATGACAGGTTTCCCGTTTCTCAACGCATCTAGAACTAGCTGTCGAGCCGGATTGAGTCCCCCTATTGTCTCAACAATTACATCTACCATTGGATCAGCAACCAACGCAGCTGCGTCAGAAGTAAGTATCTCGCTATCAATTTCAACCGGCCGGGCTAGCTTGCGGTTCTTAACAGCCACACCGATTATTTCTAAACTGATACCGGTTCGATTCGAAATTTGCTCTGCTTCTTTGCGGAGAATTGAGATGAAAGAGCTACCTACAGTTCCACAGCCTAGAACTCCGATTCGGACGGTGAAGTGGTCATTGCTCGACATGGGCTTTACGGTACCGGTCGCGATCGATTTAGTTCCAGTGAAATTGATTTCGGCTTGCAGAAGAGCATATTTCGCTAGTCAATATCTAAACGAAGTAAGTCCTCTAGCATCTCTCCACGCACTACAAGCCGAGCTTCGCCGTTGCTAACAAAAACAACTGGCGGTCTTCCCATCCGGTTGTAGTTACTTCCCATCCCATGGCCATAGGCGCCAGTAACCGGAGTGGCTATTAGGTCTCCTACATTTAGCCCTTGAGGGAGTGACGCCTCTCGAATAATGATGTCGCCTGATTCACAATGACTTCCAACGATCCGCGCACGGTCTGGTCTAGGTTCTAGAACTCTTTGAGGAGCGAAGCTTGTGTACTCACTGCCGTAGAGAACAGGTCGAATGTTGTCTACGAATCCACCATCAACTGCAGCGTAGTTACGTATACCCGGAAGGGACTTAAAGGTTCCAATTGTATAAACTGTTATTGCTGCCTGTGCCGCAATCGCACGCCCAGGTTCAGCCAAGATTCGCACATCAGTTATTCCTAGACGTGCACAAGTATCTTTAGTTTGAGCACCCCACTCACTTATTGAAGCAGCGATATCGTCTTCGACGTATGCCACTCCAAGACCCCCACCTATCGACAATTCAGGCAAATCCAATGCTTTGAAAAAATCAGAAACGACCACTAACGCTTTATCAAAACTCTCGATTCTGAATACTTGGCTACCGATGTGACTGTGGATTCCCAACAGATTGATTGCGTTAGACGCTTTAGCTCGGTCAACTGCAGCGCTCGCTGCGCCAGATTTGATTCCAAAACCAAATTTAGAATCTTCTTGTCCTGTCGATATAAATTCATGTGTCTCAGCTCTGATTCCGGGGGTTACTCGCAACAATACCGACACCACTTGACCGTCTTCGCTGTGGAGGTTTTCGAGCCGGTCAATCTCATCGGCTGAATCTACGACGATGCGACCAACACCATATTCACGAGCCATCTGAAGTTCTCTTACAGATTTATTGTTCCCATGGAACACGATGCGATTCCCCGGAACTCCGGCACGAATTGCTGTATACAGCTCTCCGGCGCTCGCTACATCTAGGCACATGCCTTCCTCGTTAACTAGCTTCGCCATTGCTATACAAAGAAAAGCTTTACCAGCGTATGCAACTTCGCTTCCAAAAGAAGCCACTGCCTCTCGACACCTCGATCTGAGATGTTGCTCATCGTATACAAAAACCGGGGTGCCATACTCCGCCGCAATCTCAGCTATGTTGCATCCCCCAATAGTCAACTCCCCATTTTCATCTACTTCACTTGAGTCTGGTAGCAGAGAAAAGGGAACTGGTGCAGTTGGCTCAATATTTACAGCTGCCGTAGCGTCAAATTCACTCATCGTTTCCCTTACATTTCCTCGGGCGCCGAAACACCGAGAAGGTCGAGGCCAATAGCTAACCCAATTCGTGCTGCTTCCACTAGCCAAAGACGAGCCTGTTGGATCTCAGTAGCCACATCAGAGCGTAATATAGGACAGTCGTGGTAGAAGCCATGAAACGAGGCAGCAAGCTCACGCACCCATGTAGACACTTTGTGTGGTGACCTCTCTCGCAAAGCAAGATCTGAGACTTCAGGGAGTAGAGATAACACGCGAAGAAGTTCAAGCTCACGTTTCTCTATCAGAACCGACGTATCTATCAGACTTAAATCTTGTCGACCTACACCACGGTTAACGGCTTCTCTAGCAACTGCTGCGATACGAGCATGCGCGTATTGAACATAGAAAACGGGATTTTCGTTAGCTTTTTTAGATAAGGCATCTATATCTATTGTCTGTCGGGTATCAATCGATTGAAGTAGGTAAGCAAATCTCGCCATATCCGGCCCTACAGCTTCAACTAGCTCCCGAACTTCCACCATGGTCCCAGTTCGTTTAGACAGACGGACTTCTTCTCCATCTCGAACCAATGTTACGTTTTGACCAATAATGGCCTCATAAGATTCTTTAGGGTGCCCGAGCATCTGCATTGCTGCGCTCATGCGCGCTACATACCCATGATGATCAGCGCCGAGGATATCGATTACATGATCACCCCTCGAAAATTTCGAATGGTGATAAGCAATGTCCGGAAGGAAATATGTAGGTTCTCCATCGCTTTTAATCAACACACGGTCTTTTTCATCACCAAACTCAGAAGTCCGAAGCCAGGTTGCGCCTTCCCGTTCTTCAATCCACTTACTTTTTCGAAGCATCTCGATGATCTCATCCATTGCACCAGATTCGACTAACGACTGTTCACTTGCCCACATGTCAAAAAACACGTTCATAGACTCTAAGGAGCGGCTCACATCCGCCATCGCTCTTTGTTTTCCCCACATAACTGGATCAGCATCTTCAGGCATTTCATTTGCCCAGTCCGATACATATTCTCCTTGATATCCGTCTTCTGGAGGCGCTAAACCATCTCTTCTAGCAGCCAATGAGGCTCCGAAAAGTTCAGTCTGAACACCGCGATCATTAACGTAATATTCAGTGAACGTCGCATAGCCGTGCCTCTTAAAAAGACGCGTTAACGCATCTCCATATGCTCCCCACCGCCCACCACCGGCATGTAATGGGCCAGTCGGGTTAGCAGAAACGAACTCCAGATTAACTGACTTTCCGATTCCTTCATCTGACCTTGCATAGCCCTCTTCGCCCAGAGAAATAACCAGACTCAGCACATCGTGAAGCCATGAATCTTTTAGCCGAAAATTAATAAAGCCAGGTCCAGCGATTTCAATAGCTTCAACATGACTAGGTAAATCTTCGTTCACTTCATCAACAACACGCTGAGCTAATTCTCGAGGGTTAAGGCCTAGTTTTTTTGCGAATGCTAGAGCTACGTTAGATGACCAGTCTCCATGCTCTAAGTTAGCTGGTCTCTCCAGATGGATTTCCGTGGCCGAAATATCTAGTCCCTGCCTAACGAGCGCAACATTGAGCGTCTCAGCTAACTGATCTCTATACACAGCCGACAACTTCCTCTAACACAAAACATCTTTATTAGATCAATCTAATCTTGATTCACAGAACCATCAGGCATCCAGACATCGACTGTACCTGAGCTTTTCGGCCTCTATGCACAGACTTTCTACAACTGACCAGATATCCCAACTCGCCTACACATTGCGGGCCTCCCCTTTCAATGCGCTACATTCTGGTATTAGCGTCATAAATTTTTCCCATGCCCTCGTAGCTCAGTGGATAGAGCAGTGGCTTCCGAAGCCATGTGTCGGCGGTTCAAGTCCGTCCGAGGGCGCAAAATTATTAACGATATCTGATAGGTTGACTTAGCTAACTAAAATTTACGGGGAGCTCGGGTCATCCGGGCTGAGAGACCAGCTGCACGCGCTGGTGACCCACCGAACCTGATCTGGGTAATTCCAGCGGAGGGAAGTATGTTCCATCTACGTAAAGTCCTGGCTCCAGTTTTTATTTCATTGGGCTTGATAACCGCATGCGGATCAGACAAAGCTCTACCTAATGAGCAAGGGTCACGTTCTACCGGGGAAGTTTCCGCAGAGACAACAGAACCGAGAAAGACGATACGCCTAGTCACACATGGGTCATTCGCCGTTTCAGACGACATATTTGTTCAGTTCGAAGAGCAAACCGGTATTCGAGTTGAAGTACTCATGAGCGGCGACGCTGGGACCATGCTTGCCGAATCTATTCTCACCGCCGGCAACCCAATCGGAGATGTCATATTTGGCATTGACAACACGTTTATGCAGCGAGCTATAGAAGCAAACGTTTTAGAACAATATGAATCTCCACAGCTCGAGATAGTTCTAGATGAGTTTGAAATTGATGACCTTCACTACCTAACACCAATAGATTTCGGAGATGTTTGCGTAAATTATTGGATCGACAGTTTTCCTTCCAATCAGCCCACAAAGCTTTCTGACTTGACGCAACCTCAATACGCCAATCAACTTGTCGTGCAAAATCCCGAAACGTCATCTCCTGGCTTAGCATTTTTACTTGCCACCATCGCTGGAACTCCAGACTGGGAACAGTATTGGAAAGACCTGAGGGACAATGGGGTTGCAATCACTAGCGGTTGGGAAGATGCCTACTACGGAGAATTTAAAGCTGGCGGCGGTGATCGTTCGATGGTCGTTTCTTATGCCTCTAGCCCGCCTGCAGAAGTTCTATATGCTGATCCACCGACAGACCAATCACCAACAGCGGTACTTCTTGATTCCTGTTATCGCCAAATAGAATTTGCTGGAATATTGGCCGGGACTAAGCACCGAGAAGCAGCAGAATCTCTGATTGATTTCATGCTCAGTCCACGTTTCCAAAATGATGTTCCCCTTAACATGTTTGTTTTTCCGGTGATTGAAGGTGCTGTGCTGCCACAGGAATTCATCGATCATGCACAAGTTGCAGAGTCACCATTAGTAATTGACCCTGCTGAAATCGAGTCCAACAGAGACACGTGGACAGATCGCTGGGTAGAAATCGTTCTCGGCTAGATTGAGGTTAGATTCATGACTCTCATGCAGAGCTCTTGATAATGATTAAATCCTTACGGACAATCATCGCTGTAGTTCTATTTTTAGTTCCGATTATTTTTATTTCTTGCTTTTTTCTGTATCCGGTTGCAGCTATTCTGTGGAACGGATTGCAGTCCCAGGACCATCTCAATCAACTCACCGAAGTTCTACGAACACCAAGATCACAAAAAGCAATTTGGTTTACTTTTTGGCAAGCCACCATTTCTACAGTAATCACAATCTTGGTTGCGTTGCCTAGCGCAGCACTCATTTCGAAGATGAAAAAACGCTCCCGCAAGTGGGCCCGAGCCGCAATCACCGTTCCATTTGTTCTACCTACAATCGTCGTTGCTGGGGCATTTGAAGCTGTATTCAAACAGCTCGGTATTGATAGAGGGCCTCTCAGTCTTCACCACACGTCTTGGGCAATTATTTTAGCTCACGTATTCTTCAACTACGCAGTTGTAGCTAGGACAGTCGGCTCGTTCTGGAGCGGCCTTGATTATCGGGTCGAGGAGCAAGCGCGCCTCCTCGGGGCAAATAAATGGCAAGCGTTTTGGCAGGTTACTTTTCCTGCTCTAAAACCAGCTATTTACGCTTCTGCTGTTATCACATACCTTTTTTCTTTCACGTCCTTCGGAATTATCCTCGTCCTCGGTGGACCTAGAAAGGCAACGATCGAAACTGAGATTTACCGATACGCAATAACAAGAAGCGATTTTCAATCAGCATCTTCTCTGGCGCTTGTGCAGCTAATAGCAGTTCTATTTCTAATAATTGTGAGCACAAGACTGGAGCGGGGGAAACCCGCACCCAAGTCAATTTCATATCGTTCCTCAGAACAATTTTCTCTCAAATTTCGTTTAACTAACTGGACTCTTGTGTCGATGTTTCTTGGCGGGCCGATACTCACACTTTTTTTACGATCTTTTTCAGTCGGTGATGGTTACGGAATCTCCCACTACCAGGCCCTCGCCTCTCGTGTCCCCCAACTCCCAGCAACGGCCCTCAGCGCAATTCTCAATTCACTTATTTTTGCCACAGTTGCGACTTGCATAGCTCTAGCTGTTGGGATTCTTGCTTCTCTGCAGATAGTGCACGGCAAACGTGGTCTACGCTCCCTTTTTGATCTTGGCCTGACACTTCCGCTTGGAACTTCTGCCGTTACCATTGGGTTTGGCATCTTAATTGCTCTTGATGAGCCACCTCTTGACCTCAGGACATCGTGGTGGATCGTGCCCATTGCACACGCTCTAATCGGAACCCCCTTTGTTATAAGAACTATGGTTCCTGCGCTTCGACACATAAATCCAAAAATTCGGGAAGTGGCAGCTACTTTAGGCGCCGCCCCACATCAAGTACGGCGTGCAATAGACCTACCGATAGCAATGCGCGGAGCCCTCGTCGGCGCAGCTTTTTCTTTTGCTGTATCTATTGGAGAGTTCGGCGCAACAAGCTTTCTCCCAAGGAGGCCCGAAACTTTAACTGCTCCCATCGCCATGTTCCGACTGCTTTCAACTCCGGGAGACTTACTCCGAGGTCAAGCCATGGCTCTATCAGTTATTCTCGCGCTCATTGTCGCCACTACTGTTGTGGTAATCGAGTCGACCAAAGCTGGTTCAGAAGGGAGTTTCTAATGTGGCGGTTAGAACAACTTGCTGTTCAGTTCGATGGTAAACCGGCTATCGAGAACTTCTCGGCTCAGTTCGATAAAAATCAAATAACAGTTATCTTGGGTCCCAGCGGATCAGGAAAATCTACTTTACTCCGAGTTATAGCTGGTCTTCAGAAGCCTGATAGCGGCCAATTTTTTATTGATGACTTAGATGCAACTGAGCTTCCCTCACACCAAAGAGATATTGGCTTAATGTTTCAAGACCATACGCTTTTCCCACACCGTAATGTAAGCCAAAATGTCGAATTCGGATTACGTCTGAAAAAAATCCAAAGGCAAGAGCGGCGAAGGATTGTAGATGAAATGCTTCTGCTCGTGGGTCTGGAGGGCTTTAACGCTAGGGACGTGTCCAGCCTCTCTGGCGGAGAAGCCCAACGGGTGGCATTAGCTCGAGCTCTGGCACCCCGCCCTTCCTTATTGTTACTTGATGAGCCGCTAGGCGCTCTAGATAGACCATTAAGAGACCGACTAACTCACGAGTTACCTAAAGTACTTCGAACCACTAAAACTTCTGCTATTCACGTCACACACGATCATGACGAAGCTTTTGCTATAGCCGACAAACTTATAGTGATGGATAGTGCGAAGGCACTGCGGATAGGATCACCAATGGACGTTTACAATGATCCGAGATCTGAAACTGTCGCAAAATTTTTGGGCCATTGCAACTTCGTTAAAATTGGCGACCAAAGAAAAGTGATTGCTCCCCAAGCTGCGAGTGTTGACCCAAACGGAAACGTGCCGGCAGTGGTAACCGACGTGCGCTTATCAACTGGATTACAAGAAACATTTTTCGCCACAAGTCTTGGTCCACTCAAATTCCGACTGAACGAATCATTGTCAGTCGGCACATCAACGATCTTACGAATTGACCTGGATCAAACAGCTACGATCACTAGTTCCTAAGCATGGCTAAGTCAGTAAACATAAGGTCCGACTAGATCGTTTCATTGTAGACAGAAGCAATGTTTTAGCTATGTGCGAGTCGGAACAAAAATCTACATGGTCTCTATAAAAGTTAATTTTTCTAAGTATGGTTGCACCTACCAAAACGGCCATGCCAGTGTTCAACCGGCATAATGTTGCGCTACCTAGAAGGCACCCTAGAGCAGATTTTAGCCACACGAGCCTGTGTTCTAGAAGAGCGTTTCGAATTCGGGTCAGTTCGCGTGACACTTCCCTGTGGTCAAAGAGTACGCACAGTTTGGAGTCGTTCCGTTTAAGTCCAGAATCTCGACGATTCGCCAAGTCTGTTTATTTGCATCGAATTGACTAAAATCCGAACCCTCAATATAAAACGCGTCCGCAGCGCCGTTAAATTCAGTTTTTATTCCATCAAGAATCATCGGGTTCGCAACGTTCAGACTTCGAACGGTGAGGATAAAGTTGGTTCTCGTGAGTCCACCCGGAAGCTCAGAAGCTATCCGAAGGCTTTCTACCCACGGATAGGCGTAACCGTAGCCAATGCCTATCAATGAAATATTTGGATCCAGGCCGCGCTCTGTCATTTGCTTTCGAGCCCAATTAATAAATGGTTCTTTATGGAATTGTTGGTCTGTCATATCTTTCATACCACCGCCTACAACCCACCATCCATCTGCTGCCTCACCAGCTGGCGCCATGTAGGCACCAATTACTTTGCATACCTGAGGAGTAAACGCAGCCTTTAACGTCTCTGTAATTCCTGTTGCGGCTGCTTCTTGAATTGCTAGTAAACAAGGATTGCCAGCTGTCATAGAAATCAACACGTCAGGCTTCGAAGCTTTTATAGTCGTCATTTCGTTAGCAACCGATGGGGCTGCTGGATCATGTCTCACCACTATGAATTCGCTAATAATTTCTGGGTTCTCATCAGCGAAAGCCTTGAAACCCAATTCGTACGCTAAGCCAAAATCGTTATCCATTACCAACGCGGCCACTTTGACCGGCAAAAAATCTGCCAGATTCCTCTCGATCCAAGTACCCCAGAGCATTGCTTCTGTCGAATAGGACAAGTAGATGCTACTTGTCCATGGGTGATTCTCCGGATCACCGAATGCCGGATGACCCGAAAGGTAGAACGGCTGAGGAATACACTCACTGTTAATTTTGTCGTATACAGCCAGGCCGTTAGGCGTCCCCAGGTTATTGATAGCAAAAACGTTGTCGGCTTCTATTAATTCCTCAACGTGCTCGATGGTTTGAGATGCTACGTATCCATCATCGTACGAAATCCATTTTATTTTTTTGTCATCGATTCCGCCCGTTTCATTAATAAAGTCAAAATATGCTGACATTCCGACAGTGATATTGCCATAAGCAGCTAGGTTCCCTGATTTGACAATAGTTTGGCCAAAAGATACCTCGTTTTCGGTAATGCCGGCCCCATTGTCCCAGTCTTCCGGACAATTATTAAGATCCACTGAAAATCCACTTGGACCCCTCAAGACGTTGTCATCTCCCACTCCCCAGGACCCGGCAGTTATTTTTTCTGTCAAATTTTTAATGAGATCTCTTCGCTGGAGCTCTGCCTGTTCCCAGACAAATTCAACATTGTTGAGCGCAGGTCTTTCTCTAGATTCTGATGAAACACCATCTACCGGATAACGCTGGTCGTCTTCGGTGCAGCTACTGACAATTCCAGTTATCGCAAATATCATTACAAGAATCAAAAAGCTCACAGTTTTCCTATGGCGAGATGACTCAACCGTATTTAACTCATCAGAAAAAATTCTCACCGAATTCAACTCTCTCGCTGTCAGAGCTCAGACCGAACAATTAACGTTATGAGCAGAACAGAAGCTAGCAATTCTCGTTCTAATTCGTTAATGATATGTGACGTAAGTCACCTATCATTGTTTAGAAAACAAACTTAGATTGTTAAGGCCGCAACCATCTCACTAATATTTGCGACACAATCGTACAAATTGACTACGAGATACTGAGTCAATGACCATCTAACAATCCTCTTATTTTTTAGAAGACCATCCGGTAATTTCGGTTCTTTCAATAACTATTGCAGCACCCAATGGTCGCTTCTCGAGATATTGCGGATAACGCGCTTGCAAAAGCTCTAGTGCAGCCTCATACTCTGCACCGCTTTCGTATACACGAGCTCTGCCACGCATACGCACCCACCAGAGTTGCTCCCAGTCCTGGTCGTCATAGTGGTCAACCAAAAGCGTTACTTCTGGAAACTGTCGTATATTATCCAGACGCTTCAACTCAATAGTTGATTTTCTCTTATGGTCGATAGCAGTAACAATCAAACTTTCGTCATATGCGAAAGTAATTGGAACTAGGTCCACTCTTCCATCTGCACGAATCGTTGCCAATGTGGCTACTCGGGCATCAGAAACCAAATCTAAGAGCTCTTGTTCGTTCATGAATCCTCGGGAAATAAGAAGGGTTAGCAGTGTTATCAGAGCGACCAATGGCCACACGGGAAGCTTTGTTAGGCTATCTGTAGCCAACCGTTGGCCCAACTGCACGTAGATCGGCGTATTCTATACATATGGCTGTTACCGAAACTCCTCCGGAAAATATAACCAAGGAACGTTGGACGTTCCAGTGGAAAGAGCTACATGATGAAGTCATTACATCAGGTCTCTGCACCGGCTGCGCCGGATGCGTGATTAGCTGCCCTCATGACGTAATAGGGTATAACCATGAACAGGGAGGATTTAAACCCTTCCACATTGAAGACGAACTAGGTCCAGAGGATTGCGGACACGGGCAAAAAGGCTGCACTAGTTGTACTCGTGCCTGTCCACGTTTTCGAACCTGGGAAGATGAGGCAGATGATTTTCTTTTCGACCGAAGCAGAGAAGAAAACGAACCCTCAGGAATTTATAAGGACATTATTCTCACAAGAGCGTCCGATGATTTCATCCACGAAGTCGGTCAAGATGGAGGCTTAGTCTCAGCAATTCTTATTTGGTCTCTCGAACATGGATACATTGACAGTGCCTTAACTTCATATGTAGGCGACGGAGAAGGCAGCCAGTGGACTGCGTCACCTGGAGTGGCCTATAACCGTGACGACGTGATTCGCGGTGCTGGCAGTCGTTACACATACTCAGCGAACACGCTTGCCTATGGTGAAGCTATTGAAGCTGGCTCCAAAAAAATTGCACTTGTAGGGATGAGTTGCCAAAGCTCTATTATCCCTGTAGCCAAATCACGCAAAATAGGCAAAGTAGGCAACCGCTTCGCGCTCAATATAGGGCTGCTCTGCTCCAAATCTTTCGACGAAGCGATTTTCGAAGAGCTATTTGAACAAAAATACGGTCTAGATAGACGAACAATCAAAAAAACAAACATTAAAGGTGTCTTCCAAATCTGGACGCACGACGGTGGCTATTACGAAATTAATTTAAAAGAGTGTCATGCTTGGACCAGAGAAGGCTGCAACCACTGTCCAGATTTCGCGGCCGAACACGCTGATATCTCCACCGGAGGAATTGGTAACTTCAGCAACTGGACGTTAACAATTGTCCGAACCCCTATCGGTCGAGAAATAATTATGAAAATGCTCGAGGATGGTTCCTTAATCGGCAGACCGGGAGATGACGATCCGGGAGCCATTGCGCTTATGCATAAACTCAGCGAAAAATCTCGTAAACGTTGGCCAGATTTTGCTTCGCCGAAACCTGCGCTACTCCCGATTCCAACGCGGAAATAAAAACTGGTTTAAGAACCTGATCTAAGTAAATCCAGCGCAAAAAATCTTTAGCCAGGTCAATTCAACCCTAAGCCGGCTAGCTCGCGCGCTGCAATGAAAACATCATCTAACATTTGCTCAGTTAATCGCCCCGTAAAAGTATTTTGCTGACTCGGGTGATACGAAGAAACTATGTAGCCACCGGCAAAACCTTTCCCAACCAGTTTGTTCTCCGGTATTGGGACAGTAACTCCATGACCAAATTTAGGTCGAGGTTTGATATTCATTAAATTACAAATTACTTGATACCCAAACTGCCCTAATGCCACCACAACTTCAACCTGTGGAAGTAATTCAAGTTCACGAACTATGAAGGGTTGGCATCTATCGCGTTCCAGAGGGGTTGGCTTATTCCCCGGAGGAGCACATCTCACCGCCGCAGTTACATAAGCCCTATCAAGGCGAAGACCATCATCCAGCGACTCAGCTAACGGCTGATTGGCATAACCTGTCCTGAACAGTGATCCGAACAAAAAATCTCCTGACCGATCACCTGTGAAAACACGCCCAGTTCGATTTGCCCCATGAGCCGCAGGTGCAAGTCCAACAACTAAAACTTTGGCCAACGGGTCGCCAAACCCTGGAACACCAGCACCCCAATATTCATGTTGCTCATAAGCAGCTCTTTTCTCAAGCGCTACTTTTTCTCGCCATTCAACCAGCCTTGGACACAATCGGCAGCTTCCAATGTCCGATGAGAGCATCTCTAGAGAGTCCATACCTTAAAGAGTGGCACAGCGATGTGCTATTACCTCTTTCATCCAGCTACGGTCGTCTATGTGGCACCTTCAAAAAAACCAACTCTCGTTTTATTAGTTAGGCACGGTCGCACCCCAACGACCGGGATCGAGCTATACGGACGTAAACCCGGAGTTCACTTATCCGAAGAAGGAAAAAGTCAAGCGATAGAAGTGTCAGAACGGATTCGCAAGATTGGTACTACCAAAATCACCGCTGTTTACGCCAGCCCCTTGGAGCGAACTAGAGAAACAGCTGCACCCATTGCTAAAGCGGTCGGCCAAAAGGTGAAGAAAGTCTCAGGTCTCCTAGAGCTGGACGTCGGCGAATGGACCGGTAAGAAGCTAAGCGAACTGAGAAAACTCAAAGCTTGGGATACAGTCCAAAAGTATCCAAGCGGTTTCCACTTTCCAGGCGGAGAGTCTTTTCTCGCAATGCAGACCCGGATGGCATCTACAATTGCCATGCTCGTGCAACGCCATTCTTCTCAAACAATTGTCGCCGTTAGCCACGCAGACCCTATTCGGGCACTTGTAGCTCACGCCATGGGGACACATCTTGATTTATTTCAGCGAATTGTAGTGTCTCCGTGCTCCGTCACTGCCATCCTGTACACGTCGTCTGGACCTGTTGTGTTAGCAGTAAATAATACTTCAGACCTGACCGATCTTAGCCCTGCATAATCGGCATCGCCGATCTACACAAATGAGACAAAATGAGCGATAGTTTTGAACTTCGAAACCCCGACAACTTTGTTGCCGGAGTAGTAGGCGAGCCCGGCGAGCGTATTTTCTTTCTCCAGGCCAGCGAAGAAAACCTCGTAGTAACAATGAAAGTTGAAAAAGGACAAGTTCAGTCTTTAGCAAGCTACTTAGCTGATGTTCTAGATGACCAAAGTGAAAAACCTGCAGCAAGTTCAATCTCAAATATGGTTGAGCCCCCAAACGCCATTTGGACTGTTGGTGCACTCGCAATTGCTGTCGAAGAAAACACTAAGGCATTAGTCGTAATTATTCAAGAGCTGGTCGACAACGAACAAGACAAGCCAGCAGAAACACATATTCACCTGACACCCAGTCAAGCCAAAGCATTTATAGATCACGCCTTATTCCTAATTGAATTTGGTCGTGACTTCGGCCGCCAGAATGGACACAAACCAATTGGTGAATGAAAAACAACCGGAAAATAAGCGAGATGATTCCGAGCCCTTGTTTGATTCTGCTGCTTACCTGAAGATGGCTTCAAAGGTTTTGAGCGAAGGCAGTATTGACGTTTTAGGCCGAATGCCTTATAGCTCAAATGCAACTCTTTTAACCGATGTAACTCTTGGTGATCAAAAAATATCTGCTATCTACAAACCGGTGAAAGGCGAAAAGCCACTTTGGGACTTTCCGGCAGGGTTACACCGACGAGAGATCGCCGCGTTTATCCTTAGCAAAAATTTAGGATGGGGCATTATTCCCCCTACCGTTGAGAGAGACGGACCATTTGGCATCGGCTCACTCCAACTATTTATTGAAACTGACTATCAGGAACACCATTTTACACTGGTTGATGATTCCACTAACCATGATCATTTGAAGAAAATGTGCGTTTTCGATCTGATTGCAAATAACACGGATAGGAAATCAGGCCACTGTCTAATTTCGCACTGGGGGCAAATATATGGAATCGACCAGGGGCTCTGCTTTTCCGAAGACTTCAAGCTACGAACTGTTATTTGGGACTTTGCCGGCGAAGCGATTGCTGAAGATCTTCTGAACTCAATCCAACTAGCTATCGAAAGTTATTTTGACTTCTTAGATTCATGGTTAACAACTACTGAAATCAATGCCATGACGAAAAGATCTAGTTGGCTTTTATCAAACCCAGTTTTTCCTTCAGACGATGGCCATCGATGGCCTTGGCCATTGGTCTAAGACTAAAAGACTAAAAGACTAAAAGACTATTGAGTAGCTCCTACTGGTCTCTCTCCATAACTAAACTTTTAGTCTAGAAACCAAATCACCTTGCTTTTAAGTTCTCAATAAGCGCTGGCATCACCTTATGTACATCACCGACGATACCGAGGTCGGCAACGCTAAATATAGGTGCTTCAGGGTCTTTATTAATAGCTATGATTACTTTAGAGCCCTTCATTCCTACAAGATGTTGCGTCGCTCCAGAAATCCCACAAGCAAAATAGAGGCTAGGTTTCACTACTTTACCCGTCTGTCCGACCTGCTTGGAATAAGGGACCCAACCTGCATCAACAATGGCACGGGAAGCTCCTGACGCTGCGTTCAAAAGGCCAGCAAGCTCTTCAACCAACTCATACGCTTCTGGTTGCCCTAAACCACGACCGCCTGAAACTACAACCGCTGCACTATCTAGCTGTGGACCAGACCGTTCCTCTACAACTCGTCCGGTCACTATGGCAGTACCTGAATTTCCAGGGTCAGCAACCTCTAACATGTTCACTTCAGCAACGGCGCCGCCGATAGATTCAGCGTCAAAGGATTTAGGTCGGAAAAGCGCTAAGGATGGCCCATCATTTCGGAAGGCAGTAAAAATATTTTGTGTTCCACCGAAGACAGGCTCTTCTAAAACGAGCACTCCATCTTCAACGGCCGCACCGACGTTATTGGTAACTACAGGCTGATCTAGTCGCACCGACAATCGCGCCGCTGTATCTCGTCCATCTGGCGTTTGGCCGAAGAAAATGGCATCTGGCACATTTGAAGCCACGAGACTAGCAAGTGACGCAGCAGCGTGAGCGCCCACTAGCTTGCCTTCGGCTCCTCCCATTGCATGTACTTTTGAAACGCCATGGGCACCAAGGCTTTCTGCCATCGAGCTACCATCTTCCAGAACGAATGCTTCCACATTCTCTGTGAGGCCACGTGCTGCTCTTATCAGCTCGAGCGTCAGAGTCGTTGGCCCAGACTCGTCACCTTCAGCGAAAACCATAATTGTATTAAGTGACATAATTAAACTCCTCAGATGACCTTGAGCTCGCCGAGAAACTCAGCGATTCTTTGATGAGCATCACCATCATCTACGATGATCTCTCCTGATTCGCGTTCTTCGGCTTCTGTAACGCGAATTGTTTCCTGGCGGGCTCCAACTAGGCCCACGGTATTCAAGTCGATTCCTAAACCTTGAAGATCCAATGCCTCTACAGGCTTTTTCTTCGCAGCCATTATTCCTTTGAAAGAGGGGTAACGAGGCTCAACTACACCTGCAGTCACTGAAAGCAACACAGGCAGCTTGCATTCTACATCGTCATAGCCAGCCTCGGTTTGCCGCTGTACTTTGACCGTATCGCCATCAATGGATATTTGCTTTGCGAACGTAACGGAGGGTAGGTCCAAGACGCCAGCAACCATCTCCGGAACCGTGCCCGTATAACCATCAGATGATTCAACACCGGCGAGAATCAGATCTGGTGACAAACGCCTAATAGCGGCTGCCAACACTTTGGCTGTTCCCAGTGCATCAGTACCTGCGAGATTTTCATCGCTCACTAGGATCGCATCATCTGCTCCCATAGCAAGAGCAGTACGCAAACCACTCATCTCATTATTAGGTGCCATCGACACTAATGAAACTTCACCACCTCCAGCTGCTTCAACTAGCTGTAACGCCATCTCCACACCATAAGAATCAGATTCATCGAGAATGAGCTTGCCATCCCGTTTCAAAAGATTTGTGGTTGGATTCAATTCACCAGGCAAAGCTGGGTCGGGAATTTGTTTTACACATACAACGACCTTCATGTTTCAGAGTCTGCCGGCACACAGGCCAAGAACCAAATGATCTGCAATAAAAATAGGTTCTACCTATAGTGAAGCTAGATCAACTAAACAGTAGCGGGGTCGATTAGATAGATAGGAGAGATTTAATTTAATGAAAGTTCTTCTACTGGTTAATGGTTCTGCGTCTTCAGTTACGGCTCGAGCACGCGTTCTCATCCAAAGCATTATCGCCGAGAATCACGATGTTGAGTTGGCTTTGACGAGTCGGCGAGGGCACGCATCTCGACTGGCCCGAGGGGCCGCTTCGACGGGTACCAAAATAGTTTTTGTTCTTGGCGGCGATGGAACTCTCAATGAAGCAGCCAATGGATTAGCTGGCTCTGATTGTGCACTAGCTCCTCTTCCAGGAGGTTCTACAAATGTGTTCGCTAGAACTCTTGGCATTCCCGATGATCCCTTAGAAGCTGTGAGGTCACTCTTGTCAGCGATTGACGCCAATCAGATTCGATCTGTGGGGCTTGGTGAGGTGGACGGAAGATATTTTCTTTTTCATTGCGGAATGGGTTTCGACGCTGCTGTTGTTCAGCAGGTAGAGCGTAAAGCAGCGCTAAAACGCTATGCCGGTCACCCGCTCTTCATTTGGGCTGGATTCAATACTTGGCTAAACCACTACGATCATTCGTCGCCCAGAATGAGCGTGGAACACGGCGACAAGCTCATAAACGATAGTTATTTTACAGTGGTATTGAACACCAACCCTTACACCTACCTTGGCCACCGACCATTGTCTCTCGCTCCTGCAGCAACTCTGGACAATGGTTTAAGTCTTGTTGTATTGCGGACGATGGCGTTTAAACCAGTCATGTCTATAGTCAAAGATCTTATTTCGGGAAAACAGCTACGAGAAGGCAATACCTTGCACTTAGCTGACAACCTGCCTGAAATCGAGATAGCCGGACACAAGCCTTTCCCATATCAACTCGATGGGGATTTTTTAGGAGAAGTCTCATCTTTGAAGTTCACTTGGGTGCCAGAAAAACTTCGGTTAGTTTGTCCACTTTTGCCATAGCTATTCACTACCCGGCGTCCAAGATCAGGGAAGTTAGTTATGACACAGTCGACGCCCATCGCAACTAGTTCACCGAGTCGCTCTTCGTCATCGACCGTCCAGACGCACACCGCCAAGCCTTCACTTTGAGCCTCGTTGACACGGGACTGATCTACAAGCGAGTCAGCAGGATGCAAGGCGTTAAAGCCCATAGCTAAACCGTACTGGATTGCTTGCTCAAAATTCTGGTCAGAAAACAAATACCCAATCAGGATTTCTGCATCAAATTCACGAATTGCCTCAAGACAAGCTCTATTAAATGAAGAAACAAGAATTCTATTTTTCAGATTTGTGTGAGTCCGTACAACTTTCAAAAGCTCGGGAATTCCTCGCCCACCTTTTGTAAACCTTTGGTCATCAACATCATTTTTTATTTCAATATTTACAAAACTTTCTCCGCAAGCATCAAGAGCTGCAGGAAGCAGGATCACAGATCCAGGCAACGCACTAGATGCCACTTGGGACACATCGCGTCCATCGCTTAGTTGTGGATCGTGATGAACTGCAAGAAAGCAGTCTGAGGTTAAACGAACATCAAGCTCTACTCCATCAGCACCAAGTTCTATAGCTTTAAGAAATGCTTCTGCTGTATTTTCTGGAAATAAAGAGGAAGCCCCCCGATGTGCAAGAACCAAAGTCACTAGCTATAAACCCAACTTTCAGTATGTAATAAAAAATCTCTTGTCTCACCTTGAATACAGATGTAGGATAACTAGTCGCTGAAAAAATATCTTTTTAGGGCGTGGATCTCAGAGAATGAGTGTGCGAGCTGTCCGTATCTAAACTTTCTCGCCACACCCCTAAACGCCAGATCTTAATAATGAGAAATTATCGCTTGTAATAAAATTAGCAAGCAGCACCCGGAGGAAAGCCCCATATGACCACCAGAGGAACAGTACTTCTTGAGAGCAGCCTATGGCAGAACCATGCCAAATGCCGAGACGTAGATCCTGCGGTTTTTTTCCCAATTGGTAGCACTGGTTCAGCGCTACGAAAAATAGCCGTCGCCAAAGCTGTATGCGAAAACTGCGCCTGTGTCGAGGTGTGTCTCGATTTTGCTTTAAAAACTAATCAAGACTCTGGGGTTTGGGGTGGCGCTTCCGAAGAAGAGCGACGCCAAATTCGTCGTGAACGAAATGCTTCCTTGAGGAATGCCGGATAACAGACAGGGAGCTTAGCTCCTGTTCAATTACTCAGTAGACGCGATCGGGACCTGCACTAAGGCTTCCGAACCCGATGAATCGATCCTGCGTCGCATTGTTATGCCTCCACCTAATTCAGAGCTAGCTAAAGCGCGGATAATCGAAGTTCCAAGCCCTCGCTGTTCTTCTATGTTGAAATTTGGCGGCAATCCAATCCCGTCATCTAATACTTTCATAACTAAAGTGTTAGCTTCAGGCCTCGACAAATGAACTTCGACTGTGCCTGCTAAGCCATCAACCAAGGGCGAATCACTTGGGAACGCATGATCAACAGCATTTTGAAGTAACTCATTTAGAACCACGGCTAACTGGGTAACCACGACTGACGGGACTAATCCGACATCACCATGAACCGAGAACTCCACCGGCCTTTCTTTAGACGTAAAACTATCTTGTGCAGTTCGAGCTAACAATTGAGCTACTTCGAACAAGCTAACGTCATCAACTGAAACGTTCGCTAATGTCTCGTGAACCAACGCGATCGCCCGGATCCGTCGGACCGACTCTTCTATCGCAATTTTTGCCTCAAATGACTCGAGGCGTCTTCCTTGTAATCGCAATAACGAAGTGATCGTTTGAAGATTGTTTTTTACTCGGTGATGAATCTCACGAATAGTTGCATCTTTAGACAAAAGTAGACGATCTCTTCTTCTTAACTCCGTAACGTCTCTCAGTAAAATAATAGTTTCACGAGGTCCAGAATTATGAAAAATTGGAACAGCCATGGCCTGAACAATTACTTCAGATTGTTCTATCTCGTGCGCTACAGGAACAGTTGCAGTAATGAGATCACTAATGACTTCCTGACCAAGTTTTAGATGTTCTAACTTTCGCCCTGTCACATTTCCAACTACACCAATCCGATGAAGATTGCTGAGAGCATTCGGTGAGATGTACTCGATTCGTCCATCTTTATCCAGGACCAAAAGACCATCTCCGACTCTTGGCACCTCGTCTAGATTCACGTCTTCGTCACGTAGCGGAAAAAGTCCTGCCGAGATCATTTCTGAAAACCGGGCGAATGTCTCTAGGTAGTTACGCTCAAGCTCGCCAAAATCTCGTTTCTTCAAAAAGTCTGGCGAGACTTCACGACTTAGCACCGCTATCACGTCAGGTCCAAATACAACTGGAATAGAAGTTACCCTCGCAAGTCGATTACTCGGCTTTATCGGAACTTCGCCTTCGACCGTATGTCCAAGTTCATAAGACTGAAATATTAGGGGGCGCTCGACATTGTTCACTTTCATACCAACGTGGTCATCTTCATACAAAGTTTGACCAGTTGTCGGTCTGATTTGACTAACGACAGCGAACTTTTTGCTTCCGACTTCTGCCGGCACAAATAGAAGCAAATCGGAAAAAGATAAGTCTGCAAGCAGACCCAGCCAAGGAACAAGTCTTTTCAGATGAAGCAACTGCTCTGCAGTGAGTGCTGATCCAAGACGGTTCAACTCGGCGAGGGTAGGCATTAACCACCAAAATAGCTGCTAGCTAGCTGAGGTGCGGTTTTAACTGGACTATTCTGCAGAAAAACCGATACGCCTGTCTGAGGTACTACCCAACTCGACATAAGCAAGTTGGGCGGCAGGCACTCCTATTTGCCGTCCATCACGGTCGGTTAGCCACAAGGTTCCTGTTTTCGCAGTTATTGCCGCTTCTACGTCTGCTCTAACGCCGGCGGCGGTTTCATCAGCTACTTCAAGATTAAGCTCTCGCACTACGTTCATAATACCGATTCGGATATCCACGCAAATTTTCCTCTTCAAAATATTGTTGGGGAACCCCAGTTGGTTTCTCTGAAAGTTACTTTACGGGTAGACGCGACCAGGACCACTACGAACTACAAGAGAGCTGTGAACATCCAGGCTTAGTTCGCGCCCAATCAGGGCGCAATTCCGCATATTTTTGATTGTTTGCCTGGTCGTCATATGGATGCCTCATCACATCCAGTAGTTCATTTACTAGCTCGTTGTTGCCAACTTCAGCCTGCTCAATTGCTATTTGACTCAGATAGTTACGCAAAACAAACTTAGGGTTAACAGCGTTCATGCTTTCACGCCGTTCAGCATCGTGGATATTTAGTAACCGTAACCGAGTGGCATAAGCATCAGCGAACGCTTGTATCTGGGCTTCTTTCTCTAGATCCAGATCTTCTGGTTTGTAGTGAGATTTTTTGAGTGGATTAATCCGGTCATCTGCGCCAATCTCCGCGTTACTAGGAACTTCTGCTAATTGCCGCCAAAAGATGGTCATATCAGTCTCGGTCAGTTCCAACACTTTGAGCGCCAAGTCAGCTATCTGTTTATTTGGTGCTTCCCAAAGATTTGGCAGACCAAGTTTGGCTGCCATCATCACAGCCCACTTTTTTTCATACAAAGTTTTGTATTTATCTATGGCAGCTTGCAACGGCTCAACCTCCCCTATCAGCGGGTACAAGGCATTCGCTAATTGAGCTAAATTCCAGTGAGCAACTTGTGACTGGTATCCATAGCGGTAACGCTTTTGAGCGGCATCAGTCGTGTTCGGGGTCCAATCTGGATCATAGTTGTCCAGCCAGCCGTAGGGCCCATAGTCAATAGTCAAACCAAGAATTGACATATTATCCGTATTCATTACTCCATGAACGAATCCAACTCTCATCCACTCAACAACCATTTCAGCGGTACGAGACACCACTTCATTCAAAAAGAGAACATACTTGTCAGGGTCAAGAACATCGATCTCTTCAAACTGGGTTTCTATAACAAAGTCAGTCAATTTTCTGAGGTTCTCAATGTCATCCCGAGAAGAAAAAATTTCGAAGTTACCAAATCTGATAAACGAAGGAGCGACTCGGCAGACGATAGCTCCCGGCTCAGGCTTCACATTGCCGTTATAAAACATGTCTCTCATCACAGCATCTCCGGTTCCCACCAGGCTTAACGCTCTCGTAGTCGGAACTCCCAGATGATGCATCGCCTCGCTGCAGAGAAACTCACGAACTGATGATCTCATTACAGCAAGACCATCAGCAGATCGAGAATACGGAGTAGGTCCGGCTCCCTTTAGCTGCAGCATCTGATGTTGACCATTTACATCAACTATCTCCCCTAGTGCGATAGCTCGACCATCACCTAGTTGCCCGGCCCAATGCCCGAATTGATGGCCGCCGTAGCACATCGCATGAGGGTCCATGCCTGGCAAATTCTTTGCGCCACTCAGAACTGCCGCAATATCACCATCACCATCTATCAGGGGATCTAGACCTAGCAAAGCCATCATCTCTTTACTATGAGCTACCAGCTTCGGGTCTTTAACTTTGGCAGGAGTTACTCGAGAATAGCAGGCGGCATAGACTTGCCGTTCTCGGTTCTCAGCCTCGCTATCGGCTGGCAAGAAGTTCGTGAAACGGTTCTCAAAGCGAATTTCTCGAATAGTTCCCAACTTAAACTCCTATAATTTTTCATCGATCAAGAAGCGGCACATCTGATTCACTAGCTAAGCGTTAGAGAAGTTTGAGTCCTTCATTATATCGTCTGGTTGGAAGATGTTCTTCTTCTAAAAGTCGAGCCATTTCAAAGAAAACCTTGGATGCTTCGTTTTCTGGATCTACTACAGTAATCGGGCGCCCGTTATCTCCACCTTCACGAAGAGCAGAGACTATAGGAATCTGCCCAAGAAGCGGGACATCTAGTTCACTAGCTAATTCCGTACCGCCTCCGCTGCCAAAAATTTCATACTTTTTACCATCATCGCCTGTGAACCAACTCATGTTTTCAATTACCGCTCTGACCTGTAAATTAACTTTTTCTGCCATATAGGCAGCCCGTTGCGCAACTTTTTGAGCTGCTGGCTGAGGCGTAGTCACCACAATTAATTCCGACTTTGGCAAAAATTGAGCCAACGACAGTGAAATATCGCCGGTTCCAGGCGGCAGGTCTACGAGCAAATAATCGGGATTATCCCAGTACACATCGGTTAAAAATTGTTCCAAGGCCTTGTGTAACATTGGCCCTCGCCAAATCACCGGTTGGTCCTCTCGAGCAAAAAACCCCATTGAGATACACCGAACGCCATTGGCTTCCACTGGCACAACCATTTGGTCGATAACAGCCGGAGGGCGATCCACCCCAAGCATTCGAGGAATAGAAAATCCCCAAACATCTGCATCTATAATTGCAGCGCGGCTTCCCCTTTTCGCTAAAGAGATAGCAAGATTTGTTGTGACACTAGATTTTCCAACGCCACCCTTACCACTCGCAATCAATAGCACCCGAGTTCGATTCCCAGGCTCAGCAAACGGAACGGCACGACCTTCAGCATGGCCATGGCTTTGCTGACTTCCTGCTGTAGCAGCGGGGTCACCAATTAGCTGTGCACGCAACGTTGCTTGTTCAGCTTCATCCATAATGGTGAATTCGACAGCTACGGAGTCGACTCCGTTCACCTGCCTACTAGCTTCTACTATTAGTTGCTCGAGCTCACGGCGAACCGGCCAATCTTCAGACGGAAGGGCCACCACGACTTGCGCTGCTGCCCCAGCAGCGCTGGCAGCCCGCAGCATGCCCATTTGAAGCAAGTCAGCTCTTAGCTCAGGGTCTATGACAGCTCCGACTACGGAAGCTAGCTGATCATCAATTTGAGACATAGGAAATGCTCCAAGCATTCGGCGGCGACATGCACAGTGCTGAACACCGCCCTACCTTAGAATCTACTCTTACGGCCGTTAACCTACTCGTTCAATCTTTTTTCTCGTGACCAAGAAAATGTTTCCATAACGGCCCTGACGTTATTTTCATCTAATTCAAGGATGTACCTACGATTAAAATATTTTAAATCTAGCTTCGCATACCCACTTCATTATTCATCTCTGTCACGAAAAGCCTCAATTGATCAGCCATAGCGGGAGGCGGGTCTAACGACAAAGCGGTCTCGTACATCAGCACCGCACGTTCTAAATCTTTTTCAAGGTAACGAGCTACGTACCCTCTAAAGACATAGGCATCAAATTTTTTAGGCTTATTTTCAATTGCCCTGTCAAGATTTCGAACACCTTCTGCTAGAAGCTCTGGGCTATCGATCCGAACTAGGATCCACCCTCTGAGTGTGAGAGCATCAAGATTATCGACATCGTTTTTTAATATTTGGTCTAACTGCCGTATGGCCTCCAAGATTTCCTGCGCCTCTTCATGCAACCTCGCTGAAAGAAGCAATGCTCCAAAAGAATCTGGGGTGTCCCGCAAAATTTCTTCGACAACCAGACGAGAACTATCAAATTCTCCTTGAAGAAAGAAATTTTCGGCCTCGGCCAGCAGGGCCCTCGGTGACTGCTCGATCTCCCCAGTAATTGTTTCACCAGGTTGCCGCAACCCAGAATATTGTGCGACAAGAATTCCTGCCAGAAGGCCCAAAATCACGATCAGAGCCAGATACACGAACTTACTTTTTTGAGGAGAAGCTATAGCCTCTAAACTTTCCGCTCCTTCTGCAATGCGCTTCGATACCGCAGCAACTCGTGCTATGTAGTCATTTCTAATGGTTAGATATTCATGCTCATCTAAATCCCCATTTCTGATTTCAGCATCTAAATCATCTAAGGAATGAAGCAGGAAAGAGCGCTCCTCTTCCAGTCGAGCAAGTTGGTCTATACGCCGACCCGATGCTGTCATGGCTCGTCACGTAACTTTCTAACTAACTCTCGATCCTCATCGGTAACTAATTTTCCTCTACCCGAACGCCACCTTTTAAATGAACTACTTAAAACTCCGACAGCAAGAACAGCCACAAGAACTGGAATTATCCACACTAGCGACGAGATACCAGTCCCAGGCGGCTTAGCGTTAACGTCTTGCCCATATTGACGAGCAAGATATGCGTGAATTTCTTCATCAGATCGATCTTCCTCAATCAACTCGTCTACTTGTCTCCTGATCGCCGCAGCAACTGGCGCATTGGACTCTAAAACATTTTGGCCATCACAAACTGGGCATAACGTATTCGCCTTTATCTCGTATGCACGTTCAGCTATCGTCGCTGGCACGTCGTCGTTCGTTATAGCCATAGCCAATGAGCCAACAAAAACTACCAATACGCTTAACCATCCATAGCGTTGCAATCTCGACATAATCAGTTTTTCGATTCTCTTCCCACGAGATCAATAACTTCATCGACCCCTTCGAGCGAAATTTCTCCTTGCCATTTAGCTACCACGGCACCTCCTGGACCTACCAAAAAAGATTCTGGTGGCCTGAGAACGCCAAACGCCACAGCCCATTGAGCATCATCATCGATGACTACAGGCCAATCACCGCCCAGCCTTTTAAAGAACTCTCGAGCATCCTTTTCAGTGTCGCCAAATGGCACGCTTATGACTACCGCATCATCGGCATGCTTCTTCGAAAACGCTTCTAGCTCAGGGTGTTCACGTTCGCACGGCACACACCAGGAAGCAAAAAAATTTACTAGTACCCACTTAGATTTATGATCGTCAATCGAGAAAACATCGCCATTGAAATCAACTCCTGAAATGTCAGGAACTAGCTGGCCAATTACGTTACTCGAGCGAAGCGCGTCTCCCGATGAAGTACGAACAGCAAGTATTCCAAGTACTGAAACCATCACAAACGCTACGACCCATGCCACAACGCGAATAGATCCAATATTTTTAGTCATCAGAGTTTCGCCTCTTGTACCTCTGAGGATGGAGAATCTTCTTTCGATATTTCACGGCGATTTGGTATCAGCGCTAAGAGCGTCCCTAAGCCAATTAGGGCACCCCCCATCCATATCCAAACTACGAGTGGCTTTATTAAGACGCGCAGCGTAATCCGATCCATACCTTCGTCAGGAATAGCAGCCAAGCTTAAGTACACGTCATCGACCCAACTCGTAGCTACTGATGGGGTGGAGATGGGCCTTCCGAAAGTTGGGTAGCGGGTAATTGCTGGAGAGAAAGTTCCCCTTCCCTCTACCTTGATCTGGGCGCTAACCACGCGATTAGGACCATCAAAATAATCTTCAACACCCACAAAAGTAACTTCATGTCCTGCAACAGAAGCTGAATCTCCAGGCTGTAAAACAAACTCGCCTTCTTCACTAAATGCAGTACTAGCGATAAAGCCAAAAGCGATTAGAGCAATTCCAATGTGCGCTACCATTCCGCCACCGGTTCGCCCAATTATTCCTTTCCAACCGTGGCGTCGAGTCCCAATCAAAATTTGATGAGCCGCCGAACCAAGAGTTGAGCCACCCAGTCCCAAACCAAGCACCGGCCACACGCCATGCGCTCCTAGCGCTATTGATAATGCCATAGTCCCAGCGCCACAAGCCGCAGGGCCCAAAAGCTTTCCAGCAAGGGTCGTAACCGAAGTGGATCGCCAGCTGAGCATTGGAGAAACGCTCATCAAAGCGAGCAGTGCCAAGCCGATCGGCATAAGCATCCGATCAAAGTATGGGCGCCCTACTGCTATTTGTTCATTGCTCACCGCTTCTACTAGAAGCGGAAAAATGGTTCCGAGCAGTACAACAAACGCGAATAATGCAAATAGGAAATTGTTAGCTAAAAACGTACCTTCGCGCGAGAAGGGTGAGTCAATGGAACCCGGAGATCGAATTCGATCTCCCCTCCAGCCAACTAAGAAAACAGAACCTACTACTATTATGGCAAAAAAACCCAAAAACAGAGGGCCGATACTCGAGGCACTGAACTCATGGACGGAGTCAATTACGCCGGAACGAGTTAGGAAAGTACCAAAAATTGTCAATGCAAAAGTAGCTAGCAATAGCGATAGGTTCCAAACTCTGAGCATTCCACGGCGTTCTTGAACAATAACTGAATGCAAAAACGCAGTTCCTGTCAGCCATGGCAAAAATGACGCATTTTCAACCGGATCCCATGCCCAGTAACCACCCCAACCTAGAACTTCATAAGACCACCATGCTCCTAACAAAATTCCAATGCTAAGACATCCCCATGCGATCAGTGTCCACGTCCGCGTGGCCACTAGCCATCCCTCACCGAGACGGCCGGTAATTAAAGCGCCAACAGCAAAAGCAAAAGGGACCGTGAAGCCCACGTAACCGAGATAAAGCATCACTGGGTGAATTGCCATAAGCGGATGGTTTCGCAGCAAAGGGTTCAAGCCCTCTCCATCGAGAGGAACCGAAGTTAAAGTGTCGAATGGGCTAGCAGGGCCTATTAGGAGGCCGAAGAAAAAAACGCAGACGGCGAGCATTGTTGCTAAAGACCACGCCACAAGTCTGTCATTAATCTTGGTTCTGAAGCACCAAGCAGCAGCACCCACATAGCCACAAAGTAGAAGCGCCCACAACAATAAGGAACCTTCGAGAGCGCCCCATAACGTAGCAATTTTGTAGATAGTCGGTGTCTCGATAGTTGAATTTCCAGCGACGTAAGCTAGTGAAAAATTATTTTGTAATAGTGCTAGCTCCATTGCTCCGACTGCGATCACACAGCCAGCTACCATCAGAACCACCCAAGCTAGCGACCGTTTAAAACCTGAAGATTTCCGCATCAGCAAAGCTAAAAGTATTTCTATCAATCCGCAAGAAGCGCCTATGAGGCCCAATGCAATTCCTAAAAAGCCGATGGATGCCGTCAATGTTTCTTAACTTTCTTCACGAAGATCCGACAGAAATTCACATGACATCGCAGCATCATCGGGAACTGGTTGTTCAAGCCGTTCCTCATTAACCGAAACATACTCATTCGTGTGTTTTACAAGCATCCGGTCACTCAAAAAATAATAGCTGTCTCGGCCATTAATATTTTCAACCGCTCCTTTGGTCCATCGACCTTCAAGTACAACCGGAATCCATGGAGAGCTAAACAGTTCTGGCGGGTCGGTGATATGTCGAACCTTAGCTACTTCACATTCGTGGACGATTTCGAAGACGGTCACTCCCTCATCATTTAAAACTGTTCCTGGTATTACCTTGCCTTGTAATCGAAATCTTCTCTCGCCAAGATCTACTCGTTCTATGATTGCTTCATCAACATTTCTAAAGAATAACGTGGCGTTACGCAAACCTTGAATTGCCACGAACCCGCCAGCGACAACCAAAATTAATGCAGCGAAATAGACTTTTGTTCTACGACTCTTAAGCTGGTCGCGTCGAAATTTGTCTTGGTCGTCGATTTCATGACGTGGACTTAGATCCATCAGACTTGATCAGTCCCGTCAGTTGGTGAAGTTTGCGAACCTATACCAATTTCTTTGCCTATAAGGACCCCTCGACGCACGATCCATGCAGCATAAAATCCAACTGAAAAAATAGTAACGGAATAGCCAACAACAATGGTTCCTATATTAGTCACAGACTATTTTCCGATCTTCGTTCTCTTAATTGCTGCTGCAGCATCTCTTCATCACGCATCTCTTCTAATCTAATTACTCGATACCGATGAATCATCAACCAAGTCGCTACAAAAGTGAAGGTTAAAGCTGAGTACATCAACGTCCAGTACATGTCTCCGGTTATTTCAGGCCGACGGCCGACACTGAGACTCGCTTTCTGGTGAAGCGTCCGCCACCAGTCAACAGAAAAATGGACAATCGGTACGTTCACAAAGGAGACGAGAGCCATAATAGCAGCCCTCTTCGCACGGACTCCAGGGTCTGCCGGAAGTCGCCGAAGTGCTAGGTAACCCAGATAAGTCACAAACAGCAGCACCGTGGTAGTCAATCGAGCATCCCATTGCCAATAGCTTCCCCAAGTAACTTTTCCCCACAACATCCCAGAAAACAAGGTGATGCCCGTAAACACAACTCCAACCTCAGCAGCTGCGCCAGCTATGCGATCATAGTGACGTCCTCGGTCCGCTCGACGTTTGTAACGCAATATGAAAAGACCGCTCGTGCAAGCTGTAAGACCAAAAGAACCATAGGCAACCCATATAGATGGCACATGGATATAAAGCATTCGTACAGCGTCACCTTGTACTACATCCGCTGGAGACACGATGAGAGCCAGAAGCAACAGAACAAGGCTTGCGCCTACCGAGACAGTAGCAAGCACTCTCGTAGCGGGTGTCGCAGTCATCGACATGCTTTTCTTTGATTTAGGAGTCTTCTGGTCACTAACTTCAGCCATAATTTAGCCATCCTCCAGCAAGGGTCCGAACGAAACAAGACCCAGAGATGTGTATACCGCCGTAATTACTAGTAGCAAGCCGGTCCAATTCCAACCTGGAGCTGAACTCAGCCCAAGCGCAACCTCATGAGCACGAGTGCCAGCGAGCAGAACCGGAGCAAGAACCGGAATTAATAACAACGGCAAAAGTGTGCTCCGAAGTCTAATACCTGAAGCGAGCGCCCCGAAAAGTGCGCCACAAACCGAGAACGCAAATGTTCCAAGAACTGTCGCCGCTAAAAAAAGTAACCAGTCGACAACCGTTACATCGAACAAAACAATTAGCCCAATTACCAGCGCGAATTCAAGTAAAAACAGCTGAACTATAAGACCAATAACTTTCCCCAAAAAAATTGATTGCGGAAGAAATCCAGAAAGTCGAAGCGCGTCAAGATTTCCATCTTCAGTTTCCACATCAAAAGTTCTTTGGACGAGCAGCAACCCGGTGAAAAGAACCGCGACCCAGAATAAACCAGCCGAACCTAATCTCAGTAACTCCACATTTGCATCAAAAGCAAAGCCGAAAACTACAAGAATTAACAACCCTAAAGGAGAAACTTGTCCCAAAACTACGTGAGCTCTTCGTTCTATAATCAAGTCTTTTCGCGCCACCAGGAGAGCATCATGAAACATTAGTGCCTCCCACTGCCTGCCCGCCAAGGATAGAAATCGATCGCGTGGCTATTGTTTCTGCCCGATTAATTTCATGACTAGCAAATACAATCGTTGCTCCCGCTTTCGCTGCATCTTGAAGCAAAGAATCCAAAAGATCTCTACCCTCCGAGTCAAGACCGGCGTGAGGTTCATCCAATAGCCACAGTCTCGGCCTTCGCAAAGCTACTGCAGCTATTGTTACTCTTCTTTGTTGGCCGGCTGACAGACTCTCTGTCGGTAACTGCAACAATCTCTGCGGAATTTCCATTCGGTCACAGATTGAACGAATATCCCCGTCATGCGCTCGAGCTGCGAGGGCACGAAAACGCAGTTGGTCTCTCACCCATAGATCCGAGTAGAGATGATTTTGATGAGCCACAAATCCGATATGTTTTCTTACTTCTTGATTACTAGCCAGCAGATCGTAGCCGAGAACTGAAGCTTTGCCTGAGGCTATAGAAAGCAACCCGCTGCATGCCCGAAGAAGGCTCGTCTTCCCCGCCCCATTTGGGCCTCGAAGCAGAACTATTTCACCTTGTTCGATACAGAGATCTAATCCTGCCAGAACTGGATACTGTCCCCTGAGCGCTATTACGCCAGAAAAGTCAACGACGGAAGGCATGGAACTCTAAGGCTACGCCTCACCTGTCGTTACAACGACACTTCGTCTATGGATTTAAAATTACTTTAATCCTTGAAACTCAGCCATACACAGATTGTCACGATGGGCTAATAACTGCGACCACATCACCTTCACTTATGCGGTCTTCTTCGGCAACGCGCAGCTCAGTTAAGGTTCCGCTAACAGACGCAACCACGGGAATTTCCATTTTCATTGACTCCAGAATCAGCAGCTCATCGCCCTCTGAAACAGTAGCCCCCACTTCGGCAACAACTTTCCAAACGGTAGCTGTCAGCTCTGCACGAACCTCCATCAGGTCGCTCCTTCTATATTGTTATTCATTCAGACAACGTTGAACCTAGCGCTCGGAACAACACCACGCTGAAGATAGTAACGAATAGCACCCCTATTTTAGACTCAAACCCCACTACTCTCAGTACCGATGTATCTCGTACCAACCTTTTTTTTAATCGGCACAGCCACCGGTTTATTCGTTCGGGGTTCTTTTGACTATTTATTGGCTACTCGCATAACCCTGTGGCCGCTTGCAGCAGTTAGCGCTTTGTCCTTGGCGGCGGCAGGCTCCAACCTCGATATGCCCTACCCAACAGTCTTTGCCGCTTTCGCTCTTACTATGGTCAGTGCTAGTTGTGTCCTGAATCTTCATCTAACAGGCAGCTCTATTATCTTAGTTGGCAGTCTCCTAAACTTAATTCCATTAATTCTCTACGGGTATGTACCGGTTAGTCCAGAAGCTATTTTCAACGCCAATATCGTAAATCAAGATTCGTTAGATCTTGTCAGGCTTGGAGCGACCCGCAGTTTTGAAACTGGCAACGAAACTTTTAAGTTTTTGGGAGCAATAGTTCCAATGCGCTCAGTTAACGAGGTCTTTTCATTTGGTGACTTAATCATCATGGCTGGATTACTCAATCTCGGTTTCAGGCTATTTTTCCCACTTCGAGAGCAACCAGATATCAATGATGACTTCGATATCCTTAACGAAAACGAACAATTAGATCCATTCCAGGACTATCAATCAGGCTTCGAAAATACTTCTTGGACCGGTACCCAAGAAGCGATTACTAGCCAAGACGCAGAAAACGCTGAAAGCGAAATCAACAATGGATGAAGACCCTATTCTTCGGACTAGAGCAAAGCTAGGACTTCTCGCCGAACGCGCCAAAAAACTCGGATACTTTCTTTTTCTCTCAGCGTTAGTTATTTTTGTTATTAGTTTCACAACTGAATTCAATGCTGCTTCAACCTCCACGATCGTCGCACTCCTCATAGGAGGGTCTGTAATTCTAGCGCCCTCAATTATTCTTGGTTACGCAGTAAAAGCAGCTGAACGCGAAGATCTTGGCCTCCCTCATGGCCATTAGCGAGTGACTATGGATTGGCCGAAAAGCCGAGAATCTGAGAAGATGATTGGTATCAAATTCCTTTTTTTATTCTTCAGACGTGGTGGCTCAGGTGCGTAATCGACTTCCCGCAGCAGAACGCAGAAAACAATTACTTGATGTCGCCATGACTGTTTTTGCTGATAGTGGCTATCACGGTGCTTCTATGAATGACGTAGCATCGTCAGCTGGTGTTACCAAACCCGTTCTCTATCAACATTTTCATTCTAAACAAGACCTATATTCCGAACTAATTGATGATGTCGGTTCTCGTCTTTCATCGATTGTTGTAGCCGCTGCTAAATCTGCCAGTGATCCTTTTACTCAAACGGTGGCTGCTTTGGCCGCTTACTTCAATTTCGTTGAGAAGAATCAAAGAGAGTTCCGACTACTATTTGGTCGAGGAGCGGTTCGCGAAGAAGACAGAGTCAATGGGCCTCAGTTAGTTGAAAAACGAATGGCAGAAGTCACTGAAGCATTTCTAGACGGACTTAACCAGAATGCAAGCGCTAGACAAACTACAACTGTAGCTATAGCTGTAGTTGCGATGGCAGAAGGCGTTTGCAGACACTGGATAGCGCAGCACGACGATCGCATATCGGCCGATGAACTCGCATTCGAAATCGGCTCTCTTATTTTCCATGGCCTATCCGGCCTAGCTCGTTAGGTAAATTATGGACACAGGGGCGCTCGACGGTATTCGAATAGTTGACCTAACTACAGTTTTGATGGGACCGCTAGCGACACGAATGCTTGGAGATCATGGGGCTGACGTAATCCGAGTTGAAAGTCCAAGCGGTGATTCCACCCGAAATGGACTGCCAGCACGTAACCCTGGGATGTCCGGTTTCAGCCTGAACCTTCAACGCAACAAAAGGTCCCTAAGCATTGACTTAAAGTCGGCTGATGGGCACGAAGTCATGATAAAGCTTATTTCTTCGGCTGATGTTCTCGTAACTAACATGCGATCGCAGGCGTTGGAACGTCTATGTCTCGACGAAAAAGAGATCACTAAAAAATTTCCGGAGCTTATCTATTGCCGAGCCAATGGGTTTGGAAGTTCCGGGCCCTATAGAGATAAAGCAGCCTATGACGATGCTATTCAGGCTGCGTCCGGCCTTTCGGGCCTTATCGGTTCGGCGCAAGGTAAACCAGGCTACGTTCCTGCAGTGATCGCCGACAAAGTAACGGGCCTTCATATAGTTCAGGCAGTAATGGCAGCCTTACTTTTCAAGGCGCGCACTGGCAAGGGTCAGCACATTGAAGTCCCGATGTTTGAAACTATGGTCACCTTTAATCTTGTGGAACATTTTCGCGGTCCAGTTTTCGAACCGTCCGAAGGCCCATTTGGCTATGAAAGACTGCTCTCTAAATCTAGAAATCCAGTTGAAACATCTGATGGCTTCATGTGCATTCTTCCGTACACAGACCAAAATTATAGAGATTTTTTTACTTACATTAAGTCTCCAGATCTTGCAGAAGATCAACGTTTCAGGGATCACAACAGTCGGATCGAACATACCGATGAGCTATATCAGCTGATCGCTGATGCAGCTGCCGAGCACACAACTCAAGAATGGTTAGATTTTTGTGACGAACGATCTATCCCAGCAGCAGCTGTTCTTGACCTCAAAAATGTTCATCTTGACCCGCATCTATCCGACGTCAATCTAATAAATCTTGTCGAGCATCCCAGCGAGGGTATGTACAAATACGTTAGAGACCCAGTCGAATACTCAAAATCCCCGACACAACTTCGCTTTCACGCTCCTCGTCTGGGCGAACACACAAAAGAACTGTTAGCAGAACTTGGATACGAGAAGGAACACATCGAAGAACTAATCACTAATGGTGCCGTTGTTAGTGAATAAAATCTCCAGCCAGGCGTAGGTCATCCTGCTGTTGGATCAACCAAAATTTTCACAGCTTGGGTTCGGCGCTCGGCTAAATCATCAATAGTCTGGCCCAGCTCATCAAGATTTATAATTTTGTTTCTCAGCGGCGCTACCGATATACGCTGATCAAGAATCATTGCCGCTGTCGCTTTCATTTCTTCTAGCGTGAAGACCATTGAGGTATAAAGAGTTATCTCTTTGCTGATCCAACGAATTGGACTTATCGTCGCATCTTGGCTGGTTACTCCGACCAGACAAACAGCCCCTCCTCGACGAACCATGTCTACCGACTGTTGCATAGTCTGTGGAATACCCGCACAATCGAAGGCTAAATCAGCTTTAAGTCCCCCATTCACTTCACTCAGCACCTGACTCAGTTCTTCACCAGGGGCAACAGCCCGATCAAGCCCAAGAGTTAGACCGAGTTCTCGCCGACTCTCATCAGGATCCACAGCTATCACTAACCCTGCACCAGCCGCTCTAGCGCATTGAGCTGTTAACAGCCCTATCGCTCCTGCGCCGACTACACATACAACATCGCCTATACGAATGTTGCTACGCCTCACAGCATGAAAAGCTACTGCAGCAGGTTCGATGAGGGCAGCGTCTTCAACATCGATACCATCAGGTATTTTAACGACGCGCTCGGCAGTTAATTTTAAGAAAGGCGCAAAACCACCCGAGGTTGGCCCCGAAGATCCTGCATATTCAGACCAACTTTTTTTACAGTATTGGCTCATGCCTGAACGGCATTCCTGGCAACGTCCGCAGCCCGGGGCCAATGCTCCCGTCACACGGTCGCCTTCGCTCACATTTTGCACTTCGCTACCTGCAGCGGAGACAATTCCTACCCACTCATGGCCGCACGTCCCCGGTGCATACTTCCAACCTTCTACATACGCGTGAATGTCACTGCCGCAAATACCGCATAGTTCAATGGCAACTACCACTTCGGCAGCGCCAGGAATAGGGTCTTCTCGCTGAACTAACTCAAACTGATTTTTCCCGGTGATCAGGCCTGCTCTCATTACTTGTACTCCCGTACTTGACTATGCGTGCAACTCGGCTCTCTCAAATTCTTTCACGTAGAACTTGGCTATGTGTAACCTTTCAGGAATCTCGCTTATCAAAAAGGAGGGCTGCGCCTGCGGCACAACCCTCCTTTGAATAAGTTATAAAACTGAATACATTTATCCTTTATTTACTAGGCTCGCCCTCCTATCCCCTTTCCAAGCGCCGAGATCGCAGCGTCTTTGATAGGAATAAAAGCCAATATCACTATGGCAGTAGCCAAATCCATGCCGAATCTTTGCAGAGACAGCAATTCAGTGCTTACGCCGTAGCCGAGCAATCCGCCGCCATCATTAACTTGAGAGATCATGACGAACAGATAAGCCCATACGAGGTTGAGGTTTGTTCCCAGAACAGGAATTGATTTCAACATCGCGTTTACGTTCACGGTTTCGAGAACGCTATCGACGATTGTCATAACACCTTGGAAAAGAATTCCCATGATGATAAGAGTCAAAATTGTCGACATCATAAGCAAGTACCCCCTTTGGTACGGTAGTAAACCAACAAACAACTTAACGAATGTTTAGTTACTTACTGAAGAGTACCCAACGATTAACCATTAATCGAGCATTTGAGTCGCTAATAGCTATCACTCGACTCTGATTCCGGATATCGCACGGGCAATAACTAGCTGCTGGATTTGTTCGGTGCCTTCGAAAATATCAAAAATTTTGGCGTCTCGGTGCCAACGTTCAACCGGATAATCTCGAACGTACCCGTAACCTCCCAGAATTTGAATGGCGCGTTCAGTAGACCAGACAGCTACGCGCCCAGCTTTCAGCTTGGCCATTGAACCTTCGGCATTTTTGTATTTCCGGTGTTTCCCGAGCCAGGCAGCCCTATGTACTAACGCTCTTGCCGCCTCAATTTCCATCGCCATGTCTGCAAGCATAAAAGAAATGGACTGATTCTCAATAATCGCCCGACCAAATTGATGCCGCTCTTTTGCATACTCCAACGCATACTCGTAAGCAGCTCGAGCGACTCCGACTGCCTGGGCACCTACAGCAGGTCTAGTGGACTCGAAAGTTTGCATGGCAGCCTGAGCGTTTCCAGACTTGCCCTCACGAACCCGAGCTAAACGTTCATCTAATTTTTCTTTGCCTCCGAGTAAACAATTCCCGGGAATACGACAATCATCTAAAACAACTTCTGCTGTGTGGCTGGCTCTTATGCCATGTTTTTTGAACTTCTGACCTTGACTGAGTCCCTTAGTACCTGGAGGGATAACAAAACTAGCATGACCACGACTTCGGTATTCTGGCTCCACGACTGCGACGATCACATGCACGTCCGCGATACCGCCATTAGTTATCCATGTTTTTGTTCCGTTGAGCACCCATTCATCCGTCGATTCTTCATAGACCGCACGAGTTCGCATTCCTGCAACGTCCGACCCAGCATCTGGTTCGGAGGAGGCGAAAGCCCCAAGCATCAGGTTTCCAGGTGAGCCATAGCACTGAGGAACCCACTCCATAACTTGTTCACGGGTACCAGAAGCAGCGATGCCTGCTGCAGCTAAGCCACTTCCCATTATTGACAATCCAATACCCGCGTCTCCCCAAAACAATTCTTCAAGAGCGACTGGCATTGTCAAACCCGTCGGGTCATTCATCATGGCCTCGGCCATAAACTCCCAGCCATATAAACCGATACGCGCCGCTTCTTCAATAACGGGCCAAGGAGTTTCCTCGCGCTCGTCCCAGTCACTGGCAACGGGGCGAATAACGTCTTCGGCGAAAGTATGCACCCAATCTTTAATCTGGATTTGGTCTTCGTTTAGCTCAGGGTTGAAATCCATACCCGTAAGTTACCTACTGGTAACAAACTATGCCAACTTAACGCTCACTCAATTTACGGCTACTACTAACATCGGCTCGGGCTCATGAATCACAAGCGAACTACCACCCCGCCGTTTAGCCAGAATAACCTCGCGTCCAGCAGAACCTATGAGATCATCAGGTTCAGCCACTGGATGCGCAGAATAAGCCGCACCCAGTCTTAGATTAATCGAAATTAAATGCCCAGCAACTGCTATCGGATCTCCAAATTTATCAAGGATTCGTTCACCTACGATGACAGCGCCATCTACGTCACGAACACCTGGTAGCAGCACGGCGAAGGCATCCTTATCGCAGCCAAGAACCGAGTCCTCGGTCCGAATACAAGATGAAATTCTTCGGGCGATTACTTCACGTACAAGCGTTAGTTTAACTGTCTTGGGAAGTTCTTTCTCAAATTCAAGATCGATATACAGAACAGCTAAACCTCCAGTTGGCGGAAGGCGGCGTTCGCCTTTGCGTTTCTTTAGCTTTATCGGAGCACCTGCTCTAGTCGGTGCCCAATCGGAATATTCATTTCCTTCTGAAAGAAGAACGCGCGCCCCAACCGCCACTAACAACAAGAGTGCTACTTCATGAGCTAAACCGGCAGAATCTAAATTCAACTCCACGTAACGGATCGAAAACCAAATTTCGCTTATTACATGCAGTAACGCTATTGCAATAGAAATTAGTGCTGCGCGAAGCACTGAGAACCTCGCAACAGCTTCAAAAATAGGAAATAATAATAGCATCCAGAGCCCACTTGAGGGATCCATTCCAACACACCAAATCGCAACAAAAATAATTGCTGTGTCTGCAGCTGTTTCTAGAACAATTCTGAACTTTATCGAAGATAACGGAACTTGCGGGTTCCGACTTGGATCAATCAAGTTAACAAAAAGCAACATCCCACCGAGCATGATCCCTAGTGGTAATGGCGGGGCTAAAGGCCCAGGGATACTAGTTGTTCCCTGAGACCATAATAACGCTGGAAGCAAGACAACAATGAGATATCGAGTTCGTCTCAAACATGCAGACCGAACGCGCAGACCGTGCGACGCAAACTTATTCTGATCTTCAAGAACTCGTTCGAGACTTCCTGCGTCAGTAATCGTTAAATCTATTGAATCTGAGATGTCAACCGAGAGTACGCAAAGCAGCCCTCTGTCCTTGGCATTTCATTGAGGTTTCTTAAATTTCGTTAAGAAAAGTAATTTCCTCAAAACGTTAATCAGATACCCGGTGACAAGTTGTTTCCTCCCGATACCGTAATCAGCATGGCGCAGGTTCCTGAAAAACCGACGATCGATGGACTTGAGTCCAAATGGATGCAGACTTGGGAACAAGAAGGCGTCTATAAATTCCAGCGAACCAAAACGCGAGATCAAGTTTTTAGCATAGACACCCCACCGCCAACGGTCAGCGGGTCCCTTCACGTCGGTCATGTCTTCTCATACACACACACCGACACGATTGCTCGCTATAAGCGAATGGCCGGACTAGAAGTGTTCTATCCAATGGGGTGGGATGACAACGGACTTCCAACTGAAAGAAGGGTGCAGAACTATTTTGGAGTTCGATGCGATCCAACGCTTCCCTACGACGAAAATTTTGAAATTCCATCTGACGGCGGTGATGAGAAAGCAATAAAAAAGCGTAGAGAAATAAGCATTAGCCGCCGCAACTTTGTAGAGCTCTGCCACGTTTTGACTGAAGAGGACGAAAAAATTTTCGAGGGTCTATGGCGACAACTTGGGCTAAGCGTTGATTGGTCACTAACTTACGCAACAATTGATGAACGCTGCCAGAAAGTGGCTCAGCGAGCATTTTTAAAGAATTTAGAGCGAGGCGAGGCCTACCAATCAGAGGCCCCATCCCTTTGGGATGTCACATTTCGGACAGCAGTTGCCCAGGCAGAGTTGGAAGATCGTGAGCAAACCAGTGCGTACCACAAACTGGCTTTTTTAGACGCTAATGGTGTTCAAATTCTTATTGACACAACGCGCCCAGAACTGCTGCCTGCATGCGTGGCTCTTGTAGCCCATCCCGATGACAGCAGATATCAACCACTATTTGGCACAACCGTTACAACTCCTATATTCGGAGTCGAAATACCAGTGTGTAGCCATGAGCTCGCAGACCCAGAAAAAGGAACTGGTATAGCGATGGTCTGTACCTTCGGTGATACCACCGACGTCACATGGTGGAGAGAGTTGAATCTTCCTGTTCGAGCAGTTATAAACAGAAATGGAAGAATAATTGAAACTCCTCCTGAAGGCATTGAGACGTCTTACGGTTTGTCGTCTTATGCACGTTTAGCTGGAAAAACTATTTTTTCCGCTAAGAAAGAAATCGTAGAGATTCTGAAAGAAAGCGGCGATCTTATTGGAGAACCGCGACCGATAAGTCATTCGGTGAAGTTTTTTGAGAAGGGCGACAAACCCCTTGAAATCGTTACTAGTCGTCAGTGGTATATC
Source organism: Acidimicrobiaceae bacterium (assembly GCA_905182565.1). Classification (GTDB taxonomy): domain Bacteria; phylum Actinomycetota; class Acidimicrobiia; order Acidimicrobiales; family Poriferisodalaceae; genus UBA9040. The sequence continues at coordinate 67,723 of CAJJCB010000018.1, read as the reverse complement.
AAAAATGGTGGTCGGGATAGAACGCTGAACTCACAACTCATTGAACGCGGTAACCAAATGAATTGGTATCCGAGCTACATGAAAGCACGGTACTCGAATTGGGTAGATGGACTTAACGGAGACTGGCTGATTAGCCGGCAACGTTTTTTCGGTATCCCTATTCCACTCTGGTACCCGCTTGATGGAGATGGTTCACCAATTTGGAACGAACCAATAGTTCCAACTGAACAAGATTTACCTATAGATCCTTCGTCCGAAACACCCAAGGGCTATGAACCAACGCAGCGAGACCAACCGGGTGGATTCGCCGGTGAACCAGACATCATGGATACATGGGCAACCTCTTCTCTTACTCCGCAAATAGTTTGCGGCTGGGGCGATGACGATGATCTTTTCGCTAGAACTTTCCCAATGGACTTGCGGCCTCAAGGCCATGACATTATTAGAACATGGCTCTTCTCGACAACGGTTCGTTCTCATTTAGAGTCGGATATTGCTCCTTGGAAAAACTGTGCACTATCGGGATGGATCCTGGACCCTGACAGGAAAAAGATGTCAAAATCTAAGGGAAACGTGGTGACTCCGGCGGGTCTTCTAGATGAGTATGGCTCTGATGCAGTTAGATATTGGGCTGCAAATGGACGGCCAGGAGCAGACACCGCTTTCGATGAAGGGCAGATGAAAATTGGTAGACGCCTCACAATCAAAATTCTCAACGCCTCAAAATTTGCCCTCAATTTGGCTGGAAATTTTGAACACGACCATCAAACAATTAGTAATCCGCTAGACCGGTCTCTGCTCGATCGTCTTGCCAATCTGGTTGAGTCTGCGACAGAAGCATTTGAAGAATTTGATTATGCAAGAGCTTTGGAACGAACTGAACAATTTTTTTGGTCATTCACCGATGACTACGTCGAGCTAGTAAAGGCAAGGGCCTACGGAAGTACCGATGATGAGGACACGAGGTCAGCCCACGCTACCTTGTCAATTGCAGTTGATACCTTGCTTAGACTTTTTGCCCCATTCGTACCATTCGTTACCGAAGAGGTTTGGTCCTGGTGGAAATCTGGATCAATACACCAGGCAAAGTGGCCAGAATCAGCTCCTATCAGAGAACTCGCAGATGGAATTGATCCGGCGGTATTTGATTTAACTGCCGAAGCTCTTTCTGAAATCCGCCGAGCTAAAACCGAAGCAAAAAGAAGTTTAAAAACAGTAGCGGAAAAAGTAACGATTAGAGACACTATCGAGCGACTGGCACTTCTAAAAAGTGCAACTGGCGATCTGTCAGCAGCCGGGAACATTAATGAACTCGAGTTCGAGCCCCATAATCAAAAAGAAATTACCATCACATTAGTTCCGGAAGAGTAACGGAACCTGGAATAACAGCGGAGTTACCATGCGAAGTCGAAAACCGGTAGTTTTTTTATGGCTGCTTTTCTTCTGTGCATCAAATTATTTTATTCTCTCAGACATTAAGTCTCTGAATGCGTTACCGCGACAACCGGGCATCTATCTTCCTCAAGATTCGTCGCAAGCAGGCGAAGTGCATGTGTTCGGAAACGCCAGCAACTTCGAATGCAAAAAACCTAACCGGCAAACTGAAGCGCTACCACTAAGTGACGTAGAAGAAAATTGCGAAGCAGGGTCATTCCAAAATCGTGCAAATACCAACATCATTTCTATGGCTGAAGCACCTTCTGGTAACGGCTATTGGGCTCTTTCAGACACAGGTATCGTTAGTGCTTCGGGCAATGTTAACCATTTAGGAGATCTTGCTGCATTAAGAACGGTCGACGCCCTCGGCTCTGCTACCGACATAGCTGCTTCACCAAATGGAAAGGGCTATTGGATAACAACTTCAACAGGAGTTATCTATGCCTTCGGTTCAACCAGGTGGCATGGAGCCACTGGCCATATAGACCTACCTACTCCTATCGTAGATTTAGAACCTAGCCCAACTGGAAATGGATATTGGTTAACATCAGCAGGGGGAGATATTTTTGCTTTCGGAGATGCCAAATTTTACGGCTCTGCAAAAGGAAACAATCTCTATCGACCTGCAGTAGATCTAATTAGCACTCCATCCGGGGACGGCTACTGGCTAGTCGGTTCCGATGGTTCTGTTAACGGCTTTGGAAGTGCTAAATTTCGTGGGTCATTAGGACATAACAAATTATCGAGCGCACAAATAATCGGCGGTCAAGGTACATCTGATGGAAATGGCTATTGGCTAATCGGACACCGAGGAAGCATTTTCGCATTCGGAAGTGCCTATTATTCGGGTTCGATTAATGCTTCGGCTGCCGCCCCTATAGGAGCTTTCGCATTCGATCGCGTCAACAATGGCTACTGGCTTGTGACCAAAAATTCACCAGCTGTTCCCAGCAATTCAGGCATCGGTAAACGAGCAATTTTCTCAAACAAGTCGCATCGCGTATGGTTAGTAAACGACGACGAAACGGTGCATAAAAGTTATCTTGTTAGCGGAAGAGCAGATATACCAAAGCCAGGTGACTATAGCGTTTTTTCAAAATCTCGGCGCACTATTGCTGGCCATGATGATATTTCAATGGAATATATGGTTCGTTTCACCTGGGGAAATACTCAGGCAATTGGTTTCCACAATATTCCAAATGGTGGCGATGGAGAACCACTTCAGACTGAAGCTCAGCTAGGTACCTACAGGTCAGAGGGCTGCATTAGGTTGCGAAATGACCAGGCCAAAGAGTTTTATGAATGGATGCCCGTAGGGACGCGCGTCATCGTCACAAATTAAAATATCTAACCCTGATTCCTAATCATCAGTTCCAGCCTTTGAGATTCCGTATCTATCTTCGTAACTAACTCGTTTCGGTTCATCAGTGTTTTGCTCGCTCACATCTGATTCATTTTTAAGCCATACCGTACGTTGAGGGAACGGAATCTCAATGCCTTCCCGATCGAAAGCCTCTTTTAGTCGTTTCCTTAGAAGCCTTCCAGTCCCCCATTGTTCTGAAGGTTCGGTCTTCACTGACAGCCGAATGGTCACAGCATCAGCACCGAAATTTTGAACACCTGCTACGACAGGCTCTTCGATAATCGTTGCCTCTTGACGTTGCTCTTGCCACAACCCATCAGCTACTTCTTTTATCGTTTCCATAGCTAGGTCTAGGTCCGTGTCGTATGCAACATCAATATCTAAAATCGCCCGCGCCCAAACTTGCGACATATTGCCCACTCTTCGAATTTCACCATTAGGGATGTGCCACAAAGTCCCACTCACATCTCTAAGCCTCGTTGTTCTTAAACCAATTGACTCAACAGTGCCAGTCGCCTCGCCTGCATTGATCACATCACCCACTCCGTACTGATCTTCGATCAACATGAAGATACCGCTGAGAAGATCACGCACTAAAGACTGAGCACCAAACCCTATGGCCACACCCAAAATTCCGGCCCCCGCTATAAGTGGACCCAAGTTGATATCGAATTCACCGAGCAACATCATTAGCATGACTGCACCAATACCCGCAGATGCGACACTCTTAAAAAGTACACCTAATGTTTTAGCCCGTTGGCGAGCCCGCTCAGAACGTTCATGCAAGGCAGATAGCTTCCTCGCAAGTATGTCTCGGCGCATTGCAGTACCAGTTGACTCCACTTCCTCAACAGCGCCCCGCTCATCAACTTTACGTTCCTGCATCAATCGCTCGATCAATCCATCAATTCCGCGATGAACAATTCTTCGTACAACCAACGCTATGACAACAATCAAAACAATTTTGACCGGCTTATCTACAACGAAGCCTGCCAAAGCAGCGAGATCCGAGCTATCGGTTAGTTCAAAAATTTTCTGACATAACCAATCAGTATCAATCCCGCAAGCATCTTGAAGTTCAGTCTGCCCATTTGTGGTGTTTAAGTCAGTCACATCTATCATCTTAGGATTTAGTTAGGGCATCCAGAGGACAACCTGGCGACAAACAGCAATCACCTAACTACAATCCATATCGTGAGCACACATTCTGATGCAGCTATTTACGAAATTTCTTCTGGAATTGCGACAATCATTTTAAACAGACCCGAAAATAAGAACGCTCTAAGTGTTGAGATGGTGAATGCCATCGGCGATTGCTTCGATAAAGCTCAGAACGACCCATCGATACGAGTTGTTTTGTTTACGAATAATGGTAATACTTTTTGCGCTGGAGCCGATCTCAAAGCGGCTGCTCCAGGAGTGGTTCAACCCGAGGCGCGACATACGTTTACAAAAATTCTCGATGACATAATGGAATCGCCAAAACCGGTAATCGGCTCAATAGCTGGTCATTGCACTGGTGGAGGCGTCGGCTTAGCAGCAGCTTTTGATATTTCTGTTGCGGCTGATGACATAATTTTTGGCTTCACGGAAGTCAGAATTGGAGTCGCACCAGCAGTTATCTCCGTTGTCTGCCTTCCAAAACTGAGCCGCGCGAATGCCAGTGAATTGTTCTTAAGCGGAGAAAAGATTCCAGCCGAAAGAGCGGCATACATCGGTTTGATTAATCAAGCTGTTCCTCGTTCTGAACTCGATCTTGCCGTATCCGAAACCATCGGGAAAGTTGTGAAAGGCGGACCAAATGCACTTGCTGCGTCGAAACAACTAGTTTCGAAAGTACCGCAAATGCAGCGCAGTGAAGCCTGGGAATGGACTTCGCATTTAAGTCAATCTCTGTTCAAGTCAGAGGAGGCTCAAGAAGGAATTGGTGCTTTCAAAGAACGCAGAGACCCAAACTGGGTGCCAAAATAGTCTCAAATTGATTAGCTGATAACTTCACCTTGAGCTCTAGGATCTGCATGACTCCAATAGCTGGTCCTTAGAATCTCCCTCTTTGACAACATCTCCCGTGTGGATTGAGAATTGTTTAAGAACATCTACTTTGTTTAGTTTGAATAGCCGCCAGCTTTCCTGCGATTACTAAGTTCCGCGACTGTAACTAGTCACTGGTTGTTTCAGCTAAATGTCGACTTAGTGAGCTATTAGAAATTACGTTTTGATTAATCAGTGATTGCATTTGATTCAGAGCACCGCAATAAAGACCGCCATCGAGTCCATCTCTCAGCTTTTGCACGTTGCTTATTTATCCCCGCTTATCGAACCACCAACGGTCCGAGAAGTAGGTGTACCATTTCTTGCTGTGGCAGGACAGATACATATTGAACGTAACGGCTATGTCGGCACAATTATTCTTGATCATCCTGAACGCCACAATGCGATAAGCGCAGACATGTGGATTGCTCTTAGAAATGCCGCTATTGACCTCGGCGATGATGAAATGATTAGGGTTGTCGTTATCAAAGGTTCTGGAGAAAAAGCATTCGCAGCCGGAGCTGATATCAGCCAATTCAGTGAGAAACGACAGAACAGCGAATCTAATGATGGCTATGACGACGCTACCTCAGAGGCTTACGCAGCGCTTAGTAATTTGCGTAAACCACTGATAGCGATGATCCATGGATATTGCATCGGTGGAGGGTTAGCAGTAGCTCTATCTGCTGATATCAGGGTTGCATCTGACGATGCGCTTTTCACAATTCCGGCAGCACGCTTAGGGCTGGGTTATGCGACTGCCGGTTTAGGCAAATTAGTACAACTGGTAGGTCCATCTGCTGCCAAACGCATTATGTTTCTGGCTGACCGATTCGGAGCAGATGAAGCTTTGTCCATGGGCTTAATTAACCAAGTTGTGCCCAAAGCCTCGTTAGAGGAGCATGTAGCGGTCTGGACAGATCTCATTTCTTCGAATGCGCCTCTAACTATTGCTGCTGCAAAAGCTTCGATTAATGAGTGGCTGAAAGATGAAACAGCTAGAGATTTCAAGGCTGTAGATAAAATGGTTCAAGCTTGCTTTGACAGCGCTGATTATCAAGAGGGCGTCGCAGCATTTATGGAAAAGCGGAAACCTAGATTTAATGGCCGATAGGACGACGACGCGCTGGGGCTAAGATCGGGCATCGCGACGATGACGTTTACTTCTTTCATAAAGCTCGATTTGAGCTCGCAACTCTTCTAAATCATGAGATAAATCCTGATACGAGCTTATCCTAGGTTCACTTATGAGCCCGCTTGACAATGCTTCCAAGACTGCGCATCCAGGCTCTTCATTATGAGAACAATCAGAGAAACGGCAAAGGTCGACAAACTCAGATATCTCAGGAAACACAAGGTTTAAGCCACTACCATCCCATAGTTGAAGTTCTCTTAACCCTGGAGTATCTATAACAACACCTCCCCCGTGCAAGACGAACAATTGACGTCGTACTGTTGTATGCCTGCCAGTCCCGTCAGCTCGGACTTCACCAGTTCTCACTATGTCTTCGCCGAGCAAACGATTAACTAGGGTTGATTTGCCCACTCCGGAAGATCCGGTCAAAGCAACCGTAAGGCCGTCTCCAGTAATTTCTTCTATGCCGAGTCCTTCTGACCCATGAATACCGCAGGTTTCGAGCACCTCTAATTTTGGGTACTGAGCTCGAAAGTAGTTGGCGCGTTCAACTGTCCCATTTAGATCTGATTTATTTACGATAACAACTGGCACAACTCCGCTACTAAATGCGGTCACTAAATATCGTTCTAACCGACGTTCGTCGAGTGGCTGATCAGCAGAAGTGACGATGCCGAGGACGTCTACATTAGTAGCAACGACTTGTGGTATCGGCTCTTGCTTTGGAGCTCGTCGAATGATGACGGAGTCGCGTTGTAAAACTTCTGTTATTAACACACGTCGATCGTGCTGAGCATCCTTAGTGTGAATTACCCAATCGCCAACTGCTGGATAGTCCAGTTGGTTTGTTGCCGAATCTCTGAGCCGAGTATCAAGAGCGGCTTCTCGTTGTCCAGTTTCGCCCATAATTTCGTATGCGCCCCGATGTTCAACAGACACACGACTAATAGAATAATCACTATCTATTTTTGGGAATTTTTTTTGAGAAAAATTCCATCCCAGCTGACTGGCTGACCACGCTGGTAAAGAATCATCCATCGTTAAGCCAAACCTCTGAGTAACGTCCTACACCTGCTATCTGCCCCAAGACAGAAATGCCTTCAGGAAGTGTCCAGGTACCTAATCCCTCGACAGAAGAGTCCCCAATCAAAGCTGAAGACAAGTAGTCCACGTAAATCATTGGAATTTTTGCATTAAGCAAAAGCATCAAATTTTCGAGGATCAACGATCGATCCTGAAATTTTCCTGTGGCGTTCAACTCCTCCACCAGCGACAGTAAGTCATCACCTTCCATATTCGCGACGTTTAATGGTGAAGTCTTAACCAGACCAAGGAAAGCTTCTATCTGGGCACCTGGATCAGACTCTCCACCTACTCTCCAGCAGCTTGCTTCGAAATCTCCCTTAAACGAAGGTTGATCAGTAACTGACCCAAGAACCCTTTTTATCAACGCGTTGCGACCCACTTGTTCCAGTGTGACGTCTACCAAACCTGTTGCTTCCCATTGGCTCTTTAACGAGCGTGTCATATTGGCAAGCTGCAGATCATCAGTACAAAGTAGCGTGACTGCAATTTTTTCGCCGGTCATTCGTTTATCGGAACGCTTAGGGTCCTGAACGTACTTAAGTAAATACTCTTTAGCTTCGCTCATATTAGCTTTAGGCCACGCGCGTGTCACCGCCTCTGAATACCATCTGCTGTCGGGACTCACCCATTGAGCTGCTAATGACGCATCGGGGCTATTGGACGCTAGTCGGCCAAGTTCTTCTTGGTCTGAAGAAAGCAGTAAGCCCTTTCTGACACGCAGATCATTCGTGGGGCTCTCTAAAGTGTTAAATAAGATTACTCCAACATTATCTTCTCGTCGCGATATAACAGTCAATTCAGATTCTCGTCCTTGGCTGATCGCTAACGAAGACCTTGTCTGAAGGATTTGGCCTTCTCCTTTAATCAAAAAGTTTAACCGGAGACGTTCATCGGCGATCTGACGAAAAGTTATTTCCTCCAGATACGGTAGCTGAACTCCGTTTTCGTCCTTACGCCAGTAACGAGAATTGGACCTTAAGACAATGCGTTCTCCCGGACTCCAACCTTCAAAAATAAATGGACCTGTTCCTACCGGATTAAACGCGAATTGTTCTTCGCTCAAAGAGTCTTTTTCTAATAAAAATACTCGACCGATTGGCCCTGCTAACACATTCAAGAGCATCGGGTTAGATTCACTAAGCTCAAACAAGAGTGTCGAGTCATTAACTACGTTGACGCTAGTAATTCTCGCATCGCGGAGAAGCCCGCTTGTAACTTTTCCACTCTTTACATAATCGTCATACCCTTTCTTATAGATCGATGCTTCCAAAAGGGTGCCGTCACTAAACAAAAGTCCGGAGCGCAGCTCCACAGTCCATTCCGTGTAATCGTTATTGTGATTAATTTTTTTTGCTAGGAACGGGACTACAGAACCATCTGGCAGAACTACGGTCAATGTTTCTAAGACTTGGTTTAAAACATTTCTGCAAGCCCAAGCACAAATATTTTCCCATGGGGACCATCCACTAATTGGAGAGAGATCATCTTGAAGCAAGACAGTGATTGCTCCACCGGATTGAGGACTCAATTCTTTCTGCTGAGAAATTCCAGTAGTCATGTCCTCAGGGACACCAAGAGTTCCTGAGGACAGTTGCTCATCATCATCTAAAACTATTTCCTGAATAGCTGTAGCTTCTGAATCAGAGAAATCAGCTTTCGACATACACCCGCTTGCTACAAGCAACAAGACACAACCCAGTCTCACTATCCAGCCCTTGAGACAATACTTTTTTAAGTCGTGTGACTTAGGGTTGCTTCCATCACAGTCCCTCATCAGTGCTTCAATCGCCAGTCTTCAGGCCACAAACTTTCACCAAAATGCCATTCATCTGTTCGGTAGGTAATTCCCGTGGCTGATCCAACTAACTTCTCATCAACATGAAGTTCAAGACGATAATTAGCAAATCTTCTTGTGCGACTAGTTTCACTTGCTGTCGCTACAACTTCTTCGCCTTGAGACACTCCTCTGTGGTACCCGATATCAATTTGCACCGCTAACGCTTTCCTACCGTAACCATTTGAAGCAAACGACATGGCAATATCCCCCAAACTGAATAAGATTCCGCCGTGGCCGCCGCCAAGAAAATTTGTTTGTCTTTCAGTGATAAGTGCGCTCACAGTTGCAAAGCCTGGACCCCACGCAATGACTTCCGCGTCGAGGCTCGCCGCAAACGGGTCAGACCGAAACATTTCATCTAACTTTAGCCGACCGTCATTTGGTAACTCTGCGTCTGATTTTGCCACGTGGGTCAGAGTACCTCGTTAAATTCTTTATAGGCATTCGCAAGTACTGCCAAGGACGCCAACTGCTACCAAAAAAACAAACATTTGGCTGACTTGCGCAACTGCACCCAAAGAGTCACCAGAAATGCCACCTATCGATCGATATGACCAAACTCGAATAATCAAAGCCGGTGGGAGGCAGCATAAAATCAATATCAATCCCGGTAAACCTAGTAACCCATAAGTTAAACCGCTTCCGGCCATTATCCCTATCGAAGCGCGCCAAAAGCTAAGATCTGAAACATACGAAAGTCCTAGGCTAGATACTTGCGCAGGCCGAGAAATCAGCATCACGAATACAGCAGATGAGCGCCCTAAGGCGTTTGCCGCGATGGCTACTTTGAATCCATCGAAAGGTGACAAATTCGCGAGAGAAGCTATTTCTAGTAGAAGAACCAATACCAACGCACTAGTTCCGTAGGTGCCTAACCGGCTGTCTTTCAAAATCTCAAGACGACGTTCTACAGTAGCCGCTCCTGGAAAAGCGTCCGCAACATCAGCTAAGCCATCTAGATGGAATGCACCAGTAACGATGACACCTAGTGCGATAGATGCCGTTGCGGCTACGCTTCCAGGGATAATCTGACTAAGCAACCAATACGAAGTTCCTACAAGCAGTCCAACTAGTGCACCGACAACAGGGAACCATGGGACCGAACGACTTAACTCAGGCATTTTCTTTTTACCGAAAGTAATTGGGATACGGGTGAGAAAAATTACAGCTGCTCTCAAATTTCTCACGTCTTACCCTCAAAAAATTCATCAAACGTAGGTACTTCCGAAACAAGGGCGCAAGCCATTCTCACCAAGGGAATAGCTGCTGCAGCTCCAGATCCTTCACCTAAACGCAGATCCAGTTCAAGTATCGGCTCTAATCCAAATTCTCTCAAGAGTGTTGCATGCCCTGGCTCCGGCGAACGATGTCCTGCCCAACAATGATCAAGAGCTTCTGAATCATATTTCCAGATCGGGGCCAAAGCAGAAGCGACAACGTACCCATCCAAGAGCACCGGGATACGCCGATGTCGTGCTGCAACCACAGCGCCACCTATAGCGACCATCTCTTTTCCTCCTAGCCGACGCAGCATATCTAACGACTGGTTTTGGCCGTCAGCTTTTCGAACTCGAGCCAGGCCTTCCGCTACTGCCGCTTGTTTTCGTCTAAATCCTTCCTCGTCAACACCAGTCCCGTGACCTACCCACTGCGTCGCTCCATCGCCAAAAGTCGCAGCAGCCACAGCCGCTGCAGCAGACGTGTTGCCGATGCCCATTTCTCCCACAACCAACAGGTCAGTGTCTATCGCTTCCACTGCTTCTACTCCTTGGAAAAATGCAGTCTCAAATTCTTCACTCGACATTGAATCTTCATATCGAAAATCTTTAGTCGGGGTTTTAACTCCCACATCTATTACGTCAACTTCGGCGTTAACTAGTCTCCCAATAGCATTAATCGATGAGACACCGTGTTGAAATGCTTTCACCATTGCCTCGGTGACTTCACTTGGGTAATTACTCACTCCAGCATCTGCTATTCCGTGATTTGAAGCGAAAATAAGAATCTTAGGATTAAGCACTTTAGGGCTAAGAGTTTGCTGCCAGCTAGCAATAAAAGTTGCTATCTCATCTAGTCGTGCTAACGCTCCTGCTGGTCTCAAAATTTGATTTGAACGATCCCTGACAGCAGCAGCGATTTCTCGATCGAGTTTGGGGAGGTTACTCAGATAGCGTTCAATTTGGAGTGTCACAGAACCCTTTCTGGATGTTGCAGCGGCAGTAAAAGACCTGCAACAGTAAGAAAAGCTTGATCGGAGTTACCAGCGAAAGACTGGTTCACTGAGCCAAGAACATCACGATAAGTACGAGACAGTTCGTTACCTGGGACTATGCCCAGCCCTACTTCATTCGAAACAACGATGGTCGGAGCATTTCGATTACGTATTGACGCAAGGGCTTCAGCTGATTTTCTAAGAATTGCAGACGAGGAAAATTCTGCTGTCAACAAATTAGATACCCATAGAGTTAAACAGTCAATTATTACTACATGGTTTTTGTCCACATTTAATAATGCGTTGTTTATTTCAATCGGCGCCTCTTTGGTTGACCAATGAGCGGGACGATCATTCTGGTGTTGGGTTATTCGTGTCGCCATGTCTTCGTCAAGGGCCTCGGCAGTTGCAATGAAACAAACTGAAGACTCAGAACTGTTTGCTATTTCCTGAGCGAGCCAACTTTTCCCAGACCGAGCTCCCCCTGTTAAGAACGTGAATCCCGCCGGACAGTTACGAGACAAGCGCTTGCGGGTCAATAGTCAATACCTTTTTTTGCCATTATTCCATTATCAAAAGCATGTTTAATTTTGCGCATTTCAGTGACTGTATCCGCTAAGTCAATTAGTGCTTCAGGGGCATCCCGACCGGTTATGACAACATTTGTTGCAACTGGTCGCGCCTTTATTACTGATACAACTTCATCTAGCTCAATCCATCCCCAATTAATTGGATACGTAATCTCGTCTAGAACAACTAAACGATATTTGTCCTCTCGAATTACTTTCTTTACTTGTGCCCATGCTGACACGGCAACTGCTTGATCTTCGCTTATATCTCTTGAATCCCAGGTAAACCCATCTCCGATTGCCCACCAGTCGACTCCCAAGACATCTCTACAAATTTTTTCTTCTCCGACTTGCCATTTCCCCGACTTCAAAAATTGGATTACCCCTACCGGCCATTCTCGCGCTACTGCACGAACAACTACCCCAAATGCTGAAGAAGACTTGCCCTTACCATCGCCAGTGTTGACTATGACCAGTGACTTGCTAGCCAAGCGATTCTTAACTTCAGGTCCTACTTCAGGTGGGACACTTGTCATCTTGACTCCTTAGATCGCGGCACCACTACCTGCGTTCCATCTACTTCAATAACTTGGATACGAGCAGAATATGTTTCAGCGAGTAGGTCAACTTTAATGACATCTGCCGCATTTCCTTCTGCCACTACTCTTCCGTGGTCAAACAACATGAGACGGTCGCTGTATTGACCAGCCAATGTAAGGTCATGCATTGTAGAAATAATTGTCATTTGCCGTTCGTTGCGGAGTTCTTCTAACAGGTCTAAGGCTTGCTGCTGATGTCCCAAATCAAGCGCTGCTGTTGGTTCATCTAAAAGTATGACTGGTGTCGTTTGAGCCAAAGCGCGCGCTAGTTGACACCTTTGCAACTCCCCACCGCTAAGCGATCCTAAGGGTCGGCTACTTAACTCTTCAAGGTCTAGACGGCTAAGAATTTCGCCAACTAAATTTAGGTCGACTGGCCCCTCTACTCCAAGTGCTGAGATATGTGGTGTCCTACCTAACAAAACGTAATCTCCCACCAACATATCTAACGGCACTATCGGATGTTGAGGGACATAAGAAACTAATTGAGCTCGGCTTCGAGCAGTAATTTTCGATAAAGCCTGACCGCTGATAGTGACTGAACCCTCACAATGTTGCAAGCCCGCTACCGCAGCTAGAAAGCTTGATTTTCCTGATCCGTTTGGACCAACAATTGTTAACCATTCACCACTTTGGACTGACAAGGTTATTTGTTTTATTACTCGAGTCTTGCCTAGAGACACTGAGATGTTTTTTGCTTCCAGCAACGCCATCAGATCGACCTACGGCTAGATCGAAGAACAAAAATAAAAAATGGGGCACCGCAAAAAGACGTTATGACTCCGATCGGTATCTCCGATGGTGATACCACTGTTCGACCAAGCAGATCTACTGCGATCATGAAAGATGCTCCGAAAAGCATAGATAATGGAAGCACGATCCGATTACTCGAACCAAAAAGTAACCGAATTGTATGAGGGACTATTATTCCAACAAATGAAATTAGGCCGCTCACAGCTACTGCCGCCGCAGTTGCTAACGAAGCAGCCACTACCATTATTTTTCTTGTTCTATCTGGTCGAATACCTAATGAGGCGGCTTCAGCGTCTCCTAGCCGCATGACATCTAGAATTCGACGATTTAGAAGAATCACGCAAGATGTTCCTAGCGCATAGGGAAGCAATAGCCACACTTCGCCCCATGATGCAGTGTTTAGACGCCCAAGAATCCATGTATAGACTTGGCGAATCGTATCTGCGTTCTGTTGAAGAATAAAAGTTTGGATTGCTGTGAGAAAACTCGCAACTGCAACACCTGCTAATAGAAGCGAGGCAGGAGATCTGCTGCTATCTCCTGTCAGCCCCATGAAGTAGGTAATTGCAACGGCTAGAAGTGCTCCGCAAAAGGCCAGGAGCGGAACGGCGTCACCTGCACCACTTCCATCTCCCCATCGGTTGACCAACGCAAGGGTCGCGCCTAATCCAGCGCCAGCGGCCGCACCCAAAAGGTAGGGATCGGCTAACGGATTCCGAAAAACGGCTTGGTAGGTCGCGCCACTCAGAGCTAACGTCGCACCGACAAGTCCTCCTAGGATCACTCGAGGAAGCCGCACTTCCCAGACAATATTTGAATGAATTTCACTGAGATTACTGTTCGCTTCTAAAAGTGGAAACCTATCTATGATCTCGAAAATAATTGAATTAACCGAAATATTAGCTGGTCCAAGAGATAGAGAAATAGCTGCGACAGCCAAGACAGATACGACGCCGCCGAGAAGCCATGTCAGGCGTAGGCGTTCATAATTGGCTAATGCAGTATGTGATTTATCGGGTTGCATTTTGTTATCCAGCGGGGACCAAAGCGACAGCATCAGACAAGGACTGCAAGAACTGAACTAGACGTGGACCCCATCTGCTAGCTATATCGGCATTCATTTCTATTACGGTTCCATTGCGCACTGCTTTAAGGACATCCCACCCCGGGCGTTCACCAATTATTTCAACACTTTGTCCGCAACAACTAGCATCAACAAAAAATATTAGATCTGGGTCAGATTCAAGAATAAATTCCTGAGTTAACTGCGGGTATCCGTATGCAGATCCATCCGCGTCGGCTGGGTCGGCGATATTACTAAGTCCAACCATTTCATAAATCTGCCCAATAAATGTGCCACTTGTAATTGAATAGAGAGTGTCATCGAGCTCATGGAAATATGTAAGAGGTTTCTCAGGAGTCACGATATTATCGATAATCAATGAAATCTCTGCGCGCATCGAAGCAACAAGCACACCTGCACCATCCACGTTCGCTGTAGCCACACCTAGCTCCGCAATTTGTTCATAAACACCATCAAGGTTGGTCACCGCCGGTAAAACCAAGACCTCAATTCCTAAACTTTCTAATTCCTCTTGGACGCCAGCGTCACTCAGGACCACTAAATCAGGCTCAAACTCAGCAATCGCCTCGATGTTTGGAGACCAAGCGGATAAGTCTTCTATTACAGGCGCTTCCTTTGGGTAGTAGCTGTAATTATCTACAGCTACTACCTGTGATCCTGCTCCTATTGCAAACAGCATTTCTGTAGCAGTAGGTGATAACGAGACAATAGATTGAGGGCCTGCCGGAACTTCTTCATCTGCTTCAAGGGTCACTAGCTTGTTGTCATCTGAAGGTTCTTCAATGACAGGGGCTTGAGTGTCCGCAGTCGCCTCATCTGCTGTAATGCTTTCCTCACCGCCACATGAAGAAAACATCAGAATTGATGCTATTGCGAAGAAAGCTACTCTGACTAGATGTTTCATTTAAGATCTCCTGTTAGCCGAGATTAAGGGCGGCAGAAAACCTGCCGCACAACATTTCCTCCTCGGGAATCGTCGTGCGAGGGCTAAGAATAGGCGACCGGACTTTTTCCCAAAGGGACATCACCGTTGCGGGACAGTGCCGGAATCTCACCGGACTTCGCTATTTATAGACACCGAACGAACATGAGCCTATCTTGCCTGACACAATCAGTAGTGTGATTGAGTTAATAACTAGTCCAAATTATTTCGGGAGCATCTAGAGATGGCATTGCGAGGAACTTCAGTTCGTAGACGTGAAGATGAGCCACTACTTCGAGGTTTAGGTAACTATGTAGCGGGCATTCATTTACAAAACGCCGCTCAAGTTTATTATCTAGTCTCCACAATCGCCCACGCTGAAATTCTTTCCATAGAAATTGCTGACGCTTTGCAAGCGCCAGGGGTCATAGATGTAGTACTTAACAAAGACCTTGATATTGGGCCTTATCCTTCTGGTAATCCTATTTTTGATGATGCAATGATTCGTCCGCTTCTAGCTGATCACAAAGTTCGTTACGTCGGAGAACCAATAGCGGCAGTAGTTGCGGAAACTATCGCCCAAGCCATGGACGCCGCAGAACTTATAGAAATAGATTTTCGATCAAGACCGGTCATAATCGACCCGGAAAAAGCGCTTAGCTCATCTACTTTACTCTTCGATGGAGCAAACGAAGGCAATATTGTGTGCCGGATGCAAGCCGAAGGACTCGAAGCAGATTTTAGTTCTTGTGAGGTTATAAGTGAGGTTCGAACAGTCAACAACCGTCTTGCTCCAGCCCCAATCGAAACTCGAGTAGCAGCAGCTGAGTGGCATGCTGACGGGCGCCTATACTGCTACAACTCAGGGCAAGGACCTCATCCAGTACGTTCAGCCATTGCGAAGATTCTCAACCTACAAGAAGAACAAGTAAGAGTAATTTCACGAGATGTTGGTGGAAGCTTTGGAGCTAAAGCACGTCCATTCCCTGAAGAAGTTCTTTTAGGTTGGCTTGCAAGACGGATTGGCCGACCTGTGAAATGGGTTCCGCCTCGTAGTGATGACATGGTCGGTTTAGGTCATGGACGAGGCCAAATTCAATATTGCAAAATCGGTGGCAGCCGTGAAGGAAATATCACTACATATCAGCTGCATATCGTTCAAGAGTCAGGTGCCTATCCGGCTGGCGGTGCCGGTCTTCCTAGCAACGCTCGCGCTATGTTGACTGGTTGTTATGAGATACCAAGCGTCGGTTTTAGCTCAGTTTCAGTGGTAACAAACACAACCCCAACCGGAGCCTATCGAGGGGCAGGAAGACCAGAAGCTGCCGCTGCAATCGAAAGGGCTGTCGATGCTTTCGCCCGCGACATCAATATGGACCCTGCTGAAGTTCGCAGGAAAAATTTTTTACAACCTCACGAATTCCCGCTTGTCACACCAACAGGAAGTCCCTATGACAGCGGTGAATACGAAGCAACTCTAGATGCAGCTTTGGAAGCAAGCGAATACGAAAAGCTGCGTATAGAGCAGCAACGTCGGATCCAATCTGGAACTGAACCTTATCTCGGAATTGGTTTAGCCTCCTATGTCGAGCGAACTGCAGGAGCTGGGCGAGCAGAATACGGAGCCTTAGAACTTTTACCCGGAGGCCAATTACTTGCACGCACCGGATCGTCTCCATATGGGCAAGGACATCACACGTCTTGGGCAATGCTTATTTCTGACCAGACTGGTGTCCCGATGAACGAGATAAAGGTAGTTCACGGTGATACTGATGAAGTACCACAAGGGGCTATTACAGGTGGGTCCCGATCCGTTCAGTTAGCCGGCGCTGCTATATGGGAAGCCTCATCCGGTCTAGTAGAGCAAGCGAAAAAGATTGCTGCCGAGCTTCTAGAAGCATCGACAGAAGATATCACTCTCGATACTTCTTCAGGACGTTTTCATGTGGTGGGAACCCCCGCTGTTGACGTCGGATGGGCGGCTGTATCAGATTATTTAGAAAGCGCAACCGCCGGCCCGAGACTTCTTCATTCAGAAGAAATTTTTGAATCCGAAGGACCGACTTTCCCATTCGGTACCCACATAGCTGTCGTGGAGATTGATAGAGAAACCGGATTCACCAAGCTGATCAGAATGTTTGCATGTGATGACGCTGGCATAATCTTGAATCCGTTACTTGCAGATGGCCAAGTGCATGGAGGCCTGGCACAAGGAGCTGCACAGGCCCTTATGGAAGAGTTTAGATATGACCCAGATGGCAATCCGCTGACAACGAACTTTGGTGATTACCCAGTTATCTCGGCAACAGAGTTACCATTTTTTGACCGGATAGTTCTTGAAACCCCAACTCATATAAATCCTCTCGGAGCGAAAGGTATCGGTGAATCAGGCACAGTCGGATCCACACCAGCTATCCAAAACGCAGTGATTGACGCCCTATCCCATCTCGGAATACGACACATAGACATGCCATGCACACCCGAAAAAGTCTGGACACTGATTAACCAGCACCATTAAAATTTACCATTTAGCATTTGGATCTAGGCTAAGGACTTCGATCATCTCGGCATGCAGCGATTCAAAGTCTGATGACCTCATACCTTCACGCCCCGGAGCATCCTGAAATTGTTCCCAGTTAATTTCGCAGTTAAACAAATCCAAAAAGGTTTCTACGTTTTTAATCCAAGAATTTTTTTGATCAATTAATGGCGATGACAATAACCCGCTCTCTACGAGCTGAAGTTCATCTAAGTTGACTCTGAAAAGCTCTTGTCCCATTGGAGCTAATCTTTGGAAACTAGGAAGCAAACGTTTTCTACCTTCAGCAGTTGCTAACAATCTTTCTGCAAGAGATAGAGCGTGCTGTAAATGAAAGCGTTCTTCCGCAATAGCCCGTGTCGCTATAGCAGCTATACCTTTCCAACTTCCCTTAGATAAAGCACGCCAGCGAACCTCTTCAGCTAAGTCATAGAGCACATGTCTTACTAGGGCTTCTGGCCACTGATGACACCTTAACTCAGCTATATGCGCAGATCGGTACTCTCGCGGATCCCTCCCGTAAGCAATTTGATCTACAGATTCTTCAAGCTCAAGAAACTCATACAACATTCGAGCATGGCCCAGCTCATCTTGGGCAATTGATGAAAAAGCGAGATCTTCTTCTAGGAATGGGCCAACAGCGATCCACCAAGAATGGTTTTGCCCGACACATAATTCATCATCAGCGAAGCCAAGCAGATATTCAATAGCGGCATCATCTAGCGTATGCATCATTCGCCGAGTTCTTTCTTCAGCCTTTGATTCGTCCGGAGTTCAGAAACTCGCTGACCATCATTGTGTTTATGAGATCTATCAGCAAGAGCCAAATCTGATTGGTTACCTTCAAGAATATGGTCGCGACTAACTACCCAAATTTGCTCACCTTCACTTCTTCGCCCATAAGAGTCTCTAGCAAAAAGCAAAGCCATATGATCATCCGGCGCATCAAGTGATCCCGCGTGTCCGAACGGTTCTTTACCAGCTTTTTTTAGAAACACCTCATAAGTTTTCATCTATCTAGAGTCCTTCTATCGACTTATTTGAACTGAGCCCGCTGCCTAAGAGAGCAGCAATTTCTGCCGAAACATCTCCAATGTCCAATGGGCCGTTATCTCGGAACCAGCGAGTCGTTCCGTTTAGAAGCGAAAGAATTAAATTTGCAGCAAGATGGACGTCCATCGACTTCCGATAGAAGCCAGCGTCCTGGCCGTCAGAAATAACTTTGTGAAACGTTTGTTGATAGTGATCAAACAGTTTCACTGCCATTTCTCGTTCATTTGGTGGAAGAAATCGAGTTTCGTTCAAAAAAGTTTGCGCCTGATATTGGTCATTCACAAGAATATTGAGATGGCCCCGTACAAGCTGAAACATACGGGCCGGCGCCGGTTCTACTGACGCCGAAACTTCATCAGCAAGCTTCTGAAACGTGGCAGCAGATTGACGTACAACGTCAACAAGTAGTTCATTTTTTGAACCGATATGCGAATACAAAGACGAACCTAAAAGGCCGAGTTCGCCACCCAGATCTCTCATTGAGGTGCCATGAAAGCCTTTTTTAGCGAAAAGTCGACTAGCTGTTTCAATTACATCTGCTCGCGAATTACGCTTCATCGTCTTATAACTTCAATCGGGTTTCGGCACTCAGCGCACCAGGACACAGACCGACACGGAGTACTGCCCACATCACTTCGATTCTCGAGTTCACTATTCTCACACATCGGACACTTGGAGCTACCGTCAACGTTTCGAATCACTACAAAAAACTCACGAGCCAAAATACGTCGTGCGTCTTCAGTAATTCGATCTGGTGTCCAGACCGGGTCCGAACAAAATTTAACGGAAACAGAGGTGGCACCAACATCTTTGGCTGCAGCTAACACATCTGTTCTTATAATTTCTAACGCCGGGCACCCTGATCGAGTTGGAACTAGGTCAATACAGATACTTTCGCCACTGCTAAAAACTCTTTCCAATATGCCCAACTGCTCAATCGTGACTTCTGGATACTCTGGATCCGTTACCTTAGCCACGGCGTCGCGAACAGCCTTCAACATTTGAGCACTCCTCATTTGCTAATTACCACTTCGTCTAATGCATCTCGGACCCATGATGCGTCTTCCCACGCAGCCTTGGCATCACTCAAACGACGTTTGCTATCAGGGCCTCCATTGCGCATTGTTGCTTTGAGAGGCTCCCAATCAATATCGCTTGTGCACCATCGACCTGTTTCACTATCTTGATACAAACCAGAATCCGGAACTTGAAATCCTGCATTAAGAAGTTGCGGAACAAATTTCTGAATATAACGATCACGTAAAACTTCGTTACGCTCAGATTTAATGTTCCACCGCAAAAGCGGGTCATCTAAGCGAGAGTCTGGCCCAAAAAGTTGAATGGCTGGAAGCCACCACCGGTTAATTGAGTCCTGCATCATCGTCCTCTGGAGGTCTGTACCAGACGCCATTGTCAAAAGTAGTTCTTCACCATTCCTCATGTGAAAACCTTCTTCGGCAATGACGCGACGAAGAATTCGTTTGTATGGCCCGTAAGAGCAATTTTTAAAAACTGCTTGCTGGCTAGCGAGGGCAGCTGCGTCCACTAAGTATGCAACGGCTACTTGATCTCCCCAGCTATGGACTCGGTAATGAAAAACATTGTGAAAATTCGTAGTCCCAGCGAGAAGGTCTTCCATCATCTCATCTCGGGTTTTAACTCCAAGATCTGCAGCAATCATGTACAAGAGGTGGGCATGACCGATCTCGTCTTGTGTCTTCGCTAGAGCAGTCAATTTACGATGAAGACCGGGAGCCTTAGGAATCCAATCTCTTTCAGTTAACCCTCCCATGTACTCGCTATTTGCATGCAGCTCTATGAACTTAAAAACAGCGAGCCTATAGACATCTGGCATCTCGTCAGATGGCTCAACTATCCCACCATCTATGACAAAGGCCTCAAAGTCCTCCAATGACTCCCATGTCTTCATAGCTAGTTACTTCCAATCAACAAGTTACCAACGAACGTTCGTTCGTAACTGTACCAGTTGCTTAAGTAATCTCAAGACCCGACCCCTTAGCCCATTCAGCTATCAGTTCTACGTAATTGGAAGTACCTCTCTTGTAAGCAGCTATATCAGGTGGCATTCGAGCTAACCCTCTGACTAATGATCTCAAAGCAACTGGTTCATCGAGCAACTCGCGCAGTGGTTGCTGCAGTATCCGGATAGTGAAGAGCACGGAATCTGATACCGGAAATTTTCTAAGCGTTTGATATTCAACTCTCAGAAAAACTTTATCTCCTACATTATCAATAGTTATTTCTGTCTGAGCTTCTTGAGTGCGAGTGTAGGGTTCGAGTCGAAGAGAAGACCTATCGCTAAGCGTTCTATTAGATCTCCAAACGGGGGCTTCAGCTCGAAGCCTGTCGAAAAAAACATTCATCGATTTAGATAAGTCTTTCGAATATCGCGGCACAGGTTCATGAATTTCATCGAGGCTTTTACCAAACTTAGATTGCACATCCCAGCTAGTTGGAAAAGCCACGGCGCATGCAACCATCACCCAAAAACCATTTTTGCGAGTCATTACACACAAGTCTTCTTGGACAATGAGTCGTGCGGCTTCAATTATGTCTGTACCTGCAGGAACAAACGTTTCCACTTCGCTAAGCGAGCAATGAGCACGAATAGCCGCATAAATTTCTGCGCACGCTCCCTCAGATCCCTCTTCGCAATAGATAATCTCATCTCGACGCTTTGCCAACTGAAGTCTTAGTTCAGCTAGGTCAACTTCGAAGCGGGTGTCTTTGATTAGCCATTTATCAAGTTCGAGCGGACGCACACCCATTCTCCAATGAAATGGATCTGGCTCGTCACGGATAAAGTCAGCAGCTAACATCTCCGGCAGTTCAGCACTCACCGGTAGACCAAAGTTGAACCGCCCGGCTTAACAACCGAAAAATTTTATCTTTGCAACCATCTAATACTTCCCATATTTCCTCTAGCGATATTTCACCCTCTCCATGTCCAGCCGCCGAGTTCGAGACCACTGCAACCGATGAATAGGGAATATTTAGTTCTCGTGCGAGCGCAACCTCTGGGTAGCCAGTCATTCCGACAACCTCGGCTCCCATATTTGAAAACATTCTGATTTCTGCCGGTGTCTCAAAGCGCGGTCCATTGGTACAAACATAAGTTGCACCGTTTCGCACGGTAATTGCCTCTAGATCAGCAGCTTTTGAGAGAAGAGAACGCAATGACTGGTCATACGCTGTGGTCATATCGGTGTGGCGGACTTCTCCAGGTTGATCAAAAAATGTGCTTAACCTCCCTTGGGTAAATTCTAAAAAATCACTCACTAAGAATAGTGAGCCGGGACCTTCATCTGGGAGTAATGAGGCAACCACGTTTACTGCAAAAATTGCTTCTGCGCCTAGCTGCTCAAGAGCCTTAATATTCGCTCGATAGTTAATTGAACTCGGAGGGATTGAATGGTCGCCACCATGGCGCGCCACAAAAGCTATCTGCTGGCCATTCCATAGCCCTAGACTTACCGATGCTTCACCGTAGGGAGTTTTCACCTGCCGATCAGATCGATTCATTAGATCGGGAAGTGCATAAAATCCTGTTCCGGCAATAATTCCGATCATGATCTATCGTCGCATGGAATTCGCTTCAAGGCGACGCTTACGTTCCAGATTCTTGAGCGAGCCGCAGCCCTCTAGCTTTACATTCCGTTCGAGCAAGGTTTTCATCTACCGTTAAGCACTGGTGTCCGCTGACTACTTTTTCTCCCTTTACCCATACGTCACTCACTAAACGGCGGCCAGCAGCAAAAGCAATATTTGAGATTAGCTCTGATTCTTTCGTGGCTGGAATAAAAGCCGAGTCGTCAAGATCGAGCCGGATCATGTCGGCCCAATTACCCACTTCGAGTGAGCCAACATCTGTTAGACCTAATGCCTTGGCCCCATCTCGGGTAGCCATACAGATTGCATCTTTGGCATCAAGAGTTGTCGCGTCAAGAGAGCTCACGCGCGAAAGCAATGGCGCAATTTTTATTTCTTGCCACAGATCGAGACTGTCATTAGAGGCTGGGCCATCGGTTCCTAAAGCCACGGTTATACCCAATTCACGCATTGTCTTGATATCAGCTACACCCGAACCCAGTTTCATATTACTTAAAGGGCAGTGGGCAACAGCAACGCCATAGTCGGCGTAGAACGCCATATCATCTCTAGTTAGCCACACGCTATGAGCCGCAAGAACTTTGCCCCCAAAGACTGTGGACTCGCCAAGAATTCTCACCGTCGATAAACCACCGTGTAAGCGTTCTAATTCCGAACCCTCGTTCGCTGTTTCAGCTATATGAATATGCAACAAAGCATCAAGGTCACGAGCCGCTGTAGCTACTTCAGCACATATAGCTAGCCCTAGGTCATAGGCAGAATGAGGGCCAAACCCTACGGTCACACCTTTTTTCGGATTGTTATACAATCGGTGGAAATCGGCTACCTCATCTATTCTCAGGAGCGCAGATTGATTCGAGTCTGCATGCAGAGCTGAAAGAATTCCAGGTGTCATAACTATTCGAATGCCGGCGTTAGTAGCGGCCTCGACTAATTGCTCTTCGTGGATATACATCTCGCATGTCGTTGTAATCCCCGAGCTCAGCATTTCCGCAGACCCGAGCGTCATGCCCCAGTAGGCATCCGATGGGGTCATGCGCCCTTCACGTGGCCACATCACCTCGGTTAGCCAACGCATCAAAGGTAACCCATCGCCACCACCTCGAAGCAGCGTCATTGGAGTGTGTGCATGCGCATTGATTAAACCAGGCATAACTAGCCCTTTAATTCGGATTTCTTTTTTTAAGGTTGCTGGAGCTTCTTTCTCTTTACCGACCCATGTGATTTGGCCATCTTTAACATCGATAGCGGCATCACGAATAACAGTGAAATTCTCATCGCATGTAACTAATACTTCTACGAAATACCGAATTCCTGCCATCTCTTTACTTTCTCACGGCTTTTCCTAGAATCAAATTAATTGTTTCACCTAACGCTAAATCGTTAGTACCGTCGCCGGCTGATCGCCAAGCTACATGCCCATCTGGTCTCAGAACTATGCAGCCTCCGAGAGGCATACCAATTGCCTTTGACACGTTTTTTTTAAGCACTATAAACTCAATTTGTTTTCCAGATTCTATTTCCCAACGGCTTTCATCCTCATCTACAAGTGCAACTAGGTTGCTATTCGCTAGGTCCAACGTACTTTTGCTTTGCTCCAGGTCAAGCCAATGGTGTGGAATACGATGTCCTGGACGACTAGTAGCTACATAGTCGGCGACATAATCATCTACCAGCGGAGGGTCAGTTAGATCAGAGATAACAGCCTTCGATTCATAACAATATCCAAGTTCCATTCCAGCAAAATTGCCGTAGTTTTTTGAATCACTGATTGCCTCATCAGCACTCTCTCCTCTTAAGGCAAGAGAAGTTATTCGGCCTACCATTTTACTATTCGCGAGGCTTTGTTTCGCATTGAACTCCGCTACTGGCTTGCGCTCTTGTTCATAGGTATCCAGTAGTGATTCACTCGCACTCCCCTTTAACACAAGGCTTAATTTCCACGCCAGATTGTGGGCATCTTGAATACCGGTATTCGCTCCAAAACCTCCAGTAGGAGGCAGCTGATGAGCAGAATCACCGACTAGGAAACATCTTCGCTCACTGTATTTATCGGCAACTGTGGCGTTCATGGTCCAACTACCAATTGAGAGAATTTCAATTTCGAGTTCGCTGTTTTGTGTCGCCTTACGAACCCAGTCTATGCAGGTAGCTACGTCATACTCCTCGAGACCGTTTCCTGGGCCTAAGTGTGTTATCTGACAGAGCCAGCGCTTTTGGCCGTCTAATGGCTGGAAAACCCCGCGTGGTTCGCTGGTAAAATAAAGCACTGCAGGCCTTTTGCCTACCAGGTCTGAAAGGTCTGCACTAAAGTACACGTTCACAAAATTTGCTATTCCACTTGGGCCATCCATTGGGATTTCAAGCGTATTTCTAACAAAACTGTTAGCTCCATCTGCTGCTACTAAATACCGAGCTGAAATGACCTCGATCTGGTCAGCTACTTCAATCTCTACTTCAACAGATCTATCGTGAAGACGGATGCTCTTAAGTTCTCTTCCGAATTTCAGAGACTCCGGGGCCAGCGACTCGGCTCTCCTTCGCCAAATTGGTTCATAAATATCTTGGCTGGAGAGGTGCGGAATCGCTGGGCTGATACTTTCACCCAAACCAACAAACCCATTTGTCTTCATGCGCCCTATCTCAGGTTTAACTAAATCCTTGCAATAAGCAATCGAACTTGACCAGGCTTCTGGTAGAGCGACTTCCGCCATTTCTTTATCGATACCCCATTCGCGAACAATCTCCATAGTGCGTGTATTTAGATTTCGCGCCTTTGGGTGATATGTAGTGCTGGGGTGCTTTTCGATAAGCACATGGTCGACATCAAGCAAGGACAGCATAATCGACATGCTTAAACCAACTGGTCCTCCGCCTACTATCAAAACCTCGGTATCGGCTTTACTCATATCTAGAAACTAGGCCAATGAGAAGACCGAAACTTAAGATATTGGCAGAGTTGGTAGATAAAGGTTGTCTAAAAGTGTCAAACTCTGTTTCACATGTCCTTGTTTCTTCAACGCACCTTTGATTCATTAGCTAATGGGTCTGCATACGCAGCACTAGCTGTGGCTATCTCCATGGTTTTTCGCTCTTCAGGAGTATTGAACCTTGCTCAAGGTCAGCTCGCTATGTTCTCTACTTATATTGCACTTGTCCTCGCCACAGGCCCTAGCCCGTTCGTTAAATTCACTTCCGGGACAGACATCTTAGGAGCCCCTCTTCCGCTTTGGGCAGCAATCGCAGGCGCAGTTTTAATCTCAATGCTGCTCGGGGCACTCCTCGAAAAAGTGGTTATCCGCCCGCTCGGGGATGACCCGATACCAGCTATCGGAGCAAGTCTGGGCATATATCTACTAATAGATGCTTTCGTTCGTAAACATTGGGGAGGCTACACAATGTTTCTTGGCTCTCCTTTTCCAGACACGGTTGATGATCGTTTCGATATTGGAGGAGCGCGACTTTGGCATGACACTTTAGGCATAACTATTACGATGCTGCTCGCTTTGCTCATGTTGGCTGTTCTGCAGAAGCGCACAAAAGTTGGGCTCGCATTTAGAGCAGTGACTTCCAATAGGCAAAGTTCTTTGCTGGTTGGGGTAAGAGTGAGCAGAGTTCTCATGCTCGGTTGGGCGCTTGCAGCTGGGCTTGGTGCATTAGCTGGTGGGCTTATCGCCGGGCAAATAAATGTGCGCCCAGACATGATGGGGCGGTTGCTTATCTTTGGTTTGGCTGCTGCGACTCTCGGAGGCTTACGAAGTCCAATATTGGCTTTCGTCGGCGGCTATCTCTTCGCATTTCTCGAAACGATGTTGGGGGGTTACGTCGGCTTCATCGATAGTCAAGTAACTCTAGTTTGGGCTCTTCTAGTGCTAATTATCATTCTTTCAGTTCGACCTTCAGGGCTCCTGGCTAAGCAACCTTCTTGGGGTAAAAAATGAAGGGATCTATAACATCGCGGATCGTTTCAGTTCTGGGACTGGCAATCTTCGCAACTTTTATCGGATGGGTAGCATTCACCGCAACCTCTAGAACAGTGACGAATGCTACGAACGCTGCAGCCATGACCTTGGCGTTTGCTGGGCTAGCCATCTTGACTCATTATTTAGGGCTGCTTTCCTTGGGGCAAGGGGCCTTTATCGGAGTTGGTGCATACTGCGCTCTTCACGCTGTCAACGATTTCGGTGTCCCAGTTGTGTGGATGCCGCTTGCTGGACTTATCGGCGGAGCTATCGCCGGTGCTGTTGTAGCGGTTCCTTCGCTTCGCCTTCCAAAGGCTTATCTAGCTCTTCTGACTTTGTCTCTTGCTGTTGCATTCCCAATTGTTCTTAAGCAGATTGATGGTAATTTGCCAGTTACTCTGGACGGGAAATTCAATACTCCCGGTTGGACTGGTATTGCTGCTAATGACGAGCACATTTGGGAATTTGCTATCGTCTTAAGCTATTCAGCAATTGCCCTCTTTTTAGTCCAAGGAATCCTTCGCGGGCCTATAGGTAGAGCATTTCTTGCGAGCCGAGACGAACCGGAGGCAGCGGCGGCTTTTGGAATACCGGTATACAGACTTCGACTCTACGGGGTAGCGCTCAGCGGCGGCTTAGCTGGCCTTGCAGGTGGACTTCTGTTAGTGCCGGTTAATTTCAATGACTACACCCA
The DNA here is from genome assembly GCA_905182565.1 of Acidimicrobiaceae bacterium. Lineage (GTDB taxonomy): Bacteria > Actinomycetota > Acidimicrobiia > Acidimicrobiales > Poriferisodalaceae > UBA9040. The sequence continues at coordinate 40,817 of CAJJCB010000018.1, read as the reverse complement.
CTTCCCTGAAGAACTCTCTATAAAAATGTTTGCCTTGGCAATAGCTCTCGGCGGTGCGAGTGTCATCGCTGCAGTACCAGGTTCTATTATTTTAATCTTTTTACCGATTTGGCTCGTGGACCACAACTGGGTAGTTGAAAGAGGCTGGATCGGCTTCATCAAGTCGGAAGGCTTTATCTACGCCGCCTTGTTACTAGGAACTGCCTACTTGACTAAAGGTAAAGGGTTCATGACCATTATCGAAAAAAGGCAAAGTTCTCGTCAGAACCGACCAGATGCCGACCCTAATACACAGTCAAACATTGTCCAGACGCTCGAAAGAGTGGACCAGCGGCTTTCAGCATTAGAAGGCTGGCTGGAAGGCGAAACGCCGGACATGCCCTCTCCCCAAGACGAAATAGACTGACCAAGCTTTTGTGCTCTTTCTTCTGCCCAAATAGGAGACGGAAGTTCCTAACCGGCTTCAATCTGACCGCACATATGGGCCAGGATCAGACCATATGTGACAGGTATTTGAATTAAAGGCCATACTCGTTCTGATTTGTTCGATATTTTCTCTATCCGTCACTGGAGGATCAACTATCTACGCAGTCGCAGAAACCGACCTCATAGACCAGATCGATGCACCCCCAAAACCGCTGACCTGGGGAAACACCCGGAAACCGCCTCTGAACTGCTGTTCTAGTTGATCACCGGTTCGCTCTAGTTCGCGACGTCTCGCAGCCTGCTCCTCGGCATCTCAAGTTGAGGTATGGACCGGCGCTTACTTCACCCGCCTGTAGTAGATGCCGTCAGCGCAGGAGGCGCCGTCTGTCACCAGTTTCCCGGTAGACGATTTCCTCCTGCTGGGGTCCATCCGGGAGGTCAACACGGGTCACGATGGGTACCCATCCGTGTTCACGCCCAACCGGGGGCTCGACAATGAGACCGTGATCGACTTCGGCGAGATGGAGGACTGGCACGCTCGTGGGCCGTTCGAGGAACTGGCGGGTTCCGCCCCAGTCCCGATGCATCGACTCGACGGCCCGGCCCCAAAGGACCGGCCCTGACCTGCAAACTGTGTATCGGGCTGGGGAGATTTGAACTCCCGACCTTCGGTCCCCCAGACCGATTGGATGGCCACAGGAGCCATCGCATTCAAAAGAGCTGTCGTGTGACTACATTCTCTTGGCCCTCCAAAGAGTTCCCGAACTTTTTTTGTAAAGCCTAGAGCGATTGACAAACCTACTAATTTTTTAGAATGGTCAACTATTTTCATGCAGCCCTCATGAGAGTGGGTTTCCGTTACGACTATGGCATTAGTAATTATTAAATCGGGAAAGGAAACCGATACATCAATGACCATGTGATGTATCTAAGGGGCTCCGAATCATTTTCGAAATAAACTCCAGGCGGTTTCTCATCCATAACCCTTCCGCGAAGTAGTAGTTCTCCTGGTCTGGTGGAATAAGCGCTAACTTCATAACTGCGGGGATGAAGTTCAACTCCTTCAGGCTCCCTTAGATGCATAAACTTTTACCCCAAGAACCAGTCAGCTGGCGTCACATCACTCTGAGAAAACAAACGGCTCTGGAATCGTTGCATTCCAACAATCCATCGGTCAGTATCTGCTGCTTTTCTCTCTCTGTATGTCTGAACCTCTGGGTGCGGGAGTACAAGAAACCGCTCTTCTCTCATACATTGGATAACAGTTTCGGCTAACTCTTCAGGTTGAAGAACACCATCGCCTGCAGCCGCTCCAGGAGTTCCATTCCCCTGGTCTAATTTATCTGGACTATTTTTTAAGATATTTGTCTCGACAGCTTGCGGACATAACATTGAAACTTTTATGCCCCTCTCACCGTAAGTAATCGCAAGAAACTCACCTAATGAGACTGCTGCTGCTTTGGTAATCGCGTATTGCATTGAACCCAGCTGAGTAAGCAGACCTGCCGCTGAGGCTGTATTCAACAGGTATCCTCCCCCGTTAGCAGCCATCACGGGAACTGCTGATCGAGCCGCATAGATGTGAGCCATCACGTGGACTTCCCACATTCTTTGTATCTCTTGGTTTTCAACTTCTAAGCCGCCCTGTGTTACGTAACCGGCATTTGAAACAAAAATATCAAGGCAACCATTCTCTTCGACCGTTTCCGAAACTAGTTTTGCGATCGCTTTTTCATCAGTGACATCGAGAGCTACGGCTCGTGCGCCTACTGAAGCAGCAACTTTTTGAGCTCCATCGCCATCTCGATCTACAACGACGATAGCTCTAGCCCCTTCATCGTGGAATCGTTCAACTATTGCTTTCCCGATTCCGCTACCTGCACCCGTAACTATCGCTACCTTGTCCTTAATATCCATACATTGCAGAGTAACCATAGGATTGATCTCGTGCCTAAATCATTCCTTATTCAGTCGCATCAAACTATCCTTTTGTCCATAGATGGGGAGTAACTTTGACCACACCACTTGAAGGCGTCACAATTATTGAGATAGACAACTGGATGGCCTCCCCGAGCGCCGGGGCGATTTTAGCTGATCTTGGCGCCAACCTTATTAAAGTTGAACCCCTTCAAGGAGACCCGATGCGAGGCATGGGTCGGCCAGCCAAATTATCTGGCAACATGAAAGAATACGACTTTCAATTCGATGTCTCCAATCGAGGCAAACGGTCTATCGCAGTTGATCTTGATTCTGATTTAGGAATTCAAGTTGTTCATGAACTTATTGCTGACGCAGATGTATTCATGTGTAATCTCCTCGCTCACCGGCAAGAACGATTCAAACTAGACCCTGCAACAATAACGACATTGAATTCAACCATAGTTCACGCAACGCTTACGGGCTATGGCACGACTGGCCCTGAAGCATGGCGGCCAGGTTATGACGTCACCGCTTTTTTTGGCCGATCTGGGATTTATGATGCTATGCGAGAAGGTGAGAATGGTCCGGTGCCTATGGCCCGTCCAGCTCAAGGTGATCACACGACCGGGTTAGCTTTCGTCGGAGGAATTCTCGCAGCCTTACGTCTTGCCGAAAAAACAAATACAGCACAAGTGATTGAAACTTCCCTCTACGAAACCGCTATCTGGACACAGGCAACTGATTACGCAATTACCGCGATGGATAAGGCTCCGCTCCGACCTCGAGCTCGTGAAAATATGATTATTCCGACTGCTAATCGTTATCCATGCGGGGATGGTAAATGGATTGTTCTCAATATGCCCGAAGAGAAAGCTTGGACCAAATGGTGTCAAATTATTGGTCGGGAAGATTTTCTCGATGACCAGAGACTTCAAGATGTCAAGGGACGCTTTCACAACATGCCAGAACTGGTGAAAGCAATTGACGAAGCTCTGTCGCATCGAACAAGAGATGAATGGGGAGCAATATTTGATGCAGAAGGAATCATTTGGGGGCCGGTTTTAGCCCTACATGAAGTGGCTCAAGACCCACAAGCTGAAGCACTTGGAATTTTTCCAAAAATAAGCAACCCGGAGTTGGGAGACTACAAAACCGTTGCTGCACCGATTCGATTTAAGACTGCCGATGTTGGACCTAAAGGACCAGCGCCTGCCTTAGGTCAACACACTCGAGAGATACTCAGCGAAATTGGGATGACAGAAATCCAAATTCAAAACCTTCTTGAAAGCGGTTTCATAAGCGAAGGTTCCCGAGGTAGCTGAAGTTCGTATTCAAAACGTAATATCTTCTGGTGCTTCAATTTGGCTTTGCATAACCCAACCAAGTAAGCCCTTTTTATCGTAAATATTTGAATAGCAACAAGCGATTCCTTGGTATGTTTTTTCAACATGTGACTCAAAAAAAACCCACTCGTCTTCAGGCTTCCTTATCATTTGCAACGTAACGTCAGTGTTTATGTATGTGCCTCCGCTGTAAGAATTTTCCCAACCAACAGCTGCACCTAAATCTGCAAGAGTCGAGATACGTTGGAAAGGGCTTGTCTCTTGGCCATTTATTAGCGCGCAGTCTAGGCGGATCCAGATTCGCCCTGGGCCTGGTTCTTCAGTCGACCCTTCGATCACTCTCATATCGATAGCATCGGCGTTAAAACCAGGTCGGGGGTACTCCATGTCAGGATGAGATCCAGGGTCAGCGCGAATTGCTGGTATATCTGGCACTCGGTTTTCGGTTTCAAAATTTATTCCAGATGGAGCTAACCACTGCGAAGATGCTCGGCCAACTAATTTATCGTTTTCACGAATCTGGCCATCAACAACTGCTGTCTTCCTCCCATTTTTTAGTACCTGAGAAGTCACTTCTAAGTTAGTTACTCCTATCCCTGAGAGAATTTCGACAGTCAAACGAGTGCATATTAAATCGGTTCTATTCAGTGCAGTTTCAACCGCCCAACCTAACAAGCCGCAAATAGGTCCACCATGCATAACCCCGTGGCTCCAAGGACCTCGAGTCAGCTCTGTTGCTACTACTCCTGAAGCCTTTTCTACAAAAAGAGCCGGTGGCACGTTTTTCGGCTTCTTGTAGGTCGTTTCCAAATTAATTTTATCTATCACGGCTCGTACCCTAGGCGACGCTCATCTCAGTTACTGGGTGTTAACACCTACTGGAGTAGTATCTCTAATTAAAATATTTTCTTGCACCTATTGGCATCAGCGACGTTCTCGTTCTCGTTCTCAAGACCAACGGGTAGGTGGCCCTAGCAATAGTTAGTCAGCTCTCAAATTATTAACAGCTAACTGAGTAATAATTATAATTCATGTTGACTACAACCAAATTTGCAAAATAACTAAAATCTAACTTGGGAATAATTTTTTGATCATTTTTTTTTCGAAAGCAAAACCCACATTTCCAGTTTCACTTGATTGATTCATAACTACGTATAAACGACCAGCGACTGAACAGAACCACCTCATATACAGTCACCCTCATCTATCTCAAGTTATGGTTATCAGGTGAAACATTTTCGTTTTGGCATTCAACTTCCATCAGCTGCTACTGGAGCTGAGTATCGTTCTAAAGCTAAAGAAATAGAAGCGATCGGCTACAGCACTGTATTCTGTCCAGACCACTTCGATGAACAGTGGTCACCAACAGTTGCACTTACTATTGCTGCTGAGGCTACCGAAATCCTTAACGTTGGTTCTCTTGTATATGACGTTGATTACCGGCATCCGTTAGTTCTCGCAAAAGAACTCGCAACTCTAGATCTTGCTTCTGAAGGAAGGGTCGAATTCGGGATTGGTGCCGGTTGGATGGAGGCCGACTACTTAACTGCCGGAATAGCTTATGACCGACCAGGCATTCGAATAAGTCGGATGATTGAAGCAATCGAAATAATTCAGATGCTTTGGTCTGGGGACGTTTTTACCTTCACTGGCGACCACTATCAAATAAAAGAGGCCACAGGTTTTCCTTTGCCATTCAACAAAAAAGGGCCCCCATTAATAATCGGTGGTGGAGGTAAAAAAGTATTAACAGAAGCGGCTCGAAGAGCAGATATTGTCGGTCTGAATGCCTCTCTGCACAGCGGCGAAATCGGCGCTAACACAGCTCAGTCAGCATTAGCCGAAAGATTTATCGAACGCCGAACTTGGGTGGAGGAAGCGGCAGAAGATCGGTTCGCAGACCTAGAGCTCCAAATCAACACCTTTATGGTAAGCGTTACTCAAACAAGCAAAGAAGCTGATGAGCTCTTTGAAAATTTAGCTCCTGTTTTTGGAGTTACTCCGGAGCAAGCACGCGAAATTCCGCTGGTTCTCGCTGGAACCGTGAACGACATCTGTGAGCAACTTCAACATCGTAGAGAAGTTTATGGTGTTAGTTACATTGTTTTTCCTTCAACTGAAATCTATAACCTCGCTCCAGTCGTAGAGCGCCTTGTAGGTACATGAGCGGCTCAGCTAACAAGGCAGCTACAAGCGGGGGCAAGAATTTGAGCCTGCTTTGACCACAGTTAGACATCAGGTTCGTTCTAACCGGTCACCCTCAAGCTAATCTTTCAAATGTGATTACAGTCCAAGTTGTTTCCTTCGGCAAAAATGCTTCAGAGCAACTAGCAAAATGTATCGCTGAAGCTAAACAACTTGACCCACTTACTTCAGTCACTGTTTTAGTTCCGAGTAACTACGCGTCAGTTTCGATACGCCGCCAGCTTGCCGCTGGCCAACACGGTCCGACATACAAGCTTGGTGCCGGTGTTATTGCTGTAGATTTTTTAACACCATTTCATTTAGCCGAGAGATTGGCCTCTGCAGCTCTCACCTCTAGCGGACGTAAGCCCGTGAGTAATGCAATAGTTGCTGCCTCTGTGCGCAACGCTCTAGCTAATCAGCCCGGAATGTTCGCTGGCGTCACACAACACAGTGCAACAGAACGCGCTTTGGTAAATGTTCATCGAGAGTTGCGAGATCTTGACTCCGACCAACTTGACAAGTTAGCCGCCTCAAACATTCGAACTTTCGAAATAGTAAAATTACATAGACTAATTACTGCTTCTCTTTGCCAAGAATGGTACGACGAGTTTGATTTGCTTACCACTGCTAGCCACTTGGTAAATAACGACGAGGCTGATCTTGATGGCGAGATAATAGTTTTTCTGCCACAAGAACTCGGCGCCTTAGCTGCAGGTTTAGTTAAGTCTCTTGGCTCACGGTCTAAAGTGTCTGTACTCATTGGAATGACTGGGGTTCACAACGCCGACAGAGACGCGCGACGAACTTGCGCTCTGCTCGAAGTTAAACTCCCCAACACTTCTACAACTCCTCCTTTTGCTCAACACATTATCTCTACGACTGATCCGGATGATGAGACCCGATTTGCAGCCCGAACTGTCCTTGCTCAATTAGATCAAGGAATATCTCCTGACCGAATAGCAGTGGTTTACCCGCACGAAGAGCCTTACCGCCGGCTACTCCATGAACGCTTCGATCTGACGGGGATTCGGTGGAATGGCTCCAGTTCGCGACGGTTAAGCGAATCCGTGATTGGAAAATTTACCCTTGGTCTTCTTTCTATTTCAGATCAACAGTTTCGCCGAGATGATGTTCTCGATCTTCTTTCAAGCGCTCCAATTCGCCTAAATCCAGACTCGTCGGAGCTCATTCCGGATGTCGCTTGGGCACGCAGGGCAAGAGCAGCAGGAGTAGTTGCGGGCATCCATAATTGGACCACTGCTTTGGCTAGCCATCGCGACGAAGCCCTCAAACGATCAGAACGCCTCAGAAATAGAGACCCTGAAAATCCGAAAGTGGAAGAGAACCTGACTGCAGGTAACGAAGCTAATGCCTTGCACCAATTCATTCTTGAACTCTCAGATCAAGCTAACTTTGAGAAATTAGTCCCAGGTTGGCGCTCGGCGTGTATCTGGCTTCAACAACTTTTGGACCGTTATATAGGTCCGTACGACATCATCCAGCTACCAGAACCTGAGCTCCGTTCTGCTGAATTAATAAATGGCATTCTATCTCGGCTACGCGATTTAGAAAATATCGAAACATCAGTCACTCGAGATGTTTTTCGGAGGACTTTAGAGCTCGAATTAGATCAGACGACTACTCGTGTAGGGACAATGGGTGATGGCGTCTTCGTCGGCAAAATTAACCAAACTCTAGGCTTCGATTTTGATTATGTTCACGTGCTCGGAATGGCTGAAGGCGTATTCCCAACAAATCAAGGCACCGAAGGTTTGCTCGCAGACCAGCAAAGACAGTTGTTGGGCGAGGCTCTTCCGATGCGAAGCCAAGACTTACATAAAGATCATCGAAACTTTCTTTCATGCTTAGCAACGGCTCCATACCGCAGCCTCTCTTTCCCTAGAGGTGATCTTCGTCGCAATGGAGAACGGCACCCATCGAGATGGGTTATTGATTCAGCTCTTAAGCTCGGCAACTCAAATCTGGACCTAGCGTTTACAGAAGATTCAGAAGACTGGGCAGAGTTCATACCGTCCTTTATATCTGGCATACGAAATTCAAAATTTCCAGCCACGGCAAATGAGCACAATCTCGCAGAGCTTCTGTCTTTAAAACAAGAAACCGGTGATGTAGCTGATCACAATCTCGAGCTTCTTAGCCCTTTTGAAAAAGGTCGACAGTTGATGATGGCTCGCGAATCTTCTCAGTTCACTCGATTTGACGGCAATCTTTCTGGTGTAATCACTCCGGAAGGGGTTCGTGTCGACATAATCTCTGCAACTCGTCTCGAGGCTTGGGCAAAATGCCCTCATAGTTACTTTTTGCGCCACATTCTCGGAGTAACAGAAACCACTCACCCAGAAACAGAACTACGCATTACGGCATTAGATCGTGGGTCTCTGGTTCATGAGGCCGCAGATTTATTTTTGCAAGAACTCATCAATCAGAACTCACCGAGCCTCACTCACCATAATTTTTCAGATTCAGAGTTTACGCGAATGCGTCAAATCGGCAGTCAAGTGGCTCAGGATCTAGAAGATAAAGGCCTTACTGGCAGACCAGTTTTTTGGCCACGCGATAGAGAAGCCATTCTTAACGACCTCCGAAAGCTTCTAAAAAATGATACAAAAAGACAACATATAGGAACCATCATTGCATCAGAATTCAGGTTCGGAGAAGGCCATCCAATCCACCGGCTTCTTCCTTCAGGTAAAAAAGTGTCGTTTCGTGGAAGCGCCGACCGGGTCGAACAAAAACCAGACGGGAATCTAATCGTCATTGACTACAAAACTGGGAAACCAAAGGATTTCAAGGGTCTAAGCGAACAAGACCCAACTCAGAGAGGAACTAAACTTCAATTACCTATCTATGGATTAGCAGCGCGTGAGATGTTCCCTAACCCACAGACCACGACACACGTCAGCTACTGGTTTACTAGCGAGGCAAAAGGTGAGTGGAAAGAAATTGGATATGAAATAACCGATACAGTTCTCGAAAAATTTGATGCAGTAATCGAAAGCATTGTGATCGGCATAGAGTCAGGCGTTTTCCCCGCTCGACCGGCCAACGTAGCTTCATACGGTGAATTCATAGACTGCGCTTACTGCGATCCTGATGGTTACGGAACTGGGGACCTTCAAAAACAATGGGAAGTCAAATCTTCAGCAATCGAGCTAGCTGACTATCTTCAGCTAGCTGAAGGAAGCGATGACTGACAGCACCATTCTTTTTGATAAGGACCAAAGAAATCAGATAGTTAGTTCTCTTGATGAGACTCTCTTCGTTGAGGCGGGAGCCGGCTCAGGAAAGACTCATTCATTAGTCGAAAGAATTATCTCGTTAGTTTCATCGCCAAGTAACATCCCACTCCGAAACATTGCAGCTATAACTTTCACGGAGAAAGCAGCAGCAGAACTTAAGCATCGAATTCGCATCCAACTCGAAAAACTTCGATCCAACGCTGACGATGAAAACTTTGAGCTTTTTGAAAACGCACTCAATGACTTAGATGGAGCTGCTATCTCCACAGTTCATGGGTTTGCTCGTCGAATTCTTGCCGAGTTCCCGATCGAAGCAAACTTGCCGCCGCGCTTTGAAACAGTTGATGAGATCAATAGTCAAGTCGCATTTCAATATCGCATGGAAGGACTTCTAGATGACTTATTCGCGGACGAAGACTGGGCTGAAACGCTTCTGTTTGCGGACGCTATCGAGTTCAAGCCCGTACAGCATTTGACTGACATAGCAAAGGCTCTGGATTCCAACTGGGACCTACTTACTCCGTTTTGTTGTCCGGACTTACCCGCCGATGATTTTTCTGATCTCATAACTCGAGGCCATGCCCTGATAAATCAAATCGATGGCTGCTTTGGCGATACATCTAAAGACTCAATGGTTAAGTTACTAACCAAAGTTAGCCAGGTTGTTTATTCTTTAGAAAATGCCTTCGATGTCATCAGTCAGCTAGAAATTTTACATCAGGCAGTATCCGGCACTCCCCTTTTGAGCAAAAATGCAAATACGAAAGGAGCGAAGAAGAATTGGCATGATATCTACTCTGTTCGAAGCGAATACGCTGAGTTTCGCATTCTTCTAAAGCAACGACACCAGCAATTCGTCGATGCCATTTTAAACCGATTTTTATCCCATCTCATAGACTTTACTCTTCGCTCAGCTATAGACCGGCGAACTAATGGTTGTCTCGAATTTCATGATCTGCTCGTGTTAGCTCGAAATACTCTTCGTGACCCGCTGCATGGATCTGCCGTTCGTTCTGTCTTACATTCAAAATATCAGCGTCTCCTTCTCGATGAGTTCCAAGATACTGATCCCATTCAAATAGAGTTAGCAGTTCTTATAGCTTCTTCGCCTAGCAGCGATTCATCACGCTCTTGGCAGAGTCTTTCTGTGGAACCTGGCAGACTATTTTTTGTCGGTGATCCGAAACAATCTATCTACCGATTTCGTCGAGCAGATATCGGTCTTTTCCTTGAAGCGCGTAACAAATTCACAACTGAGGTGACAGAACTATCTACGAACTTTCGTAGCGTCACACCAATCATTGAGTGGATTAACGCAGTATTCAATAACTTGATCGAATACGAGACTGGTTCTCAGCCAGAATACAAAAGCCTTGTACCTTTGAGAGATCCGGCGCCATATGGGCCAGGTATCGGCTTGATCGGACAATCGGCTCATGTCAGAAAAGATAGGATCGATACCATTCGAGCCGCAGAAGCTTCAGACATTAGCGCCACGATTCTTGCCGCAAAGCAAGAACGCTGGTCAGTTCAAAGAAATAATGAATGGGCTCCAGCGAACTTCAATGATATGGCAGTACTTGTTCCACGCAGAAGTTCTCTACCTTCGCTAGAGAAGGCATTTACAAAGTACGGTATTCCATACCAACTAGAGTCCGCGAATCTTGTTTGGCGAAGTCGAGAAATTCGGGACCTGATCATGTGTTTGCGAGCAATCAATGACCCCACAGATTTTCTCGCTACCATCAGCGCCTTACGTTCACCTATCTACGGTTGCGGAGATGATGATCTTTACCAATACCGAGTCAATGGGCATGGAAGCTGGAATTTCGCTGAACTCCCAGAAACCCAAACCGATGACGCCTCAAACATAGCGTTAAAGGGGCTTAGACATTTAGCTTCTCTCTATTCTCTTCGAACTTTACTATCCCCTTCAGAGCTAATCGAGAAATTAATTGGTGACCAGCAACTCTATGAGCAGTCAGTGATTAGTCAAAGGCCTCGGGACAGTTTACGTCGACTTCGTTACGTTGTCGACCAAGCCAGAGCCTGGAGTGATACAACAGGTGGCACTCTTCATAGATTTTTACGTTGGGCAAGTTCACAAGCAGACAAAAACAGTCGAGCAGTAGAAAGTGTGCTCCCTGAATCTGATAATGACTCAGTAAGAATAATGACTATCCATGCTGCCAAAGGCCTCGAATTTCCTATAACAATTGTGGCAGGCCTAGCAGGAGAGAGCAACAAGTCCCGGGGTTTGCAGGTCGGATTTACCCCAGAAGCATCTGTCCCAATGATTCGCTGCAAGGCCGGAGTTGAATCATCAGGATTTTCTAACTGGCTCGAGGAAAAAAAATCTCTTGAGCAAGCTGAGAGAATTCGGCTTCTATACGTAGCTTGCACTCGAGCATCTGATCATCTAATAGTCTCAGTTCATAGAAGCGAGCGAAGTGACAAAAAAATACTTCGCTCCGAAATGAATGCCGCAGAATTAATTTATGATGGCTGCGTCGACCATACGGAAATAGCTTTTACTGTTCCTTCTCTGCCATCACAACCAGTCATTAAACAGGACGAGGACATTCAGACGAACCGCCCTAGTCGTAAAGAATGGGAGGCACGCCGAACAATAGCCCTCAGCCGGCCAAACCAGCTACGTTCGATTAGCCCTACGGGTATAACTCGACTATCTAGGAAAAATGCAGTTACTCAAAACCAAAACGAAGAAGGGCTTAATAAACACGGTCAAGATTTATCGGAAACACCGTGGAGAAAGGGCAGATATGGCAGCGCCTTAGGTCGAGCTGTACATGGAGTGCTTCAAACCATAGACCTGTCTAAGGGAACAAACATTGCAGCACTATCAGCATCTCAAGCTGCTGCAGAATCGATAAGTCACCAATCTCAGCTGGTACAGGCTTTCGTCACATCCGCTCTGGAAACAGAAGTAATCAAGTCTGCTGCTATGCAACGCCACTGGCGAGAGCTTTATGTCGCTGCCCCAATTAATGGACTTGTTCTTGAGGGTTACATCGATCTGATGTACGAAGAACATGATAATAACGACCTAATTCTTATCGACTACAAAACAGATCAAATCACCGATTTGACCGTTGAAGACAAGGTTTTGCAATACCGCCTTCAAGGCGCCGCTTACGCTTTTGCGGTGGAGGCAACAACCGGGCAGCACGTCAAAGAAATGAAACTTGTGTTTCTTTCTTCCGACGGAGGGCCAGCTAGAGTCGAACGACTGGATGACCTACACCTGGCAATAGCAGATGTTCAGCTTCTTACAAAGCGCGTGGAGGGGCATTAAAACCGCCCATTAAATCTCCGATATGGGAAGCAAGGGAAATCGTCAGGCGATCATGACCATATGCGCCAACTACTTGACATCCGATTGGCACGCCCGACGCACCAATTCCTATCGGTGGAACCGTAGATGGTAGGTAAGCCATGCCTACCATCGTCGTCCATTTAGCTACATCTCGATAGGGTCTCTCCTCGCCGTTACACAAGAGTGTCCGCTTCGACCAATCGCCAGTCTGTTGATGATGGAATGGTGGCACAAAAGATACAGGAAGAATTATGGCATCGTACGAAGAAAAAAATTGTTCCCAGGCTTTTCGAATTTCTTCCCGTCGAACATGATGGTCTAACCATATGCGATGCCCAGGGCCATTACTTTGAGTGCTTTGAGAAGTGGCTCGTTGCACTAACCACAGACCCAACATTGCTGCTTCTTCAGGATCTATAGCTGGCCGAGCTTCACGGTCTACATGGAATCCATCGGCTTCTAAGGCCGAAACAGCTATATCAACAGCCTCAAGAACCTCTGCGTCAACCGGACAAAAATCATCATCAAGCCACGCAGCAATTTTTAATTTTCGTATGTCAGTCGGAGGGTCGGTTAGCTGAACTACCCAGGGTTTCTTACTACGAACCATAATGCTTAGTAGAAGGTCCAGATCGGAAGCGCTCCGCGCTATTGGTCCAAACACATTTATATCTGCTTCGTTTAAACCACCATTTTCATAATCTAAGTACCCGGTTGTTGGTATTAAGCCAAAACTCGGCTTATGACCCCAGACTCCGTTAAAAGCAGCTGGGAAACGAATCGAACCACCTATATCGGTGCCTATTTCAAATGAAGTGAAGCCCATGGCGACTGCAGCTGCCGCACCTCCAGATGAACCTCCTGGAACCCGTTCTAGATCCCAGGGATTATTTGTAGTACCAAATATTTCGTTGTAGGCCTGAATATCACCAGACCACCTGGGCAAATTTGTTTTACCGATAACAATAGCGCCAGCATCCCGCACAGCTTTGACAACTGCGGCATCGTCATTAGGCACATTATCTGAAAGCTCTAGGGCTCCACCGGTTGATCGAAGCCCCTCGGTCGCTAACGCATCTTTCACAGTTATTGGAATACCATGAAGTGGTCCTAAGGTTTCTCCTCGGCTTGTCTTCTCGTCTGCTAGCTCAGATTCACTTAAAGCCCGTTCGAAATCACGAGTAACAACTGCATTAATTTCATGGTCGAGTCTCTCAATACGGTCTATGTAGTGAGCTGTTAGCTCCTGACTCGTAACCTCGCGTTTTCGAATCAACTCAATTTGTTCTGTCGTAGACAACAGCCCAAGATCAGTCATACCCATCTCCTTCTTCAAATTTCTGAATTACTTTCCCGACAGGAATAACGTTTCGCTACCACCCGTATTAACGATTACTCCAACTTTTTTGCCAACCCAATCTAGTCTGCCCCATTTAGCAGCTCCCCCACTCAATTCAATTAGTCCTAGCTCAGAGTCTCCCATATCTAACAAAGTACGTTCACCTCGAACAACCAGTTTTATTAAGGTGTCTCCATCTATGAGAGCATCTAAGTTTCGTTGGTCTTCATTTAGCGAACCGAAAATATCAGCACGATCAAAAATTTGACCATCTCGAACTATCTGATTTTCTGTTTCGACTTCAATTTTGTCTGCAATTATCCCTATATTCAACAACACTTCACTAGAGATTTTCTGCCGTGCCCAACCTTCTCCATTCGTTGAACGCGACAAAGCTACATACATTTTTTCTGACTCTCTGAGCGCAGCTTCATCTATTTCAACACCAAGCGCCTTGAGTGAATAAACTACTTTGCCTTCAATCGGGTCAGTCGCATATAGGTACTCTCCGTCTATGCGTGCCTCTACCGCATCTAAACCTTGGCTCCTAAGCAGACACAAGGGGTCCGTCAGAACTCTTTCCGTAGTTGAAATCGTCATCTCGTCTTCAGTGACTCGCAAAGCCGCTGTCTCAATTTGCCTGACACTACCAGTGGCCAAATAAAGTGGATCTTTGTACTCACGAGATGGATGTCGATACTTATCTTTTATTACCAGAACTCGGTCACATAAGTTAGACCCAGACCATCCTAAAACGGAAGACCAATTTCCGGTTGTGTCTAGCTGCACTCCTACTACTTCAATACCAGCGGGGAACTTTAGTTTCACCCAGTCAGAGTCTTGCAAAATAAACCAAAGATCATTCGAGTGAGCGGCTACGTTATTTCCGCTGAATGAGTACTTCGTCTTAGAACCAGGGATCGGAGCCGTTACTTGAATCCAGCTCATCAGCTGGTTTGACTCTTCTTCAGCTAAAGACTGATCATCAGGTGGGCTCTGATCAAGATTTTTTGGTGACACAATATTTTGTACTTCATCTTGCAGCTCTGAAGTGTCTGCAGCAGAAAGCTCTTTTTCTTCTATCTCCGAAGCATCTGTTTCGCCGATTAAGTTACCTTCGGACGAGGTTTCAAAACTTTCAGATCCATTCGAGGAAGATAGAAAGGTGTATGTTCCACTTACGATAATTACAACACCCGCAAAACTGATAATCCCTTTCGTAAACAGCTTTTTCAACCGAATTCTTTTCGTAGCCTTTTTTCGGATTTCCTCGAGCACCCCTGTACTTAACTCGACCTGCTCACCGGTATCTTGAAGATGACGTCTAATATCATCATCGAAGCCCATGATTCGCTCCTTCGCTTACGTTCTTGTCGGCACTCTGACTATCCAGACGGACTTCTAACTGCTTTAAGGCTCGATTCAAACGACTTTTTACTGTGCCTGGGCGAACTCCTAGCGCATCTGCAGTTTCGTCTATAGACCAATCCATAAAAAACCTCGCAACTACAACTGCTCGACTCTGAGGCGAGAGAGTGTCCAAGGCACGTTCCAAATCAACATCGAGAACCTTGTCAACAAAGAATGAGTCAAAATTCAGGAGAGGTCTTTTTTCTATTTCTCTAAGTCTTCTACGCAACCAAGATCGAGCCCAATTCATAGCTACCCTGTAAACCCAGCCTTGCGGATTCGAATATTCACGAATTTGATCCCACCGTTGACACGCGCGAACGAAAGCTTCATCAGTTGCCTCTGTTCCTAGATCAGTATCTCTTAAGGTAAGGCTGATTGCCGTAGCTAGTCGATCTCTATGTTGAGCATAAAAGGTGTCGAAATCAAGTGGTTTTTGCGCGAGCTTGTCAAATGTTGCAGGCACATTTTTCAGCGTTTTCGAATGGGTAGGACCTTTCCCCACCATGACCTCTTTAAATTCTTTTCCTACAAGCTACCGCCACATGTTCTTACTAACGCATTCTCTGCTACATAGAATTTTCTGTTATTACTCGGTCGTAACGCTGCTTCGAACCTTCGATATCAACGGCCTTCAGGTCGATAAAGTTTAATTGGCCCTTCCCCAGTCATCAATTCGCTTTGCCGACTCCAAGGGCGGCCTGCATTAGCACCACCATCAACAACTAGTTCTGCTCCGGTAATAAATGTTGAGTCATCCGAGGCTAAAAAGAGCGCTGCCTGAGCTATATCGTCCGGAACTCCAACACGACCAATTGGTTGATGTCGTCCGAATCGAGACTTAAATTTTTCTCGGCGATCTTCGCTAATTGGTCCATGGGCAAGAGGTGTAGCTACTACACCGGGACATATTGAATTAACTCGGATCCCGTCTTGCCCAAGTTCCAACGCAACCGACTTGGTCAAATGAATAACTGCAGCTTTGGCAGCTGTATATAGATGAGGAGATTCTCCGGCTTGCAATCCAGCTACTGACGCTGTCGAAATAATCGAACCAGATTTTTGACTCTTCATAACTGGTGCACAATGTTTCATCCCAAAAAAAACACCTTTAAATAAAACATCGACAGTGATGTCAAAGTCGCTTTCGCTAATAGTTTCGATGGGACCGCGAGCGCCACCAAAACCTGCATTATTAAACATGATGTCGAGGCGTCCCCATAAGTCAACCGCTTCAGACACTGCATTCGATACATCCTCTTCGCGCGATACATCTACTCGCAAAAAAGAACCCTTTGCTCCAAGCTCATCCGCTACTGCTTGCCCGTTCGATTCATTCATATCAGTTACGAGCACTTGAGCGCCTTCTTTGGCGAACAAACGGGCGGTCTCGGCTCCCATCCCACTTCCAGCACCAGTTATAACTGCTACTCGATTATCTAAACGTCCCATCTATTTCTCCTCCATTACATAATTTTCTGACAACAAAACACCCGAACTTGATAGCGCTCTGATTTCTTGTTCTCCTGCCCCTAACCATTCAGCAAGAACCGCATGATTATGTTCACCTCGGTATGGTGCGACGGCATCATTTTCCAAACCGGATTCACTTCGTGAAAACTTATATGGGGTTTGAGAAACTTTTCTTTTTCCACCATCTCTTGCATCAATTTCTATCGAGTTAGCCCGATGAACAGACGTAGGTGAGTCATAGGCTTCATTCGTTGTGTTGATATGTCCCCATGCCAAGTTGCATTTATCTAACGCAGCCAACATCTCTTCACGACTTGTAAATGAACAAAGGAACTCTTGGATAATAGTCGTGCGAGCTAATCGTTTAGCTTGTACTTCAGTATCTGGAGGAGAAGGATCTTTTAGTCCATGAACCTCGCTGAGACGCTTCCACACCCACCGAAAATCGCCTGCGGTAAGAATCGGACCACCCGCAGCTTCCCATACTAGCCCGCCCGCCGCTGCATATTTTCCACCGTCTAAACCCACATGACTAGCGTCATCAGTTGCTAAAAACGCGTCTAACATACACATGTCAATGTGCTGACCCTGTCCGCTCGCTTCGGCCACGCGCAAAGCTGCTAGTAGCCCGATTGTTCCATGAAGGGAGGCATTCGTGTCAGCTGCGGAGAGATTTAAGTCAATAATCGGCTGGTCATTCCATGCTGACACCCGCTGAAGCCAGCCTGACTCGCCATGCAATATCGGCGCATACGCTGCTCTACCAGATTCTGGCCCTTCTTGTCCGAAACCTGATATTGACAGCATTACTAGCTTCGGATTCAATTTCTCTAAAGCTTCGTAATCGAGACCGTACTTTTTCATTACCCCAGGGCGAAAGTTTTCGACTAAGACATCAGCGCTTTTAGCTAGCTCCTTAACTAGTTCAGCCCCACCTTCTAATCGGAGGTCGATGCAGACATTACGTTTCCCAATATTTTGTTGCGTATAATAGCCTGCCAATCCAGCTCGAACAGTGCCCCAGCTGCGCGTCACATCACCCTCCGGAGGTTCTAGTTTCACTACTTCCGCCCCTAAATCACTGAGAATTCTCCCAGCGAAAGGTCCCGCCAACACCCGACTCATGTCTAGAACTTTGATTCCTTCAAGCGGTCGCATTCGTTTCTCCTTTGTGGCACACAAACCGAAGTCTCGCGCGCATCCAGAACTGGCGCATCCCAAACTTTGCATTAAGGCGCACCTTTAACCTCAGATTCCCCTAACGTACCTATCAATCATGGTGATGAACGTAATAGGAACTGAACTCGAAGTGTGCGGAAGTGACCCAGTCACTGGTTTCTACCGAGATAATTGTTGCAATACGGGCGCAGGAGATTTAGGTGTCCACACCGTCTGTGCAATAATGACTGACGACTTTTTAAATTTTTCAAAAGCAGCAGGCAATGATTTGAGCACCTCACGACCTGAATTCGGGTTTAAAGGCCTCAGCGATGGAGATAACTGGTGCCTTTGTGCACCTCGTTGGCAAGAAGCTTTTGAAGCCGGGCAAGCTCCCCCAGTTCGGCTCCGGGCGACTCACCTCCTAACTCTAGAATGGGTCTCGTTGAGCGACCTAAAGGCCAACGCAATAGACCTGTAGAACACTACTGAGAATCAAAAGAAGGCCAAGGCTGGCAACTAAGATTCACGGAAGGGCACGTCGGTGGTGATTACAATTAAGTCAACTGTATTCTCTGCAAAAGACACCCAATAATTTCCAGAACCACTCAGACACACTACGACTATCGATGCATGGGTGACTTTTGGTATCTGATAGTGCTCAGTATCAGATTGGCCGATCGCCTTCAATAGTCACTCGGCGCATTTCTCGGCGTCTACCGTCATAGTCGTTCAAGGCATAATGCTGAACAATTCTGTTATCCCATAAAGTTACGGTACCAGGCTCCCACCTCACCCGACACGTGAATCTTGGCTCTTCACAGTGACTCCAAAGAAAAGACAAAAGAGCGTTACTCTCGCTAGAACGAAGCCCTTCCAGCCGCTCAGTAAATGGTCGGTTTACGTACAGTGCACGCAAGCCACTCTCTGGATGAGTTCGGACAACTGGGTGCGACACTTGAGCATGAGCTTTTTCTGATATCCCAAGTGACATAGACTTTCGAGCTTCTGAACGCTTTTCAGAATCACCATTTAGTCCGTACTGGCTCGCTGCAGAATGAAGACCTTTAAGTTGGCCAACAAACTCCTTCATATAGTCAGAAAGGCTCTCGTATGCTGCGTGCTGATTAGCAAAAAGAGTATCTCCTCCAAATTCTGGAGTGTCTATTGCATATAGCAATGACCCCAAGGGAGGGCAAGAAAGAAATGACATATCTGTATGCCAGCCACCGCCGAAATTTATTTTTTCATTCGCTTCTTTAATAATGGGCGCTACTTCAGGATGTTCATCTAAGCCCTTTATGTAAGGGTGGGTTTCTAATGGTCCAAAATATTTTGCAAAGTTTTTTATTTCAATCGGGTTCAATGTTTGTTCACGAAATACCAAAACATGGTACTTCAAAAAAGCTGCCTTAATTTGGTCGATACTGTTAGCGCACTTCGCTAAATTTATATCGGAAATTTCAGCTCCTAAAGCACCGGATATGGGCCGGACTATTAAAGCTTGATGATTGTCTGGCGTGGACCTCAACGGTCTAAGACTTTCCATCAAGGGCACGCAGACGTTCCCCCACAAGTCCAATAGCCTCAGTCGCTTTTTCTGTACTTACGGCACAAGGAGTTAAATTAAAATGACGACATCCTGCCTCTAGGTAAGGGGTGAGAAATTCGACGACATCATCAACTGTTCCGTGAGGCGTATATTTAGAAAATTTCTCAAATGGGACTTGATAAAAATTTTCCATTTCAGGGCCCACATATCCCGCTGCTTCATCTTTGTTGTCCCCAATTCCTACCCAGAGCTGGATACCGTGATCGGGCGTAATAGTTCGTTTAGCTTCCTCCGCAGCCTCGTCAAAAATGTTCAAAGCCTTCCTGTAACGTTCTGGCGAACACCAAATCCCTAGCCATCCATCAGCAAATTTTCCTGCCCTGCGAAGCGCAGCGTCTGCTCTTCCCCCGACGTACACAGGTATTGCAGGCTTCGGCACCGGAACAATTCGGGCCTTATCAATTTGAAAGAATTTTCCGCTATAGCTCAACGTTTCACCTCGCAAGAGACCTTGGACAATCTCAAGCGATTCATCAGTGCGCTGTCCACGAGTTCGAGGGTCAACTCCACAAACTTCTACTTCGTGCCTATCATCTCCCCCGACACCAATTCCAAACGATATGCGTCCGGGAGCCATCTCCGCCAAATTTGCGAGTTGCCTGGCTACCGGAACCGGGTGTCGAAGAGGCAGTAAATATACTCCTAGATAGATCCCAATTTCTGGATGTAAATTCGCTAGCGCCGCAGCACTAACCATCCCATCATGTCCATGACCAAACCTGAAACTTACGTGGTCTGCAAAAAAAACATGATCAATACCAAAATCCACTACACGTTGCAGAGCTTTTTTTCGTTCTTCCCAAGGTCGACTCCAAAGGTCAAGTGCTGGTGTCACTCCAACTCGAATATCAGGTTTCATAATTGAGGCCCCATGATTAAGCAAGTGCCCTGAGCAGCGGCAACGAGACGTTCTTTATTTGTTACATCAATTCGTACGACCGCCGTAGTTTTGCTCATAGCGATCACCTCGGCGCTAGCTGTACATACGCCTTCGCTAACGGGGCGAAGAAGATTAATTTTAAATTCTGTCGTAGCTGCCCAGGATCCTTTTGGCATAGCGGGATAAAGAACTACACCTAGGACATGATCGCAGAAAGCTGATATGCAGCCACCGTGTATATTGCCAATCATTGTGACCATGTCGGGTAACACTTTAAAGGAAGCAACTAATTGACCCGGTTCAAAGGAGTCGATTGTGATTCCGAGGAATCCATCGATACCTTTCTTGGGCACAAAGCCTGCAAATTTTGTCGCAGTTTGTTCGTCCCAAAATTTTAATTTTACAGGCATACAGAAACCTTAGATCGTTAATCAGCTGGGTGTGAAGCAGAGTTAGACGTCTGGCTTATCCACATAGCTAAATCTAGGAGAAACTCTCGTGCCTTAGTTCCGTCTTGCTGACCAAAACCATGCTGTGTGCCACCATAGAGTCTCCGACTGACGAACCCATTCGCATTCGCGTACGCGTCACACAAATCATTGACTATTACTGATGGGACATTTCGATCATGTTCAGCTTCCGCAAAAAAAATAGGCGGAAGATTCGTGTAGGACCCCTTATTTATTAATCGCGGAATACTTGCTTCTTTCATAGTTTCTTTATCGACAAAATATGCTTCCGTATTGCTGGTTAGCCGATTGCCGTGCTCTGTTCTGAGATTTTCTGCGTATAAGAATCTTTTCAATGGGTCTACCGGAGCCCAAAATACCCCGACGCCAATAACTGAGGCATCTACTGCGTTTATATCTTCAATACTGTTGAACCCATTTAATTCAATAGTTGGGTCAACTGACAGTGTTGGGTTTAATGCTGCCATGAGTGCTATATGGCCACCACTTGAGCTACCTATGCTCACTATTTGTGTCTGTTTGATCTTCAACTCTGAAGCGTGCATGCGCACCCAACGCACTCCATCACAAACATCTCTTACCGCCGTCGGATGATGATATTTTGGTCCACATCGGAAATCTAGGGAAATCACTGTGGCGCCCATCGAACATAAAACTTGGTTATAAAAATCACCAGAGGTTCTATCCAAAGCAGACCACGCCCCTCCGTGAACATCAACTATGCCTACCCCTTGCAAAGGTCCGCCGTTTAACGATCGCCAAATGCGTGCGTATAATTCCCCATTGTTGTGTTTCAGGTACGCAACATCCTCATAACTAACATTTGTGTGGTCTTCTAGATTTTCCGTTATTTTCACGTGCTCCACCGGATTGGTAAGTGTTTCAATCCATTTTGAAAATTAGAAACAAGGTGTTCTGGTTCACCAGCTATCTCCAAATTCGGCAACTTGGTAATAATTTCGTAGAACAAGGCCCTCATCTGCACGCGAGCAAGACGCGACCCAAGACAAAAATGAGGGCCGGCACCAAAGGTTAAATGGTCATTCGGACTTCTTAAAATATCGAATCGGTCCGGATTTTCAAATACCTTCGGATCTCGATTGGCCGCAGCGTGATAGACCACTATTTTTTCGCCAGCTGCAACTGACCTGCCGCCAAGCTCAAGATTACAAGTAGCAGTTCTGCGAAAGTGAACAACCGGCGGGGCGTATCGCAGCATCTCTTCAATCGCGCCATCTAGCAATGATGGATCATTGACAAGTTGCGTTAGCTGTTCGGGGTTTGTTAATAGCGCTAGCAGTCCACCAGGGATCCCATTTCTTAAAGTCTCATTACCCGCTACTGCGAACAAGAAAAACATCGTTTCAAATTCTTCCACCGTGATTGGACCTTGATCGTCATCTGCGTTCAACAAAATTGACACAATATCTTCGCCAGGGTTTGATCGTCGATAGTTTGCTAAATCACTTGCATACGCATACATGTCAGCTAATCCTTCCCGAGATCTCGGATCAGGGAGGCGGCCAGATTCATCTGCCTTGATACCAGCACGAATTTTTAATGCTCGCTTCGCCATCTCAGTTCCCTTTTCTGGGTCAAAGGAATCCGACGTGGCATATTCGGCATCTTGGTATCCAATTACCCGGTTACTCCAGTCATATAGGAGCATCCGATCTTCTTCCGGAATACCCATTATGGAGGCAAGCGTAAGTAATGGTAGGTCGGTCGCAATTTCTGTCACGAAGTCTGCTCGTGCATTATTTTGAACGTTAGCTACTATCGAAAACGCGGACGATTTAATATTTTCTTCTAGACGTGCGACAGCTCGAGGGGTAAAAGATTTCACTAGTAATCTTCGTAACCGAGAGTGTTCAGGCGGGTCTTGATTCAGCATCATACGTTGAACAAATGACAGCATCGAGGCCGATGACGGGTCTCTTATCTGCGTTCCGCCTTGGTAGGAAGAGAAATTATTCGGGTCACGCAGTACCTTGTTTACTAAATCATGAGTTAGAACCGCCCAAAACCCTGGTCCTTCTTCCCAACCAAGTAAAGCTGGCTCCTGGACCCAATGAATCGCAGATTTTTGCCGCATTTCAGCTATCAAATCGTATGGAACTCCAGTTTTATAAGTTCGAGGGTCAAATAATGTATCAGTGTCCACAACAGAAATTTCTATCACTATTTAGCGGTCGCGCGTTCCCGCACTATAATCCTGGCACCCTATGAGTATGGCCGACCACACATCTGAGAGCTCTTTATCCAGCTCACCTCAAGGCCTCCTTCGCCTGACGAAGGACTTCATCAAAAATGTTTCTGCGCACCACACCCTGTTAGCTGCTGCCGGAGTTGCTTATTATTTTGCCTTAGCGCTCGTACCAGCTGTCGTATCGATAGTTTCTATTTATGGCCTTATAGCTGAACCAGATGAAGTAGCAGTTCAACTCGAACCCTTAACCAACGCTTTGCCCCAAGAAGCAGCAAATCTAGTGGTAACTCAGCTCAGAGGCGTGACCGCTATAGGAAACGGTGAGGTTGGGTTGAGCTTAGCTATTGGCTTGTTCGGGCTTCTCTGGCTGGTTTCTAATGCTTTTAATTCTTCTGTCATGGCTATTCGAATTGCTCATGCTCGCCGAAGTCCCCACAATTGGCTCCAAGGAAGAATTTTTGCTCTGAAGCTAAGCGCCATGGGCTTAGTCGTGACAACAGTTTTGATTTGGATAGTTGTTGCTCTACCGCGAACAATAGAGACAGCTTGGTTCGCTAACGATCCCAAAAATTGGATCAATTGGGCCAGGTGGCCAGTGGTCTTATTATTTACTTCGCTCTCTTTGGCCTGGGTGTACAGAATGGTAATTGGGCCGTCTTCACGAACCCGAGCGCGCGTAGTAGCAGTTGGTATCGGTGGCTTGATATGGGTTGGAGGAACTTTTGTGATGGCTTCAGTTGCTTCCAACGCGGATCAGTTGCAAGCAACTTTTGGCTCCCTGGGAGCAGTTGCCGTACTTCTAGTTTGGTTATATATTTCGGCATGCGCAATGCTTCTAGCAGCTGAAGCCGAGTCAGTTCTCGCTGAGGCTTGGGTCCGCAGACCTAACGGGCGGATCCGGGGGGGTAGCAAAAATGAAGAAGACCACTCCTAATGCTGACAACACTGCGAGAACAATAAAACCTAACCGGTAGCTGCCAGTTACATCTGCTAAAACTCCGGCAATAATTGGGCCCAACACAGTTCCAAGCATGACGATTACCGAGCTCAAACCCATGATCGCACCAAATGAAGACGATCCAAAATAATCAGCTCGTAGGGCCTGCATCAATGGGCCGCGAGCGCCCCAAGCTAGGCCATGAAGAATGACGAACAAGCTAATCGTCAAAGCCTGAGTCGCATATGCCAAGATGAGTATGCCGCCTGCGTGTCCAATCATGGCGAAAGAAGCAATTACTCTTTTATTGACTCGGTCACCAAGAAAACCTCCTATGGCCATTCCCACCATTTGCATCAAAGGCAACGCAGCCCCAACAAAGCTAGCTTGCTGCAACGAATAGCCACGCTCTGATGTGAGATAAAGTGCCAAGTGGGCCATTACCGCACCCACTACGAAAAGAGCACTCATATGCCCAAGTGAGATCATCCAGAAAGCCCTCGTGCGGACGGCCTCGCGCGCTGTGAAGTGAATCGAGGCGAGACCTTCAGCAGTTGGCTCTGATTCCACTTCTTCCGGCTCTAAACCATCTAGTTGTTGGCCATAGTCCTCGGGAGACCCATCTAAAAATTTCGCAAAATAGAAAATAGAAACACTAGCTAGCACTCCAGAAAATGCTGCTGTTGGTCTCCAACCATAAGAGTTAATAGACCAAACCACTAGTGGGACCGCTAAGCCACCCATAGCGAAACCCATGCTGCCAGTAGCGAGGGCCCGAGCTCTACGCCGCTCGAACCACCGAACGATTGACACAGTAACTGTCAAAAACCCACTAAGTCCGGCTCCAACTGCTACTAAAAAAAATGAAGCAAAAAACTCCCATAATGAATTAATTTGGCTAAACCAAAGAAACCCAACTAATAACAATATTGCGCCTGCTCTGGCAATTCGCTTCGGTCCCACCCGATCCAAAAGCCAGCCCTGAAGAGGGCCAAGTAATGCAGACTCAAATCGATTAACTGAAAAAGCAGCCGAAAGAACAGACTTGCTCCACCCAAACTGTTTTTCGAGTATCACCATGTAGCTACCCATTGATTGCATTATGAGGGCGCTCTGCATGCCTTGAATCAAAACTCCAGCGCCAACGACTTTCCAGCCTCTGAACTTCGGTCGAGATTTTCGCACTAAGCCATCCTGCCGTAGCTGAGTCCTGTCTGCTCTCCAGAAATCATTAAACTAATGATTATTACTTTAATTTCAGAACAGCGGCGTGAGTTCTGACCCGAACTCCCTTCATCAGAAATATCCGCTGATAGTTAATTTCATTCACTCACTGTAAACCTGCTCTACATTTCATATGAATTAAAGAAACTCGGACAGATATGCATCTACGCGCGACCGAACGCAAATTCTTTCTGTAATCTCGTTGAGGTGAATGAAAAGAACCCAACTCTTGTTCTTCTCCATGGGATGGGGGCTACCGCACAAATCTGGGAACCGCTAATCGCAGCCTCCGATTGGCCAGGGCGTGTAATCGCACCTGATTTTCGTGGTCATGGTGCAGCTGAATGGCGCAACCGGTACACACTTGGCTCACTAGCATCGGATGTTATTGATCTATTAGATCATAATGAGCGTTACATCGTTCTGGGCCATTCAATGGGCGGCGGTGTCGGGCTAGCTCTAGGATCTGGTTTTTTTGGCAATCCACCACTTGGACTTGCAGTTCTTGGTTTAAAAATTCTCTGGTCAGAGGAAGATCTCAATCGCATTCCAAAAATGGCATCTAAGCCACCAAGAATTTTTGAAACTCGTAGTGAGGCAATTGATTGGTTTCTTAAATTATCTGGTCTCATAGGAATCGTTGAGCCCACTTCTTCGCTTGTAGACCGTGGCATTAGGCAAATCGAAGAAGGTTGGATGGTGTCACAAGACCCATCTTCGTTCCTGGCAGCACCACGCTACTTTCTGGAAAGCATGGGATCCATCACAAAAATGGGAATACCAATGACTATGGCTCTCGGGAGTGCAGATCCCGTAGCCACGGTCGAGGATCACAAGCTATTGCCTATCGAACCACCTGTGGTTTTTGAAGGGCTCGGGCATAACCCGATGGTCGAAGATCCGCATCTAGTGTGGAACTGGTTCCTAAAATTTGCCTCTAATTTGAGCTAGTTTTTTATAAGGTAACGCTATGGCAACAAGACCAAGCGTAACTATCATTAAGGCAGTGTGAACTGCCTTAAACCCAGGCGAGTACTGGGAATCTATTAGGATGAGTCCACCTCTTACAGGCCAGTAGACAAGTGACCAGACGCAGAGCGCAATCAGCCAACTTTGGTTTTCTTTTTTTCGTAGAGACGAGCGAACGGTTAATAGCGCTAGGAGCAAAAACATTAATGCCACCAAAACTCGGATCGCAACGGCGATATAAGTCAAATCACTATTTTGAAGAATATTTTTTATCCGAGATGTCCATAGCAGTAACGTCCAGATAGTTAACGGAAGCCACTTGCCTAGACTGACTTTCATTCTTCGATCGGAGGTTCACCCGTAATTCGAATGAGTTCTCCGCCATCGATTGTAAGTGTATTTCCTGTCATCCAGCTAGCTCCGGCCGCCAGATAAAGTGCGGCTTCTCCTATGTCTTCAGGTTCACCGAGACGGCCGAGCGGAAGCATGTCAGCTATCTGTTTCCCGCGTGGACCATCCCACAAAACTTTTGCGAAGTCTGTTTTGATCAGACCAGGCGCGATGCAATTTACTCGCACTTTTGGACCCATTTCTGCAGCTAGTTGCCTGGTCATATGCATGAGCGCATCTTTAAACATGCAGTAGACCCCAAGAGCTTCGCTGGTGGCGAAGCCGCCAACCGACGCGATATTAATTATAGATCCACCATTTTCTTGCATCCACTTAGTCCATGCCGTCTGAGTCCATTGCAGAGGAGCCCTAAGATTGACTTCGTAGGTCTTGTCGAGCCTCGGTACGTCACAGTCAATCATTGGTCCTGCCCAAGGATTGGTTGCTGCGTTATTAACCAAAATATCCACAGACCCGAATCGTTCTAGAGTCGCGTCCACAACGCGTTCTGCTTCTTCAAGGATTCCAATGTGAGAGGTAATGAAATCAGACTCGCCTCCTATTTCAGCTATTGCTGCTTCACATTTCTCAGCTTTCCTACTGGTAATCATGACCTGCGCTCCAGCTCCGGCTAGTGCTTTAGCTATACCTTTGCCGATGCCTGCCGACCCACCTGTGACGAGCGCCGTTTTTCCTTTAAGGTCAAATGTCATAATAACGAACTCCTTTTACGATTATTTACGATTATTTTTTGCCCATTTCATTCCATGGTCCACTATCGGCTCGCGGTTCCCTCGGTAGCCCTAACACGCGATCCCCTACAATGTTTCGTTGCACTTCCGAAGTTCCTGCATAGATAGTTCCAGGTCGCGCGCCGAGCATTGTTTGAACCCAACTCTTTGAGGAGAATTGTGCTCCAATTGCGTCGGTGCCTATTCCATTCACGGCACCGTGTCCTGATGGCACCATCGCCTCTGCCCCCAGAATATGCATAGTTTTTTCAGTGAACCAATTGTGATACTCGCTCCATATCAATTTATGAAGCGATGATTCTGGACCGGGGGGATTTCCAGCTAAGGCTTCCGTTACCGCCCGCTGTCCCATCCAGCGCATAATTTCAACCTTGCTGTGGGCGCGCGCCAAATCTTGCCGCATATTAGGGTCTGCAGTAACACCCTTTTGTTGAGCTATCAGAGATACCCGATCAAGTTCTTCTCGAAATCGTATAGCGTCTGTCGTAGCTCCATGTCCTCTTTCGAAGCCAAGTAAAATGTTTGCGACACGCCAACCATCGTGTACGTCACCAACAACATTTTCTTTAGGTGCTTTTGCGTCGCTAAAAAAAACTTCATTAAAGTCATGCCTCTTATTAATATTTATGATTGGGCGTATCTCGACGCCTTCTTGTTGCATTGGAACAAGAATGAAACTAATTCCTTTATGTTTTGGTGATTCAGGGTCAGTTCGGCACAAAACGAAGATCCAATTTGCGGTGTGGCCGCTAGAGGTCCAAACTTTTTGTCCATTGATATGCCATTCATCTCCATCCAAAGCGGCTCTGGTACCCAAGTTAGCTAGATCAGAACCGCTATCAGGCTCGCTGTACCCTTGACACCATCTATCTACGCCAGTGATAATGCGAGGCAAGAAATGTCGTTTTTGTTCCTCTGACCCACATTGAATAATTGCGTTGCCAACCATAGTTATTGAGAATGCATCATTGTCATTGCCCTCAGGAACGCCCGCCTTTGCAAACTCCTCGGCTAAGACAATTCTTTCAACTTCGCTTAGGCCAGCTCCTCCGTATTCTGTTGGCCATGAGACAGCCAGAAGCCTGTTCTCAGCTAGAAGTGAGCGCCATTCACCTACAAAAATTTCCCGAGCATCTCCATTCAAAGCTCCGATGCCTTTCCAATCGGTAGGAAGATGTTCTGCAAGAAAAGCTTGTATTTTCTGTCGATAACTATCAGCCTCATGACTATATGTCGGGTCCACAGTTTCCCTTACGTCGTTATATCGCTACTACAGCAAGAACAAATATTTAATATGCTTTGAAACTCGCACAATTCAGACACAGCGTCAATTCATTACGGTCGGTAACTAAATTTTGATGGACCAGTTTCAAGGGTCCGTTGAGCTAACTCAGCCCATTCGCATAACAGGCCACGCGTATCTCGGGGATCAATAATTTCCTCGATTTCAAAAAATTCCGCAGATCTTAAAGGAGATCGTAGCTTGTTTAACCGCTCTCGGATCTCTTCAATTAGTTGCTCGGGATTATCGCTGTCTGCTAGATCTTGTTTGTAGGCGACTTCGATGCCTCCTTCGATAGGGAGCGAGCCCCAATCGCCAGATGGCCATGAGTATCGGAAACTATGAGCACCTGGCTTATTGTTAGCAGCGCCAGCTACACCAAATGCTTTTCGCAGAACAACACACGCAAACGGAGTTGTTAACTGGCCAATTGCTGCAAGCGCTTGTGATCCATAACGAATCGTTGCATTTTCTTCAGATTCTTTGCCAATAAGAAACCCTGGACAATCTTCCAGGTGAATCACCGGTAAGTGAAACGTGGATGCCATGTCTAATAGTCGTATGAGCTTACGGCAGCCGTCAGCCGTCCACCCACCACCATATTGGAACGGGTCTTCGGCGAATACTGCGACGGGAAATCCGTTAAGTCTAGCCATGCCCGTGATTATTGATTTACCCCAATTCTTACCAATTTCGAAAAAAGACTCACGGTCAAAAATTGATTCAACAATTTTTCTCATTTGATATACCCTGCGTGGCTCACGAGGCACTGCGGTGATTAGCCACTCATCTCTTCTGAAAGGGTCATCATTGATTTCACTTCGGGGAGGTAGTTCATCGATGCTTGATGGGAGATACGAAAGAAACTTTTTGGCTAGCTGGAAAGCCTCTAATTCTGTCTCAGCTACGTCATCAATTGCACCATTGGAGGTATGGATGTTCGCGTGACCCAGCTCCTCTTTACCGTGATTGCCAAGCTGAGCTTGCTCAACTAATGCAGGGCCAGCGATCATCATCTGTGCTGTTTCTCGGACTATTACAGAGTAGTGGGAAGTTGCTACGCGAGCGGCACCTATTCCAGCGACTGAACCTAGGGCTAAGGAGACCGAAGGAGAAACGGCAAGGTGATTGACTATTGTTTCCCAGCCTCGAAGTTCCGGGATATAAGTTCGACCAGCCGTCTCGATTGTTTTTACCGAGCCACCTCCACCCATTCCATCAACTAGTCGAATATGTGGGAGTTTGAGTTCTAAGGCCATGCCTTCTGCTCGGTTTCGCTTTTCTGGGAATGTAGCGTCCGCAGAGCCGCCTCTGACAGTGAAATCATCTCCAGAAATTATGACTGGGCGGCCGTCGATGCGAGCTAAACCAAAAATAAAATTAGACGGGGTTAATGACAGAAGGTTTCCATCATCGTCGTATTGAGCAACGCCGGCGATCTTGCCTATTTCGTGAAAAGAAGACGGATCAGCTACCGCACTAATTCTTTCCCTAATGGTAAGTTTTCCATAAAAGTGTTGGCGTTCAACTTTCTCTACTCCACCGAGTTGATCAGCAAATGCCTCTCGTTTGTGTAATTCTTCTATTTCGGCTTCCCAGCTCATTTTCGCTCCCTGCTCTGCGACTCCTTGAGCCTAGATCTCTTTGTTGCCCCTCGGCTCAGTATCTTTAGTTATGTGACACAAGTATTCGAGAATCTATTAAAATTTAAGCGACTTTCAGCTGACACCTATCTTGCTCCCTCAGCTCCCGAAGGTGGCCAAAGAACATTTGGTGGCCAATTTTTGTGTCATAGCTTGCGAGCTGCACAATTAACGGTTGAACCTCCTAAATTTGTGCATTCCTCACACTCATATTTCCTTAGACCCGGGGACGTCAACAAAGAAACGACTCTTAAGGTAGAACGAATAAAAGACGGACGGTCTTTTAGCAGTCGACAAGTAGTTGCTAGTCAAGCAAACGTAGAAGTATTTCGTACGATTTTGTCTTTCCATATTCCAGAAAATGGCTTTACTTGGCAACCTGAGTTGTTAGAAGATCTTCCTGGGCCTGATGATGACTTAATTACCTATTACGACTATTGGGAATCACAACTTGGCTTAATCGCGGGTGAATGGCATGGCCGCAAACGACCCATAGAAATTCGTTACATAAATCCGCCGACGCTTCCAGAGGATATTCCTATAACCGAACCTCAGCTCATGTGGATGCGCATGAGCGAACCCATGGGCGAAAATCAACAGATGCATGAATGTGCTCTGGCTTACATGGCTGATGCGACCCTTATCGATCACGTGACGCTGCCTCATGGAAAACGTTGGCAAGATGAGCGTTTGACCGGCACTAGTCTCGATCATGCAATGTGGTTTCACCAAGTTCCAAAAGCCGACACATGGCTTCTATACAAACAATCTGTTGAATCCACAAGCGGTGCTCGCGGTCTTGCCACTGGCAAATTTTTTGATCAGGAAGGATTGCTTATCGCTTCGTGTATCCAGGAAGGGTTAATGAGATGGGATTTTGGATGAGCGCAGCTTGTATCCGATATATCGTTAGAGCATGGAACTTCGTTTAGATGGTCGTAGCGCATTAATTACCGGGGGTAGTAAAGGGCTTGGCCGAGCTATGGCCGAGACATTTGCTTCTGCAGGAGCGAATGTCTCCGTAATAGCTAGAGATAAATTTGCCCTAGACCAGACGCTTTCCGCTCTACGGACTGCTAATCCGTCAGGGAACCATGTCGCTATCTCCGCTGATGTAAGCCAAGCAAACGCTATAGCTGAGGCGTACGAAGAATCAAAACAGACATTTGGAGTTGTAGATATTTTAGTGAACAACGCTGGGACTTCTAATGCCAAACCTTTTTTAGATGTGACCGAAGATGACTGGATGTCAGACTTTGACTTAAAATTTTTTTCCGCAGCACGACTATGCCGACTATGTATTCCTGATATGCAGGAGCGTCAGTGGGGCCGAATCATAAACACATTAAATTCTGCAGCTAAAGCACCTGGTGCCAAAACTTGCCCTACCTCTGTCGCTAGGGCAGCAGGCATGGCTCTGACTAAGGCCCTCGCAACAGAATTTGCGTCTGATGGAGTGTTGATTAATGCCCTAAACACTGGGCTGATTGTGAGTGAACAGTGGCGCACACGTTGGAGCAATCTTCAAGGCGATGAATCTTTCGAACAATTCGTTAAACAAATGGGAAGTGGAATTCCAGCTGGTCGGATGGGAGACCCGCAAGAATTCGCCAACCTTGCATTATTTTTAGCAAGCGATGCGGCATCTTATATAACTGGCACAAGCATAAATATAGATGGCGGCCTTACCCCGGTTGTCTAATTAGGTATGCCTATTAGTCACGTCTGAAATGTTCTGAAATGGGAAAAATAATTTGGTTATCCGCGGACTCTTCTATGGCTTTTCTACGTTCACTTTCGTTCATCGGTGAAAAGTTTTCTGCTGCCTTCAACACAGCTGGTAACAACATCAAATCCCCGACTGAAGCTATTGCAGCGACTCCTGGAGTAGAGAGAGCGAAGCGGACACCTCGCTCTATAAGACTCTCCTCTGTTTCAGGCTTATACCAACAACGATGAGATGAAATGTTCTCTCCCCATGGCTCTCGCGCGATCGATTTAATTATCTGGACACCAACATCATTTTTTTCGCAATAGCTAAGCAGTTTTTCAGCGTCTTCGCGGTACTCCTGATCCGACCACAATCTCGGATAAATCGGGAACATGACTGTGTCTAGGTCATACCTCTTGAGGGCCTCAAGATGAGCTTTTGGAGCACCTATGTCATGACCAGTGATTCCTGCATAATGAGTGATTCCCTCTTCTTTTATTTTCATAATCGTCTCTAGCGCATCTGCTCTATTGTCAAGATCCTTGAGATCCGTTACACCATGAGCTTGATAGAGATTCAGATAGTCGCAACCCAACCGAGTTAAAGATCTTTCTAAATCAGCCCTAACAGCATCGGCTGTTAACTCCGCAGTTTTACATCCAACAAACAAATTTTTTCTAACTGATGGTATGTAACGGCCCACAGTTTCTTCTGCATCACCATAGCGCGGAGCAATATCAAGATGGTTCACACCCATCTCAAGGGCTCCATAAAAAGCAGACTCGGCCTCGCTAGTTGAGCAAGCAGCAAATGCCGCTCCTCCTAGAATCGCTAGCGAACTTTCATGGCCCGTTCGACCTAAACGCCGCTTTTCCATATTTACAAAACCTTTCCCTAACCCGACAATAACTTTAGCGCCAGATTCAAATCATCCGGTGGTCTAGTAGGCCGTCCAGCCGAGTCGCATATCCCTAAGGTAATAGTTGATTCCACTAAAAGTTTTTGATCTGACTCGCGAACCAAACGATGCAACCAGATCGAACTGGCACGTCGCATTTCTTTAACCTCGGTATAGACCTTCAAGGAATCACGCGCCGTTGCAGCTACACGAAATTTAACTTCTAGATTAGTAACAACGATTTGAATTCCGCGATCACTCAAGTCCGGCAAAGCCATCCCAATGTCCGATAGAGCTACACATCGAGCAGCTTCAAAATAAGCTACGTAAGCCGCATGGTTTACATGATTATATGGATCGAGTTCTCCGAAACGAGGAACGATTGATGTCGAATGAATGGGCATGAGGCGACATTAGAACCAAGAGATACAAAATAGTTGGTATAAACGAAAGCTATTAATGATTATGCAACTTTGTATACCTGATTAACAGTTTCATTATCACCCTTAATTTTCGAATTCTTTTTGAAGCTCAACTGGTGGTTTAGCCATCAAGATCAAAGGGATACTTACAACTACCAAAATGGCAACAATCCACCAACCCATGCTGTATGAGCCATCGTTGAGGTCAACGGTTAAGCCGAGCATCGTGGCACCGAGAAAGCCTCCCGTCGTAGAAACGAATCTGCCCGCACCCATAATTCGACCGAATGCTTGCATTCCAAAATAATCTACGTACATAGCAGGGCGAACGGGAATCGACGCGCCGAATCCTATTCCACCGAACACTGCACCAACATAGGCATGCCAAGGGTCAACTGCTAGAGCTAAAATTACTACTCCGGCAACAAACGGAATTGTTGTGAAAGCCGACACCACATTCATGGCACACCGGTCCGCAAAGTGTCCAGCAGCGAGCCTGCCGATAAGGGATGATCCGGTCGAAATTGTTAATGATAAACCTGCCATGATTGGTGCCGCACCCAAATCTCGGTCTATGAAGGCGACAAGATGCGTTAGGTAGGCTAGACGGCCGAAATCTATGAATAAGTTCCAACAAACTAAGTACTTGAATGAGCTTGATCTGATTGCTCGCCGATAAGGAATATTCCATTCTCGCTTATCTGTTTTTTGTTTAGTGTCGCATACCAATATGCCATCTAAGGGCTGATGGTGACCTTCAGGCCGTGAGCGAATCCGCCTTGATAGTGGAAAGCCGAATAGAAGAATTACAAGCGCCAAACCTCGCAATGTGTTTCTCCAACCGACTGCCTCTACTCCTAATGCCATTAAGAATGAAAAAATGCCGCCTAACGCGCCTCCCAATGTCATCAGAGACATAGCTCTAGCTCGACGTGCACGAAACCAACTCGCTGTTGCAAAGTGGCCGACTTGTCCACCGGCTGCCGTGGTACCTAGAGCTAGTAAGGTCACTGCTGTAAAAAAAACCCAATGGGAGCGAGCATACGAAAGTAGCAAGACACCGATTGCTGATGTTCCTATCCCTAATCGGACCACCGGAAGAACACCGTAACGGTCGAGAGCAGCGCCAACGAAAGGAGCGGCTACACCTCCAACTTCTGACCTAAGAGAGAATCCAATAGAAACAACTAGTGTGCTCCAGCCCAGCTCATTTCGTAACGGTTCAAAAATTACGCCTAGACCGTACACAACAGAACCAACTGCAAAAAAAACTACCGCCGCAGAGGCTAAGACAGTTTTCCAGCCTTCATAAAGCTTTCCGTCGGGAGCCAGAAAAAACTCGACAACTCGCAGATGGCGAAGCGACTTAGGGTTTCTTAGTTTCCTCATTCTTTAAAGCTTTGCGATTCGATAATTTTAGTCACTCTGTGAATTGCTCGATTGACCCGGCCGTCAGATCAAGCAAGGTTGAACTCGAGATGGCGAAAACACTTGATGGTGTTCCGGCAGCTCCGTAAACGGTTTCGTTGCTTAGCAGTAGTGGGTCGAATAAACATTTAAGCTTTTTAGTGTGCCCGATCGGAGGCACTCCACCGATGGCGTAACCGGTTGCTTCCCTTACTTGAGTTGGTGAAGCTCGCTCTACTGGTTCTCCCATTACCTCGCTTAACTTACTTTCGTTAACTTTATTAGAACCTGCCGTAAGCACTAACAAAAAATTTTCACCACAAACGAAAACTAAAGACTTCACTATTTGTTCGAGTTCACAGCCCAAAACAGAAGCCGCTTCAATAGCAGTTCTCGTATCTTTGGCTAAATTTTGGATAACCGGTTCTAGACCTGCCGCTCTAACAGCGTGAACGAACCGAATATTCGCGCCCATTCTTTGTGCCATGCGCTCTATTCGGCCCACGCTTTCACTTTTTCAATTACTTCCAGCGGGTTCTCTGTGCCAGCCGGAATATTAATATCTAAGTAGGTGACGCCAACATCTTTGTAAACCTGAATTCTTTCACGAACATGTCCTTCATCACCAGTAAGGCTTGCTCTATCAACGTATTCATCTGGAACCGCAGCAAAAGCTTCCTCACGCTTACCGCTTAAGAATAAGTCCTGGATTGATGCTGCTTCCTCTTCATATCCGTATCGCTTGAAAAGATCATTGTAGAAATTTTTGTCTCGAGCACCCATACCCCCAACATAAAATCCAACGTTGTCTCTCACTGCTTTTCGAGCTACGTCTACGCTGGGTCCTTTGCCGAGCGCAACAGTACCGCCGGCAATTATTTTAAGATCACCTAAGTCACTGGCTCTCTTCGCTTTTCCTGCATGTAGCGATTCACCCCATACTTCATGAAATTTTTCAGGGAGGAAATGTATTGGTTGCCATACGTTGGCAAGTTCAGCAGTCATTTCGACGTTTTTCGGGCCGATAGCCGCTACGGCGATCGGTATATCTTGTCTTAGTGGCTTACACATAAGCCTAAGAGCTTTACCTAAGCCTGTTCCTTCACCTTCGGATAGAGGAAGGTTGTAGGCACGACCTTCATGCTCTACTTTCTCTCCTGACCAAACTTTTCGGCAAATATTAATTACGTCCCGAGTTAGCCCAAGGGGTTTGCTGTAAGGAACACCGTGCCAACCTTCGATCACTTGTGGCCCGGAGGTACCTAAACCAAGAACGAAACGACCTTCAGATAATGCGTCAATCGTAATGGCTGTCTGCGCTATCAAAGATGGAGTTCGCGAATAGACCGGCAAAATTCCCGTCATCAGTTCCATAGATTTTGTTTTACCTGCGATAAAAGCCAGAGTCGATACTAAGTCGTATCCATAAATTTCTC
Organism: Acidimicrobiaceae bacterium; assembly: GCA_905182565.1. Lineage (GTDB taxonomy): Bacteria > Actinomycetota > Acidimicrobiia > Acidimicrobiales > Poriferisodalaceae > UBA9040. Next base: position 4,722 of record CAJJCB010000018.1, on the reverse strand, counting down.
CGCCCCACACCAGATCCACTCCAGCGCTTTCTAGATCTTGTACTGTTTTTGCCAAACTCTGGGGATTTAGACTCGCGCCTGCACCAATTGCCATAGAAATTTTCATTTAGGCTTCTTCCAATCGAGACGTTCGGTATTTGCTCATTAGGATCATAGATACAGAATATAGATCTGTCATGCTGGAGGTAGAAAATGACCGAAGTTGGTTTAGCAGATGAGATGATATCGACATTGAGAACTTGGGTTGATAGCGAAGTCATACCCCATGCATCCGAGTTTGAACTGCCCGATATCTATCCGACCGATATGGTCTTGCAAATGGCTGAATTTGGTCTTTTCGGGGCCACAATTCCTGAGGAATACGGTGGGCTTGAACTAGATAATTCGACCTACGTTCGAGTGATAGTAGAACTGTCTCGAGGCTGGATGTCTCTTGCGGGCGTAATTAATAGTCACTTAATCTGCGCGAAATTGATTGCTCAATTTGGTACCGATGTTCAGAAACAGCGATGGCTACCAGCAATGGCGACCGGTGATTTGCGCGGTTGCTTCTCATTGTCTGAACCAGATAGTGGGTCTGATGCAGCTGCTTTGCGTTGTCAGGCAAAACCTGATGGCGATGAGTGGATTATCAACGGCACAAAAATGTGGGTAACTAATGGGGAAAAAGCGGGAGTAGTTGCATTACTCGCACGGGTTCCAGCAGATGATGAGGGCGCTGGTGGAATTACTTGTTTCATTGTTGAAAAAACACCGGGTGAGAAAAGCGGTGGTATCTCTATTAGCAAAAAAATTAAGAAGTTAGGTTATCGAGGGCTTGAAACTGTAGAGATGTCTTATGTAGATCACAGAATTTCTGCAACCGAGTTGCTTGGTGGACAAAATGGTATTGGAAATGGCCTTAGATGGGCTCTTTCTGCTCTCGAGTTAGGCCGAATTAATGTTGCTGCACGCGGGGTAGGTGTTGCGCAAGCCGCCTACGATGCTGCACTCTCTTATGCGAAAGAGAGAGAAGCTTTTGGACGACCAATTTCTCAACACCAAGCTATAGCTTTCAGGCTTGCTGAGATGGCTACTAAATTGGAGGCAGCTAAATTACTTACCTTTGAGGCTGCACGAAAAGCTGATGCAGGTGAACGAGTTGACCTCGCTGCAGGCATGGCCAAACTGTTTGCTTCTGAGACAGCGAGTGAGCTTGCGTTAGACGCGATGCGAATCCATGGTGGTAATGGTTTCACAAGTGAGTACCCGGTCGAGCGATATTATCGTGACGCTCCATTAATGATTATTGGAGAGGGTACTAGTGAGATTCAAAAACTTGTTATTAGTAGAGCCTTACTGGCCGAATAGTCATCTCTAAAAATATTTTAGACCAATCATTAGGGAGCCTGCTATGAATAAAATCACGCCGCTCGTCGCAGTCGATTACAACAGCCCCAACGCAAAGCAGGGTTTTGTTCGCTCTTTGCGTGAAACCGGCTTTGGCGTCTTAAAAAACCATCCGCTGCATCAGAGTCAGGTCCAAGGTATCTATGAACAGTGGCGTACTTTTTTTAGTGAAGAGCGCAAGAATGATTTTAAGGTTCAAGACAATGGCTCCGGCGGTTTCTATCCGCAGTCCATGTCTGAGACAGCCAAAGGCAACACGATCAAGGACCTCAAGGAGTTCTTTCACTTCTACTCCGGTGATGTATGCCCTGACGACCTACGGCCCGATGTTCAGTCGTATTACGAGAGTGCTATGACACTCACGGTGGAGTTGCTGCAGTGGATTGAAGACGAGTCACCACCAGAAGTCAGTGTCCTCTACAGCCAGCGACTGTCAGACATGATCGAGGGCAGTCGAAAGCACGTACTGCGCATTTTGCATTACCCACCATTGACTGGTGAGGAAGAACCCGCAGCGATCCGAGCTGCGGGGCATGAAGACATCAACCTGATTACCATCTTGCCCGCATCCAACGAACCGGGCTTACAGGTTTTGGCAAAGGATGGGTCGTGGTTGGAGGTGCCTTGTGATTTCGGCAACCTGATCGTCAACATCGGAGACATGTTGCAGGAAGCCTCGGGGGGCTACTTCCCGTCCACCACCCATCGCGTCGTGAACCCGGAAGGCGTCGACAAGACCATTGGTCGAATTAGCCTGCCGCTGTTCTGCCATCCCAACCCAGACGTTATTTTGTCTGACCGCTATACAGCAGATTCCTACCTGCAGGAACGTCTACGCGAGCTACGCGGCGAAGGCACCTAAACCAACCTCAACAAAGTATTTAAGACTAATCGTTAGAGAGCCTGCTATGAAAGAAGCCATGGAATCAGAAGCCAAGTGGGACAATCACGGTAAAAGCACCGGAAATAAAATCCTCGTAAAATATCACCTAAGAGCAGATGGCGAAACAGATGTCCTAACCTTCCTACATCGAGGCAAATACGGTGAAGCCAGAGTAACCAAAAAATTACAAGCCAGATACGACACCGACCACCAAGTCGAAATCATTACCTCTCAAAGAGCATCTGCAGTTTCAGGGTATCCGGAAGCCGAATTTGTGATCCAGATGCGCGAAGGTTTAAGAGAACTTCATAGCCTGCTCAACACCCAAGAAATGATCCCAGAGAACTGGACGCAAAACTTCCACGAAGGATCTGTTTACTCGTTTTCATACAAACGGACCTAGAACTAGCAGGTCGCTGTTATTAGGTAGCAATCAAGCTGTGGTGACCTACCCAAGCAGAACTGATTTAGCTCCGACAACGGTGATCCGAACATAAATGTTATGAGGCATTGCCTATCTGGGGGAATAGCGGGACTCAACAATTAAAAGAAGAACCGCCGAATCGTGATCCAGCGGTTCCTCTTTGTACCTTTATCATATTTTTGTATCTAGAAAGAGGAAACCTTTTCACCACCGAAAACGATGAAGCTCACGGCACCAGCACCAATCTCACCTGGCTCGCCACGATGACAAAGTTTACTCAACGTCATTATTATCATTAGACGACGTTTTAAGGTCGATGTCCGGAAGGATTGTCTGAGGCCTGAAGACCACTCGTGTCCGGAACTCGTTTGCGGCAACAGGTTGAAGCTGCTCGACGAGGTAGGACACATTGTCAGACAGACCAAGAAAGTGCTTTTCGAAAGCTTTTGGGCCGACCTTGCAGGTTACCTCCAGTTGATTGTCCAATGCATCAACCTCAATAGAACAGCGTCCTTCGATACTCAAAAGGTAATTATCGGTAATCCCATTGAACATCACAATCCGCCTACTGATCTCGAACTCTTCTGCCGCAGTCGATAAATTCCTGGACACCACGTCGGCCTGGCTAGTACAGCCAGCGACTAAGACCATTACAAGACCCATTAACAGCGCTATATATCGCTTCATGGTTATTTCTCTTTCTGTTGTTGGATTACCTACGGTCACTGCGTTGCTAATAGTGAAGTCCCGCCACACCTACCGAGGTTCGCTCATTATGGATCCAGTCTGGCATGTCGAACAGTCTTTAACTGGGTCACACACCAAAGTAATACTAGTAAATGCAGTCGCAGCCGCAAAACCAGCTCGAGTTGAAGTTAACGGAGATAGCCAAAAAACAAGAAATATTATAAGGCAGTGGCTATTTGGGTAAATTGCTGAGACCCGATAATTGAAAGAGGAACCGCCGGATCGTGATCCAGCGGTTCCTCTTTGTATCTTTATAACGTTTTTGCATCTAGTTATCTGATGCGATTATGCCTTACCTTTAGCGGCAACCACCGTTGGCTTTGTCCCACGCACAGTTCGGCGTTCCGCCGTTTGCGTCAACAATATCGCCAACCATTACCCACGTTTGGTTCGTAGCATCAAACTGGCTGTACTCAGAACCTTCAACTACGAAAGCGTCTACGTTACCGTTTAGTTCCATAGTTAAACCTTCTAGAAGACCTGGGTGATAGATCTTAAAGTTACGCAGCGCAAGCATCAGGTTAGTTCTGCTCATTCCTCCAGGAAGCGCATCAGCAATTCGGAAGGCTTCAGTGAACGCATATCCACGGAAGATACCTTCGCCTGTTAATGAAATACCGGCATCTTCGCCATAGTCACTTATCAGGTCACGTGCAAATTTGATGAAAGGTTCCTTCATCTTTACGCTGTCAGTGGTGTCTTTAGCGCCACCACCAACAATCCAGTAATTATGAGCTGCATCGCCGGCAGGAGCCATGTATGCAGCAATACCTTTACATACCGAAGGAGTGAATGCTGCTGACAGACGGTCATAAAGACCCGATCCTTCTACTTCTTGGATTGCCAACAGACACGGGTTGCCAGCGGTCATCGAAATGAACACAGCAGGGTCAAACGCCGCGATGGTGGTCACCTCGTTGGTGAGCGTTGGAGCAGCCGGGTCATGGCGAACCGGAAGGAATTCCGACACTACGTCAGGGTTGTTCTCGACATAAGACTCGAAGCCCATTTCATAGGCAAGACCGAAGTCGTTGTCCATCACCAAACCGGCAACCTTAACTGGCAGTTCGTCAGCAAGGTTGACTTTAATCCAGGTGCCCCAAAGCACAGCTTCGGTTGAGTATGACATCTGGTAGCTGGTGGTCCAAGGATGCTTAACTGGATCGCCCCAGGCAGGGTGTCCCGAAAGGTAGAAAGGATGCGGAATGCACTCTTCGTTAACCTTGTCATAAACAGCCAAACCATTTGGTGAACCCAAGCCTTGCAGCAAATGAATGTT
>CAJJCB010000017.1 GCA_905182565.1 Acidimicrobiaceae bacterium | reverse complement strand
CGCTTGCTTTGCAGACTTCCAAGATTTGTTTAGGGAACTCAGAGAGCACAACGGAGCGAAGATCAGCCCATGCATCGTATGTCCATGCTGGGCCACCGAGACCAGAAATGAGGTTGTCCATTAGTGCTGTGGCGTTGTCATGATACCACTGTGCTGTTGAGTCATAGCCACATTGTTGTATCGCTAGTTGTAGATATGAAGTGATCAGTGGTCTTACCTGACGAGCTTCAGAGGGAACAAACTTGTTTAAGAGCGCTACCGTCGCTCGCCACATATTGGTGGATTGATCACTTCTGTTGGGAAGAAGACGCAAACTTACAGAAGTACCGTCTGTTGTTAGAGAGGGGAATGCCCATTCAGCGCTTGACTCCTCGGCAACCTTGATTTTCCCAGGAATCCCGTTCACGGGAAATTCCAAAAGATCGATTTGTTCTATTGGGTGAGTAGTAGTTTTGAGCTCGTCAGCGAATCGGGATTCCAGAACCGCTAAAATATTGGATAACTCTCTGCCCTCACTGAGAACAGAATTATTTGAATCGAGAATACGGTAGACGGGTCGAAGATAGGAAGGAATGGCTGAGCGATGGCCATCAACATCAGGAATTTCGATTCCATAAAATTTCCTGAGCGCGTTCTTCACCGACTCAATAACGTCCGTATCAGTTGGGTCAAGTTCATTTTTTAACCGTTTCGCTAAGTCACTTAAAGGGCCTAACTTCCGTCTAGTCTGTTTCGGAAATTTTTTTAAGATCTCGTGGAATAGTTGCTGACGGTATCCAGGAACTAACCATTCAAAAGTAGATGTATCTATTCTCCGAATAGCCGAAAGAGGTATTTCTATTATCATGCCGTCGCTTGCTGAACCTGGAGAATACTCGTAGACAAGGTTGAAGGACATCTCTCCGTAACGCCAAAGTGCCGGAAATGCTAGTTCGTCAGCATAAGATACATCCGCAACATCGCTTAAACTAAGGTTCAGAAGGCCTGCTTGGGTTACGCGAATTTCTCGCCACCACGTAGAAAAATCAGCAGCAGAGTAGACCTCTTTCCCAAGGTGGAGATCAAAAAAATCATGTAACTGAGAATCGCTCCAAAGGATAGTGGAGGCGCGTTGCTGTGCTTCTAGTGCCTTCGCTTGCTCGGCGATTTCTTTGTTGTGATCTCTAAATGGATATCGGTCGAACCAGTCTCCCTCGATTAGTGCGTGTTGGATGAACCAGGCTCTCGCTTCGGACGCATCATGAATTTTTAAAGGGACGACGCGTCTTGATACGACTTCCAAGCCAAATAGTGTCTTTGATTCCATCGTCATGGCTTTTGCTGAACCACTATCCCACCAGGCATCGACAAAACTAGATTTGAGGAAATTGCGTCCTAGTTCTTCTAACCATTCTGGTTTGATTGGGGCTACTTGCCGCGCCCAAGTTTTGTTCGTCTCGGAAAGCTCACAAGCCATAACCCACGGGTTTTCGGAACGAGAGATAACGGACCCGGGTGAGATATTGAAAACGAGACCTCGAGCCCCCTTATATTGTTTCTTCTCAGGCACATATTTCCCTATTTGGGAAAGGAACCCCGTGAGCAATGAACGACTCAGTCTTTCTGAGATTTCTGAGTCGTTACCCGTGGTTGCGCTTAGCTTTTTGGTAGACCGCAGAAGCTGTCGATGAATATCAATCCACTCTCTATAGCGTTGGTGATGGATGAAATTAGCTTCACAAAATCTTTTAAACGCTGATGAGGTTAGTTCTGATTGTTTCTCTTTTAGGTTATGCCAAAGTTCTAGGATCGAAGATAGGTCGCTCTTTCCATCACCGTGAGTTGCGTGTGCCGCATCGGCTAGCTTTTCCGAGCCTAAAGGGCGAAGTCGTGGATCTTGAATCGACAATGCCGATGCAATAATTAACATCTGCGGCAAACAGCCCTGATCGCTCGCGGCAATAACGCTTCGAGCGAGCCTTGGATCTATGGGGAGCCGTGAGATACTTCGCCCTAGCTTTGTGATTTCGAATGCCTTAGCTTTGGGACGATACTTTATTGCCTCTATTTCCTCAAGTAATGCAAAACCAGCCGAAATAGAACGATCATCGGGAGCATCGATGAAAGGGAAGTTTTTTATATCTCCTAAAGACCTTGAAAGCATCGTAAGGATCACAGAAGCAAGATTGGTGCGCTGGATTTCTGGTTCCGTGGCGTACGGCCGAGCAAGAAAGTCTTCTTCGCTATAGATTCGTACGCAAATACCTGGAGCCAAGCGACCACAGCGGCCAGCGCGCTGAGCGGCCGCAGATTGTGAAATGGGTTCGATTGGTAGGCGCTGTACCTTAGTTCTACTGTTGTAACGAGAAATTCGTGCTGTACCCAGATCGACAACTGAAGTAACACCTGGAACCGTTAACGACGTTTCAGCGACGTTCGTGGAAACAATAATTCTACGAGTCGTGTGATCCTGAAAAATACGCTTCTGTTGACGGTCACTTAATCTCGCTGCAAGTTGCAAGACCTCCAACTGCGGTATTTTTTTAGCCTCGAGTGCCGCTGTTACTTCATTAATCTCGCGATCTCCGGAACAGAAAACTAAGACATCGCCTGGGTTCTCTCGCAACAACCCTAGGGCAGCATCCGCTGCTTCGGTCACTGAATCACTTCTTGCTTCGTTCACGAATCTGATCTCGACTGGATAGGAGCGACCCTCAACACTAATTACTGGAGCTGCGTCAAAGTGTTTTGCGAACTGGGCTGTATCGATAGTTGCCGAAGTGATAATCAGCTTCAAGTCAGGTCGTTTGGGTAATAGTTGCCTCAGGTAGCCGATCAAAAAATCGATGTTAAGACTTCGCTCATGTGCTTCGTCTAGGATCACTGTGTCGTAGGAACTTAGCTGAGGATCTCTGTTGATTTCGGCAAGTAGAATACCGTCGGTCATGACTTTGATTGCTGTCGCCTGCGAGCTGGTTTGGTTGAATCGAACTTGGTAGCCAACGGTCTCCCCAAGGGGCTGTTCGAGTTCGCTGGCGATTCGGTCGGCAACACTTTTTGCAGCGATACGTCTCGGTTGCGTGTGGCCAATCATCGCAGTCTTACCTTGGCCTGCTTCCAAGCAGAATTTTGGAAGTTGGGTGCTCTTACCGGATCCGGTAGCCCCTGAGATTATTAATACTTGGTTGGTTCTAATTGCTTCGACTATCCGCGCTCTTTCCGCAGTGATCGGCAAGTCAGGTGGGTAGGAAAGCTTTGGAAGACTTCGTTCGACGGTCGCGTGCTTATTGCCAGTCATAGCGCTAGAGGTTCGACATCAATTTCTGTAGCTTTTATCGTTGCCCACAAATGTTCACCTTGTCTAACGTTGAGTTCATTGGCGGAGATAGTTGTGATATCGATCACAAGTGGTGTGGGTTCATAAGTAACGATGCGGGTTATGTCACCCAGAGATTCAACGCTATCAATTACGACGGGCAGATTATTGCGAGGGCTTCCTTGGCTAGCGTTTCTATGCAGTGAAATCGATCGCGGGTTAATTGATACGTTAACGGGGCCTACCGTCGATAAGTTGGCAACCTGCAACTGAAAACTATGGTTTATTACAAGTTGACCATTGCGTACCATACCGTTGTAAGAATTAGTACCGGCGAAGTCGGCTACATAAGGGGTGTTTGGCTTGGGTCGTAAATCGTCGGGCTGACCGAACTCAGTTACGATCCCGGACTCCAAAACGTACACTCTGTCGGCAATTTCCACGACGAAATCAGAGTCATGGGTTACTAAGAGACAGCCGATCTGGAGAGCCTTAAGATTATTGACCGCAAAAGCTCTTAGTTTTGAACTAGCAAGAGCATCTAATCCGCTTAGTGGCTCATCAAGTAGTAACAACGACGGTTCTTGGATAATCGAACGTGCTATCGCTACCTGTTTCGTTTGACCACCGGAAAGTTCTTCAATGGGTTTTCTTTCTAGCTCAGCGACACCTAGAAATAATAAGACCTCGGCTGCCTTACGACGCGCTGACTTCTTTGAATGTCCGTTACAACGCAAACTAAAAGCAACATTGTCGATGACATTCATATGCGGAAACAAAAGGTTGTCCTGGAAAACCATTCCAATTTGACGATTCTCTGGCGGTTGCCAAATGCCGGCACCCGGATCATCTACTGTCGCTCCGCTAATGGTAATGTGCCCATTGCTGATTGCTAAAGCGCCTGCGACGCACTCGAGGAGGGTTGTCTTACCGGCACCGTTTGGACCTAATAGTGCGACGATCTCGCCAGCACCTACCCTAATGTTGGCTGTGATGGCTAAGTTGCCACGACGAAGCTCAAATTGGGCCTCGAGAGCGTAATCATTACCTGAAGCGATCATCGATGACTCCACCAGTGCTGCCTCATTGTGATCACGATGAAAAGAGAAAGACTGACCATGAGTAGGCTAATGGCTAACGCTAGCTGGCGGTCAGTCTCGAGAGCGCCATAGACTGCAAGCGGCAGTGTTTGTGTTGTGCCGGGCATATTCCCGGCGAATGTTATGGTTGCTCCGAATTCGCCCAAAGCGCGCCCCCAGGCCAATAGCCCGCCAGCGAGAATAGAAGGTCGAAGTAGCGGCAGCGTTATGCTTGTAAGCCTTCGGTTAGCTCCTGCGCCTAGTGACGCGCTAGCAAGTTCGTAACGTCGATCCAGCAAGCGGTGCCCAGATTCGACACTTAATACAACGAATGGTAATGCCACGAATAGATTAGCGATGACAACGCCAGCCCATGAGTAGGGCAGTATTAGCCCAGTTGTCTGAAACAACGGCTTTCCAAAGATTCCATTTCGTCCAAGTGCAAATAATAAAGCAGACCCACCAACTACCGGCGGCAAAATCATTGGCAGAAGAACAATTGACCGTAGAACGACACTCCATTTATTTGTGATTCTTGCCATTGCGATACCCAACGGCGTTCCGAATAGAACTGCTAACAGAGCCGCTGCGATAGAACTTGTTATAGAAATTTGTAAAGCATCTAAGACTAGTTCGTTCTTGAGGTCGAGTAGTAACGAACTCCATGATGCTTTTCCGACTAAACCAACTATCGGTATAATCAAAAAAAGTGCTCCGGTGCTAGCTGCCAGGCGGACTACAAGTGGAAGTCGCTGGACAGAAGGCGGGCTTTTCATGGTAGTAAGAAACCGTAGCTAATGAGTAATGAAAGCACCTTGTCTGTGCCTAAAAACTCCAGAAATTTTAAGGCTAACTCGCTGGTATCGCTACCTGCGGACCTCGCTATCGGGTAGTTCGCTGCCTTGAGATGCTTTGGTAAAAGCGGAATAGAAATAACTTTGTCCGGATGTAATTGAGCGTCAGTTACATAAACGAAAGCAGCATCTAACTCATTTTCTAAAACCTTCGTCAGTAAGGATCTCACGTTCTGCTCTTTGGTGACTATGTTTGGCTTCAAGCCGGCTGAAGTTAAATAATCAAAAGTTAATGCTCCGCAAGGCACCGTTTCTATGCATACTCCGACTAGTAAATTACTTTCTCGTAATTGATCGGGGGAAGAAATCGGAGGCTGTTGGTCTATAGGACTTACTAATGTGAGAACGTTACGTGCGAACACTTTTGGGTCAGTAACTTCAGCGGCTTCTATAAGAGCATCCATAACGTCTTGGTTGGCTGTGGCAATTATGTCAAAATATGCCCCATCTATAACTTGTTCCCGCAGACTTCCACTTCCTGCGAAAATTAGTTTTACATCAGCTTCAGGGTTCGCTGTTTGGAACATTTCAGCAATATCGCTGAAGACGTTAGTCAATGATGAAGCAGCCATTACTGTCAACTTTCCCGTATTCGGCTGTTCGAGATTGGAGCAGGAAACGCATGTGAAGAGTGACAAAATAATGGCAACACTGGTCCGTTGGAAAGAAGACACCTAACCACTATGGCTTATAAATTAGGAATTCGGTCTAACCTTTGATTATGTCCTCAACTCTTGATTGGTATGGCTGTTCCACCTTCTGCTACAAGACTGCTGGTTTGAGTATTTTCCTTGATGCGTATATAGACAGACCTAGTGGAGCAGATGGCACTGGTCTTTCGGCATCTGATGTTCAACAAGCCGACTGGGTCTTGATTGGGCACTCTCATTTTGACCACCTGTACGGAGCCGAAGAAATTATACGCAATACCAATGCTAAGCTGATTGGCTCATACGAGTCGGTGCGGGTTATGGAAACTGCAGGCGTTCCGATAGACAGGATGATATGTGTGCAGGGCGGTGAAAACATTGATTTAGGTAATGGCGTAAAGGTACGCGTTTATCCAAGCCAACACTCTTGTGTCTGGTCTCATCTTGGAATGGTGCAACCTGACACCCAATGCATTGGTGACTTAGGTGTGACATGGCAAGAGCAACAGGCTGCAATGCAAAGTCTTAATAGCTACTTAGTTCAAGAAACTTCCGATGCGGTAAGAGTGCATTTAGCTGAAAGTGCAAGTGGACACAGTAAGCGTGGCGATGGTGGTGCACTTGTATTCCTTATAGAGGCGCCCGATGGAAGCCTGCTTTTTAAAGATACCTCAGGTCATTGGAGCGGAGTTCTTGAAGGGTTAAGACCTGATGTAGCTATTTTGGCGGCAGCAGGACGAGGTAATATTGATGGTGAACCGATTCAAGGCTCACTCTGTGAGTTTTTAGCCAAGGAAGTCGAACACTTGCAGCCTTCAACGGTGCTCCTTGGTCATCATGACAATTGGCTGCCGGGTTTCTCAGTAGCTACCGACACTCGACCTATCGTTGAGTCAATTCGCAAGGTAAGTCCTGGGACCTTGGTTATTGAGCCTGGCTATCTTGAATCGACTGAACTTTTTGTGGGTCAAGCGTAAGTACTCGCTATCGGCTACCGTTTCCTCATGCCAATCGTATCGCCATCTTCTGCCCATAAATTTGTCGGTCGTGTTTGTATCGGCCTCGGAAGCGACAGTGCCGAGGCGCACTTAGTCGCCGACCAGTTAGTAGGAGCCAACCTTGCTGGACATGATTCCCATGGAATAGGGATGTTGCCGTCATATGTTGCGGGTGCTGTTAGCGGACACCTGAAAGTGAACCAGTTTCCCAAAATCACGACAGATGCAGGTTCTCTAGTTGTGTTTGATGGCCAGTCAGGTTTCGGTCAAGTCAATGGATATGAAGCTATGAAGGAGGGTATTGAACGTGCCCGACAGTTCGGCGTCGCTATCGTAGGTTTAAGAAACAGTTATCACATAGGACGAATCGGTCACTGGGCTGAGCAATGTGCTCAGGCAAAAATGGTATCCGTTCACTTTGTCAATGTAATCGGTCACACGCCTTTGGTCGCTCCGCATGGTGGCGCTGAATCACGATTCGGTACTAACCCCTTTTGCGCAGCCGTGCCTGGTCGAGGAGATGAACCCGCAGCACTCCTAGATATGGCCACGAGTATTATTGCAGGCGGCAAAGCTCGTGTTGCTTATAACAAAGGAGATCGAGTGCCTATGGGCACAGTAATAGACTCGGCAGGTCAATTGTCAGATGACCCTGCACCCGTAATGCGACTAATGAACAACGCTCCCGACGCAGGCGCTCTAGTTGCTTTTGGTGAACATAAAGGCTCAGGCCTAGCAATCATGTGTGAATTGTTGTCTGCTGCATTATTGGGCGGTGAAACATCCCAGCCAGAAAATGCACGAGATTCTAAGATTATTAACAATATGCTTTCGCTGATAATAGACCCATCAGCAACAGGTGAATACGCAGCATTTAGTGATGAGGTAGATAAGTATCTTGCTTATATAGCTGAAACTAAGCCACGAAACGACACTAAAGAAGTACTACTTCCAGGACAACCTGAAGCTAAAGCTCGAATAGCTCGAGCTCAAGGATTCGATGTGGATGCCGTAACGGTTGACCAACTAAGCGCCGCTGCTCTTGCAGCGGGAATTGATGGAGCGACAACCCAAGATCTACTTGGAATCACCATGCAATGAGATGGGACAGTTGAGTGAATCGCTTATATCTCTCATCTCATTGCAGCAGTGTTAATCAAATTTTACAACTGTTCGAGCGCTCGAACCAGCTTTCATCCAACCGTAACCCTCGTTGATTTCGTCAAGAGCGATGGTGCTAGAGACCATCTCATCAAGTAACAGCTTTCCTTCTAAATAGAAGTTAATCATTTGTGGGATGTCTGTACGAAATTGGTTAGACCCCATGGTGGATCCTTGTAGTTTCTTCTCAGATAATAGTTCAATTCCTCGGATTTCTAGCTTGGTTTTTGATGGAATCATTCCTATCACTGTCGCAGTTCCTCCGGGCTTGAGCATCTCGAATGACTGCTCTGCGGTCTCTTTAAGGCCAATTGCTTCGAAGCTGTATTCAACTCCTCCACCGGTTAGTTCTCTGACGCTATTTACTACGTCGTCGGTGGAGGATGCATCAATCGTGTCGGTGGCGCCCATTAGGCGAGCCATTGACAGTTTGTCAGTGCCCATGTCCACAGCGATAATCTGTGAAGCCCCGGCTATTCTTGCCCCTTGAACAGCCGACAGTCCAATGCCGCCACACCCGATTACGCAGACAGTTGCGCCGACTGGCACTTTAGCTGTCCTTACTGCCGCTCCAAATCCCGTTGTTACACCGCATCCGATGAGGCAGGCTTTGTCTAGAGGCATGTCAGGAGTCACTTTGACTACGCCGTTTTGATGTACAAGCATTTCTTCAGCAAAGCCACCTAACCTGGCCATCTGGCCTACTGCAGTTCCATCAGGCCGACTTAGTCGGGGGTTCGCGTCACGATTTCGTGACGTGGCTTTTGTATTGGAGCATCGGTATTGATGCCCTGAGAGACATTCGCTACATTGCCCACAAAATATTGATAGGCATGCAACGACTGAGTCTCCCGGTTTCACATACGTTACGTCGCTACCAACTGCTTGGACGATCCCAGCCGACTCGTGTCCCATGACTGAGGGAACCTTTGAGCGAAATAATCCCTCCATCATGTGAAGATCAGAATGGCAGAGCCCGGCGCCAACTGTCTGAATTAAGACCTCTTGTGGAGCTGGTTTATCAATCAAAAGATCTTCAATAACTAGATCGCCCGGCTGTTCGCATAAAACTGCGGCTTTCATGTGGTCCCCAAACTTTTCGTTGTCTAATAATTTAGATACTAGTCAATTAAGGAGAGTTCTACCCGTGGCATCGTTTAAACCTAATTCCCTGCGAGGTTACCTCACAGGCGTTATGGTTAAATGAATCTGTATCGGAGTTTTTGTACCTATGGCAAATGATTATGGGCACCTACCAAAGGTCGAAGAGCTAAACGAGACCAATGCGGATCGGCTAGCAACTTGGTATTCGAAGGCTTACGAAGATGACAACCTTTTTCGTACGCTCGCAATTGATGAAACGACCTTGTCCATGTTTTTAGACTGGGTGGGCGTTATGTACGGCGGAGACTCTGAGATAGACCGCCACATGGTTGAACTGTGCCGTCTAAGAATGGCTAATCAGAATGAATGCTTTCATTGAAGTTTAGTTAAAAGCGCATCGTTGGTGCGCACCGGCTTAACAGAAGAAGTCATACAACAGCTTGCTGACTATCAAAATTCAGATCTCCCTAAATCTTGGATAGCTGCATTAAAATTGACTGATCACGTTTCTGGAAATAGTTCAGGCGTTTTACCTGCCGCAGTTTATAGCGAGTTATTAGAGCACTTTTCTGAGCCTCAAATCTTAAGGTTGGGGTCACTTCTTGCAGTCGGTTCTGGTTGGCAACGGATGATTGAAACGTTTGGTATTCGTCCAGATCATTATGTTGAGAGTGCTAATGAGCCGTGGGCTTCGTAACAGATTTGGCCTGTCTCGCATACATTTGAGTGAGAGTTGTTAACCGGTGACTTATAGAAGACTCGGCAATGTGGATTATACAATTGAATCGCTTGTTCATAAGACTTTGCTCTAAGGTTAAAAAACCGTGACAAGTCTTAAAATAACAAATACTTCCCAAAACGACGAGCTCAAATTTTTTGGCCTGGAACCGACTGGTGATGAGCTTTTGTGGCGTATGCCCATCACATCGACGGTAGTGGGAGCTACTGGAACCTTGCATGGTGGTTGTGCCCTAGCTGCGGTCGTTGGAGCTCTGGAAGTGGTCACCGGTCGGCAATTGGCCTACGCTTCAGCTCAGTATCTTTCCAGAGTAACGCTTGGTTCAGAGGTAACTATCCAACTTGAGCTAAACGCTGTTGGGAATAAAATAACTCAAGCCGCAGGTAACATAATCGGTGATGGGGGAGTAGTCCTACGAGCCCTCTGTGGATTCGGTGGTAGAACACTGCCTGAAGATAAATGTTGGGTTCAAGATCGAGAACTCGGTGATCCATTATTGTGCTCGAAACGTCCCCAAACCTCTGAGACTGGTGTGTCATTCACGGATTCGGCAGATATTCGGATAGCACAGCAGACACCAGGTGACGGAGTAGTGCAGTATTGGGCGCGACTGCCAGGAACATTAGCGTCAACAACTATGGGTTTAACGGCGCTCGCTGATCTCTTGCCCAGTGGGATGCGAGTTAGTCTCAATAAAGCATTTAGAGGCTCGAGCTTAGACAATGCTATTAGGCTCGGCGAACGTTTAACATCAGAATGGATACTCATTGAAATTGAGTCATTCGTTGTTTCGCAAGCTATCGGTCATGGTGTAGTTAGGATATTTTCTGAAAATGGGCAATTCTTAGGATCTGGCACCCAGTCATTTGCCATAACAAAAATAACTGGTGAGCTCGACCGATGAAATTACTTCGGTCTAGCTAATGCGGCTCTTCACACGACAAAGCTGGGAATTATCCTCTTCCAACAAACGGCATTGAATTCGCCATGACGGTCATATTTAATACGTTTGAATCCAATGGCAATGATGCCATGTAGCCGATTGCTTCGGCAACATGTTGTACATCCATTAAGGCCTCGGGTGCGGTTTCACCAGATGGTTGAAGTGCGCCATGAGCCATCGCTTCAGTGAGCGGTGTGGCTGCATTACCAATATCGATTTGTCCCACAGCTATCTGGTGATCGCGACCTTCTAGGGCCAAGGCCTTAGTTAGTCCAGTAATGGCATGTTTTGTAGCGGTGTATGGCGATGACATTGGTCGAGGCGTATGAGCAGAGACGGATCCATTGTTAATAATTCTTCCTCCGGCGGGCGACTGCGATTTCATTTGAGCGAATGCTGCTCGAGAACATAACCAAGAACCGGTCAAGTTAACGGCCACTGTCGCTAACCAATCTTCCACAGGCAACTCATCAATTGAAACTGGCAAAGTTCCCCGACCAGCATTATTAAATAGCAAATCAACTCGTCCGTATAGGTTCACTGTGTCAGCGAAGAGACGATTGACATCCTCTGGAATAGAAATGTCTGCTGCAATTGAATGGATGTTTGGGAAGGCTGAGGATAACTCGAGTAGAGGTTCTGTTCGTCTTCCGCAAACAACAACTTGCCATCCTAGTTCACAAAGTCTTTGCGCTGAAGCAGAACCAACGCCGCTCCCACCTCCTGTGACTATAGCTACCGGCCCATTTCGCATTGTTCTGCGTCCTTAACCATTAGTTTCATTTTTTAGTTCGTTTTTGTATATTGGCCCACTCATCTCGTAATCCCACGGTTCTGTGAAATAGCAGAGGAGTCCCGGCATCTCGTGAGAAATAACCCAATCGTTCGAATTGTACGACTACTTCTGTAGGTGTTTCGGCTAGTGCTGGTTCAAATTTACAATTAGTTAATGTCTCAACTGATTGGTGATTGAGATCGTCCATGACATCTCCCGTCGTTTCACCAGGCAGTTCTGCTGTGAATAGTCGGTCATATAGTGAAACAGATCCGGTTACGGCATGGTCAGCCGAAACCCAATGGAGTGTGGCTTTGACCTTTCGGTTATCTGGCGCTTTACCGCCAGCCGTTGCTGGGTCATAGGTGCAGTGGATCTCCTGAAGTTCTCCAGACGAGTTTTCAACAAAATTGTTACAGGTGATGAAGTAGCCACTGCGCAGTCTGACTTCGGCCCCCGGAGTCAACCTGAAGAACTTCGGCGGGGGGTTGACCTGGAAGTCATCTTGTTCGATATATAGAGTTCCAGAGAAAGGAACAAGGCGCACTCCATCAAGTTCATTTTCAGGATTGTTAGTAACCTCGCGCCATTCGACAATTGGATGTCCGTTCTCATCATTGGGCCAATTGGTAATGATGAGTTTCACCGGTCTGAGTATTGCCATCCGTCTTTGCGAAACAGCATTAAGATTAACCCGTACATAAGATTCAAGGAGTTCTATAGCATGACGCGAGTTCGTTCTCGCCGCTCCAATATCTTTACAAAAAGATCGAATGGCAGAAGCTGGGTAACCACGCTTTTTTAGTGCTCTCAGAGTTGGCAGCCGCGGGTCATCCCAGCTGCTCACAACTCCATTGTCGATAAGGTCACGGAGTTTTCTTTTTGAAGTCACCGTGTGCGTCAACTCTAAACGCGCAAATTCAGTTTGGTAAGGAGCCGGATTAGGAAGCGGGAGTTTTTCGAGGAACCAGTTGTACAAGTCCCTGTTGTTCGAAAATTCTAGCGTACACAAAGAATGTGTTATGCCTTCGATTGCGTCACCTTGCCCGTGAGCCCAATCGTAGGTCGGGTATATGCACCAGCGGTCTCCAGTTCTATAATGACTAGCATGTTTGATTCGGTACATTACTGGATCTCGCATTTGCATATTGTCGTGTTGCATATCGATTCGAGCTCTAAGAACGCAATGTCCTTCCGGGAATACGCCATCACGCATTTGACGAAAGAGATCCAAATTTTCGTCATCGTTTCGAGACCGAAACGGACTTTCTACTCCAGGTTTGCCGAAACCACCTCGTTGTTCGGATATCTCAACTGAAGATTGATCATCGATATAGGCAAGTCCGTCAATTATTAAAAGTTCTGCCCATGCATAAAGCTGCTCAAAATAATCTGATGTATAACAAATGTTTTCTGCTTCATAGCCAAGCCATTTGAGATCATCGATTATTCCTTCGACATAGGTTTCATCTTCTGTAGTCGGATTAGTGTCATCAAATCGAAGATTGCAAGTACCAGCGAATTCATCAGCTAGATCAAAGTCCAGACAGATTGCTTTTGCATGACCGATATGGAGGTAGCCATTTGGTTCAGGTGGAAACCGGGTCCGAAAAGATCGCTCGAATCGGCCGTTCTTAATATCTTCGCTGATTATGTCGTGAAGAAAGTTACTTCGCTCTGCCACATCCGGGTCGGCTTTATCGTTCACTTACGTCAACCTCTTAATACTATATTGTGGGGACACGTTACATAACCAAAGGTACTTCACTCTGTAAGTGCTGCAACATTCGGAGGCGGCCAGATACCAGGAATTTCTCCAGAACTTAATAGGTGGTCGGAGAACAACGAAAGAAGTTTTAGAAGAGACTCTACGTCATCGGCCAATACAGCAACGATTGAGCTAGCAAGGCGGTCGGTGTGATGCTCTATGTTTTTTCGGGCCACGAGCCCCGCATCTGTTTGGTTCCCGGTCTCATCGATGAGGCCGCGCTGCCTTAGTCGTGTCGCCGCGTGTTGCCACTCTTCTACGGTCCAACCTCTGATTTTTTGTATCGTCGCCGGATCACCACGGCCATTGGCGGACATCATGACGTGACATTCTGTTGGATCTAACTCGCCGGCAATTAAAGCTATGTTATGGCCATCAAAACGAAACTCGCGAAGCAGTGTCACTCCGTGCCACACCGCAAGCATGGAATCCTCAGGCCAGGCCTCTGAGGCCCAACTCGCGAATAATGGTCGACCTGCCACAGGTAATTTGTCGCTGATCGAACGCAGAATACTGTGCGCCGCTTTAAATGGGGCCTCGAATTGTTCATCGTTAAAGATGCGATGCATAGCTTGATCTATTAATTCGAGATGTGTTGATCGGACCATTGCCGGCGACATAATCTCCCAGCAAGATGGAATTGATTTGGCGACCATCCGAGGAGCGAAATTGTAAAAAGTAGCCGTAACCATTTTCTCTGAGGCTTGCCCTAATGGAGCCGCCCTATACGCGAAATATGCATGCCACCAACCACGGAAGCCACGATTGTTGAAATCTTTTATCTCAGTAGGGTAATAACCACACCCATGCACAGCTTCGGCTAACTTAGCAAGCTGCCTTGACGCTTGATGGTTGAGGACACTCTCTTCGGTGTGGTTCATTTAGGAGACAGAATTCTCTTCATTTTGTTTTTTCAGCCCTCGTTCAAAATCACAGGTATCGATGACTCGATTCAGCACCATGTTTGCATCAAAGACTTCATAAATCTCTTGGTTCACTGCTGTCATCGATAACAAAATGACAGCGCCGTTGTCTCCTCCGCCTTCGATATGGGTCTCATCACCATTATTTGTAGAAAACGTTCCAGCTGGACGGGTTGAGACAAGCTTATTCGGGTCCGCTGAATCAAAAATAAGGTGATCGCCCTCGATGACAAGCGTTCGCGTTGGGCCAACGTGTCTGTGCGGCACACACTTTGATCCGCTATCGAATTTCATCAGCATGTCGACCAAGTCCCTTTTTTTATCAACATCGAGCACGTAATAATACAAGCCGTCGAAACCGGGAAATGGTCGCCAAGGTATAGATGTGGATAATGGCTGTGTGGCGCCAGTGCTCTTGGGAGGCATAGGGGGAAGCTACTTTCGAGTCGGTTTTTCTGCTCTAGATCGGTTCTTTGGGTAATCCTAGTATCTTTTCCGCAAGGATATTTTTTTGAATTTCGTCAGTCCCGCCGGCTATTGACTGAGCAGGGGTTGACAAGAGAACTTCTGCGATAAGGCCATCTCTGGGGGAGTCAGTGCCAACTAGCATGCCCTGTGCGCCGATGATCTTAGTGTGTGCGTAATGGCAAGCCTTCGCAGTTACGCTCATGTTCAGCTTCGCCACGGACCCTTCCGCTCCAGGCGGCTTTCCAGAAGCCCTGGCGTCTCTGGCTCGGCTGGTTGTCCATACTGCGACCTGTCGCAATGTCTCAACGGTGGATACTTCGGACCTTAAAAGTGGATTCGCACGCTGGTTCGTTCTCTGGATTTCGGGGACAATCAGATTAGCTCTACCTGCTCGTTGGGGATACCAACGGTAAGTAGAAAAGTACTCATCCGCCTCAGTTCGAGCCGTTTCAACAATTTGCCCAGCGTCATCCTTAAATCGAGGTCGTCTGGTTGCCACGCCGCTTCGTTCATGGGCAAGCGTTGACAGGGCTACTCTCCATCCTTCACTAACATCGCCAATCAGGTCATCTTTATGTACTCGTGCATCAGTCAGAAACACTTCGTTAAATGACGCGTGGCCGTTCATTTGACGCAACGGGCGCGTTTCTATTCCGTCTTGCTTCATCGGTATAACGAAATAAGAGATGCCGTGATGTTTAGTCGCATCCTGATCCGTGCGCGCTAGCAGAATTCCATAATCTGCCTTGTGCGCGCCCGAGTTCCATACCTTCTGACCATTTATGACCCACTCATCGCCATCTCGTTCAGCGCGCGTTTTCAAACCAGCGAGATCAGAGCCCGCCTCGGGCTCGCTAAAAAGCTGGCACCATTTATGTTCACCTGTCAGAATCGGCAAAAGAAATCGTTGCTTCTGCTCGTCAGTTGCCCAATCTAATAACGTAGGTGCGACAAGATACATACTGACGCCAGAGGCGACTCCGACCGCTCCGGCCTTAAAGAGTTCGTCGTTGACCATTCGGTCAGTGCTGCCTTGTAAACCTTTTCCGTACCAAGCTTTGGGCCATGATGGGCATGCCCATCCAGCCATTGCCAGTTTTGTCCTCCAGGAAATGAGATCACCATTAGGTTCCCAGTTCTCAGAGACCCAAGCCTTAAACCCTTCTCGGATTTGCTCCATGTCGATGTTTGAAGGATTCTCTTTAGGTCCCTTCTGTCTAATCATCTCTACCATTGATTCATATGAAGGAATTGATCAATATCTTTTCGTCGGCCAGGTTTGAACTCTTGTCCGATGGTGTAAGCGACTGGGCTCAAAGCGACTTGCTGGGTAGTGTCATAAGGAATGCCTAGGACTTCAGCGACGTCTCGTTCTCTTTGCAGGTGGACCGTAGTCCAGCAAGTGCCTAATCCACGTAATCTGGCTGCGAGCATGAAACTCCAAGCTGCCTGTATGACCGACCCCCATTTGAGAGCCTGCGTTCCAGCATCAGCTCCGTCGAGTCGCCCATCGATACAGGGCACGAAAATCGCAGGGACTTTCGGAAATGTTTCGGCCAAATGCCTGGCCGAACCCATCATGTTTAGGTAGTCGTGGCGGGATTCATCACTTGACTGTTGATTCGCAGAGGATTCGATATATTGATCAGACGCTAACTTAAGCCAGACTTCTCGATATATTTCACCTACTTGGTGGCATTGATCTCTGTCGTTCGAAACATAAAAGTGCCAGTCTTGCCGTAAAGATCCAGTTGGTGCTTGTAAGGCTATTTCCACGCATTCACGCAGTACTGCGGACCCAACGGTTCGTTCAAGATTAAGGCGTTTACGAACTGAGCGCGTGGTGGTTAAAAGTTCGTTGGCAGTTAAGTCCAGTTGCATGATTAAGTCTTTCGGTAAATAATCCTCGGCAGAAGATTGCAGCCTCCTGTCAACACGCACACTAACTCAAAGACGTCTCAAAGTTAATCAAAACTCTTTAGGGTCCTTAACTCTTCAGTACTTGACGCGAATTACTCATCGAATTGGCTTAGGGAAGTATCTAAGCCTGAAATTCGATGACAGCGGTACCGATTACACCAGTTCGACCATCCTCAGCAGTAATCACCAGATCAACTTCAACCGTTCTCGCTGAATCGTCTGTGTCAGTTACAGCGCCGCTCATAGTCACTTTGCTGTCGACTAAAAGTGTGCCTCGAAACACAGTGTCTATTTTCCGCACAGTGCAACCAGGTGCCCAGCGATGAATCATCGCAAGAAGCAGACTTTGGCTCATTATCCCAGGCACAATAGCTGCCGGAAAACCTTCTTTGCGCGCTGCTTCGTGGTCTACGAATCGCTCGAATACATGCTTGGCGGCGGTGCAGAATGCAGTAACTTTTAACATTGAGACGTCTGGAATCTCGCCTGGAAGATCATCTCCAAGTTCGACATCATCGTACGATAAAACTTTCACATCAGGCCTTCTTGATCATTTTCCAGTCAACAGTTGAGACTAACGCGCCGGTCTCATCTTTGAATTCCATTCGTTGTACGATAAATACCATGGTGCCGCTGCGACCGGTTTTATCAAAAATATCTGCGATCGTAGTAATAGCGCTAAGCGTAGCCCCTGCTCGTATTGGTAAATGGGCCGTGACTGTCTTACCCCCATCAATCCCGAAGCCGCCGCCGATCTGAGGGAAATTTTTCGGAAACAAACGTCCTGACATGCAGTGAGTCGTGAAGCTAGGGTGAGCCTGGAAATCTGAATGTAATGGGTCTATAAACCTTTCGTCGGTTTCTCCGCAAGCCAAAGCCCACTGGATCATTGCGTCCTTGTCAATGGTAAATTCTGCCCAATCAAATTCAACGCCGACCCATTCAGCTCGGGCTTCGGCGATATCTACGCTTCCAGACGACTCGGCCATATAATTCCTTTCAAATACCTGCAGTGCGAACGTAACACTTGAAGAGTATAAAACTATTAATTACGAAATATCGGTGCATAAGTAAATATCGCAGACCTCAGGGTAGTGGCCCAGTTTCGGTGGTTTGCTCAGTAGGTAAGTTAGGGCTCAGTAGTGGTGTTTTTTGGTTCTGGCCTTAGCGAAATCGGCCCAAATGAACCAGATTGGAGCTCTCCAACTAAACCTTCGACTGTCGTAATGCTGTCAGATTCGAATGTAGTGGCGCAGTAGCCGATTCGACTAACTACGTGGCTATCCGATCCGCCAAAACCTTTGTACCCATGTATCGCTGCCTGCTTGACTGATAGTTCGTCTTCACCGGGTATTGAACCACCATTAAAAACTTCGACAGTATGGACATCAGATATCGGACCAGAGAGTTCATAGTGCGAAAAAAGCCCGACGCGTTTTCGCCCTGGATGACAAGGAGCAGCGAAAGCACCGTTCTCTTTAGCGGCATTCAACACTGTTTGAATAGGAAGTCGTATGTTAGCGAAATCAAAACTATGCAATAAGTCTTCATTAACACCAAAAACTAAGACATGCCCATAGTCTGTCTCGACTTCGCTGGCTTTAAGGATTAAGAGGTTGTACTCATCTTCTAAAGCTCGATAATCTGATTCTGAGTCGTATTGTCTATGTTCAGTGAGCACAAACCCGTCTAGAGGGATTTCTTTTTTTCGAATCCACTTACAGTAATTTTCTACCTTTGCGCGACCATCATCAGATTTGATCGAGTGCGTATGTAAATCAAGGATCATAAGACTAGAAGGTTCCTAAGATAAAGTGAATACTGGGACAGCGAAGGACTCAGTGTCAGGTCGTTCCTGGGTAACGAACTTGACCATCACTTCTGCTCCTACCGAAACGTCGTATGGTTCGCAGTCCACAATATTTGTAAGTATTCGCGAACCTTCTTCTAAGTCCACATAGGCAAGAACATACGGACACGCTTTGGCGAAGCCTTTAGCTTGATTCTGTTCAGTTACCGTATACGTGTAAACCGTTCCTTTTCCAGAGGCCACAAAGTGCTCGAGATTGGATGCATCTAAACAGTTGACGCATATGCCCCTTGGTCGATGTTGGACAATTTGACACTTGTTGCAGCGCTGGAGAACCAGCTCATCGCGACCAGTGCCCTCCCAATAGCCGAGCGATTCGAAAGAAGCGTAAGGTAGAGGGTGTTCTATGTTGCTCATTGCGTCACTCCTAATATCAAAGTAGCTCCACTATGTTTGTCGCCGATGGTGCCACCAGTTCCATGAGCTAAGGCGGTTTCTGGACTGTCAAGCTGTCGCTCCCCACATTCTCCTCGGAGTTGTTTAACAGCCTCAATGATCAAGAATATTCCACGCATGCCAGGATGGTTAGAGGATAAGCCACCTCCATCTGGGTTGACCGGTAACGTGCCTTTAAGTCCTATGTTCCCACCGGTTACAAAATTGCCACCTTCACCTGCTTTGCAGAAACCAAGATTCTCCAACGTTGCTAAAACCGTGATAGTGAAAGAGTCATAAATCATCGCCAGATCGATATCCGAGCGTTTCAAACCAGCCATCGCAAACGCCTGATTACCTGACTGCTTTGCAGCGATGGTCAGAAGGTCAGTGTCTCCAACTCCCTGGTGTTGTACTGCCTCACCACAGCCTAGAATCTGAATCGGCTTACTTCGGAGATCCCGAGCCCGTTCGAGACTAGTCACAACCACGGCACCTCCACCATCGCTAATAATGCAGCAATCAAGTAAATGCAAAGGGCTTGAAATTAATCGACTCGACAAAACATCGTCGACAGTAATAAGTTTTCGCATTTTTGCAAGTGGGTTTAAGGACGCATGGTGGCGCATCGTCACGGCGATTTCAGCTAGTTGCTCGCTGGTCGTGCCATATTTTTTCATGTGGAGGTTGGCATACATTGCGTAGCTACCGACTGTGGTCATGCCATAAGGGACTGTAAAGGCAGTTTCGGGGTTGCGGCTGCCGCTAGAGCCACCAGTTCCAATTGCCATAGCATTTGATGCAGCGGTTGATCCATAAAGCACTAATGCAACGTCACATAACCCAGCGTTAATAGCGGCTGCAGCGTGGTTTACATGAGAAACAAACGAGGAACCACCAATGTTGGAACCATCAATATGGCTTGGGCGAATATTTAAGTACTCAGCGAGGTCTACTATTCCCATCATTCCCATAGTCATGGAAGCACCAAATAGACCATCAACATCAGCAAGGGCAAGTCCTGAGTCATCTAGCGCCCCTTTTGCGCATTCGGCCATAATTTGGAACTCAGTTTTGTCGGGCGAAAATCTACTTTCATGTTCGTAGACGCCAGCTATCGCAATGTTGGTAGGGAATTGGTTACTAGTCATGTTGAAGCACTTACGTTCGAGCAGAAATTCGTTACAGCGTCCGCTAACTGATCTGGAGCCTCGTAAAGAAGTCTGCGGCCTGAGTCGCTGATAGTTGATATTTCACATTTAGCTAAAGATAGGGCAAGGCTGTTGGTCGTGACAGTTTGCGTTTCTTCCGTGTGGTCGCCGATCAAAAGCAGTACCGGACACGTGATACGAGAAAGCGCGTTTTCGCCGTCCCAATTAGAAAGGGCGCGAAGGTCTTCGACAGTAGTCCGAGGGTCAGTCTTCACCCATTCGGTGAAAGACTTAGTCTTGGCCTCAACAGATACATTTGGGCTATAGCCAGATTGGTCAAATTGGCGTCTCGCTTTCCCACTTGTGATTGCCTCGAGTTCGCTAATGCTTGCGCTTAGATCATAGTCACGATCTAAATCGCCAAACGCCACTATCCCGTGGACGTCAATGTTTCCGCGAGCTGCAATTTCGAAGGCAAGCGCCGCTCCGAGGCCATCGCCGACCAGAATGACACGTTTAGCTGCCAACTCAACGCACAGCTGCTCAGCATGCTCAGCCATTAGCTCAAGGGACCCAAGGCTATCCAGCCCGGCCGACCTAGCATGGCCTGGTTGGTCGTACGCGACTGGAGTGTGCGAAGCCGAAAGTTGGTCTAAAACCTCGGAGAACGCATTACCATTGCCGCCTGCATCATGGAGACATAAGATAATTTCTCCAGATGAGTGCTCTGGAGGCTCGCCTGGAAGAGTGGAAATACCACGATGGTGCACCATCGTGGCCTTGTCAGTTATTTGCAAATATTTTCTGGGCACGTCAGGACGGTAACCGACATCCAATCATTCTGCTTGCATTTTCGCTCGGAACTAACAGTTAATTTTCGCCAAGCGGATACAACTAGGAAGCTTCAGCGGATGCTTTGATACCCTGAAGGGTCGCACGCATGCCTTCACCGACTGCGGCTTTCCGATTAGCTAGCTGGCGATCGGTTAGCGATCGTAAACTCACAGGTAACAAGATAATTTCCCAAGTCTCAGTCAACTCTGAAGAGCCTTGTTCGAGTTCTACTATTTTATAGCCCCACCTTACAAAGGGGCCTTCTTCATTATCTGGGTCAACGATAAATTCAAAGTGTTCATTGACATCGGCCTTTGAGACGCGAATATCAACTGTCCATTCAAAGTCACCCATCTTATTGTTCCCCGAGAACTTAGAGTTAACTGCTCCTGGATCGCCTTCGATCCACTCGCCCCCTATATTTTCAGTGCTCCATTCGCCCATCCTCGAAAGATTGCTAACAAGCGAATAAACAACTTCCGGGTTTGCTTTGATGTTTACTGAATGGCTTTGGCGCATGTCTGGAGCAGTCATGAAGTTATGTTACACAAAAACTATTCACATTAACTGTGATCTCGGGAGTCAATAGCCCACTTGTAGCCGGAATATTTCGGCTGATCAATAGACACCTGATTTACAACGCTTTGCCTCAGATATCGGCACAATGCAGGATCAGTTAAGTCAACGCTCGCCTTTCTCAGGTTTCGCACTAACCGCCATCGTAAATCACCCAGTTCATCAGTTTCAGCAGCGCTAAGAAGATTTGAAAGCAAGTCACGTTCATGAAGTCGAATTTCGGATCCTTGCTGAAGGTCTCGTAGAACTATCTCCAAAGAATTTCCAGCTACTCTTGCCAAGAACGAAGTCCTTCCAGTTGTTTCGTTCATCACGTCTCCATGTAAGAAATCTCTAACGCTTTCGAGAAGTTCTTCGATCGTGGGCATGTCATATTGATCTAGCTGGTTTGCAGCAGCAATTTCTTCTATGGGCCCCGGCAAAAGCAAATTAACGCAGTCAATCTGACACTCAGAAGATCTACGAGCAATCGCTGGTCTTTCAACTGTAGCGTCTGGGCCTGTTCGGTAGTGGTCAGCCATGCCTAGGCATCCGACTGCCCACCAAAACGAGCCGAAGACCTCCCAATATTTCACGTGATTAGGGTCTACTTTGTAGCCGCTTTGTGATTCATAGCCATCGAATAGGTCTTGATACTCTCCAAAACCACCTACTGGTAAATGTCGATTACCAAACCGCCATGAATTAGTGCATATCCAACCGAGGTCTCGCATCGGATCGCCTATGTGAGCGGTTTCCCAATCTAATACAGCAGTTAGCCCCGTGGTCTCGTCAACCATTATGTTTCCGTTACGGAAATCATTATGAACTAAACATGACCTGTCGGCGGCGGGTGCATTAGCT
The DNA here is from genome assembly GCA_905182565.1 of Acidimicrobiaceae bacterium. Taxonomy (GTDB): domain Bacteria; phylum Actinomycetota; class Acidimicrobiia; order Acidimicrobiales; family Poriferisodalaceae; genus UBA9040. The sequence goes on along the minus strand of CAJJCB010000017.1, from coordinate 199,776 downwards.
AACAACCATTGAGCGGTGTAGTCAATCATTGGTTGGGGGGTGTTCCAAGCTCGGTACCTATCCCAGGTTTCATTGACGTACTCAGCTGGTGAAAGGGTCTTGAGAAGTAGGTTCAGACCGGTGGCTTCGGTGTCTATAGCGTGTATTTTGGCGAGCTCTTGTCCACACTGAAATGCTAGATTATTTCTGATGGCGCCAAGCTCTGGAGCTCTTGCGATTCGCGCTCCAAGAGTTTCGCCTTCGAGCCATTCCATGATGAATCCAACACCAATTCCGTCATCTGCTGTTAAGACGTAGAATACCTCAGGCTCAGATACGCCTTGAGCTCTAGCTACCTTCATAAGAACGGCCTCAGTATCAAGTCCTACAGCAGATGGTGTTTCTCTATTCACACCTCCAGAGCCTCTTCGCAGACAGAGGTATCGCTCACCCACGTCAGAATCGATAGTTATTCGGTATGTCTCCATGCTGGCGCCACCAGATAGGCGCTCTAGATTAAGAAGATCTTTACAATCCGGTATTTTAGACGTAAGCACCGATCGCAGTGGTTCGAAGAATTCTATGTTGCTCATGCGATTATTTTGTTTCCTTTTGCTGTGAACCGAAAATAGTTGGTGCGCCTTGGCGAGACCAGTCGGGTGCTCCATGCATCGCTCGTCCTCCGATTTCAAGTGTCTGGCGTGGGCTTCCACCGATTATGGTTCCACTTTTGGCGCCGGTAACACCATTTGCTCCTATCCCCGAAATCGGATAAGAGCCTTCTGCTGAATATGTTTGCAGTAACAAGGGTCGTGTCCGATTGCCGGTGTTCGGCATCGAGCCGTGTATCAGACAGCAATTGTGTATCGTTGCTGACCCGGCGGAACCTTGTAGCCACTTGACTTTATCCATGTCCAGCGTCTTCACGACTTGGTCGTTGAGCGCGCCAGCCCAACTACCGTCCGTTGCGTAGAGATCATGTAGGGGACCGTTATGGCTTCCGGGGAGCACTCCCATGGGTCCCATTTCCTGGCTCACATCATCCAAGTAGATACCTATAGTTAAAGGCGTGAAGTCGGTATGTGGCCAGAATTGAATATCTTGATGCCACTTTACTTCTTCGCCTCCGTCGGCCCATTTGAAGTTGAGTTTCGAATGGTGAAAGCGAACTGGACTTCCTAATAATTCGATAGCGAGTTGAGCTGCGGGGCCTGCCAAGGCAAACTCCTCGAAGACTGCGTGATTGTCAACGGGGCTGTTAAGCCTTCGGATTCGTGGTTCATCCGCTGTGTGGTTGGGTTCTACGTCAAAAAGTTTGCCGGACCCTGTGACAGTACGACTGAGCTCTACGAATTCTTGTGCGGTAGCTTGCAGCAAACGAAGCCACTCTTCAGATAAGAAAGAGTCAAGAGAGAGGTACCCAAGTTCAACATACTTAGATTTATCTGCATCTGTTAAAACTCTGGTTGAGTCACCGGTTTGCATATCGCAAGGTTAGCGCTTAGCTCGCTTTCGTGTCAGGCTGTGCCCGTAAGGTGAGGTCATGAATACTAATTTAGTTATTACTGGTGGTCGGCTTGTTGACGGCACCACAGATAAGCACCTCGACATTGGTATTGCCGATGGTCGAATTGTTGAGCTAGCTCAACCCGGAGAATTAGCTCTGCAGGGCGAGGTAATCGATGCTGATGGTGCATATGTGATGCCGGGTCTAGTGGATATTCAAGTGCACTTTCGGACTCCGGGAGGAGAAGAAAGTGAAGATATACAAAGCGGTGCACAAGGAGCGGCACTTGGAGGCGTGACAGCCTGTGTCATGATGCCTAATACGGTGCCGACAATTGATAATGTTGCGATAGTCGAAGACGTAAGGGCGTTATCGCTGGGCGCTCCTTGTGACGTTCATAGTTCGGCTGCAATCACCGTTAATCGTGAAGGGGAGAGGCTGGTAAACTTCAAGGAACTTTATGGGGTGGGTGTACGCGTCTTCACAGATGACGGTTGGGTAGTAGATAGCGAGGCCCTAATGCGTCAGGCGTTCCTCGACATTCGTGATTTGCCTGATGCAGTGCTTAGTCAACACGCCGAAGAATCGCAGATGGTCGAAGGTGGTCTTATTAACGAAGGCGTTGTTTCGCGCCGGTTAGGTCTGAAGGGTCGGCCTAGAGAAGCTGAAGCGCTAATAGTTAAACGCGATATCGATCTAGCGCGTGAGACGAATGGGCGATACCACGTCTTGCATATGTCTACGCTGATGGCCCTAGAACATGTTATTGCTGCAAAATTGGAAGGACTTCGAGTCACCGCCGAGGTAACGCCACAGCATTTAGTTTTGACTGAAGATGATGTTGAGCGACTTGGGACTTCGGGCAAGATGAATCCTCCGTTGCGTTTACTGGAGGATGTTGAAGCTCTAAGAGCTGGTTTGATCTGTGGTGACGTTGATGCTGTCGCTACAGATCACGCTCCACATCATCCAGAACTGAAAGGGACGTCATTGGTTACTGCGGCACCCGGAATGTTGGGCGTTGAAACTATGGCTTCGGTTATTTGGTCTGAGTTTGTTGAGACCGGCTTGATGTCGCCAACCGATTTTGTTAAGAGACTTTCATCTAACCCGGCCAAGATAGCGGGAATCAAAGATCACGGCAATCAGGTCAAAGTAGGGTCAATAGCCAATCTAGCTGTGTTTGACCCAACACAAAGCTGGACTGTTAGAGGAGCGGACTTAGTCAGCAAAAGCATAAACACACCATGGGAAGGTAGATCCTTTGCCGGTAGAATTCGGCACACTGTCCTTGCCGGAAGGCCCGTCGTTATAGATTCGTCTCTAGTTTCGTAAGTTGTTGAGCTAATTCTGCATAAGCACTTTCACCTACGAGCGCTGTGAGTTCCGCAGCGAGAGAAATGAACACAGGCTGCTCACCTGTAAACGATTCTGGAGCTTCAGCTTTTTCACTGCAACACCAGCCAATCGAATCGCCACCATCACCCCAGTCGGACCTACTCCAAGGGCGTAAAATTGGTTGCACGTCTGAACGATCGACTTTAAGTGGCAGCTGCCAGCACACCGAGGGCTTGTAGTCCATTGGTCTTTCGCCTTCAGAAATGGCTGCCAGATGCAACGCACAACCGGCTCCGCCAACAAAATCCGGATGATTTAAAAATATGCAGGCATTTCGCTCCAAGCGAGTAGCCGTATTTTTGGAATTTAAAACTCCATCTTTAGCAGCAAGGTGGTTTTGGAAGTACTCACTTGGGAGGGATCTTCCGATAGCCGTTATTAACATAGCTTCCTCTACATCAAGCATTTGTGCTCCTACGGAACAACACCCGAGCCCCGCTTCCGGATCAGGTTCTTGGTTAATACCTTTACAGCCGTTGCCCCAGATACATTTCCAAGACGACTGTAAAAACTCGACATCTATCATCCATACTTCTTCATCGACGGTCAAACTGATGGTTTTGAGATCTTTCATTCGTCCTCCGTGCATAAGAACCGATAGTCTTAGTTTGTTTTTAAACCGTATGTAGGGGACTAGCGTGACCTTTAAGTTGGCAAATGTAAAGAATCGGGCGAGCTTGGTTGTTGAGGGTTTAGTCTTTGACCTAGAGAAAGCCTCAAATGGCAGCTTTACCAGCAATGTAATGGATGCTATTGCGCGACATAAAGACCTGCACTCTATCTCTGAAAGCCTCATAGCCGAATCAGCTGACGCGAAACTAGCAGAAGCCGAGCTAGGGGCGCCTGTTCCGCGTCCCAGAAACTCATTCGGAGTGGGCCTCAATTATCGAGATCATGCGGCCGAGTCATCCATGGAACTACCGCCGGTTCCAGTCGTGTTCTCAAAATATCCGTCATGCATTAACGGACCATTTAATGCAATCGATCTTCGAACTACTAGCGCTGACTACGAAGCCGAGTTAGTGGTAGTGATCGGTTCGACCACGAGAGATATCAAGCCGAATCGAGCATGGGAACATGTAGCCGGAATTATGTGTGGTCAAGATATTTCAGATCGTGGGCTACAAATGGCTGCGAAACCACCACATTTTGGCCTTGGTAAATCACGTGACACCTATGGTCCGACGGGACCCCTGTTGGTATCTACCGACGTCGTAGCTAATCCCGATGACCTAAAGATTACGTGTTCAGTAAACGGTGAGGTGAGACAAGCTGACCGAACAAGCAACATGGTGTTTGACGTCTCGTATTTAATCAGCTACCTCTCAAACGTTTTGACGCTTGAGGCCGGCGACATAATATTTACTGGCACGCCTGCAGGCGTCGGTGCAGCTAATGGCCGCTTTCTGAAACCAGGCGATGAAGTAGTGACCGAAATTGAGGGCATTGGCTTGATGAGAAATAATTGTATTTAGGACCTTTGGGTTCGTGTTTTACGGTAATTTCCAAAGCTTAGGTACTGGACTATTGAGTTCAAAGAAGTGGTTGGTTAGCCGTGTCGAAAAATAGTAATAATGTGGGCGTTGTCTCAGTGGTGCTTGTAGCTGGTTGCATCGTCACCGGGATCTCATTGGGCGTTCGTGCCACCATGGGAATTTATCTTGATCCGATAACAAGTGATCTCGGAGTCGGCTCAGGGTCTTTTGGACTTGCGATAGCTATTCAAAATATTGTGTGGGGCTTCGGTCAGCCAATCGCTGGCGGACTAGCGGACCGTTTCGGAACTGCGAGGGTCCTGGTCGCAGGTGCCATTTTGTATGCCTTCGGGTTGCTAGTAGCTAAGGAGGCGGAATCAGTCACTGCTTTAAATCTTGGTTTAGGGCTTCTAATGGGACTAGGGCTGGCAGGTTTGAGTTTTAGCGTCATACTTGCGGCTATCGGACGCAGTGTCTCGGACAACAAGCGTGCCCTTGCAATGGCAACCGTTACGGCCTGTGGATCTCTTGGGCAATTTGTGATGGTCCCTCTGAGCCAGGTATTAATCGATAGCTTTGGATGGAGGCAGAGCCTCATTACCGGGATCGTCCTTGTGTGCGTTGCAGGTTTTGCTGCCAGGCCATTGCGAAGCTCACAATCGGCAATCGGCAATGATGGTAATGAGCCCTTAACAATTGTTTTAAAAAATGCCTTCGGCCACAAGAGTTACCTGTTGCTGCTTGCCGGATTCTTCGTGTGCGGTTTTCACGTGACGTTTATTGGAGTTCATTTACCAAAATATCTAGAAGACGTTGGCCAAACTACGCAGATTGCGGCGCTTGCCTTAGCAACAATCGGGCTTTTTAACATAGGAGGTACTATTGCTATTGGAGCGCTCAGCGGCACTTACGGGAACACAAGACTCCTAAGTACTTTGTACCTTGTTCGAGGCATAGTATTTGGACTTATAGCCATTTTGCCTATGAGCCCAGTTCTCGCACTGGCTTCGGCCGCAGTAATAGGGATCGTTTGGTTGTCTACGGTTCCCTTAACGTCGGCGATAGTTCTTAAACAGTTTGGCCCAACAAATGCAGGAACGCTTTTTGGCTTTGTGTTTTTGTCTCATCAAATAGGTGCATTCATTGGGACATATGGCGCCGGACTTGTGAGAGATGCTGTCGGCTCGTATCAACTATTTTGGTGGGTCTCCTCGGCCCTAGGGTTTGGCGCGGCATTAATTCATCTATACATAGACGAATCACCGTTTCAGAAAGTTGGGGATAGTGGAGAAACCACTGATGTGGCTCCTAGCTGACAGGTCTGAAATAGTAATCGTCTAGGACAAAAGGGCGCTAATTTACTAACTTGCCCAGAGCAATAGGAGGCAGCCGAGCGTCTTTAATTAAGAGCTATGCAGCGGCCAATCAGAAACAGACTTCAGATGTAGACCTGTTTACCAAGCTCCGCGCTCACGCAAGCCCTCGAGCTCTTCCCAGCCGAAACCTGCTTCGACAAGCACGATTTCTGTATCTTGACCGAGCTCTGGAACCTCGGTTCCGTAACGAGTTGGCGTATCGGACAACTGTATAGGACAGCCCACAACGTTCACATTACCCCAATCAGGGTGATCTATTTCGGCTATATACCCATTTGCGTAAGACTGCGGATCTGCGGTCACCTGATCATGTGACCGCACCGGAGCAAACCGCTGACCTTCGTTTCCTAATCGTTTTGACCACTCATCTGTAGTCCGTTGGGCAAAAATTTCAATAAAATCAGCGCGCATTAGCGCAGAGATTTCTTTTGTCACCCAATAAGTCGCATACGTAGGATGGTTAACCCAGTCGGGACGTTCAATAGCTTTGCACATGCCTTCCCAGAGGTGTTCAGGGCAGCCCGCAATAGCAATTGCCCCGTCGCTAGTAGGCCACACCCCATACAACGCGTGTACCAACGGGTGTCCACCATTAGACCGTCCGGCCAGCTCGCCTGTCAGGAAGTAGTGCGTGTATTCGGGTGCTTGCATCCAAATTTGTCCACCCAAAAGGCTTACATCGACTCGTTGACCTCTGCCAGTTCGCTCTCGAGCGAACAGTGCGGCGAGAATCCCAGTTTGTAAATTTTGTGAGCCACAGTGATCCGCTAGCAAGGACGCAACCGTATTAACTGGTTCTCCATCATTTCCGATGCCCGAGATAACTCCGCCGTAAGCTTCGCCAGCAATATCAGCACCCTCGCGTAAGGCATCTGGCCCAGTTGGGCCCAGAAAACTACCAGCAGCCCAAATTATTCGTGGATTCACTTTCGATAGGTCATCGTAACCCAAGCCCCAACCTTCGAGAGTTCCAGGTTGAAAATTGGAAACCACAACGTCCGAAGTTTCAACTAGTTTCAGAAATGCTTCCTTACCTCCGTCTGTCCGCAAATCTAAGGCGACCGACCGTTTCCCTCGGTTGCAGGCCACAAAGAATACGGAAACCCCAAGTTCATCGATAACGCCCACGTGTCTACCCATGTCGCCGACTTCCGGTAACTCAATTTTTAAAACTTCTGCCCCAAGGCCATGTAACATCGCCGCAGCCTGAGGTCCTTGTACCAAGGTCGAAAGGTCAAGGACACGTATACCATCAAGCGCACCAGACATTAAACACTCCTAATCACTTTGAATTGACGAAACATCACAAATATATATTCCGATACTGTACTCAACGATTAAACATTTATTAAGGCATCAATGGAAATACGAAAGCCAACAGCAGCAATTATCGTGAATCCGGTTTCGGGTAAAGGCCAGGCCGAGGCAGTGGGTGTTGCGATTAATGAGTATGCCTCATCGATCGGTTATAGCACTGTCGTATGTATCCCGGATTCCAAAAAAGAGGCTCTACTCGAAACGAGACGCTTGGCAAGAGAAACCGATCGAGTCGTGGTTGTAGGCGGCGATGGGATGGTGCATCTCGGCTTCAACGCGTGTGCACAACAACAAGCAGTATTAGGTGTCGTGCCTACAGGAACCGGTAATGACTTCGCCAGAGCACTCGGAATTCCGGCTGACCCTGGTGTTGCTACAAAGGTAGCTTTTGGTGACGTGCGGTCCATGAGTGGTCTTAAAGCTAGCGACGCGGTCGGTAATTCAGTGTGGATTGCAACGGTTGCAACAGCAGGGTTTTCGGTCGCAGTAAACAACAGAGCATCAAAGATGATTCGTCCCAAAGGCTCTAGCAAGTACACTTTGGCATCAATTCAAGAAAGCGTAAAGCTTGGGGCTTGGAATGCCGATTACATAATTGATGGGAAGCGACATAAAGCAGAGGTGCTTATGATCGCTGTGGCAAACACATCGACTTTCGGTGGCGGCATGAAAATTGCGCCCGACGCAGACCCTTTCAGCGACGAATTCTCATTAGTGATTATTGGAAAAACCAACCGACGCACATTTTTGAGACTACTCCCTAAAGTTTTCTCCGGTGCTCACGTCGATCATCCAGCCGTGACTACAATGCTTGCAACATCGTTGGAACTTGAAATCCGTAGAGCAGAAGTCTTGCAAGAAGTACAAGGTGACGGCGAAAGACTCGAAACTATTATGACGAAGTTTGAGCTGGTTCCGAATGTTGTAAAATTAGCCTGTAATAATTAAGTCATTCCGCTTTACACATGAAAGAATAGTGGTTAATGGAATCGATCAGTGAGTTAAATTCGACAGAAGTCACCGATTCTGATGATGTACGAACCTTTAGTTTTTCGATGATTATTTCAGCGGTGCGATGTGCGTTAACTTATGTAGTATTTCCGTTCATCGCTCCAACTCTTGGCTTCAGCAGCGGTGTTGGTCCATGGGTCGGTGTGCCGCTATCAATTGTAGGAATCGCTGCGAATACTCTTAGTATCTCCAGATTCTGGAAGAACAATCATCGCTGGAAATGGCAAATATCGACTTTGAACGTAGGCGTAATAATCCTGCTGAGTGTTCTGTTGGTGAATGACATCACCTAACTTACTTACCAGAAAACTAAAGTAATTAATTTAGTTGCTCGTGTCTTCAAGTTCGATATCAGCTATTGAGGTGCTCAACCATGAGCAGGTTGCTTCGATTTGGTTGAAGGTGAAGATGTGCAGGCCCGCAATGTTTAGGGTCTGAAGTTTTGATGCGAGAGGATCTAAAAGTTCGTTTGGGTCGTATCCACCGGGAGCGATCATTCGACGTAAGGATGCCCTGTTTTTTTTGAGGAACCGGACAGAATTTCCGATTCCAAGTCTCGTTCCCATAGCAAATAGTTTGCTTCGGTCTACCGGACCCGGAATGCCGAGATGAACTGGCAACTGAAACCCGTAAGACCGTTCAGTTCTCAACCATGACTCAACTTTTTTAGGGTTAAAGCACATTTGTGTGGATGCATGACCGGCAATGGAAAAGCGCCGTAAAAGATCCTCTTTTTGTTTTAAAGCAAGGGTCAATACTGCATCGTCTATCTCGCTGTGCCCGTCTGGATAACAGCCAAACCCTATACGAGAAATTTGGTGTCGATTATTCAGCAAGCAGCTAAGTAATTGAATACTGTCGGTAAAACCTCCAGATGAATCGGGGGAGTCGCCACCGATAAGAAATATCTCACGTCGCTTCAACCCGTTGAGACGTGAGATTATCTCCTCAAAGTGAGCTTCAGACTTCACTAGGCGCGCAGCGATATGCGGAACCGGGTCATGGCCCTCGTCTAATAGCAATTCAGTTAGATCAAGCGTTGCATCTATGCCCTTTGCCGGAGATGCTGTCACCGAGATTGCTGAGCCTGCCGGCAAAAACTTAACTTGTGGGTAAAGGTTATTGAGTGGGATGAGCTCTAAGCGTGCATTATTGAGCACGGATAGCAACAAGGCTTTCCCTGACGCACTTTTCGCTCGCTGTGGTTTCTTTTTTACGATCCTCATCAACTCAACCCAATTGTATTCCCATCAGAGTCAATATCTATGTGTTTGGCAGCCGGGTCCCTTCCTAAACCTGGCATTGTTCGTACATCGCCACAGATTGGATAAATGAAACCAGCACCTGCAGCAGCGCGAACTTCACGAACAGGAAGCACCCAATCAGAAGGGGCACCCTTCAACAGGGGATTTGAAGATATCGACAAGTGAGTTTTAGCTATGCAGACGGGCAACGTACCTAAACCGATACTTTCGTAACGCTCGATTTCCCTGGTGGCGCGCGGCGAAACCTCTATGGAAGATGCCCCATAGATTTCTGTAGCCACAGTCCGTATTTTCTCAGTGATTGATAATGTTTCGGGGTATAGCAATCTAAATGTGCTCGGTTCATTTGCTGCATCAGATACGGCTTCAGCCAGATCAATTGCGCCCGCTCCTCCATTCGCGAAATGTGTGCACTGAGACGAACGGACACCATAGTCATTGGCGATTTGAGCAATCGCTTCGAGATCTGACTTATGGTCCTCAGGGAACGCGTTAATCGCTACAACAGGTGTCACGCCATGGCTAAGTATATTCTCTATCTGCTTTCTGAGGTTTGAGCCACCTTCAAATACTTCCCTAGGGTTTTCTTCGAGGAGCAATGAAGGTAACGGCCGGCCAGCGACCACCCGATGTTTTCCGGAGTGGACCTTAAGACCTCGCACTGTTGCAACCAGCACAGCGGCGTCAGGTTTCAAACCAGAGTAACGACATTTAATATTGAAGAACCTCTCAGCCCCCATGTCCGCACCAAAGCCAGCCTCGGTCAGCAAGTAATCACCACTGTGTATGCCAATCTGGTCGGCTACGATAGAAGAGTTGCCTGTTGCTATATTGCCGAATGGGCCAGTATGCACAAGTGCAGGCGTACCTTCGAGGGTCTGCATCAAATTTGGCTTCAGGGCCTCCTTCAATAAAACTGTCATAGAGCCTGCCGCTCCTAAATCGTCAGCCGTTACTGGGTCACCTGATTTCGTGTAACCCACAATGATACGACCTAGTCGAATCCGAAGATCTTGTAAGCCCGTGGTCAATGCTAAGGCAGCCATAACCTCGGACGCTGCAGTTATATCAAATCCAGTTTCACGGGGTACTCCGTCGAGCCTTCCCCCTAACCCAATAGTAATGTTGCGTAATGCTCGTTCGTTGACGTCGATAACACGACGCCATGTGATATTGTGAATGTCAAGATTGAGTTCGTTGCCGTGGAATATGTGAGCATCGACCAAAGCTGCGCACATATTGTGAGCAGCAGTTACCGCGTGCATATCACCCGTCAGATGTAAATTGAATAGTTCCATCGGTACGACTTGACTGTAGCCACCCCCAGCAGCGCCACCCTTAATCCCAAAAGTAGGGCCCATAGAAGGTTGCCGGATCGAAATTGTTGCGCGTTTCCCAAGATGGGAAAAAGCTTGGCCCAAACCTACGGTTGTCGTAGTTTTGCCTTCACCTAATGGAGTTGGCGTGATTGCTGAAACAACGACATACTTGCTGAGTGGTAAGTCGCTCATCAGATCACGTGCACTCAAGTCAATTTTTGCTGCGCCACGACCGTACATTTCGATGCACTCGCTAGGGATACCTGCATCATCAGCTACAGAAAGCAATGGCCTTAACTTAGCTCCGTTAGCTATCTCGAGATCGCTGGGAATACCCACGACTAACACCACCTTAATTTGATCAAAGAGTACTTGAGAACTCCTATGGTTGCAGACCACTGGTTTACAACACTTTTCTCTTGGTAACGCCGTCAATAAAATAGGCGGCAAGTTGTATTTTTGCGTGCAAAACGTTAGGAGCAAATAAATAACCCCTGCTAACGTAAAGCTCACTAAATCTAACGATGGCATGTTGCCCTCGCTGATGGGCTACACGATGGCTCATTGAGAATTGTATGTAGGCACTGACCCTGAGGAGAAGACGTGAGTAACTTCCCGACCACTGCTAGGTGCGTAGTAATCGGAGCTGGCATTGTTGGTAATTGCCTAGTTGGCCATTTGAGCGATATGGGATGGGATGACATTGTATTAATCGACAAGGGTCCACTTCCAAACCCGGGCGGATCCACTGGCCACGCTTCCAATTTTATTTTTCCTGTAGACCACTCAAAAGAGATTGTTGATCTCACATTAGAAAGCCAGCGTCAATATGGCGCGTTGGGGATGCAAAACACATGTGGCGGTGTTGAGGTCGCACGCTCAGAAGAACGTATGGAAGAATTTAGGCGGCGCATGACGTCGGCAAAGTGCTGGGGGATTGAATCGTCGTTAATGACACCGGCCGAAGTTAAGGAACTGGTCCCATTTATAAATGAAGAGGTTATTCTCGGTGGATTTTACACCCCTTCAGTTTCAGCAGTGGATTCTTTAGAAACTGGTACTCAAATGCGGAAGAGAGCACAAGAGGCCGGCCATCTGAAAGTTTTGACAAATACTGAAGTGCTCGACATTGAAACAATTGAGACTTCACACGGTAAGGCTATAAGCGCAGTAGTTACCGAAGATGGAACAATTAGCTGCGAAACGGTTGTTATCGCGTCAGGTGTGTGGAGCCCAAAATTAGCAGCGATGGCGGGCGCAACAATTCCATTGACCCCGGCTGTCCATCAGATGGCCGACGTTGGACCATTTGACGTGCTCGTGGAAACGAATCAGGAGCTGGCCTACCCGATCGTTAGAGACATGGACACGTTCTGTTACGAGCGACAATCGTCCGGGTCCATGGAGGTCGGTTCATACGGACATCGGCCAATTTTGCATCGGGTGGACGATATTCCTTCGAACGACGAAGCCGCGCTCAGTCCCACGGAGATGCCTTTCACGCCTGACGATTTCGACCAACAGATGGAAGAAGCGATCGAGCTGATGGATTTTCTAGGCGATGGTGAAATCAAATACGCCATAAATGGCTTGTTGTCACTAACACCAGACGCTAACCCAGTTCTAGGCCCGACTATCGAAGTTGAGAATCTGTGGGCAGCTGCAGCCGTTTGGGTGAAAGAGGGCCCAGGAGTAGGAAAGCTACTTGCCGAGTGGATGACTTACGGCTATCCCGAGTTAACCGATCCACATGGAACTGATGTGTCTAGGTTCTATCCGCAACAACGAAATGTAAACCATATAGAGGCTCGAGCAGATGAGCATTTTAACAAAACCTATGGAATCGTTCACCCGCGCGAACAATGGAACTCCCGCCGGAACATAACAGTCGGGCCTGTAAAGTCGCGCACAGATGATTTAGGAGCTTTTTATTTTGAGGCTGGTGGTTGGGAACGCCCGCATTGGTACCAGTCCAACAGCGATCTACTCGCAAATTATGACGTACCTCAACGAACGCATGAATGGGATGCGCGATGGTGGAGCCCACTATCTGATGCCGAGCATTTACATATGCGTGAGAACGCAGGACTAGTTGATCTATCGGCGTTTCAAATTTTTGAGGCTAGCGGGATAGGAGCTCTCGAGTATGTAGAGAAAATGGTCGTAAATAAATGTGATGTTCCAGTAGGTAAGTCGATCTACACCCCAGTCCTTAATGAATCCGGCGGTTTTAGGTCAGATCTGACAATCGTGAGACTCCAAGAGAACTTATTCCGCATTATTACTGGGGCATTTGATGGAGCGCGCGACGAGTATTGGTTTCGCTCGCATCTACCCGCAGATGCATCAGTCAATTTAGAAAACAAAACCAACGCAATTTGCACTTTTGGTGTATGGGGTCCAAAGGCAGTGGCCCTTCTTTCAAGGGTTACCGAGTCAAAGCTCGATCAAGATAATTTTCCATACGGTACAAGTCAATCTTTACTAGTGGAAGGGTTACCGGTAGACATGCTTAGGATTTCATACGTCGGCGATGCTGGCTTCGAAATTTACACTGGCACTCAACACGGGTTGGCTCTTTGGGACGCCTTATGGGAAGCAGGCAAAGATTACAACTTACGCCCTATCGGAGCAGCTGTCTACGGAACGAGTGGCCGTCTCGAAAAAGGGTACAGACTAATGGGGTCGGAGTTGGAGAACGAATATAACCCTGTCGAAGCAGGTCTTGATAGAAATAAAGTCAAAGCAGCCGACTTCATAGGTAAGACGGCTTACGTAAAAGCACGGGCAGTTAAACAAGTAGCGCAACTGTGTGCGCTAACGATGGACAGCAACAAATGCTCGGCCGGATATGAACGGTTTCCTACCGGATCGGGCAACGAGCCTATATTGACCTTAGATGGTGATCGAATCTTAGATGATAAGGGCCGTATCAGTCGAGTGACCACAGCGGGAAGCGCACCATCGATAGGAAAGTACGTCCTATTGGCATACTTGCCGATCGATAAATGCATCCCAGGAACGGCGTTGCAGGTTCTATACCAAAATGAGTTATATCCAATAACCGTAGCTACCACCGGTAGAAATCTTTCGCTATACGATAGCGAGGATGCTCGAATGCGCTGTTAGCTAAACGAAGTCCTGTTGTGAGTTGAGCGAAATGGGAGTTATGCGAATTTTGGTATGTGTCAAACGTGTTCCTGCACCCGGGGCGCGAATAATTATCACAGAAGATGAGCAAAATATCGACTCAGGGCATTTGGGTTTCACTATGAGCCCACACGAAGAGTGCGCTATAGAAGCCGCAACTCAGCTTTCTGAACAACATGGCGGTGAGGTTACGATTCTTACAGCAGGTTCAAGCGCATCAGAAGAACAACTAAGGTACGCGGCCAGTGTTGGGGCAAGCTCTTTAGTGCTGATTGAAAATAGTAGTGGAAACGATTGGGACCCTCAGCGCACTGCACGTGCATTGTCGACGGCTGTAAGGGCTTTAGAAAATGAGTCTGGTAACTACGACTTACTATTATTTGGCAACGAAGCTGCAGATACTGGTGGCTACCAGACAGGAATTAGAACTGCTCACCTTCTCGGTCGCCCGATAGTTAACGCTATCAATGGTATTGAAGCTGAAGAGGGGGGATTTGTAGCCAGACGCGAAACTCTGTCAGGCGTTGAGGTCTACAGAGTCACGGGCCCGGCCGCATTCGGAGTCAAAGAAGGTATAAACCTGCCTCGCTATCCCACCATGAAGGGCAGACTTGCATCAAAGAAGCTATCTGTGAGGGTTATCGAAGATCACTCCGAGCCAGGAGAACAATATCGGCTGCGCCTATTTAGACCAGCTGAAGTGGCTAAAGAGACAGTAATTCTCGGAACAGATAGTAACGCTGCAGGAGCTGTTGTAGATCTGTTAGAAGAAATGGGATTGGTTTAGATGTCTGGCATTTTGGTACTTGTAGATAGTTGTGAAGCGGACGCAACAGAAACGATTAATGAGTTACTAACACATGGACGGAACTTGGCAAACCAAGTAAATGGGACGCTCGAGGCCGTGACATTTGATCCTCGCTATACAGACTTGGCGGCGGGTTGGTCTGAACACGGAGTGGATTTAATTCGTTATCTCACTAATTCCTCTCTTCAAGACTATGGACCGCAAGCCTGGGCGCAAGGAATAGTTCAAATAACCTCTTTGGTTGAACCTGTCGCAGTTATCGCTTGCGGTTCTGATCGTGGCCATGAGGTCATGGCCAATGTTGCAGCGATCCTTGATGCACCATTCGTGGCTAACTGCCTCTCGGTAATGGTCGGTGAGCCATGGCAAGCTAGTCGCGTTCAATGGGGAGGATCATTGATTGAGGAGGTTTCTGTGAAGACAGCATTACCCATAGTGAGCTTCGCCCTACATTCGTGCGAAGCAAAGCTGTCTAAGAGTTCAGAACCGCTCGAAATTGTTTTTCATGAAATCGAGCTCGATAGTGAAGCCATTAAAACGGTCGTAACTGAACGTACAGAGAAGCCAGCGGGCCAATCGTTGGAAACATCAGCAGTCGTGGTATCTGGGGGCAGAGGAGTTGGCTCAGCCGACGGTTTTGATGTACTTGAAACACTTGCAGGATTGTTAAACGGGAAGGTCGGTTGCTCGCGTGCCGTTACTAACAATGGCTGGCGAAGCCATACTGATCAGGTGGGACAAACCGGCAAACGAATAGCCCCCGACCTGTATATAGCATGCGGTATTTCAGGTGCGATTCAACATTGGGTTGGAGCCATGGCGTCAAAGACCATACTCGCAATAAATACCGACCCTGAAGCGAACATGGTGAAAAAAGCTGACTACGCAGTCATCGCAAATCTACACGATGTAATTCCAGCAGTATCTCATGAGATAGTAAGACGAAACGATCGATGAAAGATTATGAGGTGAGTACATACGGAGATTCTTACGCCGCTGTTTACGATCTTTGGTACGGCGACGAGGATTCCGCTAGAGCAAAGAATCTAAGCGATCCTGAGCATGTGGCGCGAAAAGTTGTAGAACTTGCTCTTGGTGGGCCGGTTCTCGAACTGGGAATCGGATCCGGCAGACTTGCAATAGCCATAGATAAAACGGGCTTAAAAGTTACAGGAGTGGACTCGTCTACGCTGATGTTGGACTTATTGCGATCTAAGCCTGATGCTCAGAATATTATAGTTATTCATGACGACATGTCGAAGTGCAGCGAACTCGAAGCCGACTCGTATTCAGTGGTTCTGATTGGCTTTAACACGTTTTTCAACCTAACCACAAAGGAGTCGCAGCAAGAATGCATTCGGACATGTGCGCGTGTGCTGAAACCGGGAGGGAAGCTTGTAATTGAAGCATTTGTCCCAGTTCCTCAAGCAACAGACCATGTGTCGGTCAGATCGATGGAAGTTGACCAGCTACTTCTTGATGCCGTTAAGGTCGACCCTTTAAACCAAACTATTTCGGGACAACTCGTTAAGATGTCGAAAAATGGAAATGAGTTTTATCCATACCTTTTGCGCTATTGCACTCCTCCAGAAATTGACGAGATGGCTAGTGCAACAGGTTTCGATTTGGTGGAACGCCATCAGGATTGGCTAAATAATACTTTTAACTCGGAATCATCCAAACACGTTTCCGTTTGGCAAGTTTCCTAACGAACACCCGTCACTCAAGAAACCCGATTATGGATCCGTTAAACAGCATAGGTTCAACCTAATCACGGCTACTCTTACGTACATGAAGAATCGTGCGGTCGAGCCCCTAAGCCGTTTAACTGATCCGCTGATACGACGCAATGGGCAACTAACAACAGCTACCTGGGACGAAGCATTTGACCATGCTGCCAAGGGATTGTTAGCGGCGCTTGAATCGAGCGGCCCTGACAGTATTGGACTATTCAGCTGTTCAAAAAGTACCAACGAAATGAATTATGCAGCTCAGAAATTCATGAGATCTGTGATCAAGTCCAACAACATCGATTCTTGTAACCGAACTTGACATGCTCCAAGCGTCGTCGGTCTGGCGACAGTGTTCGGAGCAGGCGGTGGAACAAGCTCATATCGTGAAGTTGAAGATTCTGAAGTCATTTTGCTGTGGGGCTCCAATGCTCGCGAAGCACATCCGATCTACTTTCATCGTGTCCTAAAAGCTCTTAGGAAAGGCGCAAAGCTTTTTGTTATTGACCCGAGGCGGACGGCGTCCGCCGAATTTGCTGATCTATGGCTCGGTCTAGACATCGGAACTGATATTGCCTTAGCTAACGCCATAGCACGAGAAATTATAAATGCGAATTTACATGATCTGACTTTTATCAAACGCGCTACAACTGGCTTCAAGAAATTCAAGGAAAGCGTCGACTGGTACACACTAGAACGTGCCGAGCTCATCACTGGGATCCCGGGCGATGCGATAAAAGAATTAGCTCATTCCTACGCCAATGCAAAGACGGCACAAATTTTATGGACGCTCGGTATCACGGAGCACCATAACGCTGTCGAGAATGTGCTGTCCCTATGCAACTTAGCCCTATTGACGGGCCATATTGGTCGGTGGGGGTCCGGCTTAGTCCCGCTCCGCGGTCAAAACAACGTGCAAGGCGGGGGCGATATGGGCGCTCTACCCGACAAGTTGCCAGGCTTTCAAGACATCACAGATGATAATGCTCGCCGAAAGTTCGAACTCATCTATGAAACCAAGATCAACCCTAAGCCGGGCTTACATTTAACTTTGATGTTTGAAGCCATGCACCGAAATGAGCTTCGAGCTTTGTACGTTATCGGTGAGAACCCTGCGCAATCTGAAGCTGACGCAAAGTCAGCAAGAAAAGCACTTTCACAACTCGATACTCTAATAGTTCAAGATATCTTCCTTACGCGAACCGCTGAAATGGCAGATGTTGTGTTTCCCGCCAGTGTCGGTTGGGCAGAGAGCGATGGCACAGTTACATCAAGCGAGAGACGGGTGCAGCGAGTAAGACCAGCCGTAAAGAGCATCAGCTCGACTAAAGATGACCTTGATATCATCGTGGGACTCGCAGATCGTCTTGGAGCTAACTGGCCTGCCCGACGACCTGAACAGGTATGGGATGAAATTCGTGCGCTTTCTCCGATGCATGCCGGTATGTCCTACGAACGTTTGGACAACGGCCCTGGTCTCCAGTGGCCATGCCCGACGACTGAACACCCAGGAACTGAATACCTTCATGGGTGGCTTTGGGAAAAAGATCTCGAAGGTCACCAAGCCGCACCGTTTTCAGTAACAGTGCACGAGGGCCCTAAAGAACATTTAAATCCAGAGTACCCTTTACGCCTCACAACCGGTCGAGTTCTTGACTCGTTCAATACAGGTGTGCAATCGCGCAACTATCCATCGCCGATCCGAACTGGACAAACTATTGACCTAAATGCCATCGACGCCGAAGCTATTGGCATATCCGACGGTGAAATAGTGAAAGTTTCATCGAAACGAGGCTCGATAAAAATGACTGCGAAGGTCGTCGAAAACTTGCCGACTGGTCTTGTTTTTTCTACTTTTCACTTCCCGGAAATAGCGGACATAAATCTACTAACCAACGACCATTGGGATCTTAAGAGCGGCACATCAGAATTTAAGGCATCCGCAGTTCGAATCGATAAATTCGTAGATGAAGTGACGATATAAATGACGAAACCGCTTTCCATTCGTACCGTTGTAACGGTAGCTGAAGCTACGGCGATTGATGCTGTCGCGAAACAAGCCGAGGTCCTGATACGAAGCGACCGCGTGGTTAGGGGCGGTTTAAGTAGGATAAAAGAATCTCGGAGTTTTCTGCTTCCTGCGCTGCACGCGCTACAGAGCGAAAGTGGTTGGATTTCCCCTGGTGGTGTGCGGTATATCTCAGAGTTACTCCAGGTCTCAGAGGCAGAAATATATGGCGTAGCTACGTTCTATGACTTGTTTCGAACTGACCGCCCTATCGAGTCAGATTATCTTGCTCACGTTTGCGTAGACCCATTGTGTTCTATGACCGGCAGCGAAGAACTCCTAACAGATCTTAAAAAAAATGGGCAAGAATCAGAAAGAAGCGCCTGCCTTGGTTTGTGCGCCAACGCTCCTGCAGTTTTTTTTCAGGGGAAACAATGTCCAGATTATGCGATGGCTGACGGTGACTTAGGTCCTAGTCTTCAGACAATATCGAAAGGTGACCAGTTGCTTAAACGCGTCGGCCGCATCGATCCGACCAGCTTAAGTTCCTACAAAAATAGTGGTGGCTATGAAGCTCTGTCTATTGCGATCAAGATGGGTCCAGCGGCGGTTATCGATCTAGTCACTGAATCTGGTCTCACTGGACGGGGAGGGGCCGGCTTCCCAACGGGCGCCAAGTGGGCCGCGGTAGCCGCAGAATCAACAGACGTGAAATACATCGTAGCAAATGCCGATGAGTCCGAGCCGGGCACTTTCAAAGATCGTGTCATCATGGAATCAGACCCATTTGCCTTGATTGAAGCTATGACAATCGCAGGAGTGACCGTTGGGGCTAAAACCGGGTGGATCTATATTCGAGCTGAGTACCCCTTAGCAATTCAACGCGTGACTATGGCTCTAGCTAAAGCTCGTCACTCGAACCTATTAGGCCACAATATTTTGGACACTGACTATTCCTTTGATATTGAAGTTAGAAAAGGAGCCGGCGCGTACATATGCGGAGAAGAAACAGCGCTGTTTAGTTCAATCGAGGGCTATCGCGGCGAACCCCGATCGAAGCCTCCTTACCCCACAACTAGCGGGTTGTTTGGTCGCCCAACAGTGGTCAACAATCCGGAAACCTTAATTAACGTACTGGAAATCTTGACTGGCGGTGTAACGAAATACAAAAGTCAAGGAACACCGAAATCACCCGGAACGAAGCTCTACTGTGTGTCTGGAGACGTTCATGAACCGGGGCTTTATGAGGCTGAGTTCGGGATCAAAATTAATGAACTAATTAGCCTGGCGGGTGGCCCAACAAGCGCAACGCAGGCTGTGTTGCTCGGTGGAGCAGCCGGTTCACTAGTAGAGCCGGAGCATTTTAATTTGCCATTATCTGCAGAAGCAACGCAATCACATGGTGTTTCTCTGGGCTCCGGGGCCGTCATGGTCCTGGGCGAACAAGTTAATATTCTCGATGTCATTATTCGCGTTGCTGAGTTCTTCAAAAATGAATCGTGTGGGCAATGTGTTCCTTGCCGTATTGGCACGATGCGACAACACGAGCAATTATTGCAAATTAAACAAACCATAGACGTGGAAAGGCCCAACATAGAGCTGTTGAGGGACATCGGCAACGCTATGTCAGATGCTTCGATTTGTGGACTTGGACACACTGCATCAACTGCCGTTCAATCCGCAATATCATCCGGTCTTATATGGGGTTCAAATGACTGATGTTCACAATGAAGCTGCAGAGATCTTAATTATTTTGAACGGTGAAGAAGTGAATGTTCAAAAAGACATGACGATTCGCGAGGCAAGTAGCAAAATGATGGTTGATATACCAACTATCTGTTGGTCTGAAAACCTTGAGCCAGCGAATGCATGCAGACTCTGCGTCGTCGAGGTCGAAGGATCTAAAACGCTAGTCCCATCCTGTTCTCGTAAAGTCGAAAATGGGATGAATATTTCTACAGCGTCATCTCGCGTTAAGGCCAGTCGTCGAATGATCTTAGAGTTCCTGGCTACCGCTAACGATTTATCTCAGGCGCCAGAAATCACGAACCTCTTTGATGATTACGGTGTTGATATAGATCGTTACGAAAGCCCAACCCGCATATCCGCAGAAGTTAAAATTCAAGACGAACTCTATGTTCGCGATTACTCGAAATGCATACTTTGTTATAAATGCGTAGATGCGTGTGGGGAGCAAGCTCAAAATACGTTCGCTATAGCCTTCAGCGGACGCGGCTACGGCACCCAAGTCTCGACAGAATTTGACGTTGAGCTTCCTGAATCTGACTGTGTTTATTGCGGCAATTGTGTAGCCGTTTGCCCGACAAACGCTCTCCAATTTAAAACTGAATTTGATTTACGTGACGCTTCGAACTGGCGGCCTGAAGACCAAACGGTAACAACTACGGTGTGCTCCTACTGCGGAGTAGGGTGTAATTTGGAGTTACACACCCAAGACAATCAGATAGTCAAAGTAACCTCTCCGACTGACCATGACGTCACGAATGGAAACCTCTGCATCAAAGGACGCTTTGGTTGGGAGTACGTCAACTGGGTTGAGAAGAAAAGTCACTAGTTTTCTGAGTGTTTATAAAACTCTGCTTCTTCTGCCTCGAGTGGAGTGTTACCTAAAATTAAATCTGCAGCTTTCTCAGCGACCATCATAGTTGGCGCATAAATATTGCCATTTGTGATGTGGGGGAGAGTCGACGCGTCAACTACCGAACAGCTCTCGAGTCCGTGCACTTGCATCGAATTGGGATCAACAACCGAATCGGACCCGATCCCGAGCTTTGCGGTTCCGCAAGGATGTAACGCTGTTTCTGCATCAGCGCGCACCCATCTTAGAATTTGTTCATCGGTAATAACTTCTGGTCCTGGAGAAATTTCGCCTCCGTTAATGCCACAAAAAGCTGGCTGCTCAAAAATGGAGCGAGCTATCTTGATAGCTTCGAGCCACTCTTTTCGATCTCTATCAGTACTTAGATAGTTGAAACTGATCTTGGGCTTCACCGCTGGGGATGAAGAGGTCGTAATTACTGATCCGCGACTATCTGAATTCATCGGCCCTACATGAACCTGAAAGCCATGGTCGACAGGAGCTTTCCGTCCATCATATCGCACAGCTAGAGGGAGAAAATGGAACATTAGGTTCGGGTACGGTACTTCCTCGTTGCTTCTAACAAATCCGCCAGCCTCGAAATGATTTGTAGCAGCTGGGCCTGAGCGATTTAGCCATTGAATAGCAATTGAAGGCCAACGCCACTTCGAAAGCGATCGTTGTTCGGTAATTGGCAACAAAGATTTGTACTGTATGTAGACCTCTAGATGGTCTTGTAAGTTTCTGCCCACTCCTGTTAATTCATGGACAACAGGTAAATCAATTGAGGCAAGGGAGCTCGCATCCCCGATCCCACTTAAGTTCAATAAGTGCGGAGTGTTGAATGCGCCAGCACTAACAAGGACGTGGTTCCCAAGAATTCGTTCAGTCGCCCGCAACTGTCCAGATGGCCGTCGTCGCTGGACTTCAATCCCTACGGCACGCTTTTTGTTAAAGATAATCCGATTAGTCTGTGTTCGTGTCACAACAGTTAGATTCCTACGGGACATAACTGGGTGCAGGTAGGCCCTCGCAGCGCTTAAACGTCGACCTCGATGAATATTTCGATCGAAAGTTGTAAAGCCCTCCTGCTTGAATGCATTTACATCATCTGTCATTGGCAATGAGGCTTCGCCACATGCAGCAAAGAAGGCGTCGAACAGCTGGCCTTTCGCTGGGCCTCTTTCTAAAATTAATTCACCGTCGCCTCCTCTCCGAGAGGTATCAATACTTACCGATTGCTCCATTCGCTTAAAGTAAGGCAAAGTATGAGCGTAATCCCATGACCCCATACCGGGGTCACCAGCCCATTTCTCCATATCGAGTGGGTTCCCGCGCTGGAAAATCATACCGTTGATACTCGAACTGCCACCAAGAACCTTCCCACGAGCATGTGCTACCCGGCGGCCATCAAGAAATGGTTCCGGTTCCGACTGGTAACGCCAATCATAAAATTTTGATCCAACCGGGAAAGCAAAAGCACCTGGCATGTGTATAAATAAATCCCAGGGATAATCGGGTCTGCCGGCTTCAATGAGTAAGACCTCGTTAGAGGAATCAGTACTCAAACGGTTTGCCAAAACGCAACCAGCAGAGCCACCTCCGACAATTATAAAGTCATACGTTTTGGACTTCACAGCTAGACTTTCACAGCTAGACGATACGAACAGCGATTACTTAATACAGATGTTCTTATCATTTGCTAACCAATTTCATCAGGTTCTGAGTCCTTGCGCACTGCAATGTATTCGAGCATTTCTTCATCAATCGCATCATCAATCTTAGGAGCTTCGTAGTCTTTGAGCATTTGTTTCCATATGGAGTTGGCTCGCTGGGCGGCATCAGGGGAGCCCTCATCTCTCCATTGTTCAAAACTGTTATTGTCGGCAATTGTGGAGCGATAAAAAGCGTGCTCGAAATTTTGTAGGGTATGGCTATTCCCAAGGAAATGCTGTCCATGGGGATTCGTGCGCAGAGCGCTCATAGCTTGGCCATTCTCACTCATATCTACACCGCTGGCATAGACCCCCATCATGCCCAGCTGGTCTGCGTCCATTATGAGTTTTTCGTAGCTTAGAGATAATCCACCTTCAAGCCAGCCTGCAGCATGAAGAACAAAATTAACGCCCGCTTGCATGGTCGGGAGAAGAGTCGCAGCCGATTCGTAGGCGGCTTGAGCGTCTGGTGTCTTCGATGAAGTGAGTTGGCCACCTGAGCGAAATGGGACCCCCAATCTTCGAGCCAGGGCAGCCATTACATACGTAGCCATTGCTCCTTCTGGCGTACCAAAAGTAGGGGCGCCGGTTGCCATTGACATTGAAGATGCAAACGTTCCGAAGACGACAGGAGCCCCTTTTCTGACTAGCTGACAGTAAGCCATCCCTGATAAAGCTTCCGCCAAGGCCTGAGCAGCCAGGCCGGCCACGGTAACTGGTGACATAGCTCCGGCAAGTATGAATGGTGACATAATACAAGCTTGATTATTCTGAGCATAAACCGTTGCAGCGCCTAGCATTGTCGCATCCCACCTCAAGGGTGAAGATGCGTTTATTAGGCTTGTAAGAACGGTACGGTCATCTAAGGACCCCCCAAATGCGATACGGCAAAGCTCCACAGAATCTTGTGCTCGAATTGGCGCAGTAACTGATCCCATTAGCGGCTTGTCGCTGTAACGCAGATGCGTATAAACCATATCTAAGTGCCTTTTGTTAACTGGTATATCGACTGGTTCCACAACTGTTCCGCCACTGTGATGCAGATGTGGTAGCTGATACGTTAGTTTTACGACATTTTGAAAATCTTGAAGAGTTGCGTAACGACGACCAGAGTCGAGATCAGTCACAAATGGAGAACCATAATTCGGAGCAAAAACGGTGGCATTACCACCAATCATTACTGATTTGTCTATAGAACGAGCTTGTTGGATATAACTCGCTGGCGCAAAATCAGTAATAATTTTCCTACAGAGGCCCTTAGGGAACCGAACAATGTCGCCGTCAATTTCTGCTCCGGCGTCTCGCCAAAGATCAAGCGCTGATGGGAAGTCTTGAAAGGCAATCCCGATCTCAGAAAGAATGATTTCTGCGTTCTCCTCTATTTGAACTAAACCAGCTTCGTCGATTACCTCAACTGGTTTCAATCTTCGTTCAAGGTAAGGCGCAACGGCTTCGTTTCTCTGAGAACGAGCCTCTTGTCGAGCAGCTCGGCCGCCCGAACGCCGTGGTTTTGATTCAGTCATAGAAGTGCCTCCCGATAAACACGTTAGTCTTATTGTCGCGATCGCCTTGAACTGCGTTTCGAAACCTGAGTTTTTGATTTTGGGGGTAATGTGACTATGGACTCGAGGTTCGTAGTACTCGCTTCCAGATGAGGAATAGCTAAAGCAGCTACAAATAGCTCCTGGAATCTGGGTTCAATTGCAGTTTCTATCTTATTGATTTCTAGAACTTGCTTCTCGATTTGAGTTCTAGCCTGTCCAGATACCAGGGCAATAATTGCGCCTGCACCAGCAGCATTACCAGACGACACGACGTCTTGTAGTGGGCAATCTGGAATAAGTCCGAGAATCATCGCGTACAACGGGTCAATGTGACTCCCAAAACCTCCTGCGAATCTAATTTGTTTGACTGAAGCTAATTCTGCTCGTTCCATTAATAAATCTACGCCCGCTCGAAGGGCTGCTTTAGCAAGTTGAACAGCGCGAACGTCCGACTGATTGACGGTGATATCCCTATTGTGTGAAGACCCTGAACCACGATGCAACATGTACGAAAAAGTACGGCCTTCTTGGAAAACACGGGATGTTTTTGTTCCTATTCCGCTAGGAACGTCAGATAACAAACCGTCTTCAGCTATGAGACCAGCTAAATACATTTCCCCGAGTACTTCAACAATACCGGAGCCGCAAATTCCAGTGATGCCGAATCCCTCTATGTCCTCATCGAATAGCGGATCATCAGACCAGAGGTCGCTGCCAATGACTTTAAATTTAGGCTCAAGCGTTTCGCTATTTATACGAACCCGTTCAATAGCACCTTTACTTGCTCGTTGACCACAAGTTATTTGAGCTCCTTCCAATGCTGGGCCGGTAGGACTAGATGCGGCAAAAAGCTTACCGTCGACAGACAGGATAATTTCCGCATTGGTTCCCACGTCGACAATTAGAAGCGGTCCATCAAAGTTCATCGGATCCTCAGCAAGTATCACTGCTGCAGTATCGGCTCCGACGTGGCCAGCTATGCATGGCAAGACGTACACATACGCTGCTTCGCAAATCAGGTCAAGGGAGGTTGCTTCTACAAGAACAGATTCAGCCAGCTGCAAGGTGAAGGGTGCTTGCCCCAAGGGTGTTGAATCCAAGCCAAGAAATAAATGGTGCATTACTGGATTGCCAACCAGTATTAATTCTACGATTTTATTAAGTGGAATCTGTGCAATTCTGGCTAGTTCTCCGACGAGGTCATTTATTGCTCCTCTTACTAATTCAGTAAGTGCCTTACCGCCGTCGGGATTCATCATCGCGTAGCTAACCCTGCTCATTAGATCTTCACCGAGTCGGATTTGGGGGTTCATTAAGCCGTGCGAAGCACAAATTTCACCAGTTGAAAGTTCTAAGAGGTGGCCGGCAATCGTGGTCGACCCAACGTCTATGGCTATGCCATATGACTCTGTTTCAAAGCCAGCCCAGACTGCAATTACGACTAAATTTTTGGGGTTATGTCTAAGTACAACTGAAACAATCGTTTCGGACCTGTCAAGATCACCAAGCTGCTTTAATGCGTAATCCGAGACGCCAGACGTTTTCATTTTCCATTGGTCTAACAGGGCAGCGCTCAGTACTTCTTTTCTCTCTAGAGGATCTGAAAACTGGGAAATCTCTATTTCAACAACGCTGACCGTACTTACGGGGTCTAAATCAACAGTCCGTATATTAACTTCCTTGCGGACCATCGGCCCGTGTAGCTGACTTCCAGGTGGCACTTCGACGATAAGATCTCCTTGGATAAATGCCTGACAGCCGAGGCGACCCCCGGTTTCTAGCGGTCGGCGCCCTGAATAGAGTTCTTCAGTGGAATTGACCTCGCTTAGAGAATTAACTTCTGAAGTAATAGCCCACTTAGGAAAATTACCAAAAGATGGGATAACTTGGCACTTGCCACAGACACCGCGTCCTCCACAAACACTATCTAAGTCTACTCCCAACTCCCTAGCAGCATCTAAAACAGTATGTTTTGAGTCAAATGTTCCTGCTAGTCCAGAAGGTATAAACATCACTTGGCTATTCACGATGATCGCCTATTGACTATCTGGGCGAGAACGGCGCCCTGTCCTTGAGCGTCCACGGTTCGGTAAATCACTCTGCGCTGGCCTATATTGCTTTATCCAGGAGGCGCAATTCGCATCGTTGCCAAGAAGAACGTCGGCTGCCATCACTGCCGATCTAGCTTCGGGATGCAAGGGATTCATAATCGCTGAAGTAAGCCCTGCGCCCATAGCGATCGCAAGAAAAGTTCCGGTTACGATATGACGATTAGGAAGTCCGAAGCTGACGTTGGACGCTCCACAGGTTGTGTTGACCTTTAGCTCGTCACTGAGGCGACGCACTAGTGCTTGGACCTGTCTACCGGCGCTACTCATAGCTCCGATTGGCATTACTAAAGGGTCAACCACCACGTCGGCAGTCGGAATGCCAAAATCGTTAGCAGCTAAAACTATTTTCTTTGCGACCTCGAAACGAACGTCAGGGTCCTCACTAATTCCTGTCTCATCATTCGAGATAGCAACAACCGCCGCTCCTGATCTAGCAACGAGAGGAAGAATGCGGTTCAAAACATCAGTTTCACCAGTCACGGAATTAATGAGAGGTTTGCCCTGGTATACCGCTAGCCCAGCTTCAAGAGCTTCGATGATTGACGAATCGATAGATAATGGCACTGTAGTAACCGATTGCACAGTTTTTATAGCTTCGGCTAGCAGCGCTGGTTCATCAGCAAGAGGAATACCAGCGTTTATATCCAACATGTGTGCACCAGCTGCGACTTGTGCCAGTGCATCTGCAGCGACGCGTGAGAAGTTGCCTTCCTTCATTTCTTCAGCTAGCAGTTTCCTGCCGGTCGGATTTATTCGCTCACCAATCATTACGAAAGGACGACCGGCGCCGATCACAACCTCTCGGCTTCCTGAGCTAATAACAGTGTCAGTCACAATCACCTATCCATAAATTGGTTTGGGTACCCATAGTCAAAGCCTCTTAATTCACTTCTGAACATTCTGAATCTTCATAGCCAGATGAAGCCACTAACCTAGCTAGCCTTTCGTTACCGAAATCCGCTTCTAAGCCTTCAGCGAAAGCCTTTGCCACTTGTTCAAGGTCACTATCATGCAAGGGATAGACATCGCGATCCCATTGCGCAACATAAGAGTTCGCGTCTGTTACCTTGCCTCTGCCAGCGGCTTTGTCGATCGCATCTTGGAACCGACCTGGCAAGATAATGGTGGCTTTGTTTTCTCCTGTCGTCGCAATGACCTGAGCAGGAATGTCACGCCATCGTATAACAACTAGTTCGTGTCGTTTTCGTCGCCGAATATGTTCAGTCACTATCACCTCTCCTCGCTGATGGTTCTAAATGGGAATTTGAAAAATGATTGATACGAACGGAAAGGTCTCCGTAACTCGCTGGCCGCACCGTTAGTGGCAACTGCAAAAATTGGGCTGCCGATACTGCTTTTTGGCGAATTAGTTCGTCACAAGTTTGCGGTAAATATAAAACTCTTTTGTAATTATTAAAGATCAAGGGTCGGAGCATGGAGTGCTCTCGTAATTTCAACCCTTCAACTACTAGTCGTTGAAAATGTTTCGCTAAATAGTCAGTTAGATAGAAAGTCCCAGGCTCCTCTTCAGCTAACGCGGCAAATACACTTTTACCAGCGTAAAGTTCATAGCAATGCGCTCCAGGCAAACGCTCAACACCGAATCGGCGACAGACCTCATCTAAGCGACCACCTGTACCGCAGTCGGCATAGCCAATTAACACGTGATCATAGTTTTTGACCGCAACGACTAGCTTACGTTCGACCGCAGCCGGTATCAGGTCGGGCGAGTTGTGAAGGCTCGAGGGCAAATGTTCAATGTCTATTCCTTGAAAGCGGTTCGCCTCGACAATGGCCTTCAATTCGGTGGCGAGGGCGCCACACGCAATTATCAATAACCGCCGAGAGTTCAAGATGCCGTCTTGTATTTTTCCTGAACAAAATGCAAAGCCGTTTCGGACGCTACTGCAGCATCGCGACAGTAAGCATCTGCCCCTATTGCGTCTCCGAATTCTTGATTTAGCGGTGCTCCTCCTACCAGGATGATGTAATCGTCTCTCATACCTTTTTGGATCAAAGTATCAATTACTACCTTCATATAAGGCATAGTTGTGGTCAGTAGCGCTGACAATCCCAGTATGTCCGGTTGATGCTCTAAAAGAGCCGCTATGTACTCGTCGACGTCCGTGTTGATTCCCAAATCAATTACTTCAAATCCAGCTCCTTCGAGCATCATGCCGACAAGGTTTTTTCCGATATCGTGAATATCGCCCTTTACAGTACCTATCACGACTTTCCCTATTGGCTTCGCTCCGGTTTCAGCGAGGAGCGGCCGCAATATTGCCATGCCGCTCTTCATGGCATTAGCAGCTAGCAGTACTTCTGGAACGAATAATATCCCGTCACGAAAATCAACCCCAACAATTCGCATACCCTCCACTAAGGCCTCGCCCAATACGGCGTCGGGAGTCCAGTTTCGACTAAGTAAGATCTCCGTGCCTTCCCTGATCTCATCAGCCATGCCGTCATATAGGTCGTCATGCATTTGAAGTACCAGGTCCTGGTCACCCAACGAGGAAAGATCTAAATCATCAGGAACTTCTGTCTGCTCGAGTTCCTCGCTCATGCACCTACCCCCGGACTATGACCTCACACAAGCTCGGTCACCTTCAAAGAAAACTGGCAGGTTTAGCCAGTTGAAATAGAAATTAAATACATAACCAGTAGCGCTACAGTCTATCACGGGAGAAGCTAATAAACAGTTAATAAGTAGCTATAAGGTTAAGCAAGTATGGAAGTGCCTCATCTACATTAATTTCCGAGGTCTCGTTTGACTTTCTAAGTGTAATTTCTACTGTGCCGTTCGAAAGACCTTTAGAGCCAACTGTGACTCGAATCGGGATTCCCAATAGCTCGGAATCTGCAAACTTGACTCCAGGCCGTGCCTTGCGGTCGTCTAAGATAACCTCTACTCCTGTGTCTGTTAGGCCTTTATAAAGGGCTTCGCTTACAGTTATAGAATCAGCCTGATCTATGTTAAGTAACGTAATGACCACGGTGAATGGGGCAACAGACGGTGGCCAAATTAAGCCCTTATCATCGTGGCAATTCTCGGCAATCGCAGCTACAGCTCTCCCTATACCAATTCCATAGCTGCCCATTACAGGGGCGACAGCGCGACCGTTTTCATCGAGCACCGAAATACCCATAGCGTGAGAGTATTTCTGACCAAGTTTGAATATGTGCCCTGCCTCTATGCAGCGAATAATTTCAAGTTCCGCGTTGCATTCGATGCATTTCTCTCCTGCCGCAACTTCTCGTAGGTCATGCCATGCACTTATTTCGATATCTCGACTTATGTCCACGCCCCCCAAATGCCAATCATCTTCGTTCGAACCCGTAGTCATGTTGGTTCGTCCGTTTAGTCCATGGTCAGCGTAAATCGGCAGGTCGGTTACTCCAACGGCGCCGAGGCTTCCTGGCGAAGCTCCAAGAGCTGCAATTATCTCCTCTGGGTCGGCAGGCCGGACGTTAATTGCCGATGCGGAGTCTTGTAATTTTTGGTTATTTAATTGATGGTCTCCGCGAAGTAGAACCAAACTGACCACATCATCAATTACTACTACTAAAGTTTTTATTTGTCGCGAAGCTGGGGCATCGTCGTAAATAGCAGCGAGAGCGCTAATTGTTCGGATACCTGGAGTGGCGATACGGAACGGTGCATCTGGTCCCGGTTTATCATCGGTAGCCTCAAGAGCAGATGTTCCTCGTTCTACATTAGCCCGATAGTCGCAACTTGAGCAGCGAATGACATCGTCTTCGCCAGCTGGAGAAGGAACCATGAATTCGATACTGGCTGAGCCGCCCATCGACCCAGATGATGCTTGGACAGGTAATGCGATAATTCCCAGCTGGTCAAATATTTTAACGTAGGCATCATGGTGCAATGTGAAAGACTTGTCGAGCCCCGCTTGGTCAAGATCAAAGCTGTAAGAATCTTTCATAGCAAATTCTCGAACTCGCAAAAGGCCACTTTTCGGCCGAGGTTCATCGCGAAATTTTGTCTGAATTTGGTACCAGGTTTGAGGTAGTTCTTTGTACGACTTTAGCTCAATGCCTAATGTTGAGAAAATTTCCTCGTGAGTCATGCCGAGCGCTAGATCGACACCGCTTCGATCCTTCAAGCGGAACATTTCGTCGCCCATCACGTCCCACCGTCCGCTTTGCTGCCAGATGGTAGCTGGGTGCATTGCTGGTAGCAGAAACTCTTGCCCTCCAATTGCGTCCATCTCTTTTCGAACGATGTTCGCCACCTTATTGTGTACTTTTAAACCCAATGGAAGCAGGCTGTAGTGGCCCGAATGTAATTGGCGAATATAACCACCTCTGACTAACAGCTTGTGACTTACTGCTTCAGCGTCAGCTGGTGCATCTCTGAGTGTCGGGATAAAGCTTTGGGACCAGCGCATCCCCACACACTAGAGCAGAAATTCAGCATTTCGGTTATCCAACGACTAATCGAATCAACGCAGTAGAGCAGATCACTGACTGTAATTCGTGTCAACCCAACCGTTCTCATATATAGTGAAGTCTGCTCGGTTCGTGTGTATCAGCTTTCGAGCAACTGCGTTTATTTGATTTTCTGTTTCGTGCGACTAAGAACTGGAAAGTTAAATTTATTTGGCGAGTTATCGGTGGTGATCCACCGGGAGATAGTCCCGAACGCCTGAGTCTGTGCGGTAGGGGATTGGAGCACCGTCGGTGCAAAATATTGTGGATAAAACAGAAGGCGATTCAACCCGAAGCGACTCTAACGGTCGTACCACTCAGGTGACTTCGTCGAGCCTGTCTTGGGAGAAGTTTGCAGTTCTAGTTCGCGCTGAAGCAGAGGCATACATCACCACAGCTCAATTAGACGCTTTGAAATCAGATTTACCGAGGTGGCAAAAGGTCCTACTCGACTTACTTGAAGATGCAGAAGATAAATTACTTGCGGTTCAGCAAATTAAAGGCAGCACTCGGGATCAGGTAGTAAATGATTTCGAAGCCGAACTCAATACGTTAGCGATGGCATTCCAGCGACTTACTGGCGCATCGCTTGAAGACGAGCCTGCCGTTTCCATAGTCGGTCCATCTGAACCGGACGTGGTTACCGGGGAAGCAGAGCCTTGCCAACTTCAACTTTCCTGGGCGTCTGGAAAGATTATCGCCTGGGCTGCAGGTTGTAATAACGAGCCAGAATCAACGGAACAGGTTATGGATCGGCTACTTGCAACCGGAGCTCCTAAAAGCGCCTGGAAGAATAGTCGTCCGGTAGCTATTTCGTCTGAAATTAAGGCGCCCGCCCTGAGTGCTGAGGTTACCGATGTCCTAGGTTGGCTAGTGCCGCTTGTGAAGACACCCAGCGAAGAACTGACACAGCGGAAATTCTTCATACCTGAAGACCTTCTCGATCCTGAAGAGCTATCAGCGACTGATGTCGAACCGGAACTATCAGGCGACCCACTCGGGATGAGTGCTCGTTGGCTGAGTCTTGTAGCTATAGCAGCCGTTGAACTTGTAGCCCAGGGCCGAACCGTACCTCGCCTCCAACGGATACGAAAACGCAGAAACAAGAAAAATCGCGGTGATAAGGGCGACTTTGCTGTGCAATGGATGCCCGGAATCATTAGCCAAGAAAAATTGAAGAGCTTTGCAGACTCATTACCTGGAGCAGTAAGTGCTGCAGACCCCGGACCTGACGCGCGAGCCCTAGTTCAGTCAGCACTGGGTGGCATGGTTAATGCAATTGTCGCAACCGCAGCCCAACGACTAGACGTTCCTGCAGCGCCGATTGAACCCACAACTAAAGAAGAGCTTTCGGCGGCATTTTTAGCCCGTCTTGCAGGTCAGCAATTCCAAGCAGCAGTGCCTGCCGGTTCTGATTTGGCGCGAAATCTTGATCAATGGGCAAGGCCGGTCACTGCGGTCGCGAAGTATGCGTTGGCAGTCCAGCTTGATGAGCCAGATGAGGCCGGAACTTGGCACCTCAAAGTACTTTCTCCGGGCCCAGATAATCATCTTGACCCAGTCGAGGTCGCTCTCGTCAGCGGCTCAAACACCCGCCGGACAGAAGTCAAGGGACAACTGGCAAGGATGGAGCGCTTACTACCAGCGCTGCTGCGCCCGGGCGGTCGCCGTAGGGGAGAGGTCGTTCTTACTCAAGACGAAGCCTGGGAACTGATGTCAGTTACCGGGCCAGCGCTTGAATCAGCTGGTTTCGAAGTTCGGGTGCCCTCTCTTTCACGCCGCCGACCGGCCGCTGCGCTCCGGCTCACAGCCGATGACAACGACAGCCTCGTCGGAGCCCAACAACTCACCGCAGTGAGTTGGACCGCTATGTTCGGTGATGTAGAGTTGACTGCGGCAGATGTTCAAAGGTTAGCCCTACAGGCTCGTCCTCTTGTCCAATCTCGAGGCAAGTGGGTTGCGTTGAACCACGCCGACCTTGCAGAAGCTGCAGCAGCCCTAGCTGAGCGTTCGGCGACAACTGCATTAACCGGAGCCGAGATGCTCCGACACGCGTTAGGTCTAGAAGGTGGAGATGTAACCGGTGGCGTTAGTCTCGCCGGTACTAGTTGGGCTGCAGGTCTTTTGAGAGCAGCTTCTGATATTCCAACTGCCATTGAAACGCGACCAAAGTTCTTCAATGGTGAACTTCGTAGCTATCAAGCTGAAGCTTTAACCTGGCTTAAATTTTTAGACGGTGCGGGCCTAGGTGGCTGCTTAGCACTAGACATGGGGCTCGGCAAAACCCCAACGATTTTGGCTCAGATTGGTATGAAAAAAACGGAGGGTTCGGCTCTAGTAATCGCTCCACCGGCCGTAGTCGGAAACTGGGCTTCCGAAGCCCGACGTTTCACTCCTCACCTCAAAGTGATGGTTCACCATGGTGCGAATAGATCATCGGGCGATTCGCTTGATGAGGAAATCGGTCGTGCAGACCTTGTAATTACCACTTATGGAACGGCTGTTCGCGATATTTCTCAGTTGTCGAAAACGCCTTGGGATCGAGTGATACTTGATGAAGCACAAGTAATCAAAAACCATACGAGTGAAACCGCTCGCCAGCTTCGTTTACTTAAATCAAGGGTTCGAATCGCTTTGACCGGGACCCCTATCGAAAATGGGTTAGGTGATCTTTGGGCAATAATGGACTTCTGTAATCCTGGACTAGTAGGAGGTCGACCACAGTTCATCGCTCAATTGAATCAATTGAGCGATACCAAAGCGGCCGCAGAATCAGCACTTCATGCACTTAACGGTGTATTGGTTTTCCGACGAACCAAGTCGGAGCCTTCTATTGCCGCTGAGTTACCAGACCGTATCGACGAACTTGCGCATTGTACGATGACCCCAGAACAAGTTGGTCTATATCAAGCTGTGCTCGACAAGCTCGTTCTAGAAACTGCAGAGAGCATAAACACCAAGAAAGCCCGTAAGGGCGCAGTCCTCGCAGCTATAACCGCACTTAAACAAATCTGCAATCATCCCTTAAACTATCAGCCTGATGACACCGACAAGAGCCTTGCTGGACGAAGTGGAAAGCTGACTCGACTGGATGAGATCGTCGATACGGTGTTCGCTGCAGAAGAACGAGTATTGATATTTACTCACTTTGCCACTTGGGGCGAACGTCTTTCGAAGTACCTGAGTGAGCGAACTGGAACCAATGTCGACTGTTATCATGGCGGACTCGGAAGGACAGCCCGAGACAAAATTGTTGATACATTTCAAAAAGGTAAAGGACGGGGCGCTTTAGTACTCTCGCTTAAAGCCGGAGGTACGGGACTTAACCTGACGGCAGCTAGCCATGTAGTGTTATACGACCGTTGGTGGAACCCAGCTGTTGAAGACCAAGCCAGAGATCGTGTATGGCGCATTGGTCAAGATAAAACTGTTATCTGCCATCGGCTTATCTGTCCAGGTACTGTCGATGAGAGGGTAGAAGAAGTAGTTCAAGGTAAGCGAAAGATAGCCGATATGGTGTTGCCTAAGTCCAGCTCGATAAGTGACCTTAATGCTGACCAGCTCCGTTCTGCTTTAGGACTTAACGAAGTAGCTCTGCTCACTGATGACGGTGATACCAGTATTGGTGACGAGCACAACTTAGTAAGCGGGGCACGGATATAAATGGCTAAACGACTCCGAACTTCAACGCCTCGAACGCGAAAAATCACTCCAGGCGATCGACTGAGTGAACAAGAAGCCAAGCAGCACAGCTTTTGGCAAGGCGACGCGCCTTTGCCTGAACCCCCGAAATACATTGATGTTACTGCGGACCCAGGGGCCGTTATAAGATCCTTAGGTCCTGCCCCTCTCGAAGGCATCGAAGACGCGTCAAAGAAATACTTTGAAGGCCTCTACCAACGAAGCGTTGGATTGGCATCTGCTTTGGCTTCTGCTGCGGACCTTGTCAGCGAAGAAAACGCTGAATAAGGATCTCGTCGAAAAACTAAGCTTCAGTCTCTGACCGCCATTGACCGCTGATGCCCTTACGCCTCTTTGGGCTCAAAGCCAACTTCTTTACCTCGATTGATACTGACCCAATCACGTGCCTCAAGGTATGGCCGGAATGTGTCGTATATTACTTTCTCGTCTGACGCATTTTTGGGGCGTTGAATCTCGTAGAGGTGCGGGAATTCGAGCCAACTCATAACTATATTCCATAGGCTCAATGCTGCCTTCCCACTTGGAGGGTCTAATAGGACAGGGCCAAAAATAGACTGGCCGTCAGGAAAAAATAAGGTGGGAACGCCAAACCCGCCGCTAGAAACCACTCGATTATGCTCATTGCGGATCTCATCATGGGTCGTCTCGTCTTTGATAGACATATCTACGATTTCGGGATCAGCTCCAATCCCAATCAGTAGAGCTCTGGCGACGTCGGGATTGTGTGGCTGTTTGCCTTCGACATGCAATGCGTGACCACTCGCCGCATACCATTTATCGAGAAGATCCATATCAATACGCCGCAATATCGCACCGATGCGCATCATTGACCATCCGTAACTCCATTCGCGCTCCCAAGGATGTTTCTGGCCGTCACGTAGGTTGACCTCTTCGAGGCTGAAAAACTTCCAATTCACTGTTAAACCCAATTGATCACGAACATCTCGCATCCACAAAGAAGTCTGATATGCCCACGGACACATAACATCGAAGTGGTAGTCAAGAGTCGTTGGCCGAATAAAGTCAGTCATAAGTAATCCCTTTTGTGAACGCCTTCACGACAATATCAAAACCACGTTAGATTTGCCGAATACTTCAGAAAAGACACAATGGCGACTTCTCGAGCAACCACTTTCAATTCACAATTTTGGTACTTCTACGCCCAATTCCATTAGCCTCTCCGACTCCCAATCCGGCAGGGGAGCGCGTTTCCCTAGCTTGATTAGCTGGATGTGTTGCCCCTCTTCTTTCCAGACGTGGCAAGTATTCATGTTTAGTTGCAAACGACGCTCGCGGTCGTGGTCATTATCTACTTTGTTTAATCTTGACTCGAGAGACTCATGTAAATTTACTAAACTCCAGCTCGCCTGTATCGCAACAGGGCCCATCGCTAACAGCAGCGCACCCATATGAGAACATCCATTAGGTCCGCCGAACAGTTTCTTCACCCTATTGCCATAACCCCTGGTGACTGAAAGTCCGATCAGGGCTTTGTAGCTATCCAAAATTTGTTCACATTGAGCATAGGGCCTCGTGCTCATATGGTTTTCGACATCAACTATCGTAAAGCTGGGCGGATCAATGAGTAGATCTATACCCATATCGTGAATTACAAGGTCAGTGCCATCATCAAGACAAAGACCCTGCGGTTTGTTATCGACTAGCCGGCCACTGACACGCATGCGACCGTCACCCTCGTCGAACGCCTCCGTAATGTAATTTCGTTGATGGATCGGGATACGTTTCGTCACTCGAATATTCTAACGATGCTAAGAATATGAAGTGCAACTTAATAGATGAAGTTTTCCATGAGGACCGAAGTTGTCCTAACTTACTGAGAGTCAGCGCTAAATTGATTCCGCTGACCCGTGACGAAGTAGCTTTCCGGGAGTCGCGGATGTGCATTCACCATCTTCGAAAGTGATCTCACCGTTAACAATAATTTGCTTATAGCCTTTTGCACGTTGAACTCTACGCCATTCGCCACCAGGTAAATCATATTCAACGTCACCTATCCAGTTAGGCAGTATTTCCAGTTCTTCCATATCGTAGACCAGAACGTCAGCAGCAGAGCCTTCCTTGAGGGTTCCTCGATCACGGAAGCCGGCCGCATGCGCTGCAAGCGCCGATAGTCGATAGTGCGCTTCTTCAAGGGTTACAACTCCCTCGTCGCGAACAAGCCATGTCAAGAAATCGGTGGTATATGCGCCGCCAGTAAAGAACTTCGTGTGGGCTCCACCATCTGACACGCCTGGGATGGCATAGGGTGAGTCATTCATCATTTCCGCCATGAACGATGCATTAGAACCTTTGTCCGGCCCTAAGAACTCGACATTTAGATCACCTGCAAGAGATAAATCTAGCATTACCTCTACGTGGTGCTTGCCTTCTGCTTGTGCAATATCACCAACAGATTTTCCTACATACTGCTGTAAATTAGCTTGTCGATTAACGCCCTGAACTACCAGACCTTTAGGATTTCCACCTACACCTGCTTGAATAACTTGAAGTCGACGATCTGCCTCAGCAGCTTCTGCCACAAGAGCCTTTCGGAGCTCCGGGTCCTTCATTTTTTCAATTTTCTCTTCTTTGGTTCCTGTGGTCACAGCGCGCCATGCTGGAGATGCATCGTAGAGATTCCAGTGTTCAAGCGTAAAAGCAAAACCTGCCCGGCCAGTTCCACACTGGGCATAGACAGGAAGACCTGCATCCCAACATTTGTCTATCCATCGAAGCGGACGTCTGTGAACTTCCGGGTCCTGCCGGGATGGCGCTACCACGTTATGAAGTATTGGGCGTTTAGCCACAGCTGCTAATTTCTCGAGGAACGCTATGTCAGATCTTATATCTCCTGTGCCCTGAGTGATCTGAATAAACCCCTCATCTCTGTCTGACAAGACCCGAGCGAGGTTAAGAATATCTTCATCGCACATGATGTCAGTCACCATGGGTGATCCGTCATAGTCAGCTTGAACGCTATTTTCTCCAAGCCTTTGGATCGAAAAGCCACACAGTCCGGCATCCATTCCTTCGTGCAGCAAGCGAGCCATCTCTTCACGCTCGGCCTGGTTAGCCGGTTCGCCCGCTTTGGCTTTTTCTAAACCCATAACATAAGTCATCAATGACGCCGTTGGCATATATTGAATTACATTTACACCTTTAGGAATTCGCTCTAGTGAATCTAAGTACTCGGGTATAGTCTCCCAATCCCAGTCCATACCCTGCTTCATTGACTCAAAGGGTATTGCCTCAGTCCGAGTCATAGTTAACATTGAACGCTCTTGAAAGTCCGGCCGAACGGGCGCAAACCCGAAACCGCAGTTACCTAAGACCACAGACGTCACACCGTGATATCCAGAAATAGTGCACCATGGATCCCACCGAATTTGAGCATCGTAGTGAGTATGAAGGTCAACAAATCCGGGCGCAACGATTTTACCAGTAGCGTCGATGGTCCGATCGCTGGACGCGCTGGTGCGGCCGCCGATTTTCGCTATCTTGCCGTCTTTGATCCAGAGATCACTTTTGAATCGTGGAACCCTTGTTCCATCGACAATCGTGCCCCCACTGATATGGATATCGAAATTTTCCATTAGTGCCCCCATGATGAACTGAAAGATATTCAACGTTCACTAGAATAATCATAATCTGAAGTTGGGTTCCATGTGTCGCCAAAGTTCGTTAAGTCCCAATTAGAATTCGAGCTAGCTGTGGCTGCAATACTGAATAATCTGTTGCCAGGAGACGTCTCGACCTACGGCGAAGTAGCTATCGAGGCTGGGTTTCCCGGACGAAGTAGATCAGTTGGGGCTTTTCTGAAAAAGTCGGAAGGCTACCCGTGGTGGCGAGTTGTAAATCACAAAGGCCGACTTGTTCCCGGCAAGGAGCTATTGCAAAGCCGGCTACTGAAATCCGAAGGAGTCAGTACGATAAGTGGACACGTCGTGGGTTTTTGAGTTGGTAAATTTAGTACCAACGGCGATAAAGATGAAACGTACTTATGGTTGCTCCTCACAGCATGCAAACTCCATTGGTGTAGTTTGATGGTTTCGGGCATAAGTAAATCAAATGTAACAAGTGCTACGAAAATCTAGTCTCGTTCGTAATCCAATATTTAGATCATTATGAAATGTGCCCAGAAATGACGTACGTTGCGGTCGTTTCTAAATAGCAGTAGCTAAATGCCAATTGTCTAGACTAGACACATTTAGGCTGTGTTGCATCGAATTGGCCATGTGTTAACTAGCTAGCATTATTTTCACTGATCCCTTTTGTTAGCTTTACATAATGAGGATTATAGGCGTTTTGTTCAACCGGTGTCGTTTCAAACACCCCTGTATCTGCTTAGTTCGGATGCAGGCGTTGCGAGGAGCTAAGATCAATACATGACTGTCACACTTGTAACCGGAGCTAATTCAGGGCTAGGGCGAGCGACTGCTTTGCTGTTAGCGAAACAAGGCCAAAAGGTCTATGCAGGAATGCGTGATTTGGAAAAGGGAGCTAAATTAGTAGAGCTAGCTTCTGGTTTGGACTTACACCCAATTGAGATTGATGTTACCGATGATGATTCGGTAGCACGGTGCGCTGCCTCTATCGAACAAAACGACGACTCTGTAGACGTGCTAGTGAATAATGCTGGCATTGGGTGCAACGCAGTGACTGAAGATATTGATATCGAAGTGGCCAAGGCGGTCATGGACGTAAATGTCTGGGGCGCAGTGAGATGCATAAAGGCGTTTGTGCCAGGTATGCGAGCCCAAGGAAGCGGCCATGTTGTGCAAATCTCGTCAATCGCTGGTCTGATAGGTGCTATCGGTCAAACTGTCTATGCTGGCTCTAAATTTGCGCTCGAAGGTATGAGCGAGGCGTTAGCACAAGAATTAATAGGCTTCGGTATCCGGGTTTACTTGATTGAACCGGGCGTGACGCGCACAGCTATATTGCCAAAAAATGAAGGAAACCCATTGCCAACCGTTTATCAAGAGCATTATGACCGAATGTTCGATTTCTACGCCGCTGGAATAGCTGCAGCGGTGCAGGCCGATGATGTCGCCGAAACAATCGCTAGAGCGTTAGCGAGCCCTGAGTACAAGTTGCGACACGTATGTGGCTGGGGTGGCCCTGAAATAGCGCAAGGAAGAGCAATGATGACTGATGAAGAGTGGGTTGAGCTCGGGGCCTCGGTTTCATCTAAACATGGTTATGCAAAGAACTTTAATGAGTTCTTCAATTTGGATATCAGCGGTTAGGTATCCCTTGCTGAAGAAGTAGCTAAACGTCTAATGCGTGGCCATATGCTTCGCTGTGCTTCACAATGAAGTCCCGACGAGGCTCTACTGAGGCCCCCATCATAACCTTAAAGGCCTTTTCTGCGAGCTTTGCATCGTCAAAAGTGATTCTTCTTAACAGCCTGGTCTCGGGATTTAAGGTAGTTTCCAGTAACTCATCATCGTCCATCTCTCCTAGACCTTTGAATCGCGTAACGCGATACCTTCGACCTTTGGCATCTAGTTCTGACACTCTCTTAGCCAGCTCTAGTTCTGAGTAAAGAAATTCTTTAGACTGCCCTATTGTCAACGCATGGGTCGGAGGCTGAGCTGCGTACACACGACCAGCTGCCAGCAGATCACGCATATAGTGATAGATCAACGTCAAGACCAGGCATCGTATGTGGCTACCGTCGACGTCAGCGTCTGCGAGAAGAATTAGTCGTTCGTAGCGGGCCGAACCTAAGTCGAACTCGGCGCCTGAGCCTGCTCCGACTGCAGTAAAGAGAGCTGTGGCTTCAGCGTTATCCAGCACAGCCTTCTTAGTGCTTTTGCCTGCATTCACCACTTTGCCACGCAAAGGAAGAACCGCCTGCCAGGCGCTATCTCTTGCTCGTTTGGCAGGGCCAGCTGCTGAGTCGCCCTCAACTATAAGCAACTCTCCTTCTGGATGCATTCGACAGTCAGAAAGTTTATCCGGCAAGCCATTATTACCTATTTGTGCCGCCTTTCGGCGGTTATCGAGAGCTTGACGGGTGCTCACACGGTTAATTACTGCATCGGCTATTTTGTCAAGAATTGCCTTAACATGAATTTTTTTGGAGCCTTGAAGTTCACCCTCAAACCAAGCACCGAGGGTCTCTCTCACTACGGTACTGACAATTTTTTGGATATCTGGGGTCCCCAGTTCGCGTTTAGTTTGGCCTCTGAATTGCGGTTCCGGAAAGGTGACACGGATAACCGCTATCAACCCTTCTTGGCAGTCCTCTTTACTCGCCTTTCCATCGTCTTTCAGCTTCCGGAGTTTCCTAAGCTCATGCTTGCTTAGTGCAGCATTGACCGAACTAGTAAGAGTCCGTTCGAAACCTGCGAGATGAGTGCCGCCGTCTGGGGTCGGGATCGTATTTACAAACGTTACAATTTTTGTTTCGTAGGTACTCACCCATTGCATAGCCACATCTACTTCGCAGCTACGTGTTACTTCCGTAAGATTGCCGTCAACTGGAACTTTTTCATTAAAGTCTGCAGAACCTTGAAGCTTAATAATTGAAGTAACGGCTGCTGCTTCACCACTTAGAAAATCAACGAAGTCTCCGAGACCACTCTTGGAGACAAACTCTTCCTGAGGTTTTTGAAGTCCTTTTCTGCGATCAGTCAAACGTATCTTCAAGCCTGGTACCAGAAAACATACTTGCCCAAGCCGTTCCCGAACTTCGGAATAATCAATAGTGGCATCGATATCAAATACTTGAACATCGGGCCAAAAACGTACAGTGCTTCCTGTCTTCTGGGTCGGAACCTTGCCAGTTTGTTTTAGCGCGTGTCCCGGCTTGAATCGGCCGTTAGAACCAACTTGTCCAGCGACGCGATCTCGAAATGAGAGGTGATGGGTTTTGCCGTTTCGATTCACGTCAACATCCACCCGCGTGGAAAGAGCATTCACGACAGAAGCACCAACTCCATGTAGCCCGCCGGACGCGCCATAAGCGCCCGTGCCGAACTTACCGCCTGCGTGTAGTTCAGTAAAAACAACTTCGAGGGCTGTTACATCACCATACTTTTTATCTACAGGGATCCCGCGTCCATTGTCAGTCACCTCGTATGAGCCATCCGGATGAAAACTTACGTCTATGATGCTTGCAAAACCAGCAGCGGCTTCGTCAACACCATTGTCAATGATTTCCCACAGTAAGTGGGTTAAGCCTTGGCTACCAGTCCCACCTATGTACATACCGGGTCGTTTTCGGACCGCGTCCAAACCCTCTAAGACCTCGATTGAGTCGGCATCGTATTTATTTAACGATCCATTTTGATACTGCGCAGTCGTGTTATCTTGGTTCATTTGAAGCGGTACTCCCCCACCTGTTGAAGCCCGAATCCAAGATCTATGGCCGGGCCATCTCTTCGAGTGCTTGTGAAGCTAATCGGCACCGGAGTTGAATCAGATTTTTTAGAGTCGACTGAGTCGGCTATTATTCCGGCTAGTTGCTGATTTCGTCCGATCCACGAGTAGGCAAGAGTTGTTTCGAAATTTTTGAATTTGAGGACACGCACGCCACCAGTCGCTCGACCCTTAGCAGGAATCTCAGACATGTCCGTTACTTTGCAAGTCCCTTCATCCGTCACGACAACTACAACTGTTGAGAACTCCACTTTTCCTGCCGAAAGAACAAAGCATCCAGTTTTAAGTTTCATTCCCGAAACCCCAGATGCTCCTGGACCTTGAATCGGCACTCCGGCTACGGCCGTGCGTAGGACCTGCCCATCTGATGCAACAACTGCCATTTCTGAGCTCTCCTCAGCTTCAAAGGCTGAGACAACAACATCGTTTTGCCTCAATTTTATTAAGGAATTTCCATTGCGCGTACGTGCCAGGTCGGCGGCACTGATTCGTTTCACCACCCCCTGGCGTGTAACCAGAACTGTTTCGTTATTTCCCATAGTTGATAAGCCAACAACCCCTTCGCCACGACCCAACGAAAACATTTCCGTAGAAGATGCTCCACGACTTCCGCGAATCATCTCCGGGATTTCACTAGCTCGCACACTAAGGAGTCTGCCTTTGTCTGTAACAGCAAAGATCGGCTCACTGGTAGAGGCTTCGACAGATGCAGACAGAACATCATGACGTCCTGGTTTAGCTACAAACGAGTCATCTGGAGAGAAACGCCCTATCAGACCCGAGGACGAAAGGGTCACTAGCGTAACCTCAAGATTCGTAATGTCTTGTGAAACGAGCTCAGTTTTAACGGCTTCATCATCGATTGAGACGACGTCTTCAATTTTGACAATCTTCGTTTTGCGCGTTTCTCCAAATTCCTGAGCAACGAAGTCAAGTTCTTCGCTAACGATCGTCCGACGGCGGTGCTCGGAATTAAGCACTAGCAAGTATCCCTTTATGGCGTTTTCAAGTTCTGCGAGTTCTGTTCGTAACTTGTCAACTTCTAAAGCAGTTAGCCGACGTAACTGCATATCTAATATGTGGTTTGCTTGAATATCAGAAAGCTTCAGTTCTTCGATGAGCTCCGATCGTGCAATTGGTACATCTGCAGCGCCCCTTATTATTCTAATTACTTGGTCTATGTGGTCTAAGGCGATTAGCAATCCAACGAGAATATGCTCACGTTCTTGCGCTTTTCTGAGTCTGTACTCGGTTCTCTTAGTTACTACGTCGAGCCGATGGTCAATGAAGTGCTGGCAGATTGCGCGCAGCCCCAGGGTGGAAGGGACTCCAGACACTAGAGCGACATTATTGATTCCGAAACTTTCTTCCAAGGGAGTTAAGCGGTACAAAGTGTTTAACAATTTATGAGGTCCCACTCCTGACTTGCATTCGATTACCAGGCGCAGTCCGTGATTACGATCAGATAAGTCAGTGACTGCGGCCACACCCTCGAGGCGACCCTTGTTTACTAGTTCTCGTATTTTTGCTTGTACTCGCTCTGGACCTACTGTGTAAGGTAATTCTGTAACGATAATGGCTTGCCTACGGGCTGAGATAGGCTCTATCTCGACTCTAGCGCGTATGCGAAATGTGCCTCTACCAGTTTCATAAGCATCGCGTAAAGTTCCATCGTCAATGATGATCCCACCTGTAGGGAAGTCTGGGCCAGGTAAAAACTCAACTAATTCGTCTAATGTCGGTTTCGGCCGACGGTTGTGAAGAATGTGCTTCACCACTGCCACTACTTCACTAATATTGTGCGGCGGCATGTTTGTAGCCATGCCAACAGCTATTCCACTAGCCCCGTTTGTAAGTAAGTTGGGCAACATCGCTGGAAGACACTCTGGCTCTTCTCTCTCTCCATCAAAGTTTGGGCGGAAATCAACTGTTTCCTCATCAATGTCTTGGACC
This sequence comes from Acidimicrobiaceae bacterium, assembly GCA_905182565.1. Lineage (GTDB taxonomy): Bacteria > Actinomycetota > Acidimicrobiia > Acidimicrobiales > Poriferisodalaceae > UBA9040. The sequence continues at coordinate 155,971 of CAJJCB010000017.1, read as the reverse complement.
ATTGCCATCGCAGCCTCTGTAAGGCGAGCTTCTGTATATCTATATGCTGCGGGCGGATCGTCGAGGCTTCCAAAATTTCCTTTTGGTGCAACCAACGGCACGGACATTGAAAAGTTTTGACCCATTCGCACCATAGCTTCGTAGATCGCACCATCTCCGTGAGGGTGGTACTTGCCCATAACCTCACCTACCACTCCGGCAGACTTTCTAAATGGGGTACCAGGTCGAAGCCCAAGATCGTTCATCACGAATAAGATCCGACGTTGAACTGGTTTCAGTCCATCGCGAACGTCTGGAATAGCGCGGCTAGTAGTAACGGAAAGCGCATATGGCATGAACGAATCACGCATTTCATCATCGACTGAAATATCGATGATTTCCTTAGCTATCGATTCTGGGAGTTTCGGCCGAGCCATAGTTCAGAGGGTCCTCATAATTAAAAAACATCTACGACTTGTGAGAGTACGAGGCTGATGGGACAAGAGGGTGGCAATCAGAAGACCAATTGAGCAGATCGAGTAGCTTAAGTTTCTTAATGATTTGTTTGTTGTTCGGAGAGTTAGCCGTTTAAATGCACACTCGTGCTAGTTCTTCGCTATCGTTACCGATCGCGTGATTATCGCGTTCTCGGAACAACTGTTTCGAGCAAGACACACCCCTTACCTACTCCCCTGCCGGAAGACCCGGAGCAACAATGAGCCGACGTATCGAGGTCGAGCTGACTAGTCAGCAAGACGACGGAACCTGGACCTGGCGAGCCGCCGGCGCCAAGCAACCAAAGGGCACCTTAGATGCCGCCCTATTAGCCAAGGATGCCACCGTTGGTGATGTCGTACGGGCAGAGGCAGATTTTGAGATTGATGGCATTTTTGTAACTGCTGTCACTCCCTTAAAGTCTCGCAGTGGGCGACCTGCCGATGAAAGATTAGAAATAATTGCCGGCAAACAAGATACGCCGGGTGTAACCACCCAGCTAGCGCGCAAGAGCAAAGGCGGGCGAGGTCGCGACGGTGATGATAAGAACCGCCGGGGTAAGCCACGCTCCAACGACAAACGAAATAGCGGCGAAGACTCCAAGGAGAAGGGTGATCGACCTAATAGTCGAAGCGCTAAAGGTAATCGCCAGGAATCAGGTTCGAAGAGACCCGCACGCGGCAAAACAAATGATCGTGACCAAGCTCCAGAGCGACCTAAAGTAAAGAAGCTTCGGCCAGGCCGTGTTCACCGAAAGCATTTAATCGAGAGTCTGCCCGAAGAACAGCGCGTGATAGCCGAGCAAGTAGCCCGGGGTGGTATTGCTGCGGTAAGAACTGAAATTGAAACTCAGAATAAGCGGCTTCTCGAAGAGGGACAGCCAGTAGTGAAGGCAGATGCCTTGATGGCATTAGCTGAGAGTCTCGTTCCGCGTATCAAAATAGCCGAGTGGAGAGATCGCGCCGATGCGGTAGTCGCAGACTTGGATGAGGTTGATATTCGTGACCTTCGAACGATATTAGTTGCAGCTGAAGACAACGCACGCGACGACGAAAGCCGGCAAATAGCCGAGCGTATTCGCGAGGGACTTAACGTCAGAATAGAGAAGGCACAAGCCGACTGGCATGCGGAACTTCGTTCAACACTGTCTGGGGATCGGATCGTTCGTGCTCTACGACTTAGCTCCAGGCCGCCAAAAGCTGGCGCCCCACTACCTCCAGATATTGCTGAGCAACTAACAATGCAAGCGAATCAAGCACTTGGCGGTGAAGTAACCCAACAGCGCTTAGCTATTGTCATCGAAGCTATAGCATTTTCTCCGATACGGCCTTACATAGTTCTTGCAACCGTTCCGGCTGAGCCGACGAAAGAGCTAGTCGAAACAATACGCAAAGTAGCTGATCGAATTCCGGAAATTGCTGCCCGATTTGGAATTGAACCATCTAAACCCGGACGTGGAAAAGGAAGACGTAAAGGCCCCGGTAAGCCTAAACCTAAACCGGCGGCTCCTCAAACGAATGAAGAGGGTGTAGAAGCTGCAGCCACTGAACTAAATGCTTCTAATGACAGCGTTAGTTCAGATCCAACAGATGCTGCTTCGCCTGATCTAGTTGACCCCGTCGCTGATTTTCAAATAACAAACGAAGCGCCATCAGAAAACAGCAGCGCTGAATCTAACGACGCAACCGAAACAGCAGCATCTCTGAACGAAGCAGGCGGGGGTTCAACCTCTGAGGTATCTGCTGACGCTGAAGCTATAGACGTGGATAAGATTGAAGGGGTGTAGATCACATGGCTGTAAATTTTGAAACTCGTGGTCCACTTGCATTGTTTACCCTCGATCGACCTGAAGCCCGTAATGCTGTTAATCATGAAGTCTCACAGGAACTTGAAGCGCACTTGGACTCGTTTGAATCCGACCCAAATTTATGGGTTGGTATTCTTAAAGCCGAAGGTAAGGTCTTTTGCGCAGGTGCAGATCTAAAATCAGTGAGCCAAGGCAAGCGGATTGAAACAGATAAGGGCGGATTTGCAGGTCTAGTGCGTTACCCGAGAACCAAGCCCTTGATAGCAGCTGTCGATGGAGCAGCTCTCGCCGGCGGCCTTGAAATCGTGCTCTCTTGCGATTTAGTTGTCGCTTCAGCGGCAGCTCGTTTTGGTATCCCTGAAGTAAAGCGGTCACTTATAGCTGGTGCAGGTGGGTTATTTAGGCTCCCAGCAGCCATTGCTAAGAACGTCGCTATGGAATTAGCATTAACTGGAGACCCAATCTCCGCGGAGCGAGCGTTTTCTCTAGGTCTCGTAAATGAACTTTGTGCAACAGGGACCGTGGTCGACACAGCTATAGAGCTTGCTCAGCGAATAACTGCCAACGCCCCGATTGCCGTAAGAGAAAGCCGGGAAGTGATCCTCGAAACACTGGGCGTCGCTGAAGCTGAAGGTTGGGCAATTACTAAAGCTCACTTCCGCAATGTAGTCAAGACAGAAGATTTTAAAGAGGGGCCATTGGCCTTTGTCGAGAAGCGCGATCCTGTTTGGAAAGGTAGATAAGAAGTCTAATTGAGCGCTGGAGGCCGTAAAGAGAATACGAAATTTCGTGTTCTTTCGCTCATATCCAACTGGTGAAGTTCTTCCACTTTAAAGAAGCCTACTTCTGCAGCGTCATCTCCAGCCTTGAGCTTCGACGGGTTCGAGACGCTAAGTCGTAAGTTAACGATCACAAAATGATGTTCGTTTATTTTCAGGTCAACCCAGCCGATCATTTCTTCAAATCGTCCTTCTAGATTACTTTCCTCTTTCAGCTCTCGTAGCGCTGCATGACGGATCGGCTCGCCTATTTGAACTCGACCTCCCGGCAGAGACCAAAGTCCTTTTTCAGGTTCTGTTCCTCGTTTGATAAGCAACACCTGATCTGCGTTGTACACAATAATGCCTGCACACAGCTCTGGGCCTTGCATCGAGTTACAGAGATCTATGTACCGTCAACAAGCGAGCTTTAAACCCGAAAGTTTCGAAGAAATTTTTTGTCTCTCGATTTCCTGGTAATGCCATCGAATCGATCCCAACGCATTTTCGTTCGCTACACCATGCGATTATAACGTTAATCAGAGCTTCCCCTAGACCGACACTACGAGCTTCAGGCGTAACGTAAATATCGGTAACGAGTCCCAGATATTCGCCAGTTCTCAGCACTTCTACTTTCGCACGTGCATAACTAAGAATCGCGCTATCTAGAGTACCGACCCATACTTCTTCATCTGGGCTAGACATCGCTGCTTCTAAAGACAAAATGTATGGCACTGTCGAAGTTTGTCGGCGGCTCCATATGTATCCCCCACGACCGTCCATTTGTTCTCGTACAGCTTCATCCGCTAACTCCGCAATTATCGGAAGCTCGGTGATTGATGCAGTTCTCGCTTGTTCTTCCATCAGGATTTATTTTCGCGACGGTCTTCTAGAGAGCGCTCGGATTCTAATCGACCTTCTTCCGCAGCCGTAAGATCCATGAAATCAAACATTCCAGCCACGATATTATGGCCTGCGACATCACCTATCTGTCGATACATTGCCTGTGCCACGCGACGGTAATTCGGGTGACCTTGGGGCTGGCTACGCAGCTCGAGCATATGAAGTGCTTCACGTGCATTGAATTGCATCACGTAGCGGATCCGATAGGCCATGGATACTGCGTACGAAGCTTGCTCTGGAAATGGCTCTTTCATCGCTTCGTAGAGGTCTTTTGACCGCTCTAATGCGGTGACATATTTATCAGTAAGCCCACACGCTTCAATATCTTCTGGTACCTCATATCCGTGATACGGCGTCAAGGATTGCCACTCTATTGTTAGCAGTCGATGACGTTGCATATCGCGAAAGCCACCATAATCTGAGAGCACATCAAAGCGGTAACCAAGCCGTTCGAGCGCACGACTTGGGCGATGCCGACGGTTGGTACGCTCCCCCACATAGCTTCTAGCCAAGCTAAGTTTCTCTTCACTACTCATACGGTCAATAACTGAGATTAGTTGCGCCTCGCCTAATCGGCTCTGTGAATACAACATCGCCGCCAACATTTTGCGCTCTCCGTCTGGGTCCCAATCTATTAGGCTTACCTCATCGACGGTTGTGGGCTCGATGTCGTTTAACAATTCCGTCGAAACAGAAGCCATGGACTCACGATTTTCTTTCATGTATCTTGACCAGGCGATACCTCTATCTTCGATATCTACTCTTCTAAGAAATGATGGAATAACCTTTCGCAATTCCATGAGCATCATGTCCGAGTAAGCTCGGGCTTCAGGCAGCGGATGAGAACGCATTCGCAATAATAGTGCCTCATATCCTTGACCCGTGCCATAAATCCCAACGTTGGACAAACTTGCAGCGGGTAACAAACCCCGGACAGCGTCAAAGGATTTGGCACGAATAGTCTGCCGATATGCTAGGTCACCGACTTCATTACTTTGTGGAGTAGCCAGCTTATAGAACTCTTGCATTTCGGGTACGAGTTGGGCGTACCGGTCGAAAATGCGATCGATATCACCCACGTAGCGGGTTCCGAGGTTCGAGGCAAGGACGTCGGGATCTCGGTGGTACCGGTACCTACCATCTAATCGCCTGTCATAACTCAAATACCGCGTTGACTGCTCTAAGTAGGACATCAGTCTGCCCCGCTCAAGGATCTTTGTAAGAAGATTAGACGATTGTTCACATGCTAGGTGAACTCCACCCAACTGAGCTACTGAGTCATCTCCGTACTCTACAAATACTCTCTGATAAAGCTCTTCCGCCTTGGCAAGCCCCACAGTTGCATCAATAGAGTGGTCACCGGATATATCTAAATCATCAACGAATTCGTCTAGGAATAAACGCCGTAGGCTCTTGTGAGTTCGGCTATAACGAGCGAACAGGGCACCCTTGACGACTTCTGGCAAATTGACTAGGGCGAATACTGGTTGATCTAAATTCGTGAAATATCGACGCAGCACATCTTCTTCAGCTGTTGAGAAAGTTTCCGATGCGTAGTTATTCACAGCCTAAATCCAAGAGTTTTGGGTCGAGTTCCTGATCGTAGAAGGTTTCCGAGCCTTAGAGGAGGACCCTCCCCGAGTCATCTGCGAAATACACGAATAATTCATTCGAGCCTAGAACACTACAGTCAGAGCATCAGGCAAAACTTTAAGCTTAATAGCCTTAAACCTACCGACTTTCTGCCCATCTAAATAAACGTTATCTAGAGGATCTAGCTTTGCGGACCAAGCCGATTTCTGAGATACCTTTATTCTCGGATGCGGAATATGATCTCCTGTGCGAATCCGTTTGCGAGCGATAAGCCGCTGCCCTAATGGTAGTGCTCCTTCGACTATGTCAACTTTGCCGTCGTTAGGGTGAGCTCGAGGCGCTACGCGCCATTGCCCCATCCACTCACTATTCATGACGGCTATTGTTTTTCCAAGCCATAGTCGGTTCCTAATGAACATGTGTGAACAAAACCAGCTCGTTTGTTCGTCCATTCCTACTTCCACTAAATCAATGGTGACGGTCTGAGCCTGTTCGCTTCTGAGCCTGTTAAGTCCACCTATGGGAGCACCTACAGCACGCCATAAGTCGCCGTTCAATAATCCGAAAACTGGAAGCGGCGTATCAGTGCGCATGCACTTCTGAACTACGCTCCGCAACTCGCCATCTGACTGTATAGCCACACCGGCTGGAGGTAATGAACCTAACTGACCCCACGGCTGGCCATTTTTTATAGTCACGTCGCTCCAGCGTCCTGGATAGCCGACACATCAGGCGGTTCGTTCTCTCCTAGTCGAGTAGCGATGGCAACGACACCTCGGTCTAAAGCACTAATGCTTCGGCGTGCTGTCCGGGCCGTCTCGGAATTGGGGGTAACTTCTGCTATCTGTGACAGTAAATCAACTACCTGCTTAATATGACGCACAAAATCTCCTGCTACCAAGAAATCTTCATCAAGGACTTCGTCTAGCGAGTGGCCTGCCGCCCAACCGTGTACCGCTGAGAATAGCGTTGGGTCTGGTGATCTACTTTCTGACAATCCACGTTTTGATTCTTCTGCCCGCAGTTTTGACCAAAGCCCATCAATACTTTTTGCTCGCGTTCTGAGCATGGCGCTTGGATACCATGGAGTCGGAGGCTCGACTCGGCTTCGATGTTCGTAAGTCAACAGCGAGACTAGACCCGCTAACGAACTTGGATCCAAGCCATCAAAGTATCCATGTTCGATACATAGAACTATTAATAAATCTAATTCGTTGAAAACTCTTTGCAATCGTTGTCCAGCTGGCTTGAGGGACCAACCCTCGACACAATCAAATTTTTCGAGTACCTCGATGATTAAGTCAAGTGTTCTACCTAAGCCGCCGTCCGCCGTTCGAATTTGCTTCTCCAGGACCCCGATGTCTATCCGCGCATTTGCAGCCTTTCTTTGCGCTTCGCTCTTTCCGATGCTTGCTCGATTAGTCTTGGAATTCGGATTTGGTTGTGAAATTTCTTTTTCGATAATATGCCGCTTCATGGCGTTGCTCGCAGCACGCTGAAACTCACGCCTATTTGGGGCAAATGGTTTCGGTAAGGCGACCTGGTCCAAAACCTCAGGTAGCTCTTCGAAGTCGCTTGATGTGACAAGTAAAGTCTTACCTCGGGTTGTGACTACCCTTAATCTTGTTGTGCCGTCTCGACGCGTACTTGTGCCAATTACTAACAATAGCCGGTGGCCGCTTTGGCGATTATGGGTTACTAACGATCCTGGCTTAATTTTTTTAAGTGCCTTATTTAACTGCATTGAATCAATCGTATTTTGAAGTGATTCATTTGGCCGAGTCTGTTGATTTGCCTTCAGTTCAGATTCGCTAGCCCTCAACTTCTCGCGAGCCTTCTCCACTTTCCGCATCCAACCAGCGACTCTTCTATTCGAGCGGAATTGAGCAAAGGAGAGCTGCAATAAGTCAATGGCGTCTTCTCGGTTTTTCTGGGCCATCAAATTGACGGCCATATTGTAAGTTGGCCGAAATGATGACTCAAGCTCAAAATCTTTATTAGCGGCTAGCTCAGCTATCTGCTGGTAGGACTCGTAAGGGCTCCAGAGCGTGTAGGCATGTCCTACGGAGTCAATGCCACGCCTCCCAGCTCTCCCGGTTAGCTGAGCGTACTCTGACGCAGTTAATGCGACGTGACCTTCCCCTCTGAATCTACTTATCTGTTCGATTACGACAGATCTTGCAGGCAAATTAACACCGAGTGCCAATGTTTCAGTCGCGAAGACTGTCTTTAGCAGCCCTGCGGCAAAACAGTCTTCCACTGCTTCTTTGAATGGCGCAACCATTCCTGCATGATGTGCTGCTACACCACATTGAAGGCCTTCTAGCCATTCGTGATAGCCGAGCAGCGCTAGATCCTCGGCTGTTAAGCCGGAGCAGTGCTCCTCTGCGATAGCTTCAACGAGGCGTTGCTGCCGACCATCTAAGAAACTGACTCCCTGGTCTACGCAGCTGCGAACAGCTTCTTCGCAGCCTTTTCTTGAAAAAATAAATATGATTGCAGGTAACTGGTTCCGATCATCAAGGTGTCTTAGAATTTCTGCTCTACGTGGCCGACCTGCTCGGCTACCTCTTTGTCGGCCGTCACGCTGTCGAGCTCCGCCTGCCTTTGCCAAGTACCTCTCGACCTCTGGGTTCGGAAACCCATCGCTCAACGTCCGAAACTCCCGTAAACGTCTACTTCCTTTTTCGTAGAGCAAGTAGTGGTCATGCAAGGCGACTGGCCGTGTTCGTTCGATTACGCAGGCACAATATCCCCGAACTGCGGTGATCCAGTCAGATACCTCATCAGCATTACTTACAGTAGCCGACAAGCAAACGAGATTTACATGCTTCGGAAGTTGAATAATAACTTCTTCCCAGACTGGTCCTCGGTATGGGTCTTGCAAGTAATGGACTTCGTCTAAGACGACCAGACCTAAATCCGCTAAACGATCAGAGTCCGCATAGATCATGTTACGAAGGACTTCGGTGGTCATGACAACTACTGCGGCGTCTCCCCGAATACTATTATCTCCGGTAAGAAGCCCGACATTTTCTTTTCCGAGCCACTTACTCAAATCTTTCATTTTCTGATTCGACAGAGCTTTGATAGGAGTCGTATAGATCACAGTCTGACCGCGTGCCAGAGCAGTCGAAATGCCGTACTCAGCTACTAAAGTTTTACCTGATGAAGTTGGAGCAGCAACTAGGACTGACTCATTTGCATCGATCGCGTCAAATGCTTCTAATTGAAATGGGTCAGGTGAAAAACCAATCCGTTGAATCAGTTTCTCGCGAAGTGCCTTTGGGTCAGATTCCATGACTAACACCACGCTTTGACCGAGGGACCCAACCATGTCTCCGGCGTGTTGCTAGATAGCCAATGAGTATAGAAAATTCAAAAAATATGTACAGAGGAACAGATAACGTCGCTAGAGAAATGGGATCTCCCGATGGAGTGATAATGGCGGCCACTGCAACTATGCCTACGATGCAAAATCTTCGCGCTTTTCTTAGTTGCGCAGGTCGAAGAATTCCGACGAGTTGAAGGAACACTAGAATAATCGGGAATTGAAACCCTATTCCAAATGCGAACATCATATAAGTAATCAGGCCTAGATAAGATCCGGGCGAGAACATCGGGTCCACTTGGCTTCCTCCAAATGAGATAAGAAAACTAAGAGCCCTCTCAAAGGTGTTGTATGCGAGATATGCGCCCACGCTGAACAATGTTAGGCCGCTTATCATGAATGGCAGAGTGAGTCTTTTCTCTCGCTGTTGCAACGCCGGAGTTATGAATCGCCATAGATTCCATAAGAGAATAGGCATCGCCAATACCAATCCGACATAAATAGAAACCTTGATTCGTGTTCTGAAGCCATCGAGTGGATCTAGGATCACAAGGTTGCACGGCCGATCAAAGCCCTCCTTAATCAATACCCTGCAATATGGTGGTAGAAACACATTCCGTAGAAGCCAGTCATAAACCAAAACACCAACGAAAGACGTCGCTGTCAAAGTTACAAAACAGTAAATGAGCCTTCGTCGGAGTTCAGCTACGTGATCCCAAAAGGACATGTTTCGGTTCGTAGAAGCTTTTTTGAAAAATAGCCTCACGAAGAGTCCTTATCTTCGCCTTCGTTGTTGGCAGTCTCTTCGGCTGGCTTTTCACTAGATGGTTTAGCTAAAAATTCATCATGTGCTGACGTCACAATGCTGTTGTTAACAGCTTCATCTAACTCGCTTTTTACCGAACGGCTAAATTGTTTTAGCTTGGTCAACGCTGTAGCCGCGCGTCTAACGGCTTCAGGCATTTGTTTCGGACCGAGAGCGACTAATGCCACAAAAACAATGATTAACACCTCATTCGGAGTGAGATTCACGTCTACGAGACTACGTCGTATTGAGCTATACGCCGCATACTAAAAATTTTCACTTGATTTCTCTTTTAACGGCCTGATGAGCGAACTTGCATGTTGTAGCGGCTCTGCGAGGGAATCAGTAGCCACCACTAAACTCCCAATGGACTCAACCGTCCTATGGGTCTCTGCCGTAACGGAGTCAATCTTTCGGTAGATCAGTGCACTCCCGATAACCAAAACTAGGGGCGGGATCGCCAAAAGAGGACTCATACCTCAACCATCTTTCCATTTTTCAGGATGAACTTTTAACAGTTTAGAGACCGAATTGTGTTTCAAAGCGGCAAAATGAATAGGTGGAGCAAAAATTCGCCTCTCTTCGAGACCGTCCGGTGTTGTTTGCCCATCGGGGAGCGAGCGCACACGCCACCGAGAACACTTTAGAGGCTTTCCATCTGGCTATAAAACTTGGAGCGACCGGCCTCGAATCAGATCTATGGGTAACTTCAGATGGAGTACCGGTGCTGAGCCACGATGGTTACATCAAGAAAGCATTGCGACGGAAACCTATCTCTGAACTCAAAAAAACTGAACTACCCGAGCACATTTGTACCTTGGACGATCTCTATCTTCAATGTGGCACATCATTCGATCTGTCGCTTGATTTGAAGAACTTGGATGCATCGGAGCCAGCACTAAAGGTAGTTCGAAGGCACTCAGCTGAAAGCAGGCTTTGGCTTTGCCACACAGATATGAGCGTGCTTGGAACAATGAGGTCGCTAACACGCGCCTACCTGGTTCATTCAACACGATTGCGGTATTTAAAGGAAGGGCCCGAGCGACACGCTGCCACGTTAGCGGAGTCTGGGATCGATGCTGTCAATTTTCATCATTCTGATTGGAGCGCAGGTCTAACTACTTTGTTTCATCGGTTTGAAAGGTACTGCATCGGCTGGGATGCGCAATACGAAAGAGTGATCCACAATCTTTATCTAATGGGAATCGACGGCATTCATGGTGACCACGTGGACCGCCTGGTCAGCGCTGGATCGGGTTGAAAACCTAAAGCTACTTACGGAAAGTTAAACCTACTTAGTGGCCAAATGCGGATGAATGGCTCCCCGACGAGCAGCTTCGCCGGAATTGGTCCGAAGAAACGGCTATCGGTACTATTTTTGCGATTGTCACCCATTACGAAATAATGACCATCGGGAATCTTTGTAGGCGGCAGGTCACTGGTAAATTCGCCTGCTTGCAGATATGGCTCCGGGAGCAGCTTCCCATTAATAAGAACTTGACCATCTCTTGAGCTAATTTCCTCGCCTGGCAATCCAATGACCCGCTTAATGAAGTCGTTTATTCCCACGTTGCCAAGAGCGGTTGGCTTACTGAATACGGCCAAGTCCCTGCGTTCGACTTCACCCAATCTAAAAGCCAACTTGCTTACAACTATTCTGTCACCTATTTCAAGGGTTGGAAGCATAGATGCGGATGGTATGTAGAAGGTCTGCACAGCTGTCGCCTTAAGCACCAGTGCGAGCAGTAATGCACCGACAACGATGGACACCCATTCCACACAAACTCGCCAGATACGTTTCTTCATGGTCTCATCACCACCCCATTAATCATTACTTGAATCATTAATTAAACGGCGCTAGCGTCTGCTAGCCACATGGCAGCAGCTCCCAGATAATCACAGGCAAGTGCGTCCTCGAACAATGGTTTATTCATTGACTGAATGTTTATGCTGGATTTGCTGAGCAGATCTGAGATCGACGGGTTGCTATATCTCACCGTCGTGTGGCCGAGGTCTTCGATCTCTTCAGCAGAAACGTCTGATGGAATTGGGACTGCTATCGGATGCGGTATCAGTTCGAGAAGAGTTTTAGTGTGGTGACTTACACCTTGATGTCTTTCCCTCTGATCGGTACTAGAAGCACGCACTGCTAATGCAACACTCGCCCCGAGCTTGCTTAATATTGTCGCATGCCCAACCAGCTCCATTCCGGAAAAGCCGAGCTTGGAATTAGTCCCGAGATGTCCGGGGCCGCACCCAATTAAAACGCTGCTCTCATTTCTCTCTTTCAAAGCGAGCACACCTGAGGCCACAGTAACTGCCTCTATCTCACCGCCGAATGATTGTCCCGTAGTGACGGTAACACCAATAACCTGTGAGTTTTGAGCTTGAGATATGGTGTCGCTTATTGCTAAAGGAAGTGATGCTTGGTCAGTCATCACAAAACTAACTGGGGCTCCAAGCTGTGCCGATGTCGCGATGGCTATCGCCCCGACGTGGCTATGGAGCTGACATAAAAGGACTCTCATTCCGCTGAGGTCTGAACCGTTCCGATTTTCATTATCATGTTCTTCCCAGACGTCTGCTTGCAGTTGCTCTGATAGATAACGCGCTTTGAGCACACGTCCCGAACGCATCTGATCGCCTTGTTTTGAATCTAAGTTGTAATGAACAAGGTGATATCCGCCAGTTCCTAGACCAAGGTCCATTGCAATAGTGTTAACGATGACGCTGTGACCAACTTCAAGCAACCCGACTATCTCAGTTAATGAAGTGGCTTGTGTACCATCATCGAGCACAACTCGTTGAAGACCTTCTCGCTCAATTTTGACCTGAGTAACTACCCGCTGTTCAAACGATGACATCTGTTAACCATTTTGTCACAGAGATGCGATCAGCGCATCCACGCGGTCGTCCTCGTATTTGAATGGATCCTTACAAACCACTGTCCGTTGAGCTTGATCGTTCAACTTAAGATGCACCCAGTCCACGGTGTAATCTCTCTTTCGTTCTTTCGCTTGACGAACGAATTCGCCCCTAAGCTTGGCTCTCGTAGTTTGCGGAGCAGTTTTGGTAGCTGATTCGATATCCGGAGCATTAAGGATTGTTTCAACCGCATCGTTTTTTTGAAGCAAAAAGAAGACACCGCGTTTGCGGTTAATGTCGTGATATTGAAGGTCCAATAACATATTTTTTGGGTCTGCGAGGTCTAGACGGTGCCTGGCTCTGTAACGCTCCAACAAATGATATTTGATAACCCAGTCCACTTCCCTATTAAGCTTTAGTGGATCATCCTCGATAGCCGTCATGCAGTGTTCCCACATCGTTAAAGCTTTATGTTCTTCTTCGTTTAGATCATTGTGAGCAGCGAAGGCTAGAGCGCAATTCAGATATTGACTTTGAATCTCGAAGGCGCTTAACTCTGCGCCATTAGCTAGTCGTACCTTACGCCGGCAGGTTATATCGTGGCTAATCTCACGTATCGCCCTAATCGGGTTTTCGAGCGTCATGTCGGGAAGCGATACTGTGGGATCTTCCATCATCCGCAGCAACAAACAAGTTGCTCCTATCTTTAGGAAAGAAGTATATTCGCTCATGTTCGAGTCACCCACGATGACATGAAGACGCCGGTATTTTTCCGCATCGGCATGCGGCTCGTCTCTTGTGTTGATTATCGGTCGACTCCTCGTCGTGGCGCTGGACACTCCTTCCCAAATGTGTTCTGCCCGTTGGGCGATAGAGTACGAGGGACCCTTAGCGCTTTGTAACACTTTTCCTGCGCCTGTATAGATTTGACGGCTGACCAGAAAAGGAATCAACGTCTCTGAGTAGCTAGCAAAATCTTCGTCACGCAGAGTCAAATAGTTCTCGTGACAGCCATAACTATTGCCAACACTGTCTGTATTATTCTTAAATAAGTAAATTGTCGTGCCTGTAATTCCTTCCTCGGCTAATCTTAACTCTGCGTTTTCGACTAGCTCAAGAAGAATCTGCTCTCCGGCGCGATCATGACAAATAACATCGTAAATTGAGTCACACTCTGGAGTCGCGTACTCGGGATGGGACCCGACATCGAGATATAGCCGTGCACCGTTCTCCAGAAACACGTTACTTGAACGCCCCCATGATACAACTTTACGAAATAGATATCGCGCTACTTCATCGGGGCTGAGACGCCTTTGCCCCCTTAATGTGCAAGTAATACCGTACTCATTCTCAATTCCAAGGATTCTGCGCTGCACGTCAACTACACCGACTTGTAAACTGAGGACATCTTAGAAGAACGCATTTATTCTTCCAAGGCTGACTGTACTTCAGGGTCATCAAGACGTATAAAGCAACGACGCTCTACGCCTGCTTCCAAGACCGCTACTTCCAGGGCTGGAGCTTCTATTACTCGACTGTCGTCTGCTAACGCATTCGTTGCCAAGCGAATTGCCTGGTTGCGACTGAGGCCTTCGGAATAACCATCTTGAAGTCGATTTCTAACTGCCTCTGCGTCCCCGCCAATAGAACAGAACCCGTGCTCATCCACGACTGTTCCATCGTACTGAATTCGATATAATTCATTATTTGCATTATTTACGCCAAGTTCAGCAACTACTATTTCTACTTCCATTGGCTTCATTTCATGCGTGAAAATTTGGCCCAGCATTTGTGCATACTGATTCGCCAAGCTCCGTCCGTCAACATCTTCTCTGCTGTATTGAAAGCCCTTCAATTCAGCGTGTCGGACACCGGCTATACGTAATTGGTCGAACTCGTTGTAACGACCGACTCCACCAAAACCGATCCGGTCATATATTTCTGAAACTTTCCGAAGCGTGGAACTCTTATTGTCGGCTACAAAGGCGACTCCGTCTTTGTACTCGAGCACGACCAGACTCCGGCCCCGAGCAATGCCTTTACGGGCATAGTCTGCTCGGTCTTGCATCAATTGTTCGGGGCTAACATACATCGGCATGCTCATGATTCATTCCGATCGCTATTTAGTTCCGTTTGAAGGTCAGTGAAAACGGCCGCAGATTCTTCGTCGGAAAGCTGACGAAAGCCTTGGGCTGATACCACAGCAAGGATCGGGTAAATCCCGCGTATGGGGTCGGGTCCACCTGTAGCGCTATCTTCATCAGCGGCATGCCATAGTGCCTTGACTGCAAGCGATAGTGCAGCGTCGGCTGACATCGACTTTTGGAAACCTAATTTTATGACGGTTCCGGCATGTAAGCTTCCGGACCCGCTGGCAGCGTATTCTTGTTCCTCATATCTGCCTCCTGTTATATCAAACTGAAACAGGCGTCCAGCGTTTCGTACCAGGTCAAACCCACCGAATATTGGGACAACAGCTAGGCCCTGCATCGCCTGTGGCAAATTCCCACGAATCATTTCAGAGAGTTGGTTCGCCTTCCCATCCAAACTAAGTGGTTTACCTTCGATTTTTTCGTAGTACTCAAGCTGGAGTTGGAATACTCGGACCATTTGAATGGCAGGTCCGGCTGCGCCTGCAATCCCTACGGCTGAATGACGATCTGCAGCGAAGACTTTTTGCATATCTCGATGACTTATTAAATGCCCGCTTGTTGCCCGGCGATCACCTGCCATTACAACACCTTCATTGCATCGGATCCCGATTACCGTAGTTGCATGGCCTGCGTCGATAACTCCGGGCAGATCTTTAGAAAATGGCTCTTGGCCATTACGTTTCAGCAGCTTCACAAAATCAGCGCCTGGATCATCACCAGCTGGGTAAATTGATATGAAACTCACTCGCCACCTTTCTGTACGTAATTCTTGACAAATTCTTCAGCATTTGTTTCTAGGACGCCGTCGATTTCATCAAGGAGATCATCTAACTCGCTTTTGATCTCTTGGCCTGCCTCGACTGGCGCTGATGGTACTTCGTCTACTTCTTCGGAATCTTTATTTTGTCGACGTCGCTGTTCTCGTTCTGCCATCTCACACTCCTTAGGATTAACGGTACTTACTATTACTAATTTCCGAGTCTGCGAAGCAGCTCTCCTGCATCCTCACACTCATCCAACAATTTAGCCACATGGTTAGCTGTGCCTCTTAACGGTTCTAAAGTTGGAACCCTTCGAAGTGCCTCTGACCCAGTGTCAAAAACCATCGAATCCCAATTCGCTGCTACTACCTGTTCCGGGAACTCTTGCAAGCATCTACCACGGAAGTAAGCACGAGTAGTCAATGGGGGGTTACTGATAGCGTTCGTTACTTCGCTTTCTGAAACTAAGGTTGTTAAACCCATACGCAGCGCTAGACATTTGTCTGGCCGTAAATCATGATATTGCAGATCTAAGGCAGCCAGTTTTGGATCATTCCAATCAAGCTGATGTCTTTCCTTGAACCCTTCATAAAGTCTGCGCTTAGCAATCCAGTCAATCTCGTTACTGAGGGCTTCCGGGTTTGTCTTTAAAGTAGTTAGGACGTATTCCCAGCGTGAGATCAGATCATTCACAAGCTCGATGCCACCGAGGTTATCGGCACCAAAAACCTTGATATATCTCGCTGCGTTTTCGAGGTAAATCCATTGCAGGTCCAATGCTGACAACCGACGGCCATCTTTCATGAGATAGACATTTTCTAGATCTATGTCATAGCTAATTTCGCGAAGGTTTCGCACTGGTTCAGCTAGCTCAGGGATATCAGACATATAGTCATCATCTATCATGGCCAAGACTATGGCGGTTAGGCCAACTTTTAAGTAGGTCTGCGTTTCGCTCATATTTGCGTCACCGATAATAACATGCAGGCGACGGTACTTTTTGCTATCAGCGTGAGGCTCGTCGCGTGTATTGACGATCGGCCGCTTTAAGGTCGTTTCTAGCCCAACTTCTTGCTCAAAAAAATCCGCTCTCTGACTGATCTGAAAAACGCCGTCTGTGGAAGTTATTCCCGAAAGCTCTGACCCAATTTTCCCGGCACCGCAGAAAATTTGTCGCGACACAAAAAAAGGAATTATCTGAGAGACAATGCGACCAAAGGGTACTTTCCTGTCCATGAGATAATTCTCATGACAACCATAACTGTTACCCTTCCCATCGCTGTTGTTCTTATGGATTATCAGCTCTTCGTTAGGAGGCAACAACTTGTTGGCTACATCCATAGAACGAATTAAAATTTCTTCTGATGCTCGATCATAGATAAGGCACTGGAGAGCATCGCTGCACTCGGGGCCGGATAACTCAGGATGTGCATGATCAACGTAATATCGCGAGCCATTTGTAAGCACAGCGTTAACTAAATGCGTCTCAATTTCTGGCGCAAGTGCATCAAATTCATTGAAGCCGCGTGCATCAGCTCCAGGGTGTTCTCCCTCAAAGTCCCACGCAACCTTTCGCTCTAAAAAGCCATTGACGTATGCATTAATAATCATTGACGATGCGGCGACCGGGTTAGAGTCCCCATCGCTCTGTTGGTGGAGAATTCCGAATTCGGTCTCTATGCCTAAGATCTTGTGGACTGCCACACGTTGACCCTACCCGCCGAATTTTGCACAGCATCTCATTTAGCTTAGAAGCGAACCTGATGGCTAAAGATATTGGCCTGTTTGCACTCGTTCTATTTCTTTGCCACCTTCGCCATCAAAGTCATTTTTATTCGCGATAAGCGTCCTAATAAAGACAATTCTTTCGCCTTTTTTGCCAGCTATCTTCGCCCAGTCATCAGGATTGGTGGTATTCGGTAAATCTTCATGCTCGCGGAATTCTTGTCTAACAGATACGAGTAAATCGTCCAGTCTGATTCCTTCGCTGCCCGTGGCAATCGACCGTTTAATCGCATTTTTTTTAGCTCTGCGAACGATATTTTCAATCATTGCTCCCGAAGAAAAATCTTTAAAGTACATCACTTCTTTATCCCCGTTTTGATACGTCACTTCAAGAAATCGATTATCTTCATCCTCTCGGTACATTTCTTCAACAGTTCGCTCAATCATTACTGTTACGGTCTTTTGTGGATCGCCGCCGCCAAGGTCGTCTATTTCGAGAACGTCTAAGGGTAGGTCTGTCGTCAGATAAGTAGAAAATATTAAATTAGCGGACTGCTCGTTCGGCCTTTGTATTTTAATTTTTACGTCAAGTCTGCCAGGCCTTAATATCGCTGGATCAATTAGATCTTCTCTATTTGACGCTCCGATAACGATAACGTTTGTCAGCCCTTCTACTCCATCGATCTCTGCTAGTAGTTGCGGTACGACAGTTGATTCCATATCCGAGCTGATTCCGGTACCTCGCGTGCGAAACAGTGACTCCATCTCGTCGAAAAATACAATTACTGGCCAGCCTTCGCTCGCTTTTTCGCGTGCGCGTTGAAAAATTTGTCGGATTTGACGCTCTGTTTCTCCAACATACTTGTTTAGAAGTTCCGGGCCTTTAATGTTTATGAAGAAGCTGCGTGCTTCCTTGTCTCCCGACAGAACAGCTACTTTCTTTGCTAACGAATTAGCAACTGCTTTCGCAATAAGAGTCTTACCGCAGCCTGGTGGGCCGTATAGCAGTATTCCTTTTGGGGCTGGTAAGTCGTATTCTTTAAATAGATCTTGATGCAGATAGGGCAGCTCCACTGCATCGGTTATCTGTTCAATCTGGCTCCGAAGACCCCCAATGTCTTCATAACTCACATCTGGAACTTCTTCCAAGAGTAAGTCCTCTAGTTCTGGGCGCGGTAAACGTTCGATGGCGACATTGGCTCGCGAGTCCAACAATAAATAATCGCCCGCCCTTAGCTGTTTTTCGCGCAAGTGTTCGGCAAGCTCGACGACTTTTTCATCATCACCGCGACCTGAGATAACCGCCCTTTCTTGATCATCTAATATTTCTTTCACTGTTACGACTTCACCCGAACCGCCTGGCTTGCGCACGAGCATCACATTAAACGATTCGTTTAAAACGACCTCACACCCGGTCTCCAGTCTTTCGCCAGTTAAGTCTGGGTGCAGAACAACTCTCATTTTTCGGCCATTGACGTAGACGTCTACAGAGCCGTCTTCGTTGTGGCCCATAAAGGTGCCGTAAGCAGACGGAGGTTGGGTTAACTTGTTTACTTCTTCACGCAGGGTCGCTATGTGTTCGCGAGCCTCTCGGATGGTTGATGTAAGTTTTTCATTTTGGTTAGCTGCTTGGGTGAGCTGGCCCTTTGTCTGAAGTAATCGCTCTTCAAGTACTCCCAATCGCTTGGGCGAATCACTAACTTTTCTTCTTAGTAAAGATATTTCTGACTCAAGACCTCTGATTTGGTTACGCAAAACTTCTACTTCGGCGCTTTTGTCCTGTGATCCGCTTTTTGGGCCTTCTTCGCTTTGTGCCATCCCAAACCTCTAATCGTTAACGACCATGTCTCTGAAGCTACACGAATCCGCCAGTCAGAATGACTTCAAGTAGACTTCAAACGTTTTGACGTTTAATTGACCCGAATATCTGTGTCTGAAGCCCTATGTACATGTAGATTGAATAGGGTACCAATTAGGCTGGTTATTGGTTCTGTGCTTACAAGTTTACCCAGTTATGCGAAAGGCGTCTAAAAATGAAGGTCTGGATTGACCAAGATTTATGCACCGGTGACGGATTGTGCGAAGAGATAGCTCCTGATGTGTTCACTCTGCTTGATGATGGCCTTGCGTATGTTCGTGAAGGCGAAAAGGTTTTTTCTGATCCAGGTGGAGCTGAAGGTTTGGCTAACTTTGCCGACGCCCAGCTAGACGCCGTAATAGAATCGGCCGAAGAGTGCCCAGGAGAATGCATCTATATTGAGGCTTAGCTTTGCTGGCGAGCACACAAGCAAGTCGTTTCCGACGTTTATGTGCCTACTAATAGCAATCTAAGGTGTCAGCTTCTTTATTTGTTTCTGTGTTGGCAATGAAGGCTTGAGCCTCGAGCTCATCCAATATGTATCCAGTTGGGCTAGAATTGTTTTCAGTTCGGCGAGCGACGGCAAATGTGACGCCGACGACATTTCCATTTGAGTTGACCACTGGGCCTCCTGAGAATCCTTGGCTTAGTTGTCCAGCTACAAGCCAAACTTTACGCTTTGTTGGCCGTTCTCCGTAGAGACCATACCCGTTAGCGGTTAGTCGCTCAACTAAGCGAACTGGCAATATCTGCAGCCCAGTATCTTTGACGTAGCCGAACGCCGTGGCGGGCCCAGCCTCAGGGCGTGCGAAGTTGAGTGGCTTTAGGTCCATGCCGTTGACACTTATTAGAGCAAGGTCTCGCAAGGCATCGAAACCAACCACCCAACCCCTTGTCATATTGCCGAATGAATTAATCAGACTTACGTTCTTGGCTCCTGCAATGAGATGTGCGTTGGTTAGAACCAAAGAATCTGATATTGCGAAACCGGTGCCCTCATGGAGCTCAGAGCATGCAACGGCTTTAATATTTAAGACAGAGTTCGCTACATCATTGGACAAAATCGTCAAATCTTTCGTCTCGATACGAGATGCACTAAGACGACTTGCCGATATTGCTTCCAGCCTTGCTTCCGCGATAGCTGGCACCGAGGGATCTGACTCTAACGGAAACCGGATCGATAAACTTTTTAGCTGAGAGACCGTGACGGCTTCCGGCGGACCTGCAACGGGAGCACCTATACCGGATAGGTAAATACAGCAACCAGCCCAGATTGAGAACATAGTGAATGCCGCAAACATGCTGTACTTCGAAAGTGCGGAGACTTTGGTCAGCGATTTTATCTGAGGGCGATGCTTGCGCTGAGTTGCCATACTTGCGGTGTGTCCGCCAAATACGACAAGCAGTGCTGAAATTAGAACAAATCCTGTTGCTAAGGTCTCGCCGCCATTGAGGAAGCCATACTGCATTGCCGCAGTGACTCCGGCGAAAAGCGTAACCTGGGCAGCGAATCCGATGATCAAATGCGTGCGCGTAAAATGTGCTGAACGTCGCCCGCAAAGCGTAAGTATTAGAAGAACTAGAATCGCTGTTACTAGGTCGAAACTGTCCAAAGGTTGAGTACCTTAATGATTCAAGAGCCTCGCGTGTGTGAGAAAACCCGTGTGGCCTACCATTCTATGCTCAGGGCGGACCGCATGGCCCTCGACATGCCATCCCCTGTGAATGATTTCTACAGATTCAACCATCGACCAGGGACCACTGGCTAGAACATCACGCAGTTTGGAAACTTGCATTATCGAGGGGTTATAGGCAACAAGAATACCTCCCTTGCGCAGGGAGTCCAGTAAATGCGGCACAACTTGCCAGGGTTCCGGTATGTCTAAAATAGCTCTATCGAATCCCCGGTGTTCGATAGATTCGTAAGCATCTCGGAGGTGTACATCATAATTTTTCAGAGCATCAGCTCCAAGAAACTTCTCAACATTCTCTTTGGCGTTTGTTGCAAAATCTTCTCGAATTTCGTATCCGCAAATTTGAGATCCAGCACGTAACAACGTCGTTGATAGCGCCCCGGAACCTAGACCGGACTCAAAAACTTTAACTCCAGGGTAAATGTCAGCGAGCATTAATATGGCGCCGAGATCTTTTGGATAAATTACCTGCGCCCCACGAGGCATTTTAAGAACATGGTCAGACAAGGTAGGTCGCAAGGCCAATAGCTTGGCATTCGAACCAGTACGAAATTCGCTGCCTTCTGGCTTACCAATTATGTCATTATGAGCGACTACTCCGGCATGAGTATGGAACTCTTTATCTAAGGTCAAGTTGATCAGATAGCGGCGTTGCCGACTATCGATCATTACTATCTGGTCACCCTCTTTTAAGGTCTCGTTATTGTCATTCAATTCTTGATTAGTCACGTAGATCAGTTAACTCCCGGACTTAAGACTTGAATCACCAGAGTTCAAGCGTGGTAAGTGCGAAATACTTAAACTCTCGTCAGGTTGAAGCTCAGAACTATAAACCACCTGACGACGTCGCCGTCCTAATTTCAAAATGGTTTTAACTCCGGCCAATCCGATACCGATTGCGATCCAAGATCCGCTACCGGAGCTTCCTTTGTCTCGCACCAGGCTCCAGACTTTACGTGCAAGAAATGAGAAGAACTGACCAAGAAGCGCAATCAAATTCGTACTACTTCCACTATTGTCGTTTGTTTTTTTCCTAGACGTTTACCGATCAAGAAGACGCAAATAACAAAGCCGACCAATATAGCGGTTCCTGCAACTAGGGCAGGCTGTGTCACCTTACGCGCAGCCTCTGAGGTCTCTCCAGTAATGCCGCCGATTTGATGCTCAATATCAGCAGGAGTAATCACCTTATCTTGCTCGGCACGAGCACCCGTCAATTGAATCACGTTAACTCCGCTTCTTCTCTCGAGACATTATTTTGAGCGAAATCAGAAAAACCGCTGCTGCAGCCAAAGCTGCGAGTAAATATGGCGCAAAGCTCATCTGACCTCCGAACACAGCGTTTTGTTCTTGCAGCCCCCTCAGTAAAGCCATGAGAAGAAATCCCACACCGATTGCGCTCAAACAGGCCCCGGCCATACCGAACAGAAGGTAGCGGCCCAAGCCTTTCAGAGGTTCTAACGTTTCTTGTTTTGCATACGCCCCGAGAGTGACTCGCAATGCCTGCAGATCGGCCTTGATACCATTTTTGCTCTTTGACATAAAGTCCCTCTAGCGAAAGCTTACCGGAGCGCCGAAGTTGCCAAGCCTATTGGCCTACTCCCCTATCGAACCACGTGAAGCATAAAATTCTTAGTCCTCAATATCAGTAAGTAACTCAATCAGACCAGTGACTAGTTCATCGACAAGATCTAATCGTTGCGACGGGCCACTCGCAGCAAGCAGCATCTGATTATCAAACGGTCCGACGGGAATAAGTGCAGAAAGCCGAAAACTTAACTCAGTGTCATCGAGACCGACCATGATTTCGTCTTTAGATAGCCTAGGTACCGTGTATCCAACCGTTTTGGCGCGCTCTAGAAAAGATAGAAAATAGTCAACTGACTTCTCAGCTTTTGATTGCTTGATCTCCTGAATCTCATCAGGCCAGGTTCGTACGGTTGCTATCGGATATGGCGCATCGGTGAGCCATTGTTCAATTGCGATACGATGCCTTCCTGCAACGGTTAAGGATATGGTTCCATCTTGGAGTTCTTGATGGTCAATGATTTCAGCAGAGCAACCTATGCTGCTGCGTACATCCCCACCGCCGACCTCGCGACCTTTTTCGATTAATACTATTCCAAATACACCAGATCTAGCCAAGCTATCTATTACTAGCTTTTTGTAGCGTTCTTCAAAAATTCGTAATGGAAGCGTCTGACCCGGAAAGAGGACAGACTCAAGGGGGAACATCGGTTGGTCTTCCATATCAACGTCCTTTCGTCATAGAAGTGTGTCAGGTGCTCGCCATAATGCAACTTCCGATCTAGTCTGCCTTTGTGGATATTATCTCAGCATTATTCGTTGAAAATTTTGAAATGCGTCAAGCTGAAGGTGGTTCGGCTCGCTTGGACCTCAATGGCGTCTATTTCTCTATAGCAGCGCCCAGTCCGTTTCCCGTTAAATTGACGCCTCACCTACTCGTACTCATCAAATGCCCGGCAGATCATTCTGGCTTAGCGGCGCTAGAAGTCACGTTTCATTGTGGAGATGAACAAGTAGCCAGAAACGTCCAGCCGATTACCGTTGAGCCTGGAAAGTTTGGTTACAACTTAGTGCAAGCTGAGCTTGATCTTAAAGAGCCTTCGAAAATTGAGGCTCATTGTCGAATCGATAAGGGTTCTGTAGCTTTTGTACCGCTCACCGTTACAGAGCCATTCGCTGGTTAATGCCTTACCACAGTGCTTTTTCTCAGCATTCTGATTGTGCACTTGCTATTGGCGAAATAATTGGGGAAATGCTTGAACGTATCGGTGAAGCTCCCGACGTCGCTGTAGTTTTTTTACCAGAAAAATTTAGAACAGATGCTTCAAACATAGTTAATACGATCCAAAAACTTTTGAAACCAAAGTCCTTGATAGGCACAGTCACTGATTCGATAATTTCAGGGTCACGTGAAATTGAAAATGGACAGGCTATGTGTCTTTGGACAGGCAATTGCCTGGGGAAAATAACAAGTGTTCGTTCCGAAGCGCTTAATTCTGCTGAGGGTGGCTTGATTCTCGATGATTTGCCAGACACCGACGCCCACACACTAATTCTGCTCGCAGACCCATTGAGTTTCCCAATCACAGAAGCTTTGCAACTATGGGAAGCATCCAATCCAGATTTACAGGTTATTGGAGGGCTTTCTTCAGGAGCGCCCGCTATAGGCCGTAGTTGCTTGATCGTAGACAACGATATTCACAAAAATGGCGCTGTCGGCCTACTCGTTTCTGGGCTGACGAAGGTTAAACCCATTGTTTCCCAGGGATGTCGACCAATTGGCGATCCGTTTACAGTGACCAGCTCCAAAGCAAACATAATAGAAACCTTAGGAAATCAAAGTGCTCTCACTCGGCTGCAAGATGTTTTCAATTCGTTAAGTGAGACCGAGAAGAATCTCGTGAACACCGGGCTGCATGTCGGCCGAGTGATTAATGAGAATCAACTAGATTTCGGTAGAGGTGACTTTCTAATAAGAGCAGTCCTCGGAGCTGACCAACGAACCGGGCACCTAGCGATAGGAGATGAGATAGAAGTCGGGGAGATCATTCAGTTCCATGTTCGCGATGCCCAAACCGCTACCCACGATCTAGTCGAACTCATCAATCCTATTGAACAATCGGATGGAGCACTTGTTTTCTCCTGTAATGGAAGAGGAATCGACCTGTTTGGGGAAAGCGATCATGACTCCCTTCTCGTTGCGGACCTCGTCAAAAGTGAGGCTTCGGCTGGCATGTTTTGCGTTGGCGAGATCGGTCCAATTGGAGGACGTTCATTTCTCCATGGATTTACAGCGTCGATAGCTTTTTTTTCTGATTAAGCGGTCACCAACTAGTAGTATCGGTCGGGTTAAGCTCCGAAAGGGAGGCCATGTGAAAACAGATCTTGAGGTCCATCAAGTAAACACGATAAGAGCACTTGCGCTAGACGCGGTCAAAAAAGCTAACAGTGGCCATTCGGGCACTGCTATGGCTCTAGCTCCACTTGCACATGTGTTGTTTACAAAGATCCTCAAATATGATTCTTCGAATCCCGATTGGCACGACCGAGACCGTTTGGTTCTATCTGCTGGCCATGCGTCCATGTTGCTTTATGCCGCCTTACACTTGACTGGTTACGATCTGAGCCTGGAAGACATAAAACAATTTCGTCAGTGGAATTCGATAACTCCAGGACACCCCGAAGCTGGCATGACTCCTGGAGTCGAGGTGACCACTGGCCCATTAGGGCAAGGATTAGCCAATGCCGTAGGCATGGCTATTGCAGAGCGAAACCTGCGCTCGAGGCTTGGATCTGAACTGGTTGATCATTTCACCTATGTGATTGTCGGCGATGGCGACTTGATGGAGGGCATCAGTCACGAAGCCGCTTCTCTCGCCGGGCACCAAGGACTCGACCGTCTCATCGCAATATACGATGATAATCGAATTACTATTGATGGCCCAACTGGTATTGCATTTTCTGATGACTCGGCCGCCAGATTTAGGTCATATGGCTGGCACGTCGAGGAGTTGGGTGATATTTCTGAAGATCTGGACGCCTTAACTTCGGCGCTGGAAAGATGCAAGGCTGATACGACTAGACCATCTATTGTTGTTGTCCAAAGTCACATAGGATTCCCTGCACCCAACGCTGTGGATACGCCTGCGGCTCATGGGGCTATTACATCCGAAGATGAAATAGCAGCCGCTAAAGTAGCGATGGGTCTAGACCCATCGGAGTCGTTTTCAGTGTCCGAAGAAGTCATGAATGCATACCTCGCGTCGGGTAGGCGAGGGTCCTCACTTCGAGAAGAATGGGAATCTCGACTTGCTAATACTACGCACGATAAAGTTTGGGTCTCGCAGCTACTAAATACCGGAATTCCAGAGTCGTTAGACGACGTCCTACCTTCATTCGACCCCGGCAGTTCAATCGCTACCAGAAATGCAAATAAACAAGTCTTAGACGCTATTGAGCCTCACTTCCCTTCAATAATTGCAGGATCGGCCGACCTTACGGGCAACACCGGAACTGATATGGTGGGCAGCCCATTAACTAAGGAGAATCCTGGCGGGCGAAAGCTCTACTACGGCGTGCGCGAACACGCTATGGGTTCAATTGCAAACGGCATGGCATTACACGGTGGTGTTTTTCCAGTAGTTGGTACTTTCCTTGTTTTTGCTGATTACATGCGTCCTTCGATCCGGATGGCAGCACTTTCAAAAGCTAAAGTTGCTTTCGTCTGGAGTCATGACTCCATTGGAGTCGGTGAAGACGGGCCCACTCACCAACCCGTAGAGCAAATTGCCTCGTTGCGAGCAATACCTGATTTCCCCGTAATTCGACCAGCTGATGCTAACGAAGTATCCCAAGCATGGGCCGTGGCGGCTAAACGGCGCGGACCCACTGGCCTAATTCTATCTCGGCAGAACCTACCGGTTCTGGAAGGCACCAACCGGTCTAATCAGGTAGCGATGGGGGCATACACACTAATAGACGCACCGTACCCGGCTGTTATTCTTGCTGGCACGGGAAGCGAGGTACAATTGTGTGTAGAGGCTGCTGCTGCTCTAGCTCAGGATGGTGTACCAACTAGGGTCGTATCGATGCCATGTTGGGAACTATTCGAAGAACAAAATGATGACTACCGGTACGAAGTCTTACTCGAAGATGTCCCAATCGTCGGGGTTGAAGCAGGTATCTCACTCGGGTGGGAAAGATACGCAGACCTCACCGTAACCATAGACCGATTTGGTTCTAGTGCCCCAGGTGACGTGGCGATGAAACAATTCGGCTTCACGGCGGCAAACGTCGAATCAGTAGCGCGTTCCTTACTCCTCTAGAGAAACACTGAGTTGCAACATGGTCAAGCAGAATCAAGACGTTAATCGGCTGCAGGAGCTCTTCACTCTGCAAGGTCAAAGCCCATGGCTTGATAATCTGAGACGAGACTGGCTCACTAACGGAGAACTCCAAAGCTGGGTTGATCGAGGTATCCGTGGCGTGACCTCTAACCCGTCTATCTTTCAAAAGGCCATTGAAGGCAGCGCTGATTATGACCAACAGTTTTTTGCGTTAATGGCCGACGGTCTGAGCGTCGAAGATGCTTACTGGGAGTTAGTAACTACAGATATCAACGGAGCTCTCGATGCACTGCAAGAACTTTACGTTACCTCACATGGCAAAGATGGCTTTGTGTCGGTTGAAGTTGATCCTTCCTTAGCACACGACACAAAAGCCACGACAGCAGCAGCGTTGGACCTGTCGAATAAAATTAATAGGCCTAACTTGATGGTAAAGATCCCCGGGACAGAGGCCGGATTACCAGCTATACAAACGGTAACTGGCTTAGGAAAGTCGGTTAACGTCACCTTGATATTTTCGGTAGCTAGATATCAAAATGTTGCAGAGGCGTATATCAGCGGACTCGAAGATGCTCTAGACAATGGAGCAACGAGTCTGGAAAACATATCGAGTGTTGCCTCATTTTTTATAAGTCGTACTGATACTGAAATCGATGCACGGCTTTCGGCGATTAACTCACCCGATGCCCTGAGCTTGCGCGGTTACGCTGCAGTTTCGCAAGCAAAAGTTGCATACTCAAAATTCCAGGCCGCCTTTAGTGGTTCTCGGTGGGAAAAACTAGCCAGTTTTGGGGCCAATGTCCAAAGGCCACTGTGGGCGTCTACAAGCGCCAAAAATCCGTCGTATTCACCGACTCTTTATGTTGACGAGTTGATCGGTCCTGATTCCGTAAACACGATGCCTGACAGCACAATTAAAGACTTCCTAAAAGTTGGTTCGGTCGCTAGAACCGTCGATGTATCTGTCGAAGATGCCAAAGACAAACTTGACCGCTTGCAGACAATGGGTATTGATCTCGATGATGTTGCCCAAAAGTTAGAAATTGAGGGTGTCGCTTCATTCACCAAGGCCTTTCATGATTTGCTGACCAGCCTTGAGGCGAAGGCAAAGAATCAATAGCGACTAAATCTTCGGTTAGTTAGTTGCAAAACGAAACTCACTCCTCTATTGTCAAGCTTCATGAGTGGGGATCAAAATTCCAAAGGTTCTATTGAGCATCGTGGTTTAGCTAAGTGCTGTTCCATACAGCGGACTCTTGATCTGGTCGGTGACCGCTGGCTATTGCTAATACTGAGGGACATTTTTCGCGGTGTTCGTAGGTTCAGTCAGATCCAAGCAAACCTTGGCATAGCAAAAAATTTGCTTACAAGTCGACTGAACAAATTAGTTGATGCAGATATTCTCGAGAAGATACCGTATCAGGCAGCTCCCGTGAGATACGAATACACCCTCACTGAGAAAGGGCGAGATTTATCACCCAGCCTCGTTGCTTTAATGAAGTGGGGAGACCGTTGGTGCAGCGATGACGCTCCGCCGACTGTTTTAATCCACAGCGAGTGTGGAACCCCCTTAGAACAAACAACTAGATGCCCGTCTTGTGAAGAGAACATTTACCCGTCTGAAATTCGTAGTCGCCCAGGACCTGGACAAACGAAATTCAATAACTCAAAAGCGGTGAACAACCAATGACTATTACAACACCCAGCGCAGCTACTCTTCCTCACCGATCTGAGTCAGTGAATGATTTAACAAGTATGCCGTTACCCGAACTGTTGAAACTCGCTGCGTCAGAACGAGATCGGCAATTTGGCACTCGCATCACCTATAGTCCAAAAGTCTTCATACCGCTGACCATGCTTTGCCAAGATAAATGCGGATACTGTACGTTTGCGCAACCTCCAGCTCGTTTAGAAAATCCATACCTTGAACCAGAGCAAGTGTTAGAGATCGCTATGCAAGGAGCGCTACAAGGCTGCCATGAAGCACTATTCACTTTGGGTGAAAGGCCGGAGCTCCGTTATCCAATCGCCAGAGATTGGTTGAAGGCTAGAAACTATGACTCGACGATTCATTATCTGACAGATATGTGTCGGCTAGTAAGGGATGAAACCGGCCTATTGCCTCATGCAAATCCTGGAGCATTGCATCTCGACGAGTTAAGCGCGTTAAGAGAGGTTAGCCCGAGCCAAGGAATGATGATTGAGTCCTTAAATCCGGATTTAGACTGTCACATCGGCGCCCCTGACAAGAACCCCGAACGACGGCTAGCGACACTAGAATCGGCGGGACAGCTGCAAATCCCGTACACAACCGGCATCTTAGTCGGTATCGGTGAATCACTCAGCGATCGAGTGGTGGCCCTACAAGCAATTGCGGATAGTCATATCCGCCATGGACATATACAAGAAGTAATAGTCCAGAATTTTTTGCCAAAACTCGGCACCAAAATGCATAAGAGCCCTGCGTGCCCACCAGATGAGTATCTACAAGCGATTGCGCTGGCTCGATTAATTCTTCCAATGGATATCCACCTCCAAGCCCCACCAAACTTGTCTGATGACTTCGGTGTCTTGTTAGATGCCGGAATTGATGATTGGGGCGGCGTGTCACCAGTGACAGCAGACCACGTAAATCCAGAACGCCCATGGCCTGATTTGGAACGACTTCGCTTAGTGACCGAAGACAGGCTCTTTGTGCTCGCTCCTCGACTAACCATTTACCCTGAGTTTGCTTTGGCTGCAGATACTTGGTTAGATCCTTCGAATAAGTTTCCAGTGATGGACCGTAGCGATGCAGAGTCTCTGGCCAGAGATGATCCTGGCAGTCAGCTTCCTGAAAAGACGATGGAGAACAAAGATGCTGGATCAGGTGCTGATGTCCTTGTAGCCGATGAGAACAGTACTCAATGGTACTCAGGAGGGGCGTCGTATTCTCCCGTCACCCTGATACCTGGTAAGTCTTACGTTCGCGGTGAGCTCAAGGAAATTTTAGATGGTGTCCTAAAAGGTCAAGAAGTTGGGCGCGACCAGATTGTCAAGCTCTTTGAGGCTAGAGGAACTGAAGTTACTGCCGTAGCAGAGGTGGCAGACCAGCTGCGTAAAGATGCTGTGGGAGACAAAGTAACGTGGGTACACAACCGAAATATCAACTACACCAATGTATGTACTTTCAAATGTCGGTTTTGTGGATTCTCTAAAGGCCCTTTGTCTCTTAACCTTCGCGGCACGCCCTACATGTTGACTCTTCAAGATATTCAAGAACGAGTTATAGAAGCAGCGAAACTTGGCGCAACTGAAGTCACGTTACAAGGTGGCATTCACCCAAGTTTTGACGGCGACTATTACATTGATGTTTGTAAGGCAATTCATGATGTTGTGCCGGATATGCACCTCCACGGTTTCACAGCTCTCGAGGTTATTGAGGGAGCAAAGAGACTCGGCGAGTCTCTAGTTGAGTATTTGATTCGACTAAAAGAAGCAGGACTAAAATCGCTTCCAGGTACAGCTGCGGAAGTACTCGATGATGATGTCCGAACGATTCTTTGCCCTGATAAAATTTCAACGGATGAATGGTTAGAGTGCCACGAGGCAGCTCACTCTATTGGGTTGCACTCAAATATTACGATTATGTTCGGGTCCATTGAAAACCCTATCCATTGGGCCAACCACATAATTCGTACGCGTGATGTACAAAAGCGAACCGGTGGATTCACAGAGTTTGTCCCGTTGCCTTTTGTTCACATGGCCAGCCCTATTTATCTGCAAAGACAAGCACGGCGCGGTCCTACATTCAGAGAAACTCTTCTCATGCATTCTGTTGGTCGAATCGCATATGCGGGTTTAATCGACAATATTCAGATCTCTTGGGTGAAACTCGGACCCGCTGGAGCAAAGCAGATCCTCAACGCTGGTGCTAATGACCTTGGAGGAACGCTTATGGATGAAAACATTAGCCGTGCTGCTGGGGCACAGCATGGTCAGGGTCTAGTGGAGAGCGATTTTAGGGCGATTGTAGAGCCAATTGGTCGAAAGCTCAGACAACGCACCACGGGGTATGGCCAAGCCGACGGCGCCCCGCAAGTCATAAGTGAACCAACCTTAACAGCTGATAATCCAACAGACCGCAAGCTAATTCCGGTAAATGCTCTAGGAGATAGCGTCTGATCCGCAATAGCTAATTCGCTAGGCCAGTTGCTAGAAGTTTGATGACTCTGACGATTCATTTAATATGCCAGCAGCTTTGTCGACGGCTCTTCTTGCTCTGGTGACACGTTTTTCGACTTCAGGCCGTTTCCCCGAGAAGTCCTTATCGTCGATAGCCTCGCGCAGTGCTTCAATTGCAATATCGGCTAGATCCTCAGAAATTACCCTTAGCTGGTCGCTGATGGCGTCTAATTTTTCATTCACTATTCATCGCCCTTGTGATAATCGAGTCAATTAGCTCAAGTGGATGCTGAGCAGAAACGCCTGCTTGCTGCAAGTGGAGCATACAACCCGGATTAGCGCTCACTACTTTTCTACCACCACTCCTGTCGATTGACTCTAATTTCCTGCTCCGAACTGCGGCAGCTGTTTCTGGATGAAGACTTGAATACGCGCCTCCAGCTCCACAACAGAGACCATCATCATCGAGCTCGATTGTTTCAATGTAGCGGTTCATAACCAGACGGACGGCTTCGTGCGAACGTTGCACATGTCTTAAATGGCATGGATCCTGAACTATCACTGGTGCTTCATTACTCTTGATTTTCGGTAACTTCTCTAGATTCTCAGCGAGCCATTCATGCACATCGAACACTCGGGCGCTAAATGCCTCTGCCTTCATCGTTCCAAGCAGGTGGCCATAATTTTTTAGTTGTGCTCCACATCCTGCCGAGTCAACCAGTATTGGATTCGTGCCAGGGAAAGCAGTCATCACTTTGTTGCCCAGTTTCTTTGCCTTTAAAGTCAAACCGGCGTGAACGTGAAGCGCCCCGCAGCACCCTGCGTCGTTCCCAGGCAACCGAACCCCTGCTCCGGTACTTTCGACTACTCGTTTCACTGCTGCGTGCGTGTCGCGCATCCAGGCGTCCATAATACAACCCGTAAAAAGCCAGACATCATCTCCACTTGCCTTCAATTTTGTCTGACGAAGTGGGATTTTAGGAAGCGCCAAACGTGAAGGAATTATTCGTAACCGCTGAAAGACAGCAATTAGACGAGATCCTATCGATAGGACCCTAGGCATTCCTAAGATAGAATAGCCCAGTCTCCGATATTTCGGTTGGTACTTTGTCTGGTCCGCAAGTGCCTCACGTGTTGTTTCCATCATTGAACCAAATGGAACTCCAGATGGACAAGCTGTTTCACAGCCTCGACATTGAATACACTCATCCATAAAATCAGTGAAGGTATCATCGGCAACACCTGTCGATTCGACCTGACGCATTAACGCAATTCTGCCTCTTGGTGAAGCCGTCTCTTCTTGACTAACTCGATATGTCGGACAATGCGGCAAGCACAAACCACAAGAGACACACGATGCAAGGGAATCTGCATCAATACCTAGCGATAAGTCGAAAGTCTTGCCCATCAGAATACCTCTCGTCCCGGATTCAAGCGCCCAGTCGGGTCCAAACGGATTTTAATATCACGCATTACTGTCACGGCAGAGAGGCTACTTTGATCATTCTTTATAGGTTCTGACAGATGAACCAATCCAACACCAATTTCCGCGAGCCAATCTTGCTTGTACATCTGTGGCAATTCCCTGAGCAACTTCGGTCTCAAAGACAGGCGTCCTGCAGAAGGAAGAACTGGCGGACCAGAGCATTCTGAAAGTCCAGTAATATTAGCTTCCCTCTCCACATCGACAGGGTGCCCTTCGAGCAGCACCCAAACTTGATTGCCATTCCACAAAATACAAGAGGGACGATACAGCTTGCTTTGTAAGTCAAATGGGTCACAAACGCCGGTCATCCATCGAGAGCACGGCGGGATTGGCAGACTTCGCACAGTTACCTCTGCCAAAAAACCTAAGGTTCCTAATGAGCCTACTAATAGACGACAGAGGTCATAACCAGAAACATTTTTGATAGTCGGGCCACCAGACTTGACTAGCTTGCCTTCATGGTCTGCGTGCCATGACTCAAGCAAGTAGTCCCGAACAGCTCCATAGCGAAGTCGTCTGATACCACTTCTACCCACGGCCAATATGCCCCCGATGGTCGATCCACGTTCGGCGTTGACTGGAAGCATTTGAGCGTGTTCACCTAATGTGTCCTGAATCTCACCGACAGTCGTGCCAGCGCCACAGCGAAGGGTCATCTCCGAGGGCGTGTAATCATAAATTCCAACTGGAGCGGAAATCACTCTTGCATTGGGGTCAATGGTTCCCCCTACATCCCATTGAGTTTTGCCACCAACCACAGTCACTAAATCTGAACCAGCAACCGATTCAGCAAATTCTTGTCGCTCAATTGTTCCTAGGTTCACACCCACACACCTTCAGGTAAGTTTTGCTTGAAGCTGTCACTGCACCGTGAGCCCGATGGCAATACCTTCATAGGGTTCGCTAATCCCTGCGGGTCGAAGGCTTCGCGAACTAAATCCTGAGTGAACATATCGTGCGCTGAAAAAAGTAGATGCATGAAGTCGCGTTTTTCAAGGCCGATACCGTGCTCGCCACTCAAAACTCCCCCGGCCTCCATTGATGCCTTTATGATCTCATCACCCGCTGAATGAACTCTTTCCAGGATTCCTGGTTCTCTGGCATCATAAGCCAAAATCGGATGAAGATTTCCATCACCGGCATGGAAGACATTGATTGCGATGAGCTCGTATTTATCGGCGATTTGGTAAACCTGATTTAGGACTTCTACAAGCTTAGACCTAGGCACAACAGTGTCGTGGAGGTAGTAATCAGGTTTGATTCTAGCTACCGCTCCGAAAGCGTTCTTTCGACCTTTCCATAACAGCGCTCGTTCCGTCTCATCTTTCGCTACTCGCACCGAGCCGGCATTGTGGATTTTTGCTACATCGTTGATTGTTTGGACTGCGGCTTCAACTCCACCACTCAGGCCATCGAGTTCGACTAAAAGCACCGCTGCGGCCTCAACCGGATAGCCGGCGTGAACAAATGCTTCGACTATTCCAATAGCGTTGTGATCCATCATCTCTAACGCCGCTGGGATAATACCAGCATTTATAATGGCTGATACTGCTAAGGCACCGTCACTAACATCAGCAAAATCTAACAGGAGGGTTCTCACATCCGGAGGGTTGGGAGTCAATCGGACAGCTACTTTGGTCGCAATGCCCATTGTTCCCTCGGAGCCAATGAACAAGCCTCGTAAGTCATATCCTTTTGGCTCCGGGTCTATTCCGCCAAGGGTCACAACCTCTGCGTTTGGAAGCACAACCTCAGCGGCTAGCACGTGCGAAGTGGTTACGCCATAGGCTAGACAGTGCGGCCCGCCACTGTTATTAGCTACATTCCCGCCTATTGAACATACTTGTTGACTAGACGGATCTGGAGCAAAATGAAAGCCAAACTCCGAAAGGGCTTTACTTAAGTCGAGGTTCAAGACACCTGGCTCGACCCACGCAATTCGGTCTTCGAGATCTATCTCTAGAACTTTATTCATTTTCGCGGTGGAAATAATTACAGGATTTCCAATTGGCACTGCGCCACCTGCGAGCCCGGTACCCGAGCCCCTAGCAATGAACGGTCGCTGGAAGCGGTTACAGATACTAACGATGCCCTGAACTTCTTCTACATTTACAGGGAAGCACACTGTCGATGGAACACCGCTGAGAACTGATGAATCCTTACCATAGAGTTGAAGCTCCATTTCATCAGCTCGTGTACGGCTTCCGAGCAGAACCTTCAACTCATCGAATATAGTTCTTTTTCTTTTAGAACTCATCACGTCACCTGATCCGAAAGAGCCTCAAAAGCGCACCTATCAATATCGACGCCTAGCTTCAGTTGGCGTCAGCGTTCTTAGTCGACGTTGGTTCAAAGTCGGCATATTTAGCCGCTAGTTCAGAATAATCATCCGCTTCATCAAGTTCCTCGATATCTGATGCCTCGTCAGAAATATCGTCAGTTGACTCTTCTGAAGAGTCGTCAAATGACCCGCTCTCACGATCTCGAATCGAGAAAGGATCCGGGGCATCAAAATCAAAATTTTCTACAGAAAACGCAGCTGCGTTGTCGCGCTGGAATTTCCGCGCTTCCTCGTAGCGACGATGACGACCCTTCTTCACAGACGGCTCCTCGTCTCTTAACCGACACAGACTTTACACTTACAAGACCCATGGGGTCCAAATAACACAATATTCTTTCTATCAGATTTTGAACCCAAACTTGGCTTAATAAGTCTCATTTATTACAAAATTTAAACTGTCCGCGCTTCAAGAATCAATCCGATCTCGCGATCAAAAGCCAGAGCAGCTTCACCGTTAACCAGACTATGGATCCGCGTACCGACTAAATCGCTGCGCCATCCCTTATTTAATCGGCTATCAGCTACCCCACTCAAGAAATCAACAATGTCTGCTTTAGTTGCTAATAGCGCCGGGTCGAGTGATTCGTTTCTAGCTAGCTGTGCAACCCATGCAGAAACTAATGCCACAGCTGGTTTTAGTTCGTTTCCCAATGCCGGTCGGTCATCGCTCGGGAGAGTCGCCACATCCTCGGGTTTAAGCGCCCTACCTTTAGTTACTGCATTAAGAATCGAACTCGCTCCGCCTTCTTTAAGATAGCGGTGATCAAGGCCCCTAATTTTTTTTAAGCTTTCGACATCTCGCGGCAATTGTTGAGCCACTCCCACTAACGCCAAATCAGAAAGCACAAACCTAGGTGGGATGTCATTCGATTGCGCTTTTCGCTCCCGCCATTCAGCGAGCGACGCCGCAACTGCTTTAGCTTGACCGCGTAGGTGTCGAGCTTCTTTAATGCGGGTCCAGGCAAGTTCAGGTGTCAACGTTGGCTTGTTAGGGACTTTCGACCTTCGACACTCATCTAGGGCCCACTCTAATCGCCCTAAACGCGTTAGATTCGCAGTTATCTGATCATGTAAGGAAAACAGATAAGCCACGTCACTAGCGGCATACGCCTGTTGCGTAGCCGTTAGCGGTCTTTCGAACCAGTCGGTTAGCCGGTCGCCTTTAGCTAATTGAACACCCTCGTATTTTTCAACTAAAGATGCGAGTGATGGAGTTGACATACCGAGGAACCCAGCTGCAATCTGAGTATCGAAAATGTGACGCGGAATCATTCCACAAGCTCGGTCTAAAACTTCTAGATCTTGTGATGCTGCATGCATCACAATAGTTGCAGGTCCATCTAACACACGCGAAAGCCCATTGATATCAACGGCAACTGGGTCAACGAGAGCGATACCGTTGTCGCCGACAATCTGAATTAATGCAAGGTTTGCCCAGTACGTCCTTTCGCGGTGAAATTCAGTATCGATACCTACGCGACTTGATTTGGTCAACTCTTCAACGAAGTTATCGAACACACTCTGTTCGTCTATCCATTCGAACTTAGGAGCTTTAAACGACTCGCGAGAAGAGTCTTCTTGTTCAACTAACCGTTTGGTCACTGTTTCCAGCGGTTGACTTCCATTGATTCGTCGAGTCCGGTGACTCATGAAGGACCCGAAGCCACATCTTGGCCTGAAGCGATCCATGCGAGAGTTCCCCCGGCTACATTGATCGCGTTTACATCGTTACTACGAAGGAACTGGCATGCCGCGGCGCTGCGCGCTCCACTCCTGCATATGATGAAAACTTCACCGTCCGTAGGAAAATCCGCAAGACGATCAGTGATTTCATCTAATGGAATTAGAGGAACTTCGGGGACGCGTTCAGCTATCCATTCATCTAGCTCTCTCACGTCTATAAGAAAAGCACCGTTAAGTAACTTTTGCGCTAGCTCATTGACCGATATCTCAGGAACGTCCACGGAGCACAATGTTAACTCACCAATTAGTTAGTTGACGGTTTCAAGCAAAAGCATCTATGGCAAATCTAAGCCAAGCTGTCTTTTGGCCGACTCTAAGTCGCTCATCTTATTCACGTTAAGTACTTCAGAAATTTCAAGATCCACAGTCTCAAAAGCCAATAATTTCAACGCATCTTTAAGCGCTCTAGTCCCCGCTATCCAAGCAGAAATCAGAGTCGGTAAGCAAGCGCCACTGTAGTAACCAATTAATGGCTCCAAACGATTTGACTTAGCAATTACTGCCATAGCTTCGATATCTGTTGCCCTAGTAAGTATTTGCTTAAGTCCAGTAGCTGAGATTGCTGGCACGTCACACGGACACACCAACAAACTCCCTTCGCTGGACAAACCACCGATTAGAGCCGATAGGGGGCCTTCGCCTGATTCATAATCATCAATTCTTCTTAGGCTAATGAGGTCTGAACCGCCTAATGCTACGACTTCACTTACACCAGCGTCCACCATAGCTATCTCAACGCGCTGGTACATTGGCGTTCCAGCGATCTCAAGAACAGACTTGTCGGTACCCATTCTGGTGGATTTACCGCCACAGAATATAGCGCCTGTTATATTCACACGTTTTCAGGAATACCAGTCGGATCAAGTTGTAATAAAAATTGAGCACACCGTTCTTCCTCATCAGCTTCGCCGATTGCAGCTGCGCTACGTTGCAAACC
Organism: Acidimicrobiaceae bacterium; assembly: GCA_905182565.1. Classification (GTDB taxonomy): domain Bacteria; phylum Actinomycetota; class Acidimicrobiia; order Acidimicrobiales; family Poriferisodalaceae; genus UBA9040. The sequence goes on along the minus strand of CAJJCB010000017.1, from coordinate 118,700 downwards.
CAGTACAGCCTTCAAAAAGCCATGATTGCTTGGTTCGGACCAGCGGACATAACCGCTTCCCTTCCAGCCTGAACCTCTCAATGTGTCCAATCCTCGATGGTATGCAATTCTGAAATACGCGTATTGTTCGATTACATCATCGGTCTCCTCTGCTAAGGCGACCCAGCTATCTATAAAACGAGGCCAATTAGCAACAACTACGGCGATCGCAGATTTACGCTCTTCTTGTTTTTGATTCCTTGCATCTGATAGTTCTATAGCCGCCTCAGGTATCGGGAGCGAAATGACTGTTGTCGGTGGGCCGCTAGAAAAAAGACTTATTGGTTGTTCAGGCATAACCAGACTCTATAGAGAGAATCCCGTATTATTCGTTAAGTGGTTCCTGACTGGTTGAACATCGAGCGTTTACAAAATTTGAACACCCTTTTAATTGTTGTTCTAGGGGTCGCTGCGCTGTTCGCTATAAGACTCATAAAGAAAATTGGGACTCTTCTGATTTTTCTCTTAATTATTGGTTCCGTAGTCGGTTTGTTATGGGGCCAGCGAACCGAGTTGCGCGAATGTCAACTTTCTTGCTCCTGCCAACTTTTTGGTCAATCCGTTGAAATTCCTGCTAATCCGCTATGTGGAGCCGACCGCGTAACCACAGGTTCACTTCTTTCTAGAGACTGATTTGCTTTAGAACACTCTTGATAAGTTCTGCAATTTGTTTCGGATGTGTTTGTGGCGCACCATGACCTAGCCCTTCAATTTTTTGAAGAGTACCCATCGAGGCCTCGGCCGCTGTCAGTCGTGCAGCTCTTTGGGCACGCTCGTTTGATTCAGAACCGACACCAACGACTAGCGGAACATTAATTTGGGACGGGTCGTAACGTCTAGTCGCTTGCCATCTGAGTTCTTGAACCATTAACTCACCTTGGCCGCGATGTTGTTCACGGATTCTCGGTGACATAGATAGCCAGTTGTGATCACCAATCAAATTTCTCATGAAGTATTCCGCAGCATCTCCTGGGTCAACGTCATCTTCGGGTGCTTGCGGCCACCAAGGTTCCCATGCTCGAGGCGCCTCGTACGAAACAATAGCGAGAACTTCCGGCGGTTTCATGCTTCCTAGCGCCATAGCAATAACTCCGCCGTAGCTATGCCCAAATAGAATGCAAGGACGTTTAGGCAACGTCTCTTGTAGGTCTTGGACCTGCCCATCGAACCCACGTTCAGCGGCATCGGCATTGGAGCGGCCATAGCCACGGCGGTCATATCGAATTGTGTTCCAAGTCGGAAGGCAACGGGCAGTTCGAATCATTCCAGCCGCCCTATCCATTGCGCCGTGAACGAACACCACGCAAGGGCCATCTCGTTTCATTTCATATACAGCAAGCCCATCGAATATTTGCATATTCATTACCACCGCTTAAGGAACTTGCAGCACGTTCAAAGTATCTGTAGCCCTGCTGTCTGTGGCTCGAGAGCCTGAAACAACGACAACCGTGTCGCCACTTCTGACGGCCCCCACGCGCGCCGCTGTGCTTAGGGCTTCTGCCGCTGTGGCCGCAGGAGTATCTCGTTCTTCAAAGATAATCGGGCGGGTTCCCCAAGACAAGGTTAATTGGTTCGCAGTTTGGTCATCAAATGTCATTCCAAACAACGGAACCTTGGGTCGGAACCGAGCGACACTACGTACAGTGTTACCCGAACGACTAAGGCAAATAATAGCTTTAGCGTCAGTTTCTGAAGCGGTGCGAGCAGCTGCCATAGTTAGCGCATCCGTAACTCTTAGATACGCAGCATCATTTTTTGACCTTCGTCTAATTCCTTGGATATGTTCTGCCCAAGCTTCATAATCAAATTTTTCATCGGCTCGTTCAGTGATACGCGCCATCGTTGCGACTGCATTTTCAGGGTCACGACCGATCGCTGTTTCACCACTAAGCATTACTGCTGAGGTCCCGTCAAACACCGCATTTGCTATATCAGAAGCTTCTGCTCTAGTAGGCATAGGCGCAGTGACCATGGATTCTAGCATCTGTGTCGCAGTTATAGCGGGGCGGCCAAGTGCCACACATTCCTGAATAATGTGCTTTTGTAAATGAGGTAGCTCTTCGATTTCAGTCTCAGAACCAAGGTCTCCGCGCGCCACCATCACGGCTCCAGATGCCTCAATTATTCCTTCTAGGTTCTCAACCGCCGCCTTTGTTTCAATCTTCGCCACGATTAATGGTCCACGTGGAGTGGGTTCTACTCCAAGTCTTCGTATGTCGTGTGCCGAACGAACGAAAGAAACCGCCACCATGTCAGCATCGAGTTCGACGAAAACATCGAGGAGTTTAAGGTCATGATCGGTAGGAGTGGTCAAACGCAATCGGTCTGAGGGTATATGTATGCCCGGGTTACCCTCTAAATGTCCGCCGTGCACGACGCGTGCTTCCAAAAAATCGCCCGATCGTCCTTCGACAACCACGACCACGTTTCCATCGCCGAATGCAAGGTTGTCCCCAACTTGGACATCGCCGAGCAACGATTCGTATCCAACCGATATAACTTCTTTAGAGCTGACGGTCTCGCCAATTCCTAATTTGATGACCTGGTCTTCGGCTAAGTCAACTCCGCCCTCAGGGAAGCGACCACATCGAATCTTCGGGCCTGGCAAGTCAACTAAAATACCAATGTGCTGATTCAGTTCTTTCGCAACCGACCTAACTCGCCGGTACTTCTCTACTTGGTCGTCTAAAGAACCATGTGCCAAACCAATCCGAGCGACATCCATACCAGCGCGCATCATTGCACGTAATGTGCTCGCATCCTCGGAAGCGGGTCCTATCGTTGCAATAATCTTCGTACGACGTGCCATAAGTAATACGGTACCTATGAACCGTGAGCAGGACATAAGAATATGACCGATTCAACATTTGCAGTTCTATAACTTAAGCTTGTTGCGTGCAACTTATTTTCGTTCGTCATGGGCAACCTCAAGTCGTAATTACTGAGGACGGATCACCAGCAGACCCTCCATTATCAGAAATTGGTAATTCTCAAGCGCAAGCTATGGCGCAACTGCTGCAAGAAGAACAAATTGATGGCCTTTATGTAAGCCCTATGAAACGTGCTTTAGGGACGGTTGCTCCGTTAGCCGTTGCGTTAGGCCTTACTCCCCTGGTCCGCACAGGGTTATCGGAATTCGATAAAAACTCAACATCCTATATTCCAATGGAGATTTTGAAAGAGCAAGACCGAGTGGCCTGGGAGAAACTGAATACAGAGTTCGACAGTAGTAAAAATTCTCGTCTTCAACGTTTTCTTACCGAAACCGTGGCCGCAATCGAAGAAATTGTCGGTGAAAACGCCGGCAAGACTATCGGAATCGTATGCCACGGCGGCGTCATCAATTCCTATCTTGCTCATTGCCTGCAGTACAGTTCCACAAATTTTATGAAATTTAATGTTGATTACACTTCTGTCACACGAGTATTGGCATCTCCGGCCGGACACCGAAGTGTTTTATCCGTCAATGAACGAACGCACTTTCGGGGAAAACCGGAGTTGATGCTTTCATAGGCTAATAACTGAGATATCGATGTTAGATACTCTGCGGAACCTCGTTAAAGGGTAATTTTTTGTCAGTGCGAACGTCGCCTGGCAGACCGAGCACCCGCTCTCCCAGAATATTACGCATGATTTCAGACGTTCCGCCTTCTATGGAATTTGCTCTTGAACGAAGAAACGCCTGTTGAGGTGTCTTTGAACTCATTGAAGTTGAGGAACGCTCAACATCATAGGATCCATAAAGCATTCCATCAGCTCCAAGTAGCTGCATCATGAATGCGTAAATTTCCTTATTATTTTCCGCAAAAGCTAATTTCCCCGTAGATCCTTCAGGCCCTGGAACACCCTTCACTCGATTCTCACCTGCTCGAATATTTGTTAGTCGCGCAGTCTCAGCTTTACCCCACAACTTCATTAGCTGGTCTCTAGCGCTCACAGTTTTTTTGTGAGAATCGAGGCCGTTCCAAAGTTGTACAGCCTCACCGATTGCGCCTGACCCACGTGGAGCCTGCGTACCGCCGATGGCAACTCTTTCGTTCATCAACGTGGTCAAGGCAACTCGCCAACCATCTCCGGCGTCTCCAAGACGCTCCTCGTCCGGAATACGAGCGTCTGTGAAATAGACCTCATTAAATTCAGCGTCGCCCGTCATTTGACGTAGCGGCCGGACCTCAACGCCAGGATCTGTCATATCTACGACGAAATACGATAGCCCCTTGTGTTTAGGCGCTTCTGGGTCAGTTCGTGTGACAAGACAACCCCAACGGGCTACATGAGCGAGTGTCGTCCAGACCTTCTGCCCATTGACAATCCATTCGTCTCCATCTTTAATGGCTTTACTAGTCAACCCTGCAACATCGCTGCCCGCAGAAGGTTCTGAAAACAGTTGACACCAGATTTCCTCGGTCGTAAATAACGGCCGGAGGTAACGTTTCTTCTGGTCATCTGAGCCATGAGTAAACACGGTAGGGCCGCACATGCCGTATCCGATTGGGTTCCTTGGCCAGCAACTTGGAGCGTCAACGCGACCAAGGCTGGCTGAAACCTTCGCTTGGAGTTTCGGGCTAACCCCTAACCCGCCGCAACCTTCATCAAAATGAACCCAAGCCAGTCCCAGATCGAACTGCCTACCCAAAAATTCAATCCGATTCCCTTTGGGATCAGCTTCTTGAAGCAGCTGTGCCACCAGCTTCTCCACATGCTTCTCTGCTGATGAATCTGAAATCTTATTTTCCATGGTTAATTCTTTCATATTCAAATCACTAATTAATTCAGATACCTGAACTTATCCAGCATCTCCAGTTTTGTTCGCTAACTTCTCAAGTAGCTGATCTCGTACCGAAACATTTTTTTGCCGAGCACGAGTTGAAGCTATCCGCCATCCATGCAGAGAAGAATACACGAGTGGGTCTTCTTTTAATCGCCCCTCTCGGACATCAGTGACTTCGGCAAAAAATAACTCATGATCTCTCATGGAAGTTTGTTTAAACACTTCACAGTTTAGCCATGCTATCGAATTCGGAACATACGGTAGACCGTCACGAACTTCAACAAATTCAGTCAATGCATACTTAAACTTATGTCCTGGATAACTAAAGTATTGACCTTCTGCGATTTGATCCCCAGCAAGTACTGACACTGTAAAGCGGCCACTATCCACTATCAGAGAATACGTTTCATGCTTTGGCGACACACTAGCCATCACGATTGGTTCCTCGAATGCGACCTGACTGACCCAATGAGATGTGTAAAGTCGGTGAACCCCGTTATGTCCAGACCCCACTACTTGAACACCTTTGGACATCTGCCCAAGACAACGTTTTATTTTGCGGTCTATCATCAACAGTCCTTATTTACTTGTTAGTTCAAACGAGCCCAAAGTCGCGTAACTTGGGCTCGGAGCTCATCTCCATCACTTCCTCCGAATCGCAGAGCAGCGCTCTCTAAGTATCGCGCAGCGTCCTCAATTCGACCAACTGCTTCTAGCGCCGAGGCCAACTTAAAGAACTCATCAAGCGGGCAGTCCTCCAAGAGGATCATAAGTTCTAATATCTTGATTAAAGTCTTAGCTTTATTATTTCGATAGGCAATCATTCGCAAATTATTAAGCATTCGCAGAACAATGCTCTCGGTGGGAGTCTCATCCAAATAATTCTCTTGAAACGGTACATCCGGATTCATCGAATGAAACAGCTCTTGAGCTTTGTATCTATCGAGCACAGCCCCATTAAACAAATCAATGAAAACGTTTCTGTCAACTCGATCGCCTACCAAAAAATGACCTGGCATCCCTACACCAAATAGAGGCACACCAACACGCCGTCCAACTTCCAGTAAAAGCACAGAAAGAGTTATCGGAATTCCACATCGCCGATCGATCACTAGATCCAAATAACTATTTTCAACATCGTAATAGTTAGTCTGCGCTCCTCTGAAACCCTGCTCATGGCAAAGGGTCCGGAACACCCCGTCTAGCGTTGGTTCTGTAACTAATGCTGCTAGGTCATCTAACCGAATGAGCTCCTCAGCTATATCTAATGAATTCTCGCCGGCGTAGGACGAGATAGCAAAGGCGGCTATATCTAGCCTAAAAGGATTAGCATCCACCGCATCACGAAAAACGTCTAGATTATTACTTGTAGAATCCATTAATCTCAAATGTTACTCGGAATAGATCATGTTAGATCGAACCAAAAAAGATAGTCAACTATGAACCGACATCCGTATCTTTCTGTTAAGACCCCGATTCCTATTGCACATCGCGGCGGGGCCGGAACCTGGCCCGAAAACACCATGCCCGCATTTCAAGGCGCTGTAAGTCTTGGGTACCAGTATGTAGAGACTGATGTGCATGCAACAAGTGACGGTGTGCTAATTGCGTTTCACGATGATCGCCTTGATCGTGTCACTAACTCCATTGGACTTGTCAGTGAGTTGACCTGGGCCGAGATTTCCAGTGCTCGAGTGGATGGAAAAGAGCCAATTGTTCGACTGAGTGATTTGATGAGTAGCTTTCCAGAGTTGAATATCAATATCGATCCAAAATCGACTGGGGCTGTCGAGCCCCTCATCAAAGAGTTACGTTTAGGAAAGGCGCTTGACCGGGTATGTATTGGATCTTTTTCTGATCGTAGACTTAAAGCATTCCGAGAAGCATTTGGTGATGCCGTGTGTCTCAGCATGGGGCCTTTTCAGATTCTTCGCATGAAACTTAAATCCTCAGGATTACCTTTAAGTAAATTCAGCGCACAATGCGCACAGATTCCGATCAGGCAAGGGCCTATCTCTTTAGCTACACCTAAGTTCATTGAAGAATGCCACGAACTCGACATAGCTGTCCATGTCTGGACCATAGATGATGAGGCTGAGATGATTCATCTTCTGGACCTTAACGTAGACGGGATTATGACTGACCTGCCACAGCTACTCCTCGATGTCTTAGCAAACCGTGGCGACTGGCCAAAGGAAAGAGATTAATCATGATTGCCTCCTCTCCAGAATTAGCCAATGAACTTCGAAAGATCGTCGGACATGACCACGTTCTCACTGAGAATGACCTAACCGCGGGCTATTCAGTTGATTGGACGGGGAGGTTTGTCGGATCAACGCCAATTGTTGTACGACCTAGTAACACTGAGGAGACTGCTTCTGTAGTCGAGTTACTCAACAGAAACTCTATTCCTCTCGTCCCACAGGGCGGCAATACGGGACTTGTCGGCGGCAGTATTCCCATGAGCAGAGAAGTTTTATTATCACTGAAACGGTTGAATACGCTCGAGCCTGTTGATGATCTAGCTCTCCAAGTAACCGTGGGTGCAGGGGCAACTTTAGCCCAAACTCAGGCGCATGTTCGGGACCACAATTTTGAAATTGGCGTAGACCTAGCGGCCCGAGATAGTTGCACTATCGGAGGAATGATAGCCACGAATGCTGGTGGCATAAACGTGCTCCGTTACGGCGCCATGCGAGAACAACTAATTGGTGTTGAAGCTGTGATGTCGGATGGAACCGTGATCAAACATCTTGAAGGCTTGGAAAAAGATAATACCGGATATCACCTCCCAAGCCTTCTGGCTGGCAGCGAAGGAACATTAGCCATTATCACAAAAGCTAGGTTACGACTCAGACCACGCTTGACTGAAAAAGTTACCGCCTTGATCGCTTTTGAGAGCGTTCACGACGCTGTTGCTGTGTCGACGCGTCTAAGGCAGAAGCTTCCATCGCTGCATGCTCTCGAAGCCATATTTAGTAGCGCGATGACTCTCGTCTCAGCTCATATTGGAGCTCAGATACCGATTGGCCCGAATGGCAAAGCATGGCTCCTTGTTGAAGTAGCGTCTGGAACTGATCCATTTGAAGAATTTCAGCAGGCTTTACAAAATTGCGGCGACACAATCTTGGATGTTGCAGTTGCCACAGATGACCGATCTCGAAGTAAACTATGGCAATTTCGCGAACAAATCACGGAGGCAATTGCGGTTACAGGAACTCCCCACAAGCTCGATGTGACTATCGGCCTCTCTCGACTAGAGAAGTTCATTGATGAGATTCCCAAAGTTGTAAAGCGTGCGGATCCCAATTCGTTGACCTACCTGTTTGGACACCTAGGTGATGGAAATGTTCACGTAAACGTTGTCGGTATAGACGGAAGTGAGCCATCCAACGTTGTTGAGTCGGCGGTACTTGGTTACGTTGCATCACTCGGCGGAAGTATCTCAGCAGAACATGGAATCGGCATCGCCAAAAAAAGTTACCTTCATTTAAATAGAACAAGTGATGAACTAAGATTCTTCAGAAATATAAAGAAGGCGCTAGATCCCAACAACATCATGCACCCTAACTGCATGTTAAGCGACTAAACCTAAGTCCCTATGCCTGACTACATGAATGCCCCATATGCAACTAGGCACGCGCCACAAGGAATGGTTTGTTCAATTGACCATTTAGCTAGTGGTGCAGGAATCGAGGTCATGCGTCAGGGCGGAAATGCCGCTGATGCTGCAGTGGCTGCGTCTGCGGTGTTAGCTGTGACGAGTCAGCACATGTGTGGAATGGGTGGTGACTTGTGGGCCCTAATACATTTCGAAGATGGGCAGCCTCCGCGAGCGCTTAATGCCAGCGGAAGGGCCGGTAGCGGAGCAAACCCTGACACTCTTCGTCGAGACGGCCTACTAGAAATGCCGTTTCATAACGATCCACGTTCGATTCCAGTGCCTGGGTGCGTGGATGGCTGGGTTACTATCAATAATGAACTCGGCAGCTTAAATTTAGCAAAAGTACTTGCTCCTGCTATATCTCTTGCGTTCAATGGATTCCCGATTTCCTCTCAATGCGCGACTGCCTGTCGGCTGCTTAGAAATGTGGCTAATACTGAAGATTACATGCGCTACGGATTACCAAACGCGGGCGATCTAATAACTCGACCCGGAGTTGCAAAGACTTTAGAAGCTATCGCCAAGGACGGGAGACAGGGATTCTACGAGGGCCCGGTAGGGAAATCGCTAGTTGAATTTGGGCGCGGCGAATACTCAGAAGATGATCTCCTGAGAAATCAAAGCGACTGGGTTACTCCAATTTCAGTTGAGGCTTGGGGGCATAGAATTTGGACAGTTCCCCCGAACTCTCAAGGTTACTTAACGCTTGCTGCCGCTTGGATTTCAAGTCAACTCGACCTACCCGAAGATCCAGATGATCCTCTCTTTACTCATTTGCTTTCTGAGGCTGTGCGACAAAGTGGCTACGACCGGCCCGAGGTACTTCACGAGTTCGCTGATCCTGAAGAGCTCTTATCATTCGAGCGACTCAACCCACGATTAGAGGCTATTTCAAAGCACTCTGTGTCAGACATTGGATCTGGTATCAACAATGGTGACACTATCTACCTGAACGCAGTCGATAGCAATAGAATGGCGGTATCGCTAATTCAATCTAACGCTTCTGGCTGGGGGGCTTTAGAATTTTTACCTGAAAGTAAAATTTCTCTCCATAACCGCGGCCTTGGTTTTTCTACCCAGATGGGGCACTGCGCTGAATACGGTCCTGGTCGTCGACCTCCACATACCCTTGCCCCAGCGCTTGTGCAACGACTTGATGGGAGCATTCGAGCAGTTTTAGGGACCATGGGCGGGGATAGTCAACCTCAAATAGTCCTGCAGCTTTTAGCGCGACTTCTTCATTCGAGACAGGAACCTGGCGAAGCGATAGCTGCAGCACGCTGGCGCTTTGCTGGCACTAACCCAAGCGGATTCCATACTTGGGCCAATGCAAGCGACCTAGTGCTGCAACTAGAGGGACATAACACGGTCGATACCAAAGCGCTTAAAGGGCTTGGGCATGACATTCAATACCTAGGTGAATACGAAAGTGCATTTGGCCATGCCCACTTGATTGATGTACAGGCGAATGTGCTCGCAGGTGCCTCAGATCCTCGCTCTTTGGCCGGAGGCGTGGCTGGTTACTGAATCTCCTCGAACGGACAGTGACGGCAATTTGAGTTACAACAATAACCCCGACCCAAGTGGTATCCAGATGTGAACACAAAGAGTCCAGTAAGCGGGTCGATATAACCATCTTCACCGGCCTCTACCGCTTGCCTATGCACTTCAGCCACTATTGCAGGCAACGGAACTGACTCTTTCAAAACGTCAATACCTTCGTTAGCGGTTTTTCCATTGGACCTGGCGGTGAGCTAAAAATGAGTCCATCGCTTGGCGACTATCTTCAGTCCCTGCTGCCAAAATTTGGGTCCTATTCTCAATATCAATACCAGCTCGTAAGCTTGATATCTCTAAATTAGACCACATGGTCTCTTTAGTCATCCAAACACCGAATGGACTATTCGACTTAATTTCTTCTGCCACAGCTAAGCAGCGAGGCAACAAGTCTTCAGCCGAAGTGATGTTGCTAACTAGACCCAATCGGTCGGCTTCTTCAGCATCGAAAACGCGACCAGTTAACATTAACTCCCACGCTCGCGAGGCACCAATAAGTCGCGGCAACAGCCAACTAACGCCGATATCACAACCCGATATTCCTAATCGAACAAACGCTGTTCCAAATTTAGCTCCGGCACTGCAATAACGAATATCACTAGCACAGGCGATCGCAAAGCCACCCCCTGCAGCCGCTCCATTAACTGCAGCTATTATTGGTTGTCGAACATCTCGCATGTGGTGAACTAATTCAGCAATGTATTGCTGAATCGCCATTCCTTTTTGCTGTTGCCCAAAGCTTTCTGTTCCCGGAATAGCTCCAAATCCGTTCAGGTCTAAACCAGCGCAAAATCCGCGACCAGCACCGGTAATGATTACTGCCCGAGTCTCATGATCAGAATCAACTAGTTCTAACGCTTTATGGATATCGTTAACCAGTTCATAGGTCAGAGCATTAAGACGTTCCGGCCGATTAAGGAGAATCCTTGCGACTCCTTCAACCGGCTGATCAACAAGCACGTTTTCATATTCAGCATCCATTTCGCTTCTCCTTATTCATCGCTCGTTTCTCCTCTGGGTGTACTCAAACAAAAGATATCCATCGCTAAAAAATGGTAGCAACCTCTATTCGATTTGGACCAAGCACTAGCGCGCTCTCCAATGCGGCGGCGCCTAAAGTTAGGAGTTCAGTTGCATCCATGGAATGTGAGGGATAACAGGCAACTCCGGCTGAAAGACTAACCACATCGCGTGCTGGAGTGTCTAGAGCAGCACGGCGAATACGATCAGCAGCCCAGACGGCACCACTCTCAGAGGTTTCATCTAAGATAGCTCCAATCACACCCGGCCCAACGTGGCACACGGTGTCTGAGTCGCGTAGCGTTGCAATAACAAGTCGCGATGAAACCCTCATTGCTTGCTCCTGCAAATAGAGAGCAAATGAAGTGAAGCGGTCAATCTTAAATAAAACAATGGACAACGGCTTCAATGTTCGTCTTGCTAACGCAACCTTACGTTCCAAAATTACTTCAAAGATCCGCTCATCAGGTAATCCAGTGACAGTCTCCCTAATAGAGCTAACTTTGACATTCGAACCACGCATTGCTGAGATTCCACTCCTTAGACAAGGCCGGCTTAGCCACGAAAACAACCGCTCCTAGACAGAGTGCCAGAGAGAGAGCAAAACGACAAGATGGGTTTCTGCTTACACATCCTTTTTTGGCACGCTAAAGTTTGATAATGCGTATTGCTCGATATCAAAGTTCCACTGGACCACGCCTAGCAGCGGTTGCAGGTGACGAACTTGTTGATCTGGAAACAAGCCACACCGACCTACCAAATTTACTAACTGAATACAACGGTCGCTTAGCTGAGATACCTACTTCACGGAGAAGCGCACTTAGCGATGCCAAGTTCCTACCCGTGGTTGGGTCACCGCCTGCCATATTAGCTGTGGGTCTGAATTACCGGGCCCATGCTGAAGAAGGCGGCCGTGAAGTCCCGACTACGCCAGTTGTGTTCACGAAACATCACAACTGCGTTGTCGGCCACGGTGACTCGATACACATACCGAACATTGCCCCGGACCGTGTCGATTACGAGGGAGAACTCGCTATTGTCATTGGACGTCGCTGCCGCCATGTCCCGGTTAGCCGAGCAAATGAAGTTATTGCAGGATTTACGATCATGAACGACGTAAGTGTTCGCGATTGGCAAAAGGCAAGCCCAACTATGCTTATGGGAAAATCATGGGACACGCACGGTCCTATGGGGCCTTGGCTTGTCAGCTCAGATGAACTTGACCCACATGCGTTGCGCTTGACCACTCGAGTAAATGGTGAAATACGCCAGGACTCGAATACCAACGATCTTATTTTCAATTGTTACGAAATCATTTCGCACCTCTCCACAGCGTTCACATTAGAACCAGGAACTGTGATTGCAACAGGAACGCCTGCCGGTGTTGGTCTCTACTATGACCCTCCCCGAATGTTGGCACCAGGTGACGAAGTATCCATCACTATTGAAGGCATCGGGACCCTTACCAATACATGCGTGCAAGAGCCAGATACGCAACTAATCTAGAAGTCGCAACATCTTTAATGCACCGCTTATCTACAAAAGGGATTCTGGTATTGGTACGACCTTAGCCCTCAGGTACTCCCCGAGAGCCTTGGCCTGAGGGTCCTGACGGGTTGATGCCGCAACGCCCTCTTCTAAAAGCCCGTGAAATATGAAGTTTAAACTCAATATATTTGGAAGCTTATATCTATCAATATGTCTGTCCCGGGCTTCCGGCATTAACTCTTGAAGCTTTTCAATCGACAAAAATGAAGCTAACCAGGCGTATGCTTCCGGCGATCTTGCAAAGATTCCCAGGTTGGCATTCGGACCCTTGTCACCAGACCGAGCACCGAAGACTACACCAAGTGGCCTGTCTTTAGTCGGTCCCACAGGGACTTGTGGGATCACGATTTTAGGTATCTCCACAGTAACAGCTGACATAATACCGGTGCTGTCAACAACTGTGCGCTTACCGTTCACCACCACGTCCATTGGAACTAGCTGAGAGTCAATTAACGCTGGCCAAAATACCCCAAATGGTTGTCCAGGTCCTGGGCCGCCTGCAGTTCCGAACATGCCAGGAATCGAGCAAAGACCGATTTCAGTACCGGCGTTGGAGAATGCCCGTCCAACTTTTATTTCATCAGGATCCTTGACGATAATTTTATATACCGCTACAGCTTCCTCGTTAGTAGCAGGATTAGCCTTATTCGTCGGTAAGAATTTACGCACTACGGACTCATAGTCTTCGGGTTCGTATGGGCAACTATTCCAAAATTGCCGTTCTATTAACTCCGCCTTCTGTTCTACATCGAGACCAGTCAGACCTATTGATATTTGATTTCGGTAACCGCCCTGATAGTTCATCGCTACTTTAAGTTCGGCTGGCGCAGCTTCGCCTTTTGTCCCACTTATTAGCACTCGGTTTGTTTCAAGCTGCTCCAGCTTGATAGTGTCGAAGCGACTTACAACATCAGGGTTCAAGTACCTCTCGCTCTGAATTTCATATAACAGTTGAGAGGTAATTGTTCCTACTGAGACTTCCCCACCTGTGTCATCATGTTTTCCGATTACGGTGCTTCCGTCTGCGTGTATCTCAGCCCAAGGAAACCCAGGATAAGTTAAATCTTCGACCTCAGTAAAGAATGAATAATTACCGCCGGTGGCTTGCGCTCCACACTCAATCACATGGCCTGCCACGATTGCGCCAGCCAATTCATCCCAATCATTACGCTTCCATTGGTGGTGCCAAGCTGCTGGACCTGCCACGACCGCCGCATCGGTAGCTCTACCCGTCACAACAATATCAGCGCCTTGATTCAACGCTTCGACTATTCCCCAGCACCCAATATATGCGTTAGCAGTTACGATTCGATCAGCTAGCTTTCCGAGCGGTTCCCCAGTGTCCAGGTGATTAAATCGATTACCTGAACCTATAAGGTCAGTAAGCCTCTTCGATAAATCATCACCACCAACATAAGCAATTTTAGGAGCAATGCCCAGTCGGTCTGCAACCTGTTGAACAGCGTCTGCGCATCCTTCCGGATTCAAGCCACCAGCGTTTGTTATTACTTTGATGCCCTTATCCAAACATTGTCCCATCACTTGTTCCATCTGAGTCACAAATGTCCGCGCGTAGCCACCTCCTGGGGATTTCGCTTGGATCCTGGAAAGGATCAACATCGTTAATTCCGCCAACCAATCACCAGTCAGCGCATCGATAGGACCACCTTCAACCATCTCTTTTGCAGCTGATAATCGATCGCCGAAAAAACCACTGCAATTCGCCACTCTTATTGGATTAGTTGCCATCTCGTCCCGAACCACCTTCCAAAACCCCAACATTAACTGCGGTAGACACCAAAACTTATCAAACGCAGACGCCAAACAAGTTTCGACGATAAACCGAATGAAGTTCTCATCTTAATCTAAATTTTTAGATTATTTTGGTTGTTGATTGCAACCAACGGATCAGACATCGGTTGGACTCAACGAGATATAGCAACTCGCCGGCTACATGATCTTGTTTACCCTGTGCAAGGTGAGGTCCGCTCTGTCAGACTACTCGTATGGCAAATCCAGTATTACTCCTTCACGGTTTCACAGGTTCGGTTTCATCTACATGGAAACCCACCGGCCTAATCGACTTGCTGCAAGAAGCAGGGCGAGAAGTCATCGCCATTGACCTTCCTGGACATGGAACTGCGATAAAGCATCACGACCCTAAAGCCTACGCCGGGATGGAACAACAACTGGTCGATGAGCTACCTGAAGGTACGATCGATGGAGTCGGATTTTCGATGGGAGCACGAACTCTACTTTGTATGGCCGCCATCGCTCCTCATAAGTTTGGGAAACTAGTCGTTGCTGGCGTTGGCAGGAATTTGTTTGAGAGAGATGAAGCTCAGGCCGAGCGTATTGCGAAAGGCGTACAGGGTGAAGCTGATCCCGGTGATGTGCATGCTCAGACCTTTGCTCGCTATGCCACTGAAGCCGACCAAGACGGGCAAGCCTTGGCAGCCTTCATGCGGCGCAAGCACTACCCGCTTGGTGAATCAGAGTTTCAATTGATCACACATCCAGTTCGAGTGGTTCTTGGGACCGAAGATTTCGCCGGACCGGCTGATCCTCTGCTGGACGCTCTAAGTAATGCAGTCTTAACGGAACTACGCGGTTGCGATCACTTTGCAACCCCTAAGAACTTTGGCTTTATTGACGCGGTCCTTGACCACCTCGAAGCTTTTTAGCGAGCCGCAATAGTTGTAATCTGCGAGCTCTCTTATTACATAAATGAAAAGTGTCTAAGCGGCAACATTTCGTGAAACCACATTTATTGTAAACCTGATGCTTCTCTCAGTTGAGCGCTCACAACGGGCCAGATGGTTAAAGCCCAAACAGTAAGCCGAACTTTGGGAACCTACCTTAAAGCACTGCATGCAACATCTTTGTCTAACGATTTCTCTCGGCAAATAGAACTTTATTTTTGAGTCTCGCTCGTGTGACAGCAATGCATCTGCTTGGCTCTCGTGTGAACTTTTTCGACACACGAGCGGCTAATTCTATAATGATGGTTACGCTTTTCTGTACCTATGACGCAAGAATTTAGTCAGGTTTCCGGAACCTTCACACAGTAGAGTCTGGCTATTAACTCACAAAGGTGGACACTATGCTTTTACACATCAGACATCATCATGACGAAAAGACATGCCCGGCAGGAGACAAGGAGCGGGTAGGAGCATCTTTTGGGTCACTTCTTCCGGCACTGCAGACCGCTGGTGTCACAGTTGTCGGAGCTTGGGTTGATCCACCGAGTCATGACTTTTTCCTTGTTGTCGAAACAGATAGCTACGAAGATTTGCTAGAAGGTATGGCGCCGATTATTCCCGTCGGTAGCGCAACTATTCAGCCAGTGGTTGACATGAAAGCTCAGATGGAGCGCTCGACTGCCAACTAGGTGTCAAAGCTAATGGTTTGGGTTGATCTAAATAATCAGCCCAAATCATTTTTAATCAACAAGATCTTTTAGCACTGCGATAGCGCATTAATCTTTCAGGACATAGTTGTGCGCATACCTTTAAAGCGGTTGACAACAACTGCCTTAATCAGAACAAATGGCAACCGACGAAAAGCCTGACGCTAATTATTCGGGATAGCCCTTCTCAAATATTTAAGATATTTAAGCTCTACGAGCGAAAGGAATCACAATCCAAGCATGCCTGCTAGTCCACTACCGGAGCGGGTGATTATGGATCTAGGAAACCAAAGTAAATTCCTATGTCAGGACTATAAAGAACGGACCAACGAGATAACGAGTTCGGGCTTTGGCGGGGCAAACCATGAAAGGAACCGTGACTGGCGCTGAAGTTTGCTACTGGGGACCGTTTACGTTGCCGAACAGAATCGGCTCGATCGTGTCTCTGCGCGCGTCAAGCTCCGGTTCGGTGCGAGCGAAGTCGCCACCATCGCCATCGCTAAGCAATTGGATCGGGTTGCCCTGCTCCACGAAGCCAAGGTACGGCCCACCAAGATCATAACCAATTAGGCGTTGCAGCCGCTCGGGAAAGTGTCGTGCGACGTCTGGCGGAGAAGAGAGTACCTGGTTCTCCTCCTGGCGGAGCCAACCGAGGTTGTAATGGAGTCCCATACCGGTGCGCACATCACCAGAGCGGTTTGCTTCGCTGCCATGCCAGACGCTGCTCGTATAAAGGAGGATCGACCCTTTCGACATCACCGCCTGCACGAGCTCGTGCGCCTCCGGTTCGCGTTCATGTAGCCAGCGGTGTGAGCCGGGGGCGACGAGGGTTGCCCCGTTTCTTTCTGTGAAATCGGTGTAGGCCCAGAATGCAGCAAGTGTCATCGGCGGCGCCGGGTGCCGCACGGGGTAGATCCCGCCATCACGGTGCATCTCCTGACGCACCTCGCCCGGCATCAGCTCGACAAGTAAGGTGACATGCAGGCGGTAGTTCACACAGTATGAACCAAGCACCCCATCGCAGACAGCAAGCACTAGTGGATCAATCGCTAGATCGCGGCATGCATCGGACTTAGCAAGCAGCCCGTTACGTCGCCTCGAGGTCCGCCCTGCGAACTCGGTCTGACCAAATGGCGCTTCGTCTAGATAGGGCTGGAGTTCCGCGTAGAGACGCTGCATGCAGACATCGTCAGCGAGCTCTGCGACAATAGCGCAGCCATTCGACTCAAGCTCTGCCACGACTGCTGCTGCCGACACATCCCGATCAAAGGTGGTAATTGCGGGACCGTCGCTCATGTTCTCCTCCTCGTGCCTGGCTCTTACCATACAGCAGGGTCTAGATAGGCAACGCTACACCTAGATACTGGCCTTTCGCTTCACCGTTTTCGGTTTCGGAGACGTGACAACTTGTGTTTCTCACTGCGTATTTAATCAAAACCCCAAAGACTGCGTTGGTGTCATTTCGTCATCTGCTGCTGTCAGTTTGATCTCGTCATGGGTGTAGCAAGACAGTGCCACTTTGAGATGGGGAAGACACCACTCAAACCAGCACCACGACTTCCCCACAGACTAAAGTCTGACCATCAACTCACAAAGGTGGACCCTGTGCTTTTACACATCAAACATCATCATGATCCAACAACGTGCCCGGGAGGAGATGAAGAGCGAAGACAAGCAACATTTGGGTCCCTTCTTCCAGCGCTAGAGACTGCTGGTATAACAGTTGTTGGAGCTTGGACTGACCCGCCGGCCCACGACTTTTTTCTCATTGTCGAAACCGATAGCTACGAAGACTTGTTGGAAGGTATGCGACCGATTATTCCAGCCGGTAGCGCAATCATTCAGCCAGTAGTTGACATGAGAGCTCGTATGCAGGTCCCGACTGCCAACTAGGTGTCGAAGGTAATGGTTTGGGTTGGTCTAGAAACCCAGCCCAAATCATTTTCAAGCCTTAATTTTTCTTGGCCCACCGAGCGCATAATCCGTATGGTTACCAATGGAATCAAACACTTTCAACTAAATCCGTTTGGGCTTTGTTCTCAAAATTATTTGATAGTCCCAGGTTCTAGTATCCATTCGCTGACTAAACAACGTTCCAGACACACCGACAGCAGAACTCCATCACCCACCTAATCGATATATCACTCATCCAATAAAGGTGCTGGATTACGAACCAACCCTGAAACCCGAATTTCAAAATGTAAATGAGGTCCGGTCGAAGCGCCGGTCGATCCCATTCGTCCTATTACTTGACCGATCTCAACAGCTTCCCCAACAATGACTTGTGAGTTTTTTAAGTGGGCATAGACAGTAGCGAGTTTACTTCCATGGCCCAAAACAACTGTTCTTCCGTAGGCAACCAAATCAAACACGCCAACCACTGTTCCGGTTTTGGCTGCATTTATAGTGCCATCGTATATTTCGGAAGCAGATACATAGTCTGTACCACCATGAAATAGCGGTTGTTTCCAGATCGGATGATTACGTAGCCCAAATGATGACGTAATTTTGGCATCTGCTACAGGGCTCAGAAATCCTACTAGATCACTAGAATCGGTTTCACACTGCTGAGCATGGTCTAACAAATTGTCAAGAAATTCGCTATCTAAAGGGCCGGACTCAGCGGTAATTGATCCCGTTTCAGGTTGAGTATTAACTCTTAAGAAAAGAACACCTCCTGCAGATGAGGAAGCCGATCCAACTGGGGTCAGCGAGCAACTATTCCTCCCTTCAAGTTCCATGTCTCCAAAGTTAAGGACCTCGCCCGTAGCCGAAACCAGTGCATAGCCACTTGTCAGACGAGACGTAAGAATCTCGATGAAATCACTATTCGAATTCTGTCCGGGTGCAGACCCAAAAAACTGTGCATCACCAAAAGTGAAAATCCCACCATCCGACGCAACAAGCCAATACCCGAGCCCACTAGGCGTGCTTCCCATCCCAACAATCGGCTTATTAAGATTTATCTCTGCTAGATCACCGTAAGAACCAGCATCTCCAAAAACAGATATGACACCCTCTTGTGTTGCTATCCAATAACCGCCACCGTTCGGAGCAGACTCAATAAACATTTGATTTGGTGGGCTCGCTGAGCGTAAATCGCCGTAGTGCAGAAGTTCACCCGTGCTTTCTACTGTTCCGGGATTCGAAGCTGTACTCGGGGTCCCTAAAACAACTAAAAAACAGACACTCAATAGAGCTACGCGAGCCAAAAATATCGCCAAAGTCACTAGCGAAGTATAGTTTCTATTGGTACAACCATTCATGGATTAAGACTTAATTATTCTTCAATGTGGCAGATGTAGTTTTAAGAGAACCTTGGTTTGAAGGTTCACATGCTCAATGGTGCATCGGGTGGCAGCAAGCTAGCAGGGCAAAGTATCTCTGTTCTCGGAGGACCTAAAGGAGGCTGGCGCAAATCGCTTCGATCCGCGACCATTTTTTTTCCAACCAGCTTCAAAAAGCTATTCGGCACGAGACGTTATCCTTGCTGGCACCCGATAGACCTAGCTGGAGTGATTGGCTGCAGTGGCACATTACTTAGAAAGAAATTATTTATTTTGAATATCAATTAGGGCCAGTTCTTTTAAACTCCTGGACTTTAAAGGCCGCCGGCAGACGAGCTACTAGCTACCGACTTCGATGCTATAGAGGCCTCCACGCTCAGATTAGTAGCTAACAACTACCATCGTGAACTTCTAGACAAGGCTCTACCTGAGTTCGCTGACGGACTGTTTCTTGGAAACGCGACTGAAGCGGTGAGAGGTTTCAATATTGATACGTTACCGATCGGTCTAGACCTTATTGAAGCTCGACTCAACTATGCAATTGGGCCACATCGCATACTTTGGAACCATCGGTGGGCAGCCGATAAAGAACCCGAAAAGTTCGTGAACGTCATAATGCAGTTGCCCCTAAACAACTACGACTTCGCGGTCATAGCGATCGGTCCTGTCGAACGAAGTGGCTCTGCACAACTTTTTAAGCTAAAAAAAACAGCGGCCCCAGGCTTGCAACGAGCGGCGAGTAGTCCAAAAATTCGTCAATCAACTATTCGCAGACAGCAGATACTCTTGTGTCTACCTCTAGACACAAATTTTTTGGTGTTTCTGTAGTGGATGCGATTTCTCCCGGAGTCCCTCCCCTCTTACCAAACCGACCAAGTTGTCCCGAACTTGTACCAGATCATCTAACTGGTTTCTTTCTCTACTACGGTGATATTTACGAATCGCTGGCTCCATTGCCAGTAATGACGCTGTCTGGACTCCACGAACATAGGAATATGCTGATCCAACATGTTGAATCTTTTAATTGGAGCTCCTTAGTTCACGGCTACGATGACCTTATAGATAATGCTGCTGGCCAGATAGGTGGACAAGGTGATCCTCGTAGACAGTGCTCTCTGGAGTTGGAGAGAACAGAAATGGGCTCATCTGGTTTCCGATAGTTCATATCGCGAACTACATGACTTCGCTAGTCGGCTTGGCAAACGTCGTATTAGTTTCCAGGGTGACCATTATGACGTCAACGAATCAGAACGCCATGATGCCCTCGACCTCGGGGCCACCGCTGTAGGTTGTCGTGATTTACTCAAATCAATTCGCTCGAATGGACTAAGACGAAGAAACCGCCTCGAGGATTGGAACATTATCTGCGATCAAGAGGTGGAAGGATCTTCGATACCTGACCTAATAGTTAGCTCAGTCACAAGTCGCTGTTTCTCTCGCCAGCTAGTGATTCAACTCAATGAATTTTCGCCGGAGTTAACCAACATAAAAGTAAAGGTCCTTATTGTTCAGCGCAGCGATCAAGCGGCGTTTATAATCAGTGGACCTCTCGGAGAATGCAAGAGAAAAACCGTTGATAATGACACCACTTGGGCACGTTTAAGCTCTAGCGGCATTAATACGACTATAGAAATTGTTGAGGGAATTGAATGGAGCTAGATGCTGTCGTAGTCGGTTCTGGGCCTAACGGATTAGCAGCTGCGTTAACTCTTGCACGTGCAGGGAAATCAGTAACTGTTTTCGAAGCCGAAGCGACAATAGGAGGCGCAGCACGGACCGTAGAAACTACGTTACCTTCATACAAACATGACCTTGGGGCAGCTGTTCACCCATTCGCAGTAGCAAGTCCCGCATTTCATGAATTCCAGCTGGAGAGTTACGGCCTGGAATGGTTACATCACCAGGTTGTCGCCACACACCCACTCGACCATGGAAAAGGGGCAACACTCTATAGGGATATGGGCTTAACAGCAGCTGGACTCGGACCAGATTCAGTTGCTTATCGCAAGTTGCTAACTTCTTTGACTACGGATTGGCCAAAATTCAAGAATCATTCTTTAGGCCCATTATTACGAATGCCGGCTGATCTTTTTCCAACGATCCGCTCCGGCCTTCTAGGTGTTCTTCCAGCTACTACGCTCACGACGAAGCTATTTAAGACTGCTGAGGCTCGAGCTCTATTCGCTGGCTGCGCCGCTCACGCATACCTCCCAGTCAACCGATTTTTCACATCGGCCTTTGGAAATATATTTTTGACCCTTGCTCACACCACGGGATGGCCTATCGCAAAAGGTGGAAGCCAAAGTGTTATCAATGCCTTGCAACTTGCCCTAGAGGATCACGGCGGAAAAATTATAACTAATCACCGTATCGAAAAGCTAGCTGATTTACCTTCAAGCAAAGTAAGAATCCTTGATGTGACATCACACGCTGCAGGAAAGCTATTAGAGCCAATTCACGGTGTTTCTGCGAGGCGATTAAAGCGCCTAAAAAATATCAAGCCTGGGCCTGGCGCATGGAAAATAGACTACGCACTATCAGCACCCCTTCCATTTACTCACGAACCCAGTCGCAGAGCAGGCACTGTCCATCTCGGCGGAACTATTGAAGAGATTCTGCATGCCGATACTGCCGTTTGCGCTGGACAAATGCCTAACCAACCATTTGTGATTGTATCTCAGCCCACTATTATCGACGATTCACGCAGTCCACCTGGGAATCACATCGCTTGGGTATACGGACACGTTCCGACTGGATGGGATGAGGATGCAACGCCACTCATCGAGGCCCAATTAGAGCGATTCGCTCCGGGATTCAAAAAATTAGTATTAGCCCGAAATGTTCACACGCCATCGGACTTCTACAATCAGAACGCCAACCTATACGGTGGAGACATAACTGGTGGCTCTGTGGCCGGAGTGCAACTAATCAGACGGCCATTCCTCTCACCCGACCCTTACAAACTTGGTCCTAAAGGTCACTACATCTGCTCATCTTCTACTCCGCCAGGCGCTGGCGTGCACGGTATGTGCGGCTGGCACGCCGCTACTCTTGCCCTGCGCGAAGACTTTCGTTAAAGCAATAGCAACGACTAAGTTTCGTCGCCTTCCGTAGTTTCCTCATTGAGAAGATCCGACTCGATCAATTCATGCCTCTTAACATACGTAGATCCAAACGCCTGGAATGTCGCAGCTGCAGGAACAGCTAATAGTGCACCAACGACTCCGAGTAGCGACCCTCCTATAATCACCGTACCAAAAGCAATCGCCGGATGAATATTCATAGTTTGAGCAGTAATTCGCGGCGCAAATAAATAATTTTCAACCTGTTGATACAGAAGAATCGCCAATAACACCCATAGAGCCGTAATCGGCTCATTCAAAAGCGCTATTAGAACCGGCAGAATCGCAGCTAGGTAAGTACCTACTACCGGAACGAATTGAGACATCAAACCCACCCACAAAGCCAAAGGAACGGGGAATGGGACTCCTAACGCAGCAAAAGCAACCCAATGGAAAATAAAGGAGCCGATACCTAGCAAAGCACGTGAATAAATATAAGCACCAGTCTTATCAATAGCGATCTCCCAGCCGCGTAGCACGATTATCTGTCGATTGGGATTCAATGCAGAACAGATCAGGCGACGTAATTTGGGACCATCGACTACTAAATAAAACGTAAATAGCAAGAGTGTGAGTAACTGAAAAAATGCTGAAACCACAGCAGTTCCAATAGACACTAAATCGCCAGCAAAGTTAGAGGCGAGCGTTGCTGCTGAGCCACCATCTGAGAACTCTGCAATTAACTCATCAGTTTCTATGGTCACGCCGAACTGGTTGTTAAGCCAAACTTCTATCTGTTCGATATAGTCTGGTGCTTGGTTAACTAATAAACCAATCTGGTCGGCAAGCACTGCACCCATAGCCGCTAGGAAACCGACAACTGAAATGAAGATAATTGAAAACACTGCGCACGTAGCCAGTCCCCGACTCCAACCTCTTCTTGCTAGCCAATTCACAGCGGGTTCTATAGCAAATGACAGAAACAACGAAACTAATAAGACAATAATAAAAGACCGAATACGCAAAACAGCCCAAACAAGCGCACCAAATAGAACTGCCAACGAAAGCCCTGTAATAATTGCCTTAATTATCCAAGGCGGCGGACTAAGTTTGCTTTCTTCGTTGCTCATGATTTCCCAAGGGTAGCCAAAAGTTCATTGTGTACTAAGCCGTTCGTTGCCAGCCCGTCAAGATGGTCCGACCTTTGATCGAGTTTTAAGCCTGACTCTCCGAGCAAATTAGAAAACTTGCCGCCTGCCTCTTCGATAATTATTGGGACTGGCGCTAAATCCCAGACTGAACAGACTGGATCAACCATTGCTTCTGCTCGACCAGACGCCACTAGAAAATAGCCGTAACCATCTCCCCATGTTCGCATGACTGCGCCACTTTTTTTCAAGTGACCGAAGTTTTGTTCACTGAAAGTTTCGTAGCTACTAGTGTTGATCAGTGCCTTGTCTAACACTGAGTGCGCACTAACTCTACACCTCTGATCACCTAGCCAGCATCCATTTCCACGTCCTGCAACCATTGTCAGACCTAGGACAGGCAAGTGAATAACGCCTACCAGCGGACCCTCTTCGTCGACCAATGCTAATAGCGTCGAATACAAAGGTATTCCCTTAACAAAGCCGCGGGTCCCGTCAATTGGGTCTATGACCCAAGTCCTGTTTGTCGTACTAAAACTGCCGCCATGTTCTTCTCCTACGACTGCATCTTCAGGGTGATGTTTAAGCAATTGCTCCCGTATAAGTGCTTCCGCCGCACGGTCTGCTTCTGTTACCTCAGTACCATCAAGCTTATAGTTAACTTCTAAGTCATTTTTTTGATACCACTTTAGAGTAAGTGCTCCGGCAGCCTCAGCTATCTCGCGCGCTTCTTCCATGAGCGCTTCAATACTCATAGATATGCCTCCAGTCTCTCCATCGAAATATACAATCAGCTGAACTTCGGTGCCCGTTTTTCAAAGTAGGCCTTAACTGCCTCTTTCTGGTTCGGAGAACCAATCAGAGCGTTTATATTCTCTCGCTCGGACTCGAATCTCCTAGCAACATCCTGTGATTCAATGGCGTTGAGCATCTTCTTCATTCGCTTAATCGCTTCTGGGTTTTTTTCGGCAATTTCATGAGCCATCCCCATCGCTTCAGAGTGGGGATTATCTGACACGCGAGTTGCTAAACCTAGTTCTACCGCCTCGATACCTGTAACAATCTTTCCTGTAAAATAGAGTTCTTTCATCACGTCCATCCGGACATTCGGCGGTAGGAGAACGGTTGCGCCCATGTCCGCAGTTAGTCCCCATCGAATTTCCAATACTGACAATTTAGTTTCAGGATGAACTAACCGAATGTCTGGGCCCATCGCTATTTGAAATCCGCCTCCTAACGCATGACCGGCAATAGCTCCTATAACCGGTACATCTATCTCTTGCCATACCCATGCTGCCTGTTGGCCTAGATGCGTCATACGCTGCTCAGATTTGTGCTCAACAGCTTCGTCCGGATCTGATGAGGCCATTTTCTGAAATGATGCTAAGTCAACTCCCGAACAAAACGACGACCCTTCACCTGACAAAACAACCGCTCGGACGTCAGTGCGGCTTTTTAACAATTCACCAGTATCAACCAACGAGCGAAACATGGCATTATCTAAAGCATTTAGCTTTTCTGGGCGGTTCAACCGCACATCAGCTACACCATTTTCAACTTTGAGGGTAACTCGATTGGCCATATTCAATCCTTCGCTTGTTAGCGTTAACTAGCTTGCCGCTTTTCCCACAATTGCCTGGAACGCTGACTGTGACGCATAGTAATAGACAGAATCAAATTTTTGATGAACTCACAGTTATTGATTGGAGTTCAGCGAGCCGCCCAACAGTCGGCAAAGACAGTATCTGGATCGTAAGCAAAATCTCAGACCGCACGTGCTTAAGCAATCCACCGACTCGGACTCAGGCAGGAAACGAAATTGACAGTGTTATTAGAGCAACCAACGCTAATCATTCGCGACTAATTGCAATCGACGTAAGCCTTGGTCTTCCCAGTCCATTCGAAGAGATCATTGGCGCGTCTGACACTTCCTGGAGAGGTACTTGGAATCTTATAAATTCAAAAGTGACTGACAGCCCAGACAATTCAAATAACCGCTTTCTAGCGGGTTCATCACTCAACGCATTGCTTGGCCAAGGTCGCGGTCCGTTTTGGGGCCACCCGAATGGCCGGACATATGCGGAGCTTCATGCAACGCGACCCAATTTCCCTTGGGGTAACAGAAGCATCCCGGAGTTTCGACTATGTGAGCAACTAATGCGTTCTAAGAGTTTAGCTATACAGTCAACCTGGAAATTGGCGTACCCTGGATCTGTTGGAGGCCAATTTCTCATGGCTGTGCCTTGGCTAACCGCCTTGAAAGAAAGACACCCTCAAATCAAAATATGGCCGTTTGAAACCGGTTTCGGAACTAGGCCTCAGATAGGCGATATATGGGTCGCTGAAGTGTGGCCGAGTGAATTCCCTCGACTCTTTCAGCACGAAGTGAAAGACGCCGATCAGGTAGTTTCTGTGCTGAGTTACCTCAGCGAATGTAATTCTTCAGGCCTCATGAAGGAGTTGCTACATGGGCCTACCGATTTGCCTTCAGCCGAGATCGCTCAACGAGTAGAAGGCTGGCCGATCTCCCCAGCTCTTAGCGAGCTGCAGTAACTAACCTCTCCAAAGCCATTTTTTCGTTTCTAAGTCAGGCTCGGGCGGGCCTTCTGTAACTATTGGGAAACTGAGTACTGGCACTGACAATTGTCTGCTAATGCGTTCAACCGGGAAAAGAACGAGGCGTGATGTTTGACCCATAGGACGCGAGGAAAATAAGATCACCATGTCTGCATGTTCTTCCGCTTGGGCTCGCGCGACAGCACCTGTGAAACTTTCGGTCTCCAAGAATTTTATTTCATGCTCTACATCCTTACTGTCGCAGAGCCGCACCACTCGTGCCACTCGATCATCATCCTCACTGCCAGGCATAAAAATAACGATCGAAGAACGCCAACGTGCCATTAAGTCAATAACCCACTCCGGAATATCAATTGGTATAGGCGAAGCAAGTAAAACTTTTGCTGGAACGGGCACGTTAGTGTGGTCTAAAGGAGCCGCATCATCTTCACCAGTTGCCATCGATTTAAGATCTCTTGCGACCAATAACGGACCTATCAATTCGAAGAGCACTACAGAACCCAGCACCACCGTCGCTATTTCGGATCCGTCAGACCCAAGTGTCTCGCTTGCCAAGACAGCCAGACCTACAGCAACTCCTGCCTGCGGAGTCAAATTGACTCCAAGACGCAATGCTGTTTTCCAGTGAAGTCCGCCAAGCATTCCACCTAATAGACCACCGACTATCTTTCCACCGACACGAACCAATACGTAGGCAACACCTACTAGGCCAACGTTTACTACGTCATCCATATGAATGGAAGCACCTGCGAGCCCAAAGAACAGCAGGTATAAAGGCTGTTCGATACTTTTTATAGTACGAAATAATCGCGCCGAAAAAGCTTCTGCTGAAACTGACGCTGCGGTTGCACCTGCCACCAAGGCCGCTAACGGCAAGGAGCTCCCCAGCCATTCACAAAGCGACCACGCCAAAAGTATGTGGACTAACACAAAAAGTAATAATTCGCCCGATGTCTCAATTTGAAATCCGATACGTGAAATTAGCCAACCACCGGCGACTCCTAATAATGCTCCTCCAATTCCTAGTTGAAGAAAATCTAGCAACGCAGAACTGATAGCCGCATCTTGTTCACTAAGAAGTGCAGCAACCGGCAGCACAGCAGCAAAAGTCGTGGTGGCCAACGCATCCGATACTGCATGCGTTCCAACGAGCCCCGTACCATAAGCACCTGTGCCTTTAACTGAGCTCACCACGTGCGCAACAGTCATCGGCGCACCAGCACCAGCCAACACAGCAAGCACTAAAGCTACTGATTCCTCAGCGCCCGCTGCGCGAGTAACAAAAAACACTGCAACAGCACTTACACCAAACTGGACGATGCCGGCTGTCAGAGCCCAACGTGCTGCCTTCAAGGCGCGCGTAGAAACTCGTTCACCAATCACGAACATCAGAATGGCTAAAGCAACCTCTGTGATGGGCTGCAACTTGACTAGCTCATCTTGGCTAATCAGTTCGATCCCTGAGGGGCCTAGCAGAGCACCGACAAGCAGAAAGGCAACAACTTCTGGAAGCTGGCGACGAGCGAGCATCCTGCTAGCAATATACGCAAGCCAAGCCAGCACAGCAAAGGCGGCAAGAGTGCTTGTCATTTTTTTCCAGACGCGTTAGTAGATAGGGCAACTGCTAAAATAGACTCACTTGAGTCAACACACAAATTAGTAGATTCAATTTTTAGTGACTGGTTCAAAGGCTGGATCACGTTTTTGAACAAAGCTAGCTACTCCTTCTTTAAAATCGTTTCGCTTAAGTGAATCCACCATCAGTGCGTTCGACTCAGCTAGTGCATCAGTTCGTGCCAGATCTAGTTGGTTCCAGACCTGCTTCTTTATCTGAGCCATCGACCATGGAGCGCTATATTTACCGAGATCTCGTGCATATTCGACGGTTGCCGAAAGAAGGTCCTCAGGGGCAAGCACCCGACTGACTACGCCCATTTCTTTAGCTTCATCTGCTAGAAAGACCCGACCCGACATAAGAATGTCCAGAGCATTTGATGGGCCTACTACTCGGGGAAGCATATAAGCCACTCCATGTTCTGCAATAAGACCTCTTCGAGCGAAGGCGCTGGTGAATTTCGCTCCTTCGGCAGCAAATCGTATATCGCACATCATCGCATGAACAAATCCCAATCCGGCGCAGGCGCCATTTATCGCTGCGACAACCGGCTTCGGAATTGAGAGTGCG
The DNA here is from genome assembly GCA_905182565.1 of Acidimicrobiaceae bacterium. Classification (GTDB taxonomy): domain Bacteria; phylum Actinomycetota; class Acidimicrobiia; order Acidimicrobiales; family Poriferisodalaceae; genus UBA9040. Next base: position 90,433 of record CAJJCB010000017.1, on the reverse strand, counting down.
TAGTCATGTCTTTCATCGCGGTGCTGCGGACGCTCTTCGCCCTCACCTCCCCGATCTTGTATGCCCTGAAGCATATCCATATCGGCTCCAGAGCAAAATCCACGCCCTGCCCCAGTTACTACTATGGCTTTAACCGATGCTGAGGCTGCCGCTGTATCTAAGGCATTGAAATACCCGGTACCCAGCTCGCCGGTCCATGAGTTCAACCTCTCAGGACGATTAAGCGTAATTATAGCTACGCCGTCTGTTTCTTCGTATAGAACTACTGCTTCGCTCATTACTCCCCCAATTTATTTTTTGTTAAGTCTTTTTGGTACGAAAACTGTTTCCAAATAGTAGTGAACTACCCAGTCAGACTATTTGATTTCTTCAATCTCAACAGTCTGCATTACATCACCGACACCTATGGAAAGCGCTACATCCATTCCATCGGAAACGAAACCAAAATGGTTATAAGACTTGGCTAGTTTCGTGGTGCAATCATCTATGCATATGAAAAATTGGCTCCCGTTGGTGTTGGGCCCGGCGTTAGCCATGGCTAGCGCTCCAAGAGTGTAATCGGCAGTAACGGGTTCGTCATCGAACCGATAACCCGGACCACCAGTACCGCTTCCTTCAGGACATCCGCCCTGGATCACGAAGTCTGGCACAACCCGATGAAAAGTTAACCCTGTGTAATACCCATCGCGAGCTAGCGATATAAAATTATTTACGGTAATAGGAGCAAGTTTAGGATCGAGATCCATAACTATATTGCCCTTGTTAGTGCCAAGAGTTACTCGGTACGTTAATTCTGTATCGATCGTCATTTCAGGTGAATTTGCCATTGTTGGCACGTTAGCGGAGGAAGACCCCCCAAAAACCGACTTCGGTCACAAAATCAAATTTGAGTCAATCATTTGAGCGAAGAGTAACGCCAGCTAAGGCTCCGGTATGTTCACCGTTTTGCATAAATAGTTCCCCGTTCACGACTGTGGCATCGTATCCGGCCCCGCGTTGAATGTATCTTCCTGCGCCGCCCGGAAAGTCATGAACATATTCTGGGCCGGAGAGAGAAAGCTTATCCCAGTCAATGACATTAATATCCGCATATGCACCTTCAACGAGGCGCCCTCGATTTTTGAGACCAAACAGATCAGCTGTATCAGAGGTAATTCGCCGAATGCCTTCTTCAAGCGTGAAATAGCCAGTATCGCGAACCCAGTGACTCAAAAAATAGGTGGGCTGACTGGAGTCCATGATCTGGCCAACGTGTGCTCCTGCGTCGGCCAGTCCCATTACGATCGAGTCATGATCTAACATTGTTTCGATTGCTTCATAGTCCTGGTTAAGGATTGGCAAGCTCAGCATGACCGAACCATTCGATTCATCAGTTGCATTCAAAAAGTACTCGACTGGGCTTATTCCAGCTTTCGTCGCGAGTGATTCCAGGGTTCCTTCTTGACCAACCCGATAATTAGGATTCTCTGCATCTAGAAGGTACAGGCGACTGAGATCGACCATGGCACTTCCATTGCCATGCACTTTTTCTGGATTATTACCTTCGTGAATTAATCTTGCTCTCAGTTCAGGGTTCCGAATGGTATCGAGTCGCTGTTCCACACTCATATCGCGAAGGGATCTCCAAGTTACTCCGGCGCGTGCCCAGGGAGTACGGTGCTGAATTCCAAGTACAACACCAATGGGCCTGCATGTAGTCTGTGGTCGTAATTGTGCGCCTGAGGCATTTTCAGCTTCCACAGCCCTAAGAGCCACATCGCTCATATCTGGACGAACTGCGTTATAGACCAATCCAAACGTTGATGGTCGGCCACTGCGCCGGGTTATTTCGCCCAGAGTTTCTATTTCATGTTTGAGGCCTTCCCAGTCTGCACCGGCTTTCTCAAATCGTGGAGCAGATTCGAAGACTCCCCGGCCGTGTTCACCAAGTACATCTGCAAATGCAAAAAGCTCATCGTCATCAGCAAATGTTCCCGGTATCGGCCTACCATCTGGAGTTCGGTGTAACAAAGTTCTAGATGTGGAGAAACCAAGTGCGCCCGCAGTCATGGCTTCATCGACTAACTCGCACATTGAACTTATCTGTTCTGCTGAGGCAGGTTCTTCGTCAAGGCTAGATTCTCCCATCACATGCCAACGCACGGCTACATGTCCAACCATGCCACCGACATTTATTCCTTTAGGAGTTGAGTCGATAAAATTCAGATATTCACCGTAGGTCCGCCAATTCCATGGAAGGCCTTCGAGAATAGCATCCTTGGGAATATCTTCTACTGACTCCATGACTTCTGCGATGAACTCGATGTCCTCAGTTTTGACAGGGGCGAAGGTCACTCCACAATTACCCATTACAACAGATGTAATACCGTGCCAGCAGGAACTGGAGCCAATTGGGTCCCATGCTAATTGAGCATCTAGATGAGTGTGGATATCAACAAATCCTGGAGTAACAAGCTTCCCGACTGCATCGATTTCGGTTTCACCGGTGCCTTCCACAACACCTAATTTGACGACTCGGTCGCCAATGATGCCTACGTCTGCAATTCTCGATGGTGCTCCTGTTCCATCAACCACTGAGCCGCCTCTAATAACAAGGTCGTATTTTGTGTCGCTGCCACTCATTTTATCGCGCCTCTTTCTTTGCCCTAAAAAAACAATGTCTTGCTGACAACTAGCTTCTATTACAGTGCCTCTTCTCAAATCATAGACCCAAATGCAGGACTGACGTAACAAATATAGGGCGACACCCGTTGTACCTAAATATTAAGTACTCTCATAGTTAAACGATGCACTTGGTCATTAAGTGCTTATCCCGGGGTCTGCAGGTGCGTATGCGAAGTTCTAGCCCAGTCCGAGTTGTCTCTCTTTCTATACTGCTCTCAGCCTTCGCTTTGATCAGTTGTTCCGATGACACACCTCAGGTCGTGGTAGAGGAGCGTGTTGCTGTGAACTCGACGACCGCTACTACTATTCAACAGACAACGACGACGCAGCCATCACCAACAACGACCATTTCTGATCAGGTAAGTTCTACGTCTACGACTGAGCTTGAGAATATAGATCCCCTCTTAACAAACGCTGCTTCGCTGTCGACTGGAGGATTGGGACCCGTCGCTATCGGAATGAGCCTCAGCGAAGCTGAAGAAGCTGCGCGAGTATCTTTTGTTCTCTCGCCTGGTGGTTCTGAATCATGCCGCTCTTACTCACCGGCGTCAGGAGCTGTCGGGGTGTCTTTCATCTTTAACGGTGAGAAGCTGGTTCGCATCGAAATTCTGAGTGGACCTATCAAAACTCGATCGGGCTATGGCTTAGGCTCCAGCAAACTTGAGATTATGAATGCATTTGGTGAACGTATTCAAGAATCTGCCAGCGGGGACAACATCTCCTATGTCCCTGTCGATAAAAAAGATCTTGAAAAAAGAGTTATCTGGCAAGTAGACGAGAACGACATAGTCACGTCTCTTCGGTCTGGTATTGTTCCGCACATCGCGCCACTGCTAAGTTGCCTAGGTGAATAAGCAACCAAGGAATCAATAGGCTATTTCCAGAAGTTTTGTATCACATCAACCCAAAGTTGGGTGGTGAGGGCGAGCGAGTCAACATCAACTCGCTCGTCGTGACCGTGGAACCGGGTCATGAACTCCGAGGAAGTCACATTGTCGCTAAATAGGCCTGCACCGTACGCTATTGCGCCTTTTTCCCGGTAGAACCGAGCGTCAGTCGCCCCCACAATTAGGGATGGAATAAGCTCGGCGCCCGGATGAGCTTTTTGCATCAATTCTTGAAGTAGTGACCACATCGGTGTATCTGTTGAAGAGAAGGTGGCAGCATCATCATGGATGTGTTTAATTTCCACTTCGTCGAATAGCTCACCGAGTGCCTCTCTGAGGTGATCATCTACATTGTCGCTGTCTCCAGGGGCGGTTCTGATATCGACTTCGATTTCAACAACATCAGGAATGACATTAGTTTTCACTCCTCCGTGAACAACATTTGGCGAAAACGTCGTATGGCTGCAGGCGTGCAAGTGCCCAGCTAGGCCGGGCGCGTCGAGACTAGCTATTGTTTCCCAAACCTTCTCGGGGTCTAGTAACGCTGCTTTGACTTCATCGGACAAATTCAAAGTCGAAACTTGATGCTGCCACATTTCAGTTAACTTTGGAGATGGACGATAATCACCTAGCCGTCGAATAATCTCTGCAGCTTTCAGAACAGCGTTGTCAGCACCAAATGGCATAGAACCATGACCTGGTGTTCCTTTTACGGTCAACCTGCGCCAACCTAATCCCTTTTCGCCTGCAGCGACCGTTAGCTTCTTGCCATTTGGTGTCTCAGTCGGCAACCCTCCGAATTCGGTTAACACAAAGTCGGCCTTGATCGCCTCCCAATGATGTTCAGCCATCCACTTGGCCCCATAAGTGCCCCCAGCTTCCTCATCTGCTACCCCAAAATACACCAAATCACCTTTAGGTCGGAATCCAGTTTTTATGGAATTGCGAAATGCCACCGCCATCGAAGAAGTTAAATTCAACATATCCACAGCACCTCGCCCCCAAACCTCCCCGGCTACCAATTCCCCACCGAATGGGTCCCTGCTCCACCCATCTGGGCTCACTGGTACTACATCTGTATGTCCCATCAGGCAGAGAGCTGGCGCCGTTGGGTCAGTGCCTTGGATTCGTGCCACCATTGATCTCCGACCGGGTAAACAGTCAAAGTGTTCTAACTCAACGCCGGGACCTTCAAGGAACGTTTCGAGCATGTCGCTATTACGAATTTCCTCGCCAGACGTTTTCTGACCATCATTTACGCAAGCATTTCTAATCATTTCCTGAAGAAGCTCTACAGTTTGATTCGTAAGGCTGCTGTCAGTATGGGCGATATCAGTCATGCACTTGAGGCTACTGTGCCTAACGGAATGCCCTGCTCCTCTGGACACATCAGATAATTTTGGGGAATTTATGGACATCGTCGAAGTTTTAAACCAGCAATATCACATGTTCGCCAACTCGCCGAATGAGTCTGTCTAACCTACGAGAAATTTTAAGCGTCTAAGCTGTGTCAAAAGCTATAAATCTTCAGCGGAAATCTTACATTTCCGTTCGACCATTTACTTAATCAGACTTGAGCTCGGATCGCTTACCCCTAGCTGAAACGCCGTTCTGAATGCTGCGGAAAGTTATGTTCAGCCAGTAGGTGTCTATGGGGAATCTAGGTTTTTTTCATCTGCTACGCTAATGGCCAAATCAAAGCCAACAAATTGCATCAAGGTAACAATTAACTTTCTGAAGAAAAGCGAAGGGGAAATCATGGCCTTATATATGATCCATTGGAAACTGCCACGAGACAGGAAAATGGAAGCGTTTGGAAACTTTAGCCAAATGACAGTTGCGGACGATGAAGCTGACAGTGGGAGCGTTCAGCAGATAGGTCGTTGGCACGACGCAGCAGGGGAACAAGGCTGGGCAATTTGCGATTCGCCTACGGTTACTGATCTTCAGGCTTGGCTATTCAACTGGGGTGATCTCATCAGTTCAACAATCACTCCCGTCCAAGACGACGCTGAACTACGCTCGATGATCAATTCCAAACAGGGCTAACAACTGCCTGGCGAGATAGCTGTGGTTGCTGGTTTCTGCGACTACAGAACCGACATCACTATCGAAATCAAAACAGCGACGATTAAAAGCTTAATGCCCATGTTGCCATTTTTGTCTGAGAAAATGCTTGAGCCCATGACGGAAGCTTACTAAGAAGATCGATTCACTTGCAGATTTGCTTAGTCAGCATCAAATTCACATGAAAAATAAAGAGGTTTCTTAGAAAGCCAACATGGTTGCTGAGTGGATGTTGAAACTTTCTGGAATTTAGTGCCGTTTGCAGTTCACCTAATTTAACGGCGTTAAAGTCACGTCATGGGAAAAGATGGCACTCTGGAAGCTTTTAGAATCGAATGCGCCCACTTCATTTCTGTCGCTAAAGAATCTGGTGAGGCATGCCCGGCTTACGGAGCTATCTTGCCACCGGTATTTCACCAAGACGCTATGCGCTGGCAGCGCTACTGCTACGATTCGGGCTGGGCAGGTGTCCATTGGCCCACTGACCATGGCGGAATGGGCCTCTCGAAAGATCACAGCGTGGTCTGGCATGAAGAGTGCGCCAAGGCCGAGATAGCGCCTTATCTTAATTTGCAAGGTTTAGTACTTGCTGGAGAAGCCATAATGCGGTGTGGAACTCCTGAACAAAAAAAAGTATTCTTGCGCCCAACATTGAAAAATGAAATCTTATGGTGTCAACTTTTCAGTGAGCCCGGCGCAGGATCCGACCTTGCTGGACTTCAAAGCTCAGCCATTCTTGATGGTGATTATTTTGTTCTAAATGGCCAAAAGGTTTGGTCATCGAATGCCCAATTTGCTCAATTTGGCATTCTTATGGCTCGCACAGATTTTCAGGCCAGCAAACACAAGGGCATAAGCTTTTTCTTATTAGACATGAACCTTCCTGGTATTGAAGTTCGCCCGCTGAAACAAATGACCGGTGATCATGAGTTTTGTGAAGTTTTTTTTGATGACGTGCTGATGCCCAAAAATGCTTTGCTCGGCGATTTACATGGCGGTTGGTCAGTCGCTATGACTGTCCTTGAAGATGAGCGATCTGGCGCAGGAAGCGCAGACGTTATAAGCCTTAGTCGCCGTCTGCAGTCAATGACTAGTAATGCTAAAGAAACTGACTCGCTCACCCGTCAATCCTTAACTTCGCTGCTTTCCAGAGGGCGCAGTTTGCAATCCCTTTTGGAAGGAAGAGGCTCGGATCCGATGATGGCGCCGATAGCAAAGCTTCTTAATACTGAAATCGGCTACGACGAAGCTCAGATCGAATCAAGGATTCTTGGACCTTTGTCAATGCTTAATAGCGACGCTACCGATCGTCTCTTATATTCACCAGGCATGCGAATCGCCGGCGGCTCTAGCGAAATCCAGAGAAATATAATTGGCGAACGAATTCTTGGACTCCCTCGAGAGCCTCAGATAAGTAATTCACCTGAAGCTTAAAAGAACATGCCAAGCAGTACACGATCTAATAATTTTGCTGCCCATCGACTATTTCTAGATAGTGAAAACGTCGCTAATGCCAGCATCGACTGCCTTGTCCGAATAGAGCATCGGTACTAATTCACCAGCTAGCCATGCAGCTCTTTGACCAAGGTCATTGCCAGATCCCCTGACTCCGGAGACACCGTGTGGCACGACCCATCCGCTGTTATCCCAATCTGCTAGGTCATAGACATATCTCGCAACTGAGGCAGCCGCTGCTCGCTCTCCAGTTTCTGGGGTCATTGCACCGCAGCGCACAGTGTCCCCATCGCCTGGACAACTATCCATAGGCGGGTGAAGAGAACGAGCAGGTTCCCATTGTGTCGCTAATGGATGTGGTGAAGCCATACGGTGAACACGCCCCCAATTCCATTCGGACATGAGAGGACCGCACCGGTCCTCCAGCTCTACGAGAGATCCATCAATGGCAGAGGAAATAGCGTGAGTCAGTTTTTGGGAAGTCTCCAAACCAAAGATCTGGTGAACTTCTCCGCTCACAAGCACCTCTGTCGCAGATTCGAATAGCATTCGGCTTGCCTGTTGGGCGGATGGCCACCCGGGTGCACCCAATTCAGGAGCCATAACTCCTAAATGCTCACCAACGGTTTCGGCCCAACGTCTCCGAATAACGTTATAAATAGTCGCAGAGACTGAATTTTCCGTGACTTCGCAATCCCAATCATTCAAAAAAGCGATGGCCTCATCAGATAATCTGTGCCGGCAATCTCCAGCATTTTCGACAAATATCTTTATGAGCGTTGGGGCCACTAAGGACTTCACGTCTTTGTGAATTTTTGTCATATCTTCCACTGTCGCATCAAATAATTCTGACAGAAGTTGAACTATCCTGTCATGCCGAGACGGGCCTGCAAAGTCGAGAGAAATGTAAGGTCCGTGGTCAGAGATCCTGTTATTCGCAGTTACAAGAAAACCATGTGCTGGGTTTCGCCAGCTCTGAAGGTCATCGAAGGCAACTTCATTGTGCTCGCTCCAAGAAGCATCCGAAGTTCCAGCTACCGGAGTCCAACGATTAGCGATACTTCGTTCCACTACCCTTCCTCTCACTTTGAACGAAATGTTCCCTCCTGCATCTGCAGACAAAAGGTTATTCACCGGAATAACCCATGACTTCATTGTCGACTCAAGTTCTTCGCAAGACTTCGCCTTAAGCATTGGAGTTAGGGCTTCAAACGTTGTGTCAACATTTGAAATTCCCGTCCACATCAAACCGAGTGCTATTCCATCAGATGGATCACCAAAAACGATTGGGCCTCGTTCGGTTGCGCCACACCAAACTTCAACAGAATCTGAATCTCTAATGTTTAGAATCTCAGGGCTCCATTCGATCGCGTCTAAGTCGTCGGATTCGATAAAGACATCAGTGTCATCAGCCATTCCATGAGTAATGCACCATGCCACACTAGAGTTATGACCGAAATGCGGAAAGCCGGGCACTCCAGGAAAGCCCATTCCTATTGCATCAAATTCAGGACACTTCATATGAAACTGGTGGTACACATTGGGAAATTCGATTGTTCGGTGTGGGTCTCCAGCCAGTAAAGGCAAGCCGCTAGCTGTGCGGCTTCCATCTAAAGCCCAAGAATTCGAACCGCCATCGATAGCGCTTAAGGAGTCTAAAGCGATCTTATTATGACTTAGTATTTCGTTGTTCATTGTTAAAAGATCTAATGACTCATTGCTTTGCGGCGGAAGCATCGAGGTATCAGCATTCGGGTCGCCAAGAAAAGAACGCGTAATGTCCACCCCAGCCTTAGTTAATAAATGCCCACGCCATAATTTTCTGTCAAGGGTACCCATAAAGACATGTCGCACTTTATAGACAGCTACGCAATGCCAAGGCTCCCAAGGCTCGGGTGCCTCTGGGTGATAATCAAACTCTGCGGGCAGAGAATTAACGTGCGTGTCTAACCATCGGTTAACACCTGTCGCATAAGAGCGAGTCATTTCCTTCGCTTCTGTGTCTAGCTTATTCCAATCATTTTTAGCAATCGTAGCTATGCCTAGACGCCTAAAAAAAGCATCTTCCCTGGCGCCTGCAAGTCCAACAATTTCGGACCATCGACCCAAAGCGCGACGGCGATCCCACTCCATCTGCCATATCCGATCATCGGCAGCCACCCACCCCTGTGCTTCAAAAGCAGCTGCAGAACTATCAGCGAATACGTGTGAAATACCCCATTTATCTCGTTTTACAAGAGTCATAGCTCAAAGGCTTTACGCAGAACCTGACCACATTCGATTAGTAGATTTGCACCATCTTCAGTTTGGTTCGCCAGTTGAAAGAGAACATGCGGCTGACCGTCAAACTGTCGATGTGTCACAGTAACTCCCGCCGACTTCAAACGCTCTGCGTACTCGTTGCCTTCGTCGCGCAACGGATCTCGTTCACACGTCACTATGTATGCAGGTGCCAGACCTGAATGGCTGGCCGCAGCTGCTGGGGAAACACGCCAATCGCCAGCTAGGTCACCACCAATGTTTTCTCGTAAATAATGGTTATAGAACCAACGCATTGTTTCCATTGGTAAGAAAAACCCCGCACCATTTTCATCATAAGATTGGTGCCAGACTCTGGCATCAGATGCTGGATAAACGAGGAGCTGGAGGCGGAGATCAAGTTCATTATCTCGAGCCAGGAGGGCGATTACAGCTGCAAGGTTGCCACCTGCTGAATCGCCGCCTACGGCTATTCTTTCCGGATCGCCGCCAAATAATGTTGCATTCGATTTCACCCAAGAAAGAGCAGCCCAGCAATCATCAACTGCCGCAGGAAACATATGCTCCGGCGCAAGTCGATAATCAACTGCTACCACGATGCACTCTCCGTTGTTACACAAAAGGCGACACTCTTTATCATGGGTTTCTAGGTCACCTATGACCCACCCACCGCCATGGAAAAAAACCAGAACTGGTAGATTCTCGCTTTTGCTGGGTTTATAAACGCGAACTGGAATCTCCAGATCTCGCTCTTCTATAACGAACTCAGACACACCACCTTCTACCTCTGGCCCCGGCCCAAGCATGTGAGCGAGAGCTCGGTAACCGTTTCTCGCTTCGAAGGGTTCTAAATCATGTGTCTTGGGTGCCCCTGCGCTGGCTGCTTCCAACTGAGCTATAAAGGCTGCTGTATCGGGTTTGTAACTCACAATGTTCTCTATTCTTATTCCATATGGTGACCGTCACTGTTCCGGGTACGTTCCAGGCTTACAGAGCTTCAAGTCAAATAGTTTGTTAGGTCCGATTAGCGACCATTGAAAATTCCCGGGCGTCTTTCGCCAACTGATGCGATGCCTTCTTTGGCATCCTCAGTGTGAGATAGTCGTGCTTGGATTTCTGCTTCGCGTCGTGTAATTGTTCTAACTTCATCGCCTAGGCCTAGTCTCAAAGTTGACTTTATGGCCCGCAATGCCAACGGTGCGTTCTTAGCAATATCAGTTGCCACTTCTAAAGCTCTCTCGCGCACTAGTTCACTTGCTACACACTCATCTGCTAACCCGATTGCTACAGCTTCCTCACCTTTATAGCGCTTGGCAGAATACAATACTTGCGCTGCTCTAGACGGTCCCAATAAAGCAGGCATCGTCACGCTCATCCCGAAACCTTGATGAATGCCTAAGGCAGCAAAATTTGCTGAAAACCGGGCATTTGGGCAAGTGATTCTTATATCAGGAACCATTGCCAGACCAAGGCCCCCACCTATAGCGGGACCTTGAATAGCTCCCACGATTGGCAACGTAACGTCGAATAATCTCGCTGAACCTTGGTATAAGGCGAGTGTTGCATCGCCACCAACAACCTCATCATCGCCGCCACCAACGCCATCACCTGCGAAGTCTGCTCCGGCACAAAATGACTTACCATCTGCGGCTAGAACTGCGCAACCTATCGACATATTTGATTGTAGTTCTTCTAGAGCGTCTGCAATCCCATGAATCTGACGAAAGTTAAGGAAGTTATGAGGAGGACGATCCATTATTACCATCCCTACGTTTCCGTGAATTTCCACTCTTAAACCCTCGTGCATATGACATTCTCCTTACACAAATCAAGCGCTAATGGCGCGTTCTAGATATTAGGACACAACATACGCCGTTTTCGCGCCCATTTTTGCCTCAAATGATGAGAGGGCCAAGTCGATGCAGAAACTGAGCGATGAGAATCCCTAAGTGACTGTTGGAAAGCGTTTGGCAGGACATCGGATACAGAAGGGTATATGTGCTGAAAAAATGTATGAAGATTTTGGAATAACTTGGGGTACTTAGCAAAAAATAGAAGCTGGCCTTAATAACGAATTGCTTTCGCTACACAACGAAGCTCAGTAGCTGCTAGGTCCCAGAATTACTAATACGGTTGGTTATCAATCATTCCGGATATAGCGTGCACATTAATTAGTGGGGGTAATTGTGGATAACAACGAAGAACAGCCGGTGCACGTTCGTACCGCAGATATTGAGTGGGATAGTTTACTTGCCCGCCTTCAAGCACTACTGCGAATAAGAACGACGCCTATAGGGATGAAGCTTTTTCGAACGATTGAAGAGATGGAAGCAGTACCTCGTATTCGCCGTCCTGATTCGATCCATACTACTGATCAGATAGTTGGGATGGCAGCGCGTCTTAATTGGACCGTAGGTATTACCCAAAGCGACCTTGTCGGTGCTCAATGCGGTGCTGTTCTAGGTCTTCATCCACAAGACGATGAATGGTTGTCTGGCGACAGAATGAAGGGCGTTTGGTTTGAAACTCTCGAAGATAGTTCAGCTCATCAACATGCCATGGACTGCGTCCCATTCGGAACATACGCCGCAATGGCGGTTTCGCCTTTAAACGCGAAACGGCTCAACCCTCCAGATATTTGTCTCATATACGCCACTCCCGCTCAAATGATTATCCTCATCAACGGTTTACAGTGGCGTGATTACAAGAAACTTGACTGGTCTTGTGTCGGCGAGTCAGCTTGCGCAGATAGCTGGGGTCGAGCTCTTCAAACCGGACAACCAAGTCTATCGATTCCCTGTTTTGCCGAACGACGTTATGGCGGCGTTATGGAAGATGAATTGCTAATGGCTATCTCACCCGAAGATTTAGCGGTTTCTATTGAGGGTATGGAAGCTTTAGCAAAAAACGGTCTCAGATACCCAATACCGACATACGGGATACAGAGCGATGCACGAGCAGGATTAGGCGCAAGCTATTAGACCCAAGGGTCACTTATATTTGAAGTTAGTGAAGACGAGGAGCATAGTGTGAACACTAAATTTACAAAATCAGGTTTCGATTTGGGCATTGTCACAAGTAATGGTGATGCAATGCTTGCGTTCTATCGAGATGTTATCGGATTGGAGTTCGAGGCTTCAATTAGTATGGAGAAGCTAGGGATTCAGTTCATGCATCGCCTATGGGCAAGTGAAAGTTTGCTAAAAATTGTAGTACCAACGACCCCCATTAGTGATGGTCCGAGCGGTGGCATGATGGCTGCTACTGGCCTTCGATACTTCACCCTTTCTGTCACAGAGGTTCAACCCATCTTAGATGAGTGCCGAAACGCCAACGCCCGAATCATATGGGAACGTCGCGAAGCTCGACCAGGTGTTTGGGTGGGAATGGTAGAAGACCCTGATGGAAATTGGATTGAATTTATTGAACGATAGGTTTTAGTTTCCGCTACACCTAGCACTTCGCTTCAATAGCCGCGTAAGAGTTCATGACCTAAACAGCTCAATTAAGATCTCGTATCGTTAACTCTTCATTATCCTCATATCAACAAATTAATTACTAATGCCCGCTGTTAGGTAACGGTGCAGCAAAGGGTTATCGCTTGTACCTTCCTTGTCTGAAAGAGCAATAGTTGCCTACCAAATCAGCTTGAAACTTTCTCAGCGACGAAACGTCATCAACTAGAACTTTCGAAGATTTATTGGTTCTACGAATTTTTTAAGCCTTTGACTCTACTCAGATATTGATGATGCTTAGCTGGTAGCGGCTTCGATACGGTCGCACACTAGTTCTGTTACCGCATCTAACTGGAATGGGTGTGACACAACAAGGTCTGCATACTGTTGGCTTGGTTCTACAAGAAGTTGATGCATCGGTGAGACGCTCGATGTGAACTGGCTTCGAACACCTGCTTCATCTCTACCTCTTTCGGAGACATCGCGCTCTAACCTTCTCTCTAATCGAATCTCTTCCGGAGCGTCTACAAATACTGTTAGATCCAAGAACTCGCGACATTCAGGCAGTGCTAAAAGTAAGACACCGTCCACGATTACGACATCTGCAGGTTGTAACTGGTGCGTCCCTCCAGGGCGCGTGTGTGTTGCAAAATCATATATTGGAACTTCGATGGAATTACCTTTGCCTAAAGCCTCTAGGTGGGTAACAAACAGTTGAGTATCGAGTGAATCCGGATGATCGTAATTCACTCGAGAACGAGCGCTAACTGGCATCTCAGAAAGGTCATGGTAATAGTCGTCAAAGGCAAGTAGCGCAGATGAATTAGGAAACTTGATGAGTAGATTTCTGGCTAGAGTAGTTTTGCCTGAGCAAGAACCACCGGCTATTCCTACGAGCACACTTACCTTGGGGTTTCGTTCCATGGGCCCTCGTCTGACCGAGGTTCCTTTGGCAAACCTAGTATTCGTTCACCAATAATATTTTTTTGCACTTGACTTGTTCCGGCATAAATCGTTCCCGATCGAGCAGAAAGGAAGCTGTTGATCCATGCCGAAGATGTGTTCGGAGTACCAGCATCAGCGGCTCCAAGACCGGCGGCTAGTCGATCATCGCCCTCCACAATCATGGCGTCAGAACCTAGAATATCTAAGGCAAGTTCAGTTGCTTCGCGATGATATTCGCTCCAATTCAATTTGCCTATAGAACTTTTAGGACCTGGTGGCTCTCCATTCAAGAAAGACGTTAAGACTTGTTGCCCTAGCCATCTCATTATCTCAACCTTGCTATGACACCAAGCTAATCGTTGCCGAATGTCTGGCTCATTTGTGCGTTTACGAGCTTGCGCCATTTCAACTAAACGATCTAGCTCAGCGCGATATCGAAAATAGGTTGTTGTAGCCCCGAAGCCGCGTTCATAACCCAGCAAAGTCATAGCAACAGCCCAGCCGCCATTCACTTCGCCGATCACGTTATTTTTTGAAACACGAGCATCTGAAAAGAAAACTTCATTGAAATGACTGTGGCCAGCAATGTTCACGATCGGCCGGACATCAACCCCGGACTGATCCATCGGGCACAAAAAGAACGTGATGCCTTGGTGTTTACCATTTTCTGGAGTTGTGCGAGCAAGGACGAAAATCCAATTAGCTAGATGCCCGTTAGACGTCCATATTTTTTGGCCGTTGAGAATCCATTCGTCTCCATCAAGCTCTGCTTTGCAACCTAAATTCGCTAGGTCAGAACCGGCATCGGGTTCGCTGTAGCCCTGACACCAAAGATCATCTCCTTCTAGAATTCTTGGAAGATAGTGTTTTTTCTGATCTTCAGTTCCCCACTCAATGATCGTGTTACCAACCATCCCGATGCCAAATCCGTCGTTAGAGCCACCAGTTGGTAATCCTGCTTTAGTGAACTCTTCCGCAATGATGACATTCTCAGACGCAGATAGACCTGGGCCGCCGTACTCTGTGGGCCAGACGGTTGCAAGTAGCTGGTTGTCTCGTAGAACTTGGCGCCAATCTTTCAAAAAATTAGCTTTCGCGTCGCCAGTTAACGAACCAATACCATCCCACTTAGCCGGTAGGTGCTCGGCAATAAAGGACTGGATACGCTCACGATATGCCTGAGCTGAGTCTGAATAAGTCGGCTGCATAAGATGAACACTACTTCAGATATGTCTGAATTCAATAATCATTTAACGCTCTAGTGTTTCGGCTCTATTCGCAGCGAGCTTAGCGATAACGCGATCGAAAAAATCGTCTTCCTGTAAACCCGGCACCATCAATTTGTTGTCTATCACCCAGCTCGGTGTACCGGTTATCCCCCACTCCAAAGCCTTCCTAACAGAGACGCCGATTGCCGGCTTAAGTTCATCGCTTAGAACTACCCTCTGGACTACGTCAGCGGGGATTTCAGAATCAGACATTAGCTCAAATAAAATTTCGGGTGATTCGATATCTAATTCTTCAACCCAGATCGCCTCGAACATCCTGTTCATCAGTAACGGCGTATTCGCCGGCTTGATATAATCCATCAGTAATACTGCTTGGTGTGCTCGCCTAGTTGGTCGAAATTTTTTGGGTGCCAGGAACGGTAATTCCATCTCGGCAGCTAATTTGGCAATCGCTGTGAATCTTCTGTTGTTGATCTGGCCACCATCTGGAATCTCCGGATGAAGCTCATATGGCATCCAGCTAATAGCAACGTCATGCTGCTCTTCTAGACGGGCCGCACGGGCCCACGCCAAGTAACACCAAGGTCAAATAAAGTCTGACCAAACAACAATAGGGAGCAAGATGTTCTCTGACGGTATACCTTCATTTGTCATGGACTTTACGATTCCCAACGACATCAAGTCTCTACTCGATGATCTAGATCTCTTTATAGAAGATGTTATAAGACCGATAGAGAACGAAGATGACAATATCCGGTTCTTCGATCATCGTCGCGAGGATGCTAGAACCGACTGGGAACGAGATGGTCTTCCAAACGAGGAGTGGGAAACCCTGCTTGTAAGGATGAAAAGAGAAGCCGACGCTGCAGGGTTTTTGCGGTGGCACTTACCGAAACGATTCGGTGGTAAGGACGGCACAAATTTAGGAATGGCAATTGTTCGTGAACACTTGGCACGAAAAGGCTTGGGTCTGCACAATGACTTGCAGAACGAAAGCTCAATAATTGGGAATTTTCCAACTGTCTTAATGATGGAAAAGTTCGGCACCGAAGCTCAACAGACTCAGTGGATTCCGAAATTGTTGGAGGGATCTGCGAGAATAGGCTTCGGGCTAACCGAACCGCTGCATGGTTCCGATGCTACTTGGATGGAAACTACCGCCACACGTGATGGTGACGAGTGGGTTATCAGCGGAGAAAAATATTGGAACACGGGATTGCACCACGCAACGCATGATTATATTTTTGCTCGGACTTCTGGTAACCCCGGTGAAGGACATGGCATAACTTGTTTCATCGTGCCGGTAGATACGCCTGGATTCAAAGTCGAAGAGTTCATGTGGACGTTCAACATGCCGACTGATCATGCACACGTGCGACTAACTGAAGTTCGAGTATCGAACGATGACATTCTTGGCGATGAGGGGCGTGGGCTTCAAACCGCTCAGTTGTTTGTACATGAAAATCGAATTCGTCAAGCAGCTTCTTCGGTCGGCGCCGGCTTACATTGCATCGACACCGCTGTCGATTACGTGAATAACCGAACGACTTTTGGCAAGCCATTGTCACAAAACCAAGCTATTCAGTTTCCATTAGCTGAGTTGTACACGGAAGCTGAGATGATCAGGGCCCTTATTTGGAAAACAGCTTGGCAGATGGACGAAGGTGTTGACTATATGGAAATAACCGACCGAGTCGCAATGTGTAACTACAGAGGTAATCGATTCTGTTGCGATGCCGCCGATCGGGCGATGCAAAGTTGCGGTGGTAATGGTTACAGCAGACATATGCCATTTGAGCACATATACCGCCATCACCGACGCTACAGAATTACAGAGGGTGCGGAAGAGATCCAGATTCGAAAAGTTGCTGGCAAACTGTTTGGGTATGCCGGCAGAGCCAAAGGTTAGAAAGGGTTAAAAGCAATTAATTCCGGCCTCGCGGTTGTGCAGCGAGGCCGGAATTAGTTGTGATCCGTAACTTGCGAAAGCCATCGTGTTAGTGACTTATTTTTAACTTATTCGGGCTGTTGCGTTTCCAGTCAGTACAAACTTTTCGTCTTGGTTCGTAGTGCTAATTGTCAGATCTACCAGGGTTCCACCGTCTTGCTCTCTTATTGCTGAGATCTCAGCTCTGGCTGTCAACGTATCTCCAGGCCAAACTTGGTTGACGAAACGCACGCCGTAATAGGTTAGTTGTCCGTCTCCGACGTAATTGGTAACCATTCTGCCAGTCATCCCCATGGTTAACATTCCATGAGCAAATACGGTTGGGTAACCTGCAACTTCAGTGACAAACTTCTCGTCTGTGTGTACTGGATTATAATCTCCAGAGGCTCCAGCGTATTGAACTATTTGAGTTCGTGTTAGGTCTTCGACTATTAGTTCCGAATAGGAATCGCCAATGGTTAGGTCTTGTTTTTTGAGTGTCATATTCCTACTTCTCAATCACTTTCTCTGTCACTACGCCTACGCTGCGCGCTGTGATAACTAACTCACCATTTTGATCGCGATACTCGGTGATGCTTTCGTTAAACTTAAGCACTCCTGCACGCTTTGACTCTTTTTCCCAACTGTCGCCAGGTGTATTGACCGCACTCAACACGTCACCAGGCTTTAGGTGTCGATGATACGTGTAGTGTTGCTCTGCGTGCAGCCCGCCTGCAGATCCACCAGATTTTTTGTCTCCAGCTTTTGAATCTGTTTCTTTAGCTTCTTTGCTGCTGTTCGACGTTCCTGATGCCGTGCCTCCGCTACCGAACCACTTTTGGCCATTTTTTGGCCTCAAAAAATAGTTTGGATCGAACTGCGCACTGGATTGCACAAATGTAGGCGGGGCTATAATTGAGCCACATTCGCTACTTTGCGCATAATTTTCATCTTGATAGATCGGGTTACTATCTCCGATGGAACGCGCAAACATAAGAATATGTGAACCCTCGACCGGAAAGCGGTCTATTGCCATGATCTCCCCTTCATGAAGAAGTTTGAAACCTTGATCATGTCATCAAAAAATCCTTCATGCATTTTTATTATTAAATTTTACTGAAGAATTGGTATCAAAATAAAACCAAAGTTCCCGGACAAAAAGTGGAAGTTCCACGATTAGAAGGGTATGGACATAATGCACAAATCAAGGGCAGCTATCTACCTACGGGTATCAACAGAAGAACACCGCGAAGGTGAAGTCAGGTCTTATAAGCGGTAGCGCAACCATTCAGCCAGTAGTTGACATGATGGCTCATATGAAGTTCATGACTGCCAACTAGGTGTCGAAGCTAATGAAATTCATCTAATAAAGGGGCTGGGAGCTGTCGGAGGCACCCAGTCCCTACTTCTATCAGCGTGTGCCTTTAAAGTTATTAATGACCATCAGAATGAATCATTACCACTTCCATGAACCATCCTTATTGTAATTCCGTTTAGCAAGGGAGGTGCTTGAATTTCTTGCCGCTTCTCGTCAAGATCTTTCTGACTGAAAGCCTACTTATCTTCACGAGTTGACACACGCGGCCGCTCGAACCAACCGCTACGTCGCGGTAGCCGAGAGCTGGTGAGCTACCAGGCGGGAGTAAAGACCATCCTCGCTCAGAAGCGTTTCGTGGTCCCCGACTTGGACGACCCTGCCAGCGTCCATCACCACAATCTGCGTAGCGTTACGCACTGTGGATAATCGATGAGCGATGATCAGCGTGGTCCGGCCCCGCATGAGCGTCTGCAGTGCACTGTGGACGGCTGCTTCGTTAACTGCGTCAAGATGTGAGGTGGCCTCGTCAAGCACCAGCACTGGGGCGTCCTTCAAAAACGCTCGCGCTATAGACACGCGTTGACGCTGGCCTCCCGAAAGGCGCACGCCTCGCTCTCCGACTTGAGTATCGAGACCCTGAGGTAAATTTGCCACAAAGTCGCCCAATGAGGCCTGCTCAATGGCCGTGCGCAGTTCTGTCTCTGAAGCGCCGGGTCGCGCCATGGCGACGTTATGGGCAAGAGTGTCATGAAATAAATACGTTTCTTGGCTAACCATGGCCACATGGGCGCGCAAATCATCGAGATCTAATGAGCGAAGATCCTCTCCAAACAGAAGAATGCGACCATCGGTTGCGTCCCAGAATCTCAGGATGAGTTGGGCAGATGTCGTCTTACCGGCGCCGGATGGTCCAACGATCGCCACGCTTGTACCTACCGCCGCATTGAAAGTCACGCCTGATAGGGCCTCGGTCTTAGTACCTGGATAGCTAAACACGACATTCTCAAAGGTGACCGCGTTGGTGGCTTTAGCTGAGTCGAGAGGCACCGGCGTTACAGACGAGACTACGGGCACATCTTCGTTGTGCACTTGGTGTAGACGTCGCGCGGCACCGAGCGTGTCTGCGAGTTGTCGCCCAACGTGAGCAATTTCAGCAACTGGCAAGAAGCAAGCTAAAGCGAGCAACGTCAACAACGGGAGGGTGGTCGGAGCTAGATCTCCAGCCGAGACAAGCCCCGCTCCGGTTATGACCACAGCGAGCCCCCCGAGCCCGGTAACGACCTCAAGCACCGCTGTTTGGCGAGAGAGGTCCCGGTAGAAGGGCAAGCGGGTGTCGACGTGACGCTGCACTCGTTTCAAAAAGGCTTCTGATCGCGCTCCGGACTGCTGAAATGCCAGAACTTCGCCGAGTCCTTGAACGGTGTCCACCACAAAGGCATTCAGATCACCAAGCGCTTCACGGTCCTCGGAGCCGAGGGTGTCGAGCCGGCGGCGCAATAAGAAGGGGCTGATGACTACAACAGCTAAGAATGGCGCCAGAGCGACGGCCATTGGCCAACCCAAGACACCTAACGTGATCAGCACTGAGGCAGGCACAAGCACAGCAACGAAAGCAGGCGCCACGGTGTGAGCGAAGAAGTACTCCACCATCTCCACGTCGTGTGTTGCCATAGCGACCATGTCGCCTGTACGTCTGCGCACCAGATATGCGGGCGCGAGTTGATCCAACTTCGAGTAGAGCGCTACTCGCATTTCGGCCAACATGCGGAACGCCATATCGTGAGCGATCCAAGACTCCAACCAATGCAAGATGCCCGCCAGCGGCGCGACTACACCAAGAGCGACGAGTAACCCTCCGAAGGGTTCATTTCGTTTGACGGCGGCAACTACCAATGCGCTCAGTACTCCGACGCTAATAAGCGCGGCAACCCGCGTGACCCCGAAGAAGAAGGTGGCTACTAGCTTTCCGCGCCATGGACGGATCTCGCTAAAAAGCCAACGTACTGCGCCAACCCAACCAAGGCCGGTTGCGGGAACAATCTCCGAGTTGTTGGGGTCCCCACCATCAAGAGGTAAATCCTCAGATGCATCTGAGACATTGTTGGTGTGATCCGCCACATTCGGGTTGGAAAAGTTTGGTTGGGACAACTGGTCAGCCATCAAAGCGTAGTAGCGCCCTCGATTTTCCATTAGCGCGCCATGTGTCCCGGATTCTACGATATTGCCTTCGTCAAGCACGAGAATCCGGTCGGCGCTGATCACACTGGAAAGTCGATGGGCGAAGATAAGCGTGGTTCGCCCAGCCATAAGACGATCCAACGCTTCTTGGATAATCGCCTCGTTCTCAGCATCGACTGAGGACAGAGCTTCGTCAAGTATCAGAATCGGCGCGTCTCTTAGCAACGCGCGAGCAATCGCTATGCGTTGTCGTTGGCCACCCGACAGACGGATACCCCGCTCACCAATGACGGTGTCGTAACCATTTGGCAAATTCATCACGAAATCGTGTGCGTTGGCATCACGAGCTGCCTGACCCACAGCGTCCATGCTCGCATCTGGAGCCCCAAACCGAATATTTTCGAGCACTGTGCCGTGGAACAGAAAAGTGTCTTGGGACACTACGGCGATCGCTCCATAGTGGTCCTGACTCGACAAATTTCTGAGGTCGTGACCGCCGAGCATGACTCGACCACTGTCGGGATCGTGGAATCTCAATAACAACTTGACCATGGTGCTCTTACCGGCGCCACTTGACCCGACCACTCCGACTCGTTCACCGGGGGCAACCTCAACATCAAGACCAGTAAGCGTTGCTTCGGCGGCGCCAGGGTAGTTGAATACCACTTTCTCAAAGGACAGTCGGGGGTTAACGGGGCCAGTTAGTTTCACAGGTGTTGTCGGTTGCTGAATTTGGGGTTCAACGTCGAAGACCTTGAAGATGCCTTGTGCAGCCGAGAGGCCCATCATGCCGTTGTGCAGCATCGCACGCAGGTCGCGTTGGGGTCGGAACACTTCGATGCCAGCCATCAACACGATGAGCAGTGTCACTATTTCCATTTCGCCGGCCTGCACTCGGTATGCACCTAACGCCAACGCTGCGGCTGCTCCTAGCGCTAACCCAGTATCGGTGATGCCGCGAGTTAAAGAGTTAGTGGCAAGTACCCACATGGTGCTCTTGAATACGTCGTGGGCACGTTCTGCCAGTGTGCGGCCTCGTTCTTCGCTTTGGCCGAAAGCTTTTAGTGTCGCTAGACCCTGTAGAGAGTCCAAAAAGTCAGCAGCAAAAAGACTGTATGCCTGTTGACGTTGCAAGCTTCGAGCAGCGTCCCAACGGTGAAACGCGGAGGGCGCTACCAAAGTCACCAGTGCGAAACCAATCAGGATGGCAGCGACTGGCAAGTCGAGAGGGGCCAACATGGCGAAAATCACCAGAGGAGTGATCGAGGCAACAAATAGCTGCGGGAGATATTCACCAAACCAAACTTCTAACTGTTCAACACCTTCTACCAGTGACAGTAAAACTTCACCCGTACGTACGTCCCCAAATTGAGCTGGGCCCAACCGCAAAACGTGTTCATGGAGTTGGCTACGAAGTACCAGTTGCACTCTGGCAGCGGTGCGATGTGCAAGCATTTTGCGCCAATGTTCAAGCACGCCGCGCGCGATCATGACAAGCGCCACAGCCATCGCGGGGCCCGCTAACTCGTTGAGATTCGCTCCACTAAATACTTTGGCTAGCAACCACCCAAGCAAACCAAGTCGAACTATGCCTGTGACCGAAGCCACGACACCAATGACTACGGCTTGCGCGACAGCGCCTCGTGCCCCCTTAGTTAGTGCCCAAAGTCTGGAATCAAAGAACATCCGCCGGTCATCCGCTCAGTAAGCCCGGGTGAGAACAGCCGTCTCGACGCCAATCGAAGCGCCAGTGTAGGACCCATTTCGACACCAACTTAAGCTGACACAGCTCTAATGAGCGGTGACTCAAAGCGTCGTGCAGCGAGCGCCATATTTCACCGGGTACCCACCTGGCGTTCGAAATGTCAGTTTTGTCTAATGATCCGTTGACGATGAGCAGAACAAATCCTCCAACGAACAGGGCCGGAACAACCCAATCTGGTACTGGCTGGTATTGCCCACTCAGTGCGACTAACAGAACGAAAGACGCAATCATCATGCCGTTACCAATATTTTTCAGGTTGATCATGGTGTTGCCGTCGTTGTCTTGCATGAACAGATAGTAGTTCTGCAATCTGAACACCTGGCGATTGTTTAGGGAAATAAACAGTAGAGCAACTATTCCCCCAAAAACGGGGGTGGGTCGTGGCGGCAGCTTGCCTCAATATTGGAGCGGCCCCCATCTCCTGTTAACCCTATGAAAGTTAATTACATTGTTTTTACCTAGACCCTGCCTTGATTGCCAAGCGCTAACACAACCGGACCACACTCGATGCCCGAGGCATGAAAGTATGCGCAGAAAAGTTTAGGACAAAGGCAGTGTGGCAATTCGCACAGCGAAGATCAAAGGTGGTGGCGCTGCTGCTCGTGTCAGGCGGAAGCTCAACCGAGAAAGTGGTGCAAGCTGTAACCATTGCAGGGTCTTCTACCCCGCTGCTGGCTTACACATAGACCACAGGCTTGCATTGCAAAACGGTGGAACAGACACAGACACAAACCTGCAAATACTATGCAAGCCTTGCCACGGTAATAAAACAATTGAAGAGAATCAGGCCCGCCGGATAGAGACCTTGCCACAGCGTAGGTAGGTGTAGCGGGGGTGGGTCAAAACTAGAAGGCCCCCTTATTGGTAGAGAACGGGCTACAGAGAAGGCTGTGTGCACAGCCCAGTCCAAAAGTACTGCCTTTGAAATTTTGTTTATTATGAGTAGACCCAAATCCCCAGGACTTAGGACTGGCCACAGTGAACCGGACAGCAAGTAGCCAAAAGGGCTACTTGTAATCATCGGACAACTAACGCTTCAACAACGGGCCTCCCTTGGGGCTGAACGAAACTGGTAATGAGATCCAGTTTTCAGGAATCGGTGTGGGCGCTACAGAACAAACCTGTTGACAGAAGCTGCACGTGCCCGGCAATGAGACGTCGGCTTCATGAACCAGCAAGAAAACCAAGGCCCTTGGCCGTAAACCCGGCACGGCTTCGTTTTCCTGTGATATTTTTATGGGCACACGAACGGCCGTTTTGTACTCGCACCGAACCTGAAGAACTCGAAACAAGACTTGACGATGATACCAGTTGGCAAATTGGTGATTTGTTCTACCGCACCGACAAACTGACAGACGCTTTACGCACCCAGCAATGGGGTGCTGACTTTATTGCCCAACACGGTAACCAAGGACCTTGGCCATAAACCCTTACACACCTAGAAAACAGGCAGGACAAATGGGCGGAGTAATCGAAACCGGTCAAGCCATCGACGACTGCGCAGGGGTCTGCCCTATTCGCTAACCGTTCCACCAATCATCGAACCACTCGCTGACCTCACCAGAGAACACTGCATAGCCATTCTCTCGCTCTGCTCCGCAGGTCACGCAATCCAGTCCGATGTCGAAACCGAACATCGCCACACCTCGCTCCTCTGGGGCTTCATCTCGGCGGATGCTCATGGTGTGGCCAACATGCTCAGCCACGATCTGGTCGTAGGTCCATTCGCCAAACAGTTTGGGTTCCTTGGAATGCTTCGACGGATCATGGTCCACCTGCTGACACCCGTCGTCGCAGGTTTCACAGTGGAGATTGACGACATCGTTCTCGGTGAGAAGCGACTCAAACCGCATAACGAGAACATGCTCGTGATGCATCGCCCACCTGTCCGATGGCGTCAACTTGTCGCCACCGGTTAAAAGGTGCTCGAAGTACCTGGTCCTCCAGTCATAGGCATGTTGAAGGCGCGCCATCAAAGTTTCATTCCTTCGACGAATCAAGTGATCGGTGTCCTCGTCAAAGCCCAACGCCTTCTGGCCAAACAGTTCGAGGCCTTCACGGATCACTTCGAGGGTATGAGCTAAGTCATCCATCGCTTGCTTGTCGGCTTTCATCGTTCAATCCTTACACACCTTGGCTTTTGGTGTGATATTTTTATGGCTACACGAACGGCCGTTTTATACTGTCACCGATCCTGAAGAACTGAATACAATGCAGGGCGAATTTTAGCTGGCGCCTCATTCATCATCATGTGACCTATTGGACCTAAATGAATTAGTTCCACGTCCTCGATCTCTGCAGCTAAAAGCAAGGAGGCTTTCGGCGGCGTCATTTTGTCTTCGTCACCAACAAAAATCGTAACAGGGCATGTTATTAGCGATGGGCTAATACCAGCCTGATAGGAATTACATGCTGCCAAGTCGTTGTATATAACCCCATCTGCAGCTCGACTCAATAATGCTTGGCTACCCCCGCGCATCCAAAAACCTGGCGCTGGATTCATGGCAATGTGCGCTCTCGCTCCAAGCGACCAAGAGGTAATTAGGTCTGGTGCTAGAGCTTCATTCTTTTTTGCTGCTTGCAGTAAATCTGGATGAACGGGCATAGATAACGCTGTGCCCATCAGAACCAGCCGGTCGACTTTCAGCGGCGACTTCGCGGCGAGCTCAATTCCGATTAAAGACCCCATCGAATGTCCGATGACTCGGGCTGGCCCCATATCTAGGTGTTCTATAATTTCGCTTAACCAGTTAGCCATTTGCTCAATAGATGGAATTAGCTCACCAGTTGAGGCTCCATGACCTGGAAGATCAACTGCTAATGCCGTATATCCGTGATGCGCAAGGTAGCGGGTTTGGAGATTCCATACCGTTCGATCCATTCCGGCACCATGAACGAGAAGCACAATAGGGTGCTTTCCATCAACTTCGACTCCGCCCGTTGCGAAATTAACGATGTTTCCTTGAAACTTTATTTGCACCCTCTTTAACCCTTCTGCGAAGCTCTTAGAGCTTGTTTAAGATCGGCGATAATATCCTTGGGGTCTTCCAAACCGACAGAAAGTCGGATCAGATCCTCGCTTACACCGGCAGCAGAAAGCGCTTCTGCGCTTAGTTGCTGGTGGGTGGTGCTCGCAGGATGAATTACTAATGTTTTCGCATCGCCGACGTTCGCTAGATGAGAAGCAAGTTTTACATTCTCGATAAATTTCTTCCCTCGATCTCGGCCGCCGGAAATCCCAAAGCTAAGGATCGCACCAGACCCTTTCGGGAATAATTTCTTCGCTAACTCATAATCCGGGTGCGTTTCAACCGTGGGATGGCTCACCCACTCTACGGAGTCGTTTGCTAATAGAAAATCAATAACTGCGGCAGTGTTCGCTACATGTTTATCCATACGAAGCGGCAAGGTCTCTATTCCTTGCAGCAGATGGAAGGCATTCATAGGACTCATGGCGGCACCAAAGTCCCTAAGACCTTCGGCGCGAGCTCTAACAGACATAGCCTGGTGGCCAAATTCTTGAGTAAAAGAAATTCCGTGGTATCCATCATAGGGCTCAGAAAGAGTCGGAAACTTGCCGTTTTCGGCCCAATCGAAACGTCCACCATCTACTACGACGCCGCCGAGCGCAATGCCATGGCCTCCCATAAACTTTGTGACACTATGCATTACTATGTCTGCACCCAAATCGATCGGCTTTAGGAGATAAGGAGTGCTAAAAGTAGAATCAACCATTAGCGGAATACCGTTTTTGTGAGCAATGGCCGCCACCATTTCAACATCTAGGACCTCAATTCCAGGGTTTCCCAACGTCTCAGCAAAAAGAACCTTCGTCTCCGGCCGGATGGCATTGTTCCAAGCCGTTGGATCTCGAGGGTCAACAAACGTTGTGTTGATTCCAAATCTAGGCATAGTAAGACTGAGCATGTTGTGTGTCCCACCGTAAATGTTTCGGCTCGCCACCACATGATCACCAGCACTCATTATCGTTGCGCAAGCTAAATGGAATGCAGCCATTCCACTAGCTGTGCAGACGGCGCCGACTCCACCTTCAAGAGCCGCTATTCGTTCTTCGAGAACTGTCACTGTCGGGTTTGAGATACGACTATAAATATGACCTGGCTCTTCTAGATTGAACAAGCCAGCTGCCTGTTCACTATCCACGAAACTGTATGAAGTTGTTTGATAAATAGGAACTGCTCGCGCTCCAGTCGTTGGATCTGGCTCTTGCCCGGCATGTAAACTCAACGTGTCAAAACCCATAAATTCAGGCTGAACCATAAAGAATCTCCTTTTGCGTAATTCCAATCGTACGGCTGAAATCTTCATCTCATACTTCGAAGAGACGATGTCATTGCAATAGCGTCAAATGCTAAGTCTTAGCAGACGCAACGAAGTCTTAGAATACTCATAAATTTGTGGTTGCTACCCACAACTTCTCGTTAGTCGGTCTATTGCAACTAGATTTGTTCAATGCAGCTAATTAGACCGATCTTCGTCACCGGGGCCTGTTCAGGAATAGGACTAGCTCTCTGCCAACGGCTGGAATCTGCTGGGCATCACGTTGTATCAATCGACATAAATGAACGCTCGAGTAAATTGCATTCTTTAGATCATTGGAGATGCGATCTAAGCAATCCAACCAGTGTCAACGCGCTAATCACTAATCTAGAATCCTCGTACGACTTGACGCTAGCTGGTTCCTTGATCAATGTCGCTGGCGTCCCAGGGACCATTGCTTCTGCTTCAGTTATAGAGGTCAATACATTGGCCGTCCGCAAGCTCAGCAAAGCATTCGCTTCATGGCTCCAACCTGGATCATCGATTGTAAACGTGGGTTCAATTTCTGGGAATGGGTGGCAACAGCGAATCGAAGTCCACAAGGAATTCCTGGCGTTAAGTGATGAGGATGCCCGGTCTTGGTGGTTTGATCGAGAAAGTTCTATCGGTATCGATTCGTACTCTTTTAGCAAAGAAGCTGTAATCGTTTGGACTATGAGACAAGCCGGAGAACTGCTTGGTAGTGGTATAAGGTGCAACGTCGTAAGCCCAGGCCCGGTAGAAACGCCCCTTTTGCCTACGTTTCGAAAGCAAATTGGAGATGAACGTTTGGATTGGGTAATCAGCCACGCTGGCCGCCCTGCGTTCTCTGACGAAATTGCACAGGCCATCGAATGGCTCTCAACAGGAGAATCTAGCTGGGTTAACGGGCATAACTTAGTAGTCGATGGCGGTTATACCTCAGCCTTGCTTTCCGGTTGGTTAGACACAACAAATGCCCCGGCTACAAAAACCGGATAAACCGCACTTAATAAATCCTTTTATAAACGACGTAAAGCAAATCCCTACATCGAAAGAACAGTATCTTGGTGTTCACCGAGTCCCGGAGCGCGAAATGGATGATCGCCCGCACCTTTAATAAGCTGTCCCACCTGCGAAAGTGGGCCCCAGCCCGCAGTTTCTGCATGCTCAACTACTAGCCCATTGGCGCGTGCAATTGAAGAACCAACAAAACCTTTCAACTCGACAGGCAAATCTGTACCGTTTTCGCGCCAAAACCAATCACCGTCAAGCTCTATATATGTTTTGAGATCCGACTCTCCTTTGTGATCAAAACCGCCAGTTTCAATAAGGTCTCGACCTTCGTAGCTAACAAACTCTGCTATCTGAACTGCCGTCGTGGTTTGTGTCAACGAGGTATGCACGGTTAAGATTTCTCCCGTTCTAGACCGATGAAACCAAGCAGCGACGACCCCAAACGCTGCTATGAGTGGTGTCGCCGCGTCATGCACTGGAACGGATAGAAACACAGGGTCCCCAGCTCCTCCCTGCGCTGCCATTACGCCACCCAATGCTTGCAACAAAGGGTCGAAAGCAGGGACTTTCGCCATTTCTTCGTCGGCACCATAACCTGGGCTTTTAACCAAAACTAAATTTGGCTGTTCGTGACGCAGTTTCGCTGCGGAGCATCCTAATTTTTCGGCAACGCCTGGTCGGAAATTTTCTACTACTAAATCGGCTTTATTGACTAAACGGTGCAGCTGTTTCTGGTCTTTATCTGTCTTCAAATCAAGAATAATTCCTTTTTTGGACTGATTCCAACCATTGAACATCGGCCCGAAAGTTCGAAACGAATCACCGCTTGGTGGTTCTACTTTTATAATTTCTGCCCCCAACATTCCAAGATGTCTCGTTATTACTGGGCCTGCTATGAAAGAACTGAGGTCTATAGCACGCAGTCCTGAAAGCGGCGCTCCTCCTTGACCTACTCCCGCGCCTGGAACATGGGTTTCGTTTGCTACGAGTGACGTATGCTCACCAAGAAGTGGTGCTGGTAGAGCTTCTGAGCGGGGACACTTATCAAGGATGAGGGGCTGAGAGGGCATCTGGATAGGACCCACTTTGGAATCCAGAACTTCAATAAATAGGTCATTGCTACCAGCTAGAGTGCTCGCCAAAAACTCCTTGCGCGTTTGGACTGGCTGGCATGGGACATCGTGTGTCCTGAGCAATTCGATCCACACTGATATGTCAGCTGATGCGAAAGCAGACTCCAAAATCGGAGTAATGAAGCCAAGGGGTTCATCTTCTATGAGACCCCAGGGTGGCGAAGGCAATCTCGGATCTCCATCCAGATCTTGACGTCCGATTGCTTTTAATAAGCTCTTAAAGAACACCGCTGTGCCGCATGCAACAAATAACCACTTTTTGTCCTTGGTCTCAAATAAGCGGTAGGCCGGCAACCGGCCCGTAGCTCCAAGGGGTGAAGCTCCATCTCGTTCTTGCGGCATGGAAGGAGACCAACAGTCACCAATTTGCATTGCCCCGGAACCCGCTACGTCAGACACTTCATAAGTCGGGGCCGAACCGTGCGCTTCTCTGGCATATAGGCCTGCCGCTATCGCAAGCGCACCTAACATTCCTGCCCCGTATGCGGCAACTGGCATCACTACGTGAACTGGCCCCTCAGAATAACTCAACTGGTTCCATCCAATACCGGTCATCGCAGCAACTTGAGATGGGGTCCCTGGATGTGTCGTTATCGAACCGGCGCTTCCCCAAACTGGAAAGGAAACGATTACGGCACCTGGAGCTATCAGCCTAAAGCGATCAGCTTCTGTTTTGTCTCGGACTACCAGCACGTCTGCAGACGCAATCAAAGATTCTGCATTGTCGGTGACCACTGATCTCTTATTCCGATTTATCGCGTGAAATCCTGGTTCTGTTCGATAAGGGTCACCTGCTTCAGACTCAAGTTTTATTACGTCAGCACCTTGATCTGCTAGGAACCTGGTCGCGTATGGCCCTGCTATTCCCACGGCAGTCTCAACAACACGAATTCCAGAAAAAACACCCTCGTTCGACATGTAACCTCCCAAATAACAAGCATCGCTCTACGAACCTAGAAACATCAAGAAAATAGTTTTAGTCGACAGAGACGACTTTATACGTTCTACAATTAAGATCTATGACGGATACAGCACAATCTGAGATTCTTAGAATTCCCACGGCTCCAGTTTTTGACTCTGTTGAGGCTGAGCGTAACCATAGGAAACAGCGACTCGCTTCAGTCTTTCGCGTATTCGCAAAGTTTGGGTTCGAGGAAGGATTAGCCGGGCATGTAACTGCTAGGGATCCTGAGTTAACCGACCATTTTTGGGTCAATCCTTTTGGCGTTCCGTTCGGAAAGATTAAGGCTTCTGACCTTCTTCTCGTAAATCATCATGGGGAAATCGTCGAGGGCGAATACCCACTGAACCAAGCTGCCTTTGCGATACATAGTCGGGTTCATATGGCTCGGCCGGATGTGGTTGCTGCAGCACATACCCACTCGCTATATGGTAAAAGTTGGTCTTCGCTGGGACGAAAGCTGGATCCTTTGACTCAAGACTCATGCGCGTTCTACGAAGATCATGCTTTGTTTGATGATTTCACAGGTGTCGTGCTTGACGTGAATGAGGGTGATCGGATTGGCGACGCTTTGGGAGATAACAAAGCTGTGATTTTACAGAATCATGGGCTCTTAACGGTGGGTCATTCTGTCGATGAGGCCGCCTGGTGGTTTATCACGATGGAAAGGTCATGCCAGTCTCAGCTCTTAGCTGAGGCAGCAGGAAACCCGATTCTGATTCGTGAGGAAGTAGCGAGACACACCGCTGATCAAGTTGGCAGTCATGCTGCTGGATGGTATAGCTATCAGCCGATCTATGAGAAGACTTTCGACGAAAATCCAGATTTTCTCAATTAATTTTAAGCCCGAATGAGGCTAGCTCGACGCTTCATTAAGTAAATTTTTTGCCATGTCTCTAAGATCTGTTTTAAGTACCTTGTTAGAGGGATTAAGCGGCAATGAGTCAACTATCCAGCAATACCGAGGGGCTTTGTAGTTCGCCATCTGCTCACGGCACCACCCAAGAATTTGCTCGACATTTGGATTACTAGTCGGCGTCGGAACAACGAAAGCAGCTCCGACCTCTCCTAAACGCTCATCGGGTACTCCTATGACGGCTACTTGACCAATATCTGAGTGGTCTAACATCATCTGTTCGATTTCCGCTGGGTACGCGTTGAATCCTCCGTTAATGAACATGTCTTTTTTTCGGTCGGTTATGTCGATGTACCCGTTTGCGTCCATGACACAAATATCACCTGTCTTCAGCCATCCATCTTCATCTATCGCCTCCTTTGTCTGTTCAGGGTCATCCAGATAACCACCCATTACACAGAAGCCTCGAACCAGTAGTTCCCCTGGAGTCCCGAGTTCAACGTCTACGCCATTATCATCTACCAGACGAATTTCGATTCCTGGCAGAGCCTTGCCGCTGGTAGTGGCAACTAACTCGGGAGGATCATCAGCAGAACAAATAGTTACAAGACCGTGAGTTTCAGTCATTCCGTATGCAGTTATGACCACCTCGAATCCGAGCTGCTCACGCATTGCGACTACGGTTTCTACCGGGATGCTAGCTGCACCTGTTAAGGCTGAACGCAAACTTGTTGTATCGAATTCGGCAAGTCTTCCGGAATTTATTAAACTTTGAAAGATGGCTGGTGGTCCTGGTAGAACAGTAATTCGATCGTCTTGTATACGTTGCAATACGTCTGCTACGTCAAAAACAGGGTTTGGCAACATGGTGGCACCATGCATCAAGCAAGGCGTTATCGCCCCATTGAAGCCAAAAGCATGAAAAAAAGGATTGATTATCAGCATCCGGTCACCTGTTCGAATACTAAGTTCACGTGCATAGTAAGCAAACCCGCGCAGTATCGGTCCCTGCTGCACCAATACGCCTTTCGGTAAGCCAGTTGTCCCCGAAGTGAACATGATCAGACCCAAATCATCACCTTTTACCTGTTTGCTTTGGGTTCGGACTTGGCTCAGGTAGTTCTCATCAGATCGTTCCAAAAAGGCTTGAAATGGCACTGTCCCTTCGGTGTGTTCGCCTCTGAGAACAATAATCTCCTGGAGACTTTCAATGTTCTCGCCTGATTTGCGTAAATCAGCGACGTAATCATTTCCAAGGAAACCCACTACGGTGAATAGTAATTTCACTTCGGCTTTGCGTAATACGTAGGCTGCCTCCTTACCTTTGAAGCGAGTATTGATCGGAACCATTACTGCACCAGCGTTTAGCACTGATAGTCCGGCTACTACCCACTCCCAAGTGTTAGGCGCCCAAACAGCGACTCTGTCACCAGGTTTAATTCCGGATGCGACTAAAGCAGCAGCGCACTGATCAATCTGCTCAGATAGTTCGGCATAAGTTAACGATACATCCCCGTCCTTAATTGCTTCTATGTTTGCAAATTCAGTTGCTGCTCGCTTAACCAACGCCGGGTAGTTATCAGGAATTGCAGTTACCATTAATGCCCCTAAGAAATATTTTAATACAAAAGCGTTGCCTAAAGTTACAAAACTATCTGGTCCCGAAATCGCAGGATCACACTAACTAACGGGTTACTATTCCAATGACTTCGCCGTGAATAAAATGAAAATATCCTGTTGGTAACCCTGCCCAGGTTTTCCAACCCTCTGATATCTCCTGCATCTCTGAACTCGTAGCGTAACCATACTCAACTGCCTGGTGGCCAAAGCTGGTAGCTACGCAGCGTTCTGCCCATGAATTTCCCCAGTTAAGGCGATCTTCGATTTCAGCAAACACCCATACGGAGGCGGTGCACAGCAGATCGCTCAGGCCAGCTTCAGTGCACCAGCCATGTAAATATCGCCCAGCGTCCGGCTCAGCGCCATTATGTCTAGCAACTTGACGATATATGCGACGCCATTTATCAATCATCGGGGACTCAGGATTGCTGCACATCGTGTAGTAATCTGCATCACGCACAGCTATGAATCCCCCTGGTTTCACAACACGCTTCATTTCTTTTAGCGCGAGGACCGGATCAGTGAGATGCTGCAAAACTTGATGTGCATACGCTAAATCGAATGAATCATCTTCGTAGGGCAGTTCATAAACTGACGCTTCTTCTAAGGTAATATTTTCAGCCTCAGCTTTGGCTACCGTTTCAGCAGCTCTACTTAAGATTTGTTTTTCAGGTTCGATCCCAGTAACTGAACCCTGGTCAGCCCAGTTTGCCAAGCCAACTGTAATTGATGCAGGGCCGCA
The DNA here is from genome assembly GCA_905182565.1 of Acidimicrobiaceae bacterium. Taxonomy (GTDB): domain Bacteria; phylum Actinomycetota; class Acidimicrobiia; order Acidimicrobiales; family Poriferisodalaceae; genus UBA9040. The sequence continues at coordinate 57,656 of CAJJCB010000017.1, read as the reverse complement.
TCCAATATCTAAAATATCTGAGTCTCTTCGAATGTACGCTCTGGCAAAACTCGCACAAGTTTCTGCTGTACGCCTAGCGTGTTGTTCTACAGCCGCGGCTTGGTGGCCGTGAGTATATACGTCATTTTTAATCAACAGACTGCCTTATCCAATCGAAGCTAATGGGAAAACTTAAAATTATTCTTCAATAGAAATCGCGAACTCTGGACAGTTTGCAGCCGCTAATTTGGCCTTGTCTTCAAGCTCAGATGGGACTGTCCCATCATCGATCTCAGTAGCGTAGCCATAGTCATCAACGTCAAATAGCTCTGGCGCCAATGAATAGCATCGGTTGTGTCCTTGACATTTTTCCGTATCGACTTTAATGCGCATCTCAATCCTCTAAGGCTTTCGGCCAGTAACAGCGATGAATTTATGCACTATAGAGTCATTCTCGTCTGTCTGAATCTCTGACCCGAACTTTTCACCGCGAATCGAGTCACCTGCCGCTTTAAGTCGTTCATAACTGATAGCTGCCAAGGCATCATCAATTCGTATCTCTTGGCCTACAGCTCGAGCCAGATCGAATGTATGTGTCAACGGGTCGACGACGACAACTCCCAAGAACTTTTCGATAGTTAAATTCCCCCATGGCGTGTCCGCTCGTGTTTGTAGTATTTCCTTTCGATCGAGGGCTTCGAGTACTTCATCACGCGCAATGAGCCATTCTTGCTTGGGGTTCTTAATTTTTGGATGGTCGGAGACTGATGCACCCTCTCCGTTCACAAACCCAGTGATCATTCGGCACATACCGATATTGTGCGCCAAAACATCGAGGGCCGACCAATCGACACAAGGCGATGGGTTCATCCATTCATTGTCCGAAGTTCTCTGGACTACCGCATCAAAGCCAAACAGAGCTTTGACATAATTACGGTGGTTAATAGTCATTTCGCAACCATTTCTTCATTTCCTATAAAGTATTTAAGATTGAGGAATTGTCTGGGTCCTAATAGAGGCAATTGCTAGCTACTAGAAACTTTATTAAAAACTCATTCGCAAAGTGATTTTCGTGAACCTAGTTTTTGTACGTTCACTCAAACCCCGGCCAAACGTCAGTTACGGGCAGAGGAGATCCTGAACGTATTGCTTCGTGGCGTTCTCGAATTTGGCGAGGAATATGGGCTCGCACATACTCAACTTCTTGTTCCAGGACAATGTCGACTAGTTCCAATCGGTCTGGTGTTTGCTTCCAGGCGATTGGCACAAAAATCGGCAGTTCAAATTTACGTAGCCGACTTAGGCCACGGTATACCAATTTTTGATATTCGTATCTGTCTTCCCATTCCCAACCCACAGGAGCAAAACCAGTTCCAGGGTCAAGCATAATTCGGTCTCGCACACCGAATCGCTCGGCGCGTTCAAGTTGGAGGTCAAACCAGTCGATCATTACTTGCACTGGGTCGCCTTCAACTCGTTTGAGATGGCGCGGATCCGGTCCAATCATGAACGGTAAGATAATCGGCACTTCGCGTTCTGCAGCGAGTTCGATCATTGCGTCTTTTTGTAGAGCATCAGTGGCGTTCAAGATAGAAGCCCCCGCATCTAGAGCCCATCTGGCGGTCTCGGGTTGCCATGTGTCTACTGAAACAATGACTCCAAGGTTAACTAGTGCCGAAAGTGGTCCTTCGAGAAGAGCCCATTCTTGCTCAGGACTGACAAAACTGGCTGCGCCATGCGATGCTTGCGCACCGATATCGAGATGGTCAGCGCCTTGTTCAAGCAGCTTCGCTCCGTACTCTGCCGCCTCAGCTGCGGATCTACATACAGAGAAACCTGCTAATGAATCCCCTGAGACGTTAACTACTCCAAAAATTTCCATATCACAAACCACTTCTGGCTTTCGATGATTGAGTGCGAAGAGCACTGGAACGATTAGATACGAATCCTATACAGATAACTGCAACTCCCATAAGAACTAGAGTTTTTCGAAGACCTATAGAATCAGCCAATATTCCTAAGGGCAGCGCTGCAACACCAAAAAAACTATAGCCAAGTTGGACTAGCGATTGCATTCGACCATGCAAACGAGGATCGCTTACCGATAGAGCCAACGCTGGATTGAGTGCTCGAAATACCGACGACCAAGCACCTAGCCAGAACACGACGCAATAGGCGGTTATAAGGTTAGGGGACAGACCTAAACCTATTACACCAAGACCGAACCCAAGAGCGGACAAATAGTGTGTTCGCCAGATCTTCGGACTTTTAGTTATACCCGCAATAGCCAGTGTGCCGCCTACGCCACCAATCGCTCCGATAGCAGCTAGCCATGCGTAGCCCTTCGGACCGGCATCAAACAAGTCCTCTGAAACGCTTGGCAGAAATGCCATGTATGGAAACCCGAATGCAAGAACTAATATTCCGGTTGCAAGAAGCACCGGAAGTAGGTCATGAGATCTTGCGTACTTTATCCCCTCACTGAGATCGAACAACGGAGAATGATCTCTGCTCGTAGCGCTGGGTTTGCCTGGTGGTAATGTGACAAAAATTAAGATCGCAACAATAGTTAATAAAACACTAGTCCAGTAAACCCAGCGAATACCAAGCTCAGGAACCCCAAGCATTACTCCAGCTATTAACGGGCCGAGAACGAAGGTAATATTCATTGATACTTGCGATAGAACAATCCCATTTGGCAGTTCGTTGACCCCAACAAGGTCTGCTGTGAATGCCATTCTTGCCGGTGTTAAACCGCTAAAGGCGATTCCTTGCAGCGATGCAGCCACTAGCAACATCCAGAATTGAATAAATTCGAACTGTAAGGCGATTGCAACTCCGATGCTAGAAATCAGCAGAAGCGTTGTAGCTGCGAGAATAACTGTTCGTTTGGGGAAGCGGTCGGCAAGGACCCCTCCGTAAGGTGTGACCACAAGTCCTGTTACCCCGAAGCACATAACCACGGCGCCTAGTGCTGCGTTAGAACCGCTTAGCTCTTTGGCTAGAATTCCACGCCCTATGAATAGGGTAAATAGTGCAAGAAAGTAGACGGACGTGCCTATCCATAATCTCCTGAAAGGCGGAATAGCAAGCGACGCAAATGTTCCTCTAGACATTCGATACTCATTCGTTAGTTAGCTTGTTCGAAATGCCGCTAGATCGCTTATAGCAACTGGCTGAGATCACGAACTGCTCCCCTATCGGCGCTTGTCGTCATCAATGCGTATGCCTGTAGAGCAGCAGAAACCTTTCTAGGTCGATGCATTTCAGGTTTCCAGCCGAGCTCATCTTGTATCTCGCGTCGGCGTTGTAGCTCCGTTGGTGAAACGTCAAGACTGATTATCCTGTTAGGGATATCGATGCTTATGTTGTCACCGTCTTTGACGAGGCCTATCGTGCCGCCCGCAGCAGCTTCTGGTGATACGTGACCTATTGACAATCCTGAAGTACCGCCAGAGAATCGGCCGTCAGTTAGAAGAGCGCACGCTTTTCCAAGACCCCGAGCCTTGAGGTATGAAGTCGGGTACAGCATCTCTTGCATTCCCGGACCTCCTCGAGGGCCCTCGTACCTTATGACTACCACTGCTCCAGCTTTCACCTTGTCATTTAAGATATGGTCGACAGCTTCATCTTGACTTTCAACAAGGTGTGCTGGGCCACTGAACGTCAGATTATCATCATCAACTCCAGCTGTTTTCACCACGCACCCGTCTTCAGCGAGGTTTCCATAGAGTACCGCTAAGCCGCCATCGGTGCTATACGCGTTCTCTACCGATCGGATGCACCCTTGCTTCCGGTCTAAGTCGAGAGTCTTATATCTTTCGCTTTGACTAAACGCTTCCTGCGTGGGTATGCCTGCAGGCCCAGCTCGGAAGAACTCATGTAATTTCTCATCTGAGTTTGTTGCGACATCGTACTTGGCAATTGCATCTCCAAGAGTTGCTTCGTGCACAGTGGAAACCTCAGTTTTAATTAGCCCTCCTCTATCCAATTCGCCAAGGATGCCCATGACGCCACCTGCTCTATGGACGTCTTCGACATGGAAAAATTCAGTAGCTGGAGCGACTTTGCAAACGTTGGGCACTTTCTTCGATAGTCGATCGATGTCAGCCATGGTGAAGTCGACTTCTGCTTCTTGTGCTGCCGCTAATAAATGCAGGATGGTATTCGTAGAGCCACCCATCGCTATGTCTAAGGTCATAGCATTTTCAAACGCTTCAACCGTAGCAATGTTTCTTGGCAGCACTGATTCATCATTATCTCGATAATAACGGTGACATAAATCTACAGCCACTCTGCCAGCTTCGAGAAATAGCTCTCTTCGGTCAGAGTGAGTTGCAACGACTGTGCCATTACCTGGAAGAGACAGACCCAGCGCTTCCGTCAAACAGTTCATTGAGTTAGCTGTAAACATGCCCGAGCATGAGCCACAGGTCGGGCAGCCAGCCATTTCCACCTCAGCAAGGTCTTCATCACTAACGCTGTCATCAGCAGCCATAACCATGACGCTGATAAGGTCCACTTTGTTCTCAGCTAATTTTGTTTTACCCGCCTCCATCGGCCCGCCCGAGACGAAAACCGTAGGTATGTTCAGTCGCATTGCAGCGTTTAACATTCCTGGAGTTATTTTGTCACAGTTGCTAATGCATACGAGGGCGTCAGCACAATGAGCGTTCACCATATATTCGACTGAGTCAGCTATCAGGTCTCTGCTTGGGAGACTGTAAAGCATCCCGTCGTGACCCATTGCAATACCGTCGTCTACTGCAATTGTGTTAAACTCTTTGGCAACACCACCAGCTCTCTCTATTTCTCTAGCAACCATTTGGCCTAGATCTTTCAAGTGAACATGGCCAGGCACAAATTGAGTGAAGGAATTCGATATTGCTATAATCGGTTTCTTGAAATCTTCATCTGTCATTCCGGTTGCTCGCCACAGGGCTCGAGCCCCTGCTTGATTTCGGCCACCGGTAGAAGTTACTGATCGATATTCAGGCATTTACCCAGCCTAGATCCATAAGCCGTCAGAAGGCTCCATAAGTGAATATACCTATGGTCATTTCTTCGAAACATCTATTCTGGCAAATAGATGCACTTTCATTTATTGCAAAATGAATAAGAGTTTTATTGGCTCAGGATTATTCCATTAAGCATCTTTTAGTTCGATCGAAAGCAGTTTAAGAATCCTTCCAGCAGCTGGAGCGTAACGCCAGAAGACGTTTCGGTTTCCTATCCGAGTGATCTCTGAACTTGAAGCGACAGATAAACCAATCGCCGCTGTATCAGCAGATAGGAGGATGTTGCTCCACATAGAATCAGAGGCTTTGTAACCGAAATCTGAGCAAACCAATTCAGAGAGGTTATTTCTCTGTTCTACGCCTAAGACAACTCCGTCATCCAAAATATAAACGAGTGCGTTATTGGAATTGACAAGCCAAAACCCACCAGACCAGTACAGGCCAGTTTCCTTAAATACCTTATCCCTAGAGCACTTATCAGCAGAACGTTTCGCTGCGACAAGACACTCGTCGCTAAACGTCACTACGCCATCCGCATCCCGTTGCTAATAGCAATAGTCTGACCCGTCATGCCTGCGGATTCATCACTCGCCAGGTAAAGGGCTAAATGTGCTATTTCTTCTGGCTGAAGAATTCTTTTCATAGGAGTTTTATTGGCTAATGCGCTTCGCAGCGCCTCATTTTCTGCGTTCATAAGCTTCGCAAAACCGTCAAGCATGGGTGTGTCCACGAAACCTGGACAAATAGCGTTACAAGTCACCCCCGTAGTGGCAAGTTCCAATGCCATGCACTTCGTTAACCCAACTACGCCGTGCTTAGACGCGTTATAAGGAGCCTGACCGGGACTCTCAAATAGTCCTGCTGTCGATGCTATGTTGACAATATTTCCCCTACCAATGCCAATCATCGAAGGAAGGAAGGCCTGGCTGACGCGGACTGTACCGACGACGTTCACGTTGTATAAGTCTAAATATACTTCCGGATCAATATCTACAAATTTACCAGCGGCATGAACACCTGCGTTATTAACGACAACATCAACTTTTCCTAATTCTCGGAGGGCAATTTTCGCCATACCATCAACGGAACTGCTATCTCCAACGTCACAGACTAGAGGGATTAATGACCCATCTGGTGCTTCAGCGGCTGTCGCTACTAGATCTTCTATATGTCTACTCGTGATGACACACCGTGCGCCTTCTTGAGCGAATGCCAACGCAATTGATTTCCCTATTCCTCTTCCGCCGCCGGTGATTACTGCGCACTTACCGCTAAGTCGATTCGTCATTTCATTCACGCTCCAAGGTCTACACAAGTTAGAACTAACTAACTACAAGCTACGGCACTGAGTTGGTTTATTTGGATGGCACTCCCATTTGATGTCCAACTTGTGGAGGTACTGCGAGATCTCGATGCACAAGCCAAATTTCCGCTAAACGTTTGTATACAGCTTCACTCATTTCCGAAACTCGTCTAGTTTCTTCTGAAACATGCAATGACATGACCTCACATGTCGCCGCCAAGAACTCTTCGTCGCTATTCCACATTGTCTGCAGAGCATGGATTCGTTTACGATCGAAACCAAGCAACTGAGTTGAGATAGAAAGATTTGAGCCTTCGGCAACCTCTTGAATGTAGGTGATGTGATTTTCCGCCGAGAAAGTCGTCACCGAAAATTCTTCCCGATGTGTTGGACCCAGACCTATGTGATCCATCCAAGTTTCAATTGCGTCATCAAAACATACGGCGTAATACCCAGCGTTAAAGTGGCCGTTGTAGTCAATCCAGTCTGGACGAACCACGTCTTTATGGCCCCAAAAAAGTTTTCTTGTTTCGTTCACAATGTTTTCCCAACATAAGAAGCTTTAGTATCAGTAGGTAGTTAACCAACGCAGCCTTCACTGCGCGCATAGAATACGATCTGTAGAGGCAAACATCAAAGTTTGGAGTATAGCCACATGGCTTCCCACGGCATAAAAGACCAAGTTGCAATCATAGGTATGGGCTGCACAACATTCGGTGAACATTGGGACAAAGGGGTTGATGACATGCTCATTGACTCTGCAACTGCGGCATATGAATCTGCCGGAATTAAACAGGATCAGGTTGATGCTTTTTGGCTAGGCACTAGCGGCTCTGGGATTTCCGGTTTGACACTATCAAAACCATTACAACTTGATTACAAACCTGTAACGCGTGTCGAGAATATGTGCGCTACCGGATCCGAAGCGTTTCGAAACGCATGCTACGCAGTCGCCTCTGGCGCCTACGACATGGTTATGGCGATAGGCGTTGAAAAACTTAAAGATAGTGGTTACTCCGGTCTCACTGGCAATCGTCCGCCCGACGATGGCACCGCTCCCGCTACGACCGCACCTGCAAATTTTTCTCTTCTTGCTCCTGCTTACGCTCACAAGCATGGCGTTAGTGATGAAGAGATGAAAGAAGTCATGACCCGGATCGCTTGGAAAAATCATAAGAATGGTGCGCTTAATCCACGCGCCCAGTTCAAAAAAGAGGTAGCTAAGCAAACCATTAACGACTCGCAATTAGTTGCCGGTCCTTTGGGAATTTTTGATTGCTCTGGCGTCTCTGATGGTTCGGCAGCGGCGATAATTGTGCGCGCTGAGGACGCACACAAATATACTGATAAACCGCTGTATGTTAAGGCGCTAAGCTTTGTCGCTGGCCCTGCTACAGGTGGGCTTGATCCGACATATGACTATACGACGTTTAGAGAAGTGGTTGCCTCAGCCGAAGAGGCTTACCGTCAAGCAGGCATATCCAGCCCAAGGGACCAAATTGCTATGGCTGAAGTACACGATTGCTTTACTCCCACGGAGCTCGTGTTAATGGAAGATCTCGGATTCGCAGAGTCTGGGCTCGGCTGGAAAGAAGCACTAGCTGGAACATTCGATCTAGATGGTGATTTACCTGTGAACCCTGACGGTGGCCTAAAAAGCTTCGGGCATCCAATAGGTGCCTCTGGGCTAAGAATGCTTTTCGAGTGTTGGTTGCAACTCCGACAGGAGGCGCCTCCAGAGCGGCAAATAGCGTCAGTTTCCGAGGAAGGCAAAACACTGGGACTGACTCACAACCTTGGCGGCCGACCGGGCGCTTGCGTATCTTTTATTTCTATTGTCGGATCGGAATTAGGCTGAGATGCGATTTAATCCAACCGAACTAAGCTCAAGCGAACTTGCGCTTCAAACAGAAGTGCGTCAGTTTCTCAAAACGGAACTCGCTCCAGGCACTCACGAGCCATGCCTAGGAATGGCGGCACGCAAGGACAAATCATTTTCGATGAAAATGGCCGAACGCGGCTGGGTCGGAATGGCTCTGCCAAAAGCGTGGGGCGGTTCTGACCGGACTGCGGTTGACCGTTTCATAGTTGTTGAAGAGATGCTGAGATGGGGCGCTCCTGTTGGTCATCATTGGGTCGCCGACAGACAGACTGGCAGCGTAATTCTTAAATTCGGCACCGATGAGCAGAGAAAGAGATTTTTACCTGCCATCTGCCGTGGCGAATTGGGCTTTTCTATCGGCATGAGCGAACCTGATAGCGGCTCCGACCTTGCCTCTGTTAGCACCAGAGCTGAACGTGCAACTGGTGGCTGGCTTATAAACGGTACTAAAATATGGACCTCCGGAGCACACGAAAATGATTGGTTTGTGTGCCTGCTTAGAACCTCTGCGATGGAAGATGGCAACAAACATGCTGGTCTTTCACAAATACTAATTGATTTGCAGTCAGACGGCCTAGAGATAAGTCCGATTCCATTCTTAGATGGCAGTCACCATTTCAACGAAGTGACTTTCAATGACGTATTTGTTCCTGACGAAAACGTAGTCGGAGATGTCGGCATGGGTTGGCATCAAAACACTACTGAAATGGCCTATGAACGAGGTGGGCCTGACAGGTGGCTATCTCCTTTCTCCACGATCGAACAACTTTTACGAGAGGCGAAAGACACGCCGCTTGAACAGAGTGTGCAAAGCCTGTTTGGTGAACTCATAGCTCGATATTGGGGAATTCGCAATCTGTCATTATCAGTTGCTCGCCTGATTGACAGCGGAGAAGCCCCCTCCATCGAATCTTCCTTAGTGAAAGAAATGGGAACTCGATTCGAACAAGAAGTAATTGAAAAGTTAGTGCAACTGATCGAACTTGAATATTCACCAGACTCACATTCCCTGTTCGAGCGAATGTTGTCGCAATGCATTGTTACTTTCCCGGGCAACACCATCCGTGGCGGAACTATTGAGATTCTCAGATCTGTTGCGGCTAAGGGATTACAAGGATTACCAGTATGAGCAAACTAATTGTTGATGAGCTTATTACACAAACAGCAAATCGTTTATTTAGCGAAATTTGCAGTCACGAAGCAATTCAAAACGCTGAAACCGTAGGTGAAGCACCAGAAATATGGGCGGCGTACACCGAGACAGGGTTTCCTTGGATTTCAATTGATGAGAACCTAGGCGGTTCCGGAGGCACTCTACTTGACGCGCTGGAAGTCCTAAGATTAGTCGGCTATTACGCTGTTCCAGTGCCAGCAGCTGAAACCGGCATCTTGGGCGGTTGGCTCTTGAGTGAGGCAGGTTTTCAGGTGCCTGAGGGGATAGTCACAGTTTTGCCAGATCAGGGACCTGATTTGGCCATCAAAGTGGATGGTAGTCAGGTATCGATTACGGGTTCTGCTATTCGCGTCCCGTGGGCAAGATCTGCCGAAATAATAGCGATTTTGTTTCACGACAATGGAAATAACTATGTTGCATCTGTTCAGGCTTCCGATTGTGCAATCACGCCAATGACCAACATGGCGGGTGAGCCGCGCGACACTGTTCGTTTTGATGGGGTTGTTTGTTCATACGCAGAAGTTTCGAAGGCCATTGATTCTCAGTCTTTTAGATTCAGAGGAGCACTTAGCAGAGTCGCATTGATGGCTGGCGCAATCGAAAAAATGAGTCAGATGACTGTTTCATACACTAACGACCGAGTTCAATTTGGCCGTCCGGTAGCGCGATTTCAGGCAGTTCAACAACACCTTGTTTGGGCTGCTCAAGATGCTGCTCTTAGTAGAATGGCAGCGGAATCTGCCGCAATCGAAGCAACCCGAGGTAACGGAGCTTTCGAGATAGCATCGGCAAAGTTAATCGCTAACCAAGCTGCATCTCGCGCTACTAAAGCCTGCCACCAAGCGCATGGCGCCATGGGCATGACTCAAGAATATCCCCTACATCATTACAGCCGACGGCTTTGGTCATGGCGAAAAGAGTACGGCGGAGATGCAGAGTGGAGCCAGTGGATCGGGCAACTCGCAGTCGCACAAGGAGCAGATGGACTATACCCATTAATAACGGGCGGCTCTAGAGTTTTGTAATAAAGGTCTCGCTGCTCTAAGCACAAGCCTTAGATGGCCCCTAATATCTATTACATGACTGAATTTGGTGTTTACGGTGATTTGCATGTCTCCATTAGCGATGACTACGTGGCTACGGCAGAGATAAAGCGGCCACCGAACAACTTTTTTGATTTAGCTTTAATTGACTCTTTAGTAACATCGTTTCAAGACCTTGATAACGAATCTGCGTGCAGGTCTATCGTTTTGTGCTCAGAGGGTAAGAACTTTTGTGCAGGTGCTCAGTTCGGCAAAGACGGAGCTCGCGGCGGTGAGATAACTGCGACTAACGCAGATGGGAGCCCAAGGCATCTTTACGATGCAGCATTTGAGCTTTTTTCTTGCCAGAAGCCGGTAGTTGCCGCCATCCAAGGAGCGGCTGTAGGAGGAGGGCTCGGAGTAGCATGTTTTGCTGATTTTCGAGTCGCAGCCCCAGAAGCAAGATTTACGGCAAATTTTGCTCGCTTAGGGTTTCACCATGGATTCGGTTTAACTGTTTCGTTACCTGGACTAGTAGGCCAACAGAAAGCTCTTGATCTTCTCTACACAGGTCGAAGAATCGACGGAAACGAAGCGGTAACCATCGGGCTCGCGGATGAACTTGCAGATCTCGAGTCCTTAAGAGGCGCTGCTCATTCTCGCGCCGCCGAAATCGCAGCATCGGCGCCGCTCGCTGTCGAGTCGATAAGGATGACGATGAGAGGGCACCTTCCAGACGCCATCAAGGCTGCAACCGACCGAGAGAAAGAAGAGCAAGATCGTCTGAGGCGTAGTTCTGATTGGACTGAAGGCGTTAATGCGATGAATGAGCGCCGCTCACCAAATTTCACAAGAGAATAACCCATGACAAAAGCAGCATTGAACGAGGAATCCATCCGTAAAGCATTGAGTGAGTTCCTTGAGGTGAGAACGCCTGAAACTAGACTCACGACCATGGGAGCGGGATCAGACGATCTTGAGGGTGGGAAAAGTTATCTACAGTCGACTGCTAAGCATGGTTGGCATGTTCCTTCTTGGCCAACTCAATTTGGCGGCAGAGACGCAGACAATCGCGAAAATGCTCTAATTGGTCGAGTATTAAAAGAATTTATAGTGCCAGATTTATATCCATTCGCCATTGGCCTCGGCATGGTAGGTCCGACGCTACTTACACATGGAACTGTTGATCAGAAATCAAACTGGCTGCAACCAATAGCAACAGGCCAAGACGTATGGTGTCAAATGTTTTCAGAGCCTGATGCTGGATCTGATTTAGCTAATGTTGCAATGGGAGCAACACAAGACGGCGATGAATGGCTTTTAACCGGCCAAAAAACCTGGACTAGTCGCGCTATGTGGGCCAATTGGGGTATCTGCCTGGCTCGGACAGATCCTTCTAAGCCTAAACATAAAGGGCTCACTATGTTTGCTATTCCCATGGACGCAACTGGAGTCGACGTTCGGCCGTTGACTCAAATGAATAAAGACGCTCACTTTAGCGAAGTTTTTATAGATGAAGCTCGTGTCAGTGATGCTTTGAGGATCGGCGACGTAGGCGAAGGGTGGCGTGTCGCAATGACTGTGTTGTCTCATGAACGGGCCGGCGGAGGTAGCAGAGGCGGCGGCGAAGGAACAACACGCGGCGCGTTCGTTCCAAACTGGATTTCAGACTTAGAAACTTTCGGTGTATTGCAAGTGCCGGTTGCCAGACAGCGTCTAATGGAAATTCATTGCCATGACCTTGCTAGCAAGTTCACATCGCAACGAGCGTCTGATGAAGCACGGTCGAGCGGAGTACCAGGTCCAGCTGGAAGTGGAGCTAAGCTTCGAACGGTTCGTTCCTACAAAGAAAGAGCGTACGGATCTAATCGTCTTGCCGGAGCTAGCGCCATGCTAACGGATGGTCATGGTTACATTGAGACGATGACAGCCCCATCGATGTCCATTCGAGGGGGCACCGATGAAATCCAACGAAACATTTTAGGTGAACGTGTCTTGGGTTTACCCGGAGAACCACGGCTCGATAAGACTGCTTCATGGAGTGAAAGCCGCAAAGGCCTCCTCTAATTTTCAGCGACGCTCTCGCAGTAACACTTCTTGAGCGATAGTTGCGATGTGCTCACCATTAGCAGCGAACAAATTGCCGACAGTCATTCCACGAGCACCTGTGAGACCGTGGCAATCCCACTGAAAAAGATGCCATACATCCGAACGTGTTGGCCTGTGGAACCACATTGAATGGTCCAGTGAAGCCCCCATAAATTTTTCACGGTACTCATCGCGACTTACCTGCAGCGGATGGATGGACCTGGCAGCGTTAAATTGAATAGCATCAGATGTAAATGCTAGCCCGCACACGTGCAATCTAGGGTCTTCGGCTAATTGATCGGTGAGCCGGACCCATCCCATTGACTGACCAGCTCCCGGATAACTATTCAACGGTCGTCGTTCCATAATCCATGGCCACGAATCATCTTCCTGCACGCGACATTCTTCTGGTTCAGGAGCCAGTGGCATTCGAGCTGTTTGGACTTCGGCGTCTTTTTCCATCACCTGAAACGAACAAGATAGATTGAGAATTGCGCCGCCGCTCTGTCGAGCAACAACCGACCGAGTACAAAAAGAACTTCCATCTCTTAACCGGTCGACCTCATAGCGAACAGGCTCGTTGAGACTTCCGCCGCGAATAAAGTAAGCGTGCAAAGAGTGCGGCGCGTATGTTTCCTTTACTGTCTTCAGCGCCGCCCATAATGCTTGAGCTACTACCTGCCCTCCGTATATGCGACCCCAAGAATATTCTGGGCTCAGTCCTACGAACGTATCGGGACCATGAGATTCCAATTCCAAGATATCTGAAAACGTCTGCGGCCGATGCAACATATCTCAATCGTAACTCAGCTAATCACCTTGCAGCTAATTAGTAAGTTGGTGGCTTAACTCACATGAAACAACAGCCTTGAAAGGAATTTAGACAAATCAACACGTTTGAACGAGTTCGCTACATTCTAAGTTTCCCCAAATCAGGCGAGTCAGCACACGGCTACTCAACCAGGAAGTGGAACAATGGTCTGTAACTTATTTACTTTTATGCAGTGACTGCAGAATTCTGCTTCAAGGACCATGAAGCTGACATAATCGGCGAAACAAGTTTCAGTTCATTGCTGGTAAATGTGACCCAAAGAACTATCACAGCCCTGCAGCACATCAACTAACCTAACGCCATGACACGCATGCGCTTCGGAACATTTATCGCACCTCATCACCCATTAGGTGAACACCCCACACTCCAATTCGAACGTGATCTAAAAATGATTGAAATGTTCGATGAGCTTCTTTTTGACGAAGTTTGGGTAGGAGAACATCACAGCGGAGGTTGGGAAACAATAGGTCACCCCGACATGTTTTTAGCTGCTGCAGCACAGAGAACTCACCATATCAAACTAGCAACTGGCGTGACTTCGCTTCCGTACCACCACCCATACAATGTTGCCGGGCGAATGACACAGCTAGATCATCTATCTCGAGGCAGAGCTATTCTTGGAACTGGTCCGGGCGCACTCCCATCAGACGCTAGAACTTACGGCATCGACACCGAGCTACTTCGCGATCGTCAAGATGAGGCAATTGGCGTAATTCAGAGATTGTTCAGAGAAGAGGAGCCGTTCAGCTACAAGTCAGACTGGTTCGAGTTAAACGAAGCCTTCTTGCAAGTAAAACCCCTGCAAGACAAATTAGAAATAGCCACTGCTAGTTCGATTAGCCCATCGGGTATGAAGTTGGCCGGCAAATACGGATTGGGAGTAATCTCGGTTGCCAGTTACAGCGAAGAAGGATTAGCCGCCCTTCCGACTCAGTGGAGCTTTGCTGAAACCTATGCGCAAGAAAATGGGAATACCGTTTCGCGCAGCGATTGGCGTGTAATGATGCCCTGGCATATAGCTGACACACGCGAGCAGGCTATCGATGAAATTCGAGATGGTCTGCTGCACTGGCACAACGGCTACAACGTTGAAACTCTCGCCAGGCCGGGAAGTGAATACATAACTGAATCAGCGGCTGATGGATTTATTGAAAAAATGATATCTCGTGGAGGAGCTATCATCGGAAGCCCTGATGAGGCAGCGGAAGCAATAGCCAAACTGTACGAACTAGCAGGAGGTTTTGGTACTCTCGTCGGGTTTGTCCATGACTGGGCAAAACCTGATGCGACTAATCGCAGTTATGACTTGTTTGCACGTTATGTGATTCCAAAAGTTCAGGGATTACTAGAGCCAGTTGAACGTGCTCAACTGCTCCTCCGAAAGGATAATGTTTCATTGATGGAGGCTGCAGGGCGGGGTATATTAAAAGCCATTCGAGAGCATAAGGCTGTGCATGGGCGGTCCTAGTAGAGCTATTCTGCACTAGGTGAACACACTTACTAAAAGTCAGAAAATTGCAGTAGAAGCTCTGTGGGCTTACTACGAAGAAAATGCAGATCTCCCGAGTGAAGCGTTTGAGAATCTTAGTTTTGAAGATGGTCTGGCTATTCAGGTAGAAATACGGAAACGTCGACTCGAAGCTGGAGGTCTACAAATCGGTTGGAAGGTAGGTCTTACCTCTGACCGAGCGCGTAAATCAGTCGGAATAGATGACCGGCCATTCGGCCACTTAATGCGTATCATTCCTAATGGTTCATCGCTTACGGCTAGCTCGGTTAACGGAGCCACTATCGAGCCTGAAATGTGTTTCACCATAGGGGAACGCATCGCTGGTAGCGACATCGAACCGGGGTCGGTTCCATCCAAGATTGCGACCGTGGCTGCGGGATACGAGCTTAATGAAAAACGAGCAGTAGTTGGCGGAAATATTGCAATGTTGGTGGCTGACAACCTGACGAATTGGGCCATAGTCGAAGGAACCGGAACTCCTATCGACAAGGTAGAGGACATAGACGCGACACAAATTATCCAGCGCCGAAACAACGAAGAAGTTTTTCAATGTACTCATCGCCAAGAGGTGGATAATCCATTCTTGTCGATCGCTCGATTGGCAGCGACTCTTGATCGGTTCGGACTTGCTATTGAACCTGGTCAAAAAGTAATTACGGGCGCTTACACCCGTTACACAGTTAATGCCGGAGAGACCTGGACGGCCGAGTATTCAGGAATTGGACAAGTTGAAATGAGCTATACGTGACAATCATTAATCCGCCAGCACACCCACTAAATATTTTAGTTACTAAAACTTTGACTTTGCCTGAAGTTTCAGAAACTGATCGCCAAATGATTCGAACTGCGGCAGGCCCAGGAGCCTCGGTCACCGTAGTGGATGGCCCTAAGGAGGCGTTACCGTTTGTTGCAGACGCTGATGTTATTCTCGGCATTACCCCCAAATGGCTATTCGAGAAGGCGGTAAAGCTTCGATGGGTGCACGCAACTGCCTCCGGCATTGACATGTTCATGTATGAAGAATTCGTGAACAGTGATGTCATCCTAACTAGCGAGAAAGGTTTAGTCGGTGGCCACTTAGCTGATACAGCATTTGGCCTGCTACTCGCCCTCACACGGCGCATTAAAATGGCGATTCAACTCGGTGCCGATGGCTGGTCCATGGAGAATCGCGAGCGAATGCGGTTCTCAGAGATTGAGCTGGAAGGGCTCACCATGGGAATAATAGGCTTTGGTGGAACCGGCAGACATTTAGCTCGAAGAGCTGTTGCTTTTGGCATGAACGTGAGGGCTATCGATACTAACCCCGTTGAGCCAAGTGATGGCGTCGACAAAGTAGAATCGATGGATGCTTTCGATGATCTAGTTGCGCAGAGCGATGTGCTCGCGGTTGGCCTACCTCTTACCGAAGAAACACGCGGGATTTGCAACGATGAGTTTTTTGACAAGATGAAGTCAACGGCGATTTTGCTTAATGTCACACGCGGAGAGATTATCGATGGTCCGGCTCTAGTTCGTGCTCTGAAAAACAACGATATTGGAGGCGCGGCTCTTGATGTTGCACCGGAAGAGCCGCTACCGGCTTCGAGCGAACTATGGAATCTAGACAATTGTGTTATGACACCGCACACAGCTGGAGCAAGCCAGCACCGAGGGCGTCGAAATATGGAGCGTTTTTGTCGTAATCTTGTGGCCTTGCGGGAAGGACGCACTGTCGAGGGTGTTGTTGACAAGGACTCAGGCTTCTAAGAACACACCTAAGCCAAGCTAACATACGAGAACATTTTTACCTTCCATCTCTATTCTCGACTTATTTAGTCAACTTTTAAAAATCTAAGTTGTCTTTTCCATAACCTGATGGTTAACTGTTCAACAACATTCAGAGCGGTTCATTTTAATGAACCCGGCAACCTAGGACGGACACCCAAGGTGCTTCCCACATTTGTGGGGATGTGGTGCGAAAGCACAAGTAATTGTCCGAGGGACCACCGTAGCCAACGGCTGGCCATCGAGGACGATTCGGGTTCCTTCCTTCCAAAAATTAACCATTAATTGGGAGTAAAATGACTAATTGGCAATTCGAAACACAACAAATTCATGCTGGGCACTCACCAGATGAAGCAACGAACGCTCGAGCCGTCCCTATTTACCAGACGACTTCGTTCACTTTCAACAGCGCTGACCACGCAGCGAACCTATTTTCATTATCCGAGATTGGCAACATTTACTCGCGAATAATGAACCCAACTCAAGGCGTTTTCGAAGCTAGAATCGCTGCCCTTGAAGGAGCGACCGAGACCGCAGTCGGGCTTCCGGGTGCATTAGCGGTCGCCTCGGGTCAAGCAGCCGAATTGTTAGGAATCTTAACGATTCTAGAAACTGGTGATCATTTAGTATCAGGATCATCGCTTTACGGCGGGACCTACAACCTGTTTCATTACACTCTCCCTAAATTTGGCATTACGGTTACGTTTGTTGATGACCCCGATGATCTAAATCAATGGCAAGCCGCTGTTCAGGACAACACGAAACTCTTCTATGGAGAAGTTAATCCAAACCCCCGAAATAATTGGCTCGACATTCAAGGAGTCAGCGAAGTAGCTCATCGCAACAAGGTTCCGTTAATGGTCGATAACACCGCAGCGACCCCTTACTTGGTCAATCCCATCAAGCATGGCGCAGACATTGTTGTGCACTCCGCTACGAAATATATTGGCGGCCATGGGACCTCAATCGGCGGCCTAATCGTCGATGGCGGGACCTTCGATTGGGGAGCTAGCGGAAAATTTCCAACTATGACTGAGCCTGATCCTAGCTATGGTGGGCTTGCCTATTGGCCTGCGCTTGGGCATGGGTCATACATCATTAAGGCGAGAGTTCAGATGCTACGCGACCTCGGAGCTGCTACTACGCCATTTAACTCATTCCTCTTCATACAAGGTTTAGAGACCTTAAGCTTACGAATGGAACGACATTGCAGTAATGCACAACAAGTGGCAAACTTCCTAGAAGAACATGAGCAAGTAGAATCTGTCTCTTATGCGGGCCTTGCAAGCAGTCCGTGGCATAAAAGAGCCAGAGAGTTAACAAACGGAAAAGGATTCGGCGCAATACCTGCCTTCAACATAAAAGGCGGTATTGAAGCGGGGAAGAAGTTTGTTGAGGGGCTAGAACTTCACAGTCATGTCGCCAATATTGGAGATGTTCGAAGCTTAGTGATACATCCAGCTTCGACTACTCATAGCCAACTTAGCGAAGAAGAACAGGCGCAAACAGGAGTAAACCCGTCTCTTATTCGCTTGTCTGTTGGTATCGAACATATTGATGACATCATTGAAGATCTAGCAAAGGGCTTCGCTGCTGCAGCTCAGTAGGCAGATCATCTGCAGAACACTTTGGCTGGGTCACCGAGATAATTAGTAATGACTAGTTACTTTGGCCCAGTCATTGGTGTTAACAGGCCTTCAATCAACCGTCGCAGGTCGTAAGAAAGCTACTTCGAAACGGCGGACTGCGAAACGCCAACCTCCGGATGTTTTTTCGAACGTGTCATGATATTCGCCAACATATTTAGGTAACCCAACTGGCGCAGGCGATTCAGCTTCGCCGGTACTTGAATCATGCCGGTAGTTAACCAGGTAGCAAATAGCAGAAGCCTTATCGATTCCCATATCAATAACGATGTTTGTACATAAATGTCTTGATTGCCGACGCGTAACAGATTGTCTGTGTTCGAAATGTGCTCGGATATCCTCTTGGCCATTCATTTTCACATTCAAACCGAGCCAAACACCATTGGGAGTAAATAGGTTCGCGATATCCGGAGCGTTTCCGAAATCAACCAAGTGGCAATAAGTCGATATCAATCGTTCGCATTCACGTTCATCTAATAGTTTCACTAGTTCAGGATCCATGGCATACCTCGCTCTCCATGTTAGCAACTGGAAAGAGAACAGTATAAGTCTAAGTTCCCGAACAGAAGTGGCGGTATTCAACGATTAAATGGATAGGAGTAAATCAACAAAGCCACAACTAACAAAAGCGTTTTTTCACGGCGGTGAGTGTAAACCTGCTGCTCTGAGATTAAACAGGGTTTTTGTTTATGCCGCTTCACATCTTCGATTCACAATCATCTGCATGGCAAGAAGACCATTCAACGCCTCTTCTCTAGTTAGTAGCACTTCAACGTGTACAAGTGAGTGCGGTGCAGCCATGGCTACACTGCGGCGTTTTGATTCCAGTTGGTGGGAGTCGGTAAGTAAAGTCATTGTCCTCAGAAGACTACTTTTGGGGTGGGACAGAATATTTCTTTGGAGGTGCTGAACAAAGCCATGCCTGTTTAGGGATATAAGTTGCATGACCACCCCCAGTAGTACAAACAATCAAGCGTGGCGGCTCTCGCTTCTACGTTCATATTGAGACCTCAGCAAAGGTTCCAGGTATAACTTCTGCAGTCGGCAACTTACCCAAGCCATTTCTGAAGTTCTGGGGTGAAAAGCTTGTTGCCGAAGAAGCAGTTGACAATATTGGGGCTGTTGCTTCGCTATTTGTCAACGGTAAGCGACAAGCAGCGATTGACATGCTCAAAAGCGCACCACACCGAACAACATCTGATGCTGCGCAAATGGGTACCGATGCACATGGGCTAGTGAAGCGGCTGAATCACTGCGAGAAACTCCCCCGGTTGCACCAGATCTTCGCCCATGGATTGATCAACATGAGCAATGGCTTGACACATGACAAACGGAATACGTGTTCGTAGAAGCTGCCACCTTGTCAGAAACTTACGGTTACGCCGGAACCCTTGTGCAGCTTGGCTTTCGTGTAATATTTTATTAATCACACGAGCGGCTGGTTCTATAGTGGTGGCTTTGCTTTAGCTAAACGAAAGAGACAGAAAGATTAATCAGACAAGTACATACCGACAAGTTGAGAGAAAGATTATCAGCTCAACTAACCACTCTCAGCTTTTCGCACTCCCCCATTTTCGAAGAGTTCGACTATGCCCTGTTCATCAAACCCGAAGGAAGACAAAATTTCATGCGTGTGTTCACCTTTCTTCGGACTTGGTCGCCTTATATCATTTGACACACCATCAATATTGGTTGCATTTCGAATAATCCGTATCTCACCAGCATCAGGATGTTTCGTAACAGCTGCCATCTCAAGATGCTGTACCTGCGGGTCAGCGAAGGCATCTGCTACACCATTTACTGGTCCACACGGAACTCCCACAGAGTTCAACCGCGTCACCCAGTTAGCTGAGGTATCCATCACTAATCGTTCCTCAATGAGCGAATTCAGTTCAGATCTATTCGCTTTTCTGACTTTGACTGAAGCGAATCTAACATCCGTTATCCACTCAGTCGATTCCAATTCTCGACAGAACGCTTCCCATAGCCTTCCGCCGGAGGCTGCCAAGTTGATATGTCCGTCCAGAGTGCGGTACATCCCCATGGGTCCTAAAGTCGGATGATCGTTTCCAGACTGAGGCGGATCCTCGCCATCCACTGTCCACCGAGCCGCTTGAAAATCTAACATCCCGATCATCGATTCGAGTAAGGAAGTGTGAACCCACCGACCCAAACCTGTTGTTTGGCGTTCGTGAAGGGCAACCAAAATACCGATTGCGAGCTGCAAGCCTGCAGTCACATCGCTGATCGCTACGCCAGCTCGAACAGGTCCCTGGTCTGGCAAGCCAGTTACCTTCATCATTCCAGACATACCTTGAGCGATTTGATCCACGCCACCACGCTCTGAATAAGGGCCCGTTTGGCCAAATCCGGAAATCGATCCCAAAATTATTTTAGGGTTAATTTCCTTCAGGGTTTGATAGTCGAACCCTAGTTTATGTTTCACTGGCGTCCGCATATTTTCGATGACGACATCAGACTGAGATACCATCGAATGGAAAAGATTTCTACCGTTTGCATTTTTTAAATCGATGCAGATTGATCGTTTATTACGGTGTAGATTTAAGTAGTCCGGAGAGCTATGTCCGCCTGCTTCGAACCCTCCGCCCGGTGATTCGATTCGAACAACATTCGCTCCCCAATCAGCAAGTTGACGGACGGCAGTAGGCCCAGCTCGGGCGATTGAAAGGTCTAACACAGTAATATCTTCTAGGGGTAACGAGTCCACTATCAATCCGTTCGTTTTGTAATACTGTGTTTTTCTGTGGTGCGAGTCTCTAAATCAAGCAACGAATTCAGTCCGCAAAGTTCCACTAACTCACGATGTAACGCCTCACCATCGACAGTCACTCCGGAACCTTCACCATTACGAAAGTCCTCGTAGGATTTCTTAAGTCCCGAGATCATGATCGCTTGTGATGTGAACGCATCAATAACCAAAGAACAGCCAACGTCATGCCATCTATCTGACGTTTGCCGATTCATGCTTGCGATAGTTGACAAAGGAGCATGCACCGAGGAACTGATCGCTTCAAGGTCGTCATTTCCGCCAAAGGCCATCACCAAGTCAGCACCAGAATCAACGTATCTATTTAAGCGTTCGATAGCGCTATTGAGACCTTCATGAGTGTTGGCACCAGTACGAGCAATAATTAAAAGATTTTTATCCGAACGAGCTTCTGCTGCAGCCGATATTTTCTCACACATTAATTCAGTATCAACAAGGTGCTCGACTCCAACGTGATGGTGAACACGCTTCGGAGCAACTTGGTCCTCTAGCTCCAATGCTACGGCTCCAGCCGATTCAAATTCCCATACGGCTCGTTGTACATGCACCGGATCCCCGAATCCTACTCCACCATCGACTATCAACGGAAGATCGCACCTCGCCGTGATACGGCGAGCAACATCAACAATTTCAGTAAGTGTTAACAGAGCTTCAGAGACCGCATATTGGAAACCCAACGCGCCCCCGCTTAGGTAGGACGCCTGAAAACCCGCTTTTTGAGCTAACAAAGCAGCAAGTGGATCTAACGCAAGTGGAGCGAAAACGACACCATTACTCTCAAGTGATTTTCGAAATGAGACTCTACGCTCTTCGTTCATCTCTGCCCTGTCTTAGACTTTTCGTGACAATTAGTTAATATCTACCATTCTCGAAGTATCGATAACTTTATGGTCATTATAGGTATCTTATATAACGCCTTCGATCGGCTCACCTAATTTGAATCTATCAAAATTAGCATATGCAGCCTGAAGTCGACGCTGTATAACCTCTTTAGTCATTGCCGAAGCATGAGGAGACATGAGGACATTCGTCAAAGCGGCAAAGTCATACTTGGATGGCATTGGGAGATCTCCTGGCTTGGTCGGCTCCTGCCACCACACATCAAGCGCTGCACCAGCAATCTGACCATCCCTTAGAGCTTGATACAATGCCTTTTCGTTTACTACGGGACCGCGCGCCACGTTAATCAGACAAGAACTTTTTCGCATAACCTCTAGTTCCTCTTCACCAATCAGAGACTCAGTCTCGTCAACTAGAGCGACGGTTACAAGCACATGGTCGCAATCAATTAAGACCTCATGTAATCGGTTCAAGTTTTCAACCGACAGCGCTCCATGTGCAGACGCCACGTCATGACTTGGAGGGTTCCGAGTTACTGCTTTGACTTTCATTCCCAATGCTGAAGCATATTTTGATACCTGTCGACCAATATGTCCGAAGCCTATGATTCCAAGTGTCTGTGAATTCAACTCAGTGGCTGAAGGTGATCTTGGATTTTGGATTGGATGATGGTCCCATTTGTGTTCGCGAACATCTCGATCAAGCTTCATAACTTCGCGATTAAGAGAGACCATCGCCATTATCACCCACTCAGCAATCGCCCACTGGTGTTCATGCACTATTGCGACCTGGCAACCGCTAGGGACGCTATCAAAGTCGATTAATTCTAAACCTGCCCCCGTTGATTGGATGAGTTGCAAGCTACCTGAGTGCTGCGCCATCTCCGCCGTGAAAATCTGACTCCAAAGAACTTCAATACCATTCAACGCTTCCGGCTCATTAGCCGGCAAATGAACTAAATCAATGGGAAATTTTCCCATGCCGGGCTCATCAAGCAGCATGGCGTAGTGGGTCCCTACTTTTAATAATGACAATTTTTCCCCTTTCTCACGCTTATAGGCAACACTAAAGTATGAGTTTCAAGTTACTAGTTGTATACCAATCACGCGACGGAGGAGTTCAAAAGGTAGTCGATGCGTTCACATGTGGCGTTGCCTTGGCTGCGGAGCAAGGAACTTGCAAGATTGATGTTGAGATACGACATCCCTTAGATACAGAAGCTTCTGATGTAATTGCTGCTCATGCTCTTGTACTCGCCACCCCAGAGCATTTTGGGTCAATGGCAGGTGCTACTAAACACTTTTTCGAAGAAATTTGGTATGCGTGCCTTGACGAAACAGTTGGGAAGCCTTGGCAGCTTATAGTCAAGGCCGGCACTGATGGGACCGGCGCTATCCAGTCCGTGGAACGACTTGCAAAAGGCTTGCAATGGGCGCAATTCAGACCTCCGCTGCATGTGATTGGTGACATTACAGAAACTGATACAAACAACGCAATAGAGCTCGGGGCTTCGCTCGCTGCGAGCATAGAGTTAGGGTTGGTTTGAATAAATAAACGTTAGAACATGGTGGTGAGGTTTTGAAAAAAGAAATTCGGCCCGACAACATAGCTGCTCCGGCAGCGAACTATGCGCATGCAATTTTGACTACGAAAGAGTCGCAATGGCTCCATACTTCCGGAGTTGTTCCCATAGCGCAGGACGGTTCGACCCCAGCTGATTTTGATACCCAGTTAAAAGTTATTTGGCAGAACATTCGGGCAATGCTCGAAACCGCAGCGATGAAACCTAGCGACATTGTTTCTGTCACGACCTACGTAGTCCCCGATCAAGACCTACAGATGTTGATGAAGCATCGAGATTTTGCGTTAGATCATCACAAAGCTGCTTCAACGTTAGTGATTGTAGCTTCTCTAGCAAAACCTGAATGGCTCGTAGAAATCTCAGTTGTAGCAGCAGGCCACTGACTCTGGTGCATTGGACTGAACATATCCCTTCAGCATTTTTTGATGTTCGATGTGAAGGATTTGATCACAGAGTGATCTGGAGCGAAGGAAAATTATCGCTTTGTGCGCATCTTGAAATCGATGCCGAAAGAGCGCTTATAGCGCTAGGAGGCAAACCCCCTTCCTGCCTTAAAATATTGAATCTATGGGAATCTGCTGTTTCTGATGGTGGCTTCATCGAAGAGTGGGCAGGTCATTTCAAGGAAGACACACGGCGACGCTGGTGGCTTTCTACAGCACTTGACCGGCTTAAATCCGAGGGCGTGCAAGATTTTTTCCATGATCTTCCAAGAACCAGAGCCACCAGAATGTGTGAAGTGATCCTTGGTTTACCTCATGAATTCTTAGACCTCGCTGCGGTTACTGTCCTAGCCCAAGCCGACGAGGGTCTCCGAGATCTGGATGAATACCTTTTTGCGCACTCAGCGCTGGCAACTCAAATGCGTAGTCGTCGCTCTTTTGTTCTAACGCTCCAAGCCCACGAGTCTTCTTTCAAAAGCCCTGCATTGATTCCTTTTCGATGTGAGGTAAATGATGATATTACCCCCACTATCACCGGCGTACTCGCTGGTAAGAACAGCGAAGTTCTGCTTACATTGCGCCCATCATGGCTGAACCGAGTTTGGGCGAGAAACCTCGCCATTTACAAAAAACGACTGACCATCGATGCTGTTAGTAAAGACAACGAGCTATATCTCTCACAGGTTGAATGGACTTGCACCACCGTCAATACATACACCCCGAAGGTGGTCATTACGAAGATCTAAAGATGCGGTATGGACCAATCAATCGACTCAACGCCGAACCTACTTAGAGCTTGGTTGATTTTACTAAATGGTCGACTTCCTAGGAAGCCTCTGTAAGCGCTCAGAGGCGAAGGGTGTGCGGACTCAATTACCACATGACGGTCAAGGTCAATTAAAGCTTTTTTCTTCTGCGCTGCTGCACCCCACAAAACAAAAACAACTGAGTTAGTTTTTTTACTCACGACATCAATTATTCGATCAGAAAATATTTCCCAACCATGGTTACGGTGAGATCCCGGCTTACTGTCTTCTACCGTCAGAACTGTATTAAGCAAAAGCACTCCCTGCTTAGCCCAAGTTTCTAAATTTCCATGATTAGGAGGTGAAAGTCCTAAATCTGTCTTCATCTCCTTATAAATATTTGATAGTGATGGAGGAATTTTAATTCCTTCGTTAACTGAAAAAGAGAGTCCATTTGCCTGACCCAAGCCGTGATATGGGTCTTGACCGAGGATTAACACTCTCACTTCGCTATAGGGAGTCAGGTGTAGAGCCTGAAATACATCTGCAGCCGTAGGATAAATTGAAGTTTTTGAGCGTTGAGTAGCAACAAAATCCTGGAGCTCTAACCAATATTCTTTATCAAACTCATCTCGAAGTAGAGGGTTCCAATCAGTTCTCATTAAGTGGTTCTCTGGGCTCAAGCAAGGAGGTCTGCAGCCTGTTGACTCATAGTGATGCTTACTCCTATCCGTTCTCGATAGTAGTCAAGGTCAACTCCATCTGTTGGTTTTTGTCCTTGCATGTAACGTGAATAGACGCCGTGAATAATGCACGCTGTCTTAAAGTGATTAAAACTTACATAGTATGGAAGGTCGCTTAGATCACAATTAGTTTTAGACGCATAGCGTTCTATCAGTTTAGTCCGTTCGCAGAAGCCCTTTGCATTAGTCGCAGCGTTCTCACGGTTGACCAAAATATCATCAGGTTCAGTCCACGTATTGAGCGCATAAGCAAAATCCGCCATGGGGTCACCGAGCGTTGAGATCTCCCAATCCAAAACCGCTGTCAAGTCGCCGTTTGTGTCGACCAAGCAATTATGCAAACCATAATCTCCGTGGACAACTCGAGCAGGCCCCTGTTCGGGTTTTCGATCGCTGAGATAACCATGGAGCTCATGCAAAGTTGGATCATCATATTTCGCTCCTTCCGCCGAAGCTAACCAGCTTCGGTACCAGGTTTTTATTTGCCTACCAACGTAGTCCTCTTTTTTCCCAAGCTCACCCAAACCAACTTCATCAGGGTCAATCGAATGCAGCTCAGCTAGAACATCCATGAAGGAGTCACCTACCCGACCGCGTGCTTCAACTGTTAGATATTCCTCTGCATCTTCTAATTCGAAAAGAGCTCGACCTTCAACCTGGCTCATCACATAGAAATGCGCACCGGTAACCGTCGGGTCCTGACAATACCCATATGCAATCGGGACTGGGACGTTCGTTCCACCTAATCCACTAATAATTGAAAATTCGCGTCCCATATCATGAGCTTTTGGCAGTAGTTCACCGAGGGGCGGCCTTCTGACAACAGCTTGCCGCCCGTGAGTATCTAGCAATGCGTAGGTCAAATTGCTGTGGCCCCCTTCAAGACGGGTCCAACTAAAAGGTCCAGTGAGACCTTGCGTGTTCTCTGATATCCAGCTTTCAACTGCTGGAATGTCATACCCTGCAATCTCATTTTTTTGATTCATAGTTTCCCCTCTTCACCCATGGCCACTAGCAGCTACGTAGATGACATTACAGTTATAGCACCCCCATGGCGTCATATTTGTGGACCGGAGCGTCTATACCGCCTTGGAAAAAACAAATATGGATTCTGCCGCGACATACGGAAAGCTAACTCTCCACACCAGGTATATCTATAGCTCGACTACGACTTTATTTGGGCAGCGGTGTATTGTGCCAAGCAAGAAATTGCCAACCGTTTTCGGTATGTTTCCAGATGCAGGTGTATCGACAATCTAGAGAGAGCTCGCGACCTCCTGCTACGACTGAAATCAGTGCCTTACCGTTGACGAGACCCAAATCATTTTCCCCAATTAATTGGACTTCAGTATCTTTGGTCTCAACATTTCTATAGTCAAAGGTCTTGTTCTCGATCGCCGCAATGTAACTGTCTTTTGTATCCACTGTTGCGTTTGAATGGGTATACCTCATCTGAGGGTGAAGCAAAACGTTCAACGCATCAAGATCTTCGTTAATCATCGCCTGCCAGCGACGCTCTTCCATCATTTCTATTTGAGCCGTCATTCACCCAACGTTAGTAGCTATTGCGACCTTCGATACTCAAACGATGTTTAAGTATTTCCCACAATACCGAATATCACAATTTTTTAGAAGCCTCGAGGCTCTGTTCACTAAGTGTAATGGCGCCCTACTGTCTACAAAGACGCCAACTGGGATAGTTCAGATGAACGTCAGCCAGATTAGCGGCAGAGAGAATCTTAGTTACGGATTCAAGTTGGTGGGTTTTGTTTCTCGCATTGTTCGCTCGTTCTGCGGATACCTTTGGCGAGCTGGCAAATTGGTCGTTGCCAGTTGTTGGTGTTTGATTTAGTTAGGCTCTTAGCTATGTATAAAACCGTGCTGTCAGTGATGAGTATCATGGCTTTGTTGGCCGCCTGTTCATCAGCTTCACCACAAACAGATGGTGCGATTGATTCAACAACTACTGTGCTTATATCAGTGGAACCAGTTGAAAAGGCACCTGAACAACAGTTCATTGAAGATATGTGGGATAGACAAGCAGCACAGCCAGGTGCAGACATTGCAAAGGTTTTTCGGCTGTATCAAGAGAAGGCTGCGATAGGCCCAAAAAACATGGCATGTTGGGACCCGCAAAATACCGAAGCAGACGTGTGCACAGAGTTAGTCAAATCGATGGTGCTTCTTGATGTCCATTTGAAGGAAATAATTCCGTTACTGGATTCATTGGAGTTACCGTGGCGTCTTGTCGTGCGTGACTGTGAGCCACAGGTTGTGACAAAAGATATTCAAGCTGGTCGCGTCAATCTTGAAACTATTGATGATGTTATTACCGGGTACTTCGTTGAACGAGCCGAACCCCCTTGGTTTAGTAAAGTTATTGAGCCTCCGAGATGTGAAACTAGTTCCGAGCAACCAGTCGATTGATTCATGGTTCCTACTATCGTTAAACGTTCGGCACTTGTGACTCCCAGCAGATAAGTCGCACAAAAGCCGAAGTCAACATGATGGACTGATACTCGGAATGTTTTTAGGACCTCACAGGTTTGATATTGGTTCAAAGTCCTACGCCAAGATCCTCAAATACGTTTTTAGTATTTCGGATAACCCGATTAATCTGTTGGTGCAATTAGAGCCTGAGCATTAACCTCATCCCCACCGGCGACTCAGCTAGCGCCACCACAGCTAAACTGTTGATTGGATAGTTATGTCGAGCGATGGCCCTGATCATATGTCTTCCCAAGATTTCCGTCGACACGGGTACGCCCTTATAGACTGGATAGCTAACTATTGGGAAACAGTCGAAAATATGCCCGTTGTTGCTGACGTGGCGCCTGGCGAAATTCGTAGCCGGTTACCCAACTCTGCCCCTGAGGCGCCAGAACCATTTGAGAACATTCTTAGCGACCTCGACGACATTGTCCTTCCTGGAATAACTCACTGGCAAAATCCAAACTGGTTCGCCTATTTTCCAGCCAATAGCTCTCCCCCATCGGTATTAGCCGAACTTGTCTCAGCCGGGCTTGGAGTCCAAGGGATGCTTTGGTCCACATCTCCGGCAGTTACAGAGATCGAAACCCAAATAATGGATTGGTTAGTCGATTTACTTGATTTGCCACAACCATGGAAAACTACCAACGAAGGCGGTGGCGTTTTGCAAATGAGCGCCTCGGATTCTACTCACACTGCACTGGTAGTAGCTCGCCATAAGGCGTCTAGTGCCAGCAACATAGATGCGAGCTCAATGGTTGTCTACACATCGTCTCAAGCACATAGTTCAATTGAAAAGGGCGCAAGAATCGCAGGTTATGGACATATCCGCCTAATCGAAGTTGACACAAACCAGGCTATGGTCCCTTCTGCCTTAGAGGCAGCGATACGCAATGACTTAGATTCCGGATTAACCCCGGTTTTTGTCGGAGCTGCGGTTGGAACAACCGGAACCACCGGAGTCGACCCGATTCGAGAAATCGGAGTTATAGCCGCTGCACATAAGCTGTGGTTGCACGTCGATGCTGCTTACGCCGGTTCTGCAATGATTTGTCCCGAGTTTCGACATCACCAAGATGGCTTAGAACTTGCGAACAGCTACACATTCAATCCGCACAAATGGATGATGGTCAATTTCGATTGCTCTGCTTTTTTTGTTTCGGACCGAAAGCCGCTACTTGACTGTCTAAGCATTCTGCCGCCATATCTCAAGGATGAAGCCAGCGAATCTGGAGCGGTCATCGATTACCGAGACTGGCACGTTCCACTCGGAAGGCGATTTAGATCACTGAAACTATGGTGGGTCTTAAGGTCTTACGGGGCCGAGGGAATCCGAGAGATGATCCGACACCATGTTTCTTTAGCAGATTACTTTGCATCACTGATAATGGCAGACTCACGATTTGAGCTTGTCGCTCCGCATCCATTTGCTTTGGTTTGTTTTCGTTGCACTGCAGGCCCAGAGGCCACCCAAGCATTGACAACAGCGGTTAACGCCGCAGGAAACTCTTACTGGACAGGCTCGACTCTTAACGATGAGCCAATGATCCGAGTTTCTATTGGGCAAACCAGGACGACGAAAGAACATGTCGAACGATTATGGAAAACCATGTCTGATTTGGCCTAAGGGACCAAAGCTGCAGAACGATTAGCACTAAAGGGTGCACGTAGGCCGCTCGACAAGCTCGCATTAACCTATTTCGGTCAGCTAAAAGCTACCAACCATTTCAACGCTGCTGCCTTAAAGGTTTTAAATAGCGAAACCACCAGTTTTAGTTTCCAGGTATTCGCTAATCCCTTCATGGCCACCTTCACGCCCAATCCCTGAATCTCCCATGCCTCCAAACGGAACAGAAGCCGAAGTTGGGTTGACGTCGTTAATGCCGATTATGCCAAATCGCAAACCTTCGAATGCTCGCATTGCTACCCCTATTTCCTTCGTGTACACGTAGGCTGCGAGACCATAATTAGTGTCGTTCGCCATCTCGATTACTTGTTCTGGGTCTTCATAGGTAATCACTGGTGCCACTGGGCCAAAAGTCTCTTCTCTGTAAATACTCATTTCAGGCTTTACGTCTGTCAAAACAGTTGGTGCATAAAAATGACCATTGCTATGCTCTCCATTGACGAGACGCATTCCTCCGACAGGAATACCCGCTCCCTTATTCCTCGCATCTTCCACTTGCGTCTCAACTTTAGCGACAGCAACTTCGTTAATCAGCGGCCCGACTCCTACACCATCGTGCAAGCCGTTTCCGGTCTGGAGTCTCTCTACACGGCTGCAAAGAGTTTCTTGAAATAAATCAGCGAGAGACGATGGCACATAGAGTCGGTTCGGGCTTATACACGCTTGGCCTGCATTCAAGAATTTTAATGCAGCGGCTCCCTTCGCCGCATGAACGGGGTCTGCATCGGGGAAAACTATAAACGGGGCATGCCCACCTAACTCCACCGAAACCCTTTGGAGGTTCGAAGCCGCTTTCGCAGCAAGAACTCTTCCAACGGCTGTGCTCCCAGTGAAGGTAAGTTTCGCGACCCTTGGGTCGCTAGTGAATATGTCTCCGACGGGAGCAGGGTTTGATGTGGTGACCATATTAATTACTCCGTCTGGGAGTCCGGCATCTGTAAGCACATCGAAAGTCGCTTTAGCGCACAAGGGTGTTGCTTCAGCGGGCTTAAGGACAACTGTGCAGCCCGCTGCCAGAGCGGGGCCAATTTTACGCGTCAACATTGAAATTGGATAGTTCCATGGTGTTATTGCTGCCACCACACCCACCGGAACTTTTACGGACAAAAATCGCTGGTCTGGTCGCTGCGATGGGAGCCACTCACCCACAACGCGCTTCGCCTCTTCAGCAAACCACAGCAAAAAATCTGAAGCGTACTTGACCTCAGCCTTAGATGCTTTAAGAGGTTTCCCTTGCTCGACTGTCATGAGGTGGGCCAGTTCGTCCGCTCGACTGGTCATTATTTCCCAAGCCCTGTACAAGACAGCGGATCTTTCATAAGCGGTGGTCTTACTCCAGGTTTTGAAGGCATCGTGAGCCGCCGTAATCGCAAGCAATGCGTCTTCAGCACCACCATCCGCAACGGACCCGATTGATTCTCCAGTTGCCGGGTTCAAAACTTCAAAACTCAAACCGCTCCGAGCTTCAGTCCACTCGCCATTAATAAGCATTATCTCATCTCCATTATCAATGTTTTGATTAACGCGCCTTCATAGGGACGTCAACAAGTTCCGATAGCGTTTACTAACCGATTATTTTCCTCGGGTGTACCGATCGTGATTCTTAGTCCTTCACCCTCAAAAGGTCTCGTAACAATTCCTTTTGCTTCTAATGCTTGGAACAGAGGTCCTGCTTGTGTTTTTATCGGCAACCAGACAAAGTTTGCTTGGCTAGGAGTGACGGGCCAACCAGCATTAGTTAACAGGTCAGTTACACGAGTTCGCTCCCTGACTACCTCATCGACTCGTAACTTAAGCTCAGCTGACGCATCGGGCTGCAACGAGGCTAAAACTGCTGCTTGAGCTAAACCGTTAACCAAAAATGGTAGAGCCACTTTGTCTAATGCACCTATTATTTCGCTATTCCCCACGGCATAGCCAACACGTAAATTCGCAAGACCGTATGCCTTCGAAAACGTTCGAAAAACTACGACATTTGGGTAAAAAGGTAGTATCGCATCAACTGGGTCTTCGACGTCCGAAGCGGTCACGAACTCAAGGTAAGCCTCGTCGATTACTACCACTACATCTCGCGGGACAGATTCTAGGAAACGCTTTAGCTCACTAGTAGAACAAACAGTGCCCGTCGGGTTGTTCGGAGTGGACAAGATCACTAATTTAGTTTTCGAAGTGATAGCACTCGAGACTGCATCTAAATCAAAAGCTTCGTCTACGAGGGGTACAGCTATAGCAACTGCTTGTGAGATCGCTGAGAACAAAGGGTGAACTTCAAACGAGCGCCACGGATAGACGACTTCATCTCCTGGGTCAATGTAAGCTAAAAATAATTGCTGAAGTAAGCCCACGGAACCACAACCCAGTGTGATCTGACTGGTCTCGACATTTAATTTAGTTGCCAAGGCAGACCGCACTTCCAAGCCACGGTGATCTGGGTACCGATTCAGAAGCCCAGCGCCATCGCTGACAGCGGCTAAGACGCTCGGAAGCGGCCCATAAGATGTTTCATTCGAAGCAAGTTTTATTGCTTCATCTAAATTGTGTTCAGAAGCTGTTTGTTCTGCTGACTTACCTGGTTTATAGGCCGGTAAATTTGCGATCGCTGCTCTAGGTCTACCCGTCAATGTTTCTACCTCTCTCTCGTGCGTATCATTCTAGGAGCTATTCCGTAATCGCATTGATGAGGGACCAATGTGGGTGTGAGCCACCTTCGGGATTCAAGGGGATAACTACGACTTCTGTAGCCCCAGCAGAATGATGTTCATCAATTCTAGTCAAAATATCGAGGGGTGAGCCCCAAGCCACTAGTGAATCAATGAGGGCATCACTTCCGCCATTTTCAAAATCTGGGTTTGAAAAACCTAACTTTCGCCATGCTCGGTGATAGTAGTCAAGTGTCATGTAGAACGCGAGCGCTTTCCGAGCTAGGCGGCGAGCTTCATGGCGGTCTTCGCACAGCAAACACATTTGAGAAACATTTAGTTCTGTGCTGCCATTTAATTGTGCTTTAACTTTTTGTGTATGGGTCGGCGTCTGCAAAAAAGTGCTAACTCCATCGACCTTGGGAATAACCATGTCCAACATTTTCGGCCCATGAGCAGCTACGTGGAGCGGCGTCACTAGATCACCAGGAATTGTGATTTGCGAATGTCTCACACTGTCGATATACATCTCCAATTTTCTTACTGGTGGCTCCCAGACATGGCCTCGTTGCGACGCTAGACCAGAGTTCGAAACGCCCAGCCCTAAGACAAAACGACCGCTGGAAAACTCAGTGAGAGTCTGTCCTGCTGCAGCTGCTGCAACTGCGTCTCGCGCATAAACATTCGCAATTCCAGTAGCGACACGAATCGACTCAGTACGGGCAAGTAGGAAACCCGCAGTCGCAAATGGTTCGCGCCCAAACAACTCTGTGACCCAAATGGTATTAATTGTCTGATCTTCTAGCCGTTTAGCGAAATCAACTAGATCTATGCCCGACATTCGATCGGTATTGAACATAATTCCAATTGGTCGTTTAAAAACTCTTTCTGTCACAGTCACCAACTACCTCTCAGATCTTCAGACGTTTGCTGATCACTTCAAAACTTCTGAAACCGCAAGGTCAGCGAAACGGTCTTCTGAATAATTCAAAATTTCTGTAAGAACTTCAAAGCTGTGTTGGCCATAGGTAGGGGAAGCATCAGTAACTACCGCTGGCGTCGCGGACAATTTGATCGGTGTCGCCTCAACCCAGGAAGTTCCGCAGGTGCCATGCTCCACTTCGACAAAAGCTTCATGGAAGATTAGTTGCTCATCTTTCGAAATAGAATTAACTCCAAGAACACGGTGAGCCGGAACTCCAGCAGAGATGAGCTCCTTCTCTGCATCGGCAACGCTTTTGTGACATGTCCATTCGCTAATGACCTCGTCCAGATAATCATGCCTGGTTCGTCTCTCTTCGACATTCAGATCTGCAATGTCTTCAGATCCAATGACGAAAGACAATGAACGCCAGTGCTCATCGGTTTCGCAACTAACAGCAACCCAGACGTCTTCGCCTATACAGGGGTATGCGTTCTGAGGAGCAAACGTTGCATCTCTGTTGCCCATCCTAGTTGCCACTACTCCGTTCACTTCTTTATCCAACAGTGCTGGGGCAAGAAAGTGTAACGCTCCCTCCAGTTGAGAAAAGTCTATATACTGTCCTTCTCCAGTTTTGATCCGGTGATGTAACGCCGCTACGAGAGCTAGAACAGTGAATCGCGGTGAACCGTAGTCAGTGAAAGCGCTATAAGGTCCTGAAGGCGTCCGATCAGCCCAACCCGTAATTGGGTAGAAGCCGGCTATCGCTGCGGCCATAGTTCCGAATCCAGCGTATTTAGCCATCGGACCTGTTTGTCCCATCAGACACGAAGATGCAGCTATTATCTTGGGGTTAATTGCCCGTAAACCCTCATAGTCCAGACCCCATTTTTTCATAGCTCCAGCGGAAAACGAGTCAGTTACAACGTCTGCCCATCGAACCAAATCTTCGAGTACTGCTTTCGATTTCGGGTTATTCAGATCTAACGCGAGACCTAGTTTTCCTGCATTTAGAGAATGGAACTGAAATGAGCCTTCCGGGTCACCTTCTTCTCCTCGGAAAGGCCCAACTCCGCGAAGCACGTCCGGTCTTGTTTCGCTTTCGATTTTGATAACCGTTGCTCCAAAATCAGCAAGGGTTCGCGTGGCGGCCGGGCCGGCCAAGGCCCACATAAAATCAAGGACCTTAACGCCCTCCAACGGGCGATGTCTGCGCGGTTCCGCTGGGCTAAGCAGCGGTCTCCTCGAAAGGTCTCTCATTACGCGCTCGGTATCAGCTCCAAGACCAGGAGCAACAAGATTACGATGAACCAATTTCGAAGTTGATCGAGTCACCGGACCACAAATACGAGCCGTGCCCGGAACCGTCCCTTCGCTTACACTTGAGACATCTAGAGAATCCCAGTAATCTCGATCCTGCAACTGTCCCAAACTCATAACATCATTCATGTCAGCGATCGGTGCGATCAGTAAATTTTTCTCTAACGCCGCCTGCAACAACTCCTCTTTAGTGCGCGTTGCAACGAAACTGCTAATCGTTTCAGTGGCCTCTTCAAGAATTACAGGAGTGGCTTCACCTTCTAATACTCGATTTGCATAGCTAACGAAGTCTTCATCTCTCAGCTTCTCAGTGCATTCACCTTCATCATAGATCCATCTCATTAGGCGGTTGCTATAGGGACCTACCATTGCACCAAACAAAAATGTCACCGTTACATATCCATCTGCGCAAGGATGAACATACTGAATTTTCAATGGCCCAAGTCTGACGCCGCCCGAAAACCTAGTCTGTGGCTCCTGTGGCTCAAGACAAAAAGATCCCAGCATTCTGAACTGGCTTGTACTCAGATAACTCATTTGCGCTGCAACATCTGCATGCTGCCCAAGTCCGCTGGATTCACGCTCATACAAGGCTAATGCAGCGGCACAGGCCGCGTCAGCTCCGGCGAAGTTCCATGTTTGTGGGATTCCTACGCGCACAGGCGGACGGTCTCCGTCGCCTGTTAAAGACATCGCTCCCGAAGCAGCGGCAATGGTTATATCTGAAGCGGGCCAATCTTTTTTAGGCCCCTCGGAACCATAGGCAGAGATCGAGACAGTTATTAAACTTGGGTTTTCGGCACGCAGAAGGTCTAGGTCCACCTCAAATGCACCGCATTCCAAAAGCACATCTGCAGTCATCGCCAAATCAATTAATTCAGTGTGATCAGAAATAACAACAGATGATTTACCTCTGTCTTGTGTTAGATGAGAGAGAGACCGTTCTGGGTGTTGAATGCCCCTGATGTAAGGACCTCTGTGCCGGTGCCGCAAACCCCCTGGAGGTTCCACCATAATAACTTCCGCCCCCATTTGCGCCAACAAAAAACCTGCAACGAAACCACGGTCATCACACAAATCCAAAACCCGATACCCCGACAACACCTTATATTCTCCCCTTGGTTAGCAATAACTTGCGCTGTTTCAATGACCTGTTAGTAGGTTGTTACCACTTCCGACCTTCTAACCATCGAGCCTAAGACAAATCGTGGCTCGATATTTAAACCTGACTGGATAAAGAATGTTTAACAGACCAATCGAAATTTCATGGCTTATTGCTATTGGCGTGGTGGTGTCATGGATCGGCGTTTGGTCGAAGAGTGTCCCAGTCATTTTTACCGGATTCGGAATGTTTTTGGGATTTACACTGAGCATGGTCGCAGTGGCGTGGAATGAGGCTCGTTTTGGAAAAAAATCGAACCCTGATAATGACGCAACATAAACATCACGCTCACCGTAACTATTCGAATAATAACAAAATCAGCTATCGCTAACCGCTTGGAACTTAAAGCTCCCATTCGGCGTGAACATCCAAATTTCGAAAGTTCACATCAGATTTGGCCTGTTCTTTTTCAGCAGTCTCATTCGTGACTTCCAAATCGTTATTTTGCGATGCGTCTTCCCAACTAGCAAATTCAACAATGGAGATCATCACACCTGGTTTATCGCGATCTTCACAAATCGCGATGCGTTTAAGTTTTGTTTCATTAGCTGCTGATGCGAGATATTCTTTTACCGCCTCTATAGATTCTTCAGCTGATTCCAAGCTCAGTCCAGCATATATTCAACCTGAGGAGCTCTAAAGCAGTTCAGAACATTGTCTAATCTTTGGAATACGCTTATTTATAAGCTGTGCTGTGAGAAATACGAAATTACACAACTGAAGAAATTCTCAAATCTGTAGTCACAAGAACGCCTCATCGATTCCAAGAACTGGCACAATTGAGTGGAGTCGCGTTTTCCCCCTCAACAGCGGCTACTCATTGATAACTATGTCGCTTACCACTAATTCAACCATGCGCGCAGATCTTCGAAATGTTGCGATCATCGCCCACGTAGATCACGGCAAAACTACCTTGGTCGACGCAATGCTTTGGCAATCAGGAGCATTTAGAGAAAACGAATCCGTTGCTGAGCGGGTCATGGACTCAATGGACCTTGAGCGCGAGAAGGGAATCACGATACTTGCGAAAAATACAGCTATTCGATGGACGAGCCCAGGCAACCCAGAAATCAAAATTAATATTGTCGATACCCCTGGGCACGCTGATTTTGGCGGTGAAGTAGAACGAGCACTAACGATGGTAGATGGTGTTGTTCTACTAGTGGACTCCTCTGAAGGTCCTTTGCCTCAAACCCGCTTCGTGCTGCGTAAGGCTCTTGAGCTGAACCTCCCCGTGGTCCTAGTAATCAACAAAATCGACCGCCCTGATGGACGCATAAAGGAAGTAATCGATGAAACTTATGAGTTGTTTCTCGATTTAGATGCCACCGATCAGCAGATTGAATTTCCTATTGTGTACACCGATGCACGAGCCGGAACCGCAACACTTGATCTTGAAATTCCCGGAGAGAATCTCGGGCCTCTATTTGAGACACTAAGTCAAACTATTCCAGCACCTGTCCATGAGTTAGGCCACCCACTTCAAGCTTGGGTAACCAACCTCGACTCTAATCCTTATGTCGGGCGCCTCGCTGTTTGTCGAATCAGACACGGTGAAATAAAAAAAGGACAGACCGTCGCATGGTGCCGATCAGATGGCTCGATTGAATCGGTAAGAATTAATGACCTGTTCGTTACCGAAGGCCTACAGCGGGTCGAGGCGAACATAGCTGGCCCAGGCGAAATTATTGCTATCTCTGGTATCGAAGAAATAACTATTGGTGAAACGCTCGGAGATATTAACGACCCGAGACCTCTCCCTGTTATATCAGTAGACGAACCGAGCCTGTCTATGACAATTGGAATAAACACATCTCCGGTTGCGGGAACAGACGGCAAAAAGCTAACCGCACGTCAAATCAAAAGTCGCCTTGACGCCGAATTGATTGGTAATGTTGCTATTCGAGTTTTAGACACCGAACGGCCAGATGCATGGGAAGTGCAAGGTAGAGGGGAACTGCAGCTAGCGGTGCTCGTCGAAATAATGCGACGCGAGGGCTTCGAGCTAACAGTAGGCAAGCCAGAGGTCGTAACGAAAACCATTGAGGGTGTACTGCATGAGCCAACTGAACGGGCAACGATTGATATTCCCGAGGAACATGTAGGCGCTGTTTCGCAGCTCTTGGGAGAACGACGGGGCCAATTGGAACTCATGGGCAACCATGGAACTGGTTGGGTGAGGCTAGAATATGTCATTCCAGCAAGGGGTCTTATAGGGTTCAGGACAAAGTTCTTGACAGAGACCCGGGGAACGGGATTAATTAACCATGTTTTCGAGGGCTACACTCCATGGGTCGGTGAACTTCGCACACGTCATTCTGGCTCAATTGTTGCTGACCGCAAAGGCAAAGTAACAGGCTTCGCAGTTGCCGCGATCCAAGAACGTTCTTCTCTTTTCGTAGGTCCCGGAGAACTAGTTTATGAAGGCATGGTTATCGGCGAAAATCCTCGTTCTGATGATATGGATGTAAATATTTGTCGCGAGAAGCAGCAAACAAACGTTCGAGCTGCAGCTTCTGATGACACTATTAGATTAACGCCTCCAAGAATTCTAACTCTTGAGCAAGCGCTTGAATTTATTGGAGATGATGAGTGCGTGGAAGTAACGCCCAACTTCCTTCGACTTAGAAAAGTAACCTTCGACGCTGGGCTACGAGCCAGATCTAAGAAGCGGATGCAGAGAGACCGATCCGCTTAGCACCCAAAATTCCTGCTAAGCGAAAATAGTACGACGCAATAATAATTCCAACAAGAGCCCCTCAACTTGGTTTTAGATAGGGACTTCTGTTGCGAAGAGTCCTGGTTTCATTAAAGCTTGTTTTGGCTACGCCTATATAGGAGAAGGCAGATCTAAGTGACTACGCGAACCGCACTAGTTCGGGTTGACTGAACCGCATTGAGATCAAGTCTGATTGAACTAAGGTCTCGTTATGTCTGCTTATCTAGTGGGAATCCAAACAGTTGTTGACAACGACGCGTTGAATCAATATGTCAAAGCTGCTTTGCCATCAATGAAGGCCTATGGAGCGAAGCCGCTCGCGGTTGACCCAAATACCGTCAAGCTAGAAGGAAATCGGGAACCCCCAGGTTCACGCTGTGTAATTATCGAATTCGAGTCAAGAAAACATTTACTGGCTTGGTATGACAGTGACGAGTACAAGTCCGCAATGGCTTTACGAGATGGCGCCTTAGATGGGTATGCCCTTATCGCTGAAGGCTTACCTACTAAGTAGCGCTAGTTCCTCATTTCAACTAAAGCAGCAGTTGATTTACTGTCATGGACCTTGTCGTGGCGTTCTAATCTCTTCAAACCCAAATCTCTCGAATCAACCTGGTTCAAGTGAATCTATGTCGGCGAACACTCCCTCTATCCTCAGGCAGATTCGAGATTGTAAGATATTAAAGATCTTCTTTGCTAAAAGTAATCCAAACTGATGTGTGCCTAAACTCAGGACTAATCTGTTTAAGTTTTAGGAGATTTCAATGGATGTCGGAATGCAACTCATATTTTCTAGCGTTGGCTGGGACCATGATGACACCGAAACCTTTCAGCAAGAGCTCAAAATGGCAAAGATGGCCGAAGATCTTAACTTCGACGTTATCTGGCCAGCTGAGCACCATTTCTTTGATTACTCCTGGTGCCCCGACAATATGCAACTTCTCTCTTACCTAGCTGGGGCGACAGAACGAATCGATCTCGGCACAGCAGCAGTAATTATGCCTTGGAATGACCCGCTCCGAGTTGCAGAAAAAATTTCAATGCTCGAGCATGTCGCTCCGGGAAGAATCAGGTTCGGAATGGGTCGTGGACTCAGTCGCCGAGAGTACGCGGCATTTCGAGGTATCGAAATGGATGAAAGCCGTGAACGGTTCGATGAGAGTTCTACGATGGTTCTAGAGGCACTTAAGACCGGCTTCATTGAGGGGCCAGGGCCTTATTACGAGCAGCCTAAAATAGAAATTCGTCCCCGCCCTCGGTCCGATATGCAGGGCCGAATATACGCAGTGGCTAGTTCCGATGACTCCGTTGAGTCCGCTGCACGCCTTGGGGCTCGAATGGTCATGTTCGCCGATCGTTCATGGAAAAGCCGAATGCCATCAATCAATCGATGGCGGGAACTTTTTAAAGAATTCCATGGGGTTGACGCTCCTCCTCCAATGACCGCCGACTTTTGCTATTGCCACCCAGACGAGGCAATTGCAAAAGAACGCGCAGAGCGATACATGGGAACATACTTAGGTAGTGTCTTGGAGCACTATGAAGTGATGGGCGATCACTTCGCTAACACTGCGGGATATGACGCTTACGCTAAAGCAGCTGAAACTCTCAAAAAAGTCGGTACAAGCGGATTTCTTGATGGATTCATGCAAGCAACTGCCTACGGAACACCTGAACAGATTTTAGAACAATTCGTTCAGCGAAAAACAATGATGGGAGATTTTGAGTTAGCTACATGTTTTAGATTCGGCGGAATCCCTCATTCAGAAGCTGAAGACAGCATGCGTTTGTTTGCTACAGAAGTAATGCCAGAGCTGCAGACTTGGTGAAGCTCGACCTTCTTATCCTTAATGCCAATATCGTTACTATTGACGATAATCGGCCACAAGCTTCAGCTATTGGTACCTATGGCGATCGTATTGTTTTCGTTGGCAATGACGAGGACGCAAAACGCCATGACGCGAGACAAGTAATTAATGCTGCTGGCAAAACAATTGTTCCAGGATTCAATGACGCCCATCAGCACATGTCACATTTTGGCGACTCGCTTCGGAGAATCGATTTATCTAGTCCACCCATTCAGAGCATTCAAGATATTCTTGACGCAGTCGCCTCTCGGGCAGCAGAACTCAACTCGGGCGACTGGATTATTGGCAGCGGGTACGACCAAAATAAGCTCCATGAGAAGCGGCACCCGCTTGCTAAAGAATTAGACCGAGCTGCGCCTAACAATCCGGTAATGCTTCAACATACCTCCGGTCATATGATGAGCGTCAATACTGCTCTTATTAAACTCGCACGCATTAACGACTGCGTCGTTCCACCGGGAGGAAAAGTTGTTCTTGATCATGTCAGCCAACCAACTGGTTTGATCTTAGAGCAAGCTCAAGATCTAATCTCTACGCTATACAAGCCGCATTCGATCGCTGAGGTAACTGAATCCCTCCGTCTTGCGAGTAATCGATATCTTTCTGAAGGCATTACCTCTTGTCAGGAAGCAGGAGTTGGTCTCGGGTTAGTTGGCCATACTCCTGTGGAGCTTTCCGCATTTCAGAACGCTCTTGAGAATAATGATCTTGAAGTCAGAGTTAATGCCATGATTGCTCAAGAGTCGCTTCATTACGTTGAACATCATGCTTCAGATTCTGCTGATAAAACACTGGACTTAGGACTTCGCACAGGTTTCGGCAATGACTGGCTCCGAATTAGCAACACAAAAGTATTTGCCGATGGTTCACTCATCGGCCGCACATGTGCGATGTTTGAACCGTTTGCAAACGATGAGGACCCACAAAATAATGGGTTCTTTCAGATGGATGTATCCGAACTTAAAGATGTCGTAATTAAATCCCATCGAGCAGGCTGGCAAGTTGGTGTCCACGCGATTGGAGATAGGGCCGTCTCCACCGTCCTTGACATATACGAAGAAGCACTTGCGATACACCCACGCATAGACCACAGACATCGTATTGAACACGCCGGTGTGGTGCGAGTCGAGGACGTTACTCGAATGGCTCGACTTGGAGTGATACCGGTCCCACAAGCTCGTTTCATAAGTGAACTGGGCGATGGAATGATTGATGCGCTTGGTTCTGATCGAGTAGCAAATTGTTACCGGCAGAAATCATTTTTGGACGCAGGAATTCCCCTACCTGGGAGCTCTGACCGCCCCGTTGTGAAGGGAGCACCTCTACTTGGACTACACGATCTTGTAAATCAGAAAACATCCAGTGGGGCTCCCTTCAACCCTCATGAAGCCCTTACTATCGAAGAGGCTCTTACCGCATACACCATCGGGTCTGCCTATGCTGCTTTCGATGAGAATCGAAAAGGAAGTCTCAGCCAAGGCAAATTGGCAGATTTAGTGGTTTTAGATCACGACCTTCGTGAGACTGCGAGCGATTCTATTGCCGATATTACCGTTAGAGCCACAATGGTTGGCGGCCAGTTTCGCTACGACCCGTCAGGTTTTTCGGAATCATAGCTGGCACGCTATGGACAATAAATCTTGAAGCGATTCTAAATGCGTCTACCACGACATGAGTGACGCCAGCTAACTTATCTCTATGGAACTAAGGCCTTTTCAAATCGCTATTACCGAAGAGCAACTAGACGATCTCAGATATCGACTTAGGAATACTCGTTGGCCAGACAGTGAAGTGGTAAAGGATTGGACACAAGGTCTTCCAATTGCATATGCGCGAGAGCTAAGTCAATATTGGGCAGAAGAATATGATTGGCGATCACGAGAGAAACTACTCAACCAGTTTCCACAATTCAAAGCAGACGTCCAAGGACTTGAACTTCACTTCATACATGTACGTTCAAAACATGAAGACGCTATGCCGCTAATTTTATCTCATGGTTGGCCGGGCTCAATCGTTGAATTTCAGAAAGTGATCGCACCGCTGGTAGACCCAACTGCGCACGGAGGTAAAGCAGAGGATGCGTTCCACGTCGTTTGCCCTTCTCTCCCTGGTTACGGATTTAGTGAAAAACCTAAAACTACTGGCTGGAATGTTGAGCGTATAGCCGATGTCTTTAATGAGCTTATGCTCGGACTCGGCTACACGCGCTATGGCGCCCAGGGAGGTGACTGGGGGTCCGCTATCACTACTGCAATCGGTGGGCGCCATTCCGAAACGTGTTGCGCTATTCATCTCAACATGGTGATGAGAGGGAAAAGGCCTAAGCACGGCGAGCCAACAGAGGAGGAGCTAAAGGCGCTTGAGGCAGCTGATTACTATCGAGATTGGGACTCTGGGTACTCAATCCAACAAGCCACGCGACCACAAACACTTGGATACGGGTTAAGCGATTCCCCAGTTGGCCAAATGGCCTGGATCGTTGAAAAATTTTGGGCGTGGACTGATAACAATGGCTCTCCTGAAGACGCTATCTCACGAGATGAAATGCTCGACAACGTAATGCTCTATTGGTGCAATGCTACTGCTGCTTCTTCTGCACGGCTGTACTGGGAAAGTTTCAGATCTGGCCGTCCAGCGGTAGTCGAGATTCCCACCGGGATCGCAAAGTTCCCAGCGGAAATAATTCCACCGGTACGGTCTTGGTCTGAGTCAATATATCTAAACATTCAGCAGTGGACCGAGATGCCTTCTGGGGGACATTTCGCAGCCTTTGAACAACCAGAACTGTTCATTGCCGATCTACGTTCATTTTTTGCAAAGGTTAGGTAGCACAATGGCAGATGGCCTGAACATGAACCGTCAACTTCTTGTCTCAACACTCATAGATTATGCCGGGCGTAACCACGGAACAACTGAGATTGTCTCTACTGATTCCAGTGGTAACACCTCCCGGTCAAATTGGTCATTAATTGCGGAGCGATCCCACCGCTTATCATCTGCGTTAACGTCTGAAGGCGTCAAACAAGGTGATCGCGTAGGAACAATCGCTTGGAATGACTACCGACATTTAGAGGCTTACTACGGGATTTGTGGCATGGGCGCCGTTTTACACACCATAAACCCAAGGCTTCATGATTCACAGATTGCCTACATTATTAATCACGCCGAAGACCAAGTCGTCTTAATTGATCCTGATTTCATTGACGTTACTGAACGAATAGCATCCCTTGTTCCTTCGGTAAGGTTGTGGGTCGTTCTCGGTGATGAAGCTCCCAAAAACTCAGAAGTCGCCACATATGTATGTTATGAAACCTGGATTGATGAAGAGCGGGAAATTTCAACCTGGCCTGAGTTAGATGAATGGGCTCCTGCGACCTTGTGCTACACCTCAGGAACAACTGGAAACCCAAAGGGGGTATTGCAAAGCCATCGAGCAATCGTGCTTCAGTCTTGGGCCACCTGCACTGGGGATGGGCATAATGTCCACTCTGGACAATCGATACTGCTCGCTGTTCCTATGTTTCATGTAAACGGCTGGGCTATTCCTTTTGCCTCAGCGATGGCAGGAGCGAAACTCGTGCTACCTGGATCAAATCTTGATGCAGCAGCCTTGGTTGAGCATATAAG
The DNA here is from genome assembly GCA_905182565.1 of Acidimicrobiaceae bacterium. Lineage (GTDB taxonomy): Bacteria > Actinomycetota > Acidimicrobiia > Acidimicrobiales > Poriferisodalaceae > UBA9040. Next base: position 13,859 of record CAJJCB010000017.1, on the reverse strand, counting down.
ATCCGAGGACGTCACATTTTCTGCTGGTGTACCAACATTATGGCTTTCACTTGTTCAATATCTCGAACGTACTGGTATGAATGTTCCATCACTCAAGCAAATCGCTGTCGGTGGATCAGCAGCGCCAAGCTCGCTCATCGACATCCTTGAAGATAAGTATGGTGTGTCTGTCTCGCATGTATGGGGAATGACAGAAATGACTCAAGGGTCTGCTGGTCGATTTACACATCGGGTGGAACGACTGGAACGAGAAGAACAAAGGAAACGCCAATCGATGGCAGGTCGCGAGATCTACGGAGTCGAACTTTCCCTCATCGACTCCGAAGGTCAAGAAGTTGAACGAGATGGCCAAACTCCAGGTGAACTTCTAGCGCGCGGCCCGTGGGTAGCTGGAAGCTACTTTCGGCACGATGATGACTCTACGCATCTAAAGTCTGACGACGGGTCCTGGCTCCGGACCGGCGATGTGGCCACCATAAATGATGAGGGGTACATCACGATTGTTGACAGGGCTAAAGATGTCATTAAAAGTGGGGGGGAATGGATTAGTTCTATCGACTTGGAGAATGCTGCAATTGCGGCACCATCTGTAGCGGAAGCGGCTGTTATCGGATTGCCGCACGAGAGGTGGGGAGAGCGACCGTTACTTCTTGTGGTCTTACATAACGAAGCTGAGCTCAACCAGCAAGAGATTCTTGACGTTATGAAGCCACAAGTACCTTCCTGGTGGCTACCGAATGACATAGTGGTAATAGACCAGATACCCCATACCGGAACTGGAAAAATCGACAAAAAAGTACTGAGAGCACTCTTCGCCGAGCATAGTTGGCCAGCCGTTACCTAACGAAAGCCTTTTAAACGTTCCTCAGTATCCGAGAACCCATAATCAGTTATTCCCTCATACTCAAGGCCTGCTTCCAAACCCAGCTGGGAGGAAGCTGCATATAAGTCTTTGTATGCGACAAACGACTCACTCGAATTTCCGCTCATCTCTTCGATTAACTCGTCTATTCTTCCATCTAAATCCTCCAATGCGACCGCTTCAGTGGCGAGTCCCCATTGAGCTGCTTCTTCACCGCTGAAGATCCGGGCAGTAAAAGAAAGCTCGCGTGCTTTAGCTAACCCAACGAGTTCAGGCAGCCGCTGGCTTAAGCCCCAGGTCGGGCGAAGTCCAAATTTTGCATGGGTGTCTCCCATTTTTGCGTTGCTTGCTACTACCAGCAGATCGCACGATATAGCTAGTTCAAGGGCACCCGTAAAACAAAAACCGTTGACCCGAGCGATCGTTACTTTGGGCATTGATGAGAGAGTCGATGTGAGCCGTCTCGCCGGAAGGTCAAGAATGTCTCCGACTTTCCCATTTGTTAGTTCTCGTTCTCCCAATGCTTTTAGGTCGACACCGGCGCTGAAGGATCTACCTTCTCCAGTAAGCACTACGAATCTGATACCGTCGTCTTCTGACGCAGCGGTCGCTGCTGCATTTAGTTCTTCAAGCATAGTCGGAGTAATAGCGTTCAACGCCTCGGTCCTATCGAAGGAAATAGTGCAACGCTCTCCGTCTCTACTTACTTTAATTTCTGAAAAGTTTGTCATCAGGTTGCTTCGCTCTCTTTATTCGCACAAGTGCAATCGTTACTGACATTCACAAGAAGTCAAGAGCAAGCTACACCACATTTGTTAATTTACCGTCTAGGCTTAGATACTGGTCGGCGCTTGTCTTCGACCCCGATTTAGAAATGCTTTAGATCGGAACAATTGTGCAATTAAACCGATCAAAGGACCCTCTATGGCCGGAAGCAGAACGACTTTTGAGAAACTTCAAAGAGATCGCGCAAAAAAAGCCAAGGCTGACATTAAGCGCTCTAAGCGTCTCGGTGTCGCAGCAGAAGGCGGTCCGTTAAGTTACGACGAAGAAAAACCTAACGTGGCTCCGGATGCAGCACAGTTAGATGGAAATTTAGATAAAGAGATATCAGCAGATGATCTACTGCGACTAGTGGGCGAGCTTCAAGCGCAATTCGATGCTAAAGAGATTGATTTTGACGAATACGAAGATAGAAAAATCGAACTTCTAGCTCGCCTCCCGATGGATTGATTTAATTCTTAAGGCTTCTTAAGGCGATGAGCGGATACCACGTAGTCACTGCCAGTGAAGGGGTCTCGCCCCCATGTTGCCCAACGGCCTGCTAGCTCCAAGCCAGATTTCTTGGCATCCGAATCATATTGTTTTAGCTGAAGTGTTGTTTTAGATAATTGAAACCCAGTCAGCAGAATGCCCTCTTCGGTCAGGCACTTTACTAAATTGTTAATCGTTTTATGCTCAGTCTCAGGCTGCAAAAAAATCATTACATTCCCTGGAAGCGCTATTAAGTCAAAACGCTCATCTGTCTCATAAGAGACTAGGTCTGCAAGTATCCAAGAAATTTGAGGTGCCTTATCTCGGGCTTCTTTTAGCATCTCTTGATCTAGGTCCACTCCAACTACTTCAACTCCCCTTCTTGAAAGTTCTATTGCAACTCGCCCAGTGCCGCACCCAGCGTCACAAACTCTCTGCGGCCTAAAAGAGTGAATTAGATCTGCCTCACCATGAATATTGTGCCCAGACTCTTCTAATTTTTTCCAACGTTGATCATAACTGCTAGCGCTTAGAGCTACGCTGCGCTCGCTCCATCTAGTCAAAGTCAGCCGGAGAATTCTGGCTCATCGGTCTTGCCAATTCGGAGAACGCTTTTCTGCAAACGCTGTTGCACCTTCGATAGCATCTTCTGATCCAAAAACTTCTTCCATTGCAGGACGTTGGAATTCCCAAAACTGTTCTTCGGAGACGCCGAGGACATCTTTAACTAGTTGTTTCGATGCTCGCACGCCCTTTGGGGCATTTTTAGCAATCCGTTCGGCAAGGGCCACTGCCGCTTCTACCGCCTGACCTTTTTCAACGACACGATTTACCATGCCATGTTGGTGAGCAACCTCTGCGGTTATCGGATCCGCAGTCAACGCTAATTCCATGGCGAGGTTATAGGGCAGCTGTCGAGGTAGCCGAACCAGTGCGCCGGCACCAGCGAATAGTCCAACACCAACTTCGGGAATGCCAAATTTTGCTCCTTTGGATGCCACGATCATGTCACATGAAAGCGCTACTTCAAGACCTCCGGCCAACGCGAATCCCTCAACTGCGGCGATGATGGGTTTAGCACAACTCTTCTCGGCTATTCCCCCGAAGCCTCGATCACCGGCGTTGGGCATAGCATCGATGCCTCCGTCGACAAACTGCTTAAGATCCATTCCTGCGCTGAATCCTCGTCCTGCGCCAGTCAGAACAGCTACTCGGACGTTTGGATTAGCGTCAAAAGCATCTAGCGCATTAGCCAAAGCTTGTGCCAAGGGCGTATTGAACGCGTTCATGTCATTGGGGCGGTTAAGGGTGATTAGCAGCACATGGCCACGTTCTTCAGTCAGAACTAGCTCTTCAGTCATGGTTCTCCTATTGAATCTATATTTGTTGTAAAAATTTTAGATGACGATATGAACCTACCTCGTTAGACCAAAAGACAGTGGACTATCTTTCATAGAAATTTTGCGCTCAAAGTAATCACATTAGGTTCAACTCTGTCGAGATGTAACATGAACCTACGCGAGGGGTTTATGTGACTGATATCCAAGAACTACTTAATCAGATAGAAAGAGCTGACTTAGACGCAGCTCCCCTATTAGTCCATCAACTTCTACAGGATCTTGATATCTCAGAGCTTGACAGTCACCAAGCCTTACGAACAGCAAGAGCCCTGTCAGTTCATGGCGGTCCTCAACAGCTACCCATAGCTGGCGAGTTAGCGATACGCGCCCATCGCGCCGACCTTCCGGGTGCAGGCGTATTGTTTGCTGAGTGTGCTGACAAGTTAGCCCTAATGAGCGGTAGACCTCAGCGATTTGGAACTGCAGCGATGGAACACCAAGGGGACATCGTGATGGGACCACTCGATGGGCTAGCCGACGACGCTATGAGAGGCGATTTCGGTTTACCTCCTCTCGATACCATGCGCGATAACATTCATCATCGAAACTTAGAACTGGCTCGCCAACGCTCTGATGGAAAATATCTAGACTCCAATCAACCATTTTTTAGAGTTTGGACAGATCCGACTGAAGAGGAACTAACTATACAACTAGACAAAAACCCTGGTGGTGTTTGGTCTAACGACAATATCCTTACTTTCGCTAGTCGGTCTCAAGGCGCTGGCTTAATGCCCGGACCCGTATTTGAAATCCCTATGTGGCGAGTTTCCAAAGAAGATGGTTCAGCTACTGATCTTTTTTGTGCTCAGATTTATGTTGACCGACTTGACGAAGCAGTCTTCGGGTTTGGTTTTTGGGAGCTCGACGATAATGGCCTTCCGATAGGAGGAGTTCGAGGTTCCGTCGATGAAAGGTTTCGAGGTGTAGATGCGCCGATAGAGTCGCCATCTCACGAAGACGATAATCTACGCGGAGTTTTATTGACAACAGAGTTGAATAGCCTGGCGCTTCGTGAGAACCGAAAGATAAAGGTATACCTTCCTCCAGCTCATGACTCATCTGTCTCACTTCCTGTTATCTACTCAACTGATGGGAATATGATTGCGCCTTACATAAGACGACTTGACGCTGCGATTCACAATGGCGTCATCGACCCTGTAGTTGTTGTAGCTCCTCATTCGGCGCCTATGGATAGGTCAGGGAACGAACGTGCCCTCGAATACCTTCCTGGCTTCGATGACCAAAGGTTCGACCGTCATCAAAAATTTTTCGTAGACGAGCTCTCGCTTTGGGCAGAAAAAACCTTCGGAACTTCAAATCTGAGGAAAGACAAAGCAATATTTGGTTGCTCTGATGGCGCAGGGCATGCTTTAGCGACTTCTGCGTTACACAAAGAACGTTTTGGACATTGCATAGCATTCTCAAGCGGCATGCCTCCTGGCCAGCAGATCCAGTGGGTCGAGACAGATGCGCCGTTTGTTCACCTTTGCGCAGGCACTCTTGAAACCGGTTTCCATCAAGCCACTGAAGCCTGGGCAGCCTGGTTACATTTCAACAAGTCTGATCATCATTGGACGGAACGTGTATGTGGTCATGACTTAATTCAGTGGATTGAAGAACTGCCATTGGCGATAAAACGAGCATGGAACTAGTCGCAACAGCCGCCTAAGCCTGGCCATAACCTTACGACTTAATTTTGATAGTCATCGTTTCTCAAAATGTAGCGCTTTACTTTACCTGTCGCTGTCTGGGGCAACTCGTCAACTACTTGTACCCATCGCGGGTATTTGTATGAGGCGAGGCGGGACTTGACATGGTTTTGCACTAGGGCCTCAATCCCATCGCCTGCCTCAGAACGGGCTAAGACTATAAATGCCTTAGGTTTTGTGAGCCCATCGGCATCTAACGCTCCAACAACTGCTACTTGCAGAACGTCCTCTAGTTCAAGCACACAGGCTTCAACTTCGTTGGGAGATACCCAAATGCCACCTACTTTAAGCATGTCATCGCTGCGACCTAGCGAGGTGTAGGAACCATCTAGATTTCGAACATAGCTATCGCCAGTTGCTAAAAATTTTCCCTGTAACGTTTCACGTGTTCTCGCTGTGCGGTTCCAATAACCGACCATCACAGATTCGCCAGCCACATACAAAGCGCCTGGCTCGCCATCTGGCACTTCAACACCGTCCTGGTCTCGTAACGAAACTTCGTATCCATCAACTGGGTAGCCGCTAGAGCCAGCAACAGAAGTACCTGGCAAGTTCGAAATAGCGATGTGAGCTAGTTCTGTAGTACCTAACCCATCAAGAATTTCTATACCAAAACGTTCTTGAAATCGCCGATGTATATCACCTGGCAGGGACTCACCTGCTGAAATAGCTACACGAACAGATTCAAAAGTACTATCAGGGATCTCCGAAGCTAGTAACTGCGCATACGACGTTGGAACCCCGAAATAGATCGTCGGTCGGTATCGCAACAAGTGGCGAGAAATATCCTCTGGAATAGGCCTTCCAGAGTTCAATATGGCCGTTGCGCCCGTTCCAGATGGAAAATATCCGGTATTTCCTAGACCATAGGCAAAAAAAAGTTTGGCCACTGAATAAACAGAATCACCGGAGTTCATCCCAAGCACAGATACTGCATAATTATCAGTACAAAAACCTAGATCAATATGGCGATGTATAACTCCTTTTGGAAATCCCGTAGTACCAGAGGTGTAAAGCCAAAAAGCATCATCGGTTTCGGAAGTGGGATATGGGCTTGCAACCGAAGCTGCTGTAAGAAGCTGTTCGATATCGGTGTCGAGACACTTCCATTTCAAAAAAAATTGCTCCTCTCCTGCTAAACCAGCCGATTCAGAAAATTCAGCAGAATAAATTAAGCCAACAGAACGCGAATCTTCTAGCAGAAATCTATAGTCAGCCTCGGTCAGCATGGTGGAAACCGGAACCGGAATAGCACCTATCCAAATGGCCCCCCAGAACCAGTAGAGAAACTGGGAGCTGTCTGCACAACAGATCATAATTCGCTGTTCTGGGACCACACCTTTAGCTAAAAGCGTCGCAGCTGCAGATTTCACGCCATCTAGAAGCTCCAAGCGAGATATCTCTGTCCCATCCTCGGCATGAATGATTGCAAGCGCTGACGGTTCGCTCTCGGATGGCTCGATGACAAAGCGACTGACTGCATTACCAAGCATTATCTCCCCTTAACGACTAAATTATTTTATCGGACTATCGAGATGCACTAAGTATTACAAAAATATAGTAAACGCATTTTGCGTCACGTGACTTATTTGGTGCAGAATGTTTATGTGGCTAACTGTTTATCGCCTCGACCTCTCCCGCAGGAGCTCCTTATCACTCTGCTAGGGAACCAGCTTCTGCATCATTCCTCGCATCGAGTAAGTGCTATCGGCTTAATACAAATCCTGAATCAACATGGGTTTTCCGCTGCCTCCAGTCGATCTGCTTTATCACGACTTGTCAAACGAGATTTCCTGACTTCTCATCGAGCTGGGAGAGAAACACATTATTCACTCTCCACACGAGCTGAATCTTCGCTGATTGATGGCGAGCATAGAATTCGAACATTCGTTGATGAGGAAGATTCTCAAGAAAACGAATGGACTTTACTGAGCTATTCTCTTCCTGTCGAGCGTCGTTCATCTCGTGACCGCCTAAGGAGGCGTCTAACTTTTCTGGGGTATGGAAATCTTAGAGACGGACAATGGATAGCGCCAGGCGATAGATCCTTAGAGACCGACGCCGTTATCCGTGAGCTTGAACTTGAGCAACATGTTGAATTGTTTCTAGGCCGCCCGGCAATGACCACGGACGCTAGCCGAATGATCGCTGAAGCTTGGGGGCCTCTTGACCAACTGGGCAATCTTTACGTCAAATTTTCACAAAAATGGGATCCGGCAGGCCCTTTACGTCTGGGTAATGATGCCTTATTCGCAAGAACACTTCTCATGCACGAATGGCGACAGTTCCCTTTGATCGACCCCGGCTTGGCCAACAAATATTTTGTTTGGTCTCACCATAGGCGGGAAGCTCAGCAACTGTTTACAGAAACTTGGAGATGCTTAGAGTTGGCCGCAAATCAAATCTTCACGGAGACATGTGTTATTTCTGACTCATTTCAACCGATCGCAATGCGATGATTGATTTCCAGCGCCATCCGGATCAATATTCACATTGGGTTTTATCGGTCGATGATGTAATTGCGACACTCACACTTTCTGTTGACCCAAAAGCAGCAGCTATCGGAGAATATGAACTGAAACTCAACAGCTACGATATCGGAGTCGATATTGAGCTGGCAGATGCAATCCGACGTATACGATTCGAACATCCCAACACAAAATGCGTCGTAATCGACAGCGCTCTAGATGGCATTTTTTGTGCAGGTGCCAATATCCAAATGCTAGCCGGCGCCGATCATGGACATAAAATAAACTTTTGTAAATTCACGAATGAAACCCGTCTTGAGATTGAAGAGGCTTCCTTACACAGTGGAATACGGTTTCTCGCAGCGGTAAGAGGAGCTTGCACAGGCGGCGGCTATGAGCTCGCTCTTGCCTGTGATCACATCATTTTAATAGATGATAAAAATACAGCGGTTTCTCTCCCCGAAGTGCCGTTACTCGGAGTGCTTCCTGGTACCGGAGGATTAACTAGATTGACCGATAAGCGCCACTTGAGAAGAGACATAGCTGACGTTTTCGCCACCAAAGCAGAAGGAACGCGCGGAGAAGAAGCACTGAGATCGAAATTAGTTGACGAGTTGGCTTCACCAACAGATTTTGACATGGCCGTGAGGTATCGAGCGGTACAATTATCTGACGCGACTTCTCGGATGGGGGGCTCCCCCGCCGTGTTGCCTGAACTGTCTATCCGGGTTACCGATAGCCAAATTCAGTACCGTTATGTTTCAGCTAGTTTCAAGAGCCAGCATGTTGATATCAAAATTTCAGCTGCTGAAAGCTCAGACTGGCTACTAACCACTGCACTCGAACTCGATGATCTGCTATGTCGATTGCGTTTCAACTATCCTCATTTGGGCACGCTTCTGATTCGCACTTCAGGGCCTGCTGAATCGGTCTTAAAACATGACCAGGCCTTAAATAACCCGACAACGCACGCAGAGCTTGAAACTGCACTTCTTTGGAAACGCACACTTTCAAGAATGGATCTGACAGCAAGAACTTTAATCGCAGCGATAGAGCCCGGTTCTTGTTTCGTTGGGATTTTATTCGAACTGGCGCTCGCAGCAGATCGAAGCTACATGCTTTCTGGAATTTTCGAAGATGACGAAGAGCCCCTCCCTGCAGCAACAATCCAGTTAGGTGACGTAAACCTGGGAATATTCCCAATGGCCAACGGCATTAGCCGCTTAGCATCTCGTTTTTGGGGAGACAGCAATAGTTTGGCGAATGCAGTCGAAACGCGTGACACATCTCTCGTTGCCTCCACCGCTATTGAGCGAGGCTTGGTGACTTACACACCCGACGATCTAGATTGGGAAGAAGAGTTACGCATAGCCATAGAAGAACGTTCAAGCTTTTCGCCAGATGCTCTGACGGCGATGGAGGCGAATCACAGATTTGCGGGACCTGAAACTATGGCTACTAAAATTTTTGCACGGTTGTCAGCCTGGCAGAATTGGATATTTACACGCCCAAACGCTAGCGGCCCCGAAGGAGCTTTGCGTTTGTATGGAACCGGGTCGAGACCGACCTACAACACCGACCGAACATGAGCGGAGAAGTAAATGACAACCATTAATTATTCCGATCTAATACCAAATAACGTAGATCTGGCAGACGACCGCCGTCTTCAACGCGCACTAGAAAATTGGCACCCGCGATTCAAAGACTGGTGGTCAGAAATGGGGCCTGCGCAGTTTCAGGACAAGGACGTCTATCTCCGAACCGCAGTTGACGTTGGACAAGAAGGCTGGGCTCACTTTGGCCATGTTCAACTACCGGATTACCGGTGGGGTATTTTTTTATCTGAAGCCGAGCCTGACAGAAAGATAGGATTCGGTGAATTCAAAGGTCAGCCTGTCTGGCATGAAGTACCAGGAGAATTTCGTTCGGATCTCAGACGTTTAATTGTTGTTCAAGGTGATACTGAACCTGCCTCAGTTGAGCAACAACGATACCTTGGGCAGACAGCGCCGTCTTTGTATGACCTGCGCAATTTGTTTCAAATAAACGTCGAAGAAGGTCGTCATCTCTGGGCAATGGTTTATCTCCTTCACGGGTACTTTGGACGAGATGGTAGAGAGGAGGCTGACGCACTTTTGGAAAGGCATTCTGGAGACTCGAACCAGCCCAGAATCCTCGGCGCATTTAATGAAAAGACTTCTGATTGGCTCTCATTTTTGTTATTTACATATTTCACGGATCGTGATGGTAAATATCAACTCGGAGCTTTGAAGGAATCTGCGTTCGATCCTCTGAGCCGCACCTGTGACTTCATGTTGAAAGAAGAGGCGTATCACATGTTTGTTGGTGCTTCCGGGATCGGACGAGTCATTCAACGAACATGTGACCTAATGCATGAATTCAACACACCTGACGTTCGCGAGCACGGGGCTATCGATTTGCCGACTCTTCAGAAGTACTTGAACTTTCATTTTTCTGTGTCGCTAGATCTTTTTGGCTCAGAGACGTCGACCAACGCTGCGAATTACTTTTCAGCCGGACTTAAAGGACGGTTCGGGGAGCCCTCTTATTCTGATGATCACGTACTGAATGCCCATTCAGATTACCTAGACGAGATAGTCGGTTCTGATTTCGTAACAAAAGAATATTCAGCCATCACACTCGTCAATCAGGAGTTAAGACGTTCCTACATAGATGACTGCGCAAAGGGCCTTCGACGTTGGAACCGTATTATTAGCGAAATGGGCGTAGAGACGGTGCTCACTCTTCCCCACGAAGGATTTAACCGCCACGTTGGTAAATTTCGTGATCACCACCTCAACCCGAGTGGCGAAATCATTTCACAAGCTGAATGGGACAAAAACAAAAATTCCTATCTCCCTAGCGAGAACGATCGAGCGTACGTTGTATCGCTTATGAAGCCTGTTTACGAACCAGGTCTAATGGCGAGCTGGATAGCAGCACCCAGTGCCGGCATAAACACTCAACCCGTTGACTACGAATACGTTAAAATGTAAGGACACAATAATAAGCATCAACCTATTCAAGCCGTTGCTTCAATTTATTCAATGGCTATAGAACGTGGTGGGTAGATCACAGCCGCTCGTAACTCCAGCTAACTGGCAAGTCACCTTCGTAAGGCATCGTTCCATGAAAGGCCTGAGGGTCATTATCAAAAACAAGTGGCACAAAGTAACGGTCTCCCGCCCACATGGGAAGACTTTGCGATTCTGTACCGATCCGGTCCAGGGAACATGTCTCTAATAATTCACTGAGACTGACCCATTCCAATGAGCCTTCTTCGTTATGTGTCCGCGGAATGCCAGACCAACTATCACTCAAGAAGATAAACCCAAGCCACTCCTCCAACTTGGGCCCAAAGTTTGACCATGTAATAGTTCCTCTAAGAGTAAGGGAGTTCAGTTCAATTCCAGCTTCTTCGAATATTTCGCGTCTGGCACAATCAACAACAGATTCATCTTGGTTTAATTTTCCGCCAAGACCATTGACTTTTCCATAGTGATCATCGTCTTTACGAGCGTTCCTACGAATCATTAAGACTTCTTGTTTTTCTTTATCTAATATGTAAACCAGTGTTCCAACGATGGGTCTGAATTGCATATCCAGAAGATTACTCTAGAGCGCAGTAGTGAGCGCAAGTCCAGGTTCTGAAGACACCTCAAGCGTTTCAGGGATAAAAAGAACATGGAACAAATAACCAAAGTACCGGTAGCAATTTATCTGCGAGTGTTGCCTGAAGACAACCATAAAAGTGAAGCCGGATCTTATGAGCGCCAACAACGTAGCGAACAGAATAGGTCTTAGTTCCCAAACAAAAGCGGAGTTATTCCACGATTCAAGGGGTATAGACACAGCAATCCGCTGCGTTTTTTGTTCGGCTGCCAACCTCGTCATCAGAACAGCATCCTGAAACAGCGGACAAAGTCATAGTAAATAGAACCACAACACTTAAATAGATTTTTTGCAGCAGCGAACGTAACCAAGCTGCCTCACACTAGACCTCCATTCGAGGAGGTTATTTAGAGCTAATGAATCAGACCGGCGAGTATTCGCGCCGAGATATTTCCAGTGTGCTCAGCGTGGGTAGTGCCCGCTGACACGCTGCACGTGTCACCGGCTTTGAAAGTGTGCTTGCCGTCCTCAAGTTCGAGGATGAATTCACCTTCTAGGACCAGCATTTGAGCATCGAACTTATGGGTGTGGAGTGAGGCAAAGTCGTTGCTGTTGTCGACACTCCAGTGGCCAGCGGAATAGCTAACTTCACGGATGTCGTCGCAGTCTTGACTTGCTAGTAGCTCGCGAAAGTCGTCCTCGGTGATGAAGTGATTCTAGCAACGGCCTCCCTTCGGGGCAGATCCTTTGGTATTTTAGGAACAACTCAGAAACTATGACTCTTCCTCTTCTTCAACGCCATCGACTCCAAGCGACGCTGAAACAGGCGGGGCTTCGCTCATCTCACCTGCATCATTCACGCACGACACTGTCGAACTCGTCAACGCAGCAGCGCACTTCTCGAGGCTGCCGAGGCTCGTGCAGTCGTCGCTGTTGGCAACCATCTACATGACAAGAAAACTATTGAACGCTTCTTCTCTAGTTGGTCGCACCTCAACGTGAACAAGTGATTATGGGAAACTGAGATGATCACTAAGCCCTAAAACTTTTGCTCAAATCCCATGCTCAGAGGCCTTAGCTGGGTACTAACCTGCGCTCCATGACCTCGATCGAATGGGCGAACCTTAAGGCGCACGAACTCCGGGCACTGGCGGCAAACAACGCTGTAGTCATTGTGCCAGTGGCGGCGATGGAACAGCACGGACCTCACCTCCCGGTGCAAGTAGACAGTCGGCTAGTCACCGAGGTGTCACACCGAGCTGCGCACAAGGCGCAAGGAGATCGCCCGACCGTAGTGCTACCGGTGATTTGGACGGGCTTGTCGGAGCATCACATGCCTTTTGGTGGCACCATCACGTTCGACTATCAGACGCTTTTCTCGGTGTTCCGGTGCATCGTCGATAGCGTTCGACGGCACGGATTCACTGACGTGTTGATCTTGAACGGGCACGGCGGCAATATTGACGCCAGCAAACTGATTGCGCAAGACCTCACTCTGGACTTTAGCGAAATGACGGTGGTAGCTGCGACCTACTGGTTGGAAGCTGCAAGCAGACTAGGCCCGTTGTTGGAAGATCAGTCAAATGTTTTGCATGCTGGCGAGGCCGAAACGTCGATGATGCTACGACTGGAGCCTGACCTAGTAGATGACAGTGATCTTGCGTCACACCGAACAGACGCAGACCTTAGCTTCTTGACAACAGGGGAGGGTTCGTTTCGTTGGCGTAACCTCACCGCCGTAACAGCAAACGGTGTGTTAGGCGACCCCAGCACAGCGACCGCTGCTAAAGGTGAACAACTTCTCGAAGCGTCCTCTGACGCTATCTCTGAATTAATTACCAACCCATTCACGTGGGCCCTGACACCTGACCTGCGCGGTGAGGGAACGGGAGACGTACCGTTTCGGCGTTAAACGCTGAACCGGCAAATAACGCCCTACTGTTCTGTTTTTCGCAAAGAAAGGCGCACTTTGAGGTGTCACCTGGGCACTAGCAAAAGACAGCAAGAATTTTTGGCTGTCAGCCGCTTTTCTCCCCTCCTTTAGCTGCAGGAACACCTGAGATCAGAAGCGTTTCAAGAAAGTCGGTAACGGGCCCTCCCTGGTGTGCATGATTTACCTCACAGGAGATACCTTGGCCGTAAACAATTGCAGCACTTAGCTTTTATCTACTCTTTCTAAGGGCGCACCAACAGTCGACTTATACGATTTGCTCCGCTACAGCATGACTGATGGTTATCTGATTTGTAATCTCAAGAAATTCACGAGGCTACCTCAAGATTTCTACGAAGTGCCAGAACAACACAACTGAACCCAGTTCAATCAAGCCACTTTCAACCTTCTCAACTTTTTTAACTCTCAAACCTCACAAGCAAATATAATCAGATCCATTCTCATTATCGATAGCTCCAACCTGATGCATCGCGCTTTTCATGGCTATGGCAAAGCTATCGCGCGCGTTGCGGATCATAATGGCCACGACGTGACAGCCCTTGCAGGTTTCTTGCGCATGACCACCAAAATGGTCAACGAAAA
>CAJJCB010000016.1 GCA_905182565.1 Acidimicrobiaceae bacterium | reverse complement strand
GTTACAGGCCTACAGATTGACGCTTACACCTAGCCAGGGCGTACACCTAAGTGGGGTGGGGGTATCACCGTATACGCAGGTATAGATACAGGCTGACGTATCCGAAGCTTCGAACACTCAACCAGACAACAAATAGTTGAGACACTTTGCCATTATCAGTAAAGCAAGTGGTACTAAGTAAACATCCCCCGTCCCCAGCGGAGGATGGCACTAGGTAAATGTAGTGATGGCTTATACCCTGCGGGTGTCATTCCTCTAGAATTTTTGTATTAATTGTATGCGCTAACACCACTCAGTCAATTACTCTATGTACCGCTTACAGTCGAGCCACCTTGAAGGTAGCTCGACTGTAAGCGCTGATTACTTAAATCTCTAGTGAAGTTCCAGTAGGGACACCTCTGGCTAAAATGCGGTCCCATGTATGCGACTTCAAATCAAAAAGTTGCCTGGTCTGGCAGCGGTCCGCTACCTGATGCCACGTAAAAGTCGTGAAAGTCCGTCAGACACCCTTATTCTAGAAACTGCTGAAAAGAACTATGAGAAGGACGAAAAGTAGCCAAATGGCGAGCAACTGGCGAGCATCTATGGCAGGCGCAAATCTGTCAGCAGGACATAACAGCAGGTCAGAGCGATGTGGAGCTAAGGGGAATTGAACCCCTGACCTCTTGCATGCCATGCAAGCGCTCTACCAACTGAGCTATAGCCCCGACGAGAGCCCCAAGCTATCAACTGAAACACATTAAGCGACGATTAGTTCTATGCAGAGCTTTGGTACTGTCGCATAGAATTAGAAATATGAGTATTTCAGTCCAACTAGATGAGCTCGGAAGTCAGATGGAAAGATACGGAATGTCTGCCTATCTGCTAACAGTCAACGAAAATATTACAACTCATATAGCGAATCAGACATTCAGCATTGTTAACTCGAAACTTGAGTGCCCCTTGAGCCGCTCTGCAGAGCGAAATGTTGCGCTCCATCCTAAAGTTTCAATTCTTTGGCCGGCCTATGAAATCGATGGTTATTCAATGATCGTCGATGGGTATTGTTCGCGCTCCCAAAATCTTTTAATTATTGAGCCGGTCTCAGCAGTACTTCACAGACCTGCCCAAAACAAATTGGACGATAACCGCACCCGTGAAGATAATTGCGTCGATGCAGATTCGGAAGAGGTTTAGCATGCCTGGACCACTGTCCGGTATCAGAGTGCTAGAACTTGGCAACTTCATAGCTGGCCCATTTGCTGGACAACTTCTTGGTGACTACGGCGCAGAAATTATAAAAATTGAATCTCCGGTTGGTGGCGATCCGATGCGTCAATGGGGTAAATGCGATGCTCAGGGGAATAGTTATTGGTGGCCTTCTATTGCTCGCAATAAAAAATCAGTAGCGATCGATCTAAGAGATGCTAGAGGCCGAGGTCTAGTCCGTTCGATAGCCGAAAACTCAGATGTGGTTTTAGAAAATTTTACACCGGGGAGGCTTGTCGAGTGGGGTCTAAGCTACAAGGACCTATCGCCCAGTAACCCTGGGTTGGTGATGACCCATGTTTCTGGGTTTGGGCAAACAGGGCCTCGAGCTCAAGACCCGGGTTTTGGTTCGATCGGCGAAGCGATGGGAGGAATACGCCACACAACTGGCTGGCCAGATAGGCAGTCGACGCGCACTGGCATAAGTTTGGGTGACGCTATGGCATCGCTTTTTGCTGTTATTGGAACTATGGCGGCTTTGAATGAACGACATAAAAGTGGTTTAGGTCAGGAAGTAGATGTTGCCATATATGAGTCAGTCTTCGCGTTGATGGAATCAACTATGGTGGACTACGAAATCGATGGTTACCAGCGGGGTAGGACGGGATCTGTCTTGCCTGGGGTAGCGCCATCTAATGTTTACCCCACTAGAGATGGTTCAGATATTTTGATAGCAGGCAACTCTGACAGTATTTTCAAACGGATCTGTATTGCAATGGGACAAGAAAATTTGAGTACCGACGAACGATTTGCTGAGCATTTGAATCGAGGCAAACATCAGACAGAACTGGATAATTTGATTTCTGAGTGGACTGTGACTTATGGCATTGAAACGCTCGAAACTTTATTGGATCAGCATTCGATTCCCTATGGACGTATCTACACTGCTCCCGATATGTTGAGGGATCCGCATTACGCAGCGCGAGAGATGATCCGACGTTTCGAAGTAGAGACATTGGGACGTGAAATTCCAATGGCAGCTCCAGTTCCAAAGTTTTCACGAACAGAAAGCAAAATCGAAACTGTCGGGCCCCGCCTAGGACAACACACTGATTGGGCCTTAAAAAAATTGATTAAAAGTTCTGATAATGAACTGACTGTTCTTAGGTCTGCAGGAGTTATTCTGTGAAATTGATAACTGGTTAACTCGCAAAAATCCGGCTGCGGGGGCCAGCTCGTAGAACTTGAGAAGGTAACTGCCGGCCGACTAAATTTTCAGCCAATTCTCCGCATTCGATAATTCGGTTTAAGTCGATCCCTGTAGAAATGCCGAAATCTTGGATGAGGTGAACGACGTCTTCCGTTGGCACGTTGCCCGTAGCTCCGGGCGAATAAGGACAGCCACCTAAACCTCCGATTGAAGAGTCAAATCGCCGAACACCAGCTTGAAGAGCCACCACAATGTTGGCCAGTCCTGTGTTGCGGGTGTTGTGGAAATGAAGGGCGATGTCTCTAGGTTCAATTTGCTGCTCGCCTAGAGCCTCCAGAAGTTCCATCACAACCCTTGGAGTTGCCATTCCGCTCGTGTCGCCGAACGAAAGGCTGTCGACTCCGGCTTCGTCGATAAGTTGTCTGGCGTAGCTAGCCACCAGCTTTGGGTCTATATCTCCCTCGTATGCGCAGCCGAAAGCCGTTGAAACAATTGCTTCTACTGGCGTGCCTTGAGAGTGAGAGATTTTTGTTAAGGCAATAATTTGTTGGACTGACTCCGCAGGCAACATTTTTATGTTCTTTAAGTTGTGAGTAGCAGAAGCAGACATTACGACTTCTATCTCATCTACTTGAGCATCCAGCGCCGCATCTGTTCCCATTTCGTTGGGAACTAAAGCTCTATAGCTGACACCTTCGACGCGCTTAATTTTCGCCATGACTTCGGCGGAACCGGCCATGGGTGGAATCGCCTTCGGATGAACAAATGAAGCCGCTTCGATCGTTTTTAGCCCAGTGGTGGAGAGAGCATCAATTAGAGCAACTCGTTGATCCACCGGCAAGACCATCTCATTTTGTAGGCCATCTCGAGGTCCAACTTCTCTGATTTCGACGTCGGTGGGGAAGTTGGGGTACACGAACTTATACCGCCTTGAGATCTCTAAATACCGCTTTCCAACGTTCGGCATCAGATTTGTATGGAGCATAAAAACTTACTCGTTGAACAACATCACCGAACCTGTGTGTGAGCTCACTAGCTATTTGTTCTGGTTCTCCTACGACGGCGAAGGCATCGAGAACCTCGTCATCTATAAGCTTCCCCATCTCAACCCATTTGCCTTCTTTAGACAATCTGTTGAGTTCAGTTTGCATATCGCCCCAACCATGACATTCTAGAACTCCTCTGTAAGCAGGCGTTGAGCCGTAGAAGGCAATTTGTTGTCTTGTGGAGTTCTTAGCGTCTTCGAGTTCTTGCTCATTGTTCCCGGTAACAATGAAAAGCGGCGCTGAAATTTCTACATCGGACAGAGATCTCCCAGCTTTAGCAGCGCCTCGTTCGAGCGCTGGGATAGTTTCCTCTCTTAGATATTTTTCTGTAGTGAAACCATGTGCAAGAAAAACATCGGATGTTTCACCTGCCACTTCAGTCATCAGAGGCCCCACTCCAGCTAACGCAATTTTTGGAGCGCCATATGGATTCTCTCCAGGGTGAAAAAATGGGGTCATCAACGTGTGTTGGTAAAAATCGCCTCGAAAGTCGAGCTTCTCATCAGTGTTCCAGCTGTTCCAGATGGCTTTAGTGGCAAGGATCATTTCCCGCATCCTGGCAGCAGGTTTGGACCATTCCATCGAGAATCGACGAGTAATATGAGCCTTGATTTGGCTGCCTAAACCAAGAGTGAAACGGCCTTTGGAAATGAGCTGGATATCGTTTGCGCTATATGCTAGATCCATAGGGTTTCGGGCGAACCCGACGACGATGCTCGTGCCAAGTTCAATATTTTTTGTTCCATAAGCCATCAATGGCAACATCGTGAACGGATCATGGCTGGTTTCAGGAACCCAGAGCCCGTCATATCCGATTTCTTCTTGTTCTTGAGATTTTTCGACTATTCGATCGAATCCGCCATCGACGCCAATGCCACCATCAATTTTCATAGGGTGAATCTAGCTCAATTGCAGAGATCGTGCCATTTTGTGGTCACTCTTGACCATCTAGAAAGCGTTGTAGCTCTGCGGCGAGATCATCTCCCGAGGGGAGGTCATCGGCTCGTGAAGCTTCCATTGACTCTATGTGTTTCTCGAGGGCATCTACGATCTGTTTATGTTGCGGGTTAGCCGCAACAGCTGCATCGATTCTACGAACGGCACGTTCTCCTGCTTCATCAAGCTCGGACAAATCAACCGTGATGTCTGTCAGCTCTGATATCCGACGTAAGAGTGCTGCTGCGGCGGACGGATAAGGTTGCACTCCGGCATATTGAGGAACTGGAGCCCATAACCCCAAGGCTGGGATTCCATAATCTTGAGCGCTCCATTCAATGGCGGCATGGATGCTCGATGGAACTTCTAGCTCATCAGGCAGGTATGCAACCGGGCGGGCAAGAGATGAATCAGTGGTGGTTGTAGCTACTTCGGTAGGTCGTGTATGTGGAACGGGACCAGGAAATGAGCCTATGCCAATTATAGATCGCGCAGCGAACTTGGTTGCCAAAGTCATTACTTCGTTTATGAACTGGTGCCACACCAGGTCAGGTTCCGGCCCGTCGAGTAAGAGCACGTGGTTGCCCAGCTGATCGATCGCGTGAAGCAACTGGATGCTTGGCCATTCCAAGTTGGTCATGACGCCATCATTGATTGTCAAGATAGGGCGATGCGATCGATGGTCAATTAATAAATCCATGTCGAAATCTGCGACGATCTGGAAATCCAGTTGTTCTCGAAGCGTTTCAGCTACCGATGCCCGAACGTTTCCTGCATCAACGAAGCTTTCCAAAGCGATTAGCATGACTGGTTGATGGCAGGCCGGTTCACTTTTCAACTGGTACAAATCCACGGCTAATCAACTCCGAGAATCTCAGCTGCGCGTAGAGCTAGACTAACGACACTCTTCGGGAATATTTCTACTTCCTCTGGAATTTCGACATTCGCGCCACCGACGTATCGGGCGTGAACTCCTTCGAGGATGCACGCTAAACGCCAATTGGCAAACGCAAAATAGTAATCAATATTTGAAACGTCGCGACCAGTTAGCTTTACATAGGTATCTATGAGATCCCGGCGGCTTTTGAAACCAGCCTCGATGGTGGCGGAGAAACCTAGAGGTAAGAAGCTGTCAGAGGGTTCACTCCAATAAGCCAATAAAATTCCGAGGTCTGCTAACGGGTCACCGAGTGTTGAAATTTCCCAATCCAGAACCGCAGATAGATGTCCGTCAGAAGTGACAAGACAATTATCTAACCGGTAATCCCCATGGATTAGAGTTGCTTCAGCTTGAATAGGAATTGCATCCTGTAGCGCATCGTGCACCCGTTTGATTATGGGTAGTTCACGAGACGTCATTGCATCGAACTGGCGAAGCCATGTTCTCAGTTGGCGTGCGACGTAGTCCTCTTTTTTTCCTAAATCTGCAAGTTGGGTTGCCTCAAGATCTACCGAGTGAATTGAAGCAAGGCCCTCAACGATTCGATCTGATAGTAGGGAGCGATTGCTTAACGGAACTAATGCTGCTGTTTGTTTATCTCTGAGAACGTGGCCATTTACAAATTCAGTCACGTAAAAATCTACGTCGTTTACTGCTGCGTCAGTGCACATGCCGATTACCGGCGGCACCGGTACTTGGGTCATTGAAAGCGATGAAAGTAGGCGATGTTCCCTACCCATGTCATGAGCCCCTTTTAGAACATGACCTAGTGGCGGCCTACGAAGTACCCATTGCTTCTGATTATTATCAGTTACTTTGTACGTCAAGTTCGAATGGCCACCAGTAATAAGTTCAAATGACAATGGTCCAGAAACGTTAGTAGCATTGGAGCTTAACCATTCAGTGACTGCTGCTTGTCGAATACCTTCGATCATGCTGTTGCTCCTGGTGATGTCGATGAACATGAAACGCTACGCGTAGCGTCACGTATCCCAATACAATTCAGATTGTAACGATAGGCCGAAAAATAGGATAAAGGTGAGCTTCTAATGATCGATGTCACTGAGCAGGACTTTAATGCGCAGGTAGTGGAGAAAAGTCATGAAGTGCCGGTTGTTGTTGACTTGTGGGCGCCGTGGTGCGGGCCGTGTAAGACTTTGGGCCCACTTCTAGAAAAAATTATTGATGATCAGGAGGGTAAAGTCGTAGGTGTAAAAATTGATGTAGACGCAAACCCTGCAATCTCGGAAGCTTTCCAAGTCCAATCAATCCCGATGGTTATAGCTTTTAAGGACGGAAAGCCTGTAGATGGTTTTATGGGTGCTCAGGGGGAACCGATTATTCGAGATTTCATCGCAAAGCTTTTACCTTCTAAAGAACAGACTGAACTTGAGTCTCTGGTAGCGCTTGGCGATGAAATTTCACTGAGAGCTGCCCTGGACATCGAATCTGATCATGAGCCAGCAGTGACTGCACTCGCCGAAATTTTAGTCAATGATGGCCGAATAGACGAGGGCCTTGCGTTGTTGCGGAAGGTACCCGAATCAGCTCAGACGAGACGAATATCGGCATTGGCTCGAACATCCGAGTCGCCAGTTGACGCTGATGAAGTAGAGGTTGAGCTAGCTGATTTACTTGAAAAGGTGAAAGACGATGACGAGGCGCGTCAACGTTTCGTGGACCTACTTGAGGTAATGGGGGCAGACGACCCACGAACGCCAGGTTGGAGAAAGAAATTATCAATGGCCCTGTTCTAAGGGTTGAAGCTCTCCAATGAACCCGAATCCGTCACGATTTGTGAGCATAGATAGTGCAAAAAGGAAAGCGAAGTAGTGTCGTCATTTATGGCTCAAGACCATATAAAAATTTTTTCAGGCGGAGAACCTACTCTGTTGGCTAACGCCGTGCGCGAAGCAACCGATAGTGCCGTTGGTGCTGAAGACAAAGCGCTAATGCTTCAGGAATTATCCAACGAAGATTACTCGATGGAAGAGCTTGTAGATGCGGCTCAAACATTTCCGCTTTTCACTCAGCAGCGCGTAGTGGTTGCTAGAAGCTTGAATAGATTCAAAATAGGTGAGCTTGGGGTATTGCTTGCATACCTTGAGAACCCATCGCCTGTAACAATTCTTCTGTTGGAGTGGGGAAGTGGAGCGGTACCCAAAAAATTGGTAGACGCTATTAACGGCGCTGGAGGAAGGCAAATAAAGACGGGTGCTCCGGCTGGAGCTAAGGGAAAGCGTGAATGGTTCGACAAAGAATTTGAAGTTTGCGGGATGTCATTTGATCGCTATGCGCAAAAAAAAATTATTGCTCATTTAGGAGATGATGTAGGCAGACTGTCGGGCCTTTTTGAGGTAATGAGAAGCGCTTTCGGTATGGGTGCCGTGATCAGCGAAGAAGATATCGGACCGTATGTGGGGGAACAAGGCTCTGTCCCTCCTTGGGAGCTAACAGATGCGATTGACTCGGGTCACATTCAAGAATCTATGAGTGTCTTGCAGCGGATGATGGGAGCGGGAAACAGACATGCTCTTCAGGTCATGGCAAGTCTGCATAGCCATTATGAAAAAATGTTGCGATTGGATGGAATGAGCATCTCCAACGAACGGGATGCAGCGTCTTTGTTGGGTATAAAGGGGTCAGCATTCCCGGCAAAAAAAGCTTTGAACCAGCTATCTCGGATCGGGGAATCAAACTTGAAGCAATCAATAAAGTTGCTGTCTGACGCGGACCTAGATCTCAGAGGTCGATCAGGGTTGAATAATGAAACAATTATGGAAGTGCTAGTCGCTCGTTTGGCTCGACTGGGAACTTCCTGAGATAATTAGCCGAGTTTTGCAGCTCGCGCAATCAATCGAGACTTACGGCGAGCCGCTTCGTTCCGATGAATTACGCCCTTTTGAGCGGCCATGTCCAAACGCTTTTGGACCGAACGAAGGAGTTCGTCCGTGGGTTCACCGGCAGTAGCCGCTGTAGTTACAGCCTTTTCACGAGTTTTAAGCTCAGAACGGACGGCTTTATTACGAAGCCGTAGAGTCTCGTTTTGCTTATTTCGTTTAATTTGGCTCTTGATATTGGCCATAGTTTGATACTTCGCTGTTTCGATGTCGATACGGAGATGCAGAAAGGCATCTGAGCACTCCAAGGGTAGCAACCTGAAGGAGCGATCTGACACCAGCGAGATAGCAACTGAGGAAAAAATTACTTCAGTCACGAATCTAGCGGGAGAAGAATTCTAGTAATAGGTGGGTGTGAGCCTATGAATAGGGATTTAGCTTGGTACCTTTCACTCCAGCATGGACTTATCGCGTATCCGAAACTTCTCAATAATTGCCCATATTGATCATGGAAAGTCGACGCTTTCTGACCGAATACTCGAAATTACTGGTGCAGTAGACGCTCGGACCATGCGAGCCCAGTACCTAGATACTATGGACCTCGAACGAGAACGAGGCATCACGATCAAAGCCCAAAACGTTCGTGTCGGGTGGAACGATCACACATTACACCTCATCGACACACCTGGACACGTAGATTTTGGCTACGAAGTAAGTAGATCGCTGGCAGCTTGCGAGGGGGTTGTTCTACTTGTAGACGCAGCGCAAGGTATTGAAGCGCAGACCCTAGCTAATTGTTATTTGGCGCTTGAAAATGAGCTAGAGATAGTAGCTGTTCTAAATAAAATAGATTTACCGGCAGCTGACCCTGACCTGTATGCAAGCGAAATAGAGAACGTATTAGGACTGCCCGCTGAGCAGGTGCTAAGAATTTCTGCAAAAACAGGAGAGGGAATCCCAGCTCTTTTAGATGCAATCGTGGAGCGCATACCGGCTCCCAAAGGGGATCCGGAAGCTCCGTTGCAGGCGCTGATCTTTGATTCACATTTCGATCAGTATCGAGGAGTTATTTCATCGATGCGAGTGATGAATGGGCGTATCCGCACAAATGACAAACTTCGGTTTATGCAATTGGGTGGAAACCATGATGCTTTGGAACTAGGGGTGCGGTCCCCAGATCCGGTGCCAGTAGACGAACTTGGTCCGGGTGAAGTTGGTTACCTAATCGCGAGTATCAAAGATGTCGGGCAAGCTAAATCTGGTGAAACGGTGACCCTAGTATCGAATCCTGCGGCGATTGCACTAGACGGATACGATGATCCCAAGCCAATGGTGTTTTGCGGTTTGTACCCGGTGGACGGAGATGAATATCCAGCTCTTCGCGAAGCCTTACACAAACTAAAATTGAACGATGCGTCAGTGACTTTTGAACCAGAAACCTCTGGAGCTCTAGGGTTTGGGTTCCGTTGCGGTTTCCTGGGGCTTTTACATATGGAAATAGTTCGTGAACGTCTCGAGCGTGAGTTCGACCTTTCTCTTATAGCAACAGCGCCATCTGTGGCATACAAGGTTAGTACCGATGACGGAGCTGTTATACAAATCGATAATCCCTCGGAGCTTCCTGAGCCGGCTTCCATAACCCATATCGAAGAGCCAATGCTGAAAGTTGGGATCCTTAGCCCTTCTAGCTATACCGGTACCATTATGGAACTTTGTCAGGGGAGGCGTGGGACTATGACACGCATGGAGTACCTCTCTCCTGAGCGAGTTGAATTGCAATATGTGATTCCGTTGGCAGAAGTCGTTACTGATTTTTTTGATCAGTTGAAGAGCCGAACTCAGGGCTATGCGAGCTTAGATTACGAGCCCGAGGGCTACCAGATAGGGAAATTAGTCAAAGTAGATATTTTGCTTAACGGAGAGCCCGTTGATGCTTTTTCGACCATTGTCCATAATGATAATGCTTATGACTACGGCCGCCG
Source organism: Acidimicrobiaceae bacterium (assembly GCA_905182565.1). Lineage (GTDB taxonomy): Bacteria > Actinomycetota > Acidimicrobiia > Acidimicrobiales > Poriferisodalaceae > UBA9040. The sequence continues at coordinate 50,531 of CAJJCB010000016.1, read as the reverse complement.
GATGGCGGAAAAGCTTCAAGAGCTTATTCCACGTCAAATGTTCGATGTCCCGATCCAGGCGGCTATCGGGGGCCGGATTATTGCTCGTCAGACAGTCAAAGCGAAAAGAAAAGATGTGCTTGCTAAATGTTACGGCGGTGACATAACTCGTAAACGAAAACTTTTAGAGCAGCAGAAAAAAGGAAAAAAACGAATGAAAGCTATTGGGCGAGTTGAAGTACCCAATGAGGCATTCGTTTCAGCTCTACGTTTGGACGATTAATCCTAGAGTTGTCGATACGTTAAGGGAATGCTCGTTATGGGAGCACATATGCACATAAGCTCCGCTTTGAGCATTCAGATGAGCAGCGAGGTACCCAGGTGGATGAGCGTAAAGCAATGGTTCTCCGTGCTGTTGTTGAAAGCTTCATAGACACGGCGCAGCCCGTAGGGTCTCGAGCAGTGTCAGACTTATCAGGATTAGATGTTTCCGGCGCCACAATACGTAATGAGATGGCGGCATTGGAAAGTGATGGCTACCTCGTTCAGCCACATACGAGCGCAGGGAGAGTGCCTACGGAGGCTGGCTACCGCTATTTCGTGGACAGCTTGGGACCTGGAACCCTGGAAGAAACAGAAACAAGGCAAGTTCGTTCGTTTTTTAGAACTACTGAAGGCAAATTAGAACAACGACTTGCTGACACGAGCAAGCTGCTATCTCAGCTAACGACATACGCCGCTGTAATTGTTGGACCAACCCATGATCCAACGACTGTTAGGTCAGCTCGACTAGTCGACTTAGGCAATAGCCGCCTTTTGCTTGTCATCGTCACTTCATCTGGTGGAGTAGAGCGATTCGAAGTGAAGGCAGACTACAAAGAATTTTGCGATGATCGAATCATTGAAATGGCTTCAGCGAGAATAGACCAACTATTTAAAGGCTCTACTCTGGGAACAGTTCCGGAGATTGAGGTCACCGGAAATGAAAAATTAGATTTGCTAGTTGGAAGCGCTGTAAAAGCTGTGAAACCTTCTGAAAGTCAGGGCGGCGACTTATATGTAGGCGGTGCTGCGAACATGGCTGGACAATTTGATGCGGTTTCGACTGTTAAATCAGTTCTAGCAGTATTAGAGGAACAGCTACTGGTAGTGCGACTACTTGGAGACCTAGTTGATCGCGGCTTGAGTGTTGCAATTGGCTCAGAGACAGGTCTTGCGCCGCTATCTGAATGTGCCGTAGTTGTTGCTCCGTACACGGTTGATGGCGAACGGGTCGGTAGCATCGGGCTTCTAGGACCAACCCGCATGGATTACCCGAAAGCGCTTGCAGCCGTGAACGTTGTCAGCAATCGACTAGGAAAATCTTTGGGTGAAACCCACGAGGATTAGCACTTAAATAATGGCAACTGATTACTACGAGCTCTTAGAAGTACCAAAAAACGTAGATGGGGACGAGTTGAAGCGCGCTTACCGGAAACTGGCGCGCAAATATCATCCAGACGCTAACCCAGGAAATGCAGAAGCCGAAGCGAGATTTAAAGAAATAAGCGAAGCATATGCTGTGCTATCTGACAGTGAAGCCCGAGCTCGCTATGACCGATTTGGTCATGAAGGACTTAAAGGCGGCGGCTCTGGAGGGGATCCGTTCAACTTCGACCTGAATGATATTTTCGATAACTTCTTTGGTGGAAACCCATTTGGTGGAGGCCGTCAACGCGGGCCTTCTGGTCCTCCTCGCGGCGAAGACCAAGAAGTCGTAATGGATATTTCCTTTGAAGAAGCAATCTTCGGAGTGGAACAAAGTGTTGAATTGCAAACAGCAGTGCACTGTGAAGAATGCGAGGGTCAGGGATCCGCTAATGGTGCTGTGCCACAAACATGCTCAGGGTGCGATGGGGCAGGCCAAGTAAGGCAAGTAAGACAGAGTCTTTTAGGTCAAATGGTGACCGCCGCTCAATGTCCTCGCTGCTCAGGCGTCGGTCAGGAAATCTTGGATCCATGTGGAGCTTGTCGCGGTGAAGGTCGCCAACGTAAACCGATGTCCTATGATGTTCGAATTCCAGCAGGTGTTGATACCGGGTCAACGCTGCGGTTAACCGGTAGAGGCGCTGCGGGAGCTAGAGGCGGGCAAACAGGGGATTTGTATGTGCATTTACGAGTTGGTGAGTCCGCTCGGTTCGTGAGAGAAAACGAGCATCTGATAGCTGAGCTTCCGATAACAATGCTGCAGGCTGCCCTTGGCGCTCATATAACGTTCGACACAGTCGACGGAGCGGAAGAAATTGTGATACCTCCAGGAACTCAGCCGGGTGAAGTACTGCAGCTAAAGGGCAGGGGAGTTCCAAGATTAGAAGGTCGCGGTCGCGGTCGCGGAGATCTCATTTTGAGTGTCACGGTCGATATTCCCTCAAAATTGTCGAAAGATGATGAGAGTTTGTTGAGGCAACTTGCCGCTCAACGTGATGAACAAGTAGCCGACGCCGCTGACCGTTCCGTAATGGGCAAACTGCGTTCAGTTTTCCAATAAAAGCTCATGGCACTGCTTCCCGATGGAACTCATGGGCCTCACGCCTTCGTTGATGATTTAAACGACCCAGAGCTAGAACAAGAAGACTTCGACCACTTATCGAGATCTTTAAGGATGAGAAAAGGCGACCCGATTACCATTTGTGATGGGAAGGGGAACTGGCGCACTGCTCATTTCTCAGAGAAGCCCGAGTTATTAGGGGCCATCAATAGAGTTCCAGAACAGTTAAAGCCAGTAACTATTGGTTTCGTTGTGACTAAAGGAGATAAGCCGAGCCTGGTGATCCAAAAGCTCACAGAATTAGGCATCGATCGAATAGTGCTGCTTTCATCAGAAAGATCAGTTGTTCGATGGGATCAGGAACGTTCAGAAAAACAAATTATACGGTTAGGTAAAATTGCGCGCGAAGCGGCCATGCAGTCGCGTCAAGTTCGCATACCTCTTATCGAAAACATCCAACCGATAGAAACTGCTATGCAACAGTCGGGCGTTGCGTTAGCGCACTTTGGTGGAGTCGCACCGACTTTATCGAACCCGATAATCTTTATAGGGCCCGAAGGAGGATGGTCTCAGACAGAGCTAGATGCTAGCGCTGAGACAGTAACACTTGGCGGGTCAGTCCTTCGTTCTGAGACTGCCGCAATAGCTGCTGGAACAGTTCTTGCAATGTTACGCAACGGACTTCTCGCTGAACGCTTAGAGTGAGCTAAGGTAACCACCCTAGGTGTTTTTGGCGAGATGGAGAAAATGTGAGTAGCGGCGATTACCCAAGGATGGGTGAAAAAAGCGACAGTTATAGTGAGAGAGTTGGAGAGCGTTTACGTTCTGTGCGTCGCCAAAAAAGAATATCGTTGCAAGACGTAGAAGCTCAATCTTCTCATGAGTTCAAAGCATCAGTGCTCGGAGCATATGAACGCGGCGAACGAGCAATTTCGCTACCGCGCCTTTCGAGGCTCGCCTTTTTTTATGAAGTGCCAGTTGCCGAAATGTTACCGCGAGGCTCCGATAACGTGCCAGGCCTAGGAACCGGAGAAGATGTAAGAATAACCATCGATCTAGTCAGATTACAGTCGCTGCCAGGAGCTGAAGCTGCTGTTCTTAGCCGATTTATGTCGATGATTCAAAGCCAACGGCGAGACACCGCTGACAACAATCTTGCGGTTCGTAAAGATGACCTGAAGACAATTGCTTGCATCATTAACACGAGCATTGACACTGTTGGAGCTCGACTTCGAGAACTCGGCGTGCGAATAGAAATCTGAGCGCCGTGTCCTCTATTGATGAAATTCCTTATAGCGAAACCGTTTATGTTGTTGGAGTGTCTTGGCGAGAGAATTTTTCGTATCTCAACGTTTTGCTTGGCGACCAAAAAGAAAGGCTTTATGTGCCGGCTGCGGGTCTTCGTATGTCGTTTAAAGTTGAGCAAGAGAAACCTCAGAGATGTCTTGGCTATACGCGACGTTCACATCAGGACATCACCTACGTTGCCTGTAAGAACGCGCCAGAGTCAGGACGGCTATGTGGTAGCTGCAACAAATCAGACAGGATCCAGTCAGCTAATCTGCACCAAGCTCACCGTCGCGAGATGGCGTTAATGGAGCCTTCAATAAAGCAATATTTGGAGCACCCACACCGACTGTATGTGGCTATTTTTCGTGATGGTTCTACCAAAGTCGGGACAACTCGCGGAGCCAATGGCGGGCAACGTCTCGTTGAGCAGGGCGCCTGGTTCGCTCACTACATAGCTCTCGCAACCAATGGATTTGAGATTCGCGAACTGGAAGACCTGCTAACTGATGCGATCGGGTTGAAACAGGCGGTTAACTCAACCCGTAAAGTAATGGGACATATGCAACCGCTAGAAGATGAAATACTTCAAATCAAGTTAAGCGACATTCAATCTGCGGCGCATGACGTGCTGGACGTGCGATGGTCAGATACGGTTACGCCCTTGAACGTAGGTTGGTCGAACCCAGCTTCTGCATTAACGACGTGGACCAGAACAGCGAAATACCCTTTGCCCTTAGATGCAGGAACTCACAATTTTGAAATTGACAGCATGATTGGGCGGTTGGCAGGTATGAACAGGCTTGGTTTTCCCCAAACACTAATTGCGGATTTATATCCATTGTTTGGCCAACCGCTGCAGTTCGGTGATTACGAAGCGGACGGAATCTCTATTCAAGAAGCGCTATTTTGACAGGTAACTTCGGTATCTATTTGCACATACCTTTTTGTTCTCACCGTTGCGATTACTGCGCTTTCGCAACTTGGACAGACCGGCACCACCTCATCGAACCATATCTTCTGGCCTGCAAGAAACAAGCCCAAACGATTTCATCTGAAGTACCAGAAATAACATCTGTTTTCGTTGGTGGTGGCACACCTAACTTGGTGCCAGCGACAGAATTGATGGCTATTTTTGAAGATCTTCCGCTGGCTCCAAACGTAGAATTCACAGTCGAATGTAACCCCGACAAGGTTACAGAAGATCAGATGCGCATTTATTTTCAAAGCGGTGTTACGCGTATCAGTATGGGGGTTCAATCGATGATTCCGGAGGTTCTTGAATCGCTCGGACGTGAACATAACCCCCAAAATGTTGCTGCCGCTGTCGGACATATAAGATCTGCAGGTTTTAAGAAACTTAACCTTGACCTTATTTATGGGGCAGCCGGGGAAACCATGGAACAATGGCAAAAATCATTGGAAGCCGCACTGCAACTAGGCCCAGACCATATCAGTGCATATGCGCTTACAGTAGAAGCAGGTACGCCTCTAGCTGAGGATCCTGACAGGCATCCTGATGACGATGTGCAAGCTGACAAATATGTTATGGCAGACGAAATGTTGAGTAGCCAACACTATGAGAACTATGAAATTTCCAATTGGGCGCTCGCTGATAATCAATGCCAACATAATCACTTGTACTGGAGCCAAGGCGAATATCTTGGGTTAGGAGTAGCAGCGCATAGCCATATAGCTGGTCGAAGATTCTGGAGCGTTAGAACGCCCGAACGGTTTATAAAAGCTATCGAAAGCGGCGACAGCACAGAAGCAGGCACCGAAACCTTAAACAAAGAAGATTGGAAACTGGAAGGCTTGCAACTAGCTATCCGCACATCTAATGGTGTGCCGTCAGAGGTAGTTCCTGAGTCAGTTGCACATCTCGTAGAACAAGCAGGACCGGGGCATGTGCGCCTAAATCAAGCTGGCAGGCTGCTAGCTAATGAAGTAGCAGTTCGTATCGAACCTTCGCAATCGAAGCCGAGCTAATCACGGCACGAGCCTTTTTGCAGGTAGCTAAAAACTGCAAAAACTAACTATGGCGATGTACTAGACTAAACGTTAATTAATTTTTTCAAATTTAAGTTTGAATTCGGTGGGGGAAATCATGACGTCAAGATTGGCTAATCGTAAAGTACTTGCAAGCCTAGTAGCGGTGGTAGCCCTGCTCGCTTCAGCCTGTGGTGGCGGTGAGACCTCCGCAGATAGTGAAGACTCAACTGTGGAGATGACGGTTGAAGCGGCATCTGAAGCAAGTGTCGACTTGACTAAAGTAGAGGCTCAATTAAGCGAAGTTCTTGATGAAGTCGCAGCTTTGAAATCGTACTTCAAGAAAGAAAATGATGGCAGCGTTTGGTTCACTCCCGCAACCATCCCAGAAATCACGAAAGATCGTCAATACGGTTTCGCTTTGCCGCTTCCATCTGGGCTTGAGGCAACCTATACCGGAATCACTACCTCTGAAGCCAGCAACGCTGAAGGAACTCTTATCGCTCAAGCGGGCGGTGTAAGTGTCCTGCTTCTTTGGAGAACTGACGAAGTTCCGTTGAGTCCCGGTGAGTCCGTAGTCAGCTCCTTCCAGGTTCTCCAGCAAACAACGTCGCTCGAGTTCTCGCTCACTTCTTCTGGGGAAACTGGGTTTACGGTCGACACTCAGGAAGCCTCGTATGCAACATTTGTTGCGACTGATGATGAAACCACGAAAGGTACTGCTCTGATCGCGGGATGGACCTGTGGAACCAGCGGAAGATCATTCGCTCTTACAGTTAGTGGTGTTAAAAGAACGGCTGTAACAGATTCGTTCTTTGCCCTTTCGGAGGGATTCGAATGCGGGACGAACTAGAGACTATGCAGCGTAAAGTGATGACCAAGGCCCGATTGGCTATCACGGTGCTTCTCGCTGCAACGATGCTTGTTCTATCGCCTGCGTTGGCTGCTGCTGACAATCATAGTAGTGGTCCTGGTCCTGCTCCTGGTCCTGCTCCTGGTCCTGCTCCTGGTCCTGGTCCTGGTCCTGGTCCTAGTGATTCTGGTCCTGGTCCTGGTCCTAGTGATTCTGGTCCTGGCGGTCCTGGCGGTCCTGGTGATGACGGCGGTCCTGGCGGTCCTGGTGATGACGGCGGTCCTGGCGGTCCTGGTGATGACGGCGATTTTGGTCCTCGCGGTGATGACGGCGATTTTGGTCCTCGCGGTGATGACGGCGATTTTGGTCCTCCCGGAGAAGATGGCGATTCTATGCCGCAAGGCTTTGGTGGCAATTTCTTTAGCTCCGAGGGTGATGATTGGGAGAGTCCGCCTCCGGGTTCCATGATGATGGAAATGATGCCTCCTCAAGATGATCTCGACAGTTTAGATCCAGATCAGATGGCTGACATGATGGAATCCATGATGAGCATGTTCGGTTTCGAAGATGATTTACCTGATTTTGGTCCTCCTGGCGATGACGGCGATTTCGGTCCTGAGGGTGATGACGGTTTTCGTGGTTTCATGGTGTTTGGTCCTGGTGATGGTCCTGAGGGTGAAGATGAAGGCGGTTTGAATTCGTTCTTCGGCTCGTTTGGTCCTCCCGGTGAAGACGGCGGTCCTAATGGTTTTGGACCGGATGATGAAATGGACATGTTGAAGTCAGGAAATAACTTCTTCTTCGGCCCTGAAGATGGTTCTGATTTTGGTCCTAATGGTCCAGATGGCGATTTTATGCCGCAAGGCTTTGGTGGCAATTTCTTTGGTCCTGAGGGTGACGATTTTGATCCGAGTCAGATGCCTTCTGGTTCGATGATGATGGAAATGATGCCTTCTCAAGATGAGCTCGACAGTTTAGATCCAGATCAGATGGCTGACATGATGGAATCCATGATGATGGCGATGGGTTTCGAAGATGATATTGCCGGTCGTCCAGAGATGCCGGAGGGTGCCTTTGGTCCTGATGGTGATGATGGTGATGATGGTTTCCGTGGTTTCATGTCTTTTGGTCCTGGTGACGGTCCTGAGGGTGAAGATGAAGGCGGTTTGAATTCGTTTTTCAGCTCGTTTGGCCCGCCAGGTGAAGAAGGCGATTTCGGTCCTAATGGTTTTGGACCGGATGATGAAATGGACATGTTGAAGTCAGGAAACAACTTCTTCTTCTCAGATGAAAATGAGCTTCCTCCAGCCTTAGCAGCAGCTATCGAAGAAAGTGAAGAAGAAGAAATAGCGGCCTTTTTCAAGGCAGCCAGTGTGAGTGCAGCAGAAGACGCCGCCGAAGTCGCAGCTAATGATGTTCAAGCAGCATTTTTTCAAGTAGAGCCTGAAGATCTAACCGACGCACCTTCTGAAGTTGCGTTTTTGAAAGCCGAACCAGATGCTGATCTTCTGAAAGACGTAAATCTCGAAGCGACATTCTTGCAACCGGTAGCAGTAAATTCGGAGCAGTTCAGCAAGTTGTCGCCGCATGCATTGAGTGCATTAACGGCGAGTCAGGTAGAGACGATTAGCAGCGTTGTTTTTGCAGAACTTCGGCCTTCTCAAATTGCTGAACTGTCTGAAGAAGCCTTCGGCGCGTTAGAAGCAGACCAAGTCTCAGCGCTAGAGCCTAGTGCCGTAGCAGGATTTAGCCCGGGACAAGTTGCTTCACTGGATTCGGGAGTTTTAGCCGCGTTGAGTTCGGCGCAAATACGAAAATTACCAGCTTCTTCCTTAGGGGAATTAACGCAAGAACAAATTTCTCAGTTTACGTCAGAACAGTTATCTGCCTTTAGCGATAGCCAGCTCGAGGAGCTAAGTAGTAACTAAAGGAATTCCCTGTCAGATTATGAAGTCTTAAGTTCGAGAATCGGTTGACCACTTAGGTTGATCTGTAAAATCACGGTTCACTCTTCTATCTCCTAAATTTGGTAAAGGTAGTTTGTAACTTTTGGGCTAAATCTCGGAGTGCATGACTTCAATAATTTGTTTTCTAGTAGAAGTAGCTGTAGATTTTTAAGAACTTTTTTGTGGAAAGTGGTGATCGCAGTGTGCGTGTGAGAGTCGAGATTAAGTTCCACAGTTAAGCTGGGGATCTTTAAGTCCTAAGGCCTCACGATTCGAAAGTAAGTGGTGTATGGAAAACGATTCGTTTAGCGAGGACATTCGCCTCAGCTTTCGTTTTCTGCTCAATCCTGACTGGTTAAGGGCCGGAAAGTCTCAACATCGGTTGAAAGGCTTAGCTATTCTTTTCATTTGTGGCTTTGTCGGCTCGCTCGCTGCGTGGCAACTATTCGCGGCAGTATCTGAAGCAGCTGGGTACACCAGCATTCTGGAATCAGAACTTGATCTGTATTCTTCTTGGCAGCAGCTACTACTGGTTGTGTTGATCGCTCCTGTTCTCGAAGAATTGACATATAGATTACCGCTCCAAGCAAACCTTTCATTACCGCTCGTCGCGTTGAGTTGCGCTATTGGGGCCCTAATGGTCGCTTGGCCCTTAATTATCATTTCAATAGTTTGTTTGTCTGTCTGGGCAGTGCGACCTTTGAAACAAAGCGTCGATAATTGGTGGCGTGACAATCCGAAGTGGCCTATTTGGATTGCTGTAACTATTTTCGGGCTGGTTCATTTAGTGAATTTCGAAGTTGACTGGTCAATTGGAGCGATCCTGGCAGCGCCTTTTGTGGTCAGTCCGCAGTTGTGGCTAGGGCTAGTATTTACTATCGGACGTGTTCGTTACGGATGGTTCGCTGGCCTAGGTCTGCATGCTGCCCATAATCTGACCGTTTGGACGTTAAGTACTTTGATCAGTTAACTCGTACTGGCGTTCAGGTAAACCTGTTTCGCCTTCGATATCTAGACGGGGTAACCAACTTAGACACTTCGGGAACCACCAGTTAGCGTCTCCCATCAGCTTCATTGACGCAGGAACTAAAATAACGCGGACAATTGTGGCGTCAACAAAAATAGCTGTGGCTAAGCCAAGCCCCAGCATCTTGAGTATCGGATCAGCGTTAGTTACGAACCCTAAGAACACAACAATCATTATTAGCGCAGCCGATGTAATCACTCGTGCCGTGTTCGAGATGCCGAAGATGACACTACGCGTGTTGTCTTTGTGTATGAGATATTCCTCTTTGACCCGGCTAAGCAGAAACACTTCGTAGTCCATTGAAAGCCCAAACAGGATAGCGAACATAAACATTGGGATAAACGAAACAATCGGAACAGGTTCTGAGAGGCCGATGATGCTAAGACCCCAGCCCCACTGGAATACCATAACCAAAACTCCGTAAGCGGCACCTATCGAAAGTAAGTTCAAAATAGCGGCCTTGACTGGCACTAAAATCGACCTGAAAACCAGCATGAGGAGAATGAAACTCAGCAAGATCACTGATGCTATGAATATGGGTGTTCTACCTGCAACCCGATCAGACACATCTGAGAAAGAAGCGGTCCCGCCGCCAACATGAGCGCCTTGTGGGTTAGTTAAAATGTTTGGAAAAATCTGAGATCTTATGCGTGTTAGAAGATCTACAGTCTCTTTAGCTTGGGGAGCGGTAAATGGGATAACAATGATGCTCGCAGCTTCACCTACTGAGCTGAACTGAGGTGTCTGAACGAATGCAACACCAGAATCTTCTGCGATGGCAGCGGCAAGGCCAGGTATCTCAGCCTTGTCCACTATGGATGTATTGATGGCAATAACGAGTGGGCCATTAAAACCAGCCCCAAACCCTTCGGTCAAGAGATCGTAGGCTTTCCGAGCAGTCGAGTCTTGTGGACTGTTGCCTTGATCGGGAAATCCGAGGTCTAGCTTTAATACTGGCGCCGTCAACCCAATGAGCAACACGGTGGTCCCAATTAAATATGGCCAAGCAAATTTCGATACGTGATTCCCCCAAGCCAACCAGCGTTTACTGGCACCGGGTGTCTCCGTTATCGAACTCATCGAGTTGGATAACGGACTAACCCGAAAGACTATTTTCAACCCGGCCATTCCACCCGTCAACCGGCGTTTACTGGCATCGGGTGTCTCCTTAACACTGCGATTACGAACTTTTTTGGAGTTAACCCGATGTCCTGCTAAGCCCAACATCGCCGGGAGGAGAGTTACTGAGGCAATGACGAGTATGGCCACGACAATTGATACAGCGACTGCTGCTGCTGTCATGAAAGGAATCCCAGCCATGCAAAGACCCAAAATGGCGATCATTACTGTGCCACCGGCAAAAATTACTGAAAGTCCAGCGGTAGCGTTCGCTCTCCCAGCAGCGTCTTCAACTGTTAGACCATCAGCTAGGCCTTCCCGGAATCTGGTTACAACGAACAACGCATAGTCGATTCCGACGCCAAGCCCAATCATCGACGCTAAATTGGGTGTCCATTCCGGAACGTCCATGGCTATAGCTACCAGTCCAATGATTCCACCGATTCCAATAGCTAAACCGAACAGCGCTATCCCTATTGGTAGTCCCATAGCTACCACGCTGCCGAAAGCGAGCAACAAAATGACGACAGCCATTACTAGCCCCGCCGCTTCACCAACACCCGTCTCGGGTTCATCTGCGACATTGTAAAGATCGCCACCGAATTCTATTTGGAGAGCATCGCTACCAGCTAAAGCTGTAACAGCTACTTCCTGCAACCGTTCAATGGTTGCGTATGTTGGAAGTGGTTCAGAGACCAGTTGAACAGTGAAAAGACCGATGGCGTTATCTTCGCTGATAGTCACCCCGAACATTGGAGGAACTATCGATTCGACATCCGAAAGGCTAAGCAAAGCGGCGGAAAGATTTTGGATGGCGTTCTGTTGTGTGTCTTCGCTTAAAGTTGCCCCCTCTGGGGCTTTAACGACAACGTTTGCGCTGATGCCTCCTTGCTGAGGGAACTCTTCTACAAGCAAATCATATGCTTTCTGACTATCCAAACCCGGAACATTGAACCCGTTAGTCAGTTCACCGCCGACAGCATTGTTCAAACCAATGAGCACACAAGCAGTAGCAAGCCAAATCAGAATGGTTCTAAGCTTGTGACGTACACAGGAGCGGCCAAGTGAATATAAAAAATTTGCCATCAGAATTCCTTGGGGGAGAGGTTGATGCACGCAATTACTAATTTTTTAGTTCGGACAGAACTGAGATGCCACCGTTAGAAGTCTTGCTTATCTACACAGATTGCTGGTGGTCAAAAACCGGTGTCCCAAAAGGCTACATAATACGTTCTGGCGATCGATGCCATACCCCAAATAGTTACAAGCTTTATTGAAATTCTTGAAGCTAATCCTTGTGGCTTAGCAAGCAATCATCCGAGGGCTACTTGAATGGGATTCGGTCCGGTACCATCGGTCAGTGTTCGACCGCCCTTTTTGAGGGATTGACTGATTTGTAGATGTAGCCGTGGCCCTTGAAGTATTTGACAGTATGCAGCGACGTAAAGTGCTCTTTGAGTCGCGTCAACCCGGCGAAGTAGCAATGTATGTGTGTGGCCCAACCGTCTACGACGTGCCACATTTAGGGCATGGGCGCACAGCTCTCACTTACGACATGATACGGCGCTATCTAACGTGGTCAGGCCTCGCAGTGACAATGGCCTCCAACGTCACTGACATAGACGACAAGATCATACGTCGAGCAGAAATAGAGAACAGAACTGAATCAGACGTAGCTGCCGAGTTCACAGTTGCTTACGACAAACAAATGATTCGATTAGGGATATTGCCAGCTGACTCTCGCCCACACGCAACCCAATTCATTGAAGGCATGATCGAAGTGATTGACCAGCTTCTAAAAAATGATGCTGCTTACGAACTGAAAGGCAAAGGAATCTACTTTTCAGTTCAAAACGATACTACTTACGGAAAATTAGCTGGACGTTCCCTCGATCAGCTTCTCGAAGATGCTGGAAGCCGAGTAGGCGTTGATGAGTCCAAAAAATCTCCGCTAGATTTTGCTCTCTGGAAATCTACGAAACCAGGAGAACCAAGCTGGGATACCCCTTGGGGTAAAGGGCGTCCAGGTTGGCACACCGAATGCGTAGCCATGTCTTTAAGTGCCCTAGGCGAAGGGTTCGATATTCACGGCGGAGGAGATGACTTGACGTTCCCACATCACCAGAATGAGTTAGCGCAAGTAAACGCTCTTGGAAAGCCATTCACTCGACACTGGATTCACAGCTCAATGGTCAATGTCAGTGGCGAAAAAATGTCTAAATCTCTTGGAAACTTCACAAATCTGGAAGAAGCAATTGATATTGCTGGGCCCCGTGCTCTTCGGCTATTAGCTCTGCAGACTCACTACCGTAAAGCTATGGAGATGGGTCGGGAGTCTCTCATGGCAGCGTCAGAAGCTGTTAAAAGATTAGATTCTTTTGGGCGACGAATGGCACAAGCTAACGTCTCAATTTCAGATACAAAAATGGATGAAGCCTCTAAAAAAAGTTTTATCTCAGCGATGGACGATGATTTTAGTACTCCGAGTGCGGTCGACACCGCCTTCAGGCTAATGAGGCAAGCTAACGCCGCTCTTGATGATGAAAACGTTGCAGATGCATCGGAAATAGCCAGTTCATGCATCTCCATATTTGCTGTTCTCGGAATTTCTGTAGATACAGGCACTTTGATCGAACCCAAAGATTCGGCCGTCGAAATCGAAATAATGATGAAACGAAGATTCGATGCAAGATCTGAAAAAAACTTTATGGTCGCTGATCAGATCCGAGATGAGCTGCTTGAGATGGGTATTACGGTTGAGGACACCCCGAATGGCGCCATATGGTTCAGAGCATGACGGAACAAAAAAATGGTTTCGGAAATAAAATATTAAGGCTTGAGCCGCATGGAGCTGACGCGTTTGTTGGAGAGAGCCCTGCATATGAATGGGGTAGAATCTATGGCGGACTGGTGATTGCTCAAGCCCTCCGCTCTGCCATGCTCACTATCGATGTCGAGGGGCATAGCGTTCATTCTTTGCATGCTTACTTTATTTTAGGTGGAGACCCGAATGAGCCGGTGCGCTACGAAGTTGACCGGCTTCGAAATGGCAGAAGTTTCTCTACTCGCCGGGTAGTAGCTCGCCAAAGCGGGGGAGCAATATTGAACTTGTCTTGTTCTTTTCAACGCGATGAGGAAGGACCTGACATATCAACTTCAATTTTCCCGCCTGATGTTCGATCTCCCGCTGATTCCGAGAAAATAGAATGGGGTATTGGGTTAGATGCACGTCTGGAATCAGAATCTACAGACCCAGCGCGCCATAGAGTGTGGGCTAGATTCACCGACACGTTACCTGATACCGTTGATGACCATTTCGCTGCGTTAGCGTATTTGTCAGATACCAACGCGATGGACGCAGTTGTTAGCGCCCACCCGGCTAATTCCCTTCTAAGCGATAAGGCAGGCGAAAGCTGGGATGACGTTTATATGGCGGCTTCATTAGACCATGCAGTCTGGTTCCATAGGCCGGTACGAGCTGACGAATGGCTCCTTTTTGATTTAGCTCCCCACCAAATTAGAGGCACTAGGGGGCTAGCTACCGGAGATGTTTTTGATGCCGAAGGGCTACTTGTTGCGACTGTTGCTCAGCAGGGAGTTATCAGAGTCCGCAAGTAAAATATTTTTTATCTAACTAATTTTTTGCCGATCAAGCCAATCTTTAATGAGCCAACCCGCTATCGACATCCCGCCAACTGGGCAGGGCGGCAGATCAGTAGCTTTAAACCACCCAGCTTCAACTATCTCTTCTTCTTGAATCAGTATTTCCCCTCCGCTGTAAGTGCAGTGGAAACCACACATCAGGGAATGAGGGAAAGGCCAAGGCTGACTGCCGAAGTATTTAATATCTGAGACCGAAAGGCCGACCTCTTCCATGACCTCTCGTTCGACGGCCTGTTCAAGGCTTTCTCCCGGTTCAACAAATCCTGCAAGTGTGCTGAAAAAACGGCCAGGGAACTGTCTGCCCCACGCTAATAACACTTCGTCTTCGCGCTCCACTAGAACGATCATCGCTGGGCTGAGCCTCGGGAAAGCCATGTGTTTACAACTGGGGCATACCTTTCCTCGGTCATGCGCGTTGGTGTTAGTTGGAGTAGCGCACCGTCCGCAGTAAACATGTGTCCTGTCGTAATTAACTATTTGTTCAGCCCTGCCGCAAACAACCCATTCCTCATCAGGGATTCTCCCGTACAGTTTTCGTAAATTGACGGGTTCAAGATCTCCCTCTTCGGAGGTGTCATGAAGATCGATTGCATAAACTCCGTAACCATCGAGCGCACCTAAAAATGTTGTCGGAGCGGCGATCGGCTGCTCCGAGGACTTAACCAGTCCGCCACCCGGTTCCACAAAGATGGTTCCTGATCGAACAGGAATCCATACCGACTCGGAAGTATTTAGGTTTGAGGGCGGAAGCGGTGAGGGAGTGAACACGGCATTTAGTTGAGCACAATCACCTGGCGGTTGCCTCAGTAATCGATAATATTTCTGAATCTATTCAGAGTCGTCGCAGAACTGTCACAACTCGACCAAAGATTGTGACTTCGTCAGCAGCAAATTCCATCGGCTCTAAATCACTGTTTGCGGGCAAAAGAGTAACTTTTGGGCCGGCTTGAGTGAAGGTTTTTATAGTGGCTTCTTCGCCGGGAATCCCGGCAACTACTATTTCTCCGTTTGAAGCAGTTGCTTGTCTACAAACAACGACAAAGTCACCATCTAAGATCCCTGCTTCGATCATTGATTCTCCACGGACTCTAAGCATGAACAGCTCACCGTCTCCCGTAAAGTCTTGAGAAACTGGCACAAACTCTTCAACGTTTTCTTGGGCTAAAACATCGGTTCCTGCAGCTACGTCACCAACGAGAGGAACGTGTCGGGTGGGTCTGCGCTCAGCAATGGTTCCAGACATGGCATCAGAACAAAGTTCTATAGCTCTCGGTTTCGTTGCATCTTTCCGTATGTAACCAGCCTCTTCAAGCTGGTTCAGATGAGAATGCACAGTTGATGAGGACTTTAGGCCTACAGCCTTGCCTATCTCTCGAACTGAGGGCGGATAGCCACGATCTCGCATCGTTGTCTCTAAGAACTCGAGGATTGCCTTCTGACGATCGCTTATTTTTTGATCGGCCACAGCTTTTCCTATCGATTGGAGTAAGCGGATGCTCACCACGAACACTTGTTCTGTACAGAACGTACCAGGGGCGCACCCTGCGAGCAAACACTTGTTCGATTTCTTCTTGACAGCGAACAAGTGTTCGTGGTGCAATTAGAACAGGCGTTCTGAGAACGTTTGTTCGATGTCCCACCTCCTTGTCATCATTTGTGTAGGCCAAAACCTGTTTGGTCAAGAAAAGGTTTCCAATGACTGCAGCCGTAGCAACCAGAATTAACGACCCGAGTGCGATGCGCCCTCACGTCAATGGATTTACAGAAATGACCTGCCGAGATCAACTGTCATTGCGTTTATCTGACCCTAGCCCCTTAGATAGTAGTCAAAATGTTTCGTCACAGGTGCAGGGCCCGACAGTGGTGCGTCGGGTTTCAATGAGCGGAGTTTATTTACGTCGGCGGTTAGTTGTTTGTCTCACTGCTTTGGTATTAACGTTAATGCTCGCTCCTGTTATCAAAACGGCGGTTGCCGAGTTGCTCGGAGGCGAAAAAGAGTCGAGTGGAATTGTTGAAATGGCCTCGCCTGAAACTTCCATGATCTCTGATTTCGTGATTGTTCAATCGGGGCAAACATTGTGGTCAATAGCGCGAGCTATTCAGCCAACTGGTGACTTACGTCCCCTGGTAGCGAAAATCAAGCAAATAAATGGCGGCGCTTCGCTCAGTATTGGACAAGCTATCTATCTGCCATAAATGAATCAGTGAATTTGATTGAAGCCGGTTAACTGTTCTGGTTTGGTTAAGCGGCTGAGGCGGACAGAAGATATCGAAGGAAAAGGTAGTGACCATCAGTGAGTACCTGCTCCAGATCGAAATCTGTTGGGTCGGTGTTAGCTATCCCCGTAGCGATGCGCTGTGAGTTGCCTGCGATAGCAATTGGAGCCACAGTCAATAAGATCTCGTTTACTAAGTTCGCTTCGATGAGCTGCCCGTTGATGGATGATCCGCCTTCGCTGAGAATAACCCGAGCTCCTAGTTCGCTGAGTTTCTCGAGAGCCTGAACGAAATCGACAAGGTCGGTTCCGGCTTGAATTATGTCTGCTTTCTCTCCCACTTTGGCAAGTCGGTCTGGGTCTGCAGAAGTAGTAGTTATTACAAGAGGGCGTTGGTCAGGACGCATAAACATAGGTAAATCGAGAGGAAAAGATAAGCTTGCGCTAACTAATGCGATACGAGCAGTAGGCCACGCACCATTTGTCAGTCTGGAAGCTCTGCTGCTTACGCTTGCCGAAGGGGAGTTGTAAGACTCCGCTACAGCAGTTGCACTGCCGACAAGGATTATGTCCGGAAAAGTTCGGATACAGCCAAAGACATCTTTGTCGGATGGACCTCCTAAAGGACCAGACACGCCGTCTATAGATGTGCCCCCGTCGAGGCTCGCAATCATGTTCAGCATTAGCCAAGGTCGGCCAGCAACGCTGTTGCGAGGAGCTGTGTAGGCAAGATCAAGATCTAGGTCCGAAAGGGGCGGCGGAAATATCCGATGCATGGCTCGATGTTGCCACTATCTGACGTCGAAGATGCGCTCATAGGCTATTTTCTTGAATCCTACTTTAAGTGGTTCTCCACAACCGTGTTCATTAAGAACACAGCTGTTTTCGGGCTCTTGTAGGTGGTCGCGATTATTAACACTGTTCAAAAAGTAACTCACCGGCTAAAATGATTTATTGGGGAGGCTTGTAAATGGCGTATGACCAGATACTGACTCTAGGTAAGGCAAGTGGAACTGATCGACGCTGCAACCACTTACAGCGTTTGTGGCATCGTAAAATCAAACTAGACGCGTTTAATCCCCAGGTCACCCACAGAAAAAGTTTTGTTACCCCTCTATCTCTCCACAGGGACTCTTGTCTAAGTTGCATTGTGCAACGGGTTGGGAGCCCGGCAGGCGGACGGAGTTCAACTCAATTTCAGATACCCGGAAACGGTGTACGAGGATTTGTAGGAGGACGATAAATGCCGTTAGCTAAGCTAGAAGCATTTTCATACCCATCGGCAGGCTCCCGGCCCGACGCAATCACTTTGTTGGTCTCTAAGCCAATTCGTAGTCAAATATTTGGGAGTTCCAAGTGGTGTTAATGTCTAATCTGAGCGGTTTGAATAAAGGATCGCAGAGGATCACACGTCATTTCACCCAAGAAGGTGAAGACCCTTATGAAACAGTTTCATGGGAACTACGCGATGCTCGCCTAACGAATTATGCAGATGGTTCAGTTAGCTTTGAGCAGGAAGGCGTTGAATTCCCAGCGAGTTGGAGTCCAACAGCTACCAACATCGTGTCTCAAAAATATTTCAGAGGCACTTTAGGTACTAAGGAACGAGAGCATTCGCTTAGGCAGGTAATTGATCGAGTTAGCGAACGGATCCAAGAATGGGGTCAAAGCGACGGATATTTCGCAGACGCAGAAGAATCAGCTATTTTCCAGGCCGAGCTATCTTGGCTGTTGCTTCACCAGTTCGCCGCTTTCAACAGCCCAGTTTGGTTTAACATTGGTGTAGAGGGCGTGCCTCAACAGGCCTCAGCATGCTTTATTCTGTCTGTCGACGATGAGATGGAATCGATACTGAACTGGTATGTAGAGGAAGGACGAATTTTTAAAGGCGGTTCAGGCGCTGGCGTGAACTTATCCAAAATTCGTGGATCGCAAGAGCTGCTACGCGGCGGCGGCGATGCCAGCGGCCCAGTCAGCTTTATGCGAGGAGCCGATGCTTCGGCCGGAGCGATCAAAAGCGGCGGTAAAACAAGAAGAGCTGCCAAGATGGTGCTTCTTGATGTAGATCACCCCGATGTAGAAGAATTCATTTGGTGCAAAGCAATAGAAGAACGAAAAGCTCGTGTCCTGCGTGACGCTGGCTTCGAAATGGATTTAAACGGTTCCGATTCATTCTCGGTGCAGTACCAAAACGCAAATAATTCTGTGCGTTTAAGCGATGAATTTATGTTGGCAGTAGAGGCTGATGCTGACTGGACGCTTACTGCACGCAGAGATGGATCCGAAATTCGCACTGTGAGAGCGCGAGACATATTTCAGCAAATAGCAGAAGCTGCATGGCAATGTGCTGACCCTGGCGTTCAGTTCAGTTCTACGATAAACAGGTGGCACACCGCTCCAAATACAGGACCGATAACAGCCAGCAACCCTTGCAGCGAGTACCTCCACTTAGACAACTCAGCGTGCAACCTTGCAAGCCTTAACCTTTTACAGTTTTTGAGAGATGACGATTCCTTCGATGTTGAGGGTTTCAAACATGCGGTCAAAGTACTGTTCACGGCACAAGACATCTTGGTAGGTAACGCCGATTACCCGACGGAGTCGATAGCCCAAACTTCGAGAGATTACCGCCAGCTGGGGCTGGGGTACACGAACCTGGGCGCTTTACTCATGGCGCTCGGCCTTGCATACGATTCTGAAGCCGGTAGAGCATGGGCTGGAGCGATTACAGCGCTGATGACTGGTGAGGCTTACGCCACATCTGCGATGCTTGCATCGAAACTCGCACCATTTGCTGGGTATGCAACGAACCAAGAGGCCATGCAAGATGTTCTGCAGCGGCACCGAAGTGGCCTCGAACATGTTGGACATGAGGCGCCCGCAGAAATTTTGGAAGCGGCAAATAGTAGTTGGAATGCTGCGGTGAGCGGATGCGAAGCAACAGGAGTCAGGAATTCTCAAGCCACAGTAATAGCGCCCACTGGCACCATTTCTTTCATGATGGACTGTGACACGACTGGTATAGAGCCCGATTTAGGTTTGATCAAGTTTAAGAAACTCGTTGGTGGTGGCAATCTGACGATCGTTAACCAAACCGTGGGTCGAGCTTTGAAGCGCCTCGGTTATTCACCTTCAGAGATTGAAGATATCGAAACTTACATACTGAAAAATTCTAGTACGAAGGGGTCACCTCATTTGAAGGCGGAGCACCAGGCAGTGTTCGCATGTTCGATGGGGGACAACATTATTCACCATGAAGGCCATATTCGGATGATGGCAGCGGCTCAACCATTTATCTCGGGAGCTATTTCTAAGACAGTTAATTTGACCGAAGAAGCGACTATTGAAGAGGTCGAAACCCTTCACATGTTGTCATGGAAGTTAGGTCTTAAGGCAGTTGCTATCTACCGAGATAACTGCAAAGTGGGGCAACCGCTTTCGACTACATCGGAAAGCGATTCAGCAGACTTGCCAATGGGGGTAATGGAATTACAGCAAGCTGTTGCTGGTTTGGATCTAGCTCCAGTCAGAGAGAAACTACCGAGAAGTCGTAGGTCACGAACCTTTTCATTTCGGGTATCTGACTGCCACGGATATATGACGGTCGGCGAGTACGAGAACGGCCGTCCGGGAGAGATCTTCCTCACCGTAGCGAAACAAGGATCGACTCTCGCTGGCATTATGGATGCGTTTGCGATCTCGGTAAGTCACGGCCTGCAATATGGTGTGCCGCTTCGTTCCTACATTGCGGCTTTTGTTAACGTGCGGTTCGAACCAGCAGGTATAACTGACGACCCTGAATTACGGCTGTCCACGAGTCTTGTGGACTACATATTTAGACGCTTGGCTTTGGAGTATCTGTCGCTTCAAGAGCGCAAGGATCTAGGGATCCTCTCAACTCAGGAAAGACTTGACCCTCCCTTGCCGGGATTTGAAGAAACACTCGGAGCCGGAAATGTTCAGCTCTCTATGGACTCACAAACATCAAAGAGTGTTGCTGCGGGCCCTGTCGGGCAACGTACTAATCGGTCTGATGCTCCGCTTTGCCATACTTGTGGAGATCAAATGATTCGTGCTGGGGCCTGTTACAGCTGCCGGTCATGTGGCAGCACGAGCGGCTGTGGATGATTAGTGAAAAACAATATAGTCATCGCATTTGAGCAAACTAATGACAAAGGTGTAGTTTCAAGGCCATGAGCAGCCTTCGGTTCTCTTACGGCACTATGGGGTCAGGTAAATCGACTCTGGCCCTTCAAATCCACCATAACCTCGCTGCTACTGGTAGCGGTTTTTTGTGCAGTATGCATGACCGCGCAGGAGCTCATGTATCAAGCGCTCTGGGAGTTTCAGCCCCTGCCGTTGAAGTAAATCCCATGGTCAACTTCGTGGACTTAGCTGCGAACCACCTTGCAGCCCATGGGGCCCTGGATTACATGGTTTGCGATGAGGCACAATTCTATACAGACCTTCAAATAGAGCAGCTAGCTAGGGTTGTTGATGAGATGTCGGCTGATGTTTACACATTCGGGCTGCTCACTGATTTCCGTGGAAAACTATTTCCCGGTTCAGCGAGATTGATGGAACTAGCTAACGAGCGAATTGAGCTGCAGGTCCAAGCGCGCTGTTGGTGTAATGAGCCGGCAACTCATAATGCTCGTTTAGCAGATGGTGTTCAAATATATGATGGTGATGTCGTGCTAATCGATGACGGGCAAATAGCCGAAGTTACTTATGAATTAAGATGTCGGCGGCATTGGATATCAGGAGAAGCTGGACCCGTAGTTGATCAGCTGAGAGTCGCAGGATAAGACCGAGCTTGTTTCGTTGGCTCATAGAGCCCAGGCGGTTATCTATGAGGCAAAGCACAATTCGATGAAGTTCGCTTATTCGCTGGAACAATCGACTTCTATATCGGTAACGGTTTGATATGTGAGCAATAATCGGGTTATGTCATCAGGGGACGTAATTTCTTACCGCTCGCAGATCACCAACGCGTGGGCTGGTCGAATCAGTGGCTGCATGTTAGGCAAGCCAATCGAGCAGCTATCGATGAGAAAAGGAGTTGTAGCTCTTCAGGATTATCTGGAAAGAGGAAAAGCTTTGCCTCTGCGTGATTATGTGCCATTAGTGAAAGGTGCTGAAGCCGAGGTAGAACATCATGATGCCTGCTTTGGTCAAATGACGACAGCTATCCCCGATGATGACATCAACTACACGTTGATTTCTCTGCTTGTGCTAGAAGAATATGGCCGAGACTTCAGCACGGCTGATGTTGGTCGAGCTTGGCTCCGATATTTGCCCGGAGCGATTGTGTTTACAGCGGAACGCGAGGCATATGCGAAACTTTTGGCACATGCGGGAATGCGGTTTCCTTTCGGTGCCCCATGCGCATTTGATATAACAGAGTGCAGCGATAATCCGTATAACGACTGGATCGGCGCTCAGATCCGATCAGACTTATATGGTTGGGTAACGCCAGGAGAGCCAAAAGCAGCAGCAGCACTTGCAAGCACTGATGCAGCTCTGAGCCACCGTGGCGAAGGCATACATGGGGCAGTGGTAGTAGCAGTCGCCGGTTCGTTGATTGCGTCTGGTTCGAGCCCGCAGCAAGCTATAGAGGAAGCAGGCGCCTATATCCCTAGTAACTCTGAGTGCGCTGAGGCTATAGCTCTCGGGCTAGCTTTTGCGAAGGACACTGATGCTTCCCGGTTGCACATGAAATTCGATGGGATGTCTCCAGTTCACACAGTTAACAACTTAGCTTTGGTTACATGGGGGCTGACCCGAAACCCAGATGACTTCAGTGCTGCGATTGGTGACACTGTTAGCGCCGGATGGGACACAGACTGCAATGGCGCAACTGTTGGAGGGCTGTGGGGTTTGACAGGTCGTCCTATTCCATCATGTTGGGTTGACGGGTGGAACGGCCGGGTTGAAACTAGTCTTTCGGGTTACTCCGTGATCCAACTCGATGAGTTGGTTGAACGCACTGTAGCCCTGAGTATCTAACCCATATCGGTATTGAAATTGGGGGCTGTGCGGAAAGCAAAGCTTCATGAAATGTTTACTAACTCAAAAAGTTTTCTAGATGTGATGGCTGATAACGCTTAAAATTTTTACTGGCGGGTTGAGGGCCTTCGAGCTGGTGGCGGGCAGCAGTTAGCGGCACATTGGTCTGGTCTCGGACCGCAGGCACCCATGGCGGGGCGATCCTCTCGAATTCCAGCGGCCTCTTCGATCAGATCGATTAACATTGCGATAAAGCGAGGATGAGTGCCAACTGTATGTGCACGGTGCAGTTTAATTCCTAGATCTTGAGCGGTTGTTGCAGCTAGCGTGTCAAGGTCGTAGAGGACCTCCATATGGTCTGAAACAAAGCCCAAAGGAACTACAACTACCTCTGTTACTTGCTCTTCGGCGAGTTCTTTCAGGCGGTCATTAATATCAGGCTCAAGCCAAGGAATCTGAGGTGGTCCGCTACGGCTTTGGTACACAACTTCAGCTTCACCAGACAAAGATGCCAAGGTCATGACCAGTTTTGATGCTTGGTTGAGCTGGTCCGTGTAGTCACATGCGGCACTCATTGACTCAGGGAGGCTGTGGGCAGTGAATAGAACTCGAACGTTTTGTGGGAGATTCGAGTTAGCGCAGGTTTCGACTAAGCGTTCTGCTACGGCACCCAAAAATTCTGGGTGGTTCCAAAAGACTCGGACCCTTGTGATCTCTATTTGGTTGCCTGTTTGTACAAGACAATTCTCAAGGTCTTGATGGTATTGGCGACAGCCCGAATATGAACTGAAAGCAGATGTGACAAGACATACGGACCTTTGATGGCCATCTGCCACCATTTCCTGAATAGTGTCAACAAGAAACGGATGCCAATTCCTATTGCCCCAATAAGTTGGTAGCGAGTAGCTTCTCCTAGCTATTTCTTCGTTTAAAGCTTCGAGAAGACCCAAGTTTTGTTCATTTATTGGGCTTTTGCCATCGAACATAGCGTATTGCTGGGCAACAACTTTTAGGCGTTCTGCTGGGACGTCGCGTCCGCGTGTCACGTTCTCTAAAAATGGGATTACGTCGTCATTTCCATTAGGACCCCCAAAGGAAAGAAGAAGAAGAGATTCGAAAGGTCCGACTGGCATTACTCGAAGGTTAGAAGACAAGTCGCTTCTGACCACCATTCGCCTATCGTTTTAGGTATGTCGAACCCGGATCCGTATTTAGAACCCAACAGCGAAAAAGATCATGAGATGCCAACGAAAGACGCTAACGAGCCAGAATTACCTGTAAGTCAAGACTCGGAGGTGATTGACGGGGAGTTAGTCGAAGAAGTTGAGGGTGAATCAGAAATTGAAGAGGTCTCTCCGTTTCAACAAGACTTAATTAATGCAGGACTAATAGCAAAAGATGTTGACTTGTTTGAGATTGTTGCGACAGATGGACCGTCTTATGAGCTGAACGAGATGTCTATCGAATCGGTAGTAGACCTGTGCGAGTATCTACAAAAAGAAAATATTCGCTGGGTCATTGACCATGCCGGGCAAATGTTTGTTCACAGAAATGATGAACGTAGAGCAGATGAAGCTTTCGATGCAGTGTTCGGTCCTGAAGACTTTTAGGCGCCCTTGCATATTGTTTAGCAACACATATTATTTTTGATTATAGCGATGTGGTTGGTTTAGGGTCCCCAGAAACTTGGCCGTTGTCGTAATCTTCGGTGATCTGGTTAAGTAGATCCAATATAAAAAATGTAACCGGAATATCAAATGTTTCTTTTCCTTCAGGAGCCTTTGCTCGTAGCGCTTTTACGAGAGGCGGCAAAGAACAAAAAGCAACGATCATCACAAGCGAAATGGCGAAGGGGTAACCGCGGCTATCGATTATGACGCCCGTCAGGGGAGGGCCTATGAGCCCGCCTATTCCGGCTGAAGTGTAGAGAGCTCCAAGAACGCCACCGAGCCCGACAGGGCCAAACAGTTGGGCCGTTATCGACGGAGACAGTGCTATCCAACCGCCATAAGAAACACCCATAATGACTGTGAAAATGACGAGAATAGTGTAATTAGATCCTGCTACTATCCACAATATGTAGCTCGAACTTAGAACCACCACAGCGAGAATGTAGAGACGTGATAGGCCTATTCTGTTAGCAATTGTGCCAAGGGCTAGGCGACCGATCACAGATGTCGCGCCGATTATTCCAATAAGTAACGCCCCGCCAGAACCCCCTTGAGACTCCAAGTAGTCATCGAGGTACACCATTGGAATAAACAAACTTGAACTCAATAAAAGCATCGAACAGTAGAGCCAGATGAACCGGCTATCTTTCAGCAAAGCTTTCAATGAAGGCGCTGGCTGACCAGTATTTGAGACTGGTGGCTTGTGTGCAGTAAATGAAGCAAGAACTAGTAAAGAAGAACTGGTGATAGCGAGGACCACGAAGCTGGTTCGCCAACCATAAGTATTAACAAGAAATTTAGATGCAGGAGCACCTACAAGAGTTCCTATCCCGATTCCAGCGACTGCAAAGCCAAGCGCTTTTGTTCTATTTTTTTCGAACCAGCCACCTACCGCTGCAACCATCGGCACATAAGCGCAGGCCACTCCGATACCGACTCCACCTCCGTAGGTCAAATAACCCAACCAAATGTTGTTCACAAGTGACGTAAGTAGGAGCCCTATTCCAATAGAGCCCGCTCCGAAAAGAAGCACTGGGCGCGGTCCGAAACGATCTGCTAGGCGACCGGTAAAGATCCCCAAAATAAAATAAACGAATGTAGTGATCGCGAAGAAGAGTGCTACTTGACCCTTGCCTACCTCAAACTCATCCCGGATCGCAGTGAAAGACGCGCCGAAACTGTATGTAACGCCAAAAGCAGCAAATGTTGATATTACTGCGGCTAGAACTACGCCCCATCCGGTCCTAGAGTCCAACGAAGCGGACGTCGCTATTTTTTTGTTCACGGCGTCTCCCTTCAAAATTTCGGATTTAGTCGTAATCACGCTTGTGACGCACCATACTGACTTCTTGGTTAACAGGTAGGAAGAATCCTGTAAACAATCTGTGGGGTAAGACGAAGCTATGAATGATGGGACAGTGCTCGACGAAACAACTGAGCATTTCCTTGATGACGGCGACCATGAGCGCTTAGCTCATTACGTTGACAAGACGGCGATGACGCGATCTGCTGTAACAGGAGAAGCTGTTATAGCTTTGTGTGGCAAAAAGTGGGTTCCGAGTAGGAATCCGGAGCGTTTTCCCGTGTGCCCAGATTGCAAAAAAATATACGAGACATTGAAAGCGGCTGGACGTTGACCGAAAATTCTGAAATTAAGTCAATAGTTTTCTATTGGAGACCAGGTTGCGGTTTTTGTATGTCGCTGGAAAACCAACTCTCAGCTGCGAACATTCCTCTTGAATTTCGTAACATTTGGGACGAACCAGACGCAGCTAGCTTCGTGCGTGCGAATGCGTCTGGTAACGAAATCGTTCCGACCTTGAGCGTTGGAACAACGGTACTTGTGAATCCGAGTGCTGGGGAAGTTCTAGATGCGATGAGAGAGCAAGTCCCGCATTTAATTCCAGCTACCTAGAGAGAGAAGTCTCTCTCAGACTTTAAAGGTAAAGGCGCCCTTGGCAAGTGTGCGTCCAGAGGCGGTAGCAACAATGGACTCGCAAAAAACGATAGTCTTACTCCTTTTTGTGACCCAAGAAACAGTTTCAAGATCGTCATCTTTTGTTGAACTTTGATATTGGATGTGCGCATCGATGGTGCTGTAAGCGCGCCGTTCGGTAAATCCGCTACCGACTGCAGGTACGCATGCTGTGTCCATCAATGTGGCTAAGAGCCCACCATGGACAAAGCCTCCGGCTTGGAGTAGTTCTGGTCGGAACTTTAAATCGATTTTGCAGTAATCAAGCCGCACAGCCGACATAGAAAGCCCTACTAAATTAACAAATAGTTTTTTGTCGCCCCCTCCATAACGCATCCAAAGTTTTTCTTGTTCTTGGGGAAGAGGGTTAAAGAGCTGAGGGGAAGGAAGAACCACAATATTATGTTAACTGGTGCTTCGGGCGGGTACGGTCTGAGATGTGACCGATAGCTTCCCGAGGCAAAACGCGAGAACTCAGCGGTTTACGCTCGGCACACCGCGAAATTTTTCAATAACTGCAGATGGCGCATTCGTCATTTTTCTGAGGAGTCGCGAAGCCGAGGATTCGAGGACTTGCCTATGGTCCATAGAAATCGCTACTGGAACTGAAGAGTTGCTGGCTGACCCAATACTGATTCTTGGTGATTCAGATGAGAATTTGCCTCCAGCTGAAAAAATACGAAGAGAAAGAGCTCGTGAATCAGCGTCTGGAATTTTAAATTACTCGGCTGATGCTTCGGGCAGGAAGTTTGTTTTTGCGCTTGCAGGAGATTTGTATATATCAGAACTAGGTCAAATTGAACCATCTAGAATTGAGGCAAACCCCGGCGTATATGATCCCCGTATTTCTCCTGATGGAAAGAAAGTGGCTTACGTCGTTGGCTCCGAGTTTTACGTCATTAGTGGCATAGATCTAGAGGCAACCGAGTCGAGTATTTTAGAAAACGACCAAGACATATCATGGGGAACTGCAGAATTCGTTGCAGCCGAGGAGATGAGACGAGAACGCGGTTATTGGTGGCTTCCTGACTCAAGCGGATTAATTGTTGCTCGTACTGATCATGCTGACGTTCAAAAATGGTACATCTCTGACCCAGCGAATCCTGATAGAGAACCAGTTGTCGTGCGGTACCCTTCAGCAGGAACTCCCAACGCAGATATCGACCTTTATAAAGTGACCATTGACTGTCATAAAACTCTTATTGATATCAACAAAAACAAATACCCCTATGTCGTGGATGTTCAATGCAATCTCGGCGAACCAGTAACTGTCGTCGCTCAGACCAGAAACCAAAAAACGCTAGTAGTTATAACCGTCGACGTGAACACTCAGGAAAGCCAAATAGAGGCAGAGCTAACGGATCCTTTTTGGGTTGAGATCGTCCCAGGAGTGCCACGATGGCATAACAAAAAATTGCTTACTGTCAGCGAATTTGAAGGCATGAGATCCTTGATGTTAGATGGTGAACTCATTTCAGATACTTCGCATTGGGTGCGCGAAGTATTAGAAGCTGATTCGCAAGGTGTCACATACAGCGCATCTGTGGAACCCAGCGAAGTCTGTTTGTATCGTGTCTCAGAAAAGGGTGTTGAAAAGCTGAGTCCAAGTGGACATGTTGCAACAGCGAAAATGCGAGCCGGCACGACCGTGCTTGTGCAGGCCTCAATAGAAAAGGCGACAACGTACTCTGTCGTGGCTAATAACAAAAAACTTTCAATTCATAGTTACGCTTCGGAACCAGTCGTAAATCCCAAAGTTACATTTCTTAAATGCGGCCCACGCGAAATCGAAGCAGCAGTACTTTTCCCGAGCGAACCGCTTTCACATCCTCTCCCAATCCTCATGGACCCTTATGGCGGGCCACATGCGCAACGAGTCATGAAAGCTCGTAATATGTTTTTGTCATCCCAATGGCTGGCCGATCAAGGATTTTGCGTAGTGGTGGCTGATGGGCGCGGAACGCCTGGGCGTGGCCAGAATTGGGAAAGAAGCATTTATGGTGATCTTGCCCAGCCAGTCCTCGATGACCAAGTCGAAGTGCTCCAAAACGTTGTGGATAGATATGGAAGCGCAGTTGACGAAAATAACGTAGGCATACGAGGTTGGTCTTTCGGTGGGTATCTTGCTGCGCTTGCGGTACTGCGGCGGCCCGATAAATTTCACGCAGCTGTAGCTGGGGCCCCAGTCACTGATTGGGCGCTTTATGACACGCATTACACCGAAAGATATTTAGGCACGCCATCTGATAACCCTGAGAACTTCGAACGGACATCATTGATTCGTGATGCGCATCGTCTAGAAAGACCATTGTTGATTATCCATGGGTTAGCTGATGACAATGTCATTGCAGCGCACTCACTTCAACTATCTTCGGCGCTGTTAGCAGCAGGTCGTCAGCATTCACTACTTCCGCTCTCAGGAGTAACGCACATGACTCCACAAGAGGAAGTAGCAGAGAATTTGTTGCTGCTTCAGGTCGATTTTTTGAAACAAAACCTGACACGAGGTTGATCCAAACTGCTGAGTAAGCAGCAAAGAAGCTCTCCCTAAGCTCTTGCAGAGTCTTTAGGAGGCGATCCATTGGAATATGTTGATCATGCAATTATGAAACTCGAAAGCATTTTCGCAGTCAGCTATGAAACGGACAAGAGAATAGGGAGCTAGTATCGGAGCTAGCCTTCAAACCATGAAGCGATTACTGTGCGTTCGATGCGTTCGCAGGAGTTCAGTTGAACGAAAGTAAAATAAGAATCAACGTACCCAGCAATCACTTGATGATTGGAGTTTTGGGGCAACGAGATGAGAACCTTCGACTGGTTCAGGACAACTTCAAAAACGCTGAGATACATGTCCGAGGCAACGAAATAACGGTGTCGGGTTCACAAGCTACTGTGGTCGGCCAAGTTTTCGAGGAGATAGTGCAGATGCTCGAAGGCGGACAACGCCTCGAACCACCTGAAGTTGTGCGCATGATCGACATGGTGAAATCAGATGAGAAGCCAAGCCAAGTGCTCACCACTCCAATTCTAAAGGCCCCTAACGGCCGGGTGATCAGAGCGAAAAGTGTTGGACAAAAAGCTTACGTGGAAGCGGTACGGAACAATATTATTACTTTCGCTATTGGTCCTGCTGGAACGGGCAAAACATGGCTGGCAGTTGCTATGGCGGTAGAAGCACTGCTGAACAAACAAGTACGTCGTATCGTTCTCACACGCCCAGCAGTAGAAGCTGGTGAACGACTTGGGTTTCTGCCAGGCGACCTGATGGCAAAGGTCGACCCGTACCTACGTCCGTTATATGATTCCTTGTACGACATGTTGGATACAGAAGCCGTCGAAAAGTTATTTGACCGTGCAACAGTTGAGGTCGCTCCTCTTGCTTTCATGCGCGGCAGAACCCTGAATGACAGTTTCATAATTTTAGATGAAGCCCAGAACACAACACCAGAACAAATGAAAATGTTTTTAACTCGAATAGGGTTCGGATCGCGAGTAGTTGTTACTGGAGACGTAACTCAGATCGACGTGCCCGGAGGTAAAAGTGGGTTGATAGATGTCGACGGAACGCTTGACGACGTAGAAGGAATAGCATTCGCTCGCCTAGGCGGCAGAGACATCGTCCGCCACAAAATTGTTCAAGATATTGTGAACGCGTACGAAAAAAAGACCAAAGGCTCACAGTCTTAGTGAAAAACACTCTTGTAGGAAGACTTCAGAGAAGGCTAAAACCAGAGACACACGTTGCAACACTTGATGTATTGGTAGTAAATGAACAAGAAGAGTTCATCATTGAAGAAGAGCGCTACAAAGCTCTATGCGAACAGGTCCTAAACTCAGTGCCACTTGCCGGTGTGCTAGAGTTCTCTCTCCTCTTTGTGGACGAGAATGAAATGGCCAAACTTAACGAACTTCACATGGGCTACGAAGGCCCGACCGATGTGCTGGCGTTCCCAATTGACGAACAATTAGTCACCGAGCCAGAAGGTGCCGGATTCTGGAATCGACTAAAACTGAGAAGCCAGTCGAACTTTTCAGACCAGAAATTTCTGTTGGGTGATGTTGTCATTTGCCCTTCTGTAGCTAATCGCAACGCAGCTGAGAATGCTGAATCCTATAGCGGACACACCGGGAACCTAAGAAGCGAGATTGACCTACTCGTTGTCCATGGGGTTCTCCATGTGCTCGGGATGGACCACGCCAACTCCACTGAGGAAAAAGAGATGCAAGCCGCTGAACGTGTTCAACTCAAATCATTTTCTCATAGGCCTGCCGCATGACTTGGGTTCTAACCGTGGTGGGGCTATCTGTCGTCGTGGCTGTACTTGTATTCCTGCGATTGATCGAAGTGACGTTTATTCGTCTAGGGCGCGCTCGAGCGTCTGGCCTCGATGAGTCTGACGGGACAAGCGACCGTTTGACAGAACTTGTTTCCAATCGCGAGAAAGTGCTTGCCCCGATAACAGCTCTGCGCGTTTCTCTTCAGGTGCTGATTGTTCTTCTTGTAGTTGCTTTCGTAGATGAGCGATGGGGAATTACTGGTATAGCGATCCAAGTGATGTTGGGCGCTGCAGTCTTATTTGTTTTCGGTGAGGCATTGCCGAGACGCTGGGCAATAGAAGCTAACGACCGTATGGCTAAGCTTTTAGTGCGCCCTGCCGAGGTGCTCAGTTCTTTTAAGGTGCTTCGTTTGATAGTGCTGCCAGTAAATGCTTTGGCCAGCCGGTTAGGACCTAAGTATCGCGGCGAGCAAAGTAGTGACCTGGCAGAAGATGAGTTGCTAGCAATGGCAGAGGCTGCTGCTGAGGCAAGGCTCATGGAAGATGACGAGGTTGGCTTGATTGGGTCAATCATCGAGCTCGGCGATACCATCGCTCGAGAAATAATGGTGCCTCGGCCAGACATGGTTAGTTTGGTAGCTGACTGCTCAACAATTGAAGCCTTGAGAATCGTGGTTGAATCGGGCTTTACCCGACTACCTGTTGTCGGTGAAAGCATCGATGATGTGCTCGGAGTTGTTTTGACCAAGGATCTACTGGCGGCTCATCTTTCAGGAGAAGGAGCTAGCTTGGTGTCAAAAATGTTGCGGCAAGCAGTATTTGTTCCAGAATCTAAACGCGTCGTTGAATTGATGCGTGAAATGCAAGCATCTAAATCTCATATGGCGATTGTGGTCGATGAATACGGTGGAACTGCAGGACTTATAAGCCTAGAAGACATTATTGAAGAATTAGTGGGCGAAATAGTTGATGAGTTTGACCACGAAGAGCCCTTAGTGGAAAAAATGAGAGATGGAAGCCTGCTGTTAGCTGGCAGAGTCCCAATCGATGAACTCGAAGAGCTACTAGAGATTACGCTAGACGGCAGCGGAGATTGGGATACCCTGGGTGGCTTAGTTTTCAGTCTCGCAGGGCACGTTCCCAAAACTGGAGAAAGTGTCTGCTTCTCAGGATGGGAATTTACAGCTCACCGAATCGATGGACGACGTATACGACTTATCAGAGCGCAACGTGTGCTTGAAGGATCAATGTGAAATCAGGTTTTGTAACTTTTGTTG
This sequence comes from Acidimicrobiaceae bacterium, assembly GCA_905182565.1. Taxonomy (GTDB): domain Bacteria; phylum Actinomycetota; class Acidimicrobiia; order Acidimicrobiales; family Poriferisodalaceae; genus UBA9040. The sequence goes on along the minus strand of CAJJCB010000016.1, from coordinate 18,717 downwards.
GTAGGCCTAACGCCGGAAAATCAACACTTCTTAATCAAATCCTTGGAACCAAGGTCAGCATCGTGTCTGATAAACCACAAACCACCCGATTGAGAATTATGGGTGTTTTGAACAGAGACGACGCGCAGGTGGTGTTTGTCGATACTCCCGGAATTCACAAGCCAATGACGCAACTAGGAGAGCGACTAAACGCCACTGCTAAAATGGCTATGAAAGATATTGACATAGCCTGTTTAGTTGTCGACGCCACAGCCAAGATCGGCAGGGGAGACAGGATGGTGGCACAGTCCATGCCGCCAGATTCGGTGGTGGTTATCACCAAATGCGATATAGCTGGCCCCGACCAAATCATTCAACAATTGGCAGTTTCCGCAGAATTCAATGCTGAAGCTTATTTTCCGGTATCCGGAGTTACAGGCAAAGGAGTGGAAGAGTTTGTTCAGTACCTTATCGATCGGTTAGATGAAGGACCTGCTTACTTCCCAGAGGGTCAGATTACCGACTTGCCAGAGTCATGGATGGTTGCCGAGCTTGTTCGGGAACAGCTACTAGGTCGCTTCAGAGAAGAGCTCCCGTACAGTATCGCTACCAGAGTAACGGAGTGGGAGCTACCGAGAATTCGGTGCGAAATTCTTGTTGAAAGAGACTCCCAAAAAGGAATGGTCATCGGACGTAACGGGTCTGTCTTAAAAGAAATTGGGATGGCGGTTCGCAGCCAGTTGAAAGATAACGGAGCGGGCATATTCCTAGAGCTGCAGGTTAAAGTAGAAAAAGACTGGCAGAGACGTGATGACTCTTTAGACCGGCTGCTTAATGTCAACGAGCCCGACTGATAGAGCTCAGGAAATCGGTAGCTTCTTCTCGATTTTTTGTTCGAGTCATTGGGGGAAGATTCTGAACCAAATACCATCTGTAGTTAGCTTTTCCGAGACGCGGATCGAGCACAGCAACCACTCCACGGTCATGAATAGTCCTTATTAAGCGACCGGTTCCTTGAGCAAGTAACGTAGCTGCTCTCGGTAAATCTACTTGTCGAAAGGCTGCCGAACCTGCGAGGTCTCTCCTTGCTTGCAGCAAGGGGTCATCAGGACGCGGAAAAGGGATTTTGTCGATGGTGACTAGAGACAGGGTGTCGCCAGGAACATCAATGCCTTGCCAAAAACCCATAGTGGCGAGTAAAACGGTTTCCGGCTCGGAAGTGAACTTTTCTATAAGTTTCGGTTTCGGGAAATCCTTTTGTGAAAGGAGCGGAAAGTCGATCCGGTCAGCTAGAAGAGTCGCGGTTTCGTTTAGCGCTTTCCAACTGGTGAATAGACATAACGTTCTGCCTTCTGCCGCTGTTATCAAGTGGGTGAGCTCTTCAACTACTGCTTCACGGTATGTATCAGAGCGCGGGTCGGGCATATGTAATGCGCAGTACAAGAGCGCTTGATCAGCAAAATTGAAAGGACTACCAACGTCTTTGTAAGAGTAAGAGTCGGTTGGAAGACCAAGCCGCTCAGGTAAATCAGGTGGCAATGTGGCGCTGGTAAGGACCGCCGTGCGTTTACTCCAAAGCTTCTCTTCGAGGAACTGGCCCACATCAATAGGAGCAGTTCGTAACACCAGCGCTCTGTCGTTGCCTTCTACCCAAGTTACATGTGTTGATAATTGAGCTGAAACTAGATCGATGTCGCTGAGAAGATTCCCTGCTGCTCCCAAGATCCTCAACGATTCTTGTCCGTCTTGGTCTTCTGAATTCTTTTTTCGTAAAGCGGAGCTTAGCGTTTCTACTCGAGTTCTAGCGAGAGCAAGAGCTGAGCCAAGCTCACCATCTATTTTGAGTAAGCGTTGACCGCGCAGGGGTTCGAGAGCGTTAGCTATCTTATTTCCTACGTCAGCGACGGCTGTTGACTCAACATCGGTAGCTAAAATTTTTCTTGCGTTCCTAGCAATATTGCCAAATCTTCCCGGTGCTAAATCAATTCCTGCTACTGAGGAGATAATTTCTTCGAGCTGATGAGCTTCATCGATGACAACAAAATCGTGTTCGGGTAAAATTTCTGCATCGCTTATCAAGTCGATGGCGTAAAGGTGTGTGTTGACGACAACGATCGTTGAGGCTTCAGCGGCGGCTCTCGCTGATTCAGCGAAACAAATTGGGCCCGACGGGCATTTAGTTGCGCCGGGGCATTCATCGCTTGTCACTGAGACTGATGACCAAACTCTTGAATCGGGCTCAAAAGCCAGTTCAGAACGGTCCCCGCTGATGGTTTCCTGCGACCAGGAAATTATTTCAGTTACTTGTTGGCCCAGCCGCCCGACTTGAGTTGAATCCTCCAACTCTAATTGGCTACCTGTAACTTCCATTTCCGCTAGACGCTGTTTGCAAAGATAGTTATTTCGCCCTTTAATAACTGTGTAAACCACTGGCTCGTCAAGATACTGAGCGAGGAGAGGTAGATCTTTGTTAGCTAATTGGTCTTGGAGGGCTTTAGTGGCTGTAGCAATTATTACTCGTTCGTTCGAAAGAATTGCTGGGATCAGGTAAGCAAGAGATTTACCTGTACCGGTTCCGGCTTGCACCGCAAGATTTTTGCGATTTTTAAACGAATCAGAAATAGTAGTGGCCATCTCGAGTTGCCCGACTCTTTTTTCTCCGCCGCCGGGGAGACCTTCGACCACACGAGTGAGCGCATCGGTAACTTCAGTAGAGGCGTCCATGGAGATGACCGTAGCGGTAAGAAACTAATATTGGTGTGACTGCGATTCGAGTAAATGCTCTCGGGGGATCTAGTCTTCGATATGTGATCCCTGCCGCCTTGGACTTAAATAACGTGCCTGCGCATGTCGCATGTGTGATGGACGGCAATGGACGGTGGGCGCAAATGCGTGGATTGCAGCGGACAGAAGGCCATGCTGCAGGCGAAGAAGCTCTTTTCGACGCTATCGAAGGTGCCGTAGAAGTAGGTATTAAATGGTTAACCGTCTACGCGTTCTCTACAGAGAATTGGAAGCGTCCACCTGAAGAAGTTCGCTTCCTTATGGCATTTAACGAGAGTTTGTTAGTAAATAGATCTCAAGAGCTCCATGAGATGAACGTCAGGATTCGTTTCATCGGTCGCCGTAATTGGCGGGTTCCTAAGCGAGTTCTTAGACGGATAGACGAAGCTACTGAACTTACCAAAAATAATACAGGTCTAACCTTTACGATTGCGTTCAACTATGGAGGGCGTGCGGAGATTATCGATGCGATTAAGTCCATGATTGAAGATGACGTACCAGCGAATAAGGTCGATGAACGGAAGTTGCGAAAGTATTTCTATGACCCACAAATGCCTGACGTTGATCTCATGGTGAGAACATCAGGTGAGTTTCGTATCTCAAATTTTTTGCTCTGGGAAAACGCGTACAGCGAAATGGTCTTTACTGAAACTTTGTGGCCTGATTTCCGTCGCACTCATTTATTCGACGCAATTTTGGTGTATCAAGAACGCGATAGGCGTTTTGGCGGATTGAATCGGTAATCAACGGGGCGGATTGGTAATTGTCGGTATGAAGCACTATCGAGATAGCGGTGTGATCGTTCGAACTTTTAAGCTCGGAGAGTCGGATCGTATCATCTCAGTCGTTACCGCAGAAAATGGCAAAGTACGCGCCGTGGCGAAAGGTGTGCGTAAAACTAAAAGCCGTTTCGGTGGGAGGCTAGAACTCCTTCGACATCTTGATTTTCAGTTCTACCGAGGCCGTGGCGAACTTGACATTGTTACTCAAGTGGAGACGAGAGACTACTGGCCTCAGGTAACAGGAGACCTTGACCGCCTCACTAAAGCGATGACCGTCGCAGAAGCCATAGACCAGATTGCCGAACACGGCGAAGATGACCCGAAGCTCTACCACATGTTATGCGGAGTGCTGAAGGCTTTGAACACCTCGAACTCGCCAATGCTAGTACCCGCGTTTTTGCTAAAGCTGTTAGCTCATGAAGGTCTAGCGCCGTCGTTAGATAGCTGCGTGGTGGGAGGGGAAGCACTACAACTTGAGTACTTCGATCCCGCGTTGGGTGGCGTAACCTGCTTAGACCACCGGCGAGGTTTGAAAATTTCTGGGCAAGCTCTTGGTCTAATGAGGGCGACCTTAGGTGGTGGATTAGCATCGGTCTTGGAAGTTAAAGAAGGAGCTGCGACTCAGGAAGTAGCTACTCTTGTTCACCGGTTGTGGGAATTTAACGTTGATCGGCGTTTGCGAAGTACTGAACTATTTAGTTGAAAGCGAGTTTCAACCGAGTAGTCCTTTAGGTCGACCAGAAGTCTGTGAGTGAAGTTTCGCGAATTTCTTCTCAGCGCGCTTATCCGAAGTTGATCGACGCCAAATTATTGTCTTCCAAATAGCACCTGCCAAAGATAGAAACCCAAGGACCACTTGAGTTCTGTTCAACGCTTTGCACTGGGGGTGCCAACTTTCGATAACATCTCCGGGCTTCGCTTCTGAGATTTTGACGCGAAGTTCATCTAAATCGACCGCAGCGGGGGAGGGGTTAGTTATTGGTTTCGGACAGTCCCAAGCTACTAAATCATTATCGATTCCTTCATAAGTGGTCTCAAACATAGTGATTGGCTGTGACCAAATGACAAACGTTAGAATGAAGCAAATAAAAGCAATTGTGTGGTCTCGGATCACCATAGATCTAACTTTACTCGGTGAAGTAGCCACCATCGGGATGCAAAATTTCACCAGTGAAATAAGAAGCATCATCGCTGGCCAAAAAAAGTGCTGTGTTAGCAACTTCTGATGGTAGTCCTTTGCGATTCATCGGAATATTTGAGAAAAATTGCTCAAATCGCTCTTTGGGTAGCAGGTCGATCAAGCTAGTCATATGTGTGTCGATATAGCCAGGTCCAATGGCGTTTACACGGATGTCCACTGAAGCTAAAAGTCGGGCAAGTTTTTTAGTCAACATCCAAACAGCCGATTTCGAACAAACATAGGGAATTGGGCCTGCGTCGGGGTGTTTCGCAGCGATGGATGCAATAGTAATTATCGATCCGCCTTTTCCTGCTTCGATCATTGGTGCTGCGCAGGCCTGAGCCGCTAATAGCGTCCCATCGAGATTTATCGCCATAACCTTACGAAAATCTTCAAGTTCGAGTTCTAGTAATTCTTTATGCGGGTTCTCTAAGTAGTCTGCTCGACGAGTAATAAATTTAATGTCGGCTTCTTGGTCACCGCTTCGATATTCAGAATGGCTAACCCCTGCGGCTGTGACCACAATGTCAATAGATCCGAAGGTAGACAAGGCATGACTAACCATTGCCTGGTTATCTAATGGGCTTACAGCGTCACAATGGACAAATGTTGCGGCTCCACCGGTCGTGTTTATCGAGTCGACTGTTTGCTCACCGAGTTCATCAATAAGGTCAGCGACTACGACAGACGCGCCTTCATTAGCGAATTTCTGAGCGCAGGCTTTACCGAGACCATTGCCGCCACCGGTGATTACTGCCACTTTTCCGTCTAAGCGCATATCTACTCCTTGAGAATTAGAAGATAAATTAATTAGGTTTGAGTAATAGGAGATCACAAATTCGCCAAAAATGTAAGCATCAAAGAGGATGGCGGAGCTGTGTGGGTTCGGTAGCCTGAACTTTCATGGCTTCTTCTGAACCAACGCTTTTCAATCAAATTGTAAACCTCTGCAAGCGAAGAGGGTTCGTTTTCCCTTCGGCAGAAATTTATGGAGGGTTCCGGAGCACCTACGATTATGGCCCCCTCGGTGTTCTGATGCTCAGAAACGTTAAGGATGCTTGGTGGAGGTCAATGGTCCAAATGCGTAGCGATGTCGTTGGGTTAGACGCTGCCATCCTTAGCCCACCTCAGATATGGGAGGCTTCGGGCCATTTAGCGAATTTTACGGACCCCCTAGTTGACTGCACTGGTTGCAAAACACGTCACCGTGAAGATCAGCTCGAGAACCCTAATCTTTGTCCTGCCTGCGGCAAAGAAGGAACGTTTACTGAGGCACGCGCCTTTAATCTGATGTTTAAAACCAGTGCAGGCCCGGTTGAGGGAGCTGGAGCAGAGGTTTATCTGCGTCCTGAAACTGCCCAAGGGATGTTTATTAACTTTAAGAATGTTTTAGAGACAACGAGGAAGAAACCACCATTTGGCATCGCTCAGGTAGGCAAATCTTTCCGAAATGAAATAACTCCCGGAAATTTTGTTTTTCGTACTCGCGAGTTTGAACAAATGGAACTCGAATTTTTTGTTCCACCCGAAGAAGCTGACACCTGGTACCAGTACTGGATGAGCGAGCGGTATCAGTGGTACCTCGACCTTGGAGTGCCAGAAGAAAAACTGCGTATGCGTCCCCACGATGATGACGAGTTGAGCCATTACTCTTCAGGTACTAGCGACGTGGAGTTTATGTTCCCTTGGGGTTGGGGTGAACTAGAGGGAATAGCTAACCGAGGCGATTATGACCTAAAGCAGCACGCCGAAAAATCTGGGCAGAAACTAGAGTATTTTGATCAAAGCACTGGTGAACGCTATGTGCCGCATTGCATCGAGCCGGCCGCCGGTGCTACTCGCTCGATGATGGCTTTTCTCCTGGCCGCCTATGACGAAGAAAAAGTTAACGACGATGTGCGTGTTGTCCTGAGATTGCATCCCCGTCTTGCTCCATACAAAGTTGCGATTCTTCCGTTGTCGAAAAAAGATACCCTTTTGCCTGTATCTGAAGAGGTACTTAAACTAGTGCAACCACATTTCATGTGTGACTATGATGTGACTCAAACAATTGGTAAACGCTACAGAAGGCAAGACGAGATTGGGACTCCGTTTTGTGTGACAGTAGATTTCGATTCCCTAGACGACCGAGCAGTTACTGTTCGCGAAAGAGATTCGATGGAACAAGAACGGGTTCCAATAGAGGGACTTGTTTCTTATTTAACTGAGAAACTGGGGCTGTAGTAAGAGATAACTACAATTTGTTGTCTTCGGCGGTAAATAGTTTATGTAAGTGGGGGAATGAAATGGGCTATGACATTTGTGTAGGAACTATCGGCGGGGGATTGTGGATTGGTTATGGCGCTGGGAAGAAGTGGCGTCAAATTCAAGGGCCGATGGATGTCGAAGGTGCGGTGCGTTCTTTAGCGCAAAACCCTGAGGACTGTAAGCACTTGCTTGCTTCTGTAGATGGAGCGGGAATCTACGATTCAAAAGACGGAGGAAACAACTGGAAGTTGCTGTCCGAATTGAGAGATAGGCCAATATGGTCATTAACTTTCGATCCTTATGACTCATCTCGAATCTATGCGGGAACCCGACCGGGTCTCTTCGTTTCAGATAACGCCGGGGAATCTTTTAATGAACTAGTTACAACCATGAGCGACCGGTGCATCATTGGGATTCCACGGACCACAAACGTAGTTGTTGACCCAACGCGTTCGGAAGTGGTTTGGGCTTCAGTAGAAATAGACGGGCTTCACAAAAGTTGCGATAGAGGCATAACGTGGGAGTCTCTCGGCGAGCTTGGACCTGGAGAATTTTACAACGACGTTCACGGACTTACGATCCACGAAGTTAATGGCCGTTCAGAAATTTTGATCACGTCGCCATTCGGTTTAGGGCGAAGTGTCGATGATGGAAAATCTTGGGATTGGCGTGAATTCGCTAGTTTCGAAGGTTCTAAACTAGCCCAGGCCTACTCCCGCTGTGTCAGAGTGCCATGGGCTGATGGCACTGTCATTGTCTGCGTGGGAGGAGGTATCCCCGGAGGAGCCGGAGGTATCGAAGTTAGCTATGATTACGGAGAAACGTTCGAGCGCGCTTCGTTACCGGATGTTCCTAATTCCACCATGTATTGGCTCGCTACCCACAAAGACCTTCCCGGTGTTGTGGCGGCCACATCGGTATACGGAGACATTTACGTTACTGAAGATAGTTGTAGGTCATGGCAAAAACTTGAACGAGAGCTCGGCGAAATTCGAAGCGCAATTTTGGTTCCGTCTGATTAATTTGACATGCCAAAGGCACTAGCAAATTTGGCTATTTTTATTTTTCTTATGTGGAACTGTAGCGATTATTGAAGATCTTGGGAGGTCGATCGCCCGCAGGAGTTCGAGACACCGGTTTTAGGGGCTAACGTCATAAGCGACATGGCGATAAGTGACGATGACGTTCAGAAAATTAAAGAGGCAACGGATATTGTGAGCGTTGTGTCTCAGTACGTCACTTTAAAAAAAGTGGGTATGCGGTGGGCGGGTCTTTGCCCGTTCCACACAGAAAAAACAGGGTCGTTTTCTGTCAATGCGGAAGAGGGATTCTTCTATTGTTTTGGTTGCCAAAAATCTGGAGACGTAATTCAATTTATCAGAGAAATAGAACAGCTAGATTTCGTCGAGTCAGTCGAATGGCTAGCTGAAAAAGCTGGCATCATCATTGAATACACCAATGTTAATGACGCTTCGGTACATAAAGAAAAAAAACTGGTATCTGAACTCCTAACTCGAGCCGCTCAATTCTTCAATGATCGTTTGTTGTCATCTCCCGATGCAGGCAAAGCACGCGCCTATCTCCGTAATCGCGGATTCACGCGTGAAACAGTAGAAGCATTCCAAATCGGTTATGCGCCTATGCAGACCGGGGCTCTTCGTGCTTTCTTAGGAACAGATGCAACTAAAATGGAAGCTGCTGGTTTGGGTTATAGCGGCGGGGGAAGCTTTTTTCGTGACCGTTTAATGTTCCCAATAAGTGAACCTAACGGCCAAGTAATCGGGTTCGGTGGGAGAATGTTGCCAGAAGGGCAACCACCTAAATATAAGAACTCGCCTCAAAGTAAAGTTTACGATAAAAGTAAGGTTCTGTACGGCCTGAACTTTGCTAAAAGAGAAATTGTGGCCAGCGGCCAAATAATAGTTTGCGAGGGATACACCGATGTTATTGGTTGCGCTAAGGCTGGTATTCCAAGAGCCGTTGCTACTTGCGGAACGGCGCTAACTGAACAACACATGAAATTGATGACTCGTTTCGCAAAGAAAATTGTTCTCGCTTTTGATGCCGATGGCGCCGGTCAGGCCGCCGCCGACCGTTTCTACGCTTGGGAAAAGAGTTATGAAGTTGAAGTTTTTGTTGCCCAACTGCCATCGGGCTCAGACCCAGGCCAAATGGCTGAAGAGAACCCAGAAGCCCTCGTCGAAGCTATAGAATCAGCTCGACCTTTCCTCGAACATCGGATAGCGCGTGTTCTGCAGAGCGTAGATCTCACCACGGCAGAGGGACGGGCTAGGGCAGCCGATATGGCTGCGCAGATTATTTCTGAACACCCAAACGATTTAGTACGTGACCAATACGTCGTTGAGTTCGCCGACAAGCTAAAAGTCAGCATTGAGATTCTTAGAAAACTCGTACTCAAATATTTCCAAGATGGTCGAAAACGTGGCGATGCCAAAAAAGATGTTGAAACTCGCAATTACGAAGAAGGATTTTCACAAGAGCTTGGACCTATATCATCGGCCGAACGTAATTTACTTTGCGCGGTGATTCATGCGCCTGAAGCCGTCAAGGACCTGACGATTAAAGAAATGTTTAATTCTGAGTTGGCTTCGATGGCCTTTGATCTTTTATGCAAAGAGGATTGGAAGAAGCACCTCGACGCTGAGAACGAACAATTGGTTGCTTTGGTCCAAAGGCTTTCAGTTGAGGGAATTGATGCTGATCCCATAGAGCTTTTATCTAGGGTGCTTGACCCAATTATCGACCGATGGCAAATGGAACTAGTTTACGATGTAACAGATATAGACCGTTTGCGGATAAATCAACCGCTAGTTAAATGGCTTTCAGAACGTCAAGAGGAAATGCATCTGGAAGAAACCAGATTGGCGTCGGTTCAAGCGATAACCAGTTGGCTGAAAAGCGTCAGCTAAACAGGCGAATCAACCTTCGGCGAAGCAAGTGCTCTGAATTTACTAAAAGAACTTAAGCTGAGCCTGAAGCCACTTAAAAAATTAGAACATAATTTTTGCTCCGGGGGTGGGGATCGAACCCACGACAAACGGATTAACAGTCCGCTGCTCTGCCAGCTGAGCTACCCCGGAAGGCATTAATGCTTTACATATTGGATTGTTGATTACACCGCGAGCGGCAAGATGTGATGATAGCAAGGCACGGGCCTGAGCAGAACGTCTGAGTAACTGTTCTCACTAATGTTTCAAAATCATTGACGTGGGCCGAGCGGGGATCGAACCCGCGACCGAGGGATTATGAGTCCCCTGCTCTAACCGCTGAGCTACCGGCCCGCCTTGATCGTATTCGAATCCGTGTGGTATCCGTGTTTCAATCTGGGAATATCTAGTGCATGTTCGCCTTATTTTGCCTGCTAACCTACCGTTCAGTAATAAACGGTTCAAGATCGCTATGAATTCATAATTGGTAACACAAATGGGACTAGACTGTCCTGTGACACTTGGAAGGGGTCATGCGTGGCGAAAAAATTTGTTAAAGCCTTTGCCGTGCTGTTCGCGTTCTCTTTGATAGCGGCTGCATGTGGTGGAGATTCAGATGAAACGGCTATAGAAAACGAGCCTGAAGTCGTAGAAGAAGAAGTTACACAAGTTGAAGAAGATCGAGAGCAAGGCGACGCAACGGGAGAAGACACCCGAGATGATATGACTGCAGTTCATGGCGGTCGACTCGTTTACGGTGTTGAAGCTGACACGTCAAATCCATTCGTGCCCTATGCATCTTCTTGTGCGATTAGCTGCAGGATGATTCTGCGTAGTGTGAGTGACGCCCTGTTCATTACCGGGGCTGGAGGAAATATTGTTCCTCACCTTGTTGAGACAATAGTTCCATCAGCTGACTTCAAATCATGGACGATGGCTATTCGTGATGGCATTAAGTTCCATGATGGAACTCCACTTGACGGTGCAGCAGTAGCTTACAACCTCAATACTTGCCGAATGAGTCCATTGACTGGGCCGGCACTTTCACAAATATCTGATGTGACGTCGGATGGACAATCGGTGACGATTAGCTACACATTCCCTGAAGCGCTAGGTCCAGCAGCTCTTAACTCGAGTACTCAGTGCGGATTTATGTTCTCACCGACTTGGCTCCAGACTATTGCCAGTAACCCGTTGCTTACTGCCGAACAACGAGCTACAGCAGCCGGAAATCCTACTGAGCTCGTCGGAGTGGGAGCTTTCACGTTTAAGAGCTACACGCCGGGTAACGGCAACAGTTTCATAGCGACCCGAAACGCTGACTACTGGCGTGGCGAAAATGGAATAACTGGGGAAGAGCTCCCTTATCTTGATGAAATCGAGTTTGTGGTTTCAGTAGATATTCAAGGACGTTCGAATGGGCTCAAAGGTGGCCAGTTCGACATCATCCATACTTCCAACGCTGATGAAATCAAAAAATATGAAGGCAACGAGGATTACGTATTACTTCAAGCCAACGATTACGGCGAAACTAGTATGTACATGCTCAATGCTGCTCAAGGAACGAATCCTTATGCTGGAGCGCTTCGCGGTGATCCAGAACTTGCGATGGACCCATTGGGAATGAATTCAACAAACCCAATGATTCATTTGAGTTGCAGAAAAGCCGCTGCTCATTCTTTGGATACGCAACGACTAGCTGATGAGCGCGGTGCCGGAATAGTGAAACCTGCTAACGGGCCATTCCCTCCAGGGTCTATGGGCTATTTGGAAGATACTGGCTACCCAAAATTTGATATAGCTATGGCTCAAACTGAGATGGAGCAATGCAAAATTGATTCTGGCCAAGACCCAGTAACTGTCGGGGTCACAATTGGTCAAGATCCGTTCAGCGCAGAGACAGCGGATCTCGTTGTCTCAATGATGGATGATGCATTCGGTGAAGATATTTCAGTGGTAGTTACACCGATCGAACAAGGCCAGCTAATCGGCCTTGCTTTGGCCGGCGCTTATCACGTGATGGGATGGCGAAACTTCGGTGGCGTTGATCCTTCAGAGTTGTGGTACTGGTGGAGTGCCTACACAGCTAGCCCAGTCAACCCGACTGTGCCTGAGCTTGCTCTGAACTTCGGACGTTTCGTAGATCCTGAAATGGAAACTGCGATGCAGGGAGTCAGGTTTAATCCGGACCCTGCTGTTCGTAAAGCAAGCGCTGAAGCAGTTAACAGACTCTTCGGCAAAAACGTTTGGAACCTATGGACAACCTGGACACTCTGGGGTCTGATATCGAGTCCGAGAGTGATGGATATAACTACCTTTACTACACCTGAAGGTACTATGACCGCTCCAGTTGTAGCCGGGAAGCATTCGGTTCAACAAATTTGGTGTCAAGACGGCAACTGTCAAGGTTAAGACAATGTGCTCTAGGCACTAGACAAATTGGTTAAAAGAAGCCGCTTCTGCTCATAACCTGAGCGGAAGCGGCTTCTAGTTCCGTGAGGCGGACATCGAAGGTGAAATTTCTCAAGCGAAACATAGGACGGATTGTTCTCACCGGACTCGTGTTGGTGATTCTTTTCGCATGGTTCGCCCGCCCCCCGTTCAGCTGGACATTCGGACTGTTGATACTCGTAGGAGCTTTCGGAGCGTTAGTAACTGACGCCAACTATGCAGCTCGACGAATTTTTAGTTTGATACCAGTTTTGTTAATAGTTTCGTTTGTGGTCTTTTCGTTAATGAGTAGTCTTCCTGGTGATCCGGCTCTGACGATTCTCGGTGCGGGTGCTACAGCTGAGTCAATCGCCCAGCTAAACCAAGAATTAGGTTTCGACCAACCATTTTTTAATCGCTACGGAAACTGGATGGGCGACGTCATCGTAGGTGATTTAGGAACGTCAAGAATCTTGCGTGAAGACGTCGCAGACGGGATATCGCGTTCGATAACACCAACGTTACAGTTGATGGCCTATTCGCTGATCCTGGCGGTACTAATAGCTGTTCCTGCTGGTATGTACTCCGGATACAAAAATGGGACACGACAAGACAGAATTATCAGCTATACGATGCTGGGATTTTTGGCAATCCCGAACTTTGTTTTGGCTTTAGTGCTCGTTCTCTTTTTGGCAGTCGGAGGTGTCACGATATTTGGGGTCGATATTGGATTCAGATGGTTACCAGCCGCCAGATACGTGCCAATCGGTGCCGGATGGTCAGACCACCTCAAACACATGCTGTTGCCATCTCTATCTTTAGCGATGAGTCAAGCTGCCGTGTTTATGAGACTTTTACGGTCTGACATGATCGGAACATTGCGATTACCATTCATTGATTTAGCTCGTTCAAAGGGGCTGAAAACCGGCAGAATTCTATTTCGTCATGCGCTGCGACCTTCTAGCTTTACGCTAATAACTGTAATGGGGTTATCTGTAGGTTCGTTAATCGGAGGAGCTTTAATAACCGAGTACGTATTCACGCTCCCCGGTGTGGGCTCATACATATTCACCGGAATATTTAAACGAGATTTTGTCGCCGTTCAAGGTGCGGTGCTGGTGATATCCACTCTTTTCATAGTCGTTCTGACATTCTCCGATCTTCTCTACTTGGCACTAGACCCTCGGCTGAAACACCAAAGCGAAGCGGCTTGAGATGATCAAACTAAAATTAAGAAAGCGCACTAGAGAAGTGGACGAAACCAGCCGAACCAACAATTCGCTTGGCTTAATGTTTTGGGCAGCTGTGTCATTTCTTGCAGTTCTCACTTTCTGTGCAATATTTGCAGATATCCTGCCGTTCAAAAATCCAACTCAGACCTTCAAAGGCTTTAACAAAAATGGGCCAAGCGGATCTTTCCTGCTTGGCAATGATGGTGTCGGTCGAGACATTTTATCTCGTGTCGTCTACGGAGCTCAAACGAGTCTTGTGATCGCAGTAGTTGGAACTTCCATAGCCTTAATAATCGGAGGCTCGATCGGTTTAGCAGCTGGATACTATCGGGGCAAAGTTGACCGGCTTCTAACCATCATGCTCAATACCACCCTAATTATTCCGCCTTTGATTTTGTTTATCTCACTCATTTTGTTTCTAGACCCCGCCGCAGAACGGCGAATGTTTATCTTAATATTTACCTTTGCTCTTCTATCCATAGCTCCTATTGGTCGTGTGGTACGCGCCAACACCATGGCTTGGTCAGAAAGAGAGTTCGTTCTCGCCGCCCAAACGATAGGAGCACGAAATGGGCGAGTAATGTTCAGAGAAATCCTCCCAAATGTTGCTCCCAGTCTCATCAGCTATTCGCTGATAGTTATGGCGACGCTAATAATTGTAGAGGGAGCCGTAGCGTTTCTTGGGTTGAGTGTGCCTTCGCCCACTCCGACCTGGGGAGACATGATTAACAAAGGGCGACCCCATCTCGACGTTGCTCCGCACATCACGTTGATGCCAGCACTTTCAATGTTTCTCACAGTGCTGTCCCTAAATTTTATTGGCGATAAGCTCCAAGAAAAATTTGAGTCAAAAGCAGCGATTCTATGACGCGCAACGTAAGTCAAGTAGGTGTTCGCTATGGCTGGTAGTGGAAACCTGCACCTTCGCGAGCAAGAAAAACCCCTGCTCAGGGTAGAGGACCTAGTCGTTAATTTTTTGTCAGCCGGCGGGGAAACCGTTCAAGCTGTTTCCGGTTTCTCGATAGATGTGCTTGAGGGAGAAACACTCGGTCTTGTAGGGGAGTCTGGGTGCGGTAAAAGCACTACTGCGCGAGCTATTATCCAAAGCCCCAAACCGACTGCTGGCTCAATTCAACTAGATGGAGTTGAACTTACCGAGCTTGATGACGAGGAGATGCGTCGAACTCGCCCAATCTTGCAAATGATTTTCCAAGACCCTATTTCTTCTCTTAATCCAAGAAGGACTATCCGAGATGTAGTCGCCGAGCCCCTGTATGTGTGGTGGGAAGAAGAAACAGGTCGTCTCGCAATAGCCAGCTGGTTCGAAAAAACTGGGAATTTGTTCCAAAAAATTAGTTCAAAGTTCTCCCGACCAGCGCGCATTCTCGCCCCATTAGCATGGCTGTCTCTAATCTTTTGGCTTGTAAGCGAAGCTTCAGATGAACGTTCTTTAGAAACATGGTTATCTTGGCTTAAAACGCCCGCCCAATTCATTGGGTTCCCTGTTTTGTTCATCCTGGCAGCTATGGCTGCTGCTTTGTCAGTGGTCGGAGCGGTGTGGCTTGTTCTCGCAGTAATTTTGCCGTTTGGAGTAATCTCAGGAAAATTTGGTTCTGTTACGAACACCGTTGGATTAACCGGGTTGTTCACAAGCTTATTCGCTGTAGTATTTCTTTTTTTTAGAACTTGGTCCAGTTTGGGCGGAGTGGCTCATTGGCTTTCTAGCGGAATCTTACTATTGGCTGTTGGGTTTCTGGCGGTATGGAGTTTGCTGGCTTGTCGAGAACCAAGCCGAGCAGGTTCCAGCGCTTTAGCGGTGTTAGTTTTTATGTTATTCGCTATTCAAGTTTTTTATATTGTTGGCTTAGATGGAAACACTAAGTTAGCTGTATTCAGCTTGTCTGCAGCGGTAGACGGCATCTTGTACTGGTTGATAGCTCGTCGTTACAAACTAGCTAGAGCCCAGATGAGACAGCGTGCTGAGCCAGAGGTAAAAAGAGTTCTCGAAGCGGTTGGCATGGAAGTTGAAGGCTCGCTTGAACGTAAACCACATGAATTCTCTGGTGGCCAAGCGCAACGTATCTCAATTGCTAGAGCGCTGATACTTAACCCTAAAGTTGTGATCTGCGATGAGCCCGTATCGGCTCTTGATGTTTCAGTGCAAGCTCAGATTTTGAACTTGCTTGAGGATATGAAAGCCGCATACGGACTAACGCTAGTATTCATAGCTCATGACCTGGCAGTAGTTAAGAACATAAGCGACCGAGTAGCAGTTATGTATCTTGGTAAAATTTGCGAAGTCGGCCCACCGGAGCTTCTCTACTCTGCGCCTCAGCATCCTTACACGAGGCTGCTAATCGATGCTATCCCCAGACCGGACCCTGAATTTGACCAGAGAAATGCTGTCAGAATAGAAGGCGAGCTGCCGTCTCCGTTGGCGCCTCCTTCAGGGTGCAGGTTCAGAACTCGTTGTCCTAATGTTCAAGCAAAATGTTCTACTGAAGAACCACAGATGAAAGAAGTTGCCTCAGGTCACTATGTTGCTTGTCATTATCCAGCTGATTCGGAGCTAAACCAATGAAAGTGGCTGAAGACGCTTTGTTAGAAGTTGATAATCTTCGCACCCAGTTTGATACGCCCGGGGGGCTGCTCACAGCTGTGGATGGCGTATCTTTCTCTCTTTCGAAGGGTAAGTCTTTGGGAGTAGTAGGAGAGTCGGGTTCAGGTAAAAGCGTGATGTCCCGCTCGATTATGCGGCTGCTACCTAAAGTAAATATTCAGACCGAAGGCACCGTCAGATTTAAGTCTAGGAACCTGATGGAGTTAGCTCCTCGAGATCTCCGTAAACTCTGGGGACCGGAAATGGCTATGATTTTCCAGGATCCGCTCGGCTCTCTAAACCCAGTCGTGAAAGTCGGCAAGCAAGTAGCTGAAGGGCTTCGAGTTCACTCAGGATTTTCAAAAAAAGAAGCTCGTTCCGAAGCATTGAAACTTCTTCGAGAGGTAGGAATATCGGAACCCGAGCGTCGGCTAGATGAATACCCCCACCAATTTTCTGGCGGGATGCGACAGAGAATTGTTATCGCCATCGCCTTAGCTTGCCAACCCGATCTTTTGATAGCAGACGAGCCAACAACTGCGTTGGATGTGACGGTACAAGCTCAGATCCTCGACTTGATTGAGGAACAGCGAAATCAGCGAAACATGTCATTGATTCTCGTCACTCATGATCTTGGGGTCGTAGCCGGTCGGACAGATGAAATCATGGTTATGTACGCAGGGCGTATCGTCGAGCGTGCTCCGACTAAAGTACTTTTCGCGAACATGAAAATGCCATACACCGAGGCTCTTCTAGAGTCGATACCCAAACTGGAACGACCGAGCCATAGCCACCTGCTTTCGATTCCAGGGCAACCACCCAACATGATTGACGCCCCGCGTGGCTGCAAGTTCGCTCCTAGGTGCAAATATGTTCAAGACCGATGTGTGGAAGAGGAACCAGAGCTGATTTCTGCGGCGACTCCCGGGCATCTCTACCGGTGTTTCTTCCCGGTAGGATCCGCTGAGTCAGCTGACGCGTTGGCTCGTAACATGGCTAACGGCAAAGTAGACGAGAGCGGTTCAAGGGTGCATATCCGGACCTAGGAACTCATCGTTGTACCATGAAGGGGCTTTAGCGAGAAGCTGGTTGCATATTTCGTTGCATCTATTAAGAATTTCGCACATGCCATCGTCGCCATCAAGAATCCCTCGCAGCGACAGATCTATTCGAGCGACGATCGTTAAGGTTCGCTGGGCCGGGTCAGTGACGGAGGGGAAAGAATCAATAGCTGACACTTCAACAGGTAATATCGTGCCGCCGATGCCAGCGAGCTCAGTCGCTAGAACCAGGAGATCTGGTCCGTTGTCCATTGGGGGAAGGGCCCATGTGAAAGTTAGCGGAGACCAGTACTCATCGGGTGGTAGTTCTCCTTCGGCTTGGGCGCATAGAACATCTTCGAGCGAAAGCATTGTTCTCGGGTCAGCTTCAAGCGTTAGTCGAAGGTCTAAAGGCCCGCCGCACGATTCTTCAGGATGTAAGTCCACTTCCCATGCCTGCTGCAAGCTGTACGTTTCCACAAAATGGCGCTCGTCATGGATATGAAATCCGTGCTCTGAAGCATGTTCTTTAAGATCGGCAACATAGCCAGATATATCGATTGCAGCCATTGACCCGATTCTATGATCTATATGCCGATAAGAGGAAAAATCTTAAGTACTACTATTTCTTTCTCCCGGCGTCTACGGTTTCATCTGTGGCATCAACAAACTGGTTAGAGCTATTCTCAAAGGTTTGTGATGCAGTTGATGACGCTTTGCGCGACTTTAAATATTGGTCCGAGCCCGGAGAAAGACCGGACCAATATTTACTGGATCAAGTTGCTGATCGAGCAGCGTTAGCTGTTCTAAAGGGCAGAGATATAGGGATTCTTAGTGAGGAATCAGGATTGTTTCCTGGCTCTTCGGGTAAAATTGTGATTATTGATCCAGTTGATGGCTCAACGAATGCGTCTCGTCGTATAGGTCACTACTGCGTGAGTCTGTGCGCTGTAGATAATTCGGAACCAGTAGCTGCAATGGTTTTTAACTTAGCTACGGGGGAGTGTTTCACTGCAGAAAAAGATCGCGGGTCGAAGTTGGATGGAAAAGCAATTTATCCAACTAGTTGCAGCGATCTAGGCGAAGCCATTGTAGGTATTTCAGGAAATCCAGCGCTCCCGATTGCTAGTAGGCAGTACCGAGCTTTTGGTGCAGCAGCATTGGACTTGTGCTCAGTGGCGTGTGGGCGACTTGACGGATTTATAGATCCGATTAGCGGCAGTGGCGTTTGGGATTACGCTGCAGGAGTGTTTATCTGCGAGGAAGCTGGTGCGTTCGTGGGTGAAATGTATGGCAATGAGCTAATACATTTTAAACATGATCGACGTTTAGGTCCAATAGCTGCAGCGACATCGGAACTACTTGAAGAATTAAGTGGCACCCAACGTCTGGACAGTTAAGATTCAGTTGCAATAAAGTTAGGGCGCTTAGCTCAGTTGGCTAGAGCACCTCCCTTACAAGGAGGGGGTCACAGGTTCGAGTCCTGTAGCGCCCAC
>CAJJCB010000015.1 GCA_905182565.1 Acidimicrobiaceae bacterium | reverse complement strand
CCTGATATCTGCGCATTTCACCGCTACACCAGGAATTCCACACTCCTCTACCGAACTCAAGTCACAGCAGTATCGGATGGCGTCTCAAGGTTGAGCCTTGAGTTTTCACATCCGACTTACCGAACCACCTACGAGCTCTTTACGCCCAATAAATCCGGACAACGCTTGCGCCCTACGTATTACCGCGGCTGCTGGCACGTAGTTGGCCGGCGCTTCTTCTGCAGGTACCGTCATTTTCGTCCCTGCTGAAAGGGGTTTACGACCCGAGAGCCTTCATCCCCCACGCGGCGTTGCTGCGTCAGGCTTTCGCCCATTGCGCAAGATTCCCCACTGCTGCCTCCCGTAGGAGTCTGGGCCGTGTCTCAGTCCCAGTGTGGCTGATCGTCCTCTCAGACCAGCTACCCGTCGATGCCTTGGTGAGCCATTACCTCACCAACTAGCTGATAGGCCGCGAGACCCTCCCGAAGCGCCGGAGCGTTTGCTGCGTTCACCATGCGGTGATTGCAGATTATTGGGTATTAATCCAGGTTTCCTTGGGCTATTCCCATCTTCGGGGTAGGTTTCTCACGTGATACTCACCCGTTCGCCACTATCCCATTGGGACCGAAGTCCCGGGATCGTTCGACTTGCATGTGTTAAGCACGCCGCCAGCGTTCGTCCTGAGCCAGGATCAAACTCTCCGTTAAGATCTTACGTTGTTAAGCCCTAAGGCCTAACTAATACGATCGAAGAGCCTTCCGTCACAATCAGCGAGGGGGAATCCCTCTCATGCAACGGCTGGCTAGAATTGCTGCACTTTCTCTATCCGGCAAGCCGAATAAAGATCGTACGATTTATTTTGTGTCAGAGCATTACAGCACTGACACGGTTAATTACTTTGTGGTTCGGTTAGCACTTACACAAGGCAAGAGCCAACCGCCCACACTGGCGTTATATCGTCCTCTGTTCTGTTGTCAAGGAGCACCGTCAACATTTCAAACGTTAACAGTTGGCACATGATCAGTTCCCGAAAGGGCAACTGGCGGAGGTGCGCATGCTCGTTTCGCCGAATTACTGGCGAGTGGAGCGAAGAGTAAATGTACCGGTCACAACACCCATAACCAACCTGGAACTTAGTTTTCCTTAAGGATTATGGATATTATTTGATGAATGCCTAATAGCTAGGCGGAAAGCTCTATTACATGCCACTTTTTCTTGCCTCTGCGCAACAGCAAATATTGGTCGTGTAAAAAATCGGCCGGGGTTACCATCGCCGCAGCATCCAGCACTCGCTCGCCATTCAGATAGATACTGCCTTCGGCAAATGCTCGTTTCGCATCACCCTTGCTGGTCACCAGGCTTGTTTCGATCAGTAAGTCAATGAGTGTTGAGTCATTAGTTGTGTAAACGCTCGAAGGGACCTCGGTTGAAACGAACTCGAGAGCGGACTTAGACACTGAGCCTGGATTCGTGCCTTTGCCGAATAAGACCTCACTAGCTTGCACAGCGGCATCTGCTGAGCGAGTTCCATGAACTAGTGAGGTCAGTTCGTGAGCTAGTGCGCGCTGCCCGGTACGGCTACCTGGGTCTGATTCATGCGCTTGAACTAATGAATCCACTTCGTCAACTGACAAAAAGGTGAGCTGTAAAAGTAGTTTCTTAACTTCCGCATCCTCGACGCCAATCCAAGATTGATAGAAACGGTAGGGACTCATTTTATTCGCGCTTAGCCATATAGTTTCGCCGCCAGCTGTCTTGCCGTACTTCGAACCATCGGGCTTCGTTAGCAGCGGCCAGGTCAATGCATGAGCTGACTTACCTAACTTTCTACGAATCAGATCAATCCCTAGGAGAATATTTCCCCATTGGTCAGATCCGCCTACTTGCAGAGCGCATCCTTCGTTCTCTGCTAGCCATAGGTAGTCATAGCCCTGCAGGAGCATGTAGCTGAACTCCGTATAGGAAATACCGTCACCATCGTTCATCCGGTTTTTCACGGAATCTTTCGCCATCATTTGATTTACAGTTACGTGTTTCCCAATGTCGCGTAAAAAATCGAGAACGCTAACTCCGACCGTCCACGCTCTGTTATCCAACAACTTCGCCGCACAAGGTCCATCGAAATCCAAGAATTGGCGCAGCTGTGGTACTATTCCTTGAAGATTTTCTGCTAAGCCATCGTCGTCAAGCAAATTTCGCTCTGAAGACTTTCCGCTGGGGTCACCGATCATTCCAGTGGCACCGCCGGCAAGGCTTATCGGCTTGTGTCCTGCCATCTGGAACCGTCGTAAAGTGAGCAAACCTATTAGATTTCCCACATGGAGGCTATCTGCCGTTGGGTCGAAGCCGCAATAGAGCGTAACTGGGCCCGCAGCTAGCTGGCGACCCAGCTCCTCTATGTCAGTTGTGTCGTGGATAAGACCACGTGCTTGTAAATCTGCGAGAATCTCCACGGAACCAGTGTGCCAAGGATCACAGCTCGACAACACCACAATTCCCGGATCTATATTTTGAGTTCTAACTGACTCTGGTGGGTTTTGGTTCGATCAGACGCTAAAAATTCCTGAATTATAGATCGTCTTCCGACACCCCATCTATTTCGTGATAACGCTCAGGATCAAGTAATTCGTAGCGAACAGTTGCGTAAAAAAGCAGCACAGCTAACGGTCCAAAAAACACCATCAGTAGCACCCAGTTACGTCTGCGCCTATTCGATTCCAGCCAAGCTTTCTCAGGAATTCTCAATACAGAAACGAAACCAAACAAAATCACGATTAGAGAGATGACTAAGGGGATTAAAACAAAAAGGCCGGAACGCACCAGGCAAACCTACCGTAATGAATAAAGACAGCCATGCCATGTGACGAGCAATTATTGTGAAGCTGTGCAGCCTGATTCGAAGAGCAGAATCAAATGCTTAAGTAACAGAAAGTTAAGAAAAGGAATGCTCTAGGAGAATAATCGAAGCTTCGCTGAATCAAGCATCAAAAGATTTCTCTTCACCCAGATGTCGGATAAGAGCAAAGCCGTATCTGGCGAGTCTCTGCGTGCTGGGGTCTAACTGGAGTTCAGGGTCTTCCAGCTCCTCTTCTCCTATCCAACGAAGTCCATCAGACTCATGATTTCCTTCTTCTAAAGCACCTTCTGGCGCTTGTATTAAAAATCTCGTGTCCAGATGCCAGTGGTCTGGCTCTACCTTCGCTCGATTCTGAAACAAGTGCACATCCAGATCAATCGGATTGCTCCATACTCTTAACCCAGCGATACCGGTTTCCTCAGTTGCTTCCTTCAATGCAACTCCCGCTAAACACGCGTCGCCATCAGCGTGACCACCTGGCTGTAACCAGCGCTTGATTTTGGCATGCAACAGAATCAGGCCCTTGTTACCTTCATAATTAACTACCCAGCTGGAGCCCGTAAAATGGCCATCTAAGCAACTCCGGTAAAGCGCATCTTTGTTCAACTCTGCAAACGCAATGATTTTATTTTGAGCAGCTACTTGAACTTCATCTCTTGGAATGAAGCTAGTAATAGTCTTAACTGCCTGAACTTGCTCATTTGTAAAAGCTAGACTTTTACTGCTTTTGACTAACCATCTACCCGTCACCATCAAACTATTACAGGGCTGATTCGAGGAGCGAATTGAGGCGATCTAATTGCATTCGAACTGCTTCAGGTCCGCCCGAACCATGCGTTTTCCGACGTTGATAACTCGCGCCAGGTTCCAGAAGTTTCTGAGCCTCGTGACCTAAGCTTGGGTGGTCTCGAACCAGCTCCGCAAAACTTTTAGCACCTACTAGTGAATCACGCACTAACCCGCCAACTAGAGCATGAGCATCTCTAAAAGGAAGCCCTTGCTCAACCAGGTACTCAGCCAAATCTGTTGCTGCCGCATATGGAGAATCAGCCGCCAACTTCATTGCTTCGGCATTAAAGTCTAAAGTTTGGATCATTCCTCTTAAAGCCAACAGAGTTAACCGAGCCGTGTCACAACTGTCAAATAATGGTTCCTTGTCTTCCTGAAGGTCTTTGTTGTAGGCAAGCGGGAGACCTTTTTGTGTTGCTAAGAAACCAGTCAAATTGCCAATTAAGCGACCAGCTTTACCACGGGCTAATTCAGCGATATCTGGATTTTTCTTTTGAGGCATCATCGATGATCCAGTGGAAAACGCATCGTCTAAAGTAATGAAGGCAAATTCAGACGATGCCCATATAACCAACTCTTCTCCAAGCTTCGAAAGGTGAATGCCCAGTGTTGTAAGCGCGTATAGAACATCAGCTACAAAATCTCGATCGGAGACTGCATCCAGCGAATTTTCAAATAACTGATCAAACCCAAGATCCGCAGCAGTAAAAGCCGGATTCAGCGGGAGGGATGAGCCGGCTAAGGCACCGGCTCCCAAGACCGAGACGTCAGTTCTTCGTTTCGCGTCCTTCAGCCTGTCAACATACCTGAGCAACATCCAGCAGTAGGCGGCAAGGTGATGCGCCAAAGATACTGGTTGGGCCTGCTGCATATGCGTATAGCCAGGTAGGTAGATGCCCTCAGCGTGAGCCTCTTCTGCTCTTGTCCGGATTACTGCAATTAGTTCAAACGCCAAAGACACCAAGTCATCAACCTCAGACTTAACAAAAAGCCGTACGTCGTTAGCTACCTGATCGTTTCTACTTCGCCCTGTATGCATTTTCGCTGCCGCTGGCGCTAACTCAGTTGCCCTTCGCTCCACTGCAGTGTGGATATCTTCATCATTGGCAGCCCACCGAATCGTACCTTCAGCAATTTCATTCTCTACTTGCAACAACGCAGCCATAATTGCATCAAGTTCTTCTTTGTTGATGAGCCCAACGCTTTCCAGCATCCGAACATGGGATCGAGAACCTGCGATATCTTCTCGGAACATTCTTTGATCGAATGGCAACGAATCATTTAATTTTTGAAGAGCTTCGGCTGGCCCACCAGCAAAGCGGCCATGCCAAAGCGTATTTCCATTAGTCATGTGACGTCTCCATCGAGGTACGTAGTTGGATATGGCTTATAAGCCAGACAGATACTGGAGATTCGAAGCAATTTCATTTCCTCCTGTTTCCTCACTAGCGATAACCAAAATCGTGTCATCCCCCGCTATTGTGCCAATGACGCCCTCTATTCCGCTTCTATCAATAGCTGAAGCAACAACATGGGCCGATCCTGGAGGTGTCGTGAGAACGACAATATTGTTAGATTGGCTTACCTGAACTACCCACTCGCTGCAAACTCTCCGCAGCGTCTCAACTGGAACAACTCTCTCTGCCGTTAATTCAGGAATTGCGTAGACAGTTTTGCCCCCAACTCGCATTTTCACAGCACCCAACTCTTCCAAGTCACGACTTACTGTGGCTTGTGTTGCTTCGATGCTTTCTTGACTTAACAAATCGACTAATTGAACTTGGTTCTCGACTGTCTGTTCAGACAAAATACGTTGAATCAAATGCTGCCGCTGGAACTTACTAGTCATGCCGGGATTACCTGCTGAGCAAGCCATACGAGTAGGCCACGAGCGCTATGCATCCGGTTCTCGGCTTGGACAAAGACCCTACTCTGAGGCCCTTCAATAACTTCATCGGTAACTTCCTCTCCTCGATGGACAGGCAAACAGTGCATGAAAACACTGCGGCTGCTAGCTCTCGACATCAACGAAGCATCAACTCTGTACGGCCCGAACGCGTCCATCCGAGCTGATCGTTCACTCTCTTGCCCCATAGATGTCCAAACATCCGTGTAGACAACGTCGGAACCTTGAACAGCTTCAATGGGATCGCTCGTTACTGTCAGCTTGCCTCCCGCAGAAAGGACCCGATCGACATCTCTATCACTGGGCCCGTAACCGGGCGGAGATGCTACCGAGGTCTCGATCCCTAACATTGAACATCCAATAGCAAGTGACCGCCAAACGTTATTTGCATCCCCCACGTAAGCCACGCGACTCACATCGCTTAAGCCAATTTCTTGTTCCATCGTAAGCAGATCAGCAAGAGCCTGCATCGGGTGCGCCTCATCGGATAGTAAATTAACAATCGGCATCACATCCGTTGCCGCCATTCGCTCTAACCGCCCATGATCAAAGACACGGGCTGCTAGCACAGCGTGGTAACCCGCCATTACCCTCACTACATCTTCCGCAGTTTCACGAACATCAATACCAAGTTCATCTGGCTGGATATAAACTGGGTGGCCCCCCAACTGGATAACGGCCATTTCCATTGAGTTTCGAGTCCGACCAGACGGTTTTTCGAATATGAGAGCTACCCCTTTAGCATCCAGAACTCTTGGAGAGGTATCTGCAAGCGAAAGGTCAATCACTTTTTTTAATTCGCTTGGATTTAAGTCATCAATTTCTAACAGATGCCTCATCATTCGCCTCCAAGAACATTCGTTAAAATTTGAATTGCCTCATCAATATGCTCAGGGCTCACATTCAATGGTGGGGCCAGTCGTAAAGCAGTTGGAGTTACACCGTTGACAACCAGTCCTGCTTCAAGACAGCTCAAAGCAACTTCACCAGCACTTTTACCGATTGCTGCTGTATCAATCTCAGCAGCGATCAATAGACCTAAGCCCCTTGTATCCAATACATGTGGAACGGTCAAGAGCTTGCCCATTAATTCATCTCCAGCGCTCTTTGCGAGCTCGGGAGCATCTATAGCTTCCATTGTTCGCAAAACAGCGCGCGCTGCCGAAGCAGCAAGAGGTTGGCCTCCAAACGTGGTTGCATGCTCTCCGGCTTCAAAAGCCACCTCTTTTTTGGCCCAGATAGCACCGATTGGTACACCATTTCCCAAGGCCTTAGCCATGGTCACAACATCAGGACGCACATCACCTTCTGGATCAAAGTAATGTTGCCATCCGAACCATTTACCCGTTCTCCCTAGACCCGTTTGGACCTCATCAATCATCATCAAAAGGTTGTGCTTGTCACACAATGACCTGACCTCCGCTAGGTACTCAGCGTCGGCCACGTTCACTCCGCCTTCGCCTTGTACAACCTCAAGCAAAACAGCAGCACATGAAGAATCAAGAGCGCCTTCTAATGCCTCTATGTCGTTGTAAGGGACATGACGGAACCCGTCTGGCAGAGGTTGAAAAGCGCCATGCATTTCTAGTTTCCCCGTTGCATGCAAAGTCGCCAGAGTACGGCCGTGGAAAGATTTGAGAGCACTGACAACGACGTGACGTCCATCGCCGCCGTTTTTACGGGCTAATTTTATAGCCCCTTCTATAGACTCAGCACCGCTATTACAAAAAAAGACTTGACCTCGCCCACCTTGCAAGCGATTAATAGTTGACGCGACTTCAAGACCTGGCGCTGTTTCGAAAAGGTTAGAGACGTGCAGCAAAGTACGTGCCTGTTCGGCTATCGCGTCAGCTACTGCCGGATGAGAATGCCCAAGCGAGGTCACTGCTAATCCGCACAAGAAATCTAGGTACCGTTTTCCTTCTCGGTCGAAAAGTTCAGTACCGCTACCTCGAACAAACTGGACTGGAGGTATCCCGTACGTTCTCATTAACGGGTAGTCATCAAGGCCCTCAGCTGCGATTGTTTTCGTGTTCATTGAATCCATCTTTCGAGAAAAATTGTGGCTCTAGACCATTAGGGAACGATCATCGTCCCAATACCTAAATCAGTGAAAAGTTCGAGGAGCGAAACGTGAGGTACGCGTCCATCTAGAAGGTGAGCACTGGAAACACCGTTTCTGACTGCTCGCACGCAGGCTTCAATTTTCGGTATCATTCCACCGCTAAGGAGACCAGAATCTATTTTCTCCTGCAACTCAGAAACAGTGGCTCTCCTAATCAACGATGTCTCATCGTCGAAGTCTTCATATAGTCCTGCTACATCGGTGAGGTAGACTATTTTTTCTGCTTTTAGGGCTTCTGCTACAGCACCAGCAACAGTATCTGCATTTATGTTGTAGGCCTGACCCGTGGCGTCCGCACCGATTGTGGACATAACTGGGATAAGGCCCTCCGATATTAACTTCACTAGAAGCGTTGGATTTATCGAAGAAACATCACCAACGAAGCCCAATTCAGGATTGCGTGCAGCAGCAGTAATTAAACCACCGTCCTCACCGCTGACACCCACGGCGTGGGGACCATGGACATTGATTGCTCCAACAATATCCCGATTCACTTTGCCAACGAGCACCATACGAGCGATGTCCAACGTCTCAGCATCCGTCACTCGCAGGCCATCACGAAATTCTGACTTTTTGCCCAACTTCTCCATCAGGTCACCTATCTGAGGACCGCCGCCATGAACGACGACGGGTAAAAGCCCGACCTGCTTCATGAGAACGATATCTTCAGCAAAATGCATAGACACGTTGTTATCTGCCATCGCATTGCCACCGTATTTAACGACAACAATTTTGCCCCTCCAGCGCTGTATATATGGAAGGATTTCGATCAAAAATTGAGCATTTTTTAAGTGCTCCTCGATAGAACGACTTTCGCTAGGCACTTCTTTTTCGTCAGAGTTACTCACGAGTCGCAAAGTCGCAGCAACTCCCTTATCGGTAAAATCATCGTTACTCATCTGATCCCCAGCATCCATTAATCACGGCATAAGTCCCAAGGAAGGCAACCCAGCTGTTTCTTTAAACCCTAAAGCTAAATTAGCGCATTGAAGAGCTGCTCCTGAAGCCCCTTTGACAAGATTGTCTAATGCACTTATCACAATCAGCCATCCAGTCCGATCATCAACGCGAGCTGTGAGATGGACGGTGTTCGCACCTAAAGTCGACTTAGTTGAAGGCGGTGTCATATCAACGTATATGAAAGGTTCATCGTCATAAGCGTGATGAAGCACCTGCATAGCATCAGCAGATGTAAAACTGCCGTCCACTGGACGAGCGTAGCAAGTGGCTAGTATTCCTCGCACCATGGGCGCAAGGTGCGGAGTGAAAAGAACCTCACACCCAGTTTCTTGTTCCATCTCAGGCGTGTGTCGATGGTCTAACAAGCCATACGCAGCGAAGTTCTCGTCTACAGCCGCAAATGTTGTATTTGCCTTTGGTGCCCTGCCGGCACCGCTGACTCCGCTAGCTGCATTCACGATCACGCCTTTGGTTTCTATATAGCCCCCATTAGAAAATGGTGCCAAGGCAATGATCGCTGCCGATGGGTAGCATCCAGGCACAGCTATTCCTTTAGCACCCGACATCGAGTCTCGATAAAGTTCAGGAAGGCCATATATAAACTCGTCCAGAAGATCTGGCGCCGAATGCTCCATCCCGTACCACTTTGGATACAAGGCTGGATTCTTAAGTCGAAAATCAGACCCTAAGTCCAGAACACAGCCAACTTTTCCATAGAGATCATCGACAACTGGCTGACTAGCCATGTGTGGAAGACCCAAGAAGACCGCGTCGAGGCCCAAAAAATTTTCAGGGCTATACACAGAAAAAACTAGGTCTCCGTAGGCCGCTGCCAAGCTCGGGTATAAATCACGAACCCTTACACCTGCTTGGCTATCACCAGTTATCGCAACCAACTCCAAGTTCGGATGCTCTGCTATCAGTCTCATTAGCTCCGCGCCGGTAAAACCCGATGCCCCAACGATTCCAACGCGCGCCTGCTTCATGCCTTGAATCATACTAGTTATGCATCTGAATGCAATATTATTCAGTGTTCATTTTTTGATAGACACCTTACAAATTCACTTGCTCCTCGATCCAGCCACGGTACTGAGCTCAGAAACAGTCACTAATGCAAGGTCCCATCTCAGAGTTCGAGAAACTACCGAACTTAAAGCAACTAATATTTCAAACATGCGAAACAGGGCAGACAGCTTCAGGGAATGGCGTCCCATAGCCGCTCTGGGGTTAATGACCTGCACTTGTTATGGCTCATGGTTCTATGCGTTTGGGATTTTAGTAGCACCCATTGCCCAAGACACGGGCTGGTCACTGACGTTCTTGGGTGGCATATTCGCTGCTGCTCAAGTTGTAAACGGTCTAGGTGCACCAGTGGGAGGACGCATCCTCGATAAATGGGGCGGAGCAGCAGTCTTCACGATTCAAGCAGTTGCAGCATTATTAATGTTTCTGGGAAGCTGGGCGACTCAACCTCTAACATTTGCTGTTATCTGCAGCCTTGGCGCCGGCACTCTGATGGCCACAGGTTTCTATCATGTCTCTACCACAGCAGCCGCTAGGTTGGGGCCTGGAGATCCGAGTAAGTCGATAGCTGTCTTAACCGCAATCGGCGCTTTTTGCAGCCCGATCTATCTACCGCTCGGAGCGCATTTAATTACCTCTACCGATTGGCGCGTAGCATTTAGAGTTTTTTCTTTACTAGCGTTTTTCGGAGCTATAGGTGCAGCAATCTTTGCATCCAAAGGAAAATCTCCATCTGGATCGCTTCCTTCAAGCCAGCCTCTGCGAGCACTCAAAAAGGCAGTGCAGATGCCTTTAGTCCGACGAATGCTCATTGCGTATGCCTTCGGTGGGTTCGCGTACAGCACTCTTTTGGTCTACCAAATTCCAATCATGGTAGATGCCGGCGTAACGCTACAAACGGCCGCATCAGCAGCTGCCTTTCGGGGGTTTATGCAAATCTTCGGGCGGGTCGGCCTCCTTGGCTCTTTTGCAATCCGTAAACCAGCCTTCGCCATGCAGATTGCCTTCTTAACTGCTGGAATAGGTTCCATCTTCTTACTCAGCCAAAACGTAATCTCATGCTTTTTTTATGGAGCTGCCGTTGGTATAGGGCTTGGAGCTATGACTCCCCTTCAGGCGATTTACGGCCAGCTCGTTTTCAAAAATGAGGACCTCGGACTGCTCATGGGCATGCAACACACTGTTACTTCAATCGCTGGAGCGTTCGGGCCGTTGTTGGCTGGCTTAACTAGTGATTTGTTCAACACTCAAAAGCCAACAGTGCTCATAGCATCATCAAGCCTGTTCATTGCAGCAGCGCTGTTACGAAGCATCAAGGCTTAAATAAATTACTATGCCTTCAGACGAACTTAAACAAAATTACTAATATTCGCTCTTTAGTCGCTATCATTAGGTTCGCTCTAGATCTGGGTCAATGGCGTCCCGTCCTAGCAACTCAAAACTTTTATAATCTCCATCGATCGAGTTCCGGAACGTCTTCAACATGCATAATTCCTATCCTGGCCAAGTTAATCTTCCAGTTGCACAAGGTCTCTACGACCCCGCCAATGAACATGATGCTTGTGGCGTAGCTTTCGTTGTAGATATGCATGGACGGAAATCCCATGAGATGGTTCAGAATGGACTTAAATGTCTATTCAATCTGGACCATCGTGGCGCTACCGGAGCTGAAGCTAATGTCGGTGACGGCGCCGGCATACTCATTCAGATTCCTCACGAATACTTTACTAGCGTGTGTGAATTTGAGCTTCCAGCCCCTGGTTATTACGCTGCCGGAATGGCATTTTTGCCTTCCGAGAACACAGACGCGGCAGCAGCAGCCATTGAACAAATTGTTGAGTCTGAAGGCCTCCACGTAATAGGTTGGCGAGAAGTCCCTACAGATTCATCTACCTTAGGAAGCTTCGCAGTAGATGCTATGCCGGTATTTAGAACTCTCTTTATGGGAGATCCGGCAGATGAGAGAATGCATTCGCTCGAATTAGAACGCCGCTCGTTCATAATCCGGAAACGAATCGAACATGAAACTCGACCTTCAACGTATTTCCCGTCACTGTCCGCACGAACCTTTGTCTACAAGGGAATGCTTACCTGCGAGCAACTACCTCAATTCTACCCAGACCTAAATGACGAACGACTCAAAAGTTCAATGGCGCTTGTGCATTCAAGGTTCAGCACAAATACTTTTCCATCATGGCCTCTAGCCCACCCTTACCGACTCATAGCGCACAACGGTGAAATCAACACTGTTGAGGGAAACCGCAACTGGATGCAGGCACGCGAAGGAAATCTCAGCAGCGACCTGTTCGGAGATCGTTTAGAGAAGGCTTTTCCTATTATGACGCCGGGAGCCTCGGACACTGCGAGCTTTGATGAGGCCCTTGAGCTCATTCATCTAGGAGGAAGGTCCCTTCCTCACGCTGTACTCATGATGGTTCCTGAAGCCTGGGAACATCATGAAGGCTTACCAGACTGGAAACGGGATTTTTACCAGTACCACGCATCGTTAATAGAACCCTGGGATGGGCCGGCTTCGATAGCTTTCACTGATGGGTCTGTCATCGGTGCTGTCTTAGACCGAAATGGGCTCCGTCCTTCACGATTCTGGGTAACTAACGAAGGTCTGGTGATTATGGCCTCCGAAGTTGGCGTCCTTGACATAGACCAGTCAACAATCGTACGAAAGGGTCGTCTACAGCCCGGTAAAATGTTTCTTGTTGACACATCCCAAGGTCGAATTGTTGGTGATGAAGAGTTAAAAGAGACATTGGCAAACGAGCACCCGTATGGTGAATGGTCACAAGAAGGTCTCTTGCACCTCGATGACTTACCCTCTCGATTTCTCTTAAACCCTCAACACGCTTCAGTGATTAAACGCCAGAGGACCTTTGGCTACACCTCAGAAGAACTAAAGATCCTTATGGCGCCCATGGCTCGGACAGGCGGCGAAGCACTCGGATCAATGGGAACCGACACTCCCATCGCAGTGTTATCTGACCGCCCTCGGTTGCTATTCGACTATTTCGTCCAACTATTCGCACAAGTCACTAACCCGCCTCTCGATGCCATCAGAGAAGAGTTAGTAACTTCGACGTCTTCGGTCCTTGGCCCAGAAACAAACCTCCTGGAACCAGGACCTGATTCTTGCCGGCAAATAGTAATCCCACACCCAGTTCTTTCAAACGAAGAATTAGCAAAAATTACCTACC
The DNA here is from genome assembly GCA_905182565.1 of Acidimicrobiaceae bacterium. Lineage (GTDB taxonomy): Bacteria > Actinomycetota > Acidimicrobiia > Acidimicrobiales > Poriferisodalaceae > UBA9040. The sequence continues at coordinate 145,623 of CAJJCB010000015.1, read as the reverse complement.
TTAACGAATCATCCGAGAACCCAGACTTTAAATCTTTCACTATCGATGGCCTATACCCAGTCGCTGATGGTGGGCCTGGCATGCAGCGTTCTATCGAAAATATTCAAAAAAACGTGTCGAAAGCCATTGAAGATGGCGCAAAAATTATCGTGCTTTCGGATCGATTTAGCGATAAAACCCAAGCGCCCATCCCATCGCTCCTGTTAACCGGAGCTGTCCATCACCACCTAATACGTGAACAAACACGAACTAAGGTTGGCCTAATTGTTGAGTGCGGTGATGCTCGAGAAGTGCACCACATGGCATTACTTCTCGGTTACGGCGCAGGAGCCGTGAATCCATATCTTGCGTTCGAATCGATCAGCGACATGATCAAGGAAGGAATTATTAACGAAATCACTGAAGAGCAAGCATTCCGCAACTACATAAAAGCTTGCTCTAAAGGCGTTCTGAAAATTATGTCGAAGATGGGTATATCTACTGTTGCTAGCTATACCGGTGCTCAAGTATTTGAAGCTGTAGGTGTATCAAAGGAACTAATTGATACTTACTTCTTAGGAACAAAATCGAAGTTGAGTGGGATCGGTATCGATATAGTCGCAAAAGAAGTAGCTCTTAGACATGCTTTCGCTTATCAGCTAAACCCAGAAAAGCTAGCTCATCGCGAGCTTTGGGCAGGTGGAGAATACCAATGGCGCAGAGAAGGCGAGCATCACCTGTTCAATCCAGAAACTGTTTATAAGCTTCAGCATGCAACAAGGGTTGGTCGCTATGATCTATTCAAAGAATACACCGAACTCATAGATGAACAATCGGAAAAGTTAGCGACTATTAGAGGCCTTCTGACCATAAAGCCCTCTGAAGATGGCCCCATCCCTATAGAAGACGTCGAGCCCTCGAGCGATATCCTCAAACGCTTTTCTACTGGTGCTATGAGCTATGGCTCTATATCTGCCGAAGCACATGAGACACTCGCCATCGCGATGAACCGGATTGGTGGAAAATCCAACACCGGCGAAGGTGGCGAGGACTCAGACCGCTTCACTCCGGACGAAAACGGAGATCTGAGACGATCAGCCATTAAACAAGTTGCATCGGGAAGATTCGGTGTCACTTCGGAATATTTAGTTAACTCTGATGATATTCAAATAAAAATGGCTCAAGGAGCGAAACCAGGGGAAGGCGGGCAACTCCCTGGAGCAAAAGTATGGCCTTGGATCGCTAAGACTCGCCATTCCACCCCTGGCGTTGGGCTGATCTCGCCACCGCCTCACCATGACATTTACTCAATCGAAGATCTTAAACAGTTAGTTCACGATCTCAAAAATGCCAATCCAGATGCGCGGGTCCATGTGAAACTCGTAGCCGAAGTGGGCGTTGGAACCGTCGCCGCAGGCGTTTCTAAAGCTAAGGCCGATGTTGTTTTAATTTCCGGCCATGACGGTGGTACGGGCGCATCACCTTTAACTTCTTTGAAACATGCCGGAGGGCCATGGGAACTGGGCCTCGCAGAAACCCAGCAAACTTTATTAATCAATGGTTTACGCGATCGAATCGTTGTCCAAACCGATGGTCAGTTAAAAACAGGTCGAGATGTCATTATCGCAGCTTTGCTAGGAGCTGAAGAATTCGGATTCGCCACAGCCCCACTCGTAGTATCTGGTTGCGTAATGATGAGGGTTTGCCATTTAGACACTTGCCCCGTAGGAGTAGCAACTCAAAACAAGGAACTCCGATCTCGGTTTTCTGGAAAAGCAGAGTTCGTAGTCAACTTCTTCGAATACATTGCTCAAGAGGTACGGGAGTACTTAGCTGAGCTCGGGTTTCGTTCCATCGAAGAAGCCGTGGGCAGGGTCGACCGCTTAGAGCCAGATAGAGCTATTTCACATTGGAAAGCCGATGGCTTAGACCTGTCTCCGCTCCTTCACGTTCCCACATCTCCATGGGAACAAACTCGTTTCTGTTCCAAAAAGCAAGATCATGGTCTGGCGAAGTCCCTGGATCAAAAATTGATCGAGCTAGCTCAACCCGCATTGCAAAATAAAGAAAAAGTTACCATAAATACGGAAGTACGAAACATACATCGCACCGTAGGTACCTTGCTCGGGCATGAGATAACTAAGATCTACGGCGGGCCAGGGCTTCCTAGAGACACAGTTGAAATCAACATGACCGGTTCTGGCGGTCAGAGCCTAGGGGCATTCATTCCTTCGGGCATGACTATGCGTCTCGAAGGCGACACAAATGACTTCCTAGGTAAAGGACTGTCCGGAGGCCGACTTATTGTCAGGCCACCTGCGTCATCTCATCCCGACTTCGTTGCAGAAGACAACATCATTGCCGGAAACGTCCTACTTTACGGCGCTACCGCCGGAGAAGTTTTTATTCGTGGCATAGTTGGCGAACGATTCTGCGTTAGGAACTCGGGCGCAATTGCAGTTGTCGAAGGGGTTGGAGATCACGCTTGTGAATACATGACCGGAGGGAAGGTAATTATCCTAGGTCCAACTGGGAGAAATTTCGGCGCAGGAATGTCCGGCGGCATGGCCTACGTGTACGACCCTCAAGGCATTTTCCACCGAAGCCTTAACACCGAGATGGTGGATTTAGAAGTATTCTTATCTGAAGAGGATACTGAATTCATAAGAGAATTTCTCGGACATCACGCCCTAGAAACCGGTTCCGCTATCGCCGAACAGGTTCTTAAGCGTTGGCACCAAAATAGTAGGCACTTTAAAAAAGTTATGCCAAAAGATTACAGACGAGTCCTCGAGGCAATTAGCAGTGCAGAAGAGCAAGGGCGCAACGTGGAAGAAGCCATCATGGCAGCTTCGATTCGCTAGAAGGACCCCACAATGACCAATATTCAAACCAAATACCGGAAAACACTTACGCATGGCTGACATCAAAGGTTTTTTAAAACACCAAAGGGAGCTTCCGTCTCGGCGACCTGTTCAAATTCGCCTTATGGATTGGAACGAAGTCCACGAGGACTTCAGCGACGAAAAACTGCAACAACAGGCAAGCCGGTGCATGGATTGCGGAATTCCATTTTGCAACAACGGATGTCCTCTTGGCAACATAATTCCTGATTGGAATGACCTCGTCTATCGCGACCGGTGGGAGGATGCTATTGAACGTCTTCACGCTACGAATAATTTCCCAGAGTTTACTGGGAGACTTTGCCCAGCTCCGTGCGAAGGTGCGTGTGTCTTGGGCATAAACCAAGACCCAGTTGCGATTAAACAAGTCGAAGTAGCCATAATTGACAAGGCTTGGAAGCTAGGTTGGGTGAAACCTATTCTTCCTACTTCAAAGTCGGGTAAATCCGCTGCTGTAGTCGGTTCAGGACCAGCAGGGCTTGCGGCGGCGCAGCAACTTACTCGAGCTGGCCATGACGTTACGGTTTTCGAGCGAGCAGATCGAATCGGGGGTTTACTTCGTTATGGGATTCCCGAATTCAAAATGGAGAAACAACAAATAGACCGGCGCGTAAATCAGATGGAAGCAGAAGGCACTGTTTTCCGAACAAGCACCGATATTGGGACCGACATCGCCATGGAAACCCTGATGGAAGATTTTGATGCGGTAGTTCTGGCGGGCGGAGCGACACGAGCACGAGATCTACCGATACCAGGCCGAGAGCTCGTAGGAATTTACCAGGCAATGGAATACCTACCTTGGGCGAATCGGGCCCAAATGGGCGACATGTCCGTGGATGATGTGCCGGTGAATGCCAAGGATAAGAAAGTAGTAATTATTGGTGGTGGTGACACCGGAGCAGATTGTCTCGGGACCGCTCATCGTCAAGGGGCCGAAGATATTCAACAGTTTGAGATCATGCCACAACCTCCCCAAGATCGATTAGCTTCTAACCCGTGGCCAACGTTCCCAATGACCTACAAAATTACTTCTGCACACGAAGAAGGTGGTGATCGGCTTTATTCGGTCAACACTGAAAAATTTTTAGGAGATGGCGAAGGTAATCTCCGAGGGCTCGCAGCCCATGAAGTTGAAATGGTAGAAGGCAAATTCCAGAAGGTAGCGAACTCAGACTTCGAGATCGAAGCAGACCTCGTTTTTCTAGCAATGGGCTTTACCGGACCAGAAGACAACGGATTGTTTAGCCAAGTCGGTATCAGCCTTGACGAAAGAAGCAACGTTGTTCGCAATGCAAGCTACGAAACTAATATTAATAATATTTGGGTGTGCGGAGATATGGGAAGAGGGCAAAGCCTTATCGTATGGGCTATAGCTGAGGGGCGTTCATGTGCTGCAGCTGTGGACTTAGCTCTCTCTGGATCGAGCACCCTTCCTATTGCGATACAACCAACTGACCGCCCATTATCGTAATAATGGAATGCACAATTTAAAGACTGCGTAGCTTACTTATTTCCGTTAAAAATAGATTGCTGTTCCCAATCCGAACGAGAACGAAGTTAAGGAAACGGGATCATCAACCCTGCTTATCAGGTCCGACACTTTCGATATTGAAATGAACCATACATCTTTGATCCGCCGCCATTGCCCGTCGGTAATCATCCCAATCAGGGTGCTCACCGTTTAGGGTTCTGTAATAAGAGACCAGCTGTTCCATAGCATCTGGCTGACTGACTACAGTTGCGGTACAAGTAAGTTGAACCCAACGACCCATCCATTTATCTGGGAAGACACAGAGCCACGAAGTCGGTGACCGCCGCAAATTCCATGTCTTTATTGCTGTCTCGCGAGTACTCATCAATATTGTTTCGTCAACTACTGCGAGCGTCACAGGAGACATCTGTGGCGTGCCATCTTTACGTCGTGTCGCTAAAATCGCTCGAGAATTCTCTTTTACGTAATCAAGTCCGATCGCTATTTCCATAGCCACAGCTTATACCGAACACAAAAGCACCTTGTGTGAAATATTAGAACAGCATCAGCCGCGCTCAAATTTTCTGTGAATATGTCTGAATGGACACATATCAGAGCGGCATCCAGGCGGCACAAGAGTGCCCGCACGTCTAGCCTGTAAACATGAGCCAACGCTTAGCAAACAAACGAGTCGTTGTTACCAACGCCAATGATTTCATGGGAGCTCCAACCATAAAAGTTTTCGAAGAAGAAGGTGCTGAGGTAATCGCCGACTACTCCAATTTGATGGATAGCGGCGCAGCCTCCGCTCTTATCGAAACGGCCGGACAGGTTGACGTATTAATAGTTAATTTAGCTGCGCCTTCCTTCGGGGGAATTCCAACACATGAACTTAATGACGAGAACTTTGCAGAATGTTTTGATGTGATGGTCTACCCGCTGCACAGATTAACGAGGGCCGTTCTACCTCAAATGATCGAGCGCAAGGCAGGGAAAATAGTTGTCTACGGCAGCGCATCCGCTCTCAAAGGAATGAAAACACTGGCTGCGTACAGCGCAGCTCGCGGCGCTCAAGTTAGCTATGTTCAATCCGTAGGAATTGAAATAGCACCACAGAATATCCAAATGAACCTGATAGCTCAGAACTACGTCGAGAATCCTGACTATTACCCTCATGAGCTTACGTCCCAAGAGAGCTTTAAATCCTCCTTAAAACGCCAAGTGCCTTTAGGACGCTTAGCGACTTCAAGAGAAGATGCTCAACTAGCTGCATTCTTGGCTAGCAATGAGAGTGATTTTTTTGTCGGCCAAGCGATTCCTTTCGCCGGCGGATGGGTCCAGCGGTAACTAATTAATGAGTCGCACCAATAATTCAATAAAGAAACCCGACTCTGCTCGAGGATGGGTGGTCGCAAGCGCCGGCTGCTTAATCAACGCCTGGACATTCGGGATTTTCTACTCATTTGCAACCGCTGTCGGACAAATGGTCGAGGAATTCGATGCAAGCCTTTCCGGAGTAGCTGCTCTGATGGCTGTTACCACATTTTTGTTTTTTTTTTTTTTTTTAATAGCCGGTCCGCTAGCCGATAAATTTGGGGCGCGACGCCTTATCGCAATCGGGGCCCTATTCATGGGAGGGGGTCTCTGGTTTACGGCTCAAGCACAGAGTCTCTTAGTCGGCACCATTACCTACAGCCTCGGCGTCGGTCTGGGTATTGGGTCATACCTCGTCCCCATGAGCGTGGCTACCGGAGCCTGGTTCGTCAAACATAGAACTCTGGCTCTGGGAGTCAACACAGCAGGAATAGGACTCGGCACTCTGTTCCTCGTTCCAGTTTGCGAAAGACTGATCACCTCATATGGATGGAGAAATGCGTTTGAGATAATGGGAATCGGCAGCATCGCCATTTATTTCGTTTGTGCTCTTCTTTCGTTTCGCCCCCCTACTCCTCCATCGCCTGTTTCTGCAAGTATCGCAGCAGTTAAATCTGCAGTAAAACGCTTAGTTTTCTGGCGCTTATATTTTTCTGGCCTATCCATGTCATTGGCTCTTTTCGTGCCATTTGTCTTCCTTGTTCAATACGCCAAAGAACAAGGAATTTCTTCAAGTACCGCCGCCTTTTTAATCACCTCGCTTGGTTTAGGCAGCGTCTTGGGCCGCCTTGGCCTTGGGATTCTGGGATTGCGTGTTGGTGTACTACCGCTAGTCGTCTTATGTTTTTGTGTGCAACCTGTCGCTTACACTATTTGGCTACTCGCCGGCGGAAACTATATTCTTCTCCTAGCCTTCGCAGCGCTTTTGGGCGTTGGATACGGAGGCTATGTAGCGCTTAGCCCAGTGGCTGCCGCTGGCATATTTGGGCTTCAAGGCTTGGGTGGTGTTCTGGGGGTTCTGTATACGTCCGCAGGAATCGGCGCCTTGATAGGCCCCATTGCAGCCGGTGCGGTTATAGACGCAACAGGCAGCTACACAATAGCGATCGTTGCTTCGATAGTGGTCTCTACCTTGGCTGTTGGCATCGCCCTACCTCTTTGGAAACTCGGAAACGGAAACACTCAAGATGTTGACAAAAAACGCCTTCCTCTTGCGACATACGCGCAGCCATCAGTTTTTTCTGTCACTTACAAATAAATGTTCGCTTTCGAAGCAGTCACCAAAACTCGCAGAGGCTGCTCAGTAACTAATAGTCTTACACAACTAAATAAATTTCGTAGCTAACCCCACCATCGGAACCAAGAGTTCCCTTTCCGATCGCCTGCACATCGTTAAGCCACAGATAACGTTCACCACCTGTCTCGAACTGAGGAGCGGATGTAACGGTTCCCGTCTCAAGGTTGCCGATTCCCTTATATTGCATGAGAATCGGGACGTCATCGTCGGTGATCAACAATAGCCGGACATCTAACTGCATTGTTTTGTTGTTACGACTAGTCACCCAATCTCCGCCCGGCGGAACTACGGTCCCGTTGAGTCGTTCGCCGGTAAAGGTCCCTCCGCTTACGCTTGCAACAATTCGAGTTCCTTGAGGGCCGTTCTTCACTACACGGGCGCCATCGGCCACATCTAGGCTCAAGGTAAATAAATGTTCTACATCAAGGGTTTGTTTTGCCATATCACTAGTTTCCCATACAAACACCTACTTTCGATAGACCCGAGACTGGGATGATGTTTCTCTTAGCTGAAATGCAGTCACTTCGCTGTGACGCCGAGTGTGTGCAATAGCATCTATTTCGATGCTGATTCTGAGCGCCCTCTATATGGCTATATTCACAAAGCCATCAGGTAAAGCTATTCAGCTGGATTCCGCTCCTTGGGAGTAAACAAAGCTCCGATTTAGACAGACCCAAGAAGAAACATATTGTTGAGTAGCGCTGATTCGTCTCTTCCTGGATCACACTTGCGGCCAAAGCATTTACCAGTATCTGGGGCCTAGAATTATTTGTATGGAAGATCTGCATCACGTTCATATCTTTGCCAGCGACATAGACGCCACAGTTGATTGGTACTGCAAAAACCTCGGTGGCTCAGTGGCCTACGACGGTGACTTTGGGGGTGCCAGAAATATTTTCATAAACATTGGGCGAGGCCGCCTCAACGTCTATGACCAGGAACCAAGAGGCGAGTTCTCTGGTGCCTTTCACCACATCGGTATTCAAACTGATGATTTAGCTGGCTTGCATGAACGCCTAACCAAAAACGGCGTTAAATTTAGATCGGGTATTCGCGAGTTCGACAACTGGCGATACATTATGTGTCCGGCGCCCGACAACGTGTTGCTTGAACTATTTCAAATTGATGTCCCAAAAATGGAACCAGGTCTTCAAGCTTTTTTTGCACGCAGCTAATGGCAATTTACTTAAATTAAGCCTGCCGATATTTATCTCCGCTTATCTTTCGTTGATACCTAGCTATGCATTCTCAACGGCTCTCGCCACAAAGTTTCTTTCTTGTTTTTAGCTAGACCTGCGTTTCTTTGCAGCTTCTCAAGATCAACTTTTTCACCAGAGTCACATCTAAAAAGCCAGGCACCGACTTGGCTACCATAGACATCTTCAACACGTCGAGTTCAGCCAACTCACCAAACAATAGGCCGTTATTCTGGGAGGTTTTTGGCGTTAATTCGTGCGGCCCACGAGTGTCCGAGCAAAGACTTCGCCAGTGTGCTCAGCGTGCACTGTGCCCGACGGCACCTGACAGGTCTCGCCTGCTTTGAAAATGTGCTTGCCATCTTCAAGCTCGAGGATAAATTCTCCTTCGAGGACCAGGAGCTGAGCACCGAACTCGTGGGTGTGCAGTTCGGTTGAGTAACCAGCCAAATAGTTATTCTCACGGGGCTCGTCGCAGCCTTGACTCGTCAGTAGTTCGCGAAAGTCATCTTCTGTCATGCAGTGATTCTAGGCCGCGGACTCCCTTGAGGAGGTCTTTTTGTCACTTTAGGCTCTAAGCCCACTGAATACTTTCGTGTAGCCGATCTGAGGCGCTCGAAAAAAGTTTCCGTTCTTGCTCAGCAGCGCATATAGCGGGCGCTTGTTTCAATGACTTCCGAAGTATCGCTAAGGCACCTCTGCTTAAACTTTTAAGATTTCTATTTATGAACATGCTGTAATGGTGATGTGGGGGCCTATCGAGGTCATCAAAATAAAACAAGAGGGGATTGACAAGATGCAGACGTGGAATATTGGCGAAGCCAAAATTACCAAAGTTGTAGAAATGGAGCAGATGTGGCCAGGACAAGCGGTGATACCTGATGCGAACTCTGCAGCGCTGCTCGAACACGGCTGGATCTTGGGACCCTTTGCCGATCGCGAAAATGGTCGTATACGGCTTTCATTCCATACTTTTTGTATTGAAATTGGTGATGAGAAAATCGTTGTTGACACCTGCGCCGGAAATGACAAGACTCGGCCGAATTTTGCTGGACTGAGTAATCTCCAGACAGATTTTATGGACAAGATGACCGAAGCTGGGTTTGGTCCAGATGACGTTACCGCTGTGATTTGCACCCACCTGCATGTCGACCACGTTGGGTGGAATACGTCTCTGCGTAACGGTGTTTGGCAACCAACGTTCCCTAAAGCCCGATATCTGTTTGGCGAGACCGAATGGGCTCACTGGCGCGTGGAACCACAAATTTATGGTGACGTCGTAGGGGACAGCATTCAACCATGCATTGATGCTGGTTTAGCGGAACTTGTTCAAAGCGACATGCAGCTGAATGACGCTATTTGGTTGGAGCCAACCCCAGGTCACACCCCAGGCCACCACAGTGTGTGCATCTCATCCGGAGGAGAGGACGCGATCATCACCGGTGACGTCTGTCATCATCCTATTCAATTCGAATTTCCTCACTGGTCTAGTGAGCCTGATGTCGACAAGCCGGCTGCGATTTCCATGCGCCGGCGTTTCGCTGAGCGATACTGCGACGATCACACCTTGATTTTAGGAACACATTTTGGGGGGCCCTCATGCGGGTACCTCCGACCCATGGGTAATTCGTGGTGGTTGGACTCCGCAGGTTTTGCAGATATTGGCGACAATCTTCCAAATAGTTAACTGTCGCCTGATGACTTGAAGCAACAAGACCGCCGCTTCCATATGGGTATACCCTCACTGCCGGTAAGAGAACCGCTGCTGCCCTCAACAGCTTCGTTTCTCAGGATCTACGGTGAGCAACACAAGCCGATAACGTCATAATCTCCAAGAAACCAAACTGGAAATCGTAACGATTTCCTAATGTCAATCGCTTACCAAATAGAATTTGGCAATTTCTTGCTTGCGACATCGGTACGATTTATAGAAGAAATGGCTGAGTTCGTCGGAATCTACAATGCAGACAGCGGTATTCGCGGAGAGCTAACTTACGCTCTGATTAAGCTGTCTGGAAAGTCATCATGCTCTTTGTGCGAAATAACTCATGGTTGGAACCCGTTTGGTAGAAACGCATGGCGAACATCTTGTCGTGAGAGCGGTCTTGACCTCACTCTGATTCACCGCAACAACGCATCTGCACAACAATTGAATGCAGTGGAATCATTACCAGCAATACTCAAAAAAACAGACGGTAATTGGTCACAAGTTGTATCCGCAGACGAGCTGTTATCAGCGAAAAATGACTTCACGAAAATATTTGACCTTCTGAATTACTCGTGAGCAGCTAGATTCGCTTCCTGCCATTTGAGCCATAACCGACTACATTTTGTGACCTGGTTCGCACCTGTGACTCTTAGATTTCTCTTCCACCAACTACATATCTACTAAGTTAATACCTAATGAACGGTATCAATTTAAGCGATCCAGTTTCTGTTGCGAACCCTGATGCCTATTGGGCGAAATATAGGTCAGATGGTCCCATCCAATGGAGCGAGGCCCACAGGTCATGGGTGATATTAAGTCATTTGGAGCTCAGTGAAGCTTTCCGAGACGGAACGCTTCTATCGACAGATCGAGTTACTCCGCTAGAAAGAGTGGCGGCAAACCGTCCTAGTGCTTTTCAGCAAGTAGTCGAGCTTCTTAGTGGGTGGATGATATTTCGTGATCCGCCGATCCACACTCACTTGCGTGATCCGATGAGACATGTTTTCACTCCGAGGAAGGTGCTCACTCTCGAAAAAATGGTGACTGCTGTCGTACGCGAAACCGTCCTCATGTTGCCTGATGAAATTGATGTTCGTCGAGATCTTGCCGGTCCGTTACCTGCGTTAATTATTGCTAATCTTCTGGGCGTAGATTCCGATGACTTAGACCAATTTTGTCGGTGGTCTGATGACTTAGCCACAATTGTTTTTGCTACTGATCCTCATTTAACACCGCCTGAACTCGCTATGGATGCCGCTGGCCAGTTTCAGGAGTTCTTTGGTGCGCTTATAGATCGTGAGCGAAAACAACCATCTGGAACTCTCTTAACGGCATTAGTGGATGGTGCTGGCACAGAACTATCGGATTTAGAATTGGTGGGAGCCTGCACTCTCATCTTATTTGCAGGCCACGAAACCACCAGTTCTTTTTTGATGAACACGCTAGGTCTGCTTGCTCAAGACCCGCATCTGTTTTCGCTCCTCCGCTCCGCAAACATTGAGAGGGCCGTCGAAGAATTATTCAGAGTTATTGGTCCGACTCGAAGCATGTACCGAAAAGTTGCAAAACCTCATACGCGTCATGGTCGAAAATTTGCTGCAAATGAAAACGTTCTGTTGTGCGTTGAGGCCGCAAATCATGATCCGTTAGTCTTCGAAAATCCTGGGGTTGTAGATTTTTCCAGAGAATTAAATCCTCATTTAAGTTTCGGCTGGGGCCTCCATCATTGTCTTGGCGCTCATTTAGCTCGACTCGAGGCCAGAGTGATTCTGGAAGCTGTTTTAGAGAGAGCGGAAAGTTTGATTCCGCTTGCACCAGTTCCTCCAATCGAAGGCACGGTTATCGCTTCGATAGCGAAACCGCTGCGGATACGGTTTGAATAGTCTTAAGTCAATAACTCTCTGAGACTAAGGGTTTCAGGTTTGATCTATTCGATAGATTCCCCACTGTTACTCCCCCGCTTCAGCAGCCTCTAGACGACGCAAACAGAGATCGCTAAATCTCCGGTGCCCCTAGACCAACGAACACACACAACAGTCTCCTCTCAACCGCCTGATTCAGGCCTGTGACCTGGGTTCTGGTTGTGGGCGCTACAGCGCTATCGGCCCATTACACATTCAAGGTTTCCCTCCTCGTGGGACAACCACGAAAAGGGAACCGATCTTCTATGGCGAAGAACCGATCAGCCATCTGCATCCGCTGAAGCTCCGAGGGCGACGGCAAATCCGTCGCAGCTCAAGAACGACAACTACGCCTTATCTAATCGGCCTGACCTCGGCCGCTGTTGTCGTTTCCAGGAAACTTAGCTTGCGGGGCTATTTCCGCGACTCAGCGACCCATTCTTGTATACGTCGTTCTGCTATTGCGGCGGCTTGTTTCATCTGACCTTCAGACAAATCAAGCGTTAGCGGCACCATGGCTCGGTAATTACTGGCAAGGATTTCGGCACCATCGTTCCACGCGTCGGTATCACTCGCCCCGGATAGCGCTACATCTAAACCATCAGAAGTGCCAGCGAACAACTCAAGGGTGTTTGTGACGAAGCGCAGGACCAGCAAGTTCACCATTGCCTCTTCAGGTTCGGTTGATCCATTCATAGGGTGGAGACACATATCTTCCAGTTCCTTGCCCCACGGATCGCCCAGTCGGAAACCTGGTTTAACAGTAATGATGTTCCCGAGGTCATCGACGTGATCTGAAACTGCTAACCCTGGTTTTAGATACGCGCCCTTGCCAAAATCGTCGATTTGTATGAAAATCTCTCTACGTACTTTACGTCTACTCATCCAACCCATACGTAGCTATTCCTCTGAACCGTTCTCGGTCTAGCACGGCCGAGTTCTACCCTCAGTCTAAGGCTAATAACCCAACCGCAGCGCCCTATATAGGAGCCATGAAGTACAGGACTCGAACCTGTGACCCCCTCCTTGTAAGGGATATCTAAACAGTTGGCCAATAACTTAGCGGACGTTGTTCAGGAGGTGGGATCCGGCGCCCATCTAACTGTCGTAAATTTTCCACGAGAACAATCCGGGTGTCAGCTGGGTCTATAACTTCATCTATCCGCATAGTCCCTGCTGCCTCATATGGCGTTGTCACGTTAGAAATTTCTTCGACTAATCGATGTTTCTCAGCTTCAGCTTCATCGACACCTAGGCCAGCAAAACGAGATGCATATGCCACGTTTACGCCCACTTCCGGGTCCATGAAACCTATTTCTGCGCCCGGCCAGGAGTAAAGCCCTGATGAGCCAAGACCTGAACCGTTCATTGCCGGAAACGCTAAACCGAATCCTTTGCGTAAAGTAACCGTCAAAGTAGGAGTAGACATATTCGAAAGAGCTTCAACAAAGCGTATAGCGAGAGACAAAATTCGGTTGTGCTCCACTGCTTTACCGACCATAAACCCCGGTACGTCCATCAAAAAAATGACTGGTAGGTTGAAAGCATCGCAAAGACACATCAGACGGATGGCTTTTCGGCATGCGTCGGGATCGAGAACCCCAGCATTAAACATCGGGTTGTTTGCTATCACACCGACCGAAAATCCATCTAGCCGCCCCAAACCGGTGGTTAGGTTGCGTGCATAGCCTGGCTGTAGCTCCATAAAAGATCCAGCATCAAAAAGAGTCGAACAGAACCGTCGCATATCGTAGCCGCGCGTTCGTTTTGAGGGAACTAGTCCAGCTAGTGAGTGATCTGGAGTCATATCTGCTCTGCTGTCGAGCCTCGGTGAAACTGACCAGGCGTTTTGGGGGAGATAAGATAACCAGCGTTGAATAGCCTCGTAAGCTTCATCGAAAGTTTCGACGCCTAGGTCGATCTGGCCGGTGATCCGAGAATGAACGTCTACTCCTCCAAGCTCTTCGAACCCGATCACTTCGCCCGTAGCAATTTCGAAGACTCTTGGGGAAGTCACGGCAAGAACAGAACCTCGAACTTGCACAACAAAATCTGAGAAAGCCGACTGGAAAGAAGAACCACCAAAACTTTGTCCAACTATCGCTGTTGCCATCGGTATCTGTCGTCGCCGTCGCGAGACCGAAAGCGCCGGAGCAACATCGGCGATGCCTTCTGCTCCAATAAGGTCCGGGATTCTTCCACCGCCTGTCTCTCCTATATAAACGTATGGCATCCCGCGTTCCAGGGCTCTTTCATACAGCCGCCCAACTCGGCGGCTTCCAACTATCGCAGAAGATCCTTTTTTAACAGTTATGTCATCGCCAGCGATCGCAACTGGTTTCCCGTTTATCATTCCCTCCCCTCCGACTTTTCCGTCGCCTGGAGTATTTGATCGATCTTCTAACCGCATGGAGCGACTGAAAGTGCCTAACTCGCGAAAAGAACCTTCGTCCAAAACACCGTCTATATGATCACGAATAGTCGGTACTCCGTCAGACTGCATCTTCGCAACTTTTGCTGCTCCGCCCATATCTTCTCGCACTCGTCGTTGACGCTCGTGCAAGTCAGCTACAGGGTCAAAGTTTTCTTCCTCAGCTTCATTGTTAGTCATAACTCATCCTCTATCGATCAAGACTGTTCATTTCAAACAACCGGGCCAGACACATCAGATACCTTAGCCAAAGCATTGCGAAACAGCCCAACACTCAAAATTTGCCTCTTCGAATAGAGAAGCTGTCGCGACTTGTGCGCTAATAGACTGAGGCGCCAGCCGACAACCCATCCCATATCAAAACCCATGTAATTGAGCCGAAGGAGAACTCAATCGCAACAGAAAACTGGGCGTTATCTATCTGAGTCTGAGCCAAGGATTGATTCATACAAAAGTCACTGTGGCGATGACTTCGCGTAATATTTCGATGGCATTATGTCGCATCAATATCCTCAAAGAGCTTTCATTCCACCCGGCGCAGCTCGTTGAAATAGCTACTCCAATAAGCGAACTTAGCCATGGACCTGGCAGGAGTTTTCTAGCCGCCTGCTAGTCTAATTTTGGGACCTGGAGATTTCTTTCAGCGAGCCTCTCAATATCAATGCCGCCGGGGGTGCAATGTTATCGAAGTTTCGTGTTTTGGATTTATGCGATAATCGTGGGGATTTTGCAGGATTTTTACTTGCCCAAATGGGCGCAGAAGTAATCGCTGTCGAGCCGACTGGTGGCCAAAGCTCACGACATATAGGCCCTTATGCTGATGGTGTAGAGAGCAGCGAAACGTCCATACCTCATTGGGCCTACAACCGTGGCAAAAAATCTGTTGTGATTTCGAACCCGACAGAACTAGAAACCCTCGCTTTTTCGGCAGATGTACTAATCGAATGTGGCGTCTTCGAAATTGATTTAAACCACCTTAGGGAGCTAAACCCTTCTCTTATAACCGTGTCACTTAGTCCTTTCGGAGCCACCGGCCCAAAAGCGAACTGGCTAGGGACAGACCTCACACTCAGTGCTGCTGCTGGACCAATGTCTCTCAACGGGTACAAAGATCGCGCTCCAGTCCGTATCTCCGCTCCCCAAGTTTGGGTGAACGCTGCATCGGAAGCTGTTTGCGCTGTGCTGATAGCTCTAACTCATCAACAAAGTTCGGGGCAAGGACAACACGTCGACGTTTCTGCTCAAGAAGCTATGATGCTCACTGCGCAGGGTTGGTTATCTCCTTCCCTATGCAACAATCCTCCTGCTCAGCGGAGCGGCGGCGGCCTAGAACTACTCGGTAAAGTAAAATTTCGGTTTGTTTACGAATCCAGTGATGGACATGTCACAATCACGTTTCTTCCAGGAGTTTTGGTCGGCCCATTCACAAACCGGCTAGTCGCTTGGATCAATTCACAAGGCGGACTCGATGATGATCTTAGCGACGTTGACTGGTCCACCCTATTAGATGACTATGAGCTAGATGAAGTTAGCGAACTGTGCAACCGAACAGCTGCCTGCATCGCTAACGTTCTAAAGAAGTACTCAAAGGCAGAGTTATTTTCGTTGGCGCGATCTGAGAAATTTTTGCTCATGCCCGTCATTACGCCCTTAGATGTTGTTGGTTCAGACCATTATGAGGAGCGTCAGTTCTGGGACGAAGTGCACGTTGACCAGATAGACAGGACAGTCAAATTTCCTGGGCGTTGGATGCATAGCAGTGAGACTGGTTTAAAAAAACTCGGTCCACCGCCGAAGCTGGGAGAACACACCGCTCTTATTTTGTCAGAAGAGCCTAGACCGCCTAGAGAAAACCAAAAAAATGACGTTTCGAAACGGCCCTTCGAGGGTTTAAAAATTTTAGACTTTACCTGGGTATACGCCGGACCCTTCGCTACCAGACTATTTGCCTATTACGGCGCCACGGTCATACGAGTTGAATCTCAAACACGTCCTGATCAAGTCCGCACTTCAGGTTTGATGCGCGACATGGATAATGATGGCCCCGAGAATAGTCACCAGTGGCACTCTATTAACGCTGACAAACTCAGTTTGCAGCTGAACTTAAAGGTTCCAGAAACGCGGCAAGTAGTTCTTGACTTGGTGCGCGAGTGCGATGTTGTCATTAACGCTTTTTCGCCGGGCGTACTTGAACGCGTTGGCTTAGCAACTCAAGATCTTCTATCCGTCAATCCAAAACTGATTATTATGTCCACTACTCTGTTTGGCCACACCGGACCGTTATCGCCGATCCCAGGTTTCGGCAATATGGGTGCAGCAGCTGGCGGCTATTACGAACTAACAGGCTGGGCTGACCGGCTACCCGCTGGGCCATTTCTTGCATATACCGATGCCACCTCGCCGAGATTAACTGCTGCTGCGTTAATGGCTGCGTTGCTTCAACGAAAGAAAACTGGGAAAGGTCAGGTGCTCGACTTCAGCCAAGCCGAAGGCGGAATACATTTCTTGTCTGAAGCAGTTATAGATGCTTCGATAAATGGCACAAACCAGACCAGAATGGGTAACGCTGACACTCGATATGCCCCGCACTCTGCATATGCATGCGGACCTGCAGACTCTGACCAGTGGATTGCTATCGCTTGTGAAAATGATAGCCAATGGGCCTCCCTGTGCGAATTGTTGAAACGACCTGACTTAACTTTACTCAGTGTTTCAGAACGGTTAAATCGTGAAATTGAACTAAACGAACTAATTTCGGCATGGACGAAAAATCAAAACCCAGAATTTCTTCAAGAGTTACTTCAAACGAAACAAATTCCGGCACATCAGGTACAAAACAGCCCCGAAGTAATTAAAGACCCTCAGCTCGTGCACCGTGACCATTTCCATCAGGTGCCGCACCAGATATACGGGCACACTTGGGCAGAGCAATACGGTTTTAGGCTCTCCAAAAATGATGGGACCCCTCGAACAGCTGGCCCAATGTGGGGCGAACACAATTTTGAAATACTCACCGAACTACTTGGATATAGTTCAGATCAGATAGCGGAACTTGCCATTGCAGGCGTTTTGGAATAAAGGTTCCGAGAATATTTAGATCAGTGAGAAAGTCGCGAACGAAGCTCATGCATTGCAGATGCACCCTTTTCACCTGACATCCATGTGATGAAGTCGCTTCTACCTCGATTTCTAAACATAGGTGTGGCAAATGTTGTGGCCCACCATTGAAGTGGCTGCAAAGTCCACTCCATATCTTGGTCCCAGTCATGAAACAAACGAGCTTGCTCTTCTGCACGGAAGAGATTCATGCCGCCTCACCTAAAAGGCCGATTGGCTGCATCACCACCAACAGGGCTGCGCGTGTACCCAACAATTGTGTCTGGGTCAACAAGTAAAATTTCTTCATCTTTCATCTCGATAGTTAACGGCTCGCCTCCCAATAAACAGGGAGCTTCGATTCGAACAGTTTTCCCGGGGAACAACCAACGGCATGCTAAGGCTTCGAAACCGCACTGAGCAAACCATTTCTGTTCACCATCAACGCTAATGCGGTATTGCGTAGGCTGATTATTGAATGGTGGGAACGAAGCAATGTAGTCAGTTCCCGGGTGCATCCATCCTGGAGTTAGCTCAACAATTTTTTGTATTCTGCCCAACGCTTCGTTTGGGCTAATCTCGATTAGGGCGCTTAGCTCCGCATAATGCGGAACAACCCCTGTCCTGACCACTTCGCTCATTAGGGTTTCATATGCTTCGTCGAGTTCAGCGAGACTAAATTCCATAGTTCCTCTTTCGTTAGCATCAGTGCCACTATAAACCAAAAGTTCCTGAACATTCCTAAGGCTTTTAGGGATATAAGGAGCATGGAAAACATGCATAAATTAAGGGCAGCAATCTACCTGCGGGTATCAACAGAAGAACACCGTGAAGGTGAAGTCAGGTCTTATGAGCGGCAGCGCAGCGGCTCAGCCAATGGCATCAACGGTTTGGTTGACCAGCACAAGCTGGATGTTGTGCATGAGTTCATTGAAGAAGACGGCACTTCAGCTTCACGCCAATCAACCAACGCGCGGCCTCAGTGGGAAGCAGCACTTGCTGGTCTTGGTTACGATTATGACGTTCTAGTGTCTGAAGAAATTTCACGGGCTTCAAGAAAAGGCATTGACGACTTTCAGCGCATTGACAAGATCTGCCGTGAACGTGACGCACGCTTCATCTCAAGTGTGATTGACACTGCATCAAATGAATGGTCACTTGTTGGCCCACTTCTCTTTGAGCTTGCGGCAAGAGAAACTGACCAGCTGTCCAAAAGAGCAAAAGGCGGCATGAGTACGATCGCTGCAAAAGGTGGCTGGGTTGGTGGGCCCATCCCATTCATGTGGAATATTCACCGGACTGGTGATGTCAACCATCCCACCTTCAGCCTGAATGAAGATGTCTGCTATTGGATCAGACAAGCGGCCATCAAACTTCTCGAAGGTGAAAGCTACAACGAAGTTGCGCAGTTCTTCACTGACAACGGCTTCATGAACCACGGCGGCAAACGTTGGTCATCTAAAGCTTTGCGCTCGATATTCTATAAGCCTGCAATCTTGGGCCAACGACAGTACAAGGGCAACATCATTTGTGGTGAGGACGGCAAACCAATTCAGTACACGCCCCCAGCAATAGACCCAGCGCTGATGTCACAACTTCGTGCGAATCACATTCGTAAGGGTTCGCTAAACAAAAAAGGTTCTGGGGTGAACCCACAGGCAACCCGTATTTTACAGATTGTTGAATGCTGCTGTGGGCGCAAAATGGTTGCAAGCGGTGGCAATAAGAACGAACCTAGGCAACGAAGAAGCTTCTACCGATGCAACCTCTGCACCCCCAGCAACGCTGTATACGGTGAAGAACTTGAAGACATTGTTGCACTGGCTGCATTTCAATTCATTAGTCAGCTTGAACCTGAAGCAGATCTGACAGCAGCAGTACTTGCAGCAATGGCGGAACGCTTCACCCCTGGTGAGCAGCACCGGTCAAAGGTTGCATCAGCTGAGCTTGTGGAGATCAAGCACCGACTTAGCAAGTTGCGCAAGTCATACAGTCTGGGTGAATTTGATGATGAAGAATGGGCTGAAATACAGCAGGTAGCGAAAGATCGTATGTGGGATCTTGAAGAAGAAGTTTCACTAATTCCCCCACCCGCATTGTCCCTCAATGATTTGTGGGACTTTGAAAAAAACGGGCCAATTGGTGAAGGTTCAGTCTGGGCCAGTATGTCAACGGCACGAAAACGCGTCTTGCTTGAATCAGTTATCGAGAAAGTAATTGTTGACGTGAAAGATCCTGCAAAGAGCAGATTGGTTGCAAGCTCCCCTGAAGGCCAGGTCACAATCGAATTTGTTCAACCACTAACAAAAACAGAAAAGGCAAAGAAGAACAACCAGCTAGTGGAGGTTTCATGAACTTGAAAGATTTACACCCTGCAAAACTATTCTCAATAGTTGAAGTGATTGTTGCTGGCTAGTAGATGGCTAACACTTCAGCCAACACGATTAACGCGATAACAACTGTGCTCACGACCCTAAACGCAGGTAGTGGAACTGCTGTGAAACGGCGACCGATATGACTGGCTTTGAAATCTTCAGAACCATCAGAAAGATCTTTCCCGCAGGCAAAGATATCTTGCATACAGTCGTCAAGGAAGAACAGCGTCCAAAGCGAGGTAAGGACCGTTACAGCTGTTAACGCAAGTTGAGTTCCTGAGTCTTGCAACCCGGTGCCCGCAAATCCCAACACGACAAGTAGTCCTGTATGAAAGACGGCAAAGAACATGATTATGGCACGAGCGTCTGCTGCTCTCGCTGAGAGAATATCAATGTAGTCTTCGGCATCCATCTTCATAACTAAGCCTTTGGTTGGGTACCTAAAAATTGTCTCATAGATTTCTGGACGTCCGTTGACACATAGACATTCATTTTGCTTTCGGCTCAAAAGCGCGTCTTGCTTGAATCAGTTATCAAGAAAGTAATTGTTGATGTGAAAGATCCTGCAAAGAGCAGATTTGTTGGCGAGATTGTGAAATACCTAATAGATGGTGGCTCAGGGTTACGCCCTAAAGGCGACCGCACGGTTTAGACAGCGGGGTGCGGTAGTAGCGCCCCGTTGTTTTAATTCTTCAGCGTGTGCCTTTGAAGTTATTAATGACCATCAGAACGAATCCTGTAAGACCCATGAAAAAAACAGCGCCTTGAGATAGTGGCGACTTCTCCAAAATAAAAGATAAGACAATCGCTGCAACTAGCAGAAACCCGCCAACATATCTGAAGTTGATTATCGCGTTGCGGTCGTTGTCTTTCATGCTCGGCGTCTGCCTTTCATTCCGTTGGCGATGACCATAACAAATCCTCCAACGAACAGAGCCGGAATAAACCAACCTGGTCCTGGTCGTAATTGCCCACTCTTTACGACTAATAGGACGCAAGACGCAATCATCATGCCGTTACCAACATTTTTCAGGTTGATCATGATGTTCCGTCGTTGTCCTTCATGAACAGATATTAGTTCTGCAATCTGAACACCTGGCGATTGTTTAGGGAAATAAATAGTAGAGCAACTATTCCCCCAAAAACGGGGGGTGGGTCATGGCGGCAGCTTGCCTCAATATTGGAGCGGCCCCCATCTCCTGTTAACCCTATGAAAGTTAATTACTTTGTTTTTACCTAGGCCCTGTCCTGACAGTCCTGCTCCTGACCTTTTAATGAGCGACCATCTTCTTGCTTAGTGCTCTTGCGAATATAGATCGCTGCTGTGGAATCTCGTTTCATACCCATTACATAGGGCTCTTGTGTTGGATTCTTGCATGCACTAATGAAGTCTGATTATTGAGGGGGGTTACGTTTACCGTTACTAGCGCTGTAGGACTCGAACCTGTGTCCCCCTCCTCAGAAAGAGGTCTATTTACAATGGAGAACTGAGGTAGAAGTACCGCTTAACTCTCGTAGAAATCTCTTAGGAGCCAGTACAGAAGGAGCATTTTTAGCGTTTCTAGCTGTGAACACTAGGCCGTGAACATAGAGCGAGTTTTTATGTAGAGATTACGCATGCATCAGCAGCATGACGAACTAACAAACAACCCCATCTCACAAAGCGGGGGAACTCCAAACTCAACCAAGCCTGTTAGAATTCGCTTATTCCCAACGATCTAAGGTGGTATTGTGCCGAAAAAATCCCCGCTTCTGTTTTTGCCGCTTCTCGTTGCTCTTTGCGTGCTCTCTTCTTGTGGAACATCTGAGACTGCGGAGCCTGCAAGTCCCCCTGAGGCAGTTCAAGAGGCGGTCGCAGCTGATTCAGAGCCGGATGATTCAGGCGCAGATGATTCAGGCGCAGATGATTCAGACGAGGGCTCCACAGAAGAATCTGGGGCGATGGTTGAGGAGGACCAAGAAAGCGATCAGATTGGGTCTGAGGGACCAGCAATCGCCGGCGATGCTACTCCGGAATTTGCGGCTCTCAGTTACATCGATCAGGCTCTCATCCGCTCCCTGCAAAGCTGGGACTGGGACACCCAACCCTGGGTTTCAGCCGATATCGAATCGATTAATGTGCCCGAAGGCACCGATTTCTCGGTCACGTTGACGCTGGAAAACTTCACGGAATCGCCAATTTATGCCTTAGCATGTACTACAACTTCTGCCTGGGATTTCTTCGCCGCCCAGGCCGGCCAACAGCAGTGCTCCCCACCTGCTATAGCCACCTTCGACAGCGACGGTGTCGCTGTGATCACTACTACCTCAACCGGCGAGGGCACATGTTGGGGTGTTGGCGGCTTCGGAACCGAGCAAGGTTTCCTTTGTATACCCTTCGGCGACCTCGATGGTTACTCCTCTGCCGACTGTGCTGACAGCGAACTCGGGGAGGGAGTTCTTTTCCCGCTTTCAGATGGCGCCTACTGGTGCAACTACGGCCAGGTGTCGCAACCTCTCGGTCATGCGATGGGACTCGATAGCGATGCTGTTGAGAAAATCGAAGAGTCTTAGTCTCTGGGTTTTCTAAAATGGTAGAACTCTTAGCTTAAGGTCTTAGCGTTTTGTCATAGACAGCCTCTTATTTATGTTTCATAGATATAGGTAATCTGGTGACACCCGGGATGATCTATAGACACTAGTGCACCTTCCTGTGATCTATGCATTGTCTGGCACTTTGACTAACCCATTGATTGCAAGGCTTTTCTTATAGACACTGCGATTTGACTTCAAGTGAGCTATGGCTATTTCGAATGGTTTATAGGTGTCTCGCTCCCCACAGGCTCGCCAACAACTCGACTAACAACTTAAATCTGCGCTGAGTTACCTGGGGGTGCGCCGAGAATCCCGCACCACTAAATAATGTTTATGGTCCTAAGTTGATATTTGGCTAAGCGGGGTGAAACCTGCGGAAGAACTCAAAAGAGTTAAGCCTGTTTATGTCGGATTCGTTGCCTTACTTCTCGCAAGTAACTCATAAATCTCCGATTGCTAGACGTTCGCGCACGTCAATGGCTCTTTCGCGAATTTGATCTATGTCATTGAGGCGATCGAGGTTGCCATATTGAAGTGCTAGCCGATGGTTAGAACTTAACTGGTCCCTGTTGCGGTCCAAGAAGTCCCAGTAGAGAGTGGTGAAGGGGCATGCGTCTTCCCCGACGCGCTTCTTAGGATTGAAGCTGCAGGTTTGACAAGAATCGCTCATTCGATTGATGTAGGCACCACCGCTCGCGTAGGGCTTGGTAGACATCGAACCACCATCGGCGTACAACGCCATCCCAACTACGTTTGGGACCATTACCCACTGCGAGCTATCGACAAATGCGGCAGTCATCCACTCTGTCATCGCTTGTGG
Source organism: Acidimicrobiaceae bacterium (assembly GCA_905182565.1). Classification (GTDB taxonomy): domain Bacteria; phylum Actinomycetota; class Acidimicrobiia; order Acidimicrobiales; family Poriferisodalaceae; genus UBA9040. Next base: position 122,498 of record CAJJCB010000015.1, on the reverse strand, counting down.
GTTTATCCCTGCCGTAAGGGCGAGATTTCCGAAGATCATGAGCCGTTCTATGTGATGTGTATATCCGTAGTCTCGAAGGTGACCCACGGCTGAGCTGACACACCTCATGTTGGTCTCAGTGACCCCCAAAAACACCGGCGGAACAGCCTGATCCGCACCAAAAAAATTAGATTCTGCGTAGTCAGGCATCCAAAGCCAATACAAACCCCAGACGTACTCCCGCCAACCCAGTATCTGACGTATGAAGCCTTCCACGCTATTTAGCGGTGCAGCACCGTCACTGTATGCTTTTTCGGCCGCTGCCAATACTTCGCGTGGGTGCAACAAACCTAAATTAAGTGATGAACTTAGGCAGGAGTGGGATAACTTCCATTCGCTTGCCAACATGGCGTCTTCATAAATTCCAAATTGGGGCAGTCCAGTATCTATAAATTCTTGCAGTCTGACTAGTGCTTGTGCCCTCGTGACTGGCCATATTCCTTCTGGAGATTTACCCCACCCATCAGATAATCGACGGAGGACAACTTCGTCGATTGTATCTAGAGGAAACTTTGCCAGTGAGGGCCAGTCTCTCCCATCTTTTGGGGGCGGTTCTCTGTTCTCGGAATCGAAGTTCCAATTTCCACCCGCTGGCCCTCCATCGCCCATTAATATTCCGAGACGCTTGCGTTGCCACCTATAAAAATCTTCGAGTCGCAGCTGTTTACGAGACTTGGACCATTCAGCAAAATCGAAATAGCTGCAGAGAAACTGATTATTAGGGATTATCCGAATTCCGTTTTTTTCAAGGAATTCACGACATTTCCAACTTGACGGCTCCATCGCTGAGACTTCAGTTACCGCATTATCTTGACGGTGTTTTTCTAAGCCCTTCTGAAAAGACGTCGCCAATTGGTAATCAACCTCAAACCCCTTTTCTCGGAGTTCTTCAGCGAAGTGCATCATCGCTGAGATGACTACATGCTGTCGTTGGGCATGCCAATTCTTGGACTGTATCTTTTGCAGGCTTTCTACTATCAAAATTCGACAGTCATCTGGCATCTGGCCGTGAAGTGAGCTGATGTTAAGATTGAGTTGATCTCCGAAAATCCAGATGGTCTTTTTAGCGTCGTTGCTCATGGCCTCACCATGCAATCAGGAGGACCATCGCCAAAAACCAGACAGGCGTTGCGAGTAGCAGCATATTTTCTCATCCAACAACTACTGTATAGGCGTTAAGAGAACATCAAAGTTGAGCGGCAATCAAAAACATGTTGAGCCGCAATGCTCAGCTGAACATGCGACATCCGAGGTTGGTTTATCAACTTCTAGTGTCTCAAGAGTGCAAACTAGCAGTTGCAGAGTTGCGGCCTTTCGAACCTTTCTAGAGGAGTACGGAAAGGCAACTGACGTATTCTTTGAGGACCCTGAATTCCAAGAGCTATTTGGAGACCGGGCTCTCGGTCCCGATGCTCCTGTAGAAAGCGTCAGTGGGTCGATCGGTATAGTCATGTTCATGAAATAGCTGAGGTCTTTTGAGCTGAAATTTGGCCGGTCCTTCGGGGCCGGTCTTTTTTTGTTGTGCTAGCGAAAGATATCTGAACTGCCGTTGTTCTTGTTCTTGCGATACAAATCAAGGCTAAGGTTGCGCCCTACTGATTGGTCGTGGGCCATTCGCATAACTGATAGTTGGAAAGGTGTAAATCGTGTCGTATATGTTTTTTACTGTGGGAGACGGAGATCCGTCCAAAGTGGGCGATGTAACAGCGGCAGCAACACCCCTCATGAAAGAGGCAGGCGCTAGTTCCGTTCGTGGTTCAGTTACGTTGACCGGAGAAATGACGGGCAAAGGAGTGATTAGTTCTATCTGGGACTCCATGGACTCTTATTATGCACATCGTCATCTTTGGATGACGGACCCAGGTTTCGTGGCCGTGATGGAAGCTTCAGGAACTGTTCCGTTGATGACCAACGTCGGTCAGATTCTTGACGAACGAGGTGACTGCGATGGTGCTTACGCAGTCAGCGTTTTCCAAACAGCTACAGACCACTCTTTAGAAGCCACGCAACGAGTTATGGATGTAGTGGATGCAACGTTGGTAGGTAATGGCGTGAACGGCACACGCGCGATTCGTGGGTTAGCTGCTGGGCAAGCCACGGGCACATACCTGGGAATCTTTTATGTTGATTCACTTGATGCATATGCAGGCGCAATTCAGGGCCTCTATGCAAATGCTGATTTTCAAGCCGCGGCTGCGTCGAATGGACTGACAGTCGTGGAGCGATCCTTCAGCCGGAAAGCCTAAAACAAGAAAAAAAATACTTGTATCAATAGAGCACTGGGCCGCCCTTCGGGGCGGTCTTTTGTTGTTTACGCAGCTTCATGTCTGCGGTACGGAAACCGATTTGATAAGACCACCCCTTGCGGGAGCGCAAAACAAACGATGGCTGACCCAGCAGGGCCAGCCATTTACGCTCTGTGAGGTATATCTGTCTTAGCTTATTACTCCTGCCATCTGCTCATCATCAACAACTGAGACGGCGTTAAAAGTCATCATATGGGTCCAATCTTGGAGCCATACTGCAATTCCCACTGGGTCAACTGTTTCGCAAAGCATGTAACCTTTCAGAGATGCGGCGTCATGCCAGCGACCCAACAGTTCGACACCTGCCGGAGGCATTGCACCGGTTGCTTTGAATAGAGCTTGTACTTCATTTCTAGCCTCAGGAGTGATTGTGTACTCAACCATGAATCGCATATATCCGCCTTCAATTTAAAGTATTTTTGTGAACTCCATTAGTTCACTAAGTTAATCTTCTCATATCATCGAGATCTCTCCGGTCCTTCGGGGCCGATCTTCTTTTGTTTATGCCGCTTCATGCCTGCGGCTGACAATCATTTGCATGGCGAGAAGGCCACTCAACGCTTCTTCTCTAGTCAGGAGCACCTCAACGTGTACTAGTGAATGCGGTGCAGCCATGTCAACACTGCGGCGTTTGGACTCACCAACCAGTAATACAACCGAAGCCCTTGGCCTTAAACCCTTGCGCAGCTTAGTTTTCGTGTTGTATTTTTATGCACACACGAACGGCTGTTTTGTAGCGACACTGACGCATTACCACCAGCGTTGAGCGACAAAGACATGGCTAATTGCGTAATGTAGTTCTATTACTAGCTACATGGGAGAATCATGAGCCAACGTTTAGAAAATAAGGTTGCTTTAATAACAGGAGGTGCATCAGGCATCGGACGCGAGTGTGCCTTAAAGTTCGCAGCTGAAGGAGCATCTCTAGTTGTTGCAGACCTTAACTCAGAACGGGCAGATGCCGTTGTAGACGAAGTCATAGCCGCAGGCGGTGAAGCAATCGGGATTGGCGTAGACACCTCACAGCCAGAAGAAGTTAGCTCAATGGTCCAAGGTGCTGTAGAGAAGTTCGGGCGAATAGATGTATGTGTTGCCGCCGCCGGGATTTCGCACGCTGCCTATGTGAGCAGAGAGCCCGATGAGCAAGCTAAGGCTGACCGTTATGACAAGGGCGACATGCTTCTACTGAATAAGTCACTCGAGAATTGGCAACGAGTTATTGATGTGAACCTCACGGGAGTGATGCTCACGAATCAAGCGGTGGCAAACCAAATGATCAACACAGGCGGTGGGGCGATAGTCAATATAGCTTCAGTGGCCGGTCGAACTGCATTGATGGGTTCCTCTGACTATTGCGTCTCAAAAGCTGGAGTTTGGATGCTCACAAAGTGCGGGGCCATTGAGTTAGCGCGACACAACATAAGAGTAAACGCAGTTGGACCCGGATACATCAGAACTTCGATGAGTGGTGCAGCCACAAATAATGAAGCTTGGGTAACAGCAAGAACAAAAGAAACACCGTTGCGTCGTCTTGGAGAGCCATCTGACATCGCCAATGCTTGCCTATACTTGTGTAGCGATGAATCGAGCTTTGTGACCGGAGAAATAATTTTCCCAGATGGTGGATTGATGGCCGATAGTCGTCCCTAGTAATCCGTTGAAAAACAAGCTGACCCGACCATCATCAGTTGCCAGCATCTATCATGGTTAATAGATTCTAGTCTCCTGGGGGAAACATGACCGACGTAACTGAAGCAAGTGAACTACTTACCCAAAGTGCCACGTTTGGCGCAATGACTGAAGCCACCAAGCTTGATTGGGATATTATCGCAGCCCATAACAAGGTTTTTTCTGCGAGTCTCACAGATCGAGTCATCGATCACCTTCGACTGCTAGACGGAGACTGCGGCGGCTTTTCAGTTGACCGCTTAGAGCACAGTGTCCAAACCGCTACCCGCGCTGCGCGAGCGAATAAGTCTGACGAGTACGTCGTGTGCGCGTTGTTACACGATATCGGCGATACATTAGGCTCCTATAATCATCCTGATGTTGCAGTAGCAATTCTCAAGCCCTTTGTGTCTGAAGACCATTTATGGATGGTAGAGAAGCACGGCATTTTTCAGGGTTATAATTTCTTCCACCATTTTGGTATGGACAGAAACATGAGAGATGATTTTTCCGGACATCAGGCCTATGACCTCACAGTGGAATTTTGCCAAGAATATGATCAGCCTGCTTTCGATCCCACTTACCAATCCATGCAGCTTGAAGAATTTCTGCCTGCTGTTCAGGACCTCTTCAAAAGTCCTAAGAACTCTATTTATCTGAAGTCTGACGGAGTAATGATGGGCGAAAATTAGGAGACCTAGGTTTGCGTTGCTACAAGATAGCGAAGCGCAGATAGACGTTTAAGCATCTATATCGATGGAGAAGAGTTGTCTGATTTTGCTCAGCTGAGAAAAAAACTGGGTCCGGTCGGCGTGTGGTCATTTAGGTTTGATTACCTCACGCCATCTGAAGCTACTATTGCTGCACAGGAAATTGAACGGCTCGGCTACCCGTCCTTATGGGTTCCAGAGGTCGGCCCAACTGAAGCTCTGTCTCTGGCTTCCCAACTGTTAGAAGGCACATGGTCATTGACAGTCGCCAACGGCATCGCAAGGATGAGTGACCGCTCCCCCGGAGCAGCTGTGGCAGGACACAGATATTTACAAATGAAGTCGGGCGGTCGTCATATTCTCGGTCTTGGCTTAGGTGGCGCTTTAAGTAATCAGATAGAACCGCTTTCTATCGCTACTAGCTACCTCAACGAATTTACTGACTTGTGGGAAGAGCAAAGAGCTGACGATACGTCACCTCCGCTTATTTGCCTCGCAGCTTATGGACCGAAGATGAGCGCCTTAGCGGGAAGCCACACTCTCGGCGCTCACACATACTTGGCGAACCCCGAACATACTAAACTGACCCGGTTAGCAATGGGACCCGACCCAGTCATTGCAGCAGAGATGGCTGTGGTTCTAACCCAAGACTCTCAAGTGGCTATCGAAATAGGTCGAGATCACTTGCAGAAGTACACCAGTTCTAAGAGCAACCAGCGAAAATTTAAGATGTTGGGTTTTGAGGACAAAGATTTCCTTGACGGACCCAGCGACAGATTAGTTTCAGAACTAGTTACATTTGGCTCTGATGCGATCAGAAACCGACTGACCGCTCACCGCGTTAATGGAGCAGATCACGTTTGCATTCAGGTTCTTGGAACTCGCACGCTTCAAGAAGACTTAGAGAGTTGGGCTGTTCTATCTCACTTAGTTCTTTAAAGAATAGCTCCCCGCAGCCATGAATCTTAGGAGCGGCAAACCAAACCCGACTAGTCGCTTTAGATCCATTCAAAAGACTTTTGCATGCGCTATACAATGGGCACATACAACTTCCAAAGATTTAACGCTAAGCCGCGGAGCGCGATAACTTTGTCTTCATGACATCTCTTTACGTCGCTGTAGAGCCTGCTTGCTGGCGTCAGCAAGCATTAAGTGATGCGGTTCTTTCTGGAGGCGGACTTATAACGAAGCCTTCCGAAGCTCAAGCACTAGTCTGGGCCGAACCCTCACGAGCAGATTTACTGCCCAAAATGTTAGACGAGAACCCGGGTATTCGATGGGTTCAACTTCCATATGCTGGCATAGAGCCTTTCCTCCCGATGCTCCAAGAAAGACCAAATCTTATCTGGACATGCGGAAAGGGCGTTTATTCAGAGCCAGTTGCCGAACACGCTCTCGCCCTGACGCTTGCAGGTTTAAGAAACCTCCACGTCTACGGTAGAGCAAACCAGTGGGGCGATCCCCAAGGAAAAAATTTATATGGCGCGCGCGTAACAATAGTGGGCGGCGGTGGAATCACAGAGTTCCTTCTAAAGTACCTCGAACCTTTTAAATGTCGAATAACTGTCATCCGAAAAAATGTTCAGCGAATGCCCGGATCGTCAGATGTAACTTCACTCGCTAACCTCTATCAAAAGTTACCCGAAACAGACGTACTGATACTTGCGCTTGCGTTAACTCCTGAAACAGAGGGAATTATTAGTGCCAAGGAACTCTCTCTATTGCCGGCTCATGCTTGGCTAATCAATGTTGCTCGAGGCAAACATGTCGTGACCGATGACTTAGTCGAGGCGCTATTAGCTAAGTCCATTGGTGGAGCTGCGCTCGATGTTACTGATCCTGAGCCGTTAGGCATCGATCATCCGTTGTGGGCAATCGACAACTGCATTATTACCCCACATGTCGGCAACACGCCCGAGATGGGCCTGCCACTCCTCGCAGAAAGGGTTACAAAAAATGTTCGTGCGAGAGTAGACGGGGAACAACTGATTGGTTTAGTAGATGTAAAAGCTGGGTACTAAACTACCTGAGTCGAGCATCATGAGTTGTCTCTACTGCTTCGATACATCGCTCTTGGATACTGGCTAACTGATCATGAGTCAGAGTTCGCTCCGCTGATTGGAGTCGCAAGGAAAACGCCAACGATCGTTTTCCTTCGCCCAATTTTTCACCTCGAAAAACGTCGAAGAGTTCAAGAGACGCTAGTTCCGAGCCGACCAAAGAACGGATAGTTCGTTCAACATCAGATGCTTGGATTTCATCTTTCACGACGAACGCTAAATCCAAATCGCTTGACGGGTACGTGGACACTAGACCATATAGACGAGTCGAATTTTGACTCATAGATTGAATTAACAGGTCGAGTCGTAACTCTAACCAGCCGCAGCGGTTACTGACCCCGTAGTTCTCTAGAACCCTTGGGTCTAGTTCACCTACAACTCCTACCTCTTGATCATCAACGATTAGCTGCCCTGCACGTCGAGGGTGAAGTCCAGGAAGGTCGATAGCGTTACGTAATTCTCCGTTGATTCCTAGGCCAGCAGCGATTACGTCCCAAAGCTGTTTGGCTGCTAAGGCGTCGTTGTCGCCGAGAATGACTCCCAGCATTTCGTGCTCATCTGGTAATCCAGAGCCCGCTGATGAAGGAGCAAAAACTGATCCGATCTCGAAAAGTTTAACATTTTCATTTCGGTGCGACTGATTGTAGGCAAGCGCCGTCAGCAGCCCAGAGCGCAGCGATGGTCTTAGAACTGACTCTTCGATAGCTAAAGGGTTAAGTAGATGAACTACATTGGCTGAAGAGAGGCCGGTGTTGGCAACCGCATCTGGGGCTAAAAACGGGCTCGGCATAGCCTCATCCAAACCTGCCCCGACCATTACCTGACGGATAAGCCTGCGGGCTTTTTGATGAAATGTAAGATGACCAGCATTAGGAGAGCGGGGTACTGTAGCTCCTAAACGCCCGTAACCAAAATGGCGACCGACCTCTTCAGCTATGTCTGTTTCTGTCTCTGAGTCAGGGCGAAAACTTGGAATTGTCACAAGTTGAACATCAGCATCATCTGTCTGGACAACTTCGAACCCAATAGGAATAAGTAGATTAGCTACATCTTCGCCAGAAAACTTTTGTCCAAGTAACAGGTTGATGCGAGAAGTGCGCACGCTGATAGTTGTTTGCTTTTCTTTAGTAACTTGCACATCGCTTATCTTCTCTTCAGTCTGAATGCCGCCTGGCGTTATTTCATTTAAGAGATAGCAAAAACGTTCCACAGCTGTGACACTTAAATTTATATCAGTGCCTCTTTCAAAGCGTGACGAAGCTTCAGAACGAAGACCCATCCGCTGCGAAGTTCGAGCGATAGCAGTCCTGTCCCAGCAAGCCAATTCAAGTAGAATCGTATTGGTTGAATCAGAAATTTCTGTGCTAGATCCTCCCATTACACCGGCTACGCCGATCGCAACGTCAGATCCGTCTACGATGACCCCATCGCCCGGAGCTAAGAATCTCTCTTGTCCATCTAATGTTTTAATTGACTCACCAGTCTTTGCTCGCCGCACTCCTATCGCATTTCCATCTACTAACGACAAGTCGTAAGTGTGGTTTGGTGTCCCCAGCTCGAGCATCACGTAATTAGATACATCGACTACCGAATTAATTGATCTCATGCCCAGAAGCTGGAGACGCGTTTGCATCCACAGAGGTGAAACACCAACGCTCACACCCTCAAGCACTCGAGCTGTGAAACGAGGGCAGAGCTCTGAGTCGGTAACGCTAACCGAAGTTTCTGAAATCTCGCTAGTAGCCAAATGATCGACGGACCATTTAGGTATCTGAAATGGAATGTTTAGCCGAGCTGCCAGGTCTCTTGCCACACCTGCGATTGACATAGCGTCGGGACGATTCGGATTAATTTCCAGGTCCCACAGAACATCAGCCTGTGCGCCTAGCTGAGCCATTACAGGCTCGCCGACAACTAGTTCCGGAGATAGAATAAGAATACCTTCATGATCGCTTCCCAGCCCGATTTCAGAAGCAGAACAACACATACCGTTCGAAAATTCACCGCGCATCTTGCGTTGAGAAATTTCCATTCCATCAGGCATGGTCGTGCCAATGGTCGCGAACGGAATTTTATCTCCCACGGCCATGTTAAAAGCTCCACAACACACCTGTAGTGGAACCCCATCTCCAGGGTCTACATCTACGATCTGAATCCGATCAGCTTTGGGGTGTGGTCGCAATCCGACTACTTCGGCAACAACGATTCCATCGATCAGGTCGATAATCGTCATCTCTTCGACGGCCATGCCAAGGTCGCTCATCTGATTACCCAGCTCAACGGGGTCACCCTCGATTGGGGCGAACTCACGCAGCCAGGAAAGAAGTACTTTCATCAAAAACCCGTTCTAGAACTGACTCAAAAAGCGAACATCATTGGTGTACATATCTCTTAAATCCTTAATTCCGTGTCGCATCAGAGCTAAACGGTCAATACCGAAACCGAACGCGAACCCAGTCCATTGTTCACTGTCTATGCCGCAATTTCGCAATACGTTAGGGTGTACCATTCCGCATCCACCTAACTCTATCCAGCCCGTTCGTTGACAAGTTTGGCAGCCTGAGCCCTCACATATGACGCAAGTTATATCAAACTCTGCACTTGGTTCTGTAAATGGAAAGTATGAGGGCCTCAATCGGCTTTTAATTGCTCCACCAAAATACGCACTTGTGAAGTCATTTAGAGTTCCAGCCAAATCCGTGAAACTTATTCCTTCGTCGATAACGAGGCCTTCTATCTGATGAAAAACTGGCATATGGCTTGCATCAGCAGTATCCCTCCGAAAGACCCTCCCCGGGCACACCGTATAAATTGGTGGTTCCTGTGACTCCATCACTCGGATTTGAACTGGGGAGGTATGTGTCCGAAGCAAAAACTTAGTCGCTTCTCCACCCTCGCCATCACCGATCTCAGTTCTTTCACCTAAATCAAGGTATAGCGTGTCAAACATTGACCTAGCAACATGAGCCTCAGGCAAATTCAATGCTTCGAAGTTATACCAATCGCTCTCAGCCTGCGGCCCCTCAGAAACTGTGAAACCCATACCGACAAAGACATCTTCTAGACGTTCCATGGTCTGAGTTACAAGGTGGAGATGGCCTCTATGGTTAGGGTTTCTCAGCGTTTCTGTTAAATCTATTCCTTCTGCGCTTAACTGAAGGGTTCGCTCGTGTTCGAGGAAATGCTTCTTAGACTGTTGATGCGCTTCCTGCACTTCTTTCTGAGCTTGGTTTAAGGCTTGGCCAACTGACGCTCGCTCTGAAGCATCAAGTTTGCCCATAAGCCCTTTCAGGCTGCCCAAAGTTGATTTTTTGCCAAACAACGCCGGCTCCAGATCAACCAAGTTAGATAGATCCGCCACATTTTGGATACTCGATAAAGCCTGATCTCTGGCTGAGATTATTTCTTCGTAAACGCTCACGACTTAAAGGATACGTGACCAGCGCGACAGTTTCGATGACTTATCGACACTTGTCTAGCAGAGTTACTTTCATCGACCATTAAAGCTTCCTGACATCTGATACATAACTATTCCTGCGGTTACCGAAACGTTAAGTGACTCAACTGGATGGGCCATTGGAACGGCAACTTTTAATTCCGATCTTTCAATTGCCTCATCTGAAACGCCATGCGCTTCGCTACCTAGAACGAGCGTCATACGCTCATCTACTTTAAGCTGATCAAGAGGAGTAGTACCAGAAGCGAGAGTAACTACTCGAGTGTGTCCAGCCTCGGCAACGCTTTCTAGAACTTCCACAAGGTCCGCTTGCCTATGAACGTTTAAGGAAAAAATCGTTCCAGCGCTGGCCCGCACAGATCGAGGGCTCCACAAATCTGCTGTTCCTACGCAACCGACCACTGCACCAAAGCCAGCTGCAGCAGCAGTTCTGATGATTGCTCCGACGTTTCCTGGATCTTGAATGGCATCCATCACGACAACTCGATGCTCCTGAGCCAAACTACCGAAATCAGCGTCAACACGTCGAGCGATGGCTAGAACCCCCTGCGGAGTAGCGCTGTCAGCGAGGGAATCAAACGAGCGGACGTCAACTTCTGACACCTGCATCTCAAGGCTGTAGAGATGAGAGAATCTCTCATACTCATTCGCACGAACGAAAATTTCTTCAATCTCCGCACCGCATTGCACAGCGGTCGCGAGCGAGCGCGGCCCGTCGATTACGATTGCCCCTTCAGCATCCCGATACTTTCGGTCGCGCACCAGCCGACCAAGGTGGGCGAGGCGTTTGGAGCTCGGAGAAAGATTCAGCTCGCTTTAGGGGTCATCTGAGCGGCCTCAACAATTTTAGTAAACGCTTCTGGATCAGAAACGGCTAACTCAGCTAAAATTTTCCGGTCTATTTCTATACCGGCAGCATGCAAATCACTTACTAGTTTGCTGTAAGTCGTGCCGTTTAGTCGTGCTGCAGCGTTAATACGTTGTATCCACAGTCTCCGAAATTCACCTTTGCGGGCACGTCGATCACGAAATGCGTAGTTCCCACTATGCATAACTTGCTCATTAGCAGCTCGGTAGGAACGGCTCTTATTCCCGTAATAACCCTTTGCTTTTACTAGGGTTGCCTTGCGACTCTTGCGACCCGCTACAGAACGCTTGACTCTCGCCATAGTTCAATCTCCAGTACAGATCGTAATAATTATTTGCCCAGCATCTGATTGATGCGGGGAAGGTCAGCTTTGCTAATTTCGCCCTCGATAGCGAGTTGACGCTTTCTTTTCGAGGACTTCTTCTCAAGAATATGATTTCGGCCTTGCTTGCGTCGAACGAGCTTGCCGGTGCCAGTAGTCTTGAAACGCTTCTTAGCGCCACTATGAGTTTTCATCTTGGGCATGGGATCTCCTTGTCGAAGATGATTGATGGGTAAATACAGATGATAAGACTCTTGCTGAGACTTATTTTTAGTTTGGTTAGTCAACGCTTTCGGCGTCAGTATTCTTGCTCTTCAACTGAGCCTGCTTATCTGGGCTCAAAACCATGGTCATATTTCGACCATCTAACTTTGGGAATTGGTCTACCTTTCCCACATTTTCTATAAGTACTGCTACTCGCTCTAAAATATCTCTACCTAGCTCTGGATGGAAGACCTCGCGCCCTCTGAACATGATCGTTATTTTTACTTTGTGACCTTCTGAAAGAAATTTCCCGACCGCAGCCGTTTTAGTATCGAAATCTCCCTGGCCAATTTTTGGTCTATATTTCATTTCTTTTAGGGAAGCGCTCCCCGACTTTTTTCGAGATTCTTTCGCTCGTTGAGAAGTCTCGTATTTGAATTTTCCATAGTCCATGATCCGACAAACCGGAGGATTGGCCTGAGCCGCAACCTCCACTAAATCAAGATCTAAATCTCGAGCGATATTGAGCGCTTCTGGCAATGGTTTAATACCGATTTGCTCCCCATCAGGGGCTACAAGCCGTACTTCCCTTGCTCGAATCTCATCATTGATTCGGGCTTCGCCTTCTTCTGGGCGTGCTATGACCTTACTCGCTTAACCAAAGGACAGTCTCCTGGTCCGCAGTGGCACCCGACGCAGAATTACGAAAGGCGGATACATTAAGTAATCCGCCCAAACTTTCGCACTTATACAGGCTCCGAAAAGCCGATATATTTGCTAGGAGTTACCAAGACGCGCTAGAAAGCGGCTTGGTGGAGGACGGACCCCGCTTGTATCTGTTGTAGATCCAATAGGGTATCAGGTAATGGTGGGAGCCTCCACCTTCTATATTATTTTCGTACATGAATAGTGAGGTAAGTGTGAGTAGTTTTTGGACACCTTCAGGTGAACACAAAGTCCCGGGCGCAGAATCGCCGCCATCTCAAGACATAGAAATCGATGACAGCGACCCGGTAGATAATCCATATGGAGCCGACGTCGACCCTCAAATGGCCGCTGCCATGGAACAGCGAATGAGAGAAGCCCAAGAACAACTTCTATCTGTCCCAGCTAGTCAGGTCGTCGCTAATCACATGATCGGATTATTTGAACTTGCGGCACTTCACCTAAGGGTTGATCCACCGAATCTTGAAGAAGCACGGCTTCCTATAGACGCTATGGGGTTAGTCGTCGACAACCTGGGATCTCAACTTCCCGATGCAGACACTATCAAAATGGCTCTTCAACAGATTCGGCTCGCTTATGTAGAAGTCCAGAAAGAATTTCAGTCAGACGTTGACGACGATTAGTTACTGTTTCCTTAATTTACGGCACGATTTTAGATATTGGTAGCTCAATCACGTCCGTAGCTCCCAGTTCTAGGAGTTCAGGAATAAGCAGGTTTATATCTGCTTTATTTACGACAGTTTCCACTGCAAACCCTCCACCCCCCCATAATTCATTCACGGTCGGAGATTTCATGGATGGTAAAACTTTTATTACTCCATCTAGATTTTCTCTTGCCACGTTAAGTTTCATTAAGACTCTGCCGCGAGCATCAAGAACACCATCTAGCAGCGTTTTGATCTGTTCCATTGCTTTTCGTTTAATCGGGTCTTCATAAGATTTTCGATTAGCGAATAGTTCAGTATAGCTAGTCAATATCTCGTCAATAATTTTTAGACCTGCTGCCTTCAGCGCACTTCCAGTTTCAGTCAAATCGACAACTGCGTCAACAATATCTGGCGCTTTCGCCTCAGTCGCTCCGTAGCTCAATCGAATATCAGCCTGAACTCCTGCAGCTAGAAAATGTCGGCGGGTCAATTCTGGGTATTCACTTGAAACCTTCACTCCATTAGGTAAATCAGAAATTGATTCATAACTACTGGTAGCGGGCACGGCTACTACTATTCGCACAGGGCGCGCCGTTGCTTTGGAATACTTCATTTGGCCGAGAGAAACTACGTCACTGCTTGTCTCCTCGATCCAATCACGGCCAGCAATGCCAAGATCAAATAGTCCTTCAGCTACATAGCCTGGAATTTCTTGTGGGCGCAGAATCCGAACGTCATCGACGCGTGGATCATTGATTGTCGCTCGATAGTCAACTTCAGAGCTTCTGCTAACAGTGAGATCAGCCTCGCCAAACAATTGCAGAGTGGCCTTTTCAAGAGAGCCCTTCGGGAGTACAAGTTTCAACATGGCTTTGACCGTAGCGGTCCCAGAAGCAGATACCCAAAGTAATTTGCGATGACTTTGGGTATTTAGACAACAAACTCAGCGCGTTTACTCTTTAACTAGGTCATCTAGACCATCTATTAGATGACCCATTCTCAATTGTTTAGTTCGTAGGTAAGCTAAATTCTCTGGATTTGGAGCTGCCCCAGTCGGGACCCTCTCCACAATTTCGAGGCCATAGCCAGCTAGACCACCGATTTTCTTCGGGTTGTTGGTCATTAAGCGCATTTTGTTAACGCCAAGTTCTACAAGTATTTGAGCGCCAATCCCATATTCTCTGCTGTCGACCGGCAGGCCCAGCTCAAGATTGGCATCGACTGTGTCGTGGCCTTGATCCTGCAATGAATATGCCGCAATTTTATGACCTATGCCTATGCCACGGCCCTCGTGGCCACGCAGATAAACTAAAACCCCAGCCCCTTCTTTAGCAATCCGCTCCATGGCCATATGCAACTGTGTTCCGCAATCGCATCGAAGCGAAGACAAAATATCTCCTGTAAGGCATTCGCTATGAACACGAACCATGACAGGCTCACTACCCATTATTTGGCCGTACACCAAGGCAAGGTGCTCTGTTCCATCAAAATCACGGAAGACATGCCCCGTGAAGTCGCCATATATAGTCGGAATGCGGGCCTGTGATACAGGGTCAACGAGGCGCTCATTGGATCGCCGGTAGCGAATCAAATCCGCTATCGAGATGAGCAACAAATCGTGCTCACGACAAAACTCAACCAACTCCGGCATACGTGACATAGTGCCGTCATCGTTTACAACTTCTGCAAGCACCCCTGCCGGCTCGCAACCAGCTAGCCGTGCTAGATCTACGGCTGCCTCGGTGTGGCCAGCGCGTTTCAGAACGCCACCTGGGCTGTACCTCAACGGCAGGACATGACCGGGCCGAACAAACTCATGGGGTTCACTTGTTTTTGACGCTAACAGGTTGAGAGTCTTAGCCCTATCGGCAGCTGAGATTCCAGTGGTCGTTCCCTCGGCCGCATCTACTGTGATTGTATAAGCGGTTCGCATTGGCTCGGTATTTACTGCCACCATTAGAGGTAAAGCTAATTGGTCTAGCCGCTCACCAAGAAGAGGGGCGCATAAGACTCCTGATGTGTACCGAACAAAGAATGCGATCGTTTCTGGAGTCGCATACTGAGCTGCCATTATGAGATCGCCTTCGTTTTCTCGATCTTCGTCATCTACGACAACGACAATTTCACCTCGCCCTATAGCGGAAATAGCGTCTTCTATTGACGCCAGTGGCGATTCAGGATCACCGGATTCGAAGCTTCTCATTATCTTGGGCCTTCCAGGGCAGGAAAAAATTATTTAACTTCACCATTATGGGGTATCAGTAAGCGTTCCACATATTTTGCGATTACGTCCACCTCAAGATTAACTCGATCTCCAACATTACGGCTACCGAGTGATGTCACATTCATAGTATGGGGAATTAAGGCAATCGCAAACGAATCGTCTAGGACATCAAAACAGGTGAGACTCACCCCGTCAACGGTGATGGAACCTTTCTCCACCAAATACCGTGCCATTTCCTTTGGCATCCGAACCCTTAAATCAGGCCCTGGCGAAATGATTGTGCCGACTCCGTCTACGTGTCCTTGAACCATGTGGCCACCGAGTCGGTCAATGGATCTGACAGCTCTTTCAAGGTTTATTGAATCTCCTGGCACAAGATCACCTAATGACGTTCTGGAAACTGTTTCTTCAACCGCATCTGCTTCCCACCAGTCATCTCCGATATCGACCACCGTTAGACAGCAGCCGTTGACAGAAATCGAGTCATCTATTTTGGTTTCTTCTAAAACAAGTTCGGCTTCGAATCGAAACCTCTCACCTTCTCGATACAGAAACGAGCCAAGCTCTTCGATCAAACCTGTGAACATCAGATTCCCTCCGTGGAAGTATTTGGTGCAGCCATTCGAAGATCAATTCGAACATCTTCTCCTACCATCCGCGCACTAGTTATTCTACCGCGCCGCAGATCACCAATAGTTGGCGCACCAGCACCAGTGAACAAGGGCCGACCATCATCGCCGCCCATTAGAGCAGGGGCGAGATAAAAAACGTATTCATTGACCAGGCCTGCACGGTGAACATTCGATGCAACATTAGCGCCGCCTTCCACTAACAAATCTACAATTCCTCGTTCACCTAGCAACTGAAGGACTTTTTCAAAATCTCCATCGACTTCCCAACATGGGTGAATCGCTGCATCCGGAGGCGCTATCCCTAGGACTATACGAATTGGATCTTTCCCAGTTACATGACGAACAGTAAGCGAAGGATTGTCAGACCTCACTGTTTGGGCCCCCACTAAAATCCCATCGCACCGAGCTCTTAGCAGGTGGGCATCAGCTCGAGCCGCCTCTCCTGTTATCCATTGAGAGCTCCCATCCGCCGCCGAACTCCGTCCGTCTAACGTCAAAGCCATTTTCAAAACCACCCAGGGCTTTCCAGTTCTCCGATGATGGAGATAGGGCGCAAGCTGCTCAGCTACCTTCTCTTCGAGGACGCCTTCAATGACTTCGATTCCTGCTTTTCGAAGATCAGCTATGCCCTGTCCGTTCACGTTCTCGTCTGGATCAGTAAGTCCAACTACGACCCTCGCTACTTGCGCCTCTATGAGAGCTTCCGTGCACGGAGCCGTTCTGCCTTGATGGCAACAGGGCTCAAGTGTTGTGGCTACTGTTGCTCCCTTTGCCTTCGCAGCAGCCATTTTTATTGCCACCCGCTCTGCGTGATCCTCTCCTACGGGCTGAGTACCACCCTCAAAAATTTCGCCGTCCAAAGTCTGCAATACTGCTCCAACCCATGGGTTAGGAGCCGTAGATCCCCTTACTGCGTCAGCATTTACTAACGCTCGCTCCATCAGAGCCGTATCGGACAACAATTTAGATCTTGATTTGGTCAATGCAACCTCTCACCATTAAGAAGACGAAGCGCATGGGGAACAACGTCTATCACAGCATTCAGACACTCGACACACCCCTTAGTAGAACCAGGAGTATTAAGAATTATAGAGTTACCTCTGATTCCTGCAAGTCCTCGCGAAAGACGACCGAGGGGATTCACTAGTCGCATCGCTTCAGCTAGACCTGGAGCCTCTCGCTCAATGACTTTACGAGTTCCCTCTGGCGTTAAGTCACGTGAAGTAAATCCAGTTCCACCGGTCGTAACTACTAAGCCTGCAAAGTTTTCAGTCATCTCTTGCAACGCCGCTGCGACGCTTTCTACGCCATCAGACACGACTCTTTGCTGAGTGACCTCAAATCCAGATGCTTTCAGAGTCTCAGCCAGAGCGACACTACTTAAATTTTCTCGCGTGCCGGCAACAACTCCATCGCTAGCCGTCAAGACTTTGGCGAACAACTGAATCTCATTCGTTGAATCCATATTTTTTATTTCACCGCTCATCTCTGAGAGGCTAGCCGTTACTAGCCCCACAGCATGAGGCGTTTTCTCCCAGCTACACGAGTGTCAATAGAACCCAATAACTTCAGCGGTTTACTGTCGAGGACTTCGGTTTAGCTTCTGATTCCTGAGGCCTAAACTCTATCGTTGAGTGTGTAACGCTTAGATGAGCGTGTAAATGCCATAAAATATATTACTCATATGCCAATCAGAATCTCTGCCAAAGCATATTCTAGGTTCATCAAATCTTCTTAAGGTTTTCAATATTGATGAAGCTTGCAAAAGCCCTGGACGTATGCGCTAGCGATAAGGGAAACTCACAGTTAGATGAAAAGCAACGATATCAATACCAAAAATGGCAAAGCCACTACGTCGATGACTTGAATTAGCTAACTTTTCCTCATGAGTACCCCTTCTTATGACTGGCTCGCCCACCATGCGCTGACTCGCGGCAATAAGTTAGCTGTCAGCGACATGGCCTCAGGGCGCAAATTTACTTATAGACAGATGAATGACCGAACTAGCAGACTAGCAACTGCATTACGATCCAAGTTCGGAATCAACAGAGGTGACAGAGTCGCAGTTCTCGCAGAGAACGATAGCAACACCCTCGAAGTCCAGTTTGCTTGCTGGAAACTCGGTGCCATATTTGTGCCACTTAATTGGCGTCTAACAATCCCAGAGCTCAGATACATAGTTAGCGATGCAGATCCATCAGTAATCATTCACGATGATGCCTATAGCGAACCAAGTACAGAACTCGCTAAAATTTGTCAAATTTCTCACCGAGTAACTTGGGGATTATCTGCTGGAGCGGCCGTTCCATATGAAGAAATCCTTGATTTGCATGAGCCAATGAAATCGTCAGTGGCGTGCACACACGATGACCCGATCAGCATCATGTACACCTCAGGGACCACTGGTTTGCCTAAAGGGGCGATAATCACCCAGGGAATGATTTTTTGGAACACAATCAATTGCGTAGAATTTTATTCGCTAAACGCATCCATGGTGAATCTGGTTTTCTTACCTCTTTTCCATACCGGTGGCCTGAACGCGTACGCTAACCCCGCTTTTCATTTCGGCGGCACGAATATTGTAATGAAAACATTTGATCCGTCTCAGGTGCTTGCTGTAATGAGTGATCCAAAAATCGGTATCACTCATTTGATTGGTGTTCCTACCAACTGGCTTCTAATGAGCCAAGTTCCAGAGTTTGAAGATGCCGTTTTTCCTACGATCGTCGGATCTTCCGTTGCTGGCTCTCCGACTCCTGTTTCCCTTATCAAAACCTGGGCCGAGAAAGGTTTACCCCTACAGCAGGCGTTCGGCATGACTGAGACTAGCCCTCTTGTCTTGGCTCTTCCTGCAGATAAATGCGAAGAAAAAATAGGTTCTGCCGGAATACCAGCGATGCATACTGCAGTTCGGATCGTCACGGAGGATGGGCGTGAAGCTGAAGTGGGTGAGACCGGGGAGCTTTGGTGCAAAGGCCCAAATGTCACTCCTGGGTACTGGAATAAACCTGAAGCTACAGCAGATTCCTTTGAAGATGACTGGCTCAAAACAGGTGATGCTGTGAAACGTGATGAAGATGGCTACTACTACGTCGTGGACCGTTGGAAAGACATGTATATCTCAGGCGGCGAAAACGTCTACCCGGCAGAAGTGGAAAGCGTCATATACCAAATCCCACAGATAGGTGAGGTCGCTATAATTGGTATTCCTGATGAAAAATGGGTTGAAGTGGGTCGAGCGTTGGTGGTCCTCAGAGAAGGCGAAAAATTAACCGTTGAGGAGATCATGAACCACTGTCGTAAGAATTTGGCTCCTTTCAAAGTTCCTCGATCAGTGCTTTTTGTTAGAGAAATTCCTCACAACGCAACCGGTAAAGTACTCAAACGTGAACTTCGCGAGCGCTACAGTCAGGTCGAGGCGTAGCTAGATGCGCTCTACAGAGGAGCAGATGGCGAATATCGAAATTTCAGACGTATCAGCGACAACCGCTGCCCTCCCCCGGTTTATGATTCCTGCGAACTGACAGCGCTAGTTTCACAAATGTAGACCCCACACTTAGTTCTGTTATGAGGAACTGATCAAATCACATGAAGGACCAGAGACTCAATGAGGGCTCGACAACAGAGGCACACGAGTTATCGTTGTTGGTCTGAAGAATCCTGAAGGTCGAGCACCTACAAACACTGTTGCGAAAAGTTGCAAATATTTGCAACAGCAAACATGAGCGCTAAACAACAGCAACCCTCAAAAATAACACCGCTTGGCTTTTGCTCAAACCGCATTTTTTAGCTGTACCAATCTCATCGGGGTCAATAGATATTTGCTAGTATTTTCCCATGGCCCATGCGAAACAGAGACGTTACCTAGACGCCGATAGCCACTTGATGGAATTACCGGATTTTTTAACGGCGCACGCAGACCCTGAACTTAAGAAGCGCTTACCTGAAATTAATTTTGATGGCGGTGGCCGGAGTAGTGAATCATGGCGCGAAGCAGCGCTATCGGGAGGTCACTCTCCAGAAACAGTAGCTGAGCTAGTAGCGCTCGGCGATGAACTGCTATCCGGGCCTAAAGGGTATTTTGCATTAGGAGCGTTTAATAAACAAGAGCGAACAACAGCTCTAAACATGCTCGGGTTTAATCAGCAATTTGTTTTCTCAACCTTTAGCGCAGGGATTGCCTTTGATCTAACTGCAGATGCTGAGCTCCGTTATGGTGCCACACGAGCGCACAACCGCGCTATGGCTGAATTCTGCGCAGACGACGAACGGCTTATAGGAGTTGCGCTTTTACCACTCGATGATCCAGATAGAGCAATCCAAGAAATGGAGGCTGCGTTGAGCATGGGCTTAGGGGCAATGTGGGTCCCTCACCGTCCCGCAGGTGGGCGTTCCCCGGGCCACACTGACTTAGACCCAGTTTGGGCTCTAATGGCCAAAGCTGAAGTACCTTTTGTTATTCATGTCGGTGGCGACCCTCTACAGATACAACCTGATTGGATGAACACTGGTCGGCCAGAACCGACAGATTGGCTAGGCGGTGGTGAAAATGTTCGAGGTAAAGACATGATTGCTCTCCATCAAGCGGCGGAAACTTTCGTGGGCAGCCTCGTCTTAGATGGAGTCTTGCAGCGTCACCCAACCCTTCGTGGCGGGGTAATAGAATTAGGGGCTGGTTGGGTTCCAGCACTTCTGCGGCGGTTAGATCTAATAGCTGAAATATGGAAGAAGTCTGAACCTGATTTGGCTTCTCTAAACGAGCCACCTTCGGAGCAGATACGACGACAAATGGCGTTCACGCCATACCCCTTTGAAGACGTCGGGGCGATGATCAGAGAATCAAATGCCGATCTATATCTTTTTTCATCGGACTACCCTCACATAGAGGGAGGACGAAACCCTCTCGGCCGATTCGAATCATCTCTACATGGCATGAGCGAAGAGGTTCTCGATAAATTTTTTGAGAACAATATGGCGGATCTCCTTAACCCCTAATAAGAAAAATATAATACCAGACCTGCCCCAGATGGCTTGACAGTCAGAGCGACAGGCTTTTAATTGCTGGAGGCAAGAATGCGTAACGCACAAATTGACGGCGAAGATTTTCGGATCATTCTTCATGTTTTGTCCGTCTCAGTTTGGTTAGGTGGTCAAATCGTTATGGGCGCGATAGTTCCGATGATAAGGAAAACTAACCCAGAGGCCCTATCCGCTATCTCTCGGGGGTTCGCACGAATAGCTTGGCCGTTCTTTGGCCTAGCAGTTTTCACAGGAATATGGAATCTGACCGCTATTGACTCTTCGGCGACGACAATAGGATGGCAGGCCTTGCTGGGAATAAAAATGCTTTTCGTTCTACTTGCAGGAGGCGCAGCATTAATACATCAAAATACTAGTAAGCCTCCCGTTGCAGCAGCCGGTGCCGTTATTGCCCTCAGCTCATCACTGGTAGCTCTTTGTATGGGCGTAGCACTCTCTGCGTAGATAAAAACCCCCAAAGCGTGAGCTTAATAATCCAAGGGAGCGTAGTGTCAGGGGCGTGAATTACAAATGTTTTGATGTAGAAGTCACCGACATGGTCGCACAGGTTCGAATGATTCGGCCTGAAAAAGCTAACTCGATGATTCCAGAATTTTGGAAAGAATTACCGGAAATCATTAACGATCTCTCAGATCAAGGAGATGCTCGAGTCATAGTTATCTCGGCAGAAGGTCGCCATTTTTGCTCAGGTATGGACCTTTCGTTTTTCGGTGGCGATAATACCATCAACATAGGATCTTCAAAGTTCCCGAGCCGAACGCGCGCCAGCTTCAGATCAACAGCTTTACGATTACAGCGGAGTTTTAGCTCGATGGAAGAAAGCAGACTACCCGTGCTCGCAGCTATCCAGGGAGCCTGTGTAGGAGGCGGCATCGACATGGTTTCAGCAGCCGATCTTCGTTACGCTACCAGTGATGCTTATTTTTGTATTGCAGAAATCAATATTGGGATGACTGCCGATGTAGGCACTCTCCAAAGAATGCCAAAATTAGTGCCCGAAGGTGTCGTGAGGGAGCTCGCCTACACCGGCCGTAAGATGCACGCTGCTGAAGGCAAAGAACGCGGTTTTATTAATGAAGTCTTTGACACCCATGAGGAGCTTCTTACTGCTGTTAACGAGATAGCTAAAGAGATTGCAAGCAAGAGCCCAATGGCTATTTGGGGAACAAAGCAAAGCATGAACTTTAGTCGTGATCATTCAGTAGCTGACGGCCTCGAGTACATAGCCACATGGAATGCAGCCATGTTTGACACGGATGATATGGACGAAGCATTCGTGGCAACCAGCGATAGACGGGACGCTGAATTCCCCAATCATCTGCGAAACAGAAGCGATCTATAGGAATAGGTTTTTTTGATCTTTGGAAATTTTCTGCAACAGACACAGCATCAGGAATTAGTGAAAGGAATATTAGTTCTAGCAGGTTGGTTCCACTAGCGACCTGCATCCTTGTTTCACATACTCACGTATCGGCTCTGGCATTGTTAGAGAGATTAACTAACCGGTAGACATTCTAAACAAATACCAACTACCGTCGAGACTATGTCGAAGCTACGTCTTGTTCCTCTCGAATGCGGGTGGCTTTCCACTTCAGCGTCGTCTGTAGTTGCTGGTCTAAGCGGTAACGTTAATCTTCCGATCCCCAGCTGGTTAGTGATACACCCAAGTGGGCAAACTCTTCTTTTCGATACAGGGCTCCACCAAGATTTAGTTAATGGCGTGTCGGCACGATATCCGTTGATGGCCCGACAGTTTGAATCAACGTTTCGTCCTGAAGACAGCGTCTCAGCTCGATTAGAAAACATCCAGATTGACTCATCGTCAGTTGACAAGATTGTATTTAGCCACCTTCATTTTGATCACTGCGGAGGAACTGCGCTTATACCTAACGCACAAATAATTGTGCAACGTTCAGAGTGGGAGTCAGCTCACCGCCCCAAACTTATAGAACACGAGGTATATAATCCTGCGGACTTCGACCTAGGCCATGATGTGTTGCAGGTCGAGGGGCAACACGATGTCTTTTCGGATGGGTCAGTTCTTTGCATACCAACGCCTGGTCACACTGCGGGGCATCAGTCGCTAAGAGTGAATTTAGAGAGCGGCCCCGTAGTTCTGACCGGTGACTGTGTTTATTGGCAGGAGGTACTCGAAAAAATGCTGTTACCGCCATTTGGGTTCGATCACGAAATGCAATTATCGTCTATGCGTCACCTTAAATCATTGCAAGACACCCAAGGCTGTCGACTTCTTTTTGGGCATGATCAAGCTCAATGGGAAAAGCTGGAACTCTCACCGATGGGCCTGTCTTAAGCCGCCAGTTAGCTGTGGCGTTGAGCGGCCCATTCTTCAGACGAAATACGATAGAGGGCATGAGGACCCAACGTGTCTCCGGGCTCAATTAGTGGGTGGTCAAAATCTTCGCTGACCTCACGGAACATGCCTAGTCGCTCCATTACTGCTAGAGACCTTGTATTTAATAGTGCCGTAAACGAGACTATTTCAGCTAGTTCGAGTAGTCCAAAACTGTAAGCAAGAACTTCAGTTGCAGCTTCAGTTGCGTACCCAAAGCCCCAATGTGTTCGGGCGAGTCTCCATCCAATCTCGATACATGGAGTGAAAGGTGCTTTCCAACTTGGCTCAGACAGGCCAACGAAACCTATAAACGTTCCGTCTTGGGCACCGTTTGTGTCTTTTAGTTCTACGGCCCATAAACCGTATTTTTTTTGTTCAAGACCAATTTGCATGGTCTCTGCGAATAAGTCACTTTGGGCGGTATTAAGCATCGAAGGAAAAAATTGCATTACAGATGGGTCAGCATTCATCGACGCGAAAGGTTCGAAATCTGTCGAACGCCAGTGCCGTAAGACCAGTCTTGGGCTAGACAGCAAAGGCGCAGACACGAGGTCAGGCTTCTAGCCGGTAGAAACGACGCGCTGTTCCAGAGAACAGTTCGGCTCTCTCCGAAAGACTCCACCCAGCTTCATCTGCAATACGTTGAAACGCATTGAACAAAACCGTGTAAGAACACCCTTGTTTATCGACAGGAAAATTACTTTCGAACATGCATCTTTCGGGCCCGAAGGTTTCCACACAGTGTCTTATGTCTTCGCTCCAGAGACTTGCTACGTGTTCGGACGTAGGAGCTTCAGGCAAACGATTTAGACCAACCCCATAGATACTCATTCCTATTCCACCTACCTTGACCACGACCTGCTCATGCCGCGCCAACGTTTCCAGTGCCGGTCGTAATACCTTTCGGACTTCATCGCGGTCTCCTGCGTATGGACCAATCCCCAAAGGGCCTCCCAGGTGGTCTAGCACCACGGGGGTATCGGGCAATTCAGCTACGAGGTCTACAAGGTCTGCTAGTTGCGGGTGGAACATCCACGCATCAAAACTGAACCCCATCTCTCCTAATTTTTTAAACCCTGCGCGAAAGTTGTCATTCCGAAGTAATTTTTCGGGTGGTTTAGTGTGCGATTCGCGTATAGCCGTACTTGCGTCCCAAGCGACTGCATGCCTGATACCGCGAAACCGTCCACCGCCGGCCACGTCGTGTGCTTCCAGCACGTCCTCAACCTTGTCTCCAAGTGTCATATCTGCGAAACTTACGATTCCACTGATAACAGCGCCGCCTCTGGCTTCTGACTCCAGCGCTTGACGCAGCACAAATTCTGTTTCACCCACTGGTTTCATTTCGTCAGGGCCATCTTCGAAGTAAGCCGAACCGCACTCAACGAATACTGTCTGAACTACGTTGTGTCCCGCACCTGTATCTTCGTGCAGTTCTGGCACCAAATAAGTGCCGGTTGGGAAGTCCCATAAATGGTGATGCGGATCAACAATCACCTCTTCGGGGTCAATTGCTGTTTCTATCGTCGCATTCAACCATTCGCTTTTATCTGTCATTGTTAGCCTCTCCTATTAGTTGCTTTAAATGCGCTAGCTCGATCCGGTGGTTCTTTACCAAGGCCGGCCCCAGGTATCCCAATCGAAAGGTTCTATCCCTGTTTCGTTTAATCTCCAGATGCTTGCGTCTACAGAACCATTATTGATCTCAAGAAAACCAATTGTCCCATATTGGACCTGTAAATTATGTGGAAATGTGGGCGACCCTGGGTTCACACAAAGCACGCCACCGATTGTCGTAATATGCTCAACATGGGTATCTCCGTAGACCACAACATCGAGTTCCACCCCATCGAAATGGCGATTTATTGCATCTTGCACTCCATAGCTTTTGAGCTCCGGAATTGGCATGTGGTGAGTTAAACCAACCTTCAGTCCACCGAAATCCTTGACCCATGATGGGGCGAGAGATGCATGGTCCGGCTGAACGTCTCGACCCGAAGAACCATCATCTCCATTGCCACGTGCTCCCCAAGTCGGGGCAACCATCATCAAACGGTCGATTACGTCTGTATCGTAAATATCTCCGGCATGTAGAATCGCTTCGCAACCGTCGAAAGCTGTATACACGTGAGGCCACAGTTCAGGCATAGCCTCCGGAATGTGAGTGTCAGATATTAAGCCGATTCGCATCATCAGACAATAGGTCGGAATCGCTCAAGAGCGCTCACTAGGGTGCGATCTTTCAGAAGACTATTCCGTATGAAGTTTTAAATTATTTTGTGTTTCTTTAGGTCTGAAGTTCTGGCTGAGTACAAAAGCTTTTTGCAAGCCCCCACAAACATTGTCATATCCAAAAGCAGAGTAACGCCATAGACGGCCTGCGTTGTTGGGGGTAAACGTTTCTTGCCAATGACCTGCTCGTGGCTTCGAAGACGGTAATTCAGCCTCCGGTCTTGACTAATAGTTAACAAGAGCGGCGGCCCGGTAACGAGAATTTCAAGCCAGTCTCCACTGAAATACCGACATTCCATCCGTCCCATAGTCTTGTGGCAAAATGATTCCGCCTGTTCCCAGATGCCGCCATCGCTGACCCTCTAAAATAACCGGTTTCATATTTGTGTTCTGCGATGCGAAAGCTTCAGCTACGCCGATAGTTTCTTCTTTGGTGAAAGTGCAAACACTGTAAGTCAGTATTCCACCGGGTTTGAGAAGCTGACAAGACGCGTTGAGTATTCTTAGCTGTTGCTCGGCGAGGCGTTCTATCGCTGCTTTCTCGATATGCCAACGGGCATCGCTTCTCCTTCCCAGAGCACCAAGCCCGGTGCATGGTGCGTCAACTAGTACAGCATCAGCGCACTGAGATCGAAACGGTGGGAATCCAGCATCTGCCTGCACAGCCCGCCTAGGATGATTCAATCGGTGTTGTAACTCTGCTAGAACCCTAGCCCTAGCCGATGAATAGTCTGCGCCCACAACTGTTTTCCATTGGTCGCCGAGACCGGTTGTTTTCCCACCTGGAGCTGCACAGACATCTATAAGCAGTCCACCGTCGGGAGAAGCAGCATCTACTTCTGAACAGACCCATCTAGATGCATTACCTTGTATATACCCATCTGGTCTTTTCTCAGGACGCTCTGGGCTATTCATCGCTATAAGAGCTGCTTGACCGTCTAATCCCCATTCTTTTTTTGCCCAGTCCCAAATCCAATCTGGATAGCTATTTTTTAATGCATCTGTAGGAAAACTTGGTTGGGTTTCTGAAATGCGTCTTAGCACAGCGTTAACTAAACCTCTTGCACGTCGGGGCACAATATCTACTGTCGCGTTTAATGCTGCATGAGGAGGCGTCCCAAGAAAAACGAGTTGGTACACCCCAAGGCGCACCGCCACTTTCACATCAATATCAAGTTCTCGTTTAACAAACGGTGCCCATACATGGTCTAAAGCGCGCCGCATCCGAGTTGTTCCCTGAACCAGTTCGGTTACAAAGTTTTTGTCCCGAGAACTTAAGTCTTCATCTACTCTATTAAGAGCATCTGCCAGAGCAGAATTGGCTTGTCTGCCTTCCTCAACTTCACACAAAGCTGCTAAGGCGACTTGGCGGCTCGACAGTAGGTCACTCATACGCCAAACATTTCTTCATCAGCTAATCTGGCCCCATTTAGCCAGTCTTTAGCTGCTAAAGGGCTTTTACCCTCAGGCTGAACTACTAAATATTTCAGATTATGAGTAGCGGTTCCAACTGAATCCCGCCGCACCATGCCGTGTCGAAGATCACTCACAGACTCCACTTGAGCCTCATGAATTTTTAAGACATGACCACGAAACGTTGTCCATGCTCCACCCACTCTAATGATACGGTTCAGATCTTCTGCTGAAGCAGTCCACTTCAGTTCTAGGTCTACTCTCTGTATTTTCTCTGCGTAATTGATTTGACCGGATTGCGGCGTGGGATTGGTCAAGCCGAGCTTGAAAGCTGCTATCAATTCTTTGCTTCCCAATGCGCTGAGTCGTTTCCTCAATGATACTGCCGTCTCTTTTTCTCCTATACGCGTTTCACACATTCGGTAAATTGGTCCGGTATCAAGCCCTTCTTCTAAACCCATCACGCAAATTCCAGTTTGAAGGTCGCCGGCTATGATAGCTCTCTCTACTGGTGCAGCTCCGCGCCACCGAGGCAAAATTGAAAAGTGTAAATTGACCATTGGTAATTGCTCTAGGACAGCCTTTGGGATGAGCTTTCCGTATGCAACAACGACGCCGCAGTCAGCACCTACTTGGAGCGCATCTCCAATCTCAGTTGAAACCTCTAGCTCTAACTCTGCCGCTGCTTTGGCAACAGCACTTACCGACGGTAACTCCCGACGCCCTCTGCGGCGTTCAGGTCTAGTCACTACCAACGGAATATCAATGCCGGAAATCTTGAGCTCTCTCAACACGGGCACAGCATCTTCAGGTGTTCCAAAAAACACTATCCGTTTAGGGTGTAGTGGTGGGTTGGGAAGAAGTCCACTCATGGAAGTAATGACGTTGGGTCACGCAAGTCTCCACCATCAGAAATAGGGCTACGCATCTCACGCCATTGCCGAAGCGCCGCTTTTCTTTCAGGCTTGTCAAGGTGGTCGAGGAGCAGAACACCGTCTAAATGATCAAGCTCATGTTGGAATAAACGAGATAATAACTCGTCAGCTTCAATAGAAACTTCGCTTCCATCTAAGTTTCTACCGATTATATGAATCTCTTTCGGTCGGACTATTTCGAACGACATGCCTGGGACAGACAAACAACCTTCTTCAAATACCCACTCGCCATGTGATTCTAAAATTTCTGGATTGATTAAGACTTCGGGGCCCTCTCCGATGTCGTATACGAATAGTCTCTTTTGGATTCCTACCTGTGGGGCTGCTAATCCAATACCTTCTGCTTGGTACATCGCAGGTACAAGGTCAGTAACCATCTGCGCTATTCGGCCATCGATTTCTTCGATTGTGGCCGCAGTTTGACGAAGCACCGGGTCACCGAGGACTCTTATTTCAAAAGGCATACCTATTTAACGATACCGCCCAAAAGCCTTTAGGCTCTCAACGGATCAATCTCTATTCTCAAACGACCAGGTGGCCTCTCAGTATCTTTGAGCAGATTAAGTAATTTTTGTCTATCTTGTGATCGGAGTCGCCATGTACCTTCAACCGTCGACGATATCTCTACCCCTTCAGCGTTGCCTATCCGACTCATAAACTCTTTGGCGGAACTTCCTGATACGATCGCCCAATTTGAGATTGGTGGCTGTTGCAGCATTTGTCGGGCTTCTAGCTCACTTCGTGCGAGTCGGCCAGGATCAGAATGGTAGGCGGCATCTAAAACTGGATGGTCAGGAACACGTGTCTGAACGATGATGCGCCCATTTTTTTCTCGTCGTCCGACAAGCCGTGCGGCTTTAACTAATAAGGCCATAGCTTGCTCCGAGGCACGATATCGCGCTGCTAAAAGTTCTTGGTCAAAGTCTAAGAAAGCGACGATGTCCGTTGATTCCACTCGGTGCAGAACCGCCTCGGTGCCGACGTACAGATCTGATTTTTCTGGAAGTGGTCCATCTTCGCTGGTCACCTCAATGACTTCACGTCGTGCCACAACAGCAAGTTCTTCGGCAATGCCTTTTACGCCGAGTTTCACTCTGCGAAAACGAGTCGAACCGCATTCAGCACACACTGCCGGACGAGTTTCTCCGCTGAGCGCATCAATGAGGAGTTCTTTATCTAAACCCATTATTTGGCCGGTTACTTCTGATCTGGCCAGCTCGCCGCACTGTCCGCAATAGGCGAATCGCGCTCGTCCTTTTCGGTTAACGACACAAACTACTCGTTTGCCTAGTCTTAGGGCGCGAGTCAGGGGCTCTGAGCACCATTCGCCAGCGGAGGGCGCCTCAACGCGACGGTCGGCGATCTCTATCGTTGGCCAACTAGCACGTTCAGCTTGACGGGTCATCGTCAGAAGTGGTGCTCCTGACGTAAGCATTTCTAAAGAAGGGCAGGAAGAAGCGACTACCCAAGGAGAACCATCTCTTCTTGCCCGTTCGATCGCTACGTCACGAGCATTCCACGTTGGGGCTGCCTCTTCTTGGTACGACTCATCGTGCTCATCTAGGACCAGCACAGAATCTACTTTAGGGATTGGGGCCCATGCAGCCGCTCGGGAGCCAACTGTTACATTTCCCGCCGCAGACTTTTCCCAGTCGCGTTGAGCTAGCGCCGCATCAAACCCGGCCCTTTTGAGTTTAAGAAGCACTCTTTTTGCTTGAGCGACTGTCGGTGTCAAGATTAACGCGCTTCCGAACGAGGCAGCTGCAGAGATCAAAGGCCAGTCATCGCTATTGGGGCCCATCCGAACTATGGCTTTTTTGCGGCTAAAAGCTTCAACCGACAGTGAATCCAATGCTGCTATCTCAGGGCGGTTCTCCACTGCCGAGGGAACAAATGACACTATTCGGTCAGCAGTAGCAGTCCGCAAGAATTTAGGTCTCGTGCCAACCCATCTAACGCTCGCCCAGTCTGCTAATCCTAGAACTGAGCTGGGTGGCCCGATGCCGCTGATTTTCGTGACTGATTGAAGTTCAACTCCCAGAGGCGGATCAACGCCAATACCAGTTACCCATCCTCGAACTTTTCTACCTTTGAGGGGAACCCGAACAATAGTTCCGAGCTCAATGCTAAGACCACCGAGAGAGTCTATCAACCGGTCAGGAATCAGATATATGAACTCTCTATCAATCGCTGGTTCGTCTGGTAAAATTCGAACGATTAAAGGCACTTTGTTGTTCTGATTAATTCAAAATCGATTAGAGGCCTAGCACAGACCGGATATTATCAACCTGATCCAGTCTCTCCCAAGTGAAGAGCCCATCAGAAGCCTCACGCCCGAAATGCCCGTACGCTGCGGTCTGCTGATATATCGGCCTTCGAAGATCTAGATCTCTAAGTATTGCGGCTGGTCGAAGATCAAAGACCTCGCTTACGGCTGCTGAAATAAGATTTGTGTCGACGTTCTCGGTACCAAAGGTTTCGACTAACACCGAAATTGGTCTCGCAACGCCTATGGCATAGGCAACTTGGACTTCACACCGCTCAGCGGCGCCCGCCGCTACTAAATTTTTCGCTACCCATCGAGTCGCATAAGCTGCAGACCGGTCAACTTTAGAAGGGTCTTTACCCGAGAAAGCACCACCACCGTGTCGCGCATACCCACCGTAGGTATCGACAATAATTTTTCTGCCTGTTAATCCAGCATCGCCAACTGGGCCGCCAACTACGAAATTGCCGGTTGGGTTTACAAATACTTCATAATCATCATCAGCAAACTCAGCTGGAACAGCCGGGCGAATAACATGCTCTATCAAGTCGGGGCGGATAGTTCCGTCACGGTCAATCCCGGGATTGTGTTGAGTTGACACTAGGACTGTCTTTAAACGAACAGGCCGGCCATTCTCATACTCAAAACTAACCTGTGTTTTGCCATCAGGTCGAAGATAAGGAACTTGTCCCGATTTACGTGCTTCAGTTAATTGTTCTGCCATTCGGTGAGCTACATGAATTGGCAGAGGCATAAGCACATCTGTTTCCTTACAAGCATAACCAAACATCATTCCTTGATCGCCGGCTCCTTGACGATCGAGATCATCTCCTCCATCAGCTTTACCCGATCTCATCTCCTCAGAATCGTTCACTCCCTGAGCTATATCTGGTGATTGTTCATCTAGCGTCACCATGACACCGCAAGTTTTGCCGTCGAATCCAAGGTCGCCTCGGTCATAGCCGATGCCTCGAACTGTGTTACGAACTACTTTGGGAATGTCGACAAACCCTTTAGTCGTGACTTCTCCTGCTACAACTACTATTCCGGTAGTCACAAGCGTTTCGCATGCCACACGGCTATATGGATCCTCTTGCAGCATGGCATCGAGAATGGCATCAGAAATTTGATCTGCCATCTTGTCCGGATGGCCTTCAGTAACTGACTCAGAAGTAAAAGTAGATCGACTCACGGTGAGACTCCTGATATGGATCGAGGGATATGACAGTTAGGAACAATACCGAAGTTAGCTTTCATCTAAGTAACCGTGCCACTCGACTTTAGCTCCTAACTAGAAACTAGCGCTTAACTAGATCAACTACGGTATTTATGACTTCTTCTGCAATTTCTCTTTTGGAGCGCAAGGAGATAGACCGAGACTGTCCATCAGACGTCAAAATAGTTACAGCATTGGTTTCGTGAGTAAACCCAACGCCCTCGGCCGAGACATCATTTGCCACTATTGCATCAATATTTTTTTCCACTAATTTTTTGTTTGCGTTTTTTATCAAGTCATCAGTCTCAGCCGCAAAACCCACTAGGACCTGGCCCTTCTTTTTCGAAGCTCCAAGGCCGGCTAGAATATCGTTGGTTTCTTCCAAAATGATGACGGGGGCGCCAGCATCTTTTTTGAGTTTTTTGGTCACACTTTGTGACGGCCGAAAATCTGCTACAGCTGCAGCCATAATTACTATGTCAGCTTCACTATTTTTCGTTACAGCTGCATCCATTTCCGCAGCGGACTCAACTTTAATTACTTTGGTTCCAAAAATAGTCGGAGCATCAACTGTTGTTATCAGAGTTACTTCTGCTCCACGTTTTTGAGCTGCTTCCGCAATGGCATAACCTTGTTTACCAGATGATCTATTTCCGATAAACCGCACTGGGTCAATCGACTCACGTGTTCCTCCTGCAGTGACTACAACGCTGCGGCCGCTCAGGTCTCCTTCACAAAGTAATTTTTTTGCTGCTGCAAAAATACTCTCTGGTGAGGCAAGCCGTCCCGAGCCGATATCGCCACCTGCTAATCTTCCCTCTTCGGGAGAAATTATGTGGACTCCCCGACTCGACAGAATTTCTAAATTCTCACGTACAGAAGGGTGCTCCCACATTTCTGTGTGCATAGCAGGACACATAATCACCGGCGCCCGAGTCGCTATTAGCGTTGCGGTCAACAAGTCGTCTGAAAGACCGGCAGCATAACTGGCGATTGATCGTGCAGTCGCCGGTGCAACTATGATTAAGTCCGCTTTTTGTCCCAAGGTTGTATGAGGAATTGGGTCTACATCATCGAAGATAGAGGTCTTCACGGCTTCTGATGCCAACGCATCAAAAGTTGCTCGCCCTACGAATTTTTGGGCTGACTCAGTCATTACCGGGATTACATGAGCATTGGCGTCTACAAGAAGCCGGCAGAGCAGAACAGCCTTATAAGCGGCTACTCCCCCTGTAACACCTAAGACGATTCGACGTCCGCCAAACATGAGTCTTCCTAATTCTGTTACTTGTCTTTTTCAGATGCTGACTCAGCGAGAGCCTTCTTGGCAGCATTCTCTGCTTTGACAGCTGCTGCAGCCTTATTTGCCGCTTTACGTGCCCGCTCTACTGGGTCAAACCGTTCATAACTAATCTTGTCTGCATCAATTTCTTCGAACGCTATTGAAAGCGGCTTCCGGGCGGTCGATGTGACTTGTGGAGGAACGATTGAGCCAATGCCTCCGTCTAGCTGGTTGTAGTATGAGTTGATTTGTCTAGCTCTCATTGCTGCAAGTCCGACGAGAGTGAACTTTGAATCAACTTTCTCGAGTAAAGCCTCAAGACCTGGGTTAATCATGGTGTCCTGTGATTCAGCCATATGGAAGACCTCTGTGAGATTTGTGGTGCTACAAGTTAATTGTCTAACTCTACCAGCCGATTCCGAAATTTTTTAGGTCCATGATTCTTAGAATCAAGTTTTTCTTAGTCTACGCATTTCTGTGATCAGCAATGAAACCTCAGAAACTGCTTCCACGAGGTTGACGTTAACGACAATTAAATTAGCTAATTTTTTGCCGATTTTTTCCTCTGCGTCAGATTTGGCCAGCCTTTTACTGATGTCGGTTGTTTTATCTCCTCGAATACGCATCCGTTTTTTTTGCTCTTCACGGCTAGGCGGGAGTACCAGAATCACTACTGCCTTCGGTTCTCGTTCTATTACTTGCACCGCTCCCTGGACATCAATCTCCAAGACGAGGTCCGAGCCGAAAGGAACTTCAGGGATTGGCGTGCCATAACGATGCTCAAAAAATTGGGCCCACTCATAGAATCCATTTCGATCTACTCGAGCTTGAAATTCACTCGGCGAAACGAAAACATAGGCATTTTCAGATTCTCCTTCTCTTCGTGGCCTGGTTGTCCATGACCTACTAAGCCAAAGAGCCGGGTCCGACTTCATTAATTCTTCTACGATTGAGCCTTTTCCTGCACCCCCCGCTCCGCAGATAACAAATGTGATCGGGGCTTTAGCGGGCTCTTGATCAAGCATCTAACTGCTATTCGCTCGCAGGAATGACTGAGCCAAAGAACTCAGCGAGGAGCACTTTTTGTGTTTCGCCAAGACCACGTAAGCGCCTGTTCGAAGCTATTCCGATTTCGGTCATGAGACGTCGGGACTTAACTTTCCCCAAACCCGGCATAGATTCAAGAACTGCTAAGACTTTCATTTTCCCGATCATCTCATCGTGCTTCGCTAGGTCCAGTAGAGCATCGAAGTTCAGCAAACCAAGCTTCAATTCGTCTTTTGTTTCAGCTCGGATGCGTCGCGCTATCGCTGCTTGGTTAAGCGCTTCTTGGCGCTGCTCACTCGAGAGCGTTGGCGGCTGAGACATGTAGCTGATTGTAGCCGGGAGGCTGCATAGAGCTACTACCTGATGAGGGGAGTTATTTCTTTGTGTATCGCTGCTGAAACCAGTTCTGGTTCAATGGCTGCGGTCACAGCTCTTCCGATCACTAAAACGTCAGCCCCTTGTTCGATGGCTGAAGACGGCGTTCCGATTCGAGCTTGGTCATCAGCAGCGCTCCCAACGGGCCTTATCCCTGGCACCATCTTCATTAAATTAGGGGCCAGGAGAGAGGCATCGACTAAGTCAGTAACGGCACATACCAGCCCTCCGCATCCAGCTTCTACGGCTCTGCCGACTCGGAGTTCGAACTCTTCTCTTGGCGCACTGACATCAGAGGTGAGAATTGTCACTCCAAGAACTTTTCCAGGTTCCACATCTACCGCTTCAGCGCCAGCTTTAAGTCCTTCTACTGCTGCGCTAAGCATTTCAACACCTCCCGAGGTGTGAACTGTAAGATAAGAGACTCCTAAGCTTCCGATTACTTGAGATGCTTTTCGCACTGTCGTGGGAATATCGTGCAACTTGAGATCCAGAAACACTTCATATCCCATATCGGTAAAAGCACTAATTGCTTCAGGGCCAGCAGCAGCGAACAACTCTAAGCCGACTTTTGCTACTCCAAACCAGGGCTTCAGACGCTTCGCCATTCTTGTAGCCGCTACCAAGTCGTCCAAATCAAGCGCTAGGGCAAGCCTTTTGCGAGTGTTTTCTTCGAGCTCTGAATTAACCATGGGCCTCGCCAATCAACGTCGAAATATTTTTGATTTTGTTTTTACTACACCACTTTCCTAAACCCTTAAGCACTTTTTTTGAGGCACGCGGGTCAGCAAAATGGGCTGTTCCTATTTGTATGGCATTTGCTCCTGCAGCAATGAATTCGATTGCATGCTCTGGTTTTGAAATTCCACCAACTCCAATAATCGGAAAATCACCTAGTTTTTGCCGCATCTCATATACAGCGCGCACTGCCACCGGCCGGATGCCGGGCCCCGAAACCCCGCCTCCTCCGTTTCCCAGCACTGGGCGACGGGTCGAGGTGTCGATCACCATTCCCATTAACGTGTTTGAAAGTGTCAGTGCTTCTGCCCCACTTTCAATCGCCGCAAAAGCTATCTCAGAAATATCAGTCACATTAGGACTTAGCTTCGCCCATATCGGCAAATTTGCCTCTGCTGATGCCTTAATTGCTAACCGAGTTAGCTCTGGAGAGTGAGCAAACATTTCGCCTCGGCCCTCGAGGTTAGGGCAGCTAATGTTTACTTCTACGGCAACTATTCCTTCTACTCCTCGGAGTTGTTTCGCTGCTTGCCTGTATTCGTCTACTGAACGCCCCCAGATACTTGCAACTATTCGTGCGCCGGTTTCTCTGAGCGCTGGCAGGTACGATTTTTTCCAGGCTTCAACACCAGGATTTTGAAGGCCTACGGCGTTAATCATTCCAGCTCCAGAACTATGAACTCTTGGAGGTGGGTTACCTTGCCATGGATATGGTGATAGTGATTTCACCACGACAGCACCGAGCTGGCTTAGATCCACATACTTTCTTAATTCAGCTGATTGCCCAGTAGTACCTGACGCAGTAATAACCGGGTTTGGTAAAGAGATTGAGCCTACCTCTACAGAGAGATCAGCAACAGCTTTCATAACAGTTCTGACTTTGGAGAAAGGTACTCTTGGAGCGACCTAACCCTGAGTGGATTAGCAATCCACTCACCGATTCCAACAGCTGCAGCTCGCGCAGCTGCCACCGTAGTAAGGCAAGGTATTTTATGTGCCGTGGCTGCCTGCCTAATACGGTACCCATCTACTCTGGGTCCGCTTCCTCTAGGAGTGTTAATCACTAATCGAACTTGGCCGGCAGCAATTAGCTCAACGGCATCAATGCCAGCGCTTATCTCTCGACCTTCATCACTAAGCTTGGCCACAACTGCGTCTACTTCGATCAAGTGTTCTTTTAAGAAAGCTGCTGTTCCAGAGGTCGCTGCGATCTGGAACCCTAAGTCAATGAAATCCTTAGCTACTGGGATACCAGCATCTTTATCTCGATCAGCTAGGGATATGAAAATTGTTCCATTAACCGGTAAGCCTTCACCCGCTGCTATTTGGCTTTTAGCGAAAGCTAAGCCGAAAGTCCGATCGATACCCATTACTTCACCGGTCGATCGCATTTCTGGCCCTAGGACTGTGTCCACATCAGGGAATCGCTGGAAGGGAAGAACCGCCTCTTTCACAGCAACGTGCCCATCTCTGATGGCTTCGGTCAAGACTCCTAGACGGCGAAGGTCCGAGAGCGTTTCACCGGCCATGACACGAGCTGCGACCTTGGCGAGTTGCACACCAGTCGCCTTGGCCACAAATGGCACCGTTCTTGAAGCCCTGGGGTTAGCTTCGATTACGAAGACCTGACCCTGCTTTACAGCAAACTGGACATTTAGAAGGCCGACCACTTTTAGTCTTTCGGCAATTCGCTTGGCATAGTCAACGATTACTGACTGAGTTTCGATTGAAAGATTCGGTGGCGGTATAGCGCAGGCGCTGTCGCCAGAATGAACGCCGGCTTCCTCGACATGCTCAAGTATCCCGCCTAACACAAAGTCACCAGAATTATCACGAATCGAGTCGACATCGACTTCGGTCGCATCTTCCAAGAAGCGGTCAATTAGTACAGGTCGGCCAGCAGATAGGCCACCTTCACGCCCTAACGACCCAAAAGAAGCTAGCTGTTTCATCGCTTTCGTAAGTCCCTCGAAGTCATAAACTATGGTCATTGCCCGTCCGCCGAGCACATAGCTTGGACGCACCAACGCAGGGAACCCAATTCTTTCGCAAATGACTACTGCCTCTTCAGCGTTGACAGCAGTTCCGCCTGGTGGTTGAGGAATTTCAAGCTGAGCACACAGCGCATTCCACCTCTCACGATCTTCAGCCAGGTCAATTGAATCGGGGGGGGTTCCAAACACTAAATCTGCGGGTAGCTCTGATGCCAGTTTCAAAGGTGTCTGGCCGCCTAGACTTACCATTACTCCGATCGGATTTTCTGCTTCAATGATATTCAGAACATCTTCGTGAGTCAGTGGTTCGAAGTACAGGCGATCTGAGGTGTCGTAATCTGTTGAGACAGTTTCAGGGTTGCAGTTAAC
Organism: Acidimicrobiaceae bacterium; assembly: GCA_905182565.1. Taxonomy (GTDB): domain Bacteria; phylum Actinomycetota; class Acidimicrobiia; order Acidimicrobiales; family Poriferisodalaceae; genus UBA9040. The sequence continues at coordinate 85,372 of CAJJCB010000015.1, read as the reverse complement.
CATAACTGTCTCATAGCCAGCGTCAGCCAAGGCGAAACTAGCGTGGACACAACAGTAGTCAAATTCAATACCTTGACCAATTCGATTGGGTCCGGATCCGAGGATGACTATTCGAGGTTTAGTACCTGGTTGTATCTCATCTTCATCTTCATAAGTCGAGTAGTGGTATGGAGTTTCTGCATCAAATTCCGCTGCGCAGGTGTCGACAGTTTTGAAAGTTGCTTTAACCCCAAACCCAAGTCGAGTGGACCTAATATTTGATTCTTCGACATTCAACAAGTATCCAAGCTGCGCGTCAGAGAATCCAAGCTGCTTAACTCGCCGCCATGCTCTTCTATCTAAATCGGCAATCTTAGAATTCTCGATCAGATGTCTTTCTTCTACGATCATTTCGATCTGATCTAAGAACCAGGGGTCTATTTCGGAAGCTTCATGAATTACGTCTAAGGAAATTCCTCGTCGAAACAATTCAGCTATTTCGAATAGCCGGTCAGGGGTCGCTATAGCGATCTCAGCTATCAGTTGCGAGTCTGTTCTGTTTTCGTACTGAGCTTCACCAATGTCAGCGTTAAGTCCGCTACGTCCCTGTTCTAGCGAACGAATACCCTTTTGAAGACTCTCAGGAAAAGTTCGACCTATGGCCATCGCTTCACCGACAGATTGCATTTGAGGACCTAATACGGCTGGAGCTCCTGGAAGTTTTTCGAATGCCCAGCGTGGAATCTTTGTTACTACGTAATCAATCGATGGTTCAAAACTTGCTGGAGTCTTCTCGGTAATATCGTTGGGGATCTCAGCGAGGGTATAACCCACGGCCAGGCGGGCAGCAATTTTTGCTATTGGGAAACCTGTGGCTTTAGACGCTAAGGCTGAGCTGCGACTAACGCGTGGATTCATTTCGATAACTATTTGCTGTCCGGTTTCTGGGTGCACCGCAAATTGAACGTTCGAACCGCCAGTCTCAACACCAACACGGCGAATGCAAGCGAAGGCTGAGTCTCGCATCGTTTGGTACTCAACATCAGAAAGTGTTTGAGCGGGCGCAACAGTGATCGAGTCCCCTGTATGAACACCCATCGCGTCGACGTTTTCGATCGAGCAGATAACTACGCAGTTATCTTCATGATCACGCATCACCTCAAGCTCAAACTCTTTCCAGCCCTTAATGGATTGCTCTACTAAAATCTCAGAAATAGGACTCGCCTCTAACCCCAGAGCCGCTACTTTTTCATATTCTTCTAATGTGTAAGCGAAAGCGGTTCCTTTGCCTCCAAGAATGTAAGCCGGTCGGATAATGACTGGAAGACCAATTTCGTTTATTGCCTCACGCGCTTCTTCGATGTTATGAGCTATCTCAGACCGAGCGCATTCAATCCCAATTTCAGCCATTGCTTTGCGAAAAAGATCACGGTCTTCCGCAGTCTTAATAGCCTCATTGCTAGCGCCAATCATCTCAACTTGATGTTTGTCTAGAACGCCTGCGTTGGCGAGCTCTGTCGCAAGGTTGAGAGCGGTCTGTCCACCAAGAGTTGGTAATAATGCGTCAGGACGCTCTTTTTCAATAATCGCCGTCAGCACAGCGACGTCTAACGGTTCTATATAAGTCGCGTCAGCAAATTCAGGATCAGTCATAATTGTCGCCGGGTTCGAGTTAGCGAGAATCACTCGGTAACCCTCATCTCTCAACACTCGACAAGCTTGTGTCCCTGAGTAGTCGAATTCACAAGCTTGACCAATTACGATCGGGCCAGAGCCGATTATAAGAATGCTTTTAATATCATCTCTGCGCGGCATTAACTTTGATCTCCATGGAATGAACTCATAAGCTCTGCGAATTGATCGAATAAATATCTGGAGTCATGCGGACCTGGGCTCGCCTCTGGATGGTATTGAACGCTGAAGGCTGGTAAGTCTTGACATCGAAGCCCTTCAAGGGTGCCGTCATTTAGACAAACGTGGGTTTCCACGACTCCCGGTACTGATCCCGACTCAATTGCAAAGTTGTGGTTTTGGCTAGTTATCTCAACCTTGCCTGTCAATTCATTCTGAACGGGAACATTCCCGCCATGGTGACCAAACTTCATTTTGAATGAGCGGCCTCCAAGTGCCAAAGACAACACTTGGTGCCCAAGACAAATGCCAAACACAGGAATTACTCCTAAAAAATCTTTTATCGCAGAAACAACAGCGCCTGCCATTTCTGGGTCTCCGGGCCCATTGGACAAAAAAACACCGTGCGGATTTCTTTCAATGACCTCTTCAGCTGTCGTATCTGCTGGAACGACCTCAATCGTCGCAATTTTACCGAGCTGTTCAAGAATCGACTGCTTAACTCCAAGGTCATATACCACTACTCGCCATGGTCCATTACCTACTGTGTACGGAGTATTTGTAGTGACCTGGCTAACTAAATCGATACCACTCGTTCCGAGTTCCGCAGCAGCAACCGCACCTAATTTTTTTTCGTTCAGTTCTCCAAAGGCCCCAGACATTGATCCATGATTTCGGATATGACGTGTCAGCCGGCGAGTATCAATACCGGCGATACCGGGAACGCCTTCAAATTTCAGGTACGAATCAAGATCTCCCTCGCTTCTCCAGTTCGAGTGTCGCCGAGCTAACTCGCGAATGATGATCCCTCGACAATGAGGACGCTGGCTTTCAACGTCGCTGCTGTTGACTCCGTAGTTACCGATGTGAGGGTAAGTAAAGTTTATTATCTGGCCGGCGTAAGACGGATCAGTGATAATTTCCTGGTAGCCGCTCATAGAGGTATTGAATACGACTTCTCCTGAAGCCACCTCTCGCTCTGCACCTATGAGTTCGCCTTCGAAAACACTTCCATCTGCAAGGACTAGACAACCATATCTAATCGCGCTCATATGACGACCTCACTATCAGTAACCACTAGCTCTCCTCGATATATCGTGTGGATCACGCGACCCGTAAGCATTTTTTCAAAATAAGGATTGTTTCGACCTAGGGAAATTTGCTCTCTGGATTCGTACTTCCATGAGATTCTTGGGTTAAACACAGTCAAATTGGCGACATTCCCCGGAAGGATTAAGTTCCCATGGTTTACAAAACCAGCGACTTTGGCCGGGCTCCAAGATAGGGCATCTAAGGCCACTTCCAGATCTAAGCCACAGGAGCCCATTAAGAGAGCTGCAGTAGCTTCAATTCCTGCTACGCCTTTTACCGATTGATCAAAGGGAAGTTCTTTAGCTTCAGCAGTAGCTGGGCGGTGGTCACTCACCACGACATCGATAGTTCTGTCCTTAACCCCAACGATAAGAGCTTCTCGATCTTCATCGGAACGGTACGGAGGGTCCGCACGGTACATCGGGTCATAGGCGACACAATCTGAATCTGTGAACATTAGGTGTTGGATAGTCACAGAAGAAGTTATTTCGATCCCGTTACGTTTGGCTTCTCGCAGCAGCTGAACGGATTCAGCTGTACTAATCCGATCTAGATGAACACGAGCTCCGGTGACGTGCGCTAGGTCAATAATGGCAGCAACTTCTGATGTTTCACTAATACTTGGCTCCCCAGGGAGACCTAATATTGCTGACCACTTCCCCTCGTGCATTGCCCCGTTACCATTCAGAGATCCCGATTGAGGCCGAACTGAGATCACAGAGCCACTTAAGGAATATTCCATTGCTTTACGCAACAAATTTTTATTTTCTATAGTTCCGCGATCGCTGAACCAGCGGACACCTTTAGCGCTTAGCTCCCGCAGCGGAGCCAAAGCTAGACCCTTGGCTCCAACTGTAATGGTGGCGCTCGGTCTCATCTCACAAACGCTCTTAGTGAATAACCGCTCGGCTTCAGCTAGCACTGGCGCTGAGTCTAGAACAGGGAAGATATCTGAACTATTTAGAACTGCAGTAAATCCGCCTCGTGCCGCCGCTCTCGAGCCACTGTCGATGCACTCAACATCCTCAGAACCCGGCTCACCAAAGTTCACTGAAAGGTCTACTAACCCAGCAGATATGACACACCCGTTGATATCTATTTCTGTGGCATCGTCGCTTGGTTCTTTGACAATCATTCCATTTGAAACAGCAACATTTTCATAACGTCGACCATTCTGATCTACTACTTCTCCACCTTTAAAAAAATAGGAAACAAGTCGATTAGGCAAGTTCTGCTCCGGATCCCAGTAGGAGGAAAAGCACAGCCATTCGAACAGCAACACCATTTGATACTTGGCGATTTTTGAGAACTCTCGGATACTCATCAAGAACGGATCCAGTTACCTCCACCCCGCGAACAACTGGACCTGGATGAGTAATTACAGCAGTATCGGATAATAGTTTTACTCGCCTTTGAGTCAAGCTGAATTCTTCGATGTATTCACGTATCGAACCAATTGATCCTTCTACCATCCGTTCTTTTTGCACTCTCAAAAGACCCAAAACATCTAGCGTCGGAAGAACTTGATCTAGGTCTTGACTCACTCGAACTGGCCAGGTCGAAATATCTGCTGGCAGCAACGTAGCTGGTGCTATCAGAGTGACTGTAGCCCCTAAAGCCGTGTATGCCTGGATGTCACTTCGAGCTACCCGACTATGCAAAATATCTCCGACTAAACCAACATGTAGTCCTTGCAACGAAGCTGCGGGACCAGCCGGTCCTCTGAAGTGCTCGCATACTGTGTAAGCATCGAGAAGTCCTTGCGTAGGGTGCGCATGCCATCCATCGCCTGCGTTTATGACCGAAATGCCTTCATTTACCCAGCGAGTTATCTGTTGAGGAACTCCAGAGGAGCCGTGCCTCACGACTATCGCATTGATTCCCATCGCTTCGAGCGTTTCAACGCTATCTCGAATCGACTCACCCTTATTCAATGACGAAGAGCTTGCAGAAAAAGTCAGTACGTCTGCAGATAGCCGCTTCGCAGCGACATCAAATGAGAGTCGAGTGCGAGTCGAGTCTTCAAAAAACATGTTGGCTACAGTTTTCCCTCGCAAAGCCGGTACTTTCGGGATTGCCCTTTCCCCGACTTCGACGAATCGATCTGTGAGCTGAAGAATTGCTTGGATACCTTCAACGCCAAGCTCTTCAAGTTCGAGAAGATGTCTAATCATTTCCTCATCACCCCAAGGAGTACTCCTTCAGGATTTACGTCCACTACTTCTTCGCGTCGTGTCGGAAGATTTTTGCCCACAAAGTCTGGCCGTATAGGCAGTTCCCTGTGACCTCTGTCTATGACAACCGCAAGTTGTACAGCTCGAGGTCTACCAAAATCATTTAATGCGTCTAAAGCAGCGCGAATTGTTCGTCCGGTAAACAGAACATCGTCTACAAGCACCACAGTCTTGGCAGTGAGATCCACTGGAATCGTAGTCTCTGCCTCCGGCATCACTGGACGAAGGCCAATGTCATCTCTATACAGAGCCACATCGATTGTTCCGGTAGGTACATCGACGCCTTCAATTTCAAACAGCAGCTGTGCAATGTGTTCAGCTACCTGAGCTCCACCAGTTTGAAGGGCAACGAGAACGATATTGTCTAGCCCACGGTTTTTTTCTATTATCTCGTGGCTAATACGCGTTAAGGCTCTATGAACTTGCGCTTGGTCTAGAACGGTTGACGTGGCAACAAAAACGCCCCCGAATGGGGGCGTCATTCTTCTTTCGCGATCTGCCACGCGCATTCCTCCAGCCGTTTGAGCCTCACAGGACTCACTTCACGGTCAGAATCGCATGCTAGTCGCAGTTACCGAAGTTTCCGCTCATGGTATCTCACCTATTCAATAAAATTATTGTTGGTTTACCTGAGCCGCCAATAATCCATTCACGAATCGGCCGCTTTCATCAGTCGCCCCATATTGATGGGCTAGTTCAACTGCTTCATTGATGATTACAGCAGCAGGCACCTCAGCATTATTCAACTCGTAGAGTCCGAGCCTCAGAATCCAACGGTCGAGTTTACCCAAACGCTCCAATGACCAACCTTCATGCAGAAGCGCTTCAATTTGTTGATCAAGATTTGAAATATTTTCGTAGACTCCTACAGCGAGTCGAATCGCGAACGCATCAGGTTCGACAATCTGACTGTCTATTACCTCAGAAATATTACCCTCTTTGAAATCGGCCTCGTAAAGCATTTCTATTACTCGCTCTCGAGCTTCTCGGCGTTGAGTAGCTAGATCACCGGCAAACGGATCGCCTTCAAATTCTGTCACCCGTTGGCTCGTTCTATGTAGTCTCCGCTACGCGTATCAATGCGAAGCCGTTCTCCAATTTCGATAAATAATGGAACCTGAACAGCTAAGCCTGTTTCCATTGTCGCTGATTTTCGAGCACCGGAGACTCGATCTCCTTGAAGTCCAGGCTCAGTTTCTGTTACTGCAAGTACAACTGCAGCAGGCAAGTCTGTGCCTACTATTTCTGTGCCATACATCTGCAGCACGACAGCATTTCCTTCGACTAAAAAATCAGGTGCATTGCCTAGGGCTGATTTCTCGACCTCGAGTTGTTCATAATTTTCTGTGTCCATAAAAACTAGATCAGAGCCATCGTTGTATAAGAATTGCATCTCTCGCTTATCAATTACGGCTTGTTCCATTTTTTCACCTGATCGAAAAGTGCGTTCTACAACTGCTCCAGTCCTAACGTTACGAAGCGTAGTACGAACAAACGCGCCGCCTTTTCCTGGTTTCACATGTTGAAACTCAGATATTTGAAACAAACCCTCACTAAGGTCAATAGTTATTCCATTTTTGAAGTCACTAGTCGATATCGACATATGGAGTCCTTTAATGTTAGCGCTTATGCGATAACTGGGTCTTTAGGCGCAAGTGTTAAGAGCCGGCCACCCTCCTGGGTAACCAAAATGGTGTCCTCTATACGAACACCTCCAAACCCGGGACGGTACACCCCTGGCTCCACAGTCACTACATGCCCGGCTTGAAGTTTTGTTTCATTTCTGGAATTCAACCATGGCGCCTCATGGATTACGAGACCCACTCCATGCCCGGTGCCATGAACAAACAGTTCTTCAAGCCCGTAGTCAGCGAGTTTATTTCTGCAAGCTGCATCGATTGCTGCACACTCTACGCTCGGACGCACAGCCACAACCCCAGCTTCTTGAGCTATAGCTACTGCATCAAGCAGAAGCTGGGATTCTGAGCTTGGTTCACCAACACAAAAGGTTCTGCTCATATCTGAATGGTAGCCATCTATAACCGCACCAAAATCTAGAACTACTAAATCACCAGTTTGGATAGTTCTATCCGAAGGTCTCGCATGCGGAAGCGCACTATTTGGGCCGCTAGCGCATATTGTCTCAAAAGAAAGAGCATTCGCGCCTTGCATAAACATTGTTTGGTCCAGCAATCTCGCAAACTCAGATTCTGTTGGTTTATTAGCCAATTCTTGTTTAACTGCAGCCAAAGCAGCGTCTGCAATTGTTGCTGCAGTCGTAATCCGTTCTATTTCTCCATCGTCTTTTACAGCTCTCAGACCTTCTACTATCCCAACAGTTGGAACCACTGCCCTATCGTCAAGCAGCTCTAAATACTTTCTAGCTTCTGTCCAACTAAGGCTGTCCGACTCGAACCCAACGCTGCGACAAGATTTCATATCAGCAAGTAGTACGAGTTCTTGCTGTGGTCCACTTCCAATATTGACAGCGAAAACTTTGCTATCGGTCTCAGCGCCGACTTGTTCCTCGTAGCGTTTGTCCGTATAGATTTTGGCTTTATTTTCGCTGACGAATACTCGAGCAGAGGACCCCGTGAAACCGGTCAGATAAAAGATGTTGTTCAAATCATTGATCATTAATCCATCAATTTTGGAATCCTTCAACAGCGTTCGGAGTCGTTCGACTCTTTGAGGTCTGCTAGGAGTTGTTTTTAGCACTGGTACCCTCAATGGCTTCTACTGCTATCTCAACGGCTCGAGCGTACCCGGATCCGCCTTCGCCAGACACAGTAGCTATCGCCACTGGTTCCACTACTGAGACATGTCTCCAAGCTTCTCTTTTTTTGGGGTTTGATAGGTGCAGCTCGACAACTGGACCATCAAAAGCTGCTAGAGCATCGTGAATTGACCAAGCGTAATGAGTGAAAGCTCCGGGATTTATAATTATTGCCGCAGCGCTGCCGCGCGCAGCCTGGATGGCTTCTACTAAAACTCCTTCGAAGTTGGTTTGCAGATGCTCAAGGTCATAGCCAGCGGTATTAGCTTGTGTGCGAGCAACCTGAACATGGTCATCTAGCGTTGACCGGCCATAAATTTCAGGCTCTCTCGTTCCGAGTAGATTTAAATTAACTCCGGATAAGAGAAGCAGAACAGCCTTAGACACACTCATAGATTGCCAGACATTTGGCCATTAGGCGACACCAGGTCAATTCATTCACTGATTTCCATGAGTTTGAGTGCAGAAAGTAATGCTTCTCTCGGTATCCCAGAAACGACCTCTAGGCCATCAGAGCTATCTAAAACGAATGTGAAACCATCAAAAGCTTTTTTGTCTTTGCCACACAAATCAACTAGGTCTTCATGATTTGCTTTGGGCGGAAGACGTGACGACAAGGAATAAGCATCAAGCACTGCCTGATGTGCGGCAACTCGGCTCTCGTCTATACGGCCCAAAGTGAGAGCTAGCAACGCAGCATACTTAAGGCCGATTGCAACAGCTTCGCCATGTCTAAGATCGAAGCTGCCAGCAATTTCCAGAGCGTGCCCAAGTGTATGTCCATAGTTCAATAGCGCGCGACCGGCGCCTTCTCGCTCGTCCAAAGCAACTACATCAGCCTTGATTTGTATACAGGCAGCAATTCGTTGATCTAAAGGCAATTTGTCTAGCTGACTGCCACCTAAGAAGTGATATTTTGCTAGTTCACCCATTGCTGCGATCATCTCGCGTTCCGGGAGATTATTTAGGACAGAGGTGTCGCAGATGACTCCAGATGGTTGCCAAAACGTTCCAACTAAATTTTTCCCTTCGGGAAGGTTGACTCCCGTTTTGCCCCCGATAGCAGCATCAATCTGAGCCAAAAGAGTCGTGGCAACGTGGATGACTCTCACTCCTCGGTGATACACCGACGCAGCGAATCCAGCGACGTCGGTTACAACACCGCCTCCGACCCCAATAATAATATCGCGACGAGTTATCCCAAACTCTGCAAACGATGAACACAAATTTCCCACTGTTGTAAGAATTTTGGCTTCTTCCCCGTCTGGAATATGCGCTACTTGGTATGGAATCCCTGGGTCAACGGTGACGCCTACTCCTGCCTGAGTAACTACGAATGCTCTTTCAGCATCTGCCGGTATCAGTGAATTCAGTTTATTAACCGCTCCAGGTCCTACTAGAACCGAGTAAGAACGATCACCCAGCGGGACCTCGACCTTTATCACTGCTTCACGCTCACACGCTACATCGTACCGATTTTTACTGTCTTACCCGGCTTCAGCCTCCGAGCTTCAATTTCGAAGGCCTACTCGCCTGTATTCTGAGACAAGTCAAGGCCGACAGCAGCAGCCATAACGTGGAGAGGGGGTTCTTCGCCCGTCCAAATACGAAATTGTTCACCAGCTTGATATAGCAACATTCCAACTCCGTTGGCAATCTGAGCTCCACGCGCTGCCGCTGATTCTGCAATTGGTGTGCGCTGGGGATGATATATCAGGTCAACCAACGTTTGCCCTTGTCCGATTAGATTGGGGTCGAACGGTAATGGGTCGTCGTTACGCATACCCAATGGAGTCGCTTGCACTATTAGGTCCGCGTCGCTGATCGATTCGAATCCACTTGTGGAAATATTTTCCATAGCCATCTGGTTAACTATTTTTTCTGCTTTATCTTTAGTTCTGTTAACCACAGCGACGGTCGCCCCAGCTTCAGCCAACGCTAGAATCACCGCACGGGCAGCACCTCCAGCGCCAACCACCACGACGTTACTGTTCTCGGGTTCAATGCCTAGGCTGGATCGAACTGATTCAACGAATCCTTTGCCATCTGTATTCTCTCCGATTAGAACTTCACCGTTCCTGCGCACGCAGTTAACAGCACCTAATTTCATTGCGACGGGAGAAAGTTGGTCAACTGCCGCCGCAACTGCTTCCTTGTGAGGAGTCGTTACTGATAGGCCCGCAATGTCGAGGGCACGGATTCCATCAATCGCAGCTCTGCTCGAACCTAGCTTTACCGGCAAGGCAACATAGAGCCAGTCCATATTCAAAGTGCGAAATGCAGCATTAAACATTACTGGGCTTAGTGAGTGACGAACAGGATCTCCTATAACTGCCACTAACTTCGTTGTCGCTGTGGGTAACGCAAATTCATTCATCCGCAAAGGTTTCTCTCTACACATTTTGCTTTATCTCGCTGAAAATCTTGATTATTGGTTGAGAAGGAGTGTCGACCATCTTCTGAAACAAGTACATAATACAGCCATAGCCCGGAAGCAGGCTCAATAGCAGCTTCTAATGCAGCTCTCCCGGGTGAGCTTATGGGCCCTGGAGGCAGACCACGAACAAGTCGAGAGTTGTAGGGAGAATCTACTCTGAGGTCAGCAGCTGACAAATTGTTATTGCCCGTCGCATATACGATTGTCGCGTCAATTCCAAGAAACCAATTTGAAGCAACACGGTTATGGATTACGCGCGAAACCTTTCCTCTTTCTTCTGGGATTCGAGCTTCTCGTTCAATCAAACTTGCGATAGTGAGGACCTCGTAAGCGCTTAGACCAACTCTTTCGATAGCTTCCGAATAGCCAAGTTCCAAAAGTACTTGATCAAAGCGGGAGATCATTTGTACAACCAGATCCTCCGCAGAAGATTCTTCAGTTAGGAAATAAGTATCTGGAAACAGTAGTCCCTCATATGGCTCGATAACTCCTGTAGCGACCATCGCTTGGTTTGATAGAACGCCTGAACTGTTATACCCAACGCGTAATTCGTTTTCGAAATCAAACCCGCTGAAAGCCAAGCCAGGAGTGTTGTTTATTAGATCTATCATTCGAGAAACTGTGAAACCTTCTGGGATGGTTAGTCGAAGCTGCACGGCCTGTTCCGGGGTGTTAGGACCAGAACTCAGAACTTCTAGGGCTTGAGATATCGAAGAGTTAGTGTGAAAGGTATACGAGCCAGCTTGAAATTCAGGACCGCCCTTTAGTCGGATGTACCACTCATAGGCGCTTGCGTTCGGAATGATGTCGAGATCAGCCAATGTTCCAGAGATACCCGACGTAGTTGCGCCTGGCGGGAGAGTCAGACTGACCGCTGCGCCCCGCTCGCCTGGAGGATCCAGCAGCTCTTTCGCCCAATTTATGGTCTTATTCAGAAAGAAAAAACTCGCCATTAGCACCATGAGAAGAACGACTAAGGACAGCAGAGTTCCTCGGTTTTTTCTAACAAAAATAGTTTCATAATCAACTCCTTCCTTACCGGAAGGCTTTGATGTTAGATCTCTCGAGCTAGGTTTTGACACCGTTATAGTTCTTCATCGGAAAAGGGAGCAACAACGTTTTTTGTCTTTCTCTTACTGGCCATCTAACCACGCTTGCAGTAAAACAGTAGCAGCTACTTTGTCAATTATTTTCCGTCGCTGAACAGCGTTCAGATCTTGCTCTTTGAGAGATCTTTCTGCCTCCACGGTCGTGAATCGCTCATCGTGCATGACTACCGGGATAATAAGGTTTTTTTGAATTTCTTCGGCTTCATGGCGCGCTCCTTGTGCCGCTCTTCCTTCGTCACCGTTAAGAGATAACGGCAACCCCACGACTAATATCTCTGCTTCCACTTCCAAAATAATACTATTAATTTTGCGATGATCTTGTTTGCGATCCCCGGATCGTTTCACCACCTCATACGGAGTGGCCACAAGCCCGTCGCTATCTGAAATAGCTATACCTATTCGTTTTGAACCTAGATCGACTCCAACTGCTCTCATTGTTGCCAACTAATCTTGTGATAACCCTGCGGCCAGGCGAGCCTGTTGCAAAGCATCATCAATTCCGGCAATATTTTTACCACCAGCTAGGATTAATGATGGTTCTCCTTTACGACCAAACCCCCCTTGCACAGTTTTAGCGGCCTGGTCCAACAAATCTCCGGCTAGCAGCCCACTCTCTGCACTTACTGAAGCGACTAAAGCGACGCCTCCTTCATCTGGTGCTCCGGCCAGAACAACGGCTTTTATACCATTTTCTTTCTGAATCGCAGCAGCAAGGTCACGCAGACTGTCTCTAGACATTGAATCCACTCTGGTTACCACAATTCCATCAACTGCCGACGCAGCTAACTCAACTGATCGAGATCCTGCTTCTTTTTGTTGGAGCATTTTTATTTGGTTTCGTAAATCTTTATTTTCGAGAAGTCTTTTTTCTAAGACATCAATTATTTCTTCACTAGTCGCATTAAGAACATCTGCGATTTTCCCAAGAGTGTCCTCCGCCTTTCTGTGTCTCTCAACGGTGGCCACTCCTGTAACAGCTTCTATCCGGCGAAGGTTCGAGCCTATGCTGCTTTCACCTACTATTCGAATGTGCCCGATATCTCCAAGGGCGTTTACATGAGTTCCGCCGCAGAGTTCCAGCGAATGGCCTCCAGCTTCGAGAACCCGAACAATGTCTCCATACTTGTCGCCGAAGAAAGCTACCGCTCCGAGGTCCTGCGCATCTTTCATCGTCGTTTCAAAGTGTCGGCATTGGTCATTCCCAAGCACCTCTAGGTTGACTAAATCTTCTATCTGATTGAGTTGTTCAACTGTCACAGCCTCAAAGTGGCTAAAATCAAAACGCAAACGTTCGGGGGCAACCAGAGAACCTGCTTGCTTAACGTGCTCACCCAAAATTTCACGAAGAGCCCAATGCAAAATGTGGGTGGCAGTGTGATTCCGACGGATAGAGGATCGACGATCGTCGTTTATAGCTGCATTAGCAACGGCGCCTGGCCTTATATTGCCTGATACCACTTTACCTAAGTGACGATGCAGGCTAGGAAGTGCAAGTGTGCAGTCCGAAACTTCAAAGACCCCGCTATCTGTAGTCAAAGTTCCAGTGTCGCCTACCTGGCCTCCGCTCTCAGCGTAAAAAGGTGTCTTATCGAGGAAAATTTCGACACGCGTATCGTCGAGAGGAATAACTGCTAACACTTCAGCTGTTGCAAAAACCGGTGTGTCTCTCAAGAATTCAGTGGGGCCGAATTCATCGAGAATATCTCTGTAAATATTTTTTCCAGCAGATGGTCCATCTGCTCGAGCAGCACGAGCTCGATCTCTCTGCTCAGTCATCGCTATCTCAAATGAGTGCTTATCTAAAGAAAAACCTCGCTCGCCGAGTATTTCTTCTGTAACTTCAACTGGGAAACCAAATGTGTCGTGTAGTTGAAATGCTATTTGCCCAGGCAATGAATCTCCAGTGTTCATAGCTCTCAAAGCAGTATCAAGAATCTCGGATCCCGTTGCCAACGTGCGTCGAAAACGTTCTTCTTCTCGCTCTACAACGTCACGAATAAAGGCAATGTTTTTGTGCAGATCAGGATACTGACTACCCATAACCTCCGCGACTACATCAACCAATCGCGGCATCACGACTTCTGTTACTCCAAGCACCCATGCGTGTCTGACTGCCCGCCGAATAATTCTTCGTAATACGTATCCTCGGTCTTCGTTCGAGGGAAAAACGCCGTCGTTTATCAGCATTGCTGTGGCACGCGCATGATCAGCGAAGATCCGCATTGAAACATCGCTCTCGATGTTTTGTCCGTAAGCAATACCAGTAATGGCTTCTGCTTCTCGAAGTAGCGGGGCGAAGAGGTCAATATCCCAAGCAGAGGACTTGCCTTGAAGAACTGCTAAGAGTCGTTCTAACCCAGCGCCTGTATCGATTCCGGTTTTAGGGAGATCTGTTAACTTACCAGTACCATCGTTTGCGTACTGCATAAAAACCAGGTTCCACACTTCAATGAAACGATCTTCGCTTCCATCAGCCGGTCCCCCATCTTCACCAAATTCAGCGCCCAAGTCATAGAAGATTTCGCTGCAAGGCCCGCACGGGCCTGTGTCGCCTGCCGCCCACCAATTATCCTTGTCTAAACGTTGGATTCGTTCGCTAGCCACTCCAACTGAATTTTTCCAAATTTCTTCTGCATCATTATCACTGACGTGAACTGTTACCCACAGCTTCTCTGGGTCTAACCCCAGGACCTCAGTAACAAATTCCCAGGCCCATGGGATAGCTTCTTTTTTGAAATAGTCACCAAAACTAAAATTGCCCATCATCTCAAAAAAAGTGAAATGCCTATTAGTTCTTCCTATGTCATCAAGGTCGTTGTGCTTTCCCCCTGCGCGAACGCACTTCTGCACTGTGCATAGCCGAGTAGCTGGTGGAGTTTCTTCCCCCAAAAAATAGGGCATGAACGGAACCATGCCAGCGACGGTAAATAAAAGTGATGGTTCATGAGGTATCAGGCTCGCTGATTCCCGCACTTGGTGACCTCGGTCTGCCCAAAATGTGGAGAACGCATCGCGTAGCTGTGCTGCTTCCATGTAAGAAGAGCGTAGCGATGGGTCTAGCCCTCGCCGCTATTATCTGACCGAAGTCTGCACTATTTAATTGAATCTTGAATCTTTTAGCCTAGTTTCGGTGCTTTTCATTTCCTTTCTACCGTCTGACCAAGCATCTCTTAGGTCTCGAGAGACTCGTCGAGCGGCTCCGGCGACAGTGGCAGTGCCACGCACGGGGGCATACCTATTAGCTAGGTGTCGGTAACGGTTTTTGAGCCACACGGAACCACCAGCGCCGAATAAAGACCCAAGGAGCATCCATCGCAAACGTTTAAGCACCTCATAATCATAGCGAATCGAGGCGAAATACTAGTTCAATTAGTGAGACGTGATAGTGCCGATCGAAATCCCGCTAGGAGCGATTTAGCCTTTATGAAAGGCAGCGCAGCTGATTTAGAAATCTTTCGACCGACAGAAAATAAATTTTTTGAAACAATCTCAGCGCTTCCTATTACATCGCTTAGTCTCTCAAGTTCTCTATCAGCTAGGTCTACAGTCGAGCGAAGATCATTAACCACAGGCCATGCCTCTTTGGTCAATCGATCAGCAGCAGCTCTCAAGTCTCTCAAAACGACAATCAGCCGATTCAGTACTATTAGCAAAATAGCCATACCAAAAATGGCTGTAATAGTAACTACGACAGCCACAAGATCACCGGTGCTCATAGGTCTGGCATCTCCTCATCTGGGCTCAATTCCGCCATCCGTTCACTAATTTTTGCTTCAAATCCATGGTTTGTCGGCTGATAATAAATAGTGCCAGTCATTTCAACCGGTAAATGCCGCTGTTCGACCCACCCCTTTGGATCATTATGGGGATAGACGTATCCCTCTCCGTGTCCTAACCCTTTTGCGCCTGCGTAAGTTCCATCGCGTAAGTGGATTGGAACTTCTCGTCCTTTACCATTACGAACATCAGAAATAGCTAGATGCAACGCCGTCTTAGTAGTGCATGATTTAGGTGCAGTAGCCAGATGAATTACTGCTTGAGCGAGACTAAGTTGCGCCTCTGGCAATCCCACGAAATCCACTGCTCTAGCTGCTGCGTCGGCGATCAGCAATGACTGAGGGTCGGCCATACCAATGTCTTCAGATGCAAGAATTACTAGACGCCGAGCAATGTACTTTGCGTCTTCACCAGCCTCTAACATACGAGCGAGCCAATAGAGTCCTGCATCTACATCCGAACCTCTAATGGACTTAATGAACGCAGAAATAACGTCGTAATGCTCGTCACTGCCATACCGATGAGCTCTTTCATCTAATGCCAGTTCTGCGTGTCTCAGACTAACGGTCTCATTGTTTTGCGCTGCTAGGACGAGAGCTACTTCCAGCGCAGTCAGGGCTCTTCGGGCGTCGCCACCTGCTCGCTCGGCCAGATGTTCGATCGCGTCTTCGTTAGCTTGAGAACCCTCGGCTTCGACTGCTTTGTGCAACAACTTCGAAACAGCCGTTCCACTAAGAGGGTTCATACGAAACAAATTTGATCGGGAAAGCAAAGGCGCGTTCACTTCAAAATATGGGTTTTCAGTTGTTGCACCGATTAGAACCAGTAAGCCATCCTCGACTGATGGAAGCAGCGCATCCTGTTGGCTTTTGTTAAACCTGTGGACTTCATCTAGAAAGAGAATTGTTCCAATTCCGTGTTCACCAAGCCTTCTACCTGCAGTTTCAATAATTGATCGCACATCTTTTACAGAGGCTGACACCGCTGACAGCGTCACGAAATCTTTTGCCGTGTGACGCGCTATAAGTCTCGCCAAACTAGTTTTACCGCACCCTGGGGGTCCCCAAAGGATGACCGAGGTCAGCTTGTCTGCTTCGATGAGGGCCTTTAGCGGCGCGGACTCACTAAGGAGATGCTCTTGGCCTACTATCTCCTTCAACGACTGCGGGCGCAACCTCGCAGCGAGAGGAGCGCTTAGCCGTAGTTTTTCCGATGCAGCAGCACTAAACAGATCTTCCACACCACGAACTTAGTAGGTGCGACGACCTTTTTGGGTCACGTAACCGGAGGTAGTAGACGCAAACCAAGTTCTTTGAGCTGCGCAGGGTCAATTTCTGTCGGCGCTTCGGTCAATGGGTCAGAACCAGATTGGCTTTTAGGGAAGGCGATAACTTCTCGAATGTTCTCTTCGCCTGATAGCAGAGCCGTCAGCCTGTCTATACCAAATGCAAAGCCAGCGTGAGGCGGTGCACCATATCGGAATGCGTTCATCAAGAAACCGAACTTAGCCTGTGCCTCCTCTTCGTTTATTCCTAAGAGTTCAAATATTTGCTGCTGCAATTCACGTTTATGAATACGAACGCTTCCTGAACCGAGTTCCCAACCGTTCAAAACCAGATCATAAGCCTGCGATCGAATCTCCAAAAGTTTTTCCGGGTCATCATGTTTTGCGTTCAAGAGTGAAATATCTTCTTCATGTGGCATCGTAAACGGATGGTGCGCCGGCACTGGCGAACCGTCTTCGTTAATTGACTCGAACAATGGGAAATCAGTGACCCACAAAAAGTTGTATCCGCCTTCATTCACCGGAGGACGGCCGAGTTCTAATCGAAGCAGACCGAGCACATGGACAGTTCGGCGCCATTTGTCGGCGACAATGAAACAGATATCTCCCTCTTCGGCATCCAGCGCTTTTAGCACTCCAGCGATTTCAGTTTCGCTCATAAATTTCGCAACCGGAGAATTAACTTCTCCGTTAGCTCCTACTTTGATCCATACGAGACCTTTAGCTCCCCAGCCTTTTGCCCGATCAGTGAGTTGGTCTAAACGATTTCTGGTTGTATCACCGCCGCCGGGCAATCGAATGCCCTTCACGGAAGGTGCTTTAAAAGCATTGAAATCAGTTTGTGCAAATACTTCGGAGAGTTCTGTTAGCTGCATGCCAAAACGAATGTCAGGTTTATCTGAGCCATAGTTGTTCATTGCATCCAACCAGGTCATAGATGGAATTAGCCCTGGCCGTTCACCGGTAACAACTTCAGTTGCGTCAGCTATCGCTACCGAAACTATTTCCCGAACATCATCACCATCGGCGAAACTCATCTCCATATCTAGTTGACTAAATTCGAATTGTCTGTCCGCACGCAAATCCTCATCGCGCATACATCTTGCTATTTGGTAGTACCGATCGATTCCACCTACCATGCACAGTTGCTTAAACAGCTGAGGGCTTTGCGGAAGGGCGTAGAAGGTGCCGGCATGCAATCTACTGGGCACAACGAAATCTCTTGCCCCTTCTGGGGTAGAGGCAATCAACATTGGAGTTTCAACTTCCAGGAACTCTTGAGACTCCATTGAGCGCCTAATGGCGCCGTTTACTACGGCTCGCCTCCGCAGATTAGTTTGCATCCGTTGAGTACGGAGATCAAGATAACGGTGTCTCATTCGAAGTGTTTCGTCAACTTCTCCAGCTCGGTCGATCTGGAATGGCACTGGATCTGATTGCGACAAAATTTTGACGCTAGCGTCACCGATCTCAATCTCACCTGTGGCCAAGTCCGCGTTAATTGTGTCGTCAGGTCTAGGGCGAACAACTCCGGTAACAGCAAGGACGTATTCACTTCTTATCTCGTGTGCGTGATCTACGACACACTGGATCAAACCTGTATGGTCACGTAAATCAACAAACGCCAAAAATTCTCCGTGCTCGCGTCTCTTCGCGACCCAGCCGCAAACAGTGACAGTACGACCAATATCCTCACTGGAAAGTCGACCGCAGTAATCAGTTCTCATAGTCATTAAGGGCTCCGAAAGCTAGTTAGGCTCTACTATTAGGACCGACTGCCGAGGGAACGAAGTACCTCAACAGCGATTTGGTCACGGGGTATCAAAATTTGCTCTACGCCATTATCCAACATAGATCTAAGCGCAACGTTGCCAGCGGCTACTTCGTCTTCACCAATGATCAAAGCTATAGGAGCTCCAGATCTATTTGCACTGCGCATCTGGCTCCGCATCGACCGACTATCGAAAGAGCGATCCGCGTTGATGCCGTGACTTCGTAGCTCATAGGTTATATCTCGAGCATGGGAGCCTCCTGCCACATCAATTACCCAAACATCAAGGCTCGATTTCGGAGCAGGAAAAACTTCTTCAGCGTCACAGGCTAGTAATAGTCTTTCTATACCCATGCCAAATCCGATTCCGGGGGTAACGGGACCACCTAGCTCTTCGACTAGTCCGTTATAGCGCCCTCCACCACAGATCGTATTCTGAGCTGCTGAAAGTGCTTTGCTTTGAAATTCGAAAGTTGTGTGGGTGTAGTAGTCAAGTCCTCGTACTAAACGAGGCTCGACTTTGTAAGGAATGTCTAGTGCTGTCAATCCATCTTGCACTCGATCGAAATGAGCTATCGCGCTCGCACTTAAGAAGTCGCTTATCTTTGGGGCTTCGTCAGTAACTTTTCTCGTAGCTCTTCGCTTTGAATCCAAAACGCGCATTGGGTGGTCAGAAATTTTTTCTCGATCTTCTTCATCGATAGCATCTCTGTGCTGATTCAAATACTCCGTCAGTGCCTCAGCGTATTGCAGCCTAGTGTCGCCATCACCCATCGAATTTAATGAAAGTTCGACCTGCTTTAGCCCCATTTTTTGAAACATTTCCCAGGCCAGAGCCATTACCTCGACGTCTGCGTCCGGGTCATCGGACCCAAGAGTTTCAATTCCGAGTTGGTGAAACTGTCTATAACGACCTGCCTGAGGTGCTTCGTATCGAAAGAAAGGACCGTGATAGTAAACTTTCCAGGGCGTGACTGGATGGTGCTGAACAAAAGCTCTACATACCGCAGCCGTGCCTTCTGGACGTAAAGCTAATCGACGATCACTTTTGTCTAAAAATTCGTACATCTCTTTTCGGACCACATCGGTACCTTCTCCAACTCGCGAGAAGACACCAATGTCTTCAAAGATTGGGGTGCTGAGGTAACCGAAACCAGAACGAGTAGACACCTCATCAAACAATTGCAAAGTGGCCTGCCAACGAGCTGAGCCAAGCGGCAATAAATCGCTCGTGCCGATTGGTGTTTGGAAGCTATTGGGCTTTGTGGACATGCAAGAATACTCTGTACCCGGATGAAAGAAGGTGGACCGCTGACTAGTCCATGTTAGGCGGTTGAGGGCCTATCTCCGCGACAGCTGACCGTCAGATATTTATTTCTGCATTTTCTGGCATAGCTTTCACGAAGACCTTCGTGAAGCACTGGAAAGAATCCGATACGCATCAAATACTCCAGCTATTTCTCTGACTGCTGCTAGTAACTGGTCAAGGAGTATTGGGTCTCCTATCTCAATTTCGAATTGCATAACCGAGACTTGGTCATCGCCAGTAAACGTAGTTGCGCTAGCAATACTCACATAGTGTTCAGAAATTACTCTTACGACATCAACTAAAAGGTGGTCACGGTCAAGAGCGCGAATTTCGATTGAAACAATAAATTGCCCACTAAATGCATTGTCCCAAACGGCTTCCATCTGACGCGCGCCAGACGCATCTACAAGTTCCGTAGCATTGCTGCAATCATCTCTGTGAATCGAGATGCCTCGACCGCGAGTAGCGAATCCGAGTATCTCATCTCCAGGAACCGGGTTGCAGCAGCCAGCAAGACGCACTAGAGAATCGTCTGATCCTTCTACGTGAACTCCTGTCGTTCGACGCCTTCGGGTCCCACGGTGTTGCGCTGGTTGAGCAGGTAATTTTTGATCTGCGCTGTCGCCTCTTAGGTGAGCAACTAGTTTTTTAGCTATAATCTCAGCCTGCAGATCTTCCTTGGCTACCGACTCGAAAAGAAGTTCAAGTTCGTTACGGCCAAAGTCTTGGCCAACTTGGCGGAGTTCTTCACTGTCAATGAGAGGCTGAGCTGTGAGACCTTCTGCCCTCAATGCATCGGTAACAAGGTCACGTCCAAGTTCAACTATTTCTTCGCGCTCGGACCTAGCGAACCATTGTCTGATTCGATTCTGCGCTTTGGGCGTCGTAGCTATATTCAGCCAGTCTCGGGACGGGTGGGGGTTTTCAATTTTGGAAGTAAAAATTTCTACCGTGTCACCGGAGCGTAATTCCCGATCCAAAGGAACTAGTCTGCCATCGATTTTTGCCCCAATTGTAGCGTCGCCAATATCAGTGTGAATAGCATAAGCGAAATCGATAGGGGTAGCACGAGTGGCAAGGGTCACGACATCACCCTCAGGCGTAAATACGTATACTTCGTCTTGCTCAAGATCAACTTTAAGAGTCTCCATGAACTCTTCTGGATCATCAGTCTCATTTTGCCAGTTAACGATATTTGTTAGCCAAGGCATATCTTCTGAGTTAGAATCCGTTAAATCCTTGTAACGCCAATGAGCGGCAACACCATGTTCGGCTCGATGGTGCATCTCAATTGTTCTTATTTGTAATTCAACTGCAGTTCCTGCAGGCCCGACGACGGTGGTGTGCAGGGACTGGTAAAAGTTGAACTTAGGCATCGCTATGTAGTCTTTGAAACGACCGGCGACAGGCCTCCAAGTAGCATGAATAGTGCCTAAAGCAGCGTAGGCCTCTCGCACAGTCGGGACGATTACTCTGATTCCAACTAAATCAAAAATTTCATCAAAGGAACGGCCGTTCACCACCATCTTTTCGTAGACACCCCAATGGTGTTTCTCGCGACCCGTGACTGTGCCCTTTACAGACGTTTTTTCTAGTCGACTACGAATTTCTATTAATAGTTTGTCGACGTATCTGTCTTGTTCCACGGTCCGTTCAGCCAAGAGACGGTCAATTTCAGCATATCTTTTTGGGTACAACGCAGCGAAAGCAAGGTCCTCTAGCTCGGTTCTCACTTCTTGCATTCCAAGTCGGTGAGCTAACGGAGCGTATATATCCAACGTTTCTCTTGCTATCTGTTCTTGTTTAGATATTTCTAACGCTCCTATCGTTCGCATGTTATGCAATCTGTCTGCAAGTTTTATTAACAGGACCCGCATATCGCGTGCCATTGCCAAAAGCATTTTTCTCAGCGTCGCTGCCTGTTGCGCCTCTTTCGTAGCGAAACTGACTCGATCAAGTTTGGTTACCCCATCGACTATTGCTGCTACGTCCGCGCCGAACTTATTCCGTATTTCAATTAGTTCAATTCCTGTGTCTTCGACTGCGTCGTGAAGCAGCGCCGCGGCTATCGACACGTCATCAAGCCCCATTTCAGCGACTACCGACGCCACCGCGACTGGGTGAATGATGTAACTTTCGCCTGATTTTCTTCGTTGACCTTGATGGGCTAATAGTGCGGTTCCATAGGCATCGTTAATCAGATCTGTTGGGTAGCGAGGCCATCTGGCTTTATAGCGATCAACCACTCCTTGGATCTCAGTGTGAACAGGTGCAGATGCGCGTCGCCATGGAAGTACTCTCGAAACAGCCGCCATCGTTACCTCCTTTCCACTTAGGCCGAAGGAATAAGAAATAGGTATGAGTCATAGTGGATCACAAATCTTCTCTTGTGGGTATCTATTCCTTCGGACGCGAAAAATTAGTTTTCTTGAGGAGCCGTCTTCGGGACCAGATCCGCTTTTATTTCTATAGCTAACAAAGAGCTCGTATAGGTCATCTGCAACTGGATTACTGACTCATAACTTGATTGACTATTTAGCGTTTTTTACCGATCTTGCGAGGGCGCGGTGACACGTTCCGTTTGTATTGACCAGCTGCTAACAATGCAGCTGCTTCGCTGGAAGTGTCCTCTGTTCCTCGAATATCGGCAGCTTCTTGCATCGCCACCCAGTGCGGCTCTCTTTCTTTGAGCACAGTCACAATAGGCATCGCCACGAACAAAGAGCTATAAGCTCCGGCTACAAGTCCTACAAGCAAGGCAATAGCAAACTCTTGAAGGCTTGTAGCACCCATGATTAAAGAGCCAACAACTAGAAGTGAGACAACCGGTAGAACCGAAGTAATAGTGGTGTTTATCGATCGCATTATTACTTGGTTCAATGAGACGTTCGCCAAGTTTCGGTATGTAATCCGACTTTTCGCCGACAGCGATTTTTTATTTTCACTAGCGCGGTCGAACACAACGATTGTGTCGTACAGCGAGTAACCCATAATCGTCAAGAAGGCGACAACGGTTGCTGGAGTGACTTCAATTTGGAATATGGCATATACACCAACCGTGATTGCGAGGTCATGAAACAGAGCTACAAGAGCTCCCAAAGCCATTCTCCATTCGAATCGAAGTGTCAGGTACAAAGATATCAAAACAAGGAATACTGCTAAGGCCCTGCGGGCTTTACCGGCCACTTGATCACCGAAGGAAGCGCTAACTGCTCGCGTGCTGATCGACTCTGCATCTACTGAAGCAGCTGTGGCCAAAGTAGAAACAATAGAATTTTCTTTCTCTATTGATGTCGACCCTGCTCGTACTCTAAAGATATCTTCGCCTCCGGTTATTTTTTGAACGCGAGAGTCTGTAAGGCCGGCATTTAAAGCAGCATTTTCAATTGTTTCTAGTTCAACAGAGGCCTTGGCGGGAATCTCCCAAACGGAACCACCTTCGAACTCAATTCCGAGATTGAGCCCTCTGGCTAGAATAGCTATCAGGCAAACAAGAACTACCGCTGCTGACCCAATGGCGACGCGTCGGCAAGCAGACATAAAGTCCCACTTGTTATCGCCTCGGTACATCGATCGAAGTATTTTAATCACTGGGTCACCTCAGCATCGATATGAGACATGCCTATTCGTTTTGGTTTTTCTCCGACTAGCTTACGCGCAATCACTACTACCAGAGGTCGCATAAAGAAGTAGGACACTGCAATGTCAATAAGCGTCGCTATCCCTAGATACAACGCAAATCCGCGAACAGTTCCAGTGGTTAGCTGGTAGAGCACTGCAGCGCTAATGAGCGAAGCAAGGTCTGCCCATACTATGGTCGAGAAAGCACCGCTGAATGTCTTTTCAGCCGCTGTTCTCACGGCTCTACCACGACGCACTTCTTCTTTAATTCTCTCGTAATAAACAATATTCGAGTCCACTTGAACACCGATTGACACAATAATTCCTGTGGCGCCTGCAAGAGTCAGAGCTAGTCCCTGACGTTCGCCAAGCCAGGCAATTATAGACCAGAGAATAGAGCCACTAATAGCCAAGCTGCAGACTGCTACTAACCCAAGTAACTTGTAGTAGAAAAGCATGTACAAAGCGACGAGCCCGAGGCCAACTATTCCAGCAATTACTCCCGCTCGCAGAGTTCCATCGCCAAGGGTGGCTGAAACAGTTCGGACGTCGTCTTGTTCGAACTCAACTGGGAGAGCGCCAAATCGTAGCACCAGGGCAAGATCTTTAGCTTCTTGCTCTGTGAATGAACCACTGATAACTGCCGTACCACCAAATTCTTGAGCGTTAATCGTTGGCGATGACTCAACAACTCCATCCAGAGCAATGGCTACTTGCTGCCCAAAATAGGCAGAGGCCATTCGATCAAAGCCTGCAGCGCCTTCATCATTAAATTCTACGTTGACAATCCATTGCCCCTCGAATGTTGCCGCTGCATTCTCTACGGCATCACCGGTTAGTTCCGAAGCATTCAAAAAGTAGACATAAGCGCCGGCTTTGTCAGTAAATAATACTTCGCTGTCAACCGTGTCTTCATCGCCGTTTGAATCAGTAATAATATCTGACAGCGTTAACTCAGTTAACGAATCACTATCTATATCAGTTAGAAGCGCTAACGATTCTGAGCTAAGGCCGAGGTCAGCCGGGTTTGTTTCGGCTGGGTAGATTCCAGCAACTGGCCGGAATTCCAGAGCTGCGGTCTGCCCAACAAGGTCAACTGCTCGCTGCTTGTCTTTCACACCAGGTAATTGGATGACAACTTGGTTGCCTTGTCTGGTGATATCGGGTTCAGCGACGCCGATTGCGTCAACTCGGTTACGAATAATTTCTATGGCGCGTTCGAATTGTTCTTCTGACACTTCGTTTGCTGGCCTAAGAACGACTTCCACGCCGCCTTGCAGCTGCACGCCGAGGACAGGAGCCCACCCAGCGCTAAGGACAGCGACAAAAGCGCTCGCTGACATTGCTACAACAAGGATTAGGGAAATTAGATGGGAACGACGCACAGCTTAGAGACTCCGATTCGGTAGCCAAGTAATTTCAATCATCATTTTTATCGTCATCGCCATCTGAGGCAACATCGTCTGAGGCAACATCGTCTTGAAGATCTGACGATTTTGTAATAATTTCTCCTATGGAGCGTCTCTGAACTCGGAGCTCGACATCTGTGTCAACTTCAAGGGCGACGACTGCGTCGCCTTCTTCCACTGCAACTATTATGCCAATAACCCCGCCTACGGTAGCCACTTCATCGCCTATCGCTGCGGCTCGGACCATGCGTTCTCGTTCTTTCATCCGTTTTTGTTGCGGGCGAAGTATCAAAAAATACATACCGATGAAGACGATTAGAGGTAGTAGCAATGCCATGAGTTATCTCCAGGAATGTAGGTACCGAAACCAAGCAGTTATGGTACTGCGCGCCGGGGCAAGTGCGATTGATTATCTGCTATTCGTTAGATCAAAAATCATGCTTTCTCAGCCCATACTTCAAAAACATGTGCCCGGAAATCGTCAAAACCGCCACATTCGATCGCTCTGCGGGCTTGTTTCACTAGATCAATTAGGAACCAAAGGTTATGAAGCGTCATGATGCGAGCCACAGAAGGTTCTTTTACCTGCGCCAAATGCCGCAAGTAGCTGCGACTGAATTGGTTAGAAAATGGGTTATTTGGGTCTAAAGGATCTTCGCTACGCGCGTGTTTAGCGTTACGTATATTAAGTTTGCCGTTCCCAGTTAATGCAGTTCCATGTCTAGCTAAACGAGTAGGTAATACACAGTCAAACATGTCCACGCCGGCGCCAATTGCATCCACTACTCGAACTGGGTCACCTACACCCATGAGGTAACGAGGTCGGTCGGTTGGCAACTCTTCCAGCGCCGCTCTTAACGCTGGCATCATTTCCATGTGGGTCTCTCCGACTGAAAGCCCTCCGATGCCATATCCTTCAAAATCTAAATTAGCTAAAGCTGCTCCGCTTTCGTGACGAAGATCAGGATTTATGCCACCCTGCACGATTCCAAAAAGAGCCTGATCCGGCCTGCTATGAGCGGCCTTCGCTCGCTCCGCCCATTGGTGTGTTCGTTTCATCGCCATGATGACCTGATCGTCAGTGGCTGGCAGAGCAGCACAAACATCTAGCACCATTTGGATATCGGCACCTAGGTCCTCCTGAGTCTTGACTGCAACTTCTGGAGTGAATCTAACTTTTTTTCCGTCGTAGATCGAAGTGAAATCCACGCCTTCGTCATCAATTTTGACGTTGTCACGAAGAGACATTACTTGGAAGCCGCCCGAGTCTGTGAGCATGTGGCCATCCCAATTAGTGAACGAGTGAAGGCCTCCCATGTCCTTAATAACTTCTGCACCGGGACGGAGCATTAGGTGGTAAGTGTTGCCTAGGACTACTTCCATTCCTAAATCAGCGTAATCTCTCGCATCGAGATGGATCACGGCCCCTCGAGTGCCGACAGGCATGAAAATTGGAGTTTCGAAAGTTCCGCGCTGTGTAGTGACGCGACCTCGACGAGCGCTCCCATCATTGGCTATTAGCTCGTAACTTAAAGACACTGATTCTCCAAGGGTGTTAATAGTTCCATACGATAACTTTGCGCTTCCTGATCGGTGTAAACAAAGCGCTTAATCAACTGCTTTCTGCAAAAACATTGCATCGCCATAAGACAGAAAGCGATACCCTTTTGCTAGCGCTTCAGAGTAAAGGTGCCGCCAGCGCTCTCCAACGAATGAGTCGATCATCAGCAGTAATGACGATTTCGGGAGATGAAAGTTGGTGAAGATACAGTCGACGATTTCGAATTTTTCTCCCCTTCTGAGAAAGAGATCAGTTCGGCCACTTAAATTTCCGCGAGCTGCTGATTCTAATGACCTAACAGTAGTAGTTCCCACAGCTACTACTCTCTTTGCTGATTGGCAGGCATTCCACGTTGCGTCAGGAACGTTGTAGGACTCTGAATGCATTACATGATCGGTAGAGTCACTTACGGTTATTGGCTGGAACGTATCTATTCCAATGGTTAATTCTACGGTGGCTATTTCGATGCCCTTTAGCGAGATGTTCTCGATAAGTTCGTCTGTAAAGTGCAGCCCTGCTGTTGGAGCTGCTGCTGAGCCAAGTTTTTTGGCGTACACAGTTTGATACCGCTCTTTTGAGCTTCCTTCGTAATTCTTGATGTAAGGCGGCAGCGGCATTTCACCAGCTTTATCTAAGGCAGAGATTTCATTTAGTCCAGATATTTTTTTCCCGTCGTGAATAATTGATACAAGGCGCCTTCCCCTCGACGTTTCTTCACCAACTTCGACGATAAGCGCAGGGTCTCGGAGCGATCGTAATTCTGTCCCTGCTTTTAAGCGTCTACCTGGTTTAACCATGGCCTCCCAAACGTCGCCCTGGGGTTCGAGGAGAAGGACCTCTGCCAAACCGCCAGTTTCTTTCACTAACGGTATTCGTGCTGGGATTACTTTTGTTTCGTTTACTACAAGTAGATCTCCTGGCTCTAGATAGTCAATTAGATCTTTTACTTGCGCATGCAGCGGAGCAATCTGTGACCCTTGGTCGACTAACAGCCGGGCGCTATCTCGCGGCTCTGCCGGAAATTGCGCTATCGCATGCTCAGGAAGGTCATAGTCGAACTCAATCATTTTCATACTGCTACCTACTTTAAGGGTCAACAGTTTGAGAAATGACTTTGTATAGCTCCTGCTGTGTCCACTGGCCATGAATTCCGGCTACCCCAACGAGGTATTCTTGAATCTCAGTGTTACTTAATGAAGATGCTTCTTTTAAACCAGCGATAAGCACACTTAAATACGCTGTGCTTGGCTTCATGTGGCCAACAACGCTACTTGCGGTAAAAGTAAGTATGGGTTGGTTATTTAAGTCGCCAAGATGAAGAACCTCGTTATACCAACCAGCGCCAAGATCTAATTGTTTTTCTTTAACTAGTTTTGATATGTCAAGATTTAAATGGCCTGGGGATAGCTGATTCTCTTGAGCCGCTATGTCAAAAAATTGCTGTTCAGTGACATCCCAGCAACGTATCCAGCAACTTGCCATTTGCGGGTTTGGTTTTATAAACGCGACACCTCCACCCCACCGCTCAGACCATTTACTAAAAAGGAGTTCGTAATTAGCTTTTAGTAATATCGGAGGCTTTAACGGCAATGCCTGATCACGCGCACCAGGATGGCTGGTATGTCCTGGGCTGAATCGCCCTCCTCTTAGGTACAGCAGAAATCTTTTTTCTAATAAGTTTGAGCCGTAGGACGCGTACCAAACTCTCCTGGGAGGGCTAGACATCAATCAAACAATGATGGTCCAGCGGAACCACGCTCTGGGATTGGCAAACCAAGATGAGCAAACGCAGCGCGGGTAGCCACTCGACCTCTGGGGGTACGTTGCAACAAACCTTGTTGTATCAGGAAAGGTTCATAAACGTCTTCTACGGTTTCAGTTTGCTCGCCAACGCTGATAGCTAACGTCGAAAGGCCGACTGGGCCTCCTTCGTGTAGGACAGTTATCGCTTCTAAAATGGCTCGATCTACTTTATCTAGCCCTATCTCATCAACGCCAAAGATCCTTAACCCCTCTTTGGCTACCTCTTTGTTAACACGACCATCAGCTCTGACTTCGGCATAGTCTCTGACTCTTCGCAAGAGGCGGTTAGCAATTCGTGGAGTTCCACGGCTTCTTCCCGCTATCTCGACAGCTCCCTCATTATCAATCGAGACATCTAAAATATCTGCCGCTCGAGAAACAATTGCCTGAAGTTCATCCGCTGAGTAGTAGTCGAGTCTTTCCACTAGGCCGAAGCGATCTCGAAGCGGTCCAGCGATTAGTCCTGTTCGCGTTGTTGCCCCTACTAACGTGAACGGAGGTAAATCAAATCTGATCGATCGCGCAGCCGGTCCTTTACCAAGGATGACATCAAGTTGAAAATCTTCCATCGCTGGGTAGAGAACTTCCTCTACCTGTTTAGGGAGCGAGTGAATTTCATCTATGAATAGAACATCGCGATCATTTAGGTTTGTGAGAATTGCCGCTAAGTCTCCGGCACGTTCGATGGCCGGACCTGAAGTGACATGGATCGCGACCCCGAGTTCCGATGCAACAATTCCCGCTAACGTAGTTTTCCCCAAACCAGGTGGCCCAGCAAACAACAGGTGGTCTGGAGTTTGCTCTCGAGCCCTTGCTGCCTCGAGAATTATGCCTAAATGTTCTTTGAGTTCATTTTGCCCCACGAACTCGTTTAGGGTTTTTGGGCGAAGCCCTAAGTCTTCGGAATCATCTGCAGTGTGCTCTGAGCTAAGTACCTCTTCGCGCTTAGCGTGACTTTCATCATCTCTTCGAAAGCCCTCTTCTCTTCCCCATTCCTGCTCACTCATCGGGAGGCCAGACGCTGCAGTGCTTTTCTTAATAGTGCTGAGCTATCAGAGTCATCAAGGTCTTTAACGGCGACCCGAATTTCATCGGAAACAAATCCCATACCTGACAGCGCTGCACGCACGTCAGCTAATGCTCCCGGCTCATTCCCATTTCCAGAATTACCAGAAGAAACAGTCGGCTCGTATGGCTCCTCAAGTCGACTTTTCATTTCCAGCAACAGTCGTTGAGCTGTTTTTTTGCCTACCCCTGCGACCATGCATAATGCGTCTATGTCATCTGCTGCAACGGCACGTCGCAACTCGTTCGGAGGCAGAACAGCTAATATCGCCATTCCTAAGGAAGGGCCGACTCCATGGGCATCAAGAAGTAACTCAAAACATTGGCGCTCATCAATAGCCGTAAATCCGTAGAGTTGCTGCGCACCTTCTCGGATGTGATGGTGTATGTACATGAATACAGTTTCATCAATTTTAGGGAGCATGTTGATAGCGGCAGGATTAACTGAAACCCGGTAGCCGATACCACCTACTTCAATCAAAACTTCGCCGCTCTGCTGTGTTTCGAGCAGCGTTCCTCTCAAAGATCCAATCATTTATTTCTACTTACGGTTTCAATCTTCTGCATAGACATGTGCGCTATATGGCATAGCGCTGTAGCTGCCGCGTCTGCCGCGTCTGCCGGGGTTGGTAACGAAGGTAGCTGTAAAAGTGTTTGAACCATTTTTTGTATTTGTTTCTTATCGGCAGCGCCCCATCCTCCCACAGCTTCTTTAATTTGGTTGGGCGTGTACTCAGTAACTTCGGCTCCGTGAGCTATTGCTTCAGCCATGGCAATGCCGCTGGCCTGAGCAACACCTATTGCTGTTTTGACGTTGACCTGGAAGAAAACTCTTTCCAGTGCGACCTCTTCAGGCTTAAATTCTTGGATCAGCGCTCGAACTTCAGTTTGTAAAAGTGCTAAACGTCTGGGGATCGGGTCTTTCGGGGGGGTTCGAATAACTCCCAGCGTTACAGCTTCGGTGTGACGTCCCAGCTTCTCGACCACGGCAAAACCGCAGCGAGATAAACCCGGATCAATCCCTAGAACGAACATAGGTTCGATAGTACCGGCTCTGAGGCATTCTTAGGATCAATCAGCGGCTAGCTCTGACAGAACTGCATCAGATATGTCGAAATTTGCATACACGCCTTGGACATCGTCATTGTCATCTAATGCGTCCATAACCGCCAGAACTTGCCTAGCATCTTCGCTCTTGTCCAGTTCGATCAAGTTTTGAGGTACGTATGTTATGTCGGTTGAGGCGATTGTAATGCCAAGGTCCTCAAGGGCGCTCCTTACGGTCATCGCGTCCGAAGGCTCTGTTACTACCCTCCAGCTATCATCATCAAATGTCACATCTTCTGCGCCGGCATCCAGCGCTGAGAGCATTAGCTCGTCTTCGTCTATCGAAACGTCGACGAGTAGAATTCCTTTTCTTTCGAATTGCCAAGCTACTGCCCCTGGCTCTGCGAGAGAGCCTCCGGCCCGAGCAAAAACGCTTCTGATCTCAGCTCCAGTTCGATTGCGGTTGTCAGTAAGAACATCAACGAACATTGCTATTCCATGAGGTGCGTAACCTTCGTAGATAACTTGCTCATAAGTAACGCCTTCTAGCTCGCCGATGCCGCGCTTGATGGCTCTTTCTATGGTTTCAAGAGGAACAGAGCTGTCACGCGCTTTTTGGTACATAGTGCGAAGGTTGGCGTTGGCATCGAGATCGCCACCGCCCTCTCTGGCAGCAACTTCCACTTGCCGAATTAACTTCGCGAAGAGCTTCGCTCGCGCTTTGTCAGCCGCACCTTTTTTGTGTTTGATTGTTGCCCATTTGGAATGACCTGACACCAGTGAACCTCCAGACGCCATTCTGCCATTCTTGATCCCTGCTTGGGAGCCATGACTCAGATTAGTAAGGATCTATTTTATTAGGCTCAAGAAAATTTGATGTATTCGACTATCAGCAGTTAGCTCGGGGTGAAAGCTGGATACGAGTATTGGGCCTGATTTGCAGAGCACTGGCACTTCTGTTTGCCCATGAGTGTCGACAGTCGCAAGAATTTCTACTGAATCTCCAACTTTTTCTACTCCGGGAGCTCGTATAAAGACTGCTCGAAAAGAGTTCGTTAAACCCTTAACTTTAAGATCACTCTCGAAACTTGCTATTTGTCGGCCAAATGAGTTTCTCCGAACAGAGATGTCAATGGCTGCGAAACTCTTTTGGTCTGCTCGGCCGTCGCTTACTTCGTTCGCTAAGAGAATCATTCCGGCACAAGTGCCTAATACTGGTAGGCCTTCATCAATCATTTGCTTAAGCGGGTCAAAGACCTTACTAGATTCGAGAAGCATCGAGATTGTTGTTGATTCCCCGCCTGGCAAGATGATGGCGTCGATACCTGCTAGGTCATCTGGGGTCCGCACAGCTACGCTTTTGGTACCTAGTGACGTCAACATGTGTTCGTGCTCGGAAAAAGCACCTTGAAGCGCCAACACGCCTACGAGACTTGACAAGTGAATTGCTACCAGCCGCGTTCAGCGAGTTTAACTTCCAACGTGCTGATCTCGAGACCTGGCATAGCTTCCCCTAGCCCTCGACTTGCATTAGCTACCGCGGCGGCGTCTCGGAAATGAGTTGTCGCCTCAACAATCGCTCGTGCTCTTGGGGCTGGGTCTTCACTTTTGAAGATACCCGATCCTACGAACACTGCTTCGGCGCCTAGCTGCATCACTAGTGATGCATCAGCTGGAGTCGCAATTCCTCCTGCGCAGAACATCGGCACTGGCAGTTTTCCTGTTTGCGCTATTTCTTGCACCAAACCCAAGGGGGCTTGAAGCCTTTTAGCCCATTCGAAAAGCTCGGCGGCGTCTGCTTGTGTGATCTTTCGGATATCTCCGAGGATTGACCGCAGGTGCCTTACTGCTTCGACGATGTTCCCTGTTCCTGCTTCGCCCTTGGAACGAATCATGCATGCACCTTCGGAAATTCGTCGGAGTGCTTCACCTAGGTTTGTGGCTCCACAAACAAACGGAACTGTAAATGCCCATTTGTCGATGTGGTGTGCTTCGTCTGCTGGGGTTAGGACTTCAGATTCGTCAACATAATCGACACCCAAAGATTGCAAAATTTGCGCTTCAGCAAAGTGTCCAATTCTTGCTTTAGCCATAACTGGAATGGTGACTGTTTTTTGAATATCTTCGATCATGACTGGGTCGCTCATTCGAGCGACTCCCCCATCTCGTCTTATGTCCGCTGGGACACGTTCAAGTGCCATTACGGCTGTAGCTCCCGCATCTTCGGCTATTTTTGCCTCTTCGGCGTTGACCACATCCATTATTACGCCTCCGCGCAACATGTCAGCAAGGCCTCGCTTCACACGGAAAGTTCCTATTTCATAATTGTCGCTGTGCATATCAGACATGCCTCTAGTCTAGAAGCAACGTGAACGTTAAATACGCTAAAAAGGGGTTTCGAGTTACCTTAAACTCTCTCCATTATTTCTCTAGAATTGTTGCTGAGCCCGACTTAGCAAGTAGAACCCACGAAGATCCTCGACTAAATTGAACAATGTTTCCCTGCTTGTCTGAGAATACGGTCGGCGCAGTGAGATTATCTTTGCTCCATACCGCTTCAAGTCTCGAACTACCGTTGAAAATCCAAGCTTCACCGATGCCAACGTCTGCTTCAAATACTGGTATTCGCTCGCCTTGCCGGTCAAGTTCGTTACTTAATGAGTAGCGAACGAATTGGACAACAAGATTTTGTGTGTCGATGGTGATGCCCTCAGCGTCAAGAGAGGGAGCGTTTTCTTTATATCTTGCCCAATGCTTTTCAGTTGGAATCCACTTAAAGACTGTTTTTGTTTCTCCCCAGTCAATGCTTACTTCATCTACTTGCTTTTTTTCGGCCGAAGTTACGTCCGGTCTGTCTGTGAATTTCCATGGCGCCAATGGATTCAGTCTATTTTCCGTGTCTGGGTTTCGAATTTCGTTTAATGACACGTAGATTTTTTCTCTGCCTGAATCATCGTTTACTTCGATGTAGTTCGCAGGGAATGATTCTGCACTTACATCTTGGATCCCGCTTACTTTCAAAACTTCGCGCACAGCCCATTTTGTTTGCGCTGTTGCCAGCATGACCGCCGGTTGGTTCATCAGAGTGTGGATATCGCTGAGCTGAGCCTCGCCAACTGGTCCAACATTTTCAGCATTTCGTGACTGAAAAAGAGCAAGGAAGTTGGTGGCCTTTTCTTCTCCGAGATACTCATACACAATGTCTGCTTTGCCTATACCCACGGGCTGAGTCAGCGAATCTGAATTATCAATTTTTACGGCAGTGATTGCTTTTTTTGTAGCTCCTTCATCAACAAGCGCTAACCCTGTGAGCGGTGCAACAAATTTAGGGAACTCGGTGTCGGGGTCGATTGTTGTATTCGTTGCCTGTAGCGTTTCAGACTTTTTTTGAGAGTCTTTAGAGTCAGTTTGTTCTTTGGTGTCGAGAGGAATTTCGCTTTGAACTTTTGAGCTCTCTTCGGATGAACAACCTAGTAACCCTCCAATCACTGCACCTAGGAAGATTAGAATTTGAAGAAAACGTTTCTGAGGCAACGCTCTTACAGTTCGCGCAGGGCCGCAACCCTGTCTTCTATTTCAGGACGGCCATATCCATCGCTATCGGCGTTGATTGCCCATAGTGGTAATGACCCAAACGAAGGATCAATCCTTGAGCTGTGTGCAAATTTTTCTAATGCCAAGATCAAACCTGGCGGGTACCTTGTAACTCCCACTCCAGCACTATCGGCATTAAAGTCGCGATCGTTGTGAAGCTCTTTTTTTAACCTTCGCTGAGCTAATGAAGGTGACAGATAATGCAGAGTCAAAATCCGATCTATCGCCGTTCCATTCTGTTTTACGAGCAATGGCAACCCAATAGTCGTAACCGCTAAGGATGAATGGCGCGCCTCATTTGAGCTAACTCGGGCGATGCTCGCTGCGAGCAGAGCTTCTAGCTCTATAAGCGAACTATTTTCTAGTAAACCCCGTGTTATCGAGAAATTTACGGTGTCCTTGTTTAATTCAGCAACTGCTAAATTATTGGTTTCCGAATCGATCACTCTCACTACTGGGAGTGAGACGCCGGTGCTCATACAGATAGAACCAAGGAGGTTGAAAAGTCGTGGTTCGGCGTGTTCAGAACTCTGAGCACCTCCGATTTCTGCCATTACGAGTTTATTCGCACGCGTCAGGAGAAATTTTGTAACTAGTGTTCCGACTAGCAGGACAAGCATTAATGAAGGCACTAGGAATTTTGCGGAGAGGCTTTGATTAATAACGCCGATAATCAATGCGATTAGCCCCAGTACTCCGACGTTATATAACCAAAAATTGATGATTAGTCGCCGTGCACGTGCGTTATAAGTTTTCTTGAGGTCATTCATCCGTAAAACAATCTGGTGTGGTGAGGCTGACTGTGCGAGTTTAGGCCTCGAAGAGCCGAAACACAGGCACGGGGCAAGTTCATGTCGTATGCATCACTTTGAAAAAGATCCAAACTTTGTAAGCTCGCCCCATCGGCTCGGTTTTTTGGTCGCTTTCTCACTCTGGTCTATGGCGACTTGGTAGTAGCGAAGATACAGCTGTGCTAAGCGATCCATTGAAAATTCTGCAGCGCGCTCGTGCCCAGCGGAAATTAACGATGCAGAGTACTTTTTGTCTTCTAGGACTCGAGTCAACGCAGCCGCAAGCAGTTCAGGGTTGCCGGGCTCAACAAGTTCGGCATGCTTTTCGTGAGTAGCAACGTTTTTGTACCCTGCGATGTTGCTAGCAACAATCGGAGTTCCGGCGGCCATTCCCTCTAGCAAGACAATTCCGAAACTTTCACCTCGCAGTGAAGGCACGCAGAACACATCAGCTCCTTTTAGCCTGCTTATTTTTTCTTCGTCTGTGACAGA
Organism: Acidimicrobiaceae bacterium; assembly: GCA_905182565.1. Classification (GTDB taxonomy): domain Bacteria; phylum Actinomycetota; class Acidimicrobiia; order Acidimicrobiales; family Poriferisodalaceae; genus UBA9040. Next base: position 50,369 of record CAJJCB010000015.1, on the reverse strand, counting down.
GCCGAGCCACTCTATTCTGGGATCCGCACCGTAACGAGACTTGAGTTCGCTGGTTTGTGGCCCTTCTGACATAACCCACAATTTCACTGCGTCAGGCAAATTTGTTAGCGCCTGCAAAAGTGTTTCGAGGCCTTTACGAGGCTCATGTCTGCCAACGTAGGCGATCGTTGGCTGGGGCGACTCAGCTGCTTCAATCTCTTGAAATTTTGCCACTTCGATTCCGTTGAATGCCACCTCATAAGAACCACCCAGAGCTTGATCGGCCATTTCTCGTGCGTCTTCAGATACCGCAACGCGTACTTCCATACGCGAAGCTAGCCATTGAACTCCAGGAGTAAGGTAGGCCTTGCTACCACCTGCAGCGTGCCATGTCCCAACGATTGGAGCGTTTTTGAGGAATAGCGCTGTTTGGCACGGTCCAGGGCAAATCGGTTCGTGAACATGGATGACATCAAAGGTTTCGTCGCGCAGAGCTCTAATCGTGCGAAGAGTGCAAGCTAGGTCGGGAGCGATTGGGGCAACGGAACCGTTTGCAAATGTGGGGATGCTTGCCCCGAGCGGTGTTATGCCTTTCTCAGGGGGCGCTCCATCACATGGAGCGAGTATTCGAGTTCTGTGGCCTAATCGAGATAATGAATTAGCCAAGCCAATCACTTGAGATTGCACACCGCCAGGCACAGTCAAGCTGTATGGGGAAATAATTCCGATGCGCACACTGTTTACGTTAGGTGGTCTGGACTCTGCGTCCACACCATCGTTAGTCTTTATCCACTGGTTCGTGATCAGTTGGCCAATTTGGTTGCATCAAATGCCACTGATCGGGAGCTCTGCTTATTAGATGTCCAAGCTCTTCTGCTAAGTCCGAAGTGATACGAGACACGTCTGCGCTTACTTTGCCAAGTCGAGAGGTGTCTATGGGAGGGCGAACGATACCTAGATGGCTACCATTTGGCTTAAAGTAGACTGCTGTCGGTAGGAGAGTTGCACCAGTTCTTATACTCAGCAGCGCCGGCCCACCTGGAAGTGTTGTTTCTTCTCCTAGGAACTCAACTTTGATTCCCCCGCCAGAGATATCTCTGTCGCTGAGCAGACAAACAATTTCGTTTCGTTTCAATGCAGCGGCGACTAAGGCACCCGCAGATGGCCCTAACGGTATGACGTTCATGCCGAGTTCGCTCCTAAATTTAACGAACCAATCAAATAGTTTTTGTGGCTCAAGAGGTTCAACAACTACGGAGATTGGTACTTTTTTCACCGTGGCCATCCAGAACCCTGCCCACTCCCAACCTCCTAAGTGGGGAAGCGCCAGAATAACTCCTTTACCTTTTTCTAGACCCTCACGGACATGGTGATAATCTGGCACTTCTATGCCAGCCTCCAATTTTGCGCCGGTCTCCTTAGGTAATCTAAAAGACTCAATCCAGTAGCGGGCATAGGAACCGAATGCTTGACCTACCGACTTTTTGATTTCTTGCTCTGAGACTTGTAGGCCCATGACTCGCCTCATATGGCGAGATACCATTTTCTTTTTTGTCGGCAAAATCGAAGGCAGTAGCACTGCGGCCAATATTGGTACCGAAGCAGCCAACTGTTTCGGGAGGAGGCGCGCTATCGAAGCGCCGCTTTTATAGAAAAAAGTAACTGCTAAATTCTTTAGTTTCAGCATTGCGATTTTCCAAAGCTCCAGTTTTTATTTTTGGTTCTCAGAATCAGATATTTCTCGAGTTGCCTGTGACCAAACTTTACAAAACCGTTGAACAGCAGTAATCGAGGTTAGCGCAAGCATTACCCATAGAACTGGGATGAGAATTGCATTGAAACAAAGCCCGAAGCCAAGAACTATCATTCGTTCGGCGCGCTCCATTAAGCCGCCTTTGGCTTCGTATCCGAGTAGTTCGGCCTTCGCTCTTTCATATGAAATCAATGCAGACACTCCTAAAAGTGCCATTGGTAAGATCACTAGCCTTCCCCTGTCAGTTTCAAGGAGATGCCAGGCAATAGCGCCTAAGAGCAACGCATCGGTAACCCTGTCTGCTGTCGAGTCAAAAAATGCGCCTCTTTTCGATGATGTACCGGCCGCTTTAGCTACGGCACCATCAAGTAAATCGGGTAACGCCGTCAATATGAGAAGACAAAGGCCAAACTGAAGGCGTCCCATTCCGATGGCTACCGCTGCTGCTACCGACATTAGCAAACCCACAACAGTGATTTGGTCGGCGCTAACACCAACTCGAACTAGCAACTTTCCAATAGGGCTAGTTACTCGATCCACTCCAAAACGTAGATTGCCATCAAACATCTTCACCCTCAGGCAGTCCGGCTTCACTCTCTAGGCCATCAAGCTCATTCGATGTTGATATCCAATCTTCAGGGTTATCTTCAATATAGGCGTCAATAGTCGTCCCATCGATAGCGTCAATGAGGACGAGGCTGCGACTTATGGGCGGATCTTCAGCCGAGTAGGCCAATATTCGCCACGTCGGACGACTCAAAAAACCTCGCCAGCCAAGTTGCGCCGATGCGTGACCCACGGCGAAACCTAGTTCTTTGCTTGCGGCGACGAGTGCTTCATTTTCGTTTAGTCCGAATTTCCGACCCGCTAGAATGCTGTATAAGCCGAATAACACCAGCCCGACTGCACCTATGCTGAGGCCCGCGTTCGCCAGAACTGCGTCGGGGCTGTAGGCACTGGACATACCCAGGACTAGGGCACCAACGACTAGATACAAGACCCCAGTTGTGCGGCGTCGACGATTATCAGGGAAGATATACGCCCCTACGAACCCTCGGTCGAGATCCTCTGGCAACGCGTCGCGTACATCTCCGTCTTCCACGACCCATACGCTATCGGACTAATTCGATATGGCTGCTCTATTTCGGTTGTGCTTGGGTTCTATCGATAAATTTATTTAAAATTGAGACGTAGTTTTTCTAGGGTCAGTTCAAGATCTTCTGGGATAACTCTTGTTCCAGCGATCGTAGTCATGAAATTAGTATCGCTATTCCAGCGAGGCAGAGCGTGGAAATGAAGGTGATCGGGAATTCCGGCGCCGGAACCTTGACCAATGTTTGCGCCTATATTGAGGCCATCCGGGGAATAGGCACCTTGGATGGCGAGGGTCGTTCTGTATATAAGATCGAATATTTCACTTCGAGCATCTGCTGTCAGTTGATCCAAGCCTTCAACATGCTCGTATGGCACAACCATTACATGCCCGTTTGTGTAGGGAAAGGCATTTAGCACCACTGCAGAGTATGTCCCAGAGTAGACGTGTGTGTTTTGCTCCGAGGCATCCGGAATTCTCGCTACGTCGCACAGAATACAGCTGGTTTGTTCGCTGCTGGCTGGCTTACCCATTACGTAATCTTGTCTCCAGGTCGCCCATAGACGCTCTAAGCCATCCATTGGATCCCTTTCATCACGAAACGAATAGTGTCTTCGTCCGTTGATCTGATACCGAACCTAGCTAATTCGTTCATGTTACAACTGCGAACTCTCTTAAGTATCACCAAAAAATACCCAGTAACGAAGCAGCTTCAGACACGTTGTTGCCCGCTCTCGAAATTCGATCAATTTCTTTTAGCGCACTCTGTGTATCCAAGTCATTGTCTAAGCAGGCACCCACCTCGGAAAGCCCAGCTTCTTTTTTGTCATTTTTTTTCCATCTATTTAAACGCTCTTGAGCTTGCACTAAAAGCTCACTATCCCATTCCCACGATGACCGGTAGTGATTACTTAAGATCGCCAATCTAATGACCATTGGGTCCCATGTTTTTATTACTTCGGATACGAACACTAAGTTTCCGTGGGATTTAGACATTTTTTCGCCGGCGAAGTTAACACTTCCGGAGTGCATCCAATGCTTGACAAAAATTTTCCCAGTGGCAGCCTCTGACTGCGCTTGCTCACACTCATGATGGGGAAAAATTAGGTCTGATCCACCTCCATGGATATCAATCGTGTTTCCAAACTCGCGTAAAGCCAAGGCTGAGCATTCGATATGCCATCCTGGACGGCCAGGGCCCCATCGAGAAGTCCACTCCGGTTCTCCAGGTAATGATCTCTGCCAGAGAACAAAATCGAGTTTATTTCGTTTATTCTTGTCGTTCGGATCTCCGCCTGAGGTGCTAGCTAGCTGAAGCATTTCGTCATTCGTCAGACTTGAGAGCTCTCCGAATCGTGGTGCCGTTGATACGTCAAAATAAACTGAACCGCCGCTGATATATGCATGGCCTGAGTCAAGAACTTGACCAACTAGCTGTCGCACTTCTGATATCGCTGACGTGGCTCGAGGTTCGCTATGAGCGGGCAATAAGCCTAAAGCTTTCATATCCTCTTCGAAAACAGCTAGAGACCGAGCTGCTAGGTCAAGGTAGTGGACGCCAAGGCTGCGCGCTCGACTTAGCAAGTCATCGTCAACGTCAGTTACGTTTCGTACACATTGGGTCAGGTAACCAATCGATCGTAGCCTCCGCTGTAACACGTCATACGCTATAAACGTTGATGCATGGCCCATGTGGGTAACTTCATATGGCGTGATTCCGCAGGTATAAATTTTGACTAAGTCTGATTCAGTTGAGAATTTAACGATCTCTTTGGAGCGGGTCTCATATAACCGAAAATTTGTGCTCAGCGGACTGCATCCAGACCTGTGAGCTTAAGAGCGACGCGAGTTTTGTATCTCATGTTCAGTTGAAGCAGAACGGCGGTAAAAGCTTCTATTGCCGTTGCGTTAGAGAGGTTTCCGCTATCTAGGGCTCGGGCACCAGGAATGGCGTTTATGACTTCCGCAACCTTGGACGTAGCATCGCTGTGATCGCTACAAATTAGGATGTCGCTGTCCAGGGGGCGCGCTAGGTCACCAAGCTCATGAGCTGGCACATGCTGCAATGCGGCAGCTACTTTTGACTCAGGCAAAGTTGCTTGCATGGATGCTGCGACTGACCCGCGAGGCGGGATAAGAGACACAAATTCATCATCAACTCTGGCTAAAGCGTTTGACATCGTAACAACAACTTTTCCACGAAGATGACTTTCGACCGTCCGAGCGGTAATTGATGCTGCATCCCATGGCGTAGCTATGATGACAAACTCGCATTCAGCTGCTGCAGAATTATCACCTGGGACGATAGTAAGTTGCCGGTCGGGCCACTTTTGTTTGATCTTGTCGACCACTTCCATGGAACGATATTTGGACCTAGAACCCAAAATAATCTCGTAACCAACGTCCGCTAAACGAGTCGCCAGGGCTGCTCCGGCGGGCCCAGTTCCACCTACTATCCCAATCTGCATACTCAGCACGGTAACTTGCCTTTATGAGGAACTTCCAAACTGTTAAAAATTTCCTCTTACAACTGGGCTTTGGGAGGTCTTGCTGATGGGCTTAATGGACGGTAAAAAGCTACTCATAACTGGAGTGTTGACTGATGCTTCGTTAGCGTTCGAGGTCGCAAAATTAGCTCAGGAGCAGGGGGCGGAGATCGTACTGACTGGCGCTGGAAGGGCGATGAAGCTAACGGAACGAACCGCTCGTAAGCTCCCGGTGCCGTGCGATGTGCTCCCTTTAGATGTGACTTCCCCCGAAGAGATATCGGCTGTTCGTGATGAATTGTTGGAGCGTTGGGGTCGACTAGACAGCGTTCTGCATGCTATTGGGTACGCTCCCGAAGCTTGTTTGGGTGGCAATTTCATGAATGCCGAATGGGAAGATGTAGCGGTAGCTGTCCATATCTCCGCTTTTAGCCTCAAGGCGCTTGCTGCTGGAATGGAGCCATTATTGAGAGAAGCTAAGGGGAATGTTGTTGGGCTCACTTTCGACGCGACTGTTGCTTGGCCTGTCTATGACTGGATGGGGGTAGCTAAAGCAGCGTTTGAGTCCACGGCTCGCTATCTTGCGAAATCTTTAGGTAGCCAAGGAATTAGGGTGAACTTAATTTCGGCTGGTCCGATTCGAACAATGGCTGCAAAATCTATTCCTGGATTCTCTGCCTTTGAAGATACTTGGCAAGAAAGATCGCCTTTGGGTTGGGATGTAAATGATCAGCATTCTGTGGCCCGATCAACTTTGGCCTTGATGTCTGATTGGTTCCCCATGACCACGGGAGAAATCATTCATGTTGATGGCGGCTACCATGCCATGGGCGCGTAGTCAGCGTTAGTTAATTTTCAGCTGAATGGTCAATGTCTTCTGAAAGTCGTCCGATCAGTCCTCTCATTACGTCATCTAAAGTGACTACTCCGAGGCTGGTTCTGTCGTCGGTCACAAGCGCTAAGTGAACTCGAGATTTCTGCATTAGTTGTAAGACTTCTGGCAGGTTGCTCTGGCCGGAAATTCGCAGCATTGGCCTAATCGATGAAGCTTCAAGCTTTCCAGATGGTCCCCCTGCTGGGAGTTGCAGTAGGTCTTTCCCGTGGACAAACCCTCGCACATCATTGCTATCTTGACCCACGACGACTAGTCGAGTGTGCTGAGTCTCGTCAAAACACTTTTCGATATCGGTGAGCTGGGCGTTGAGATGAACGAAGTTAACTCGCTCAAAAGGCATCATGACTTCGAGTACTGATGTGTTGCTAAATTGGAGCGCGCTTTCGATGAGACTGCGCTCTTCCGCATCAATTAAACCTTCTTGATGAGAATCTCTGACCATGAGTCCAAGTTCTGCTGCAGTAACAACTTCAGATAATTCTCTCGTAGGTTTAACTCGCAATACAGTAAGCAACCCATTCGATAGCCATAACAGAGCTCGGACAACTGGGCGAGCTAGTAGCAGGTACCCGGACATCGGCCGCGACAAATAGAGAAGCGTCTTCTCTGGTCCCGCTAATGCAAGGTTTTTAGGAACCATTTCGCCCATGACCATGTGAATGAGGACCACGAGTGCGAGCGCTACAGCAAAACCAATGCTATGAAGAAGTGTTTCAGAAATTTCGAAGAATCGATTTATAAGGTTTTCGATAACCTCGGAGATAGCTGGTTCCATAATTTTACCGACGACTATTGAACAAATAGTTATCCCGAGTTGCGCACCACCAAGACTCAGAAGGACATCACTTTGTAAGCGGTGCGCCGCTATTGAACTGCGCTCTCCGGACGCGACTCCGGCGTCAATCGCAGCACGTTTTGCACCTAGAACTCCGAATTCGAATGCGACAAATGCGCCATTGAACGAAATCAGAACGAGCCCCACTAATACAGCAACTAAGCTCATGGCTTAGCCTCTTCGATTGAATCGGTTTCTTTGGATAATGGCGCTGGTCGAATAGATATTTCTGCTAGGCGAAGTCGATCTCTTTTAACAACGCTAAACAACCAGCCGCTCCATTCAAAGGAGTCTCCTTCGTTTGGGATATTTCCAAATTGCTGCAAGGCAAACCCCGCTAATGTTTCATAGGGGCCATCGGGCAGATTGAAGCCCGCTAACTCAGCTAATTCATCGGGAGAAGTTGTTCCCTCAACTCGGAAGCGGTTACCTGACTGCGCTCTAGTCAGAATCACCGGGTTGTCGTATTCGTCTTCGATGTCCCCGACGAGTTCCTCGAGAATATCTTCTCGCGTTATCAAACCCGCTGTGCCTCCATGCTCGTCTACCACTATTGCCAACCGACAAGCGCCTCTTTCAAGATCCAGCAGGACTCCATCAAGTTCGCGCTGTTCTGGAACGGCAAGCGCCACTCTCATAATCGTTCGTAACGGAGTTGTTCGTCTGTCGCTGGTATCGAGTCCGAAGATATCACTGACTTCGGCGACGCCAGCGATGTCGTCCACAGTGGTGCCGAGAACGGGAAATCTTGAGTATCCCGACTCACGAGCGATATCGAGAAGGTCGCCAACCGTGTTATTTTCATTCAGGCACACCATGGCGGGTCGTGCAGTTAACGCATCGGCCGCTGTCTTACGCGAAAGTCTCAGTGTGCGGGTTATCAATAATGCGTCAGTTTCAGATAAAGTTTCCTCTTGCGAAGCCCGGACTAAATATTCGAGATCGTCTAAGGATCGGCTTGAGCCCAATGTTTCTGTTGGTTCAATTCCCAGACGTCGCACTATCGCATTTGAGATGTTGTTAAAAAAAAGAATGAGCGGCGAACCGACTAATCCATATAGTCGAAGTATCGGAGCGAGCCCAAGCGCAACTCCCATCGGCCTGGAAATTGCTAAATTTTTTGGTGCAAGCTCGCCAAAGATCATTTGGGCCAGCGCCGCTATAACGACTGCTATAGCTGCTACGACAACCCCGTTTGAGTCGTTTGCCCTAGTGACAAAACGCCAGATGGAGCCAATGGCGTCTTCCGCTATAACCCCCATCAGAAGGGAAGTTAAAGTGATCCCAAGCTGAGACCCTCCTAAATGGAAACTCAGCCGACTCAATAGGTTACGTGCAATACGAGCCCGACGATTACCATTCTCGGCAAGTAGTTCAAGTCGTTTCGAGTCAACTACGACGAGTGAAAACTCGCCTGCTACGAATACTGCATTCAACGCTATAAGCAAAGAGACGGATAAGAGGCCGATCAACGGGTTCATATTCGTCTCCTCCCACCTATCGAAGTTGCTGTCGCACTAAACCTGACATTCGCAACGCTACCCTTGCATCGATGTCATACGGCGCCACTACTCCCGAAGACCCGAGCTCCTCTATAGGTGAGACGGAACCGAACCCGACTATTCGCAAAGACCGATCTCTTGGCTGGCTAAAACGCTTAGGGCCTGTTCTCGCTACTCATCGGAAGCGTCTTTTGCTATCAGTAGCGGCAGCCATAATTGCGATGGTTGTCCAGATTCTCGTGCCTCGTGTTGTTGGCCTCGCAATAGATCAAGGCTTATCGGAGCGAAACAAGTCTTTATGGCCCTTCGTCGCTGTATTGATTGCTCTGGCCGTGGCTCGCGGGGTTTTTACTTTCGCCTACCGATACGGCCTATATGGAATGGCTTTCAAAGTTGAAAATCAGTTACGGAATCTACTTTTCGAGCATCTGGGTCGTTTATCATTTTCATTTTTCGATCGAGTCCAAAGTGGGCAGATAATTAGCCGTGCCAATTCTGATATTCGATCAGTGCAAATGTTCTTGGCGTTCGCTCCAATTATGGCAGTCCAATTCATGAGTTTCATTATCGCTATTTTGTTGATGTCAGCAATCAGTCTTCCCTTAACAGCAATAACGATGGTGGCTCTTCCCGCAGTATTTATAGTTGGGCAACGGCTCAGAAAAATAATGTTTCCGCTTTCCTGGATTGTCCAGTCCCGCCAGGCAGAGGTTGCCACTGTCGTCGACGAAAATATTAACGGGATACGGGTCGTAAAAGCTTTCGCTGCAGAGCGGCATCAGATCAACTCGCTCGGCGTTGCAGCAGTAAAGCTTCGCTGGGCAAATCTATTTCAGCACTATGCTCGAGCAGCTCACACTCCTTTTATCGAGAACCTTCCAAGAGTTGCGCTTGCCCTTGTGCTTCTCATCGGGGGTAGACAGGTAATTGATGGCACTCTCACCATCGGAGATCTTATTTCATTCAACCTCTACATAATTCTGCTTCAAGCACCATTCAGATTTATTGGGATGCTTTTGATTCTTGGTCAGAGAGCAAAAGCTTCCGCAGCGCGCATGTATGAGATTCTTGATGAGTCGCCTTCAGTGACTGATAGCCCAGGAGCTATTGACCTTCCTTCGGGCAACGGGTTAATTCGTTTCGATAATGTTTCTTTTACTTACGGAACTGAAACGATAGGAGATTCAGCTGGATCGACTAGCTCGCCTCCCATTCTCCATGAGTTTAATTTAGTTCTTCAACCCGGAAGTATTACCGCCATTGTCGGGCGAACAGGAACAGGTAAATCGACTGTAAGTCGGCTCTTGATGCGGTTCTACGATGTTGAGTCAGGGCAAATCACGATAGACGGTTCAGATGTTCGGTCACTTACTCAAAGCAGTTTGCGCAATCGGGTAGGCCTTGTATCTGACGAACCATTTCTATTTTCAACCACCATTAAAGAAAATATTGCTTACGGAATGCCGGAAGCCACGTCGACAGAGATTGAAGAGGCAGCTCGGGCAGCTCAAGCTCACGATTTCATTTGTGATCTCAAAAGTGGATATAACACAGTCGTTGGGGAACGGGGCTATGACCTTTCTGGCGGTCAGCGTCAGCGCATAGCTATAGCTCGACTTTTTCTAATGAAACCTCAGATTCTCATATTTGACGATGCAACTAGTTCTATTGACGTTGCTGTCGAGGAAGCGATCCACAAAAATTTGCTGACGCTCCTGAAGGGCAGGACGACTATAATTATCGCTCACCGACTGTCAACGATTGCTCTAGCTGACTCAGTTGTACTTATCGACAATGGGGCCGTAGTCGCCAAAGGAACTCATTCGGATTTAATGGAAACCGTGCCTTTGTATGCACAAACGCTTGCATCGGGCGATGCTGACAAGAAGCCGACTGCTGCAAAAACTCAAGCAATTTTTTCTGAAGATGGAGGCCTCTAATGGTGATGATGGGTGGCGGAGGGGGCGCTTTCATGGGGCCGACTGCCACGCAATCTAGTGCGACCGCTGGGCTTCCGTTCGCCGGTGTGCCGACTGAGATGCAAGAAGGCGCAGATAAAATCTTGGTTAAAGAACCAGAACACGCTGCGCCCAATATTATTTTTTCCCCCAATAGCATGAAACAGCAAAAGTACGGGTTATGGCTTCTCATCCGTCCTCGGTGGGTAGCAGCCTTCGTTGGCTTATTCCTGCTCATCTTGGAGACAGGCACAGCGCTCCTTGGCCCAGTCTTAACTCAACAAGGTATCGACAACGGCGTAATTGCTAAAGACAAGAATTTTCTTAACACAGTGGTTTATCTCTTCCTTGCGGTAATCGGTCTAAATATTTTGATCAGTTTTTTGCGCCAAAGATGGAACGGCCGCCTCGGTGAAGATCTCTTGTACGACCTCCGCATTAAGCTATTTAGTCATTTCCAGCGTTTAGGAATTGACTGGTACACATCAGAGAAATCTGGAGTTTTGCTAAGTCGTATGACCTCAGACGTAGAGGCATTAACTCTTCTGATCAATGAAGGCTTCGTGAACTTAGTTATTCAAGGGGTAACGGTCGGTGTCGTGACTGTTATCCTTTTTATTTACAGTCCCTCACTGGCATTACTGCTTCTGGGGCTAGTTCTTCCGCCATTAATCGTATTAACTATATGGTTCAGGAGCGTAAGCCAAAAGGGCTATGCGGCGGTACGAGATCGCATCGCCGACCTTCTAGCTGATCTTTCAGAAAACCTGTCGGGCATTCGTGTCATATCGGCTCTCAACAGAAGACGAAGGAACAACCAAGCCCATCAGCAAATTACGAACAACTATTTGGATGCGAATTTGTTCACTGCTCGAGCGGGTGCAATTTACGGGCCTGCGACTGAAGCTGTCGGAATTGCTTCCCAAGCGGTGGTTTTGTTGGTCGGCGGCTGGATGGTTCTCGATGGAGAGTTAAAAATCGGAGAGCTGACTGCTTTCGTGCTTTTTGTCACTACTTTTTTTGCTCCTATTCAGCAAATGGTTCAGCTCTACAACACCTACCAACAAGGACAATCAGCTCTTCAAAAAATATCGTCTGTGTTAACAACTCAGCCAACCGTTCAGCAAAAAGTAGGGGCAACTCAAATGCCCCCGATCGAGGGGCGTATTGCCTTCGAGGATGTCAGTTTTAGTTATTCATCTGGAAACGAAGTTCTAAAAAACGTCAACTTGGTAATTGAGCCTGGGGAAACGTTTGCCTTGGTTGGGGCGACTGGTGCAGGCAAAAGTACTGTCGCTAAGTTAATTACTAGATTTTATGACCCGTCTAGTGGCCGAGTGACTATCGACGGCATGGATTTACAAGATTTGGAAATCTATTCTTTGCGCAGCCAACTAGGGGTAGTCCCCCAGGAACCGTTCCTATTTCACGGCACGATCAAGGAAAACATTATTTTCGCTGCTCCTCATGCCACCGATGAAGAAGTCACCCAAGCCGCTGCTCAAGTGGGTTTAGATAAAATAACGGAACAATTACCGGCGGGTCTCGACACCCTTATTCACGAGCGAGGAGTTTCCTTATCAGCTGGAGAACGCCAGCTCATAGCTCTGGCAAGAGCATTTATAACCCGCCCTCGTGTAATAGTTCTGGATGAGGCGACTTCGAGTCTTGACCTTAAATCCGAATCTCATATTGAAACAGGTTTGGATGGTTTGCTTGAGGGACGCACAGCAATCTTGATTGCTCATCGGTTAGCTACCGCAATGAAGGCGGATCGCATTGCAGTAATCCATGAGGGTCATGTTGTTGAGCTTGGCAGCCATCTCCAGTTGATAGAACTAGACGGCAGGTACGCCGACATGTACCGAACTTGGTCCTCGCACACCGGGAATGATTTCGATACAGCAGATTAGTTACCTGCAGATTTTAATTATGTGCCGACACAGCTGGCCCAGTTTTATCAATTGGTTGAGTCCACTCTGATGCAGGAATGTTAGTTCCGAGTACAAGTCGGTGAGTTGGGCTGACGAGTTCTTGATGCAGCCAACCTGCGGGGGCGCTAAGACGACAACCAGATTTCGCCTTATAAATTTCACCATCAGGAGTAGCAAATGCTGCTTCACCTGAGATCAACCAAATATTGAGATTGAACTCATGAAAGTGAACTTCTGAGTCTTCGGTCTGGTGACTGTCGTACGCAATAGCGTGCAGTCCCAACTCTGCGGCTTCTCTGAGCGCTTGTTCTTCGGAAATCGGCGCACCAGCTACAAACTCAAATTTCATGTTTTTACAACTCTCTTCGTCGTACGAAGACATTCTGTCAGCCCGAAGGTCCTTTGCCGCTTTTTGACAATGCATATGTGCTTAGCTTGGCAGTTATTTTTTGAGGCTTCGATCGCCGAGCTCTTATTTCATCATTGACACACCTTCTAAACTTCGAAGCTCAGCCGAACCGCTGCCCGAGTGCCACAGTTTTAAGTTGGTTCGATTTAAGGTAGGTGGCTGATTACCATCCCAGTGTTTGGTCAATTTTGGAAGATTTTTAGGCAAACCAGAGCGTTCTCTCACTGCATGGCAAAAACCTTGGCCCTGATTTGAGGAAACATCATGGCTTCGGGATCTGAGTTATGGGCTGCTTCGTAGAGCCTAAGTTTTCAATGTCTAAGCTCAAATATTTTATTTCAATGGGCTAAGCACTTGCCAACACCTTGGCTTCTGGCAAGCTGAAGGAGTGTCAAATACATCTTCTGCCTCCGTCGTCTTAGAAGGCGTTTCAGTTAAGTACGAGGATCGAACCGTGCTTGGTCCCATAGATCTGGAAATTCGTTCAGATGAAAGGTGGATAGTCCTTGGGCCAAACGGCAGTGGGAAAACTAGCTTGGTCAAAATTTTGTCGCTGTACCGTTACCCAACTACTGGCTCAGTTCAAATATTGGGTGAACGCTGGGGGCAAACCGATGTCAGAGAGCTACGCAAGCGAATAGGACTAGCTAGTTCGTCTTTGCGGGACCAATTTCGAGCAGACATTACAGGGTTAGAAATTGTCGTGACAGCCAGGCATGCTGCCCTAGAAACATGGTGGCATACCTATAGCGAAACCGATCTTGACGCTGCTAGAAGTTGTTTAGCTCAAGTCGGAGCAGAGAGTTTGGCCACTAGAAATTTTGAAACCATGTCTTCAGGTGAACAACAGCGAGTTCAGCTGGCTCGTACTTTAATGGGTGACCCTGGTTTACTAATCCTCGACGAACCCACTGCAGGTTTAGATCTTTCTGGAAGAGAGCAACTCGTCACAAGCCTTTCGAGTCTCGCGTCGATGCCATCAACTCCGGCGACTGTGCTTGTCACTCACCACACTGATGAGATTCCTCCTTCGTTTACTCATGGGTTGCTGTTACGCGATGGACGTCCTTTATCAACCGGTCCGCTAGAAGATATTCTCACTGCAGAGGCGTTGTCCGAGTGTTTCGGATTGAAATTACGACTGGAGCATCGCGAAGGACGGTGGCTATCGTGGGCCGCGACATAAGCCGCGAGCAGGCACTTGACCCGGCGCGAAATCAGTCGACTGTTTTTGGGGAGGTCGCAGATCTGTACGAAAAATCAAGGCCCTCATATCCGGCACAATTGTTCGACTGGATAAGCGCCGTTTCTGATATTAGCAATTCTGCACTCGTCGTAGACGTGGGCTGTGGTACTGGAAAAAGTTCAGAATGGTTCGTGAGAAATGGGCATACGGTCGTCGGAATAGAACCTGATCCGAGAATGGCAGTTATCGCCTCAGCGAAACTGCATGAGTCCAATCATTTTACCGTAGAGACTGTTGAGTTTCAGAATTGGCTTGGGCTGGCAGAGCCAGCAGATCTAGTTATTTCCGGCCAAGCATGGCACTGGGCTGATCCACTAACTAGGTTTCACTCAGCTCATGCAACACTCAAGAACCAGGGATGGCTTTGCGTTTTTTGGAATCAGCCAGAAGGTCATTATGATCAGATCCATAGGGACATCGATAAGATCTATGACCTTCTTCCTTCAGATATTAAACAGGCATTTGATGGTGCCCGCCTGCCAGGCAGCAAATCTGCTATCACAGCAGCGTCACCTGCAGACGAATTCGATGAAAGCAAGTGTTTCGGTTCGGTGGAGCAGTTCAATTTTAGTTGGGACTTAGAAGTGACCTCTCAGTCGCACGTCGAAAATTTACTTACCCAGTCCACTCATCGATTACTGCCCTCAGAGCATCGCTCTCGGCTTCTCGACGGGATCACCGATGTGATTAACTCACATGGCGGTTCATATATCCAAACTTTTAATACGCATGCTTATGCAGCCATGCGATCAACCTGAGAAACTTTGACACATGGGACCTTACGAAAAATTAATTCGGTCATACTTTGATGCTTGCAGCGAAGGCAAAGACACTGATATTTCCGCTCACTTCTCAGAAGACGCGACTATTTTCGATACCAACCATCCTCCGGTTGTGGGGAAGTCCGAAATCGGAGTTTTCTGGCTCAAGATCCGGAGCAAATGGCAAAATGCTAAATGGTTTGTTCATCGGGTGGTTGAGGATGGTGAGACAGCGGCTATTGAGTGGGCAATGACCGGTGATTCCCAAGAGGCTAGTTTTGTGATTCATGGCAGTGAGCATTACGAATTCAAGAATGGCTTGATCTTTGAAATACGTCAGTATTGGACATTTGATTCCAGTAATCCCGGTGGTGGCCTCATCAGGTATCCCTACGGCGAGTCGGGACGTTTAGAGGATAAGTCCTTTGGCTGAACATGATGCCCAACAAGTACATTTTGTGTACGTCGATCCGCAATTCGAGTCTCGTCGGAAAGCTGCGACTGCGCTTCGAGAGCTCGGTAATGCTTTTGTAGGTCATAGAACAGACGAGGAAACTTTAGCTTCAATAACTCGCTGGGCTGAAGAAGCTACTCAAACTCTGCGGTCTTCTGATCCGGTCAAAAGACCTACAGACTATTTCGAGAAACGATACACCGATCCAATTCCCCTTGATGGACAAGAGGTAATAGCGTTTTCAGATCGGACTTTCAGTGGACCAGCTAACCCCATGGGTATGGAGATTCGGTTAACACGGCGAGATAAATCTGTTGTGGCATCTGCAAACTTTGGGTCCTCTTTCGAGAGTGCACCTGGTCGTGTGCATGGAGGAGCCATTTCTGCAGTGGTCGATGATGTAATGGGTTACCTAATGATTGTGCTCGGTGAGGCTGCGTATACAGCAAAACTGGAAGTTGATTATTTAGGCGGCGTGCCGGTTGGCGAAACTGTTTGGTTTCATGCGCGGGAGTCGTCGAGGGTAGGACGTAAGTTGAGTGTAGAGCTGACGGTCAGTTTGGGGCCGGTTGACGATTTCGAAGCCACAGATCCGGTTATCGTCGCTAGAGGTCTATTCATTATTGCGAGAAAATAGACGCTTGGCTCCTGCTCACTTTTGGAAAGGATTTTCTTTTCTCCATTGCGAAGCAGCTGCTTCGATAGTTGTGAACTGCACATCTTCCATTGTTTCGATTTCTTCAATTAATTGCTCAAGCATTAACATGCGGTGTCCTCTCCCAATTACCTGCGGGTGCATGGTATAAGTAAGAGTTCCTCCGGGCTCATATTTCCGGGCATAGTTGAGATCACCTAACCATGTTTCGAGAACCGCTGAGGGGTTCGTCAGATTGCCACCTTTGGGCGGAATATACTCAAACCACGGAAAATCATCTAGGTGCCAAGCGATGGGGACTTCTATGAGATCCACTTCATTGCCGAAGGTAACGCCTTCACCCTTTGTCCACCGATCGCCTGCTCTGCAACGTGAGATCTGAACGTCATGACTCATAAGAGATGAATCGTATGAAAATCCTGCCTCGACAAGTAATTCGAGAGAATTTTCACTTACATACCAACCAGGTGATCGCCATCCCATTGGCCGTTTCCCCGTAATCTCCTCTAGGATCTTCGTTCCATCTTCCAATACTTGGCGCTCCTGCTCACGGCTCAAGCGAGCTGGACTCTCATGATGATTACCGTGGTGAGCTATTTCATGACCTTCTTGAGCTATTTCTTCAACAAGTCGAGGGTACGTCTTCGCTGTTAAACCGGGGACGAAGAACGTTCCCAAAATATTATGTTGCTTCAACAGCCTAAGGACTCGTCGAGTGCCCACCACTCCAAACTCACCGCGACTAAAAGCCGTTGCATCTGGTGATCCCATCCAGATAGAGATCGTGTCAACGTCGAATGATAACGAAACTTTAGAAGGCTTGTTCACACCTACATCTTCTCACTTCACCGTGTGTTTTGTTTCGAATTCACCAATTGGTTCTATTCTGCAACAGCTCATTGAAAGGAGTGGTTTTGTCAGTTCCCGGTTCTTTAGGGAGCCCAAGCACTCTCTCGCCAATGATATTTCGTTGCACCTCGTCAGTTCCTCCATATATCGATGGGGCTGGAGAGAATAC
Organism: Acidimicrobiaceae bacterium; assembly: GCA_905182565.1. Taxonomy (GTDB): domain Bacteria; phylum Actinomycetota; class Acidimicrobiia; order Acidimicrobiales; family Poriferisodalaceae; genus UBA9040. The sequence goes on along the minus strand of CAJJCB010000015.1, from coordinate 33,391 downwards.
AGTCATTTCTTGAAGCACTCCTCCCGAAGCGGCTTCTTTACCCCACAGTGTCATGTCGGCTCCCAGAATGGCGCCAGCTAATTCTCGGGTCCTTCGTAAGGCTGACGTCATATTGAGTTTTGCTAAATTACCTTCGGCTCCAGTTTGCTGATTTTTTTCTCGACTGCGCATCGAATTAAGACGCATGATCTCAAGATCTGAGTGGAGGCCTGCTAGTTCTTGACGTATAACTGGCTCGTCTATTTTTTTTCGGTCTCTTGCTAGGTCAGTTAGTTGGTGCAATGTCCCCGGACCGACCCCGCCGGCTGCTAGCGCAAGCCTTTTCCCAACAAAGGACCCGACTGGTCGGTCTAAATGTTTAGCGATACTTCCCGGGTGAGCGGCTGCGTAAGCAATTCCATGCCCTCCACCAATTCCAGCTCTTTCTATCATCAGGGTTGCGTTTCCAACTCGCCAACCATCATTGAGATCGCCTATTAGGTTCGCGTGAGGGACTCGAGCTTCATCAATAAAGACTTCGTTGAAAAGAGCTCGTCCTGTCATCTCTCTCAAGGGTCTAACTTCTACACCGCTTTGAGCCATTGGGAAAGCAAACCAGCTGATGCCTCTGTGTTTGGGAGCATCCAAGTCCGTTCTGGCTATGAGCATTCCCCAGTCAGCGTGCTGCCCTTCAGAGGTCCAGACTTTTTGGCCTGTTATAACCCACTCATCGCCATCACGTATGGCTTTGGTTTGCAACCCTGCTAGGTCGCTACCCGCTCCAGGTTCGGAAAAGAGTTGACACCATGAGTCTGTGCCATCAAGGATTCTGGGCACATAGCGGTTAATTTGTTCTTCGGTTCCAAAGGACAATATCGTTGGGGCTGCCAGCATCATTCCTAAGCCAGCGGGTGAACCTACTGCCCCTCGTTCTCTTATAGCTGAGGCTAAAAGCCGTGTGTTGGTCCTGTCCCAACCTCGGCCAAAAGGCTCCCCCAGTGTCGGGTTAGACAGCCCTGCGTTTGAGAGGCGTCGCCACCACTCTTCGACTGAAATTTCAGGATCCCAATTTTCATCGATCCAGGTGAGAAGCTCTGCACGTAATTGGTCAGTCACAACACTCTCCATATAAGGGTTGTACGACAAGCTATCGTGTGATCACCCATAGCCAAAACTCTTAAGGCGAAGACCTTTCCCAGAAGCCACAAACTCGAGTAATTGTAATATTGGAGGTATCTTCGTATATATCGAATCCTGGAGATTAAATGTCTGAACGATCGTTACTCACTATTAAGCGGATACATCACTATCGAGACACGATTAGGGGCTACTCGGTGCGCGTCGACGGAAAATCCGTTGGAGTCGTGAAAGACGATAAGCAGGTCTCGTTCGAGGTCACTCCGGGTGAACATTCCGTTCAGATCAGCTTAATGTGGATAGCTAGTCCAAAAATTTCTGTCTCCTTGGAAGAGGGTCAAGATCTACATTTAGAGACAGGACCCAACGGTGGCTTGCTACAGGCTTGGCGAATTTATTTTGCTCCGAGAACTGCAATGTTTCTGCGAGCTTCCTAAATAATTCAGTTCCCAAGTTTTTTTTGCGCTAGCAGAGCTTCAAGAACTTCGGCTACCCCGTCAGCATCATTTGAGGGCGCTATCTCTGTCGCTAAATCGCGAGCTAGCTGATGACCATTACCCATGGCTATAGACCGACCAGCCCATTTCAGCATTTCTAAATCGTTGAGCCCATCTCCGAAAGCCATTACCTCACTGCTATCTATTGAATGAGTGTTTGAAATAAGCGCTAGCCCAGACGCTTTCGAGACGCCTACTAGAACAATCTCTGGCGTTCCTAGCCCTGATGGGCGGACCTCAGTGCCCTCAGGCAGTCGCCCTTGGAGAATGTCTATCGCTGACAGGCCGGGGTGGTTAGGTGTATCAACTAGCCATGTCAACACAGGCCCGTCTATGGCGCTGACAGCATCGTCGACTTTTTTGGCTTCAATTACTAGGCCGGGCGGGGAATCAAAGACAAAAGAGTGTTCCCAAATGTGCGAACCATCAGCCATATCAGCCGCTAAGGCGACTTTGCCCAGCAGATTTCTAGCGATAACAGCGGCATCTACTGCTTGTTCTTTACTCATCGAACTTACATCTATAATTTTTTCGTTGCTTGCATCTACAACGACTGCCCCATTGAGACAAACGCCGTAGTCGACACAACCGAGTAGATCCGCCACTGGTTTCGTCATGGCCCATGGACGGCCAGTTGCGAGTACAATAATTAACCCTTGATTGTGAGCTTCATGGATGGCCGTCTCGGCTCTTAGGGATAGTGAACCATTTGATTTGAGAAGAGTGCCATCAAGATCAAAGGCAAGCATTCGCGTAATCTGAGTGTCCATGATGTGAGATGGTATCTGCGACGTGGGACTTTAAGTTTTTGCTCTTTTTAGGCGTCTACCGCGCCACCGTCGACTTTTAGATCGGCTGCAGTTAAGTGCCATGCTGCTTCGCTGGCCACGAATGCAATAAATTTGCCTATGTCCTCCGGAGTTGGTATGCGCCTTGTCAGGTTTGGCATCATATTCGCAACTGCCCATTTTTCAGCTTCTTGCCATGTGTCGATTCCTTCGCGAGCAGCTCGGCGAAGCACCATTTCTCTCACTTCGTCTGTTGCTATCATGCCTGGGCTGACCAAATTCGCAGTAACTCCGCTTCCTTGGAGTTCTTTGGCGAGGCTTCTAACCAAGGTTGGCAAAGCTCCTTTAGCGCTGTAATAGTCAGGGTTTATGTTACTTGGCTTCTCAGTCCCGATGGTTCCAACGAAAACAATTCGACCCCATTTCTTCTCGCGCATACTGGGGATCACGGCCTGCGTCAGCCTCACACCACTCAGCACATTCTTGTCCCAACCTTCTAACCACATGTCAGGCGAGGTGTCCCAATTAGTCTTGCTGGGAGCACCGTAGTTATTCACCAAAATATCTATTGGTCCGAAGGCTTCTGTGGTTTGGTCAATGATTCTTTTCGCTCCTGCATCGGTAGTTAAATCACCGTCAACAGAAGCCGCATCAAGATTGACAGCAGTAATCTTTGACACTACCTCGTCTGCTTGAGCTACATGGAAACCATGGACTGCCACTTTTGCGCCTTCCGCAGCGAGTACCTGAGCTGTACCGGCTCCAGTTCCTCGGTAACCGCCGGAGATGAGAACAACCTTGCCTTTTAATCCAAGATCCATTGTGTTCGTCCTATCAGTTGAGTTCAGTTGGGGTTTTATGAAATTCGATTAGTTCGATAATCACTCCGTCAGGGTCTTTGAAACAGACAAACTTTGTATGACCACCCATAAATAGAGGTTCAGACAGAAACTCCACTCCGTCTGTTTTCAGACGTTGGTACTCTTCATCGAGACCAATAGTCCACAATGCGATTCGGTTAATTCCAAGCCTGGCTAAATGCTCGTAGGGGCTCGTGTCATCTAACGGGGATGCCCATTCGATTAGGTCCAGACGTGCCTGCCGGCTTTCCGATGGGTCCAACATCATTATTGCAGCTCTACCTGAACAATCCGGCATAGCTAATCCGGCGGCGAGATCTGAGTCGCCGCCTGTTGGTAAATCTAGAACGGTCTGAAATCCAAGATTTTCATAGAAAGGCCTAGAAATATCTAGATTAGAACAATTCACGTTTACATGAAAAATAGCCTTTATAGGCATTCAAATTCCCCTTAAAGGTAAACCGCTGTAGCAGTTGCTACATCTAGTAGCCGTCCGCTCCCGAGGTCTGTGATGGTTACTTGACTGGTGACTCCCATAGGGTCTTTGCGAAGCACTTCTCCTTCGACTTTGAAAGGCCCATCCTTAGCTTGTGCTAGGTAGTGAACATTTGCAGTGATACAACGGGCGTCACGTTCATCTTCTAGCTCGGCGATATGTCGCGCCATTCTCTCCACTAGGACAACTACGGCTCCTCCTTGGATAGAGCCGAATGAGTTGTGAATCCTTGAGTGATGAGGCAATTCAATAATGGGTTTATCTGGGTTGATGTTCATTTGAAGGTAATCATCAAAATTCGGACGAGGAGACTCTTCGTTTTCTTCTGTGTAATCTATTACTCGGTTTCGGGTAGCAATTTTTGGCAGTTCAAATCCTGGACGTGCCGGTAAACGCGCAAAAGTACAAATAGAATGTCCTATCAATCCGTGCTGATCTTCTATGCGTGTTTCAGTCACCACATTATTTCTGCCTATACGCATTGGTTCGCAGTATGCGCGAACTTCGTCCCCAGAAGGTTGGGCAGACAGAACCGTTCCAAGTTGTAAAGTTGCAACCCAGTCAGGCTGCACTTGCATAACCCCATGATGACCTGCGACTGAGTCAACAAAAGTCGCCATGACTCCAAGTCGAAGCCAACCGCCAGCGTCTAGCATGTCCGGAAGTATCGGCATAGAGCCAGATATGTTTCCGTTTTCATCAGTGGTATGAGATAGGCGGAGATGTCGGAGTATGTGGCGAGTCGGTGGATAGTCGCTAGCCATGCATGTCGACTTTCAACTGTTCTTCTCCAGGTCAAGTTTTCGAAGAGCAACCCATAGCTCATCTACTGCAACTTCGAGTTCGTCTATATCTCCACCATTAGTGACAATGAACTGCGACACGGCTCGACGGTCCTCGTCTGACGCTTGTGATTCGATGCGGGAATTAGCGTCTTGAGCAGATAGGCCTCTTTGTTCTAGCCGCTCAATACGGATTTTCATAGGTGCTTCAACCGTAACCACAATTTCATACGGGTTTCTGGTTCCGTAGCCGAGCGAGCTTTCAACAAGCACTGCCATATCAAAAATAATTATTGAATCTTTCGAAGATTCTTCTACTCTCTCGTCTAGAAGCTCATTGATAAATGGGTGGCTTATTGCGTTGAGAGCTGCTAACTGTTCTTCGTCTTCGAAAACTATTGAAGCCAAAGCAGGGCGGTCGATTCCGCCTTGATTGTCGCCGACGCTATCTCCGAAATGGGCTTTAAGAGTATCGACAGCGATTCCCCCAGGCCTAATAATTTGACGACCAAGTTCATCCACATCGATGACGTGGGCACCTCGTTTTGCGAGGAGTGAGCATACGGTCGTTTTTCCAACACCGATTCCGCCGGTAAGTCCGATAATGAGCATTAGTCAGACCTTAGCGACTCTGCCTTCGTTCGCATCAGTAGGGGGGCCAGCAAATGCTTGCGCTAGCTCCATCCATTCCTTTGCTGCTTCTCCTTCTACGTCCATAGTGGCTTCCGAAGCGCGCCGGCGTTGAGTGACCACCAGGCAGAACTCATAGGCTTCCGCTCTCACAATTTCATTTGAGTTTTCTGGTCCCCAGGTCCACGTTTCGCCGCTCGGAGCGTTGAGTTCCACTCGCACAGCAACGTCTGGTACTTCTAATCCCCGATTGACGTAGCTCCAGCCCCTAGTGGTGACGCCGATATGAGCGACGTGTCTGAGCCTGTCGCTTCTGGGAAATTCATGACCAAATGTGTCTGCAACATCGTGACCATGTGACCATGTTTCCATTAGACGAGCCGTAGCGAATGACAACGCTCCCATATCGGGTCCGAACCATGGGATTCGAGCTTTAGGCTCCAAGTTTCGAAAAGCGTCTGTCATCCGGTTGCGTTCATAAGCAAACCAATCCCAAAGCTTTTCTCCTGAGAGTCCATGAACATCAACATCGGAAATTTCGTGCAGATCTGACTCGCCTCGGCTCATTTTTTCTCGCAACGCCAAAAAATTTGTTGGCTCTAGCACGGCCATGCTGGCAGCTACATCTGCCATTCCGAGGTGGATTATAGTTTCTCGTGTATCCCAGCCTTCTGCCGGGGTGGGAAGCTTCCATTGGTCTTCTGTGAGCGTCCGGGTTATCGCTCCCAAAGCAGCCGTTTCATCGTTCAAGTCATCGCAAATAGCCTTCATGGTTAAGACCATACACCGGTTAGTGCTCCTGGATCCCGTAAGTTCAAAGGGCTAATATTTTCACGAGACAACAAATTGCGAAAGCGGAAGCAAAATGAGCAAACGATTGTGGACACCCGATCTACCCAGAATTTGCTCAACTAACATGTGGGAGTTCGCAAACAACGCCAAATTACCGTTGGGTGAGTTCGACTACTCAGATCTGCACAGCTGGTCGGTAGCCGAACCAGGAACTTTCTGGCGCCAGGTATGGGCACACGCAAATGGAATCGGAGACTTAGGGGACGTCGACATAAAAGATGATTTAGGACCTGCAGCGTCTTTTTTTCCAGAGGGACAATTGAATTTTGCTGAGAACTACCTGCAACGAAATGATGAGCAAATAGCAATCACTTATTTCGGAGAAAACGCTGTCAAACGTTCGCTTACGTTCTCAGAACTAAGGCTCTCTGTTGGCAGAACTCAACGAGCATTATTGGCAGAAGGAGTGACAATTGGAGACCGGGTAGCGACGGTCTTACCTAATGGCCCAGAGGCGATAATCGCCTTCTTAGCAGCGGCGAGCTTAGGTGCTGTTTATTCGTCGACTAGCCCTGATTTCGGCGCTAACGGTATTATTGACCGCTTCAGTCAAATTGAGCCAAAAGTTCTTATCGTTACCGACGCATACTTTTATGCTGGCGTCAGGCACGATATTACGGAAAAAATTTTAGCTGTTGCTGAAAGCATCCCGTCTATCCAAAAAGTAGTCGTTGCACCTTACGACCCTCAAACAGCAAGGGCCGGTTTAAGTTCGAAAATGACTCCTTGGCTTGACTGGGTTGATGAGTCAAATATGCAACAACCAGAATTTACTCGGTTGCCATTCAATCACCCGATTTATATTCTCTACTCATCAGGTACCACCGGAAAACCTAAGTGCATTGTTCACCGTTCAGGTGGCATTCTTCTGAAACATTGGTCGGAGCTGTTACTTCATTGCGATTTGTCATTCGGTGACCGAATGTTTTATTTCACCACGACTGGTTGGATGATGTGGAACTGGTTAATTGCAGGACTTTCGTGCGGTGTGTCTTTAGTTCTTTACGATGGCTCACCTTTTCACCCGACGCCTAACCGACTTTTCGATATTGCTCAAGAGACACAGCCTCAGTTTTTTGGGGTAAGCGCTAAGTACATCGAGGCGGTTATGAAGGAGGGGTTAAGGCCATTAGACACACACGATTTCACCGACATGAAAGTGGTTGCCTCCTGTGGCTCTCCTCTCGCTCCTGAAGGTTTCGAGTATGTTTATGAGAACATCAAAAAAGATGTTCACCTAACTTCATTTTCTGGCGGCACTGATATCTGCGGATGTTTCGTAACAGGTAACCCTGTGCAATCTGTTTATTCTGGTGAAATACAAAGTTCTTCTTTAGGCCTGGATATGCAGGTATTTAACGACGATGGGACTTCTGCTGGAGCAGGGACCCGAGGAGAGCTAGTTTGCGCCAACCCTTTCCCGTCTATGCCTCTACAGTTTTGGAAGGACAAAGATGATCAATTATATCGTTCCGCATATTTTGAGCGTTTTCCGAACGTTTGGCATCATGGCGATTTCGCCGAATGGACCGAATCTGGTGGCATGATTATTTCTGGGCGCTCAGATGCAACTTTGAATCCCGGTGGTATTCGGATCGGAACTGCTGAGATCTATAGACAAGTAGATGTAGTTGATGAAGTTTTAGAGAGCGTGGTCATTGGCCAAAATATTGGAGCTGATACTCGAGTTGTCTTATTCGTACGGCTCCGACCTGATCTTGTTCTTGATGATGAGTTACGACAGCGAATTAAGCAGCAGATACGAATTGGAGCATCGCCTAGACATGTTCCGTCGGTCATAGCGCAGGTGCCGCTGATCCCAAGAACACGCAGTGGGAAACTAGTGGAGCTAGCTGTACGAGAAACAGTGCATGGGAGGCCAGTTCACAACTTGGAAGCGATTGATCAACCCGATGCTCTCCTAAATTTCAAAGATCACCCCGACGTAAAGATTACGTTTTGAAAGTTTTCTATATTTGATTTCCTAAGGCGCTATTTAGATGGCAGCCTGGAGTAGTGAACGACAACCAGCCAATAAGCCCACCAGACACGCTAAATGATATTGGCGTACTGAAGCGACGAGAGATAGAAGCACGGATCGTTGCGCCTTTGATAGAGCGGCTCGGCGAGGAGTTCGGCGAAGAGAAGGTCCAAGCAATAGCGCGAGAGGTGGTTGTTTCAGTTGCCAAATCACAAGGAGCTGAACTCGCTAAAGCTCTTGGGGCAAATGATATTGGAGCCTTTGCTGATTCTCTTGAGAACTGGACAAAAGGTGGAGCACTCGAAATAGACGTAATTGAGCAAACTGAAAATGTTTTTGCGTTCAATGTTGTTCGCTGCCATTACGCCGAGATGTACACGGGACTAGGTATTCCTGAGCTTGGCGCTTTGTTCTCTTGTAATCGTGATGGAACGATGGTTGAAGGGTTCAATTCAGATATCAAATTTGAACGAACACAAACCATTATGAATGGTGCATCTCATTGCGATTTCCGATACTCGATCGACCCTGAACCCATTGCAGTGCAGTTATCTGAAAAAGAGTGAGCGCTCCTCCTCAAGATATTTCTCGTGGATTACCAGCTGCCGGCTTGGCGATGGTCGGCTGGGCCGCGTCCGGTGTCATTGCCAAAGGCATAGATGAGCTAGGCCCTCTTTCAGTTACTTTTTGGAGGATCTGGATTTACGCGATAATCGTTTTAGTTTTTCTGTGGGTACGCGGAACGCCGCTCAGGTTAAGTTCATTCAAATTTTCTTGGATGGGTGGAGTTGCGCTCGGTGCTGACATCATGCTTTTTTTCACGGCTTTGAGAATGACTACGGTTGCTAACGCCACAGTAATTGGCTCATGTCAGCCTGTAATAATGCTTTTAATCGCTGGCAGGCTTTTCGGAGAACGTCCGAAGCGTCGCGATTGGGGCTTGGCGATGGTCGCCCTCGTTGGAGTGGCAGTGGTCTTATTTGGTTCGTCGGGTCTTCCAGAATGGAGCCCGAAAGGTGACCTTCTCTCGATCGCTACTGTAATAGCTTGGACAGGTTATTTTATTTTTTCGAAACGAAGCTCGGAACATATAGAGTCGTCTCAGTACACAGGGGCAAGCGCTCTAGTGTGTGCTCTTTTTGCCACACCTTTCGCCTTATTCTCTGGGCAGCTGTTCGTTATGCCTTCTGCCAATGCTTGGACGTGGCTTGTGGTCTTGGCGATTGGTCCTGGGTTCGCTTCGCACATGCTGATGAACTGGTCTTTAGGAAGAATTCCGGCTTGGTTGGGGTCAACTTTAACTTTGGTAATTCCTGTTACTTCGGGTATCTTGGCGTGGCTATTTCTCGGTGAGAGCCTTGTTTTTTTACAATTCGTAGGGATGGCAATCGTTCTGGGCGCCTTAGCTTGTTTAGTTATGGGCCAATCTCATGGGGTTAGCAAGGACTAACCCTTCAGCGAGTTTCGTAGACCTGTTTTTTATCGGCCTTTCCAAAGTGGGGTTCGTTTTTCTGCGAAAGCTTTCGGTCCTTCTTTAGCATCATCGCTTGCCATCATTTTCTGAACTGCTGGGTACCTACCATAAAAAGCTTCTTTCAAGGGAAGGTCAAGGCCCCTGGCTGAAGCTTGCTTCGTGGCCTGGATTGATAATGGCGCACCTAATAAAATGTCATCGATTAGCTCATTGACGCTACTTTCTAACTGTTCGAAGGGCACGACTCGATTCACTAAACCGATGTCTAAAGCTCGCTTTGCTGTAAGGGAATTCCCGGTTAACAGATACTCCATCGCTAGTTTCAACGGAACCTGACGTGGAAGTCGATGAACTCCCCCACCACCGGCATATATGCCTCGGCGGGGCTCAGGGAGCCCAAACAGTACGTGGTCGGCCGCCACAACCAAATCACATGCCATAGCAACTTCGAATCCACCGCCTAGAGCAACACCATTCACTTGCGCTATCAACGGTTTCGGGTAATCAAACCGTTCTATGAGTTTTGTCACCTGAGACATGGTTTCAGCATCTTCAGCTTTTTCTTCATCAGATGAGTTTTGAATTTTTGACAAATATTTTAGATCACGACCCGCACAGAAAGCTTGCTTACCGCTTCCTGTTACAACAATTATCGAGATGCTGTCATCATCAGCTGCGAAGTCGAGAAGGTCGCTCCATTCTTTATGCGCTGGGGTATTTATAGCATTTCGAACTTCGGGCCGATTAATAGTGATTCGAGCTACTTCTGGTCGAATCTCTTCATATAGAAAATATTGAGGCGTCCACGGTAATGATTGCATACTTATTTCCTAACACACCCCGGCGTAGCTAACTCCGGTCTGCGTTAATGCAAGCATTACTGCATTGAACTATCCGCCTGTTGTGCAGATAGTTGCCGTTGCTGGCTGACGTGCTGAAGGTGGCGAGACTTACGTTCAAGGAATTTTGTTGATAGCGGTCTTTGCGCACTTAGCTAATAACGAAATTGACGATAGGGCCCTATAGTCATCGCAAATAGTGGAGTCGCGGTAAACAAAACACGGGATTAAGCCAACGAAATTTTATAACTACTTTCAGGCTTTTCTTAACTTTTTCGACAGACTAGAGCCATGACATGATGAACTGTCACTCATGAACACTGAACAAACTCGATCGTTAATCGCTCGGTATTATGAAGCCTTAACTACTGGAGATTTGAAAACAGTCAAGGACTGCTTAGCAGATGACGTTGTGTGGCAGTTACCTCAAAGCGTTACTACTGTTCCGTCGGATGAGAACCGTCAAGTCTTTGGCGAAGAAGTGGCAGCTGAGTTAGGCGGTCGGACTGTTAAAAACAACTTTGATCTATCTAAGCCGTTTAACCTTGAGATTCGTAACATCATTGTCGATGGGGAAATGGCCGTGGTGCAACAACGGCTATTGGCTACAGCTAAAGCAACCGGAAGCGATTACGACAATCAGTATTGTTGGGTCTACACCTGCGGGGATGGCAAAATAGTCCGTATGGAAGAATACGCCGACACACTCTATGCAGCCCGGTCCATGGGCCAAGAGCTTAAGGCCGCTCAATGATTGAACAAAATTTAGACCTCGCTACTGGTAACGGAACAATGTCTACTTTCGTTACGCACCCTGAGACAGGTGGCCCATTCCCTGTGGTTCTATTTTTGATGGATGCTCCTGGTAAACGAGAAGAACTTCATGATATGGCTCGGCGCATTAGCGCTAACGGATATTATGTGATGCTCCCTAACTTGTATTACCGCGACACAGCCTCTTTTACTGTTCACCGCGAGGACCCAGCTAGCGCTCAATACATGTATGAACTTATGGGGAATCTGACTAACAGAATGGTCGCCGAAGATGTCGGGGATCTAATTAAATACGCAGAAACGGCCGAAGTTGCAGACGCCTCAGCGGTTGGCGTAACCGGGTATTGTATGAGTGGGCCGTTTGCTTTGTGGGTCGCCGCAGAGTTCCCAAGTGTGATCAAAGCCGCAGCGACCATTCATGGGGTTCGTCTAGCGGTTGATGGAGAGGACTCGCCGCATTCGCGTGCTTCTGAAATATCTGCTGAAGTATTGGTTATGGCTGCTGAGCGAGATCATTATGTGGACAAACCGCACTTTGATCGACTCGTCGATGCGTTAGATAATGCCAGCGTGAAACACACTTCTGAGTGGGTCATAGACGTTGACCACGGTTTCGTCTTCCCACAGAGACCGTTATTCAATAAGTCGGCTGCTGAAAGACACTGGGAGTTGCTTTCTTCGATGTTTAACCGCACCTTAAGAAACAGTTAAATGTCTGAAATTATTCGGTCTGGATGCTCAAAGGTTGCTCTTCCAGATCCTCCCGAGGTAGTTAACGCAAACCCGATTCATGATGAAAAAGCTGGCGGCTACGGTTACGCCGGGCCGATTGTGGCAGGTATCCATACCTACGGCTGGATGGTTCCTGCGATTCTCGACGCCGCAGGCGATTCATGGCTTTCACATGGTTGGGCGGACATCAAATTCCCCAGACCAGTATTTGCTGGTGATGAGCTTCACACTGAGGTCATTCCTGACCCGTCAGACTCAAGCGTAGGAATTATCACCCAACGCGCCGGTAGCGACAACCGAATCACTATCGAAGGGACTATCGGTCTCGGCGATGGCCCTTGGAGGCCAGACTTTGTTTTACCGACTTCTCGAAACCCAGTTGCTCCCGCGACTAAACCCACTTTCACCGGCCCCGACCAGATCCCAACCGATACTGACTACCCAGCGATGTCGGTGCCCATTGGGCTGAGAGAACACAACGAATGGATGACTTCTCGAATTGTTGATGATGACTTTCGATGGCAGTCAGATGATCCGTCCGTCGCACCTCTTGTCCATCCTTCATGGGCGCCAGGACAGATGACGCCCCTAATCCGGCATAGCTACAGGTTTCCTGCTGGTATTCATGCTTCTGGCAAGATTCAGCATTTATCGGCACACAGGGCTGGGGGTTCAGTAACAGTTGCCGGACGCTGGAGAGGCGTTGAACTAAGGAAAGGGAAACATTGGTCAACGACTGACGCTGTTTTTATTGACGATCGAGGCCTTGAGCTAAGCCATATTCGTCAGGTTGTGGTTATTTTGGATCCATTACCTCGCAGTTAGGAGCGCATTGAGTCCCGCTATGCACTAAAACTTTGTTCGCCGTGTGTGCCGAGGAGATCTCATGAGCGTTCAGAAGTTACTAATTGCTAACCGGGGCGAAATAGCTGTCCGGATTATCCGGGCTGCACGCGATTTAGGGATCACCGCCGTCGCTGTTTATAGTCAAGACGATGCCCAATCGCTCCATGTGCAGATGGCAGACGCTGCTGTTTCTCTCGTAGGAAGTGGAGCATCTGCCTACTTGGATATAAACCAAATTATCCAAAGCGCCTTGTCAGAAGGCTGCGATGCAATTCATCCTGGTTATGGTTTCCTAGCTGAGAATGCTGATTTCGCAGAAGCTACAGAGGTAAACGGCCTAAACTTTATTGGGCCTTCGGCGCAGCATTTAGCTCTTTTCGGAGATAAAACTGCCGCTCGCGCCTTAGCGACTGAACTCAACGTACCTTTAGCTCCAGCTACGTCTGGCCCTACGACGCTTGAAGAAGTTCGAGCATTCGCCGATAAACACGGGTCAGTTATGATCAAAGCTATTGCCGGCGGCGGAGGCCGGGGCATGCGCCCAGTCCGAGTAGGTGGTGATTTGGCATCTGCCTATGAGCGTTGTCAAAGCGAAGCAAAAGCTGCATTTGGCAATGGGGACGTTTACGTAGAAAAACTTATCGAAGCGGCGCGACACATTGAGATTCAGATCATTGGTGATGGGAATCAAGTCAGCCATTTAGGCGAGAGAGAATGCACTATCCAGCGACAGAATCAGAAAATTATTGAGATAGCGCCCTCTCCTACTCTTCCTGACGACACGCGCACACTTTTAGCTAATGCCGCCGTCAAGATGGCTCAGCACGCTGGCTATAGAGGCCTTGGCACCTGGGAGTTCCTCGTCGACGCAGACGACCCTAGCAATGTCGCTTTCATTGAAACCAATGCGCGCCTGCAGGTTGAGCACACTGTGACCGAAGCTGTGACTGGAGTAGACCTAGTTCAAAGTCAGATTCGAATCATTGGAGGAGAATCGCTTTCGGACCTCGGATTGACACAATCCGAAATTCCTCAACCGCGTGGTCACGCGATCCAGTGCCGAGTCAATACCGAGACAATGACTCCTGAAGGAACCGCTCGTCCCACCGGTGGCACCCTTACGACGTTCAACCCACCTAGCGGACCTGGAGTTCGTGTTGACACATATGGATACACCGGATATTCGACGAGCCCAAATTATGATTCTCTTCTAGCGAAAGTCATTGGTTACTCATCAAGCTCCTCCTACTCAGATGCCATTCGCCGAACCCGTCGAGCATTGGAAGAATTCCATATTGAAGGAGTCGAAACGAACATCAGTTACTTAATGGCGTTATTAGACCGGACAGAAGTTCAAGAAAATGACCTAACTACTAATTTCATTAGCGAAAACGGTGCTGATCTTGTTGAAGCAGCTAGCGAGAATGAACAGCACCAACTACCTATTTCTGCGTCGCCATTAGCAGGAGTACAAGTCAGCAGAGACCCGCTTGCAGTGCTTGAACATGGCGATATTGGTGGTTCTAATTCATCGCTTACCTCAGCTTCTCCGGCGCCAGCAGAGAGGTCAGCTGCTAGCCCAATGGGTCCTGCGGGTAGTCAGGCTGTCGAGGCGCCACTTCAAGGAACAATTGTTTCACTTTCGGTCCAAGAAGGCGATCTTGTAGCTGAAGGGAGCGCGATTCTGGTTATGGAAGCAATGAAAATGGAGCATGTTATTGCGTCCACACTCAGTGGCATAGTTCGATTAGTTGGAGTTAAACCAGGTGACACCGTTTACGAGTCACACCCACTTTTGTTTATTGAAGAAGCCGATGTTGACCTCCAAGCCCAAGAAATTGACTCCTCCATAGACCTTGATTATGTTCGCCCTGACCTTCAAGAAGTATTCGACCGTCACCGGGTAGGTCTTGACGAATCAAAGCCTACGGCGGTGGAAAAGCGCCATGACCGAGGACATCGTACAGCTAGGGAAAACGTCGCTCAGCTGGTCGATCCGGACACGTTCATTGAGTACGGGGCTTTGATGGTCGCAGCTCAAAGACGACGACGAAGCATGGACGATCTAATTGCTAATACTCAGGGCGACGGAATGGTGGCCGGAGTCGGAAGCGTCAATGGCCATCTTTTCGACGAAAAAGTTTCCCAAACAATGGTCATGTCTTATGACTACATGGTTCTTGCCGGAACCCAAGGTTTATACAACCACCGAAAAAAAGACCGCCTTTTCGAAGTTGCAGAACTTAATAAACTTCCGACTGTTTTGTTTGCCGAAGGCGGAGGCGGGCGGCCTGGCGACACAGATGGCATCGGCATTGGACTCGATTGCTGGGCTTTTACACTGTTTGCGAAACTCAGCGGACTAGTACCGCTAGTAGGAATCACCAATGGTCGCTGCTTCGCCGGGAACGCTGTTCTTTTGGGGTGTTGCGATGTGATTATCGCTACTGAAGGCTCAAACATCGGGATAGGTGGGCCAGCGATGATTGAAGGCGGAGGCCTCGGAGTCTTTCGGCCAGAAGAAGTTGGCCCAACTGACGTTCAATACCCAAATGGAGTAATAGATATCCTTGTAAAGGATGAAGAGGAAGCGGTCGAAGTAGCTAAAAAATATCTTTCTTACTTCCAAGGCGCCACATCTGAATGGGAATCGCATGACCAACGTGAGCTGCGGCACTCAATTCCCGAGAATCGACTGCGTGCTTACGATGTGCGCCACATTATTGACAAAATGTGTGATGTTGACTCTGTGCTAGAGATTCGTAAAGGCTGGGGACCTGGCTGCGTCACCTCATTTGGTCGGATAGAAGGACGTTCCGTCGGTATTATCGCTAACAATAATCATCACCTAGGCGGCGCTATAGACGCTGACGTTGGCGATAAAGGCAGCCGTTTTATGCAACTGTGCGATGCTCATGATATCCCTCTCATTTTTTTATGCGACACCCCGGGAATCATGGTTGGGCCCGAAGCGGAATACGCTGCGACAGTGCGTCATGCTTCTAGAATGTTTGTCACATCCGCTAGCGTCACAGTGCCATTTATGACGATTGTTTTAAGAAAAGGCTACGGTCTAGGAGCTCAGGCAATGGCTGGCGGCAGCTTCAAGGCACCTATTTTTTGTGTCTCCTGGCCTACTGGGGAGTTTGGCGGAATGGGATTAGAAGGCTTCGTAAAACTGGGCTACCGCAAAGAAATGGAAGCTATCGAAGACCCTGAGGAGCGAATTGCTTACTACGAGATGATGGTAGCGAAACTATACGAAAGCGGAAAAGCAGTAAGCACTGCCACATCATTTGAATTAGATGATGTGATTGACCCAGCGGAGAGTCGCACCTGGATATCGATGGCTCTGAAGTCAGCCCCTGCCCCTGAACCTCGCAAGGGCAAAAAGCGGCCGATGGTTGACACCTGGTAGGTCCTTGATCTCGTCTCGTGATCAAAAGCTTTTCAGGTGGCGGCGATGAGAGCGAAACTAGTTCCCTCTCATCGCTGCAACATAAGATTTGTCACTAATGAAATCCCTGGGTAGGGCTATTCGAGGAGTTCTGCGATCGCAAGCTCTGCGATTTTGTCACCATCGTATTTGAGATAGTCAGCCAGTATCTCAAAAGTGTGCTGACCAAAATTTGGTCCCGAATCAGTTATTTCTGCTGGAGTGCGAGAAAGTTTAAATCGCGTTCCATCTACGAAGAAAGGTTCGTGGCTTGCATGGTTGACTTCAACGAACTGGTTGCGGTGAATTAGCTGTGGGTCAGCTAAGAGCTCTGGCGAGTTTTGGACTACATGCGAAGCTATCCCCAACTCTTGGAGCCGATGCATGAGCGCTTCTCCTTCGAGGAGCGCCGACCATTGGGTGATGATCTCATCGATTTCATCATGACGTCTATGTCGCTCATCTAAAGGAATAGAAGCTAAGTCGGGTCTTTTCATTTCTTCTACGAGCGCAAGCCAATCTGAGTCATTGGTGCAGGTAATAGCGATCCAACGGTCTTCGCCTGCTGTGGCGTAGACACCATTAGGCGCAAAGACTAAGTCACGGTTACCTGCTCTTTCCCAGATCCGATCGTTAATTGAGTACTCCAGGAGCGCTGCGCTCATCAGGTGTAATGCAGCTTCTGCTTGAGATAGATCCACATATTGGCCGTCTCCGGTGCGACGTTTATGCTCTAAGGCGCCCATCACTGATGCGACTAACCATCTAGGTGATGTGTAGTCGGTGTAGGCGCTATAAGGTCCGCACGGCGGACGGTCGGCCCAGCCAACGGGGTAAAAGAATCCTGAGATCGCGGATGCCATTGTTCCAAAACCTGCGAGTAGTGACAGAGGGCCGGTTTGCCCCATTAAACAGCTCGAGGTCATAATTTTTTCAGGGTATCGCTCAGCGATTTGAGCATAATCGATTCCCCAAGCGACCATAGCTTTGGGCGAGAATGACTCCATAATGACATCGGCCCACTCGATGAGATCCCAGACAACATCAATTGCGCCAGGTTTCCCCATGTCAAGGGTTAGCCCGCGTTTCCCAGCGTTCATGTTATGGAAAATTCCTGAAAGCTCTGGGTCAGCGACGTCATTTGGAAATGGAGCGAGCGTCCTGACTGCATCAATTTTGTTGGATGATTCAACCCGAACTATTTGAGCACCATAATCAGCAAGAACGCGCGAAGCTGCAGGTCCCGCCATTGCCCACATAAAGTCAAGAATTTTTAGTCCTTCTAGCGGCCGAGCAGTTGAATTTACTTTTGCTTTAACGGCGTTAGTCGGATTTCTTTGAGGTCCTTCAAGTATTTGTTTGGTGTGTTCACCCAACGTTGGAGGGGCACTTAATTTGGTTAGAGGCGACTCACTGAATTTCGCAAATGGCCCTGGGTATTTGATAGTGCCATGTTCACCCTGCTCCACATATTCCCAGTAGTCACGGAAATCTAGTTGTTCGCTTTTCCCTACTTCCGCGGTTGTTGTTATGGGGGTTATTAGGAGCCTGCGAGACAGCGCTGCCGCAAGTAACTCATCTTTACTTTTAGTTAGCAAAAAAGTACCAATAACATGCTTTACGCGTTCGTATTCTTCCGGCGTTTCGCGCCCATCGACAAGCATAAAGGCATACT
Organism: Acidimicrobiaceae bacterium; assembly: GCA_905182565.1. Lineage (GTDB taxonomy): Bacteria > Actinomycetota > Acidimicrobiia > Acidimicrobiales > Poriferisodalaceae > UBA9040. The sequence goes on along the minus strand of CAJJCB010000015.1, from coordinate 15,613 downwards.
CAAACCAGTTTTTGTCTCGAGTGGGTTCATCGCAGAAACCTTCTTCGAAAATCCAATCCATGAGGTTTTTGCTGAAAACGCCAAAACTTGGTCCGAACAGGAAACTTACAGATACATACCCATCGGTGCATGGCCACATGAGCTGCACTTTCATTCCGTTTAGCATCACTCCGCCTGCGATTCTCGTTACTAGCGATGCTCCTAACGGAGTCGCTAACGAAGATGACTGTGTAGCTTGGTTCATGCTTTGTTGGGCTGAAATGTCAATGTGTTGACCAAGTCCTGAAACAGTTTGGCGTTCATGCATTGCTATGAGAGCCGCACCAACTGCCTCCGATGCAGCATTTGCGTACGCTTGAGGGATAGTTCCTCCAGCCCTCAAAGGAGCGCGGTCTTGTTCACCCGTCAAAACCATGTTTCCTGCGGAAGCTTGGATTGAAATATCTGATGAGACCCAAGTTGCTTTGGGTCCTTCGCTTCCAAAGGCCGTAATGGAAACATAAATTAAAGATGGGTTGATCTCCGATAGCTGTTGGTAACCGAGTCCTAACTCGTTCAAAGTACCGGTTCCGGACGACTCGATAAGAATGTCAGCGCCAGCTGCCAGATCTTTAAGCGTCTGCTGTCCTTGCGTCGTTGTGATGTCAAGCACAACACTTTTTTTGCCTCGGTTATAAGCCCAGTGATGAAGAGACGTATCTTCACTTTCTACGTCGTGCGCAAATGGGGCAAGTTTCCTGGCTGGGGAACCTTCGGGGCCTTCTATCGCTATTACTTCTGCCCCCATTTGAGCCAACATAAAACCGGCGATGTGTCCTCGTTCGTCTGTTAGGTCAAGAACCCTGTATTGGTCAAGCATCTCGTTCCCCGTCTTCAATTGAATATCTTCGACATTAGCTGCTCATAGACATTTAGCTAGCACGCTCGTCTTAAAGCGTTTCTATTGGATACTGTTCAGTTATGGATTTGCCCCCAAACAGGATCGGTTATCTTCCAATGGTGGACCGGCCGATTGTTTCGTGGCCTGATGGAGCACGCGTGGCTTTTTGGGTAGCCCCAAACGTTGAGCATTACGAATACTTGCCTCCCCGTGACCCTCGACGGAATCCATGGCCGCGTTCCCCGCACCCTGATGTTCAAGGGTACGCACATCGCGATTACGGTAACCGTGTCGGGTTCTGGCGGATGCTTGATGTGCTCGATAGTTACAATGTGAGATGCACGGCTTCAACTAACTTGGCGGTTTTTGATCATTACCCACAGATCGGCAAAGCCATGGCTGATCGCGGGTGGGAGATTATGAGTCATGGAATTTACAACACCCGGTATCTCTCCTCTTTGACTGAGAGCGAAGAGCAAGAATTTTACGTTGATTGTATTGCATCTCTTAAACGACATACGGGACAGGATCTGCGCGGAATGCTTGGTCCTGCAGTTTCAAATACTGTAAGAACTCCGGACCTCATGGCCGAAGCCGGACTTACTTACCACGCCGACTGGTTACATGACGATCAGCCAGTTCCTATCAAGGTCCAAAGCGGCAAGCTTGTTTCGGTTCCTTACAGCATCGAATTAAACGATGTGCCTGTTTTTTTACAGCATCATGATCCTCAAGATTTTGTAACGATGGTCAAGAACCAGTTTGACACGCTTTACGAAGAGGGCGGCCAGTCTGGCCGTGTAATGGCTCTAGCTATTCATCCTTATTTAATGGGGATGCCTCACCGAATTGATGCCTTAGACGAAATGCTGGATTACGTCTTGGGTCATGCTGATGTTTGGCAGCCAACGGCGTCAGAGATCGCTGACCATTTCATTGAGCACAGCTACGACCATTTTGTTGAGCATGCTGCTCATATTTCAGGGGAACCAAATGCCTGCTAACCGGCAAGAAGGTATGGATCACCAGCACTACGATTGGTCACCGCTTCCTGAACGGCCAATCTTACGTTGGCCAAAAAATGCTCCTCTAGCGCTCGGAGCTCTTGTCATTTTAGAACATTATGAATGGGAGCCTCCTGAAGGCTCCTACGGTCTGCGGTCCCCCAGCGGAGGGCTCATCAAATTCCCCACTCCTGACTATGTTCAACTTACACATCGCGAATATGGGCACAGGGTGGGCATATTCAGAGTCTTAGATATGTTAGACCGGCACGGTGTTCCCGCCACGATAGCTGTTGACGCAACTACAGCTTTGCAATATCCCTGGCTAATAGAGCATTGCATGCAAAGGGGCTGTGAGCTTATTGGACATGGAATTGCTGCTAGCCAACTGATTACCTCAAAAATGAGTGCTGATGAAGAAATTGAAACTATTGGTTCTTCGCTGAATATCTTGGAGCAACAGACTGGCCTGCGTCCTCGAGGGTGGCTATCACCCGAAGGTGTTGAGTCATCACGAACGCCTCAGCTAGCTGCCTCTGCAGGCCTTAGCTATCTGTGCGATTGGCCTAACGACGAGCAGCCCTACAAGATGTCAACGGCAGATGGTGATCTGACTGCGTTGCCATTATTTTTAGAGTTAGACGATGAGTTCGCTTTATGGACTCGTCGCGCTTCTTTAGATAGCTGGGAGCGAATGATTGTTGCGGCTGGTTCGAAGATGCATGCAGATGGTCAGCAAACAGGTCGCCTTCTGATGCTGACTTTACGTCCCTGGCTCACAGGACAGCCTTTCAGGATCCAGGCTTTGGGTAACGCATTAAGATCCTTGGCTGCGCTCGATCCAATATTTATGGCTACCGGGTCACAGATTGTTGATTCGTTCGCCGAGAATCTCTCTGCTAGCTAACGACGCCAACTTCCGCGTTCCGGTAAATCTATGCCTAGGTGATCTCGCAGCGTCGTCCCTTGGTATTCATTTCTGAAGAGCCCTCGTTTTTGGAGTTCCGGTACAACTAAGTCCACGAAGTCTTCGAAAGCTCCCGGCATGTGCGTTCCAGCAATCACGAAACCGTCGCAGGCTGAGCTGGTAAACCATTCTTCGAAATGGTCAGCTAGTTCGACTGGGCCACCAACTACCGGGTGAGCCAACCGGCCTCTGCCGGACACATTAACGAAATCTCTGACTGTTGGGTTGTCTTTCCCTGTGACTTCTAGGACTTGATTTCTGATACCTTGGATTCCTGTCATTTCTTGGACATCTGTATCGCTAAGCGGTGTGTCTAAGTCTTTAATTGAAAAGTCGAAATTAAGTCCCTCTGACAGTAAGGACAAGTCGTCTATCAGATTTGGCAGCTCGTCATATGCCGCCCGTTTATCTTCAGCTTCGGCCATGGTGCGCCCAACAACTGGAAACGTAAGATTCGCTATCTTTACTTGCTCCGGGTCGCGTCCCGCAGCTGCGATTGCGTTTTTGGTCGCCGCATAGTTGGCTTTGGCGCCAGCTAAAGATGGGTTACTCATGAATAATAGTTCTCCCCATCGAGCGGCGAAATCGACACCTCGGCCGCTTTGGCCTGCTTGGATGACCACGGGATGCCCTTGGGGTGTGCGCGGCACGGTGAATGGGCCACGCGAATTATAAAATTTTCCTTCATGGTCTAGTCGGTGGACTTTGTCACCGTCGGCGTATCGACCTGTTTCTCTATTGGCTTCGATAGCGTCTATCTCCCAGCTGTCCCAATGACCATGGACTACTTCCATGAACTCATCGGCGCGGTCATAGCGAACGTCATGGGCAGGCGCTTCTGATAGACCCATGTTCTTGGCTTCATTGTCGTTAACTGAGGTGACAACATTCCATGCTGCTCTGCCCTCGCTCATATGGTCTAAAGTGGCGAAAACTCGAGCTACATGAAACGGTTCGTAGTAAGAGGTTGAGTATGTCGCACCTAAGCCGAGGCGTTCAGTTGACATGCCCATAGCTGTCAGAACTGTAACCGGGTCAAGTTTGACGCAGCGAATGCCGTTTTCGACGGTATGGCGGTGATCTCCTCCGTAGAGGTCTGGCATAGCAAGCCTGTCATCGAAAAAGCCTAAGTCAAATTTTCCACGTTCTAGAGTTTGTCCTACATGTTGGTAAAAACTTGCGCTCGTCACGTCATGGCGAGCATCTGGATGCCGCCAGGCGGCTGGAATTGTGGTGCAGTTTTGGGCTTGGAGAAACCCTATGAGGACGATGTGCTTAGGTTTCGTCATGAGAGTTCTGATTTGACCAGGTCGGCAATTAGTCGGCCTTCGGCTCGTCCATCAATTTTTTCGTTTACAGCTTTCATCGCTGCGCCCATATCTTTCATTGATGAGAAACTTCCTTCGGCTAAAATTTTTGCAACTATGATTTTAACTTCACTTTCATCAAGCTGGGTTGGTAAGTAAGTTGTCAAAATTTCGAGTTCGAGGCGCTCTGCTTCAGCTTGTTCTGGTCGATTCCCTGCGTCGAATGCTTCTGCTGCTTCGACGCGACGCTTAGCTTGAGCGCTAATAACTTTTAGGACTTCTTCATCTGTGAGAGTTGATGATGCAGAACCCGCTACTTCTGCTTGTTGAACTGCTGCTATCACCGACCTCAGAGTAGAGACAGTTAACTTATTTTTTGCCTTCATGGCATCTGTCATATCGGATCGGATTTTTTTAATAAGGCTCATAGGATTTTCAGTGGTTGAGGGCTAATTCGGTTTGTGGTTCTCCCGCTATCCGGGTGTGCCACATTCTTCTCGGTTTGGACATATCAAATGGTGTTCCTCGGTGCATAAGGCGCCGGTTATCCCAGATAACCACGTCTCCTACCTTCCATTGGTGATGGTAGGTGCGTGGTTCTTGGCAAGCCCAGTCGTTTAACTCGTCAAGTAGGGATTCTGACTCTTGAGCGTCCATTCCCGTTATGTCATGCGCATGCCTTCCAATAACAAGGTTCGGACGGCCGGTTTCTGGGTGCACCTTCACTAACGGCCGCAACGGAACTTCTTGGTCGTGGTAACCATACATCTCGTATGTGCCATCTTCGTTTTGGTTCGAAGGTAAATAGCCTGCTCGACCTTGGCTGTAATACAGGGAGTGGTACGCAGTCAATCCATTAATTTTTTTTCGTAATTGGTCATCGAGTTGCTCATATGCGGCGCGCATGTCGGCCCATCCAGTTGATCCGCCTTCCTCAGGAATAATTTCTGCGCTGAAAACAGCTCCCTTTGCTTGGATGGGCATGTACGTCGAATCATGGTGCCATCCCTCGTTTCCTCTCAGAGATTTCACCACGTCATCATTTCCCTGCGAATGAACTTTTCCATCTTTATCAATATTTGATATTGGTACTGCTCTAGGAAATTCCAGTTTTCCAAAACGTTTCGCGAACGTATCTTGCGCTTCAAGAGTCAGTTTCGCTCCAGGAAATATTAGAAGTGCTCTGTCTAGCCACAGTTGATGTAACTCATCAAATTGTTCTTCATCAAGATTTTCTAAATCGATATTTGAAACAACTGCTCCGAAACTCACGTCGTCAAGATTTTTAACTTGCATGCCAATATCGCCTTTCAGAGTCTTATTAATAGAGAATAGTCAACTCCGCACCTTGCGGTAGTGCGCGATACTTCCTAAATGACTAACGATGTAGTTTTTGACCAAGACCTTCGTGCGCGAATAGTGAAAAATTTAGACCAGCATGAAGTCAGAGAGTCTGACACTGAAGGACTTATCCGTGCTTCGGTATGCCTCATAATTCTTGATAGTGATAACTCAGTTCATGGTTACGACGAAAGCGCCGCAAAATTCGGTGCCGAACAACGGCTGAAATTAATGTCCGATATTCCTGGGATTCGTGAAGATGACACTTTGACGGGGTCTATTGAGGGCACTGCAGGTGGCGCTGCGGTGCTCTTGACTCGGCGAGGGGCGAGGCTTAAGGACCACCCGGGTCAATGGGCTCTTCCCGGAGGCAGGGTCGATGGTTCTGAAACTTCACTTGACGCAGCCATGCGCGAGGCCCACGAAGAAGTCGGTCTTAAGTTGAGTGCTGCTAATTTCCTTGGGCGTCTCGATGATTATTCAACTCGCTCAGGTTATGTCATTTCACCATTCGTATTTTGGATTGAAGACGGAGTCGAACCAATAGCAAACCCTGATGAAGTGGCATCTATTCACAGGGTTTCTATTCGCGAGTTAGCTCGACCTGATTCCCCTCGTTTTGTGAAAATTCCTGAGAGCCCAGACCCAGTCGTCCAGCTTCCCATTGGAGGTGATTTGATTCATGCTCCGACTGGGGCGCTTTTGTATCAGTTTCGGGCTGTGGCCTACGAGGGAAATAATGTTCGTATTGACCATCTCGAACAACCTGTTTTTGCTTGGAAATAGATTTGTTGGCTATCCATGCACAGACATAGGAGAGTCAGGATTAATTGGTCGGTTACGACGAAAAGTACCCATATCTATCTTTAGATTTGTGTGCGGTCCGGTCACAACAAGCGGTTGTGTCTCGTGGTCATATCCACTCTCCACTGCGAGCACTAACTCCGCCATGCAATGAGCAGCTATTGGCGCATTTTTGAATTGATTTCCGCTGGTTCCAATAGCTACATAGAAGCCATCCAAACTTGTAGCGTCGTAGATAGGACTCCAGTCGTCTGAAACGTCGTAAACGCCTACTACTCCAAGTTTTTGGTGAGGCACACCTGTACTTGGGATTCTTCGGTTTAATCGTAAAACTTGCGCTTCCCATTGTTCTGGGTCAATTTCACCTTGATGATCTGCGGATACCCACCGCAACGGATCACATTCCGGTTCAGTTCCTCCTACTAAAATATTATTCCCAGTTTCAGGGCGTAGGTAAATCCCGACATCATCATCTGCTATCGCCATACCCATTTTTTCAAAATCAAGGTCTTCCGAGGAAGGAACTACACAAACCTCCTGACGCAACGGTCGCGTTTTTATTGACATGTCCTCAAGAACGTGAGCCATCGCATTGATAGTTCCGCTGTAGGGACCGGCAGCGTTAATAATGATAGGAGCATCAATGTTGGTGCCATCTGCAAGCTTCACTCCTTGAACCCTGTTACTTTTTGTCAAGATCTGTTCGACTTCGCTTTTGAAGTAGAACGAACAATTTTTCTGTTCGGCTACCTGATAAAGATTCTGAGCAGCGAGCCTTGGGTCGCTTATATAACCGGCTTCGGGGGTGAACAATCCGCCTTCCATCACTTCGGTTGGCTCATCCCAGAACGCATCATCGCTCGGACGGCTCGGAGGGCCAAATATGCGAGAGTCAAAACTGGGTATACGATTTTTTATGTCGTCGATTCCCCAATGCTCATATGGGATGCCTATCTGATCAAAGTGCGGCAACGATTTAAGGTAGTGGACTTGTTTACTTTTGACAGCGAACATGCCGCATTGATGAAAGCTTGGAGTAGTAACCCGATTTTTATTTTGTAGATAGTCTTCCCAGTTTTCCCAGTATCTTAAACCTTCGTACGCCATAGCTACCGCTGAATACGTTGAATAGGTAAAACGGATAATAGCGGAGGAGGCACTCGTTGAACCCTCACCAGGTCCAACATTTTTTTCGATTACTGCTGTTCTGACTCCCCGTCTGCTCAGCTCGAACCCGATCCCGCAACCAATTATTCCTGCCCCAATTATTACGGCATCGTAAGAGTGCTTTACCTGTGTCACTTTGGCTCGTTTCTTAACCTTCAAGGGAATTCAAGTTATGATTTATCGCCAGTTGATTACTAATGGTTTGGCTATCGCCGAGCTTAAGTTTTCTGGTCCTTTATCGGTGATATGAATGTCATCTTCGATGCGGATACCACCAAAATTTTTCATGTCGTCGGCTAATTTGAAGTTTACTTCGTCAGCGAATTTGTGCTGATTCTTTGGATCTCCTAGTAGAGCCTCGATGAAGTAGACACCCGGCTCAACGCTTGTGATCATGCCGGTTTCCAATACTCTGTCAGTCCTTAGGTAGCGCAGTTGTGGGTGCGAGCTTGGTTCGCGGCTTTTCTGATATCCACCAGAGTCATGAACAGCTAACCCGATGAGGTGACCGAGACCATGAGGGTAGAACAATGCGACCGCACCAGATGACACTAACGAATCTATGTCACCCTTCATAAGTCCTAGTTCTATAAGCCCACTTCCGATTATCTTCGCTGACTCCAAATGGATTTCTCTCCATTCAGCTCCGGGGCGGCATCTGTCTATTGCAACTTCTTGGGTTCTTTGGATGAGATGCCAAAGAAAGTTTTGGATGTCTGTTGGTTCAGCCCCAACGACCATGGATCGAGTCACATCGCTGGCGTATCCGCCGATTTGGCCACCTGCATCGATCAGCAACATATCGCCCGCTTCGAGGCTTCTGCTTGTGGGGCGTAAGGTGTCATCTTGACCGTAAAAAAAATGCAGGAATGCACCGTTTGGTCCGCTTGCAACGATGCTCTGATATGCCGTTCGCGGAGCTCCGGCTTTAAAGAATTCTGCTTCCATACCAACTTGTATCTCGCGTTCAGTCATCCCGACCGATGCATTTGCGAAAACCCAATCGAAGCCGGCTTGGCTAGTTAACGCTGCGCTGCGCAAATCCTCTAATTCATCTTCGTCTTTGTATATTCGAGCCTCACCGATTCCTTGATTCAATCTTGGATCAGTGTTCGCCTCGCAGATTTTGCGGTTAGGTCTGCTAGCAAGCCATTCTTCTAGTTCAGCTACCGGAATGCCGAGGTTCTGCGCTGATTGCTCCCAAACTAACTCATCAGCTGTAGCTCTTGGCCCGAAGGTTTCCCAATGATTTTGTTGAGCATCGTAAGCTAGCAGAGCCTCGGGAACTCCAACGGCAGCGAGATACGCAAAATTAGGGTGGGGCTGATAGGGGTAGTGCATGTCAGTACCATCGATTGGCACAAGGGACCCAGAACGGACGATGATGATTTCATCTGTCAGTCCCCAGTTCTTCACTACACGTTTTCTTCGACTATCTATGGAAGTCATACCTTAAAGCTACTAATCGAAGCGCTTCACCGCCAGATCATGTCATCCTGTAGCTATGTCAACACTTATTACTGGTGGTACCGGCTTCATCGGCGCTGAAATTGTTCGAATTTTGCTCGACAAGGGTGAAGAAGTCCATGTTGGTCATAGGTCTGGGAATTTAGGGCGCCTTGAAGGTGTAGCGGATCAGGTTCAGTTACATCAGTTTGACTTAGCTACTCCTGGAAGCACAGGGGGTCTTATCGAAAAGATTGCGCCGTCTACTATCTACCATTTTGGGGCAATATTGACTGGGCCGGGAGAAAATGATCCTCAGTCATTATTAGAAATAAACGCTGTTGGTTTTATAGAAACTATTGAGGCTGCTCGTACTGTCGGCACTGAGCAATTTATTTTCGCCAGTTCTATTGGTACTTATGGGCGTGATGTTGGTTCAGAGCCTTTAAATGATCTTTCTCTGCAGAGGCCTAACACTATTTATGGTGTTACCAAGGTCTTCGCAGAGAACCTTGGAGCTTATTACAGGTCGAAATACGGATTGGACTTTAGAAGCTTGCGGTACCCGTCGATTGTTGGGCCTGGGGTTACAACTTGGAGTCTTGCCCAATACACGAGTTGGATGATTGAACGTTCTGCCGCAGGTGAACCATTTGAGGTTTGGGTACCACCTGAGACTGTAATAGCGATCATGCACTACAAAGACGCTGCTCGGGCTGCTGTTGAATTGGCTGAGGCGCCGTTTGAGGCAATCCGCTCAATCAATTATTTGGTTGATGGACCACGACCAACACCTACTGCAGCTGAATTAGCTGAAGCTGTGGCAAATAGGATCCCTGGATCCGAAATATCTTTTTCACATTCGGCAGATTCCCCTGCAGCGAATGTGCGAATCGATGACAAATTTGCTCGAGATGAATGGGGTTGGGAACCGGCTTATGACGTTTCAGCGATGATTGACTCCATCGTCGATGAAGTAACTGCCTAGTTTTACGGCCTAAAAGATGCTCCCGCCGTTGGTCCGAGCTGAGTCTTAAGAATGGTTTGAGCTTGTTGCACGAATTCGCAAAGTAGGGGCCTTGTTTCTCGCGGATCAATCAAATTTTCAATATCCATTGCGTGTGCGTTCCTAAACGGAGAAGCGATGGCTTCTAATCGTGCCTCTATCTCTTCTCGTTTCGCTTTCGGATCTTCAGCGTTCTGGATTTCTCTCTTATATGCGACCATTGTTCCGCCCTCTATATGCATCGAACCTGCATGAGCTGATGGCCACGCGTACCTTTGGTACATGCCGCTATGTCGGACGTGAAGGCCGCCGGCGACTCCATAACATTGCCTCATAAGGAATGATATATAAGGCATTTTCGAGGCTGAGAAGACCGTCAGGGCTCGTGCTCCGCCGCGAAGGATTCCTTGCGCTTCATTTTCGGGCCCGACATGGAAACCCGGCTCATCGCATAGCCAAACTAGTGGAAGGTGGAAGGTGTCACATAGCTGGACTAATCGCATTGCCTTTTCGGCTTCGAGTGGGCCCATTGCTCCACCATAATAAAGAGGGTTGTTAATCATTACCCCAACGGGATAACCATCTACTCGACCCAAGCCGGTTATGTGGGCCCTTCCTGACAGAGGCGCTATCTCGAAAAAAGAGTCAATGTCTAGGACAGCATCAAGGATCTTGTGCGGGTAATAGATCCTTCTCTTGATACGAGGTATTACTTCTAACAACATCTCTTCCCTGCGACCTACCGGATCTTTGGGCTCAGATCGCGGCGCCATTTCCCAGACGTTTGAAGGGAGGTAAGAGAGGAACCTTCGAGTTTGTTCGAAGGCGTCCTGTTCATTTTCGGCTAAATTATCGATCACGCCATTAGGAATTTGGACTCGTTCATCACCGAGGTCTTCTTTAGTGATGTCAATACCGACTCCTTCTTTGACTACAGCAGGTCCGGCAACAAATACTTGGCTAGTGTCCTTCACCATTATGCTGAAATGGGACAGACATGCTTGAATAGCTGGAAGTCCTGCGACCGATCCCAGAACAGCTGACACGACGGGGACTTGACTTAAAATCTCGGTTGATAAATCTGGAGATTCGATATCTGGCAAATACGTGTGTCCTAATTTTTCGAATGTTTTGACGCTTCCTCCTGTGGCATCTAGAAGCCTTATGAGCGGCATTCGGTGATCTCGTGCCAGTTTTTCTGCAACTATGTATTTTTGGCCGATGTTGCCATCTCCCGCGCCGCCACGAATTGTAAAGTCCCCTCCACAAAGAACAGCCCGTCGGCCATCGAGTTCAGCTGTACCGATGACATAATTAGCCGGTGTAAGGCTTTCCAATAAACCATTTTCATCGAACACAGGGGTCCCGGCAAGAGCCCCGATCTCACGAAAAGTTCCAGGGTCTTGAAGCGCCTCAATTCTTTCGCGAACTGTCAGCTTTCCTCGCCCATGGTGAAAATTGACGCTTTCTTCGCCACCCATTTGTTGAACCAGACCCAGTCGCCGCTCTAATTCTGCAACTTCTTGTTTCCAACTCATAGCAAAAGCCCTTCTAGATGACAGCGGTTCATAGACGATACGGCTAACTGCAATAACTTCATACTCATTAGATACTGGCGAAGCCTGGCGGGTCGGCGAGCGGCCCACGTTGCGTTTCGTACGCAGCTGCAATTCGTAAAGCCAGAGCCTCTTCATTAGGTCGACACAAAATTTGCAGAGCGGTCGGCAAATTTGTTTTTGATACTTTCCCAGGAACACTGATTCCGCACATGTTGAGATAATTTCCTGGCCGAGTGAAACGTGCTGGCGTTTCATTCTCGTTAAGGCCGTCTAATGGCATAGGAAGCATCGGTGTAGTTGGTGTCAGGTACGCATCTGCATTAGCTATCGCTGCGAAAAACTCTTTTTGATCCTCGACTCGTTGTTGTATTGCTGAAATATAGTCTTTTGCAGTCAAGTTAACGCCAGCCAGAAAACGCTGCCTTACATATTCATCTACTTGCGACTCTGGGTTAGCCATTAAATCCCCGTGATAGAAATAGCCCTCAGCGGTCGTGATGATGCCGTTAGCTTCCTTAAGTTCCTCAAAAGGTTTCGGCGGGTCAAGAGGCGTAATTTCTGCTCCCAACCGACGAAGATCTTCAATGGACTCGTCGTAGCTTTCTAATACTTCTGCATCGACTCCTTCACGCTCTCGATCTCCAAGGGAACACATTCTTAGTTTCGCAATGCTTTCAGCCACTACAGCCCATATTCCATTTTTGTTCAGCCAATTTTCGTAGTCTTGCGGACCGCTAGATCCTGTTAAGGCAAGAAACATTAACGCTGCGTCGTTGACGCTGCGCGCTAAAGGGCCAGGAGTGTCTAGAGTGTGCGACAACGGAACAATTCCATCAGTTGAAATTAAATCTTTAGTGGTTTTAAGTCCTACGATTCCGCAAAAAGCTGCCGGTAGTCTTACTGACCCTCCAGTATCTGTTCCTATAGCGCACGGAATCATTCCCGAGGAGACAGCGGCTCCGGATCCCGAGGATGAGCCGCCTGGAGTTCTAGGGTTCTGAAGATCCCATGGGTTTAGCGGTGTTCCCATGTGTTGATTTGTTCCCCAGCCACCGAAAGCGAATTCTACGGTCTTGGTTTTTCCTACGAGAATTCCGCCTGCTTGGAGTAGGAGCTTGGCGACATCTGCGCTGCGGTCAGAAACTATGTTTTTTCTCTCTGCGCAGCCCGCAGTAGCAATTTTGCCTTCAACTTCGACAATGTCTTTTAAGGCAAACGGAATCCCAAAAAAAGGCCCTTGTGCCTCACCAGATTCGAATGCTTGGTCGGCTATTTTTGCTGCGGCGAGAGCTTCTTCACCGAATACTGATTGCCACGCTTTTATAGAGGAGTCGACCTCACCTATTTTCGTAAGGCAGTGTTCAACAGCCTTAGACGGGCTCGAGGATCCATTTCTGAAAGCCTCTGCTAGTTCAGTTACTCCGCTCAACATAACTATCTTCCCCTCGATATAGGAACGCGTTCGGTGTGACCTGCGTTCATGCTTACCGTCATTTCAAAACTGTCTTGTTCGATATTGCTGGTAGAGAATTTGTTGCTGTTTTGTTAGCTGCTCTTACGATAGATCAGCAATCTGATTACGGCGTCGGATTCGATAATGAATCGCGTTTCGTAACGAACATTTAGTTAGTAACTGAAATATGGTAGCCAGTCGGTTTTATCTAGAGCGAGTGAAGCAAACATTAAGTCATAAAAGTTAGACTAACTTAGTCTTTGATGTGGTTCTGCAAACAGGAGCGTCGGCTGTTCCATCTGCTTAGATGAAAGATTTTTGCGCCCCACTTGACGTTGCGACATCAAAGTGCCACCTATAGCCATACTCCCGGTCAAGACATCTGGAAAAGGTACATGAAGTTAAAAGGCTTTGGAGTCGTTGCGCTGATCGCACTTGGGTGCGCCGTTGCTCAATCATTCGGTCGGTTCACATACGGCATATTGCTGCCTGCGGTTCGTAATGATCTTGGAATTTCTAACACTATTGCGGGGTCACTTTTAACTATCAACGTCGCCGCTTACCTAATCGGGGCAATCGTGGTAGCAGCGGCTACCGGCAGACTGAAACTACTGGCAGTAATGCGAATAGGTTTCCTCTTTTCGACCAGCGGTCTCGTTCTTGCAGCAGTAGCTCCAGGGGCGCTCGTGTTAGGTGTTGCTATGTTTTTGTGTGGGCTTGGTGGAGCTTGCATTTGGATTCCATCACCTGTAATCGCTTCTGATGCATTATCACCAGAGCGTCGGGGGTTAGCTATTGGGCTCGTTTTTTCTGGTGGTGGTTTAGGTATTGTTTTCGCAGGGCAGCTCAGCGGTTTCATGCGGTCAGTTTCAGGTGACAGTGGATGGCGCACGGTCTACTTAATTCAGGCAGCCATAGCATTAGCTATAGCACTATTAACTTTTTTCTTCATTGCACACAACCAAAAAAGCGCCCCTTCCAAGGGAGGGTTCGGCGGTTTTTCTGCGTTAACGCGTATGCGTGGATGGCTCCCAATAACGATGGCCTATTCATTCTTTGGTTTCATGTACATTCTCGTACTTGGTTTTTTGTCGACACGACTCGAGGATGATAGCAACTGGACAAGTGGTCGAGCTTCTCTCGCGTTTACTCTCGTTGGCATTGCCATGATATTTGGTGGGCCATTGATCATGAAACTGGTCGCAAAGTTTGGTCCTCGCAATTGCCTCGCTACCGCATTTGCTGCCTGGGGATTGTGCTGCCTTCTGGTTCTGCCAGGATGGTTTAGTCCCACCTTGGTTCTCTGTGTGGGATTCGGTCTTATTTTTGGTGGGATCCCAACAATAGTCACGTTGTATTTCGTTCAGAACGCTTCGCTCGCTGATTACGGCCCTAGCTACGCTGCTGGGACCTTGGCGTTCGGGGTGGCTCAAATGATTTCTCCTCAAATCGGAGGTGTCGTTGCTGACCTGACGGGATCATTTGCTTTAGTTCTGGTGTTTTCTGCGGTTTTTGCTTTTGGTGGCTGTATCGCCGCCCTGTCGCTACCGAAACCACCTAAAGTTTCGTTAATCAAGCCCCTCATGCCTCCCCTCGTTTTTGATGTCAGTCGCCGATGAAGGCACGGGGGTTAACTGCCGTCTTCATCATCGCTTTATGTGCCGGAGTAGCTCAAGCTTTCGGTCGCTTCACTTACGGTGTTTTACTTCCCGCAGTTAGAGATGACCTCCAATTATCTAATACCATCGCTGGGTCACTATCGACGGTAAATGTCGGTGCGTATTTAGTTGGCACAGTTCTTGTGGCGGCCGCCACGAGCAAGCTGAAACTGTTTACTATCATGCGAGTCGGGCTTATATTTTCTACGACAGGGTTAAGTCTCGCCGCTGCATCTTCAGGAGTTACTTCTCTAGCAATCGCCATGTTTTTGTGTGGCCTTGGCGGAGCTTGCATCTGGATCCCATCACCGGTGATAGCAGCTGGTGCATTAGCTCCTGAACGAAGGGCATTCGCAGTTGGGTTGGCAGGCGCTGGCATCGGACTTGGCGTAGTTTTTTCAGGTCAACTGAGCGGTTTCATGCGATCACTTTCAGGCGCCAGCAGCTGGCGGACCGTGTACCTAGTTCAAGCAACCATCGCGATTGCAGTAACAGTAATAACTTTTCTGTTTGTTGAACATAAACAAAAAGACACGCCAACCAAAGGAGGCTTTGGGGGTTTCGGGGCCCTTAAACGACTAAAGGGTTGGCTGCCGATAACGCTGGCTTATACGTCATTTGGCTGCATGTACATTTTGGTGCTTGGCTTCCTAACAACTCGGCTTGAAGATGACAGCGACTGGACAAGCGGGCGCGCTTCTCTTGCGTTCACGATTCTTGGTATCGCTATGATTTTTGGTGGGCCTCTCTTCATGAAATTGGTGGGAAGGTTTGGTCCTCGTAACTGCTTGGCTACAGCGTTCACGCTCTGGGGGGCATGCTGTCTTCTGGTTCTCCCGGGATGGTTCAGTCCTACCTTGATTATTTGTGCGGGGTTTGGCCTCATTTTCGGTGGTATTCCTGCAACGATCACGTTGTATTTTGTTCAGAATGCTTCGCTGGCCGATTATGGTCCTAGTTTTGCGGCTGGGACTCTGGCTTTCGGTGTTGGCCAAATGATCTCGCCTCAAATCGGAGGTGT
>CAJJCB010000014.1 GCA_905182565.1 Acidimicrobiaceae bacterium | reverse complement strand
GAGAATAAATAACTTTTTGGAGATTTTGTGCCTCAAGTGAATGCCACTCAGCAAGATTTTCTGTAGTTGGGCGGTTGTCTTGAGCCATACCCCATGTCGCTACCCCGTGGTTTGGGTCAATCGAGCTACCTTGGGCCACCGATCTGCTGACAAACGCCCAAACTCCACCTACGTGGACAGTTAATTCTCTCAACGTCCAAGCTGCCATGGCTGGGACTGAGGCATCAAGATTACCTTTGGCTAACTCAGTGATAAGCGCCGTATTTTTTTGAAACAACTTTTCGTATTCAGTGGATTTCACTAGAGCTCCTTCACCATCGCGTGCTGGCCTTCTATCATCCCCACACACTAGTATTTTTTGACCTAAGGATCTTAACAATTCGCAGTGACAGATCTTCCTTCTGGCCTTGCAACACACTTGAATTTTTAAATTAATTAAGCTTCACAAATACCTATTGCCAAGACAGTCTCAATAGGTATTACCTCGTCAAGATTGAGAGAAGCGACGCTCTTCTGTAAGGTCAAAGGCATCAAGAAGATGCGGTGTATCTATATCTCTGACTGTGCTTACTTCTAATATTTGAACAACTTCTTATCCGGATTGCTCTCAATTATTTGTCTTATATCGCTATCACCGTCTAGCGGCATTAGTCTTCGAAGGGTCAGCCAGACTCAGCGAGGTGCAACGACATGGGTAATTCTAAGACAGGCGAACATTCAGCTGCGTCAGCTACCAATCTGACAGAACATTTCGATGTCCTTATTGTCGGCGCTGGAATATCTGGAATCGGGGGTGCCTATCACTTGCAGGATCAATGCCCCGACAAATCTTTTGCTGTTCTAGAAGCACAAGATAGTTTCGGCGGAACTTGGCGCACCCACAAATACCCTGGTATTCGATCAGACAGTGATCTATACACTTTTGGATATCGTTTTAAACCTTGGACCAGCGCACCGATAGCTACAGCAGCTGAGATTACAAAATATATGGGCGAAGTCATTGAGGAAAACGAACTTGCTTCCCATATTCGTTACGGGCACGCAATTTCATCGGCTTCTTGGTCTACCGAAGAAAAAATGTGGCTACTTTCTGTCACGGTTAGCGACAGTAACGAACAGCTCAACTTTTCATGCAATTTTTTGTGGATGTGCCAAGGGTACTATCGGCACTCTGAAGGATATACGCCTTCCTGGCCCGGAGTACAAGATTTCCAAGGGGACATAATCCATCCCCAGACATGGCCTGAGAACTTCGATTACAGCGGAAAAAAAGTTGTCGTGATCGGGTCCGGCGCTACAGCGGCAACACTGATTCCTGCAATGGCTGAGAAATGCAGCCACATCACCATGCTGCAAAGATCACCGACGTATTTCGCCACTGGCAGAAATGCGATTGAAGTCGCTGACATGCTCCGCGAGTTAGAGATTCCTGAGGAATGGGTGCATGAGATAGTACGGAAAAAAATACTTCTTGAACAAGAAAAAATTGCCCAAATGTCTCGAGAGCACCCCGAGCTCGTTAAAGCTGAACTTTTCAAAGGGATCAAACAATTCCTACCAGATGATTACGACATTGATCAACACTTCACTCCTAGCTATCGACCTTGGCATCAGCGCATTGCTTTTGTTCCTGATGGTGATCTTTTTAAAAGAATCGCTGATGGCACTGCTTCAGTCGTAACCGATGAGATTCAGACATTCCAATCAAACGGCATTTTACTTAAGTCAGGTGACGTCTTAGAAGCAGACGTAATAATTACAGCCACCGGCTTTAATCTTAACGTTCTCGGTGACATCGATTTCGATATTGACTCAGAGCCACTAAATTTTTCTGAATCAATTACTTACCGTGGGGCAATGTTTACCGGCATTCCAAACATGGCCTGGGTCTTTGGATACTTTCGCGCCAGTTGGACTCTTAGAGCAGATTTAATTGGCGACTTTGTATGCCGTTTACTAAACCACATGGAAGAAACCGGCTCAAGCGTGGCCGTTCCTAGGTTACGGGAAGAGGATAAGAGCATGAAGCTACTTCCTTGGGTCGATCCTGAAGATTTCAATCCAGGATATTTACAACGCTCTGTTCACCTCTTGCCACAGCAAGGTGACACGGATCCGTGGCGCCACGCTCAGGATTATTGGACAGAAAAAGACCTGCTCCCAATCGCTGATCTAGATGATGGAGCCTTAAGTTTCAGATAAGAGGTTGATAGGTCCGCAGGCGGTGAACTTAAGCTGATCTTTACCAAAGACAACTGCACTCGACGGTAGCTTCAAGAGCTTTCCAACGAAAGGGAGTTGGCTCAGAAGTTGCACCGCATCCCGTGCACCGAAGAACAAAATTTCCATCAACTTTACTCATCGCTACTGGCTGTTCCCCGGTTGAGAGGCGAGCAGCTTTTTTGGGAGAAACTTTTTCTCTTGCGATCTGTGGAAGTTGTAATACTTCGAAATCTAGGTATAAATCGTCTGATACATCTGACCTCACCGGATCATTTTCCCATATTTCTCTGTGGTCTTCTGTCTCTTCGCTCCACCCGAGAAAGCTCAGCCATGCATATTTATCAATTAGATCAAGATTTTTAGGCAATTCTGTTACTGAGTTCATTGGCCCTATTCGCACGGGTGCGATTGGCTTGTCCGGTCCGAAATAGTTCAGAAACGAACCGAGATCATCATGTTGACCAACTCCGAAGAGTTGCGAAGACTCGCTGATGGCTTGGATTTCTTCCATAAATCCATCGCGTTCTGACGCCGTGGGATCTTCGAGCGTATCGCTAGCGAACAACACAACGAAACGAGCGCCTACACCCTGCTGCTTCAGTCGAAGGATCCTTCCCATTCTCTGAATCATCTGTCGACGTGTTCGGCTTGCGTTAACTACAATTCCGAGATTGGCATCGGGAACGTCTATTCCTTCATCGAGAACTCTCGGCGCAGCAACAGCGTCTAATTTACCATGCCGCAGATCCGTAAGTATCGTCTCTCGCTCTGAACGTGCAGTGTCACCTGTGATGATCTCAATACTCAACAACGGATCGAGCCTATTTATCGCATGGTTAGCAGCTTTTACCGTTTGAGTGAATATCAGCGTTCCTGAAGCATCTACAATGATCGGAGCGAATTTCGAAAGAACCTCATATTTGGAGCGGCTAGTCGCCACAATTTCTCTTCGTTTCGAAAAAGCTTCGAGATAAGTTTTAGCAGCTTTCCCATTTGGACCTGCATCGTGTTCGGAAAGATAACTCACAGCAGCCAAAAAGGCACTAAATGGGTCTTGCGGCATGTCTGGAATATCTCGAAGGATCTGTCTAGCAGCTACTAAGGAAGCCTCGGTTAGGTCGTACTCAGTTCGCTCTTCGCTTGCGAGTGGAACTGCCACAAACGCTACCCGTGGCTGGGCGCAGACACCGTCGGCTATCGCTTGACCAAAGTCGTATCTATAACAAACACCCCCGAAATATGGAACGAGGGTTTTTTCGACCGCATCATCAGAACGTTCAAGGGTTGCTGTCAGACCTAACCGTTCTTGATACTCGTGTATCAATGATTTCCGAAGAGTAGCACCGCCAAAGCCATGACATTCGTCAGCGATTATAAGACCGTCACGATCGCCTGGCGGAAGAGGTTTTTTAGCACTAGCTGAGTGCCTCGTCGTGACTAGCACGTCACAATCATCAGCTCGGTCGCTGAAACTATCACCCAACCGACCTATCACACAGTCAGGAAGAGCACGTTTGAGGCTCGCAGACCATTGTTCCATCAGCACTCGACTCGGAACGACCACAAGCACAAACAACCCACGGCGATGCGCGTCAGCTGCTGCCTGTATCGCAACGTTGGTTTTTCCTGCCCCTGTTACCGCTTCAATAATCCCACGGCGACCGCATCGCAACCAGCTAGCCAAAGCTTGTAGCTGCCAGCGGTAAAGAAAATGTTGTGACTTGTTCATAGGCCTATCTGAATGAAATAGCGCAAGGCAAAGTCGCCATCACCTTGCTACGGACACCGCTGTCTTAGCCAGCGCATACGAAATAGCGGACACGAAAGGATACGCTGGTAGAAACCAATTCCCTTCATCTTAGGTCATTGTCTTTTCAAGATTCTTGAAAATTCAACAACTGAATGTGGATCTGTTCGTCTCCACCTTGGAAATAGGGTTAGCATTTCTCAATGGCGAACTCACTCGATAACCAGGTAGCGATCATTACTGGCGCAGCATCCGGTATAGGCCGATGCACTGCTGAACTCTTTTCGAAACAAGGCGCATTGGTCATAGTCGTTGATAAAGATATCGAGCAAGGAGAACAGACCGAACGGCTAATTCTTGAATCCGGAGGCAGGGCAAAATTTTTTGAGGCTGACGTAACCGATAATGAAGCTGCTTGGAAAATTGCGAATCAAGTTGAGAACGCCTTCGGATCAGTAGATATTTTAGTTACTGCGGCTGCTACTTCTGTAGGCAAGACAATTCCTGATACCACCCCTGATGAATGGGACGAAGTGTTCGCTGTCAACGTGAAAGGTACATATCTCTGGATGAGAGCTTGCCTAGATCAAATGGTTAAGAAGAAAAGTGGTTCAATCGTAGCTTTATCCTCACAGCTAGCAACTTCAGGAGGGCTTGGGAATGCTGCTTATATCGCCACTAAAGGAGCAATAGTAAGTTTGTGTAGAACCGCTGCGAATGACCATGCGTCCGACGGTGTTCGGATTAATTCTGTTCTTCCGGGCGCTACAGAAACACCGTTGCTCAAACGATCATTCGGGCGCTTCGAAAACCCAGCTCCCTATATTGAACGTTCTTTGAGCAGGCACCCCATGGGGCGTTTCGGTCAGCCCGACGAAGTCGCCAAAGCTATTCTTTTCTTAGCATCATCTGACTCAAGTTTCACCACAGGAACGGAACTGCGCGTAGACGGTGGCTGGATCAGTGGCTAAAACAAGAAAATAATGAGCGGCCCTCGAAATCCGAACAAATTGAACTTCACAAATAACAAGTCCCAACATTTTTTAAAGGATTTCTACATTCCAAGCGCTCTAACCTAATCAGATTTAAGCGCTCCAACCATTAGCGAGCTCAATATGACTGATCTCTTATTTCTCGAAGACGCTTACTTAAAAAAAACTACTTCTACCGTGACCGCGGTTGATGGCGACCTAGTGACGCTAGATAGGACCCTTTTTTACCCAACCGGCGGTGGTCAACCCCATGATCTTGGAACGATCGTTTCGAGTGAGGCTACTTATAACGTTATTGATGTCTTCAAGAATGAAGGGGCTGTTTGGCATAAAGTTGATCGCACCGACATGGAAGTAGGGCAAACAGTCGCATCTGAACTCGATTGGGAACGACGCCACCGCCTGATGCGAACTCACACTGCTCTGCACATCTTATGTGGCGTTATCTGGAATGAATATGGCGTTTTCGTGACTGGCGGCAACATGGAACCGCTTCGAGCTCGCATGGACTTTGCGTTTGATCCACTACCTAACAATTTTGCTGAACATATAACCGACATTGTTAATACCGAGATTAAAGCTTCGCGACCAATCCAAATTAGTTACCTTGATAGGCCAGAAGCGCTAGCCGACCATCACTTGATACGCACAAAAGTCAATTTGATACCTGACTCAGTTACTACTATTCGTGTCGTTGACATCGTTGGCCTCGACAAGCAGGCCGATGGTGGAACACACGTTGCAAACACTTCAGACGTAGGCCGTTTTGAGATAACTAAAACGGAATCCAAAGGCAAGGGAAACAAAAGAGTACGAATTGTTCTTCATAACTAAACATTCAGAATTCAGATGTGATTGCAGCAATACCAAGGACATGGCCCAATTCTCTCCCGTTGTCTCCAAAGTATTGATGTAGACGAGGTGTCATCCTCAGAAACCCATTCTGTTGTATGTCACTAGAATCAGAGTAATAACATTTAGAAACTAGTACTTACTCTCGTTGCGACTACCTTGTGGAAGTGGACAAAGTGGGAAACAGCGCTAACAAGAGATTCCCTGCGTTTACTTCAACAAATTTTTGCTGGCTATTCGCCAATAGTGTATTCACCACCGGTTCCAGATGGGCGCAAATTTTAGGTTGCGGTTGGCTGGTACACAATCTGAGCGGCGGGTCTACCACAGCAGTCGGATGGATTACATTTGCGAGTTTTTTTCCTTTCGTCATCGTGGGCCCAATTGCTGGAGCGTTAGCTGACCGTTTTGATCGCCGAAAAATTCTGATATCTGGTGGCATTTTCGGAGTTCTGGGAGCGTCCGTTCTCGCAGTGGCGACAGCGGCGAATGTAATTCAAGTTTGGCAGGTTGGCGTACTTGCTTTCGCTACCGGCTGTGTTCAAGCGATCGCAGTCCCGACTCGCCAAGCTTTAATTGCGAATGTTGTTCCGGCGGCCCACCTACCCAACGCTATTGCGATCTCTGCCACCTCACAACAGGGTTCTCGCCTGCTCGGCCCATTATTTGGCGCCGTATTTCTAGAGACACTTGGAGCTGGTGCAGTTTTTGCAGTATCAGCGATCTTATTAGCACTTGGGGTGTATGCAGCTACTCGACTTCAGACTGCTAGTGCTTCTGCCGAAGCCGACCCTCTCGATTCACAGCCATCGGATCGGGGCTCTATAAATGCTTTCATTAAGGGAACTGCCAAAGTGGGCGAAGACCTTGCTAGCGCTTTTCGGTATGTAAAAAGTGACCGTCGAATACTCGTAGTAATAGCGTTAGTTGGAGCTCACTGCAGTTTCACCATGGCATTTGACTCAATGATGCCATTACTATCTGACCAGATTCGCGGTTCTTCTTCTCTGTACAGTTCAGTTCTTATTGGTTTGGGTGCCGGCGCAGTCGCAGGCACACTTAACGTGTCTCAGATACGAACAGACAGAGCTAGATCAATTGCTTTTATTTTTGCTGGCGTCGGATCTGGTTTAGCGATGGTTTGTCTTGGAGTCTCTAACGGAGTTCTCCCTATTTTCCTGGCTTCAATTTTGGCAGGTTGGACTCAAGGTTCGTACATGGCCTTATCTGCGACTCTTGTGCAACAAGTTGTAGATGACCGCTTCAGAGGACGTGTGATGTCTTTCTACATTATGATCGCTGCCGGACATATGGCACTGGTCAACCTAGCGTTCGGTCAACTTGCCGAATTCATTTCAGTTCGAGTTTTGCTTATAGTACCTGGGCTTATTTGGATAGGGATCTTCTTATTGTCTAGCGTTTTCTCGAGAGAAGCACGCCATGTGATCAGACGTGGCACTTTTTTAAGTCGTTAAGTAGTCTAAGAAAACTTTCTTGGGGCTGGGTAAACGCATAGGACTCTTCTCGAGTCGCAAATTGACTGATCTATCCAAAATAGCTGTCAGGTAATAACGAATGGATAAAAGATTTTGCTTAGATACTCATAATTGTTCATACACACTCACCGGGACTTTCTTCAATAGGCAGCTAACGGCAAGCACCCACGCTCCAAGTCTCTTATCTTGGACACCGCAGACACATCGAATCTGAATTGCTGCATTGCAGGTTTGCATCATCGGTAACGCAAAATCTGTGTATTTCTTAAGAGCGGTTTATACCAATTCGCTCTTCTAAAGATACTAAGTTTTGGCGACTAGGTAAGCGCAGCTTTGCAAACTTATCTCGATGCATTTGCCATTCTGACCAATACTTGCCGCTAGTTACTTCCCTTTGCCAAACTCAAGTTTTGCGTTTCAAAACGTCCATGGATACTCAGCAAAAGCGCTATAGGAGGTGTCAGCATCCACTAAACGGCTACTGACTTCAGATTTCTTTGCCGCATCAGAAGCTGTTAACGCCATAGCAATGCCGCCTTGCATAAGTGTTTCATCAGCAGCGGTCGTTACACAGTATTGAGCAAATTCTGGTTGGTGGTTAACAGCCGGAAAACAATCCAACCCGAGCATCGGGTGAATAGTTGGGATTAGCAAGCTGATATTGGCCATATCCGTAGAGCCAGCAGCAACATTGCTTGGCTTGCCCGCCTTTCGACCGATCATGCTCGCATTTTTTCTATATAGATCAGCCAGTTCATAATCATGCATAAACTCTGAATAAGGAGGGCCTAAAGATTCGATCTGTAGCTCAGACCCCGTAGCCAAGGCTCCCGCTTCAAAACAATTGTTGACTCTTGGCTGAAGCTCCTTCAGAGCTTCCAAAGTAGGCGCCCGCATAAAGTATCTAGCCGTGGCGTTTCCCGGGACAATGTTTGGAGCTTCACCACCATTTGTCACTATCCCATGAATCTGATCTCCTGGTTCCAGATGTTGTCGCAGTAAACCTAAGGCTACTTGTGAAACAGTGATTCCATCAGCTGCATTTATTCCTAAGTTTGGAGTAACAGAAGCATGCGCTGTCTTGCCCTTGAAATGAAAATCGCATTGATTAATGGCTAATGTCGGAAACAAATCTGCTTCATTTGGAGAAGGATGAACCATCATCGCCATATGCACGCCATCGAACGCACCGCGCTCCAGCATCAATATTTTCCCGCCACCTACTTCTTCGGCAGGAGTGCCTAGGATTCTAATCGTAATCCCTAAATCGTCAGCGACAGAAGCAAGGCCTATAGCTGCGGCTACTGCTGAAGCTGCTATCATGTTATGCCCACAAGCGTGGCCAATTCCGGGTAATGCATCTAGTTCAGCACAGATACCAATTGTTAGCGGGCCTGAACCAATCTCGCCAGAGAAAGCTGTCGGTAGATCCGCAACTCCGGTAGTGATTTGATACCCAAACTCAGACAACAGTTGAGCAGTCCAGCGAGAAGTTGTTTCTTCTTCGAAAGCAGTCTCAGGATTGCCCCAAATCCTGTGAGAAAGGTCAACAATCTGGTCATTAGAGGAAGCGATTGTTTTCTGGATAACATCTTCAATTTTCAATGTCATAGTTAGACCCTTCATTGAGATAAGGAAATCAGCTTATCTCGACTACCCGATCCCCTATTGCCACACTAGCTCTCAAGCCCACAGGGCCTTCTACGGTCAGGACCCCAACGTTTAAAGCGTCCACTGAAGCAAGGACTTCAACGTCAGGATTGCTAACGGTTAACGATACTAGCGAACCCATGGATGGCAAGGAAACAGCAGGACTCGGCTTACCTCCCCAATCGATAGCAAATGGGAATGCTCCGTTACTCGCTGCTCCCGAGTCTCCCCCTATAGTCAACCGCCAACTTATTGTTTCGCCTTCAGGTTTGACACGACTCATCTCTGAAATTTGTCCTGGGTTAAACTTTGCTTCTTTCATCAAAGCTACGACATCTTCAAGAGTCTCGTTTTCAGTCGGGTGTATAGCGTAACCAACAAGAGCAGGGCCGCTCATACTATCGATGCCAAAAGGTCTTGGCCTCACCGGTTTCTCTTGATCTGGGTCAATTCCAATTATTTCAAAATAGGTTTGGTCATTAAACGTAAGTAGATAATTTTTGGTACCAAAATTAACATGAGGACCACCTGGAACTGCCTTTTGAGCGCTGAGTAAATCAATGATTCGAACACCTTCAGAAAGGTCAGGTGATGCAAATATAAGATGATCGAGTTCAGGCATAGGCGAATACTAACATCATGCTCTGATTATCGATATGGAACGCGTAGTCGTAGCCTCAAGATTTTGGCAGGAGCTCGCAAAAATTTAATCAAATTTGTAACTGCTGCGTCTTTAAGAACCCAGTTAATTTGAGCAAAAAACTGTTTTTCAAATAACATTTCCAAGCAACGCTATTGCTAGTTGCATCTGTGACGGAATTAAGAAGCTCAGTCTCAAAAGCGTCGTAAGCTACTCGTAAACATTAGCTCTACCAGAAGCTTGTTCAATTATGAACGTTGCCTTCTCGCCGTAAGCTCTTGGAAATGAACAGCGCCGTTCATTGAAGGCACACGACCTTCACCCGAACCCATATCGGGCAATACCATGAAGGCTGCAGGAACACGGAAACTAAACCGCTGCTCTTGTGGGAGACCACAAGCTTCGGTATCGCACGCCTGCCATCGAACATTCCCGCTGATTGATACCCAACGACCATCATCGTCTTTTTCTATTGCCCGACCATTTTGGGCAACTGGCAAGCGGATCGCTACATCACCTTCATACACCTCTAATGTGTGACCATCACCAGTTAACGTTACTGATCGTGTCTGAGGCGATACAGGGGTATAGGCCAAAATTCCTTCCAGGTGTTCGTCAAGCTCAATGCTGGCAGCAACCAGACCCTCCGGCACAGGTTCATCGTATAGATGCATCCCTTTTGGAACAGAAAATCGAGCTACGACCTGCCGGGTGATACCTAAAGGGAGGCTGTCTCCTTCGAACTCTACCTCGACAGTAACCTCAGCGTTTTCAACGGTTCGCGCTTCCAGAATAACTTCTTCTCCTTTTACTGCAGCGAGAAGCTGTTCAGGGCCAGGACGAACTGCGTAATTATTCTCAAAGAATTTTTCAACAATTATCCCGTCAGCGTCTGTTACATAAACGCCAGGGTAAGGAATTCCAAACCATGGGTGATCATCTTCTGCTATCAGGGTATTCAAAATTCCGAAAGAGCGAATAACGTCGCTACTTGGGTCGGAAAGCATCGTGAACTTCGCTTCATGAGCTGCCTTGAAGTCTGCAAGCGCCTCAACCTCGTCGTAGCTAAGGACATAAACCTTAGCTCCGGCGGCATCAAAATTTTCCATACCTTTTTCCAACTCGACCAGCTGGGTGCGACACGGAGGTCACCAAACCACCGAGCGAGTGAAAATAAGCACAGCTTGTTGACCATTGCGATCGCTGTGCAGGTCAACAGTGTTCCCATCAGAATTTAAAGCAACTACATCAGGAAGTCTTTCTCCAACTGCGGGTCCCGTCGGGAACTCCCCGAGCGGGTTGCTACGAGGTCCAGAACCAGCCGGCACAGGACCGATATATCCATCTGCATCTTCATGTTGGTTGGGCCCAACTTCCGCACTCCGAGTGTCACGCTCTATTTGCATAAGCACAACTTAGCCCGTTAGGTCTCACTAGATGAGACTCGATCAAAGGTATTATGTCAGCGTAGGTAGGACCATGTGACCTTGCTCTAAGCGTTTAAGATTTGACTTCTAAGTCTCAACACTGAAGTCGCAAGTCATCTTCTCGCTGTTTGCAATAATATTTCGAGTCGAAGAATAGGTAAGTTTTAGAAGCTCTGCGTATAGAAACGCTGCCTTAGCCGATCACTGCAGCGGCATGGTAGCCCGACAAAAGCTTCATTCTTTAAGGGCGCGCCGAGGTATGCAGAGCATTAACTTCTGGCGCCTCGCGAGTTATGTCCCATATCTCTAGAAGAGGCCGTGCTTCAGCCTCCATTTTTTTTAGTAAATCTTCGCTTGCAATGTCAGATGTAAGTTCAAGGCGGTGGCCATTAGGGTCTTTGAAATATAGAGATTCGCAAAAAGTATGATTTATTGGTCCTAAGACTTCTATTCCACCTTCTTCTAAACGTTTTTTGTATGAAATCAACGAAGACCGGTCATCCACTTTTAAAGCTAAGTGCTGCACCCAAAAAGGGGTGTTCGGATCGACTATCGCCGCTGGAGATTCAGGTAACTCAAAAAAAGCTACTGAACTTCCATCTGCCATTCGCATAAAAATGTGAATGTGGGGGTACCGCTCTCCCGTCGATGGCACAATATTTTCTGCGATCGCTGAATCAAATTGAAGATCTAAATACCCTTCATAGAACTCAACCGTTTTCTTAGCGTCAAGACATCTATAAGCAACGTGATGCAGTCTTTCAATCGGCATTTTTGCCCCTTCCCCCATGCCCTATCGTATAGGACATTTGCCAGATTGCCGAAAAGTTAGTTTCTGACCGACTTTTAGAGTGGTTGAATTTCACAAGACTTATAAATTTTTGTAAATAGCTTTCTCAAATCGGCTCAATAGCTCGATGACAGGGGGATGAGCAAAAGGGAGCAACTGGCACAACAGAGCCGCAGCAATTTCATTTGTAGAATCAATCCAAAAATAAGTGTTACACAACCCGGCCCAGCTCAACGATCCTTTGTCTCGCCCTCCTGGGTTATTCTCTTCGTTAATTAGAAAAGACAGGCCCCAAGATTTTTCAATGCCGGGCAAAAAGTCAGCGTCAGCGCTCAGAAAATAGTCCGTTGAGCGCATTTGAGGGACTCGGAGCGCTCCCATTTGGTTTTCGCTCATTAACTTCACAGTTCCAGCAGAGAGAATATGTTTTCCTTCAAATTTTCCTTCGTTTAAAAGTGTCTTCATGAATTTGCCATAATCAGCTGCTGTGGAATACAAACCGCCGCCGCCGCCATCGAACCTGCGACTAGATGCCCGGTCAAGAGTACCATCCTTCATTGTCTTGTAGCCGTTTGAAGTAGCTCGATGGAGCGCTGCCCTGCGTCCAAACTTTCTTTCATCGACCCTGATGGGTTCAAAACTGGTGTCGCTCATTCCCAGCGGCTTAAATATCTCCGATTCAAGATACTTTCCGAGGGGTTGACCAGTCACTACCTCGAGCAACCTAGTTGCCCAGTCGATTCCGGGACCGTAACCCCATTTTTCACCGGGTTCGAAAGCCAGAGGCTGCTTTAAACTTTCGATAGCCCCGTTACTAACGGTCCCAGTGCCAGCGAACTGCAAATACCTATTCTGGTTACTGTTCCAAATGTCGTAGACGAAACCCGATGTGTGCGTCAGTAACTTACGCAGGGTTATGCGTGTCCGCGCTTTTCGCAGTAACGGCTTACCCGAAGACGTGAACCCTTCGAGAACTTGTACTTCGTCTAGCCATGGAATTAGATCACCAGCGTTTTGATCAAGACGCAATAGACCTTGTTCCACTGCGCGCATGCATCCTAAAGCCGCTATTGGCTTTGTCATTGAAGCAATATTAAAAATACTGTCGATCGCCATAGGCGACTGAGTACGTAGAGATTGGAATCCGAAACTTTTCTCGTAAAGAGTCTGGTTTTTGTTGACCACTATTGCGACGGCACCAGGAGCGATACCATCGCTAATAGCGTTATTCAATTCTCTGTCTATACTCTCTTCGAATTCCATAACAACCTCAGCCAAACTTTGGGTTCAAAGTGGACACGTCAATGGAACTTTAGCGCCTAGAACCATCAGTCATAAATTTCTTCTGTCTCATTGGTCAGCGTCCTCCGATTTCTGAAAGACTCGATAGCGAAAGTACCCTTGTCTATTCTCTTACACCTTTTGGAGCCCATCGAATGCCATCAAACCTAGCCGGCGACACTCATGCTGCATGGATTGCTCAAGTTGAAGAAACCGCTATTGATCCCGAACTTCCGATTCTTGACCCTCATCACCATTTATGGCTTGACGAAGGTCACACTGGTTGGCCATATCTCCTTGAGGACCTACACAATGACATTGGTTCGGGCCACAACATCGTCAGCACCGTCTATCTGGAATGCGGCGCGGAATACAAACAAACTGGACCAGAACGTTTTAAACCCGTAGGAGAAACCGAATTTGTAGCTCAGATAGCAGAGGAAAACACTCGCTCTGGTAAGGCTGAGATAGCGGCAATTGTCGCTCACGCTAATCTGGCCCTAGGCGATGCTGTTGAAGAAGTACTCGAAGCTCATGAGGAAGCCGGGCGAGGGCGGTTTCGAGGAATCAGATATATAACAGCCCAAGATAGCCATCCACCTTTATCTAGGGAGGAAACCTTTTCCATGAGCGATCCGCTCTATTTAGACGGGGTGCGTAAGCTTGGCGATCTTGGTTACACCTACGACGCTATGGTCTATCACCCTCAACTTTTTGAACTAGCTGGAGTAGCAAAAAACTGTCCGGAAACACCTATCGTCATTGATCACCTGGGATGCATTTTAGGAACCGGTCCGTACAAAGACCAACGTCATACAATTCTTGAATTCTGGAAAGGGGCTATGACAGAACTTGCTTCCTGCCCGAATACGTTTTTGAAACTAGGTGGAATTGGAATGCCGATGATGGGATTTAGGTGGGATAAGCAGGATATCCCTGCGACGTCTTCTCAGCTAATGGAACCCTGGGAAGCCCCAATCAAAGAGATGATTGAGCTATTTGGACCAGAGCGGTGCATGTTTGAATCTAATTTTCCGGTCGATAAGCGTGGGGCGGGATACACGGTCCTTTGGAACGCTTTCAAAAAGATAGCGACAAATTATTCAAACGACGAGAAAAAATGGTTGTTTCATGACACTGCTGCCACGGCATACAGGTTGCCTAAGATTTCCTAACGTCAGCTCTAGCGAGTAGGCAACTTCGTTATTTCTTCGAGAAACAATTACTCTAATTAACCGGCGCGGAAGGTCATCATGACAGGTGATACGACGTCGTCTCTTACTGCTAGCGCTAAATTATCTCTCATAGCCATAAAATTTGGGCCCATAAGGTGGCCTAGCGTGAGAGCTGGCAGTTCATCTGGTACCGAGGTCAAGAACTTTTTTGCTAACTTGCCGTGGTCGACTTGCTTCAGCAAAACTAGACCGGATGCCTTGGCAGCTTCAATATATTTTGCGGCTGGGTCGGGAAAGCTAAACTTTTCGATGGTCGCCCATGGCATCGGGTACTTCAATGCATCCGTGCCTTTACGTATTATATCGTAAATCATTATTGTGCCGGCTGGCTTACACACCCGCTCCAACTCACTCATCATAAGGAGCTTGTCCTCAACGTTCATACCGACGTGCAGCATGGTCACGACATCGAACACATTTTTCTCGAACGGTATTCCTGTCGCAGAACCCTGTTGGAAATTTACGCCATCCTCCATTCCTACAAGCTTTGAAAGTTGAATCGCAGCATCAACAAACTCAGGGGTCAGATCAATTCCAGTAACGTGCGCTCCCGTTTTTCGAGCTAGGAATCGAGATGCCCCACCGATACCGCATCCAACGTCTAAGACACAATCAGTAGCATGTATATCAAGCTCGTCAGCTATCAAACTAGTTGCTTTTCGACCCCCTACATGAAACTCATCTGCTCCCGCTAATGCGTCAGGATCTAAATTTTTTAGGTCGTGTCCAGCTTTAGCTAACGCTTTTTGAATTCGGTTAACTATTCCGCTGCTCCGATAATGTGATTCCACTGAGTCCTGCATGCACGCACAATACATTCCCTATTCGTAGCGCAGCGCTATAAAAATAATTCTCACCAAACACCTTGGTTCTCGCGTGCCTAAAAAAGTTTGCTGGGCAAGTTCAGCAAACCTTACTTGGCCTATTCTTAGGAAGAGCACACAACAAACTAGGTTTTCGTATATGGACAACGTCAACGACCAGATCGGTCCCCATTCCATGCTGGCAGCGGCTGATCTTAGCTGCGCCAACCTTCAAGGAGTAAACCTGTACGAAGCTGATCTTCGAGGTGCGAAGCTTTCTGATACAAATCTTTCCGGTGCTGATTTGGCAGGAGCGAACATGAGTCTCGCTGATTTAACCCATTGTCAATTGTCTGGGTCTGACTTGTCTGGAGCGGACCTAAGCGGTGCGAATTTGAGTAACGCGAACCTCACCGGAGCAAACTTAACTAATGCGAACCTCACCGGAGCAAACCTGACTGAAGCGAACTTGTCTCAGAGCAATTTGTATCTAGCTAATTTCACTAGAGCTACTTTAGTCAAAGCAAACTTGCTTGGAGCTAACCGCGCGTACGTTCACAGAACGTACGTAAATTTCAGTTATGCCAATCTCACCGGAGCAAACCTGACTGATTGCCGTCTAGATGGTGACTTAACTGAAACAATATTTACTGATGCTGTTACGACAGCAACTATTTTCGAAGTTTAAGATGCTCAAAGCGCCGAAAACCATTTATTCGTTGCCTCAATTAGTCTCCTCATAATCATCAGCGCTAAGAAGCACAAGAAGCTGGTAATCAAATTAGTTTGAGATCCATTTTCTACTTGGGAGACTTGATCGAAGCATTGATATGTCCTCACCTATTTCAAAAGGATTATTTTTATGATGGATATTGAAGCACGACTTCGTCGGCTTGAAGACATAGAAGCGATTAAGCAACTCAAGGCCCTATATTGCAAGTTCTGCGATGATGGTTATGACGCTGACGGCATTGCTGGGATTTTCACAGACAAAGGTATTTGGGACGGCGGGAAGACGTTCGGCGTAGCAAATGGCCGAGACGAAATCAGGCGGCACTTTATCGGTGCCGCAAAACGAGTTTTGATAGCTCGTCATCAAGTCATGAATCCAATAATTGAAATCGACGGCGATCGCGCTGTCGGACATTGGCTTCTTTTCCAACCTTGCACAGACTCAACGTTAGGTGGAGCTGCTTGGCTCGCCGC
Organism: Acidimicrobiaceae bacterium; assembly: GCA_905182565.1. GTDB lineage: Bacteria > Actinomycetota > Acidimicrobiia > Acidimicrobiales > Poriferisodalaceae > UBA9040. The sequence goes on along the minus strand of CAJJCB010000014.1, from coordinate 361 downwards.
CACGTACTCCGACGTTTACTTAAGGTCAAATGAAGGATGGCTAATCGATCAACTAAAAATCGACGTAGCTTTCTTCACCCCTTACGAAGCTGGCTGGGTAGAAAAACGATTCCTTGATGGTCGTGAACCGTAGGCCTGGCGTTAATAGGCACGCTGGCAGTTCGCGGTCATAAGTAAACAAGTAGCTACAACAATGAGAAATGTGTGGTTTCAGCCATTACTGATAGCTGAAACCACAAACAATTCTATTTCTTTTTAGCTGGAGCTTTCTTAGCAACAGCTTTCTTAGCTGGAGCTTTCTTAGCAACAGCTTTCTTAGCTGGAGCTTTCTTAGCAACAGCTTTCTTAGCTGGAGCTTTCT
>CAJJCB010000013.1 GCA_905182565.1 Acidimicrobiaceae bacterium | reverse complement strand
TAGATAGTACCCGGATAGGAATCGGTGGGCCGAGCGCCGGAGCTGGCTTAGCTGCTGCTCTTGGTCTACTTGTGCGGGACCGAGCTGAAATGAGCGTTGACTACCAACTGCTCATTTACCCAATGCTTGATGACAAACGCACTTCGGTTACTGCGAACTGGGACGTACCTATATGGAACCCTGAGTCCAACGAATTCGGATGGCGTTCTTATCTAGGGAATCTATTTGGAACGAATGACGTTCCAACTTACGCTGCCCCATCACGAGAAAATGATCTTTCCGGGCTACCACCGACGTATATAATGGTCGGAACCTTAGATGGTTTCGCCGACGAAGATATTCTTTACGCCCAAAGATTGAACCAGTGCGGAGTCGATACAGAACTGCATGTTTATTCAGGAGCTCCACATGGATTTGACGGGTTCGCTGGAAAAGCCGCTGTAGCGCGGAAAGCTCGCCAAGACATAAATGCCTGGCTCGAAAAAAGACTTAAATAACAAACGAAGCAACCGGTAGAGCTAAACTAAGTAAGCTCTACCGGTCGTATTCGTAGCTAATTGTTGTTCAGGTTATACAGCTCTTACGTTCTGAGCTTCATCGCCTTTACGTCCAGGACCAATATCGAAAGAAACGGCCTGGCCTTCTTCAAGGGAACGGTAACCGTCCCCCTCAATATTTGAATAATGTACGAAAACGTCTTCGCCATCATCTCGAGAAATGAAACCGAAGCCCTTCTCTGAGTTGAAAAACTTCACAGTACCTTGGGCCACTGGGCCCTCCTCATATATAAAATTGAAGCCGCTGTCGACTTCGTCTACTTAAAGGCTACGGGAATAGACGCCAGATACACACTTAAAACTTCTCAGAGTGTGCAATTTATTGTTTTACATAGAAAGATTCACGAGCCTGGGAAGGCGAAACAATTGGAATTTCATCCTCGGCTAGCGGCTGCATGTATTCTTTTCTAGCTAACGCTGCGGTTATGTAAGGCGCTAGCTCAGCATCTTTTGCTGCGACTCGTTCATCGCGAGTAGGCGCAAATTCGGGAAGTACTTTCTCCGCAAAAAGCTCAAGACTCTCACAAATATGTTTATGTTCGTTCTTTCCACCTTGTTGCAAAAATATGACTTGATCAACGCCAGCTGATTCAAAGTCTTTAACTAATGCCGTGTAATCATCAGGGGTTCCTATCCCGGGTGCTCCAATCAAAGGAAGGTCTTCCCCTCGGAGCTCCTCATATTCGCCCCACAAGTTACTGCGCCCTGGTCGAGTTTCGTTGGCCACTAGAGCATTGACGGCATAACGGAAAAACTGAAAACCATCTTGTCCTCGCCGCATAGCTTCCCTAGGGTCTTCATGAAGAGAGAAGCCAGCGACCATCGCCAAGTTAGCATTAACGGTATGCCCAATTGGAATGCACTCATCGCTCTTAATGATGTCGTAATAAGTGTCAGCCCAAGTCTTGGCCTCATCAGGATCAACGAAACTAAACGCAAGAGCGCCTAAGCCGTTACGTGCTGCTACTTCGATGGTCCCTCTGTTAGTGCAAGCGATCCACATAGGTGGGTGTGGTTTTTGCAACGGCTTTGGAACAACATTCCTACACGGCATCGAGAATCCCTCACCTTCGTAGCCCGGATAAGGTTGCATCACCATCATGTTGGCGATCTGCTCGGCGGCTTCTAAAGAAAGTTCTCTTTTGCGACGAGCGTTAATGTCGTAACCATGAAGCTCAAGCCTCGTCGCCCCTTCTCCGATTCCAAACTCTGCTCGCCCTCCTGAGACAAGGTCGAGCATTGCTACGGTTTCCGCTGTTCGAGATGGGTGGTTGTAGTTAGGAATAACTTGACGGATTCCGAGCCCGATTCGAATACGTTTTGTTTGCGCTGCTAGAGAAGCAAGGAAAACATCAGAGGCTGAACAATGAGAGTATTCTTCGAGGAAATGGTGCTCGACAGCCCAGGCATGGTCGATGCCGATTTGGTCAGCTAAAATTATTTGCTCGGTAGCTTCGTTAATAAGCCTGAGTTCGGATTCCTGATCCCATGGTTTCGGTAGTTGAAGTTCGTAAAGCATTCCAAATTTCATTCGAATTCCCCTCGTATCTGGACTTCAACAAACTTTAGTACGGTTATATGTCTTAGACCATCGTTAGCGCCGCTGGTGTTGAACGCTTTATAGGCACGGGTATGTCTAGAACGAAGTCGTTATTGCAGGAAGCTGATGAGATCTTTTAGAAGATCGTGGTCATCTGGTGTCTCCAGCGGTATCGAAAATTCAGTAGAGGAAACCAAACCGTTGTAACGATTCGATATCACCTGTCCGATCTCATCGTAAGTTCCGACACATGCGTATTCGTACAAGATTTCATCTGTGATTCGCGCAGGCATGTCATCCCAGTTCTGTTCTCGCGATAAGTGCGACAGTTCTAGACATAAATCTTCTAAACCATTTATCGCAAAAGCGGGACGGTATGCAGGAGTCGAAGCATAAAAAGCTACACGGGCTCTTACCTCTTCAATACGAGCGGCTAAAAGTTGATTGTTTGCAGCCGTAGCCACGAGCGGGGCGACTGAAATATCAATATTTTTCGAATCCCTGTTTGCCTTATGGCAACCACGCTCAATGGCTGGAACCATAACGCTTGAAATATATTTGGGTGTGCATATCGGATGTGGGCGGACACCGTCAGCTACTTCACCGGCTACCTCACACATGTAAGGTTTAACTGCAGCTAACGTAATCGGTATTGCAGGGTGTTCGATCGGGCCAGGGTCAAATAAAGGAACCATGAGGCTTATGTCGTAACGGTCACCGTGATGAGATGGCTGATCTCCTTCTTGCCAGCATCGCCATAGTTCACGAACAGCGAGAACGTATTCACGAATCCAAGGCCCTGCGGCGAACCATTCCATGCCGAACCGTCGCTCAATGTGACCCTTTACCTGAGTCCCGAGTCCTAAATTCAGACGACCGCCCGACAGTGCCTGCAAAGTCCAGGCAGCCTGCGCTGTCACAGTTGGACTTCGTGGGAATGCTATAGCTACTGCGGTATGTAGCTCAACTGAGTTCGTTGCCTGAGCTCCTAATGCCAATTGAATGAAAGGGTCTAGTTTTGTTTCGGTTACTGACAAGGCGTTATACCCAAGTTCCTCAACTAGCTCGCACTGATCAAAGAATTTACTCAGATCAATTGAATCGCGCGCTGCGCGCAGGCCGGGATCGAGCTTCCCGAATGGAAGAACTGTTTCGACTTTCATAGGTCGACCTTTCACAGCCAATTTGCAAGGGCTTTAGAATCAATTCCGACAGGGCACATAAAAATCTTAGTCGAACCCGCCGTTAGTAACGTGTCCTTGGCATCCACCGTTTAGTTGATAGCTGTTATGAGGAGAGGCTTAACGGAGCTACTTTTCCCTGGTCTGAGTGGGAGTTCCTGATTTGGCATCGAAAGTTGTGAAGATCGGTCGGGTCTTATATCAACCAGTTCTTTTCCAATCTGCAAGAAAGGTCTGAGTTGCCCATCGGTAACTACGAACTCCTCCTACCGGTGCCTTGGAATAGTGAGCTTTGCCTCCGTTACGGTCACGAGCACTCGGATCAAGGAACAGAATGGTGAGTGCTCCGGTATTGGATCAGCACTATCGCCGAAGCTAGCGATCGCTGTTGCAGGATGGATACTTTATTTTTCTTAGTTACTTGCCAGATGTGGAGCAGGGTTAGCCCTGAGTATGTGACGATGGGTGATGTGTCTCCAGCAAAATATTTGACGAAGGCATCTACCGACCGAGTTGCTCCTTCCGTTTTTTCGGTTACTCCAGATGTCTCGACAAGAGCAGATTTCTTACACAGCGATTCGATATCGCGAAGAACATGGCTTTCATTAATATTTGTTGCATTGGCTTCTATGGTTGCTCAAGGCTTTGGCCGATTTACATTTCCAGTGCTTCTGAAAGCTATCGAAAATGAGATGCTCGGTTCCTACACCCTTGCTGGACTTTTGAGCAACGTGCCCCTAGTCGCTTATCTGATAGGCACGGCTATCGTCTCGGTGGCTTCAACGAGAATAGAGGCAGCTCGTTTGGTGAAAATAGGTGTGTCGATGTCTTTTATCGGATTAGCTTTAATGGCTTTCGCACCGAACGTGTGGTTTTTGTGCTTGGGACTTTTCGTAGCTGGTTTTGGTGCGGCAGCCGTTTGGGTACCAGCGCCCGGTATCGCTGCCGCACTTGTTGGCGCTAAACGTGGAGGAATGGCGATTGGTCTTGTTGGCTCAGGCATCGGCACTGGAATATTGGTTGCGGGGCCACTTACTAACTCTGTACGAGCAGTGACTCACGACGAAGGAGCTTGGAGGCCTGTGTATGCGATACAAGCAGGCATTGCAATTTTTGTTCTTATAGGGCTCTTCGCTGTACTGAGGGCCGGAGCCAAAAGTGAAGTTACCGAGAAGGTTGCGATTTCAGTCCTAACAACAGTTCCGAATTGGAAATGGATACTTGCCTCGTTCGCTGTTTTCGGTATCGCTTACTCTTTGTATTTTTACTTTTTACCAACGCAACTATTATCCAATGGGTGGAGTGCGCAGTCATCAACCTTGGTGTTTTCGTTGCTAGGATTGTCAAGCATTTTTGGCGGTGTGCTTTTTGGTCGGATATCTGACCGTTACTCTCGACGGCTAACAATGGGATTTGGTTTTTTGCTGATGTCAACAGCGCCAATACTTAGTCTCTCTGACATAAAACCGTTAGTCATAGTGGGCGCCATAAGTTTTGGTCTTTGTGTCGCTGGAGTTCCGACAACAATTGGAGCCATGCTCTCTGACTCGTTATCAGGCCGTTCCTTCGCTACTGCCTTTGGCACAATCACTTTGGGGTTTGGTATAGCTCAGCTAATTGGACCACCTTTCGCCGGTTGGGTCGGTGACCAGACTGGATCATTTGCAATTCCGTTTATGGTTGCATCGGCGTTAGCCCTGGTTGCTGCAAGTTTTGCTATATGGATGCGACCACTCGAAAAAGAACTCAGCAGCAGTTCGGTTTAGTAGTTTCTGCGCAGTTACCCCAACGCTTCAGATTGCTTCAAAGAGTTCGCTGACTTGAGAAGCAAGCGTCATTTTGGAGTTGTTGAGATCGATAGCGTCGGTCATAGTAAAGTTTCCTGAAAGTCCTCGAAGCGCTTTCATGGCTTCTCGTGGTTCAGTGTTCTCTATTTCATAAATAGCTAGGTACTCATGTTCAGTAATTGCGGGCAAGATATCTGAGACTTTAAAACGTTGAGCCCTAACGAAACCGTCAGTCGTCAGAACTTCAGCTAAGTGGACGTTGTTATACCAGTCGTTGTACTGCGTTTCATTTCCCTCAGTTGGGCTGGTGAAAACTAGTAGCACGTGTTTCGTCATGTCAGTAACTTTCGATAGTCAACGAATTATTTTGTTGACTATCGAATTTACAACCAAAATAATTTCATTTCAGAGTTATCGCTGACTGAAGCTAAAAACGTTCAAATGAAAGCAAGTTAAGTCGAAGGCAAAGCTGAAAAAGAAAATACATGGATGAACTGTTGCGACGAAGCTATGCCTCCGTCGGGTATCATTGTTTTGGTTGTGAAATGAAATGGTGACTCTGCCAGACTCTTAATAGTTTACAACAAGTCGAATGAGCAACTTTTGATGCGAGGATTTCTCATTGCCTACGAGTTTCAGCGATCTTGGCGTGCCTGCAGTTATAGCGCGTGCGTTATCTGCACACGGAATAACTGCGCCGTTTAGTATCCAATCTGCAACCATTCCTGATGGCCTAGCGGGTCGAGACATCTGCGGTCGCGCCCCAACGGGTTCAGGTAAAACAATTGCTTTTGGTATCCCATTAGTTGCTCGTACAGCAGGTTCTAGACCCAAAGCACCTGCTGCTTTGGTGCTCGCCCCGACGCGCGAGTTAGCAGAACAAATAGCCGGAGAGCTACGCCCCATGGCGCAAGCATTAGACCTCTGGGTGATGGCGGCATACGGTGGCACCAACATCAACCGTCAGATTGATCGTCTGGCAAAGGGCGTCGATATTTTGGTTGCGTGTCCAGGAAGACTTCATGATCTGTTGGACCGTAAAGCATTGACACTTGGTTCTGTCTCCACTGTCGTCATTGATGAAGCTGATCGTATGGCCGACATGGGTTTCCTCCCGGACGTTCGTCGAATCTTAGATCTGACGAACGAAAACCGTCAAACGCTGTTGTTCTCAGCGACCCTTGATGGCGACGTTGCGGCGTTGACTCGCGACTATCAAACTGATCCCGTCCGACATGAAGTTGGTGATGCGGCTCCGGACGTGCACTCAATGGATCACTATTTTTGGAGCGTTAATCGTCCCTCAAGAATCTTGGCGTCAGTTGCGCTTATCCGTCGTGCCGGAAAGACGGTCGTATTTACCCGAACCCGCCACGGAGCAGACCGAGCGGCCCAACAACTTCGACGAGAAGGCGTTGAGGCCGTGGCGATTCACGGTGGGCGATCCCAGAACCAACGCGATCGAGCTTTAGATGCATTCTCAGGCGGGGAAGCCTTAGCGCTGATAGCAACAGATGTTGCGGCTCGAGGAATCCATATTGATAATGTGGCATGCGTTCTGCATTTTGACCCTCCAGAAGACGAGAAAGCGTATTTGCATCGCAGCGGCCGAACCGCGCGAGCAGGAGCTTCAGGAACCGTTGTTTGCTTGGTTGACGTGAGCCAAAAGAAAGCGGTTAAGCAGTTACAAAGAAAACTCGGTCTAGACATTCCGATAACACCACCAACCTATGAAGGTGTTGAAATAACGTATCCTGCCCCATCAGAGCGAAAAGGTTCTCAAGTCACCGGAACGCCTAAAAAATCATCTAATCGCCGCTCGGATGACGGATCTAATCCTCAAAATATACCTAGAGTGAACAGGACTGGGCTTAAGGGTAGTAACAATCGGCGCAGCCGTGGTGCGGGAGTAAGCGGTGCAAGGGCTCCGGAAAAAGACAGCAACGAATCAGATGATAGGCCTGCTAGAGGCACCGGACCAGACCGTTCTGGCCAAGGAACGACTCGAAAAAAACGCAACGGTGACAAGTCCTATGGCGGAGGTAGTCGCGGGGGCGGTTCTCAAGCCAAGAAAACCTCACGAGGCGATGGAAGACCCGTTGCGAAAAAACGGAGTACAGCGAATAGTAAAGGCCGTCGTTAATTAGCTCTATTTTTCAAGCAGCCACACCTTAGGTAATGGCAATATGTGCGTTACCGGTTGGAGTCAATAGAGAAGAGCGAAAATGCCCGTAGAAATGATTGGCTGGATCGCTCCTCAGGTCTCTTCAGAAATACTCGACTCGCAGGGTCCTGTGTTCGACCGGGACGTGATCACTGAAACAGCGCGCGTGCATGAGGAAGCGGACTTTGACCGGGTCCTCATCGGTTATTTCTCTGATGCTCCAGATGGGTTTATAATTGCTGCTCATGCAGCTTCTGTGACTACTAAATTAGAGTTTCTCTTAGCCCATCGGGCGGGGTTCGTAGCGCCAACCGTAGCCGCACGAAAACTTGCCACCTTAGATCAGCTATGTGAAGGTCGATTAGCTGTGCACTTGATTGCTGGCGGCAATGACACTGACCAGGCACGAGATGGAGATTTTACAGACTCAGAAACTAGGTACCGCAGGACTGCCGAGTACACCGACATACTTCGAAAAGTGTGGACCAGCGATAGCTCTGTAAATTTTTCGGGCGAATTTTACGAGGTTCGTGGTCAACGCTCAGCCATTAAGTGTCACCAAAACCCACACATACCGATTTACGGAGGGGGAGGATCTGTCGCAGCGATTGAGTCTCTAGCTCCACGCGTTGATGTCTTTATGCTCTGGGGAGAGCCACTAGCCGAAACTAGAGCCTTCATGCGAAGGGTGACTACCGCTGGGGGAAAGCATGACCGTACTCCAACATTCAGTGTCTCAACTCGTCCCATCTTAGGTAAAAGCTCGAATGAGGCGTGGGAGCGAGCTCACGCAATAGTAGAAAAAATAACCAAACGGCGAGGCATCAAAGTAGATAAGGAGCCCAGCAACGAGGCTTCTCGAAGACTCTTAACCTTCGCTCAACAAGGTGAAGTTTTAGACAGCTGTTTGTGGACTGCTACTGCTTTGGCAACCAACGCTCCAGGGAACTCCACTTCATTGGTGGGCACGCCAGACGAGGTAGCTGAGGCTCTCCTTAAGTATTATGAGCTGGGAGCCACGCGACTTTTGGTGCGTGGGTTTGATCCGTTAGTAGATGCAGCTGACTATGGGGCAGAGCTAATTCCACGTGTCCGACGGCTTGTGGAAAAAAGAGACCGTTAAGAACGTTTTGAGAATCCTTCTACGGTTTTCGGCTCGAAAAGTTTGAGCCCATAAAGCGGACTAAAGTTCTTTCATGAAACATTCGAATATGTCGAGCAACAATCAAATTGATGTTATCCAGGCGCTTGCTGGTTCGATCGAAGATACGCCAGTCTTAATGCTTAATATCAACCGTTACACAGAAGAAGCCGGATTCCCAAACGGAGATCTTTACAAGTCTTATATGCGAGCTATCGAATATTCGGTAGGAAAAGTTGGTGGCAGTGTTCTTTGGCGCAGGCCAATATTTGCCAGCGTGGTTGGTGACCTGACCGGGTTTAACGAAGTTTTTGGTGTCTGGTACCCGAGCTATCAAAGTTTTATTGACTTGCCAAAAGCTGATGGGGCAAAAATGATGTTTAGGCATCGAAAAACATGTGTGGAAGTAGCTCACATTCTTGCGATGCCTGATACTCAGCCACCAAGCTTCCCATAGTAGAAGTAACCTGAACAGCCAATATTACTGATTCGCTGCCAAGATATTCGCCCTATCAAATCTCAATCAACGCTCACAGATCAAGGTAATTAAACGACGCTACCTACCTTTAAATATTGGTGCTCTCTTTTCAATGAAAGCACGCGGACCTTCGACCGCATCTTCTGTGGCCATGAGCATCGAACTCGATGATGCTTCTAAGGCTAAGGCTTCTTCGACTGTTAAGTCGGCTGATGCTAGGAGCACCGAGCGAGCTTCTTGTGCCGCTATAGGGGCATTAGATGCGATGATTTGTGCTATCTCCAACGCCGAACTTAGTACTTTTTCTGGTTCCTCTAAGCGGTTTATAAGTCCTGATTCTGCCAAGCGATCACTGATCATTGGTCTCGCAGTGAGAAGCATTTCTAGTGCCAGGGCGGTGGGTAGGTGTCGAGCGAGTTTTGCTGTGCCCCCCATAGCTGGGATCATTCCGAGAGCGACTTCTGAGAGCCCGAGTTTTACCTGAGTTGCTACAACTCGGATATCGCAGGAGAGCATTAGTTCCATCCCGCCTGCGATTGCATGACCATTCACCGCAGCGATTAAGGGTTTCCCAATGTCATAATCCCGCAAGGTTGCTTTGCCCATTAATGATGGGTCTTGAGCAATGGCATTCTCGAAATCATTCGTAGGTTTCTTAGTGCCATTTATAATCGGAATCGTTGAGCCGAGATCAAACCCTGAACAAAAAGTAGTTCCATCTGCCCCAGTTAGAACGACTGCACGGATCTCAGGGTTTAGAGACAACTCCACCCAAGTTTTAGAAAGCTCACAGATTAATTCTGGATTAAGTGAATTCCTAGCTTCGGGTCGATTCAAGGTGACGATTGCAACGAAATCAATTATTTGTGTTTTGAGAACGGACATACGGTTCCTAAATCCCAATATCTTGAAGGTTGTAGTCGCATAAGAGCTTCTCGGTGTCAGTGTTCCACCGATAATCATCTTCGAGCCCTACGAACGGTTGGTAGACGTAACGACTCTCTCGATGGTAACGCTGCGACCTAGCGTCTATTCCCCAAGCAATCGCTTTAGATCTTTCGAAAATGTAGGCATCGTCATAGACCGATACCGGATTGTGAACGCCACCTCCCTCTACACCTAAAACCGATGAGCGGCGATGGAATCCAAAATTAATAGTCACCCGAGTCTTACTGCTTGTATTAGCGAAGGAACCATGGATAGCTTGGCGGCTTGTTATTGCTACATCTCCGGGCTCGCAAATTAGCGGTACAGCGTCAACAAGTCGATCTGATCCGGCTTCGTCTATTTTTTGTTTAATGTCTATTTTTCCTCGTCTGTGTGAACCTGGAACAACCCAAAGGCCATTAGTCGCATCGCAACCATAAAGTTGGGCCATGAAGTTAAAGCCGTGGGTGTGGTTATCTAGATGTTCTGATTCCCAATGAGTCCAGCCATCTTGATGCCATGCGACTGAACCGCCTAGCCCGGGTTGTTTGATCCAGACAGCTTCGTTGAACGGCGTGAAGTCTGGTCCATTGATCTCTTCAGCGATCTGGAGAAGCTGAGGGTGACCATAGAGGCGTAAACAAGCGGCCGAGAACTGTAGAGATCCCAAGAAAAGTTGAACAACATACTCCGGAGCTTGTGGCGGTGGAACGGGTTCATTCATTTTGACTTGATGGCGACCGTACGAAGCGTCTGTTCCTCCAATCGGATCCGACAGCGGCTTAACCCAACTAATGTTTCTTGCCGATAGGCCGCTGCCAAGAGCAGGTCTTCCATAACGATCAGTTTCAGCGTCTTTAGCAACAGGAGAACGGTCAAGCATTTCTGCTATATCAGTCTCAATATCTTGGAGTTCTTCGGCGGCTATCACATCAGTAAAAATATAGAAGCCGTGGCGGTCATATGAATCAATGATTTGCGGATCAATCTGACCGTCCCGAGTAAACCTAATAGGTCCGCGATTGTCGAGTGTTAGTGCCCGTTGAGTGCCGTAATCTCGGTAGGCGACCATTTCTTTTTCGTCTTCTCCGTAGTCGACTATAGGAACCTTCAACAACGGAAGATTTACGGTGACCATGAAATACCCCTAAATGTGATGCGGGTGTTGGAATCTTCTCTATTAGATCATGGATGGGCAATTCTAGTGCGAATTGTTGGACCCTCAATCAATAAAGCATGTTGGGCCATGAGACCGCTTGAAAATTGTTTGTTTGAGTCGACTGTCTAAGTAGTTAACGTTTTAGCAAAACTTAAGTCATGTCCCATTGGGTCGTTGATCGGAAAAACTCTTTCACCCCATGGGGCATCGCGTGGCGGATGTCTTGGCTCTAGACCCGCCTTAATTGCTTTTTGATACAAAATATCAACGTTATCTACGTGGAAAATGATGCGTCCCCAGCTGTGATTGACTTCATCATCAGATTCCACCAGCCATAAGTTAACAAAGCAATCTCCGCTAGTGACAGTCGTAAAAGATGCATCAGGATCTCCGAAACTAATCCTGAAACCCATTGCGACGTAAAAGGCTATAGATAAGCCCATATCTGTTGTATGAAGGGTTACAGCATTAATCGATGTAACTACTCCCATGGGTTCGCCATGCGGGCTGTTACTTGGGATCGAGGCGGGTTGCATACATAAATGATGCCGGAGAAAAAGGTCTCTTACATCTACCTAACACAAAAAATTACTTGCTAAGAATGTTAAAAGTTGTTGTTTGGGTATCTGGTTCAAGCTTTGCCTGCAACCACGGCCTTATTAACCATGTAGCGTTTGATGTATGCCAGAGTTTTTGTATAGCGATCTATTGCCCGTAGGCGAAGCCGATATTAGTTACCGTAAGTTAACAGACCAACATGTATCAACTTTCGAGGCTGGCGGCAGAAATTTTTTGCATGTTGAACCGGAGGGTCTACGATTACTCACTGCTGAAGCGATGCGTGACATATCTCACTTACTTCGTCCGGCTCACCTGAAGCAGCTAGCTTCGATTCTTGATGACGTAGAAGCATCCGCAAATGACCGGTTCGTCGCAATTGAGCTTCTAAAAAATGCGAATATAGCTGCAGGCGGTGTGCTACCTAGTTGCCAAGACACCGGTACCGCTATTGTTTGGGGTCACAAAGGAGAAAGAGTCATTACCGATAGTGATGACGCCGAAGCTATTAGTCGAGGCATATTCGATACGTTTCAAACTTCTAACTTGCGGTATTCGCAATTAGCGCCTTTGAGTATGTTTGAAGAGAGTAATACAGGCAATAATCTCCCGGCTCAAATTGAAATTTATGCGTCTGAGGGAGAAATTTACAAACTGGCTTTTATGGCAAAAGGTGGTGGCTCAGCGAACAAAAGTTTTTTATTCCAGGAAACGAAAGCGCTTCTTAATCCCGCGGGATTAACGAAATTTCTAGATGAGAAGCTGCGAACACTGGGAACTGCTGCTTGCCCGCCATACCACCTAGCCGTTGTTATCGGGGGAACATCAGCCGAGCATGCGTTGAAAACAGCTAAGTATGCATCCTCTAAGTATCTGGATACTTTACCGACGCAAGGAAGCGATGCAGGTCATGGATTCAGAGACCTTGAATGGGAACAAAATATTTTAGAGATGACACAAAAATTTGGTATTGGTGCCCAATTTGGAGGGAAATATTTCTGTCATGATGTTCGAGTCGTACGACTCCCACGCCATGGCGCTAGTTGTCCTGTTGCTATAGCGGTTTCATGCTCAGCAGACCGACAAGCATTTGCAAAGATAACTGCAGAAGGTATTTTCCTTGAGCAACTTGAGAATGATCCGGCCAAGTACTTGCCAGAAGCATCCGAAGCGGATCTCTCTGCAGTAGTTGTATCAATCGATCTCAACCAGCCAATGGCAGATATCAGAAATGAGCTGACTAAATATCCTGTTAAAACCCGATTGTCTCTAAGTGGAACGCTTGTAGTGGCTAGAGACATAGCACATTCAAAGATTCAAGAACGGCTCGATGCTGGTGAGGCTATGCCTGACTACCTTAAAAAGTTTCCTGTCTACTATGCAGGCCCTGCTAAAACACCTGAAGGCTACGCTTCGGGGTCATTTGGGCCAACTACTGCTGGTCGGATGGATAGCTATGTCGAGGCATTTCAGGCTGCTGGTGGAAGTCTCGTAATGTTGGCTAAAGGCAATCGTTCGAAGCAAGTTACGGATGCCTGCCATACCTACGGTGGTTTCTATTTGGGTTCGATAGGAGGCCCGGCGGCGCGTTTAGCCAAAGACTCTATAAAGAGCGTTGAGGTGCTTGAGTATGAGGAGTTAGGCATGGAGGCAGTCTGGAAGATTGAAGTAGAAAATTTTCCCGCCTTTATCGTGGTAGACGATAAAGGAAACGATTTTTTCACAGAGGTCTCCACTCCTGTGCAAATCAGATAGCGCAAGTCTTAACGAAGAAACGTCGCCCAAATCGAAAATAATACCCCTGCAATTGCCATTGTTGTCATAGTGACTATTGAAGAACGCGGCAGCTTGCCGTGCTCGTTGCTGGGCAGTCTGGCTCGGACCTTACTCAGGAGGCGATCTGCCCAGGCAACATCGCGTGAAAGAATACTTAAGCCGATAGCAATAGTAAGGAGGCCGGGACCAGGGAGCAGCATCATAACGAGTCCCAATGTCGTAACGAGCAACCCACTGCCAACCCGAAACAGGCGCTTTATCGATTTAGACCAGGCAGCATCTCTGGTGGGTTCTCTTTCGCCGGTTTCGAGTTCCGCCTCGATGGCAGCGTCCTTAAAGCTGTTGTTGTCCTTCATATTTCCTTCAGTAATCATGAGAATCGGGTAACGCAATCTTAAAGCCCCTAGTCTGGCCTACAGAATCGATATTGAGAAGCTTCATTCTTCGAAAATTTGGGGGATTAAAGATGGTTATGTGGAGTATCGGTGATGTCACCGTAACAAAAGTGCTGGAGATGGAAGTTCACTGGCCGTTTAAAAGCCTGTTGCCGGGTGCCGATGATCTAATAGCTGGAGTTGATTGGTTGCGGCCTGACTTCGTAACGGATGAAGGGCGGATGAAACTTTCTATTCACGCTCTGCTAGTTAAGTCTAAAGGATTAACGATTATTGTTGATACTTGCTGCGGTAACTCAAAAGAACGTCCAGGTGCCAAAGCCTTCGCAAATTTAGATACACCATTTCTGCAAGATCTTGCCTCAGCCGGTTTTCACCCTAACGACATAGACATAGTGATGAGCACCCATCTACACGTTGACCATGTGGGTTGGAATACCCAGTTAGTAGATGGCGAATGGATTCCGACCTTTCCGAACGCTAAATACTTGTTTGTAAAAGAAGAGTTTGATTACTGGCAGAATGAGCCGCAAGATTATGGCCCTGTTTTCGATGACTCGGTACGTCCGATAGTTGAGGCAGGCTTAGCGGAAATGGTTTCAGATACGCATCAACTAACTTCTGAGGTCTGGCTTGAATCCACTTCTGGGCACACTCCAGGGCATGTAAGCGTGTGTATCGAATCGGTTGGCGAAAGAGCCTTGATTACCGGAGATATGACTCACCATCCAATCCAATTTGCCCATCCGGATTTGGCATCATCAGCGGACTGGAGACAGGATATTTCTTCAGCAACGAGAAAAGATGCTTATGGAAGGTGGTCCGACGGCCGGCTAGTCATTGGAACTCACTTTGCTGGACGAACAGCTGGCTTCATAGTCAAAGACGGAGAGACTTACCGATTTGATGTCGTCTAAAAGCTCTATGATTAGTGCTTCTAAGTAACTAGGTTCATTTGGATGGCTTCAAGCTGCGCTGGCATTACGTGAAGAGCATCGACGGCATACTCAAAGACACTTCCATAGTTGATGTCCATGTAGTCGAGTAAAGATAAGAGTGATTCCCTAGGTGCTGAAAGAGCAGGACGAATTGCTTCTATAGATACCCCGGCGGCCTCGAGCTCAGGACGTAACTGCTCGATTCTTCGTTCGGACCGGAGTTGGTTAGTCATTTCGTAATCATCTAAAACTGTTTTTCTGTGAACGCCACATACTTCAAGAACTAAAGCGGCAGCAATGCCGGTTCTGTCTTTCCCAGCGGTGCAGTGAAAGAGAAGTGGCAAGTTATCAAGATCTGCGACGAGGTCAAGGAAAGTCGCGAATTGTTCCGGATATTCTGAAAGCATTCCGAGGTAGCTACTAGAAATATCAGCTACCGATACAGCTTTAATCTGACCGAGTTTAAGCCGCTCAACGAATTCATGTTGTTGTGCCATCTCATCTCCTACTGAGAGAGGCACATGGCTGGTAATTCCTGGCCATAGTCTGGACGGGTCACGCGAAGACTCTGCTTTTGTCCGAAAATCTACGATAGTGCGAATGCCGTAGGTTCCTAGTTCTGCCTGGTCATCCTCAGTGAGCTCGCTGAGCCTGTCAGAACGAAAAACAGCTCCGGTCCTTACTATCTGGCCATCTTCGGTTGCGTAACCGCCGAGGTCACGGCAGTTCATCGCTCCCTGGAGGGGGATAATTGCTTGTTCGCGGTTCATGATTGGGGTCGTGGCTCCCGAGGTAACCCGAGGATACGTTCGCCTATGATGTTTCGCAGGATTTGCGTGGTGCCGCCCATGATTGTGTAGGCCGGCGAATAAACAACGTTTCGAGATACACGGTTCCAAAGCATTGTTTCTGCTCCAGCTACGTTCCCAACGAACTCTGAAACTTGTTGTTCGAATTCGGTACACCAAGTCTTAGTTACTGCTGAGTACTGGGCAAATGGTGTCTGTCGAAGGACATTGCGAAGAACCATGTCTCGGCCGATTCTATAACCACTCTCTATCCGAGCGATTTGTTGTCGAACCAGCGGATCAGTTTTATCTGCGTAATCTAGCGTGTCGAGATAAAGTCGTTGATTTGAAGCTAGCCGATCTATCCCACCTCGTTCATGCTCAAGTTGTCGCATAGTTTGACCGAAGCTGTTGTTGAGCTCTCCCACTAAGTTCTCAACTGGTACGGCTACTTCATTGAAATAAACTTCATTGAAGTGTGAGTCGCCCGAAGCATCTTTTATTGGGCGAATTTCAATCCCCGGTGAGTTCATGTCCACAATGAATTCACTCATTCCCTTGTGAGGAGGGGACTCAAGGTCGGTTCTGCATATTAAGTAGCAAAAGTCAGAAGTTTTTGCACCACTAGTCCAGACTTTTTGCCCATTAACGATATAGCGATCACCATCTTTGACGGCTGTGGTAGCGATTCCGGCAACGTTTGAACCGGCATCAGGCTCGGACATTCCGATGCACCATTTGGAAACGCCGCGACGCATAGCCGGCAAAAATCTTTTCTGCTGTTCTTCGCTGCCATAGGCCAATAGAACAGGGCCGATCTGGCGGTCCGGAAAAAAAGAGCCAGCCATTGGAGCTCGACCAAGAAGTAGCTGCTCAGTGACTACAAACCGCTCAATCTCAGGCCGACCATCTCCTCCGGCTGAGAGTGGCCAAGTCATTCCTATCCAGCCACGTTCAGCCAGTCTGAGCGTGAACTCATCTGAATAGCCAACTAGCCAGCCATCATCGGTCTGAAATAAATCTGAAGTAGCTTCTGCTACCCAGGCACCAGCTTCAGCCGCCAGTTTTTCTAAATTTTTTGGCCAATTATAGTCCATGACTAGGAGAGGTTAGCCATGTGGTGGCCTAAATGCATAGACATTCTGGCGGAGCCTTAGTTCTTCAATCGTGGCGTCTACCGGTTGCCAATAGCGACATATGAACGTTCATCCGGACCCGTATATTTTTGTCGTGGTCGATAGATTTTTTGTTCTGGATCATCAAGCATTTCCTGCCAATGGGCTAACCACCCTGGAGTTCTGCCGATGGCAAATAGAACTGTGAACATGTCCATAGGGAATCCCATGGCTTCATAAATCAAACCGGAGTAAAAGTCGACATTTGGGTAGAGGCTGCGGTCCACGAAGTATGAGTCGCTGAGAGCGACTTCCTCGAGTTTCATGGCGATGTCTAACAGTGGATTCATACCGGTGACGTTAAATACTCGGTCAGCAGTCTGTTTTATAATTTTTGCTCGTGGGTCATAGTTTTTGTAAACTCGATGCCCGAAACCTTGTAGCAACATTTCGCCAGATTTTACTTTTTCGACGTAGGCATCAACATTTTCGTAGCTTCCAATTTCGTGGAGCATCCGTATAACTTTTTCATTAGCGCCGCCGTGCAATGGCCCATAGAGACCACAGGTCGCAGCTGCTACGGCGGAATAAGGATCTGCTTGGCTTGAGCCAACGGTCCTCATCGTAGTAGTGGAACAGTTTTGCTCATGATCAGCATGCAAAATAAACAAGACATCTAAGGCTTTGGTAAGTATTGGGTCCGGTTCAAAACTAGGGTCAGCGACGTTCCACATCATTCGTAGGAAATTTCCGGTATATCCCAAATTGTTTACTGGGTATTCGTAAGGTAAGCCGAGACGGTTTTTGTATGCAAAGGCGGCCATTGTAGGCATTTTGGCGATTAATCGAATGATTTGAATCATGCGATTATGGGGGTCATCAATGTCTTTGGCTTCTGGGTAGAAGGTTGATAGACCAGCAACTGTAGAAACTAGAGTGCCCATCGGGTGAGCGTCGTACCTAAAACCTTGCATGAATCTTGCAATGTTTTCGTGCACATAAGTGTGGTTGGTGATGTGATCGACCCAAACGTCTGATTGTGCTTGCGTTGGTAACTCGCCATGAAGGAGGAGGTAGCAGACCTCTAAGAACGATGAACTGTCGGCAAGTTGTTCAATCGGGTAGCCGCGATAGCGTAAGATTCCTTCCGCCCCATCGATAAAAGTTATTTTGCTGTCGCAGTTGGCAGTCGATAGGTAGGCCGGATCATAGAACCACATGCCTTTGTCAAGCTGACGAAGAGCCGCAGATGAAATAGTCCCATCAACAATCGGCACCGTCACCTCGTTCCCAGATCTGTTGTCGATAATTGTGAAACTCTCTTCGGCCATTTGTTGTCCTTCGTCTTTACTTACGTCTACTCGAGAATGGACATGTGGTGCGTCGTTGCACTGTCCCAATTCCCCCGTTTGATAACGTATCTTACCTTAATTATCTTTACCTATTCGGATGAAAGTAGTTTCTAAATAAAATGATTGGTTGAAATAGTATAAATAGGTATTACTTCAAGCTTTCTTGACTATAGGGGCGAGTTGTCGTGACGCCTCACTGGATTTTTCTCTTTTTTTGTGCTGAGTAAGTCGAGCAAGTCGATGAGTTCCCGTCGCGTTAGCTTTGGATCGATCACTGCGTCAACGAAGCCTCTTTCAGCGCCGATGTAGGGGTTTAAATACGTTGAGTCATATTCGGCAACGTATTCCTCAATTTCGGCATCGCTTGCGCCTCTTCGTAAGATCTGAGCTGCTTGTGTGGCACCCATCACTGCAATTTCGGCTGTTGGCCAGGCTAAGTATGCGTCATTTCCGATTGTTTTTGAGTCCATGACGATGTAAGCGCCGCCATATGATTTGCGTAAAACAAGAGCGATACGCGGAACAGTTGCTCGTGCGTAAGCAAAAGCGAGTTGAGCACCATGGCGGATCATTCCTCGCCATTCAAGATCTTTGCCGGGGTAGAAGCCTGGCGTGTCAACGAGCGTTATGAGAGGGAGGTTGAATGCGTCGCACATAGCGACAAATCTTGCGCCTTTTTGGCTAGCAGGGATATCTAAAGTGCCGGCTATCGAAATCGGTTGATTTGCGACGACTCCGACTGAACGTCCACCAAATGATGCAAGTCCGGTGACGAGATTGGTGGCCCAACCTGACCTGAGTTCAACAAAGTAATTATCGTCGGCAATGTGTCGGATTATTTCACGTACGTCGTAGGAACCACTGGGTGTTTCTGGGAGGACGTCAGAAGCTTCGGGAGTAAGGCGACCGTCCAGGTCGTTAGTCGCAATTCTCGGAGCTTCTAGACCGTTGTAGTTCGGGAAAAATTGCAAGATCTCAGCGATGGTCTGAAGGACTTCGTCATCTGAGACGATAATGCTGGCTACTCCAGTCTCTCGGTGGTGAACGTCGGAGCCTCCGAGTTCTTGCTGGCTTATTTGGACTCCGGTCATCTGGCGAACTGGTATCGGACCGCTTACAAACGCATAGGCACTTTCTGTCATAACGACTATGTCTGCAAGACCTATTAGCAGCGCCGTGCCGGAAACTGCTGGACCAGTTACTGCGGCGATAACAGGGATTACACCTGAGCACTTAGAAAGGACGCGCGCAGCAGTTCCCCAGCCATGAAGTGCCGCCACGCCATGATTAGCATCTGCCCCGCTAGACGCGAGTAAAAGAATCGCTGGAAGTCTTTTGGCTAGTGCCATTTCTAGAGCGTTGGCAATAGTTTTACCATCCTCAGGGGTGAGAGCACCCATTCGGGTAGGAGTGTCTGCTCGAATAAGAATCACAGACCGGCCATCTAGATCAAACAATCCGGCGGTTACTTCACCTGGGACTCCTTGTCTGATTTCTAAGGCGAGTGATTCGGTCACAAATTCAGCGTAGGCGGCAGAAGGGGTCTAGCGGGTGCAAGTTAGTTAAATTGCTATCAAGCCGTCGATAGATGGTGCTTGGAAACGAACTGCGGTACGTAGCACATCTCGCATGGCATTTGCTGCTGGAGAGAGCATGCCTCTACGCCGTATTGCTAAACCAACGAGGCGCGGAGGCATGCTGTCGATATTGAGAACTCTCCAGTCTCCTCTAAGAGCCCAAGCAGGAATGGCCGTGACGGGAACGATAGCCGGAGCGTAGCCCTGGAATGCCAGTGTTGCAGCAAGACGAATCCCGTCTAGTTCTGCGAGAGTGGAAAGATTTACCCCCTGGCGACGAGCCGCATCATCAATTAGATCTCTTAAGTTCGAGCCACGAGGACCTAACAAAAGCTTGTGTTTTTGGAGTTCGTGGAAATCGACTGTTCTGTCGCCGTCGCTTGCCAATGGGTGTGAAGATGGGGTAACTACAACTAATTGTTCTTCGAAAAGTGGGCTAGTGGTGAGTTCGTCATGGGTTAATGGCGTATTGATGACGGCCAGGTCGATGTCGCCGTTTTCGAGTAACGGGATGAGAGCTGTTGTGGTTGAGTCGATGACTCTTATTTCTACATCGGGGTACTGGTTACTTAAATCATCGAGGAGTGTAGGGAGAAGCCATCTTCCGGTAGTTCCAATAATTCCTAAGCTGACTTTGCCGGTCACATGTGAGCTCATAGATGCCACGTCATAGCGCATGGCTTCCAGTTCAGCGCTGATCCGACGTGCTCGAGTTAGAACAACTTGCCCTTCTGGAGTTAGTAAACCCGCGCTTCGATCTATAAGAATTGCACCGAGTTCATTCTCAAGTCGAGCGATGTGAGTCGAAATATTTGATTGAACTGTATTGAGAGCGCGAGCAGCGGTTGAGAAACGTCCGTACTCGGCAACGGCTGTTAGGGCCTCGAGCTGTTTGATGTCCATGTTCTAATCGTAACTTGCTATCTGTAAAATAGATAGAAAGTATCTATGATTGCTGCTTGATAGATGACCGATGGGTAACTATCATTAAAAACGTTGAGATAACAACTTCCCCCAAGTTGCTTAACGTTACCCGCTGATTAGGACTACCCCTAGTCCAGTCAGCCGAGGTCGCAAGCGCCCCCCGCTATGCGAAACCTCTGAAACCGACCCGCCCCCCGGGTCGGTTTCCTCTTTTTAGGCCAAGTTCTAAATCTGCATCTAAACGCGAGTAGGCCGGCTGCAGAAGCCAAAAATTTAAGCAAATCATAAAGCAATTTTGGGCTTTGGGCTTTGGGTTTTGGATTGAAACTAACTTCTTTTGGTTCTCCTTGTCGGAGTAACAAACGGTGTTAGAGAGAAGCCTTGATTACGTTGAGTGCCGAGCCAGCCTTGAACCATTCAATCTGCTCATTGCTATATGTGTGGTTGGCGGTAAAAGACCACACCTCACCGTTACTGCTAGTTACTTCAACAGTAAGAGGCACTCCTGGAGTCAGACCTGAGAGCCCCGGAACTGCGATGCGGTCGGCTTCTTGGATCCGGTCATAATCAGATGGATTTGCGAAAGTCAACGGCAGCATGCCTTGTTTCTTCAAATTAGTTTCATGAATTCTCGCAAACGACCTAGCTATAGCTACAAGGCCACCTCGGAATCTTGGCTCCATAGCAGCATGTTCGCGACTTGAACCTTCTCCCATGTTTTGATCACCTATAACAACCCAGCTTTGGGATGCCTGGTGATAGGAGCGTGCTATTTCAGGAAAAGTTTGGGTGTCGCCAGTCACTTGATTCTTGCCATGACCAACTTCATAGCCGCTGAAAGCATTTACAGCTCCCAGATACAGATTGCCCGAAATGTTCTCAAGGTGCCCACGATATTTTAACCACGGACCAGCCATTGAAATGTGATCGGTCGTGAACTTTCCTTGAGCCTTTACCAAGATAGGCAAATCGGTATAATCCTTACCATCCCAAGGCTCAAAAGCTTCTAGAAGCTGCAACCGGTCAGATGTAGGGGAGACTGCGACACTGATTCCGCTGGCATCGGCTGGAGGAGGAACGAAGGTACTTTCCCCGGGGTCAAAGCCATCAGGTGGGAGCTCAATTCCAACTGGAACAGAAAGCGAGACCTCATCGCCATTACTGTTAGTAAGTGTTCCCTCTATAGGGTCGAAATCAACTGTTCCGGCTAACGCCAGAGCCATGACGGTTTCAGGAGATGTAACAAATGCAAGTGTTGCTGGATCTCCATCGTTTCGCTTCGGAAAGTTACGGTTGTAGGAAGTAACGATTACGTTAGGTGTTCCTGTTTCGTGATCGGTTTCTGCCGAACGGTCCCATTGACCAATGCATGGGCCACAAGCATTGGCGAGAACTGTGGCTCCTAGAGCCTCGAAATCGGCCAGAAGTCCATCTCGCTCGATTGTTGCTCTGACTTGTTCTGATCCAGGAGTTATCAAGAGCTTAGTTTTGACTGTAAGCCCCTTCTGAGTTGCCTCTCGAGCGATGCTGGCCGCTCGTGTTATATCTTCGTAACTTGAGTTAGTGCAACTGCCTATAAGAGCTGCACTAATTGAGCTAGGCCATCCTTTAGCTGCGGCCTCTGACCCCAACGCTTTTACCTCGCGTGCAAGGTCTGGAGTATGGGGTCCGTTTATGTGTGGCGTCAGGGACGAAAGGTCTATTTCGATGACCTGATCATAATATTCGTGTGGATTCTCGATGACCTCGTCATCGGCACGTAGGTGCTCAGCGACTTTGTCAGCTGCATTTGCTACATCCAAACGGCCTGTCGATTTAAGGTACCTTCCCATCGCTTCGTCATATCCAAATAAGGAAGTGGTAGCGCCAATTTCAGCACCCATATTGCAAATCGTCGCTTTGCCGGTGCAACTTATTGAATTTGCACCCGGTCCGAAGTATTCAACGATCGCACCTGTTCCGCCCTCAACTGTAAGAATTTCCGCTACTTTCAGAATTATGTCTTTGGGAGCGGTCCATCCGGAAAGGCTTCCTATGAGTTTGATACCTATGCTCTTTGGCCAACGAACATTCCAAGAGAAACCTGTCATAACGTCTACGGCGTCGGCGCCTCCGACTCCTACGGCGATCATTCCGAGGCCTCCAGCATTAGGAGTGTGACTATCGGTTCCAATCATCATCCCGCCAGGAAATGCGTATTGCTCAAGTACAACCTGATGTATGATTCCGCTTCCTGGTTTCCAAAATCCGGCTCCATACCGGGCACACACGCTTTGAAGGAAATCGTAGACTTCTTCGTTGCTCTCTGATGCAACGACCAAGTCAGTCTTGCCGTCTTCTCGCGCCTGAATCAGATGGTCGCAGTGGGTGGTAGTTGGAACCGCAACCTGGGAAAGTCCAGCGGTCATAAATTGCAGCCAAGCCATTTGGGCGGTGGCATCTTGCATCGCTACTCTGTCAGGTAGAAGGTCAACGTAGCTTTGGCCACGTTCAAGATCTTGATCCTGGTTCGATAAGTGATTTATAAGTACCTTCTCGGCGAGCGTTAGCGATCTACCGAGCTTAGATCTGCCCCACGCGAGATTTTTGGGAAGGTTTGAATAGACCGCTTCGATTAGTTCGATTGGAGTGCTGGCAGCGACAGCCATAAGGGTTCCTTTGTATGAAGATCAGATCCTGTATTTAAAAGACTTTAGATGTTTACAGGACTAAAGCCGTTTGGTCTGGCTAGTTATTACCAAATGTGTTGAAACTTACTAAGCTTCGCGTGTCTAAACGAGGCGCTTTCTTGAAGTCGGTTCCAATCGTGTGAGCTATTGGAAATAAGCCGACTTGTGTCCACGAACTATAGTCAATGCCTAGAACTTCAGCTGCTTCTTTTTCAAATGGCAGATGTAGCGTTGTCCAGGCGGAACCAAGTCCACGTTCTCGCGCTGCGAGCATAAAACTCCAAACCGCAGGTATTATCGAACCCCATTTAGATGCTTGACCGAAGCAATCTTCGCCTTCTATGCGTCCTTGCATTAATGGAACTAGAAGCACGGGAACTTCGTGAAAAACTTCTCGAAGATGTCTTGAAGAGCCTCGGACAAACTGAGCGCGTTCTGCTCTTATGTCGCCAGGCGGGTACTCGCGCGGCGGTGCATTAACGTACGGGTCATAGCCTTGTCCATAAAGATCAGCTAGTTGCCGCTTTTTTTCAGGGTCTTCGACAAACAGGAAATGCCAACCTTGGACATTGGAGCCTGTAGGTGCTTGAAACGCTATGTCTGCGCATTCCAAAAGTGTTTCCCTGTCAACTGGGCGGTTAAGGTCCAGTCGTTTGCGAACTGCTCTGGTTGTAGTTAAAAGCTCATCAGCCGAAAGTTCAAGATGCATATTTTGGGTTCCCCTAGATGTAAGGCCACTCGCGCTTAGACGTTTGACCATTTTCATTTTCTGCTGTTAGTGCCCAACGCCTTCGCCATGCGCTGCCTTCAGGTCCTTGCAGACCAGGATTATCGGATTTATGTAAGCGTTGTCTAGATGTATACCAGTTGCCGGTGGCTGTTTCATCTGCAAGCGATTCGACTGCTTCTTGAAGCTTTTTTGTGAATCTCCGATTGTTATCATCTTCGGTAAACATGATTGGTCGACCGAAATTTATTATTGATTTAGATCGCTTTGGCCAGTTTCGCCCTTTGCGCAGAATGTCATAGGTGCCGCGAATATGGACTGGGACTACTGGAACTCCGGCCTGCTTAGCAAGAAAAGCTGCTCCAGGACGGAACTCTTGTCCCCACCCGTCAGGTGACCGACCTCCCTCTGGGTAGATCACCATGCTCCAGCCGCCCTTAAGAAGACTCACTGCTTTTTCAATAGTGTTTCTGTTAACCGAAGTTCTCTCTATCGGTATTGCCCCGATAAAAAGAGAAGAAAGGGTAGCGGCGAATCTGCTTCCAAAGAAGTAATCGGCGGCAGCCCCGACGAATAATTTGTGTCTCCAGGGCTCAGGTACCGAGGTGATCATGACCAAAGTGTCGGCATGGCTTTGATGATTTGCAGCAAAAATAGCCGGGCCTTCAAGATCGTGGAGCCTGTCGGCTCCTTGAATCGTGGGGCTGGCGTAGTAAGAAATTACGCCTCTGCCCAAACTGGCTAAGGCCAAACGTCGGGTCAGGCGAGCTGGATATTTACGCGCCCAGTCAGTGTCATAGCTAGCCCCTAAAGTTGATGGCAAGTCGGCTTCACCCTTTGGGGTTTCTGCAGCCTTAAGGGGGAATTCTACTTTTCGCATCACTTTTGTGATCGATGGTTTAGATCTGCGAGCCGTGAGGTGGCTGATGGGTCGTCGACGGTTTAAATCAGCCATTTGTTCTAGACTACATCCGCCATCAGGATTGGTGGATTATGAATGTGAGTAAGTGTTGGTGAAGGCCCTACAACATCGCTCGCCATTTCCAGGGCATCGCGCATGGTAGTCGCAGATCTGAACCCCATACGTTTTGTGGCTCTTAGGTCACCACCGATGATGATCACCTGAGAAAGATGATCGAGGGCGTGAGCGCACCAGTACCACATGTAGAAAGGATGAACACCGTGATAAGCGTATGAAGTGCGATACAGGTGCCGGTACCAATCATCTTCGGCATACCGTTTTTCATACTTGCGTTCAATTTCTTCAGGATCAGTTGTATCAGCTAGAACTTCTTCGAAAAAGTCAATGTAACTGGGATGATGAACAGGGTGGAACTCCCATGGCGTTGGATGACTCATTATCACCACGCCCCCTTCTCTGACGAGTGGTTTCCCTTTGTAGAGATTGAAAAAATACCCCAACCCGAGACACGCCACCAGCACTGGGTTCATAACCGAATTGACGTTGTAAGGACCAATGTAGGGGAGTCCCATGCTCAAAATATCGGTTTGTCCCTCAACTCGAACTAGGTGTTGTTTGTAGACGTTGCGTGTCGTGACTTCATGAACTGCTTCAACTTCGCCCGCCTGTATCGAAGTTAAACCATACGGCGATCTGATGCTTTGGAAGATTGAACGGGCGGCTTTTCTTGGCATACGGTCTAATGCTTTTTTGCTTCCGAGAAGCATTGCTCGGTCCCTAGCGGTCATCTCCCACTCACGTTTCTGAAGAAATTCGAAAGGGGCAGGGAACGTGTCGTTAT
Source organism: Acidimicrobiaceae bacterium (assembly GCA_905182565.1). GTDB lineage: Bacteria > Actinomycetota > Acidimicrobiia > Acidimicrobiales > Poriferisodalaceae > UBA9040. The sequence goes on along the minus strand of CAJJCB010000013.1, from coordinate 31,325 downwards.
TTAAAGTTGTTTCGATTTGGAAAATTTTTACACCAGCTGCTGCGATTAAACGTCCTTGGCGCCAGTTTTTTGTATGTAGCTCACTTTTCTCTGGATCCATAAAAGACTTGGACTGACGCATTGTCTGGACATTATGGTGATGTCGCAAAGCGGCGTAACCTGATAGCCCAGTAGCAACGCTCTTGTGGCCACCGTCCATGGACACAAGATTAATGTTGACATAAATAATCAGATCTGACTCGACAGCACGGGTGGAAATGACTACCTCCTCGCCATGCTCAGTCTCTCCGAGGTGAGTCAGTCCCTCTGGGTCTTCTGCATCGAAGTTGTACAGCTGGCCTTGCGGAGCAAAAGCATCATAGACACGATCTCCAACAGCATGACGCAGCTCAGATTCAGTCATTCTCCGATGTAGTGCGAGCGCAGCTATAAGGTGAATGTCATCAACTCCTGCTGCTGCTGCTAAGTCGAGTACCTGTTCGATAATCCGCCCTCGGATGTCAGGAGAGCGCATAGGAGGCAGAGGCAGCGAAATATCATCGAAAGCAATTGTCAGTTTCATTCCCGGTGTAAGCAGAGCGGTCAATGGCTCTGAATCTCCGAGCGGATTGATGAGCGCCTCTCTAATTGCTTCATCTACATTTGATATCGGGGCAATAGGTTCGTTGGGGTATATCACCCTGCTTCCAGGAGGCAATTTCTCGAATCGAAAGCCTTCACCGTGGTGGAAAACTATTGGAGGAGTTGTTCTATCGACTTCGAGAACCAGGCCGCGACGTGAGGTCATTAGTTGTTTCCTCTTTGGTTAGTAACGCGTTGGGCTTTGGGGCCCATAGGGAGAATAGAGTTAGGTGCACCAGGTGTTTTTGGCCAATTTTCGGTCAGCCATCCCCGTTTTTCGGCGATAGCCACAAGTCGTGTTTCAGGGTTTACTGCTACAGGATATCCGACTGCTTCAAGCATCGGAAGGTCAGATGCTGAATCGGCGTAGGCGACACCTTGGCTCGGGTCTAAACCTTCCCTAGCAGCCCACTCGAGCATTAATTGGGCCCGCACTTCGCCGGTCGGAGGAACTTTAGCCATCTCGCCAGTTAGTAGGCCATCTTTCTGAGCAATCTCAGCGGCCACTATGTGGTCAAATAGAGGACGAAGTGGTTCAACAGCGATATCGAGAGCGCCAGTAATCAATATAGTTTTGTGACCAGCCGCCCGGTGGGCTCTAACTCGTCGCAATCCTGCCGGAAAAGATTTGGTAAGAATTAGGTTGCTGAGCATTTCGGCAGCAGCGTCTTCTAACTGCGCAACAGGAGCGCCTTTGTACCTTTGGTAGAAAAACCGTAAAAAATCTGTTCGATCGCGCTTGTCTCTGCGCCAGAGGCCTGGGCTTTGTGCCAAAGTTTTAAGAGTGAACCGGAGCCTTTGCTGCCGGTCTAGATGGCGGGTGGCCATCCAGGCATAGCTTGCGACGACATTGCTCGCTATCAGGGTGTTCTCGAGGTCAAAGGCAGCGAACTCTCGCTTCTCGTTTAATACCGCTTCTGTCAGGCGATCTTTACGACTAGGCCCCACTTTTTTTTCTGGTGTTGTCTTTACACGCGCTTGGATCATAACCGTCGGTAAATGAACCTCGGTTATGTAGTGGTGCCAATCAATGACTCGAGGGTCGAAACCAAATTCCGCCCTATCTTGATCTGAGAGGCTATTCCAAAGGTCTAAAGTTTTGTCGATCCCGTAGAGAGCTTCGCACTTGCCATAAGCACCATAAATTTCGACATATCCTTGGATCTGAGCAAGGTTACGTCGTCGTTCTGCGAACTTGCTAGTGAAACTTTTCTCTCCTCGGATTGGTAGCCGGTTGATAACTTTTCCAGCTACGTCGAAAGCTTTAACTACTCTTTTGAGTTGCTCTTCTAAGCCCTGAGAGCCTGCATACTTCCATTCTGTTCCTGCTGTGGGGTGTCCATCTGCGTTGTACACCGGGTTCTCGCCGAACCACTCCATAGCAGTATCCAGCAAAACTTTGAAAAGAAGCGGGTTAGTTGAGCCTGACGCTATTTGGAATACTTCTGGCTCAGGTTGTGGCCCATTGGCGGCCGCAGCAATTATTGCAGATGCAACCATATCGACAGGGATGACATCGAGTATCCCCTCCGGGAAACCTGGAAAGGTGTCTAGTTCGCCCTTAGCGAAAGACACAATTAATGGTTCGGCCATTCGAAATCCACGAATCCAGCCCGGAGCTGGATCAGACCACGCCGATTCGATAATAGATGGCCGAACGACCGTTACTGGTACATTCCCGTGAAGCTCTATAAGAGCTGTTTCTCCAAGTGCTTTAGAATAGGTGTAGACATCTGGCCAACCTAGCGACGTGGCCCGACTTCGGCCGGCTTCAACCATCTGATCATTAACCCAAATTTCGCGACGCTGTTCGGTTTTGGCGGCCAACATTGGGAGGCCGGCTGCACCGAGCTCCTCCCGAGCTTCTTTCCTAAAACCAGACAAACGGTTTGGCTCTCGACTTCGTGCATCGAGATCTGACCGAGTTCTTCGTGCAGCCTCAACTTCACCGCGCCAACTCACGTCTACCTGAAAGGGCGTGCCAGCTAAGAACTCTTCTCGAGCATCACCGCGCCGATTCCCAGCGACATAACAAGTTGAAACTGACACCAAATGTGGGGTCCGGTTAGCTGCATGCAACGCCTCGATGATGCGGTTTGGGCCGAGGAGATTAATTTCGATCGAGGTGTCGAGAGGATTATCGAAACTCACCGTTGCGGCTGAATGAATGATTACATCGCATGATGTAAATGTTTCGTTATCGGCGTCGCTCAAACCAAGACCATCTTGGCTTACATCACCAGATACAACTTGTATTCGTTTTTCGCAACGCTGTTCAAAATCGGGACCCCATTGAGCCCGCAAAAGATTAAAAGCATCGTTTTTGAGAATCTCTCTATTGACTCTCCGCTCTACTGAGTATCGCCGAGTCGGTCTTACAAGCAAAACTAATTCGCAGTCGGGAACTGATCGCAGCAATTTTTCAACTAACGCTGTTCCGAGGAACCCTGTGCTACCGGTTACGGCGATGCGTTTTCCGGCTAGCGAGTCAGCGATCATTATAGATTGTATACCATGAATCCTTACCAATTGGTAAGTATTTGCTATAATTCTCGACATGGCTGGGACTAGAGAACGCGTGTTGTATGCAGCGCTTGAAGCTTTTGGTTTACGTGGCTATGACTCAACTTCTTTGGACGAGTTAGCAGCCGGGATCGGGATCACAAAACAAGCCATTCTTTACCACTTCTCATCCAAGGAAGAACTCCTACATTCGGTCATAGAAACAGCCGCACAAGAGTTAGCTGGAGCAATGTCAGAAGCGGCACGTAGTGGTGCGCGTGGATTCGAAAGAATCGAAGATATTGTCAAAGCCACCTTCTCGTTAGCGGCTAGACGCCCCGAGGTTCTTGGCCTAGTTAGATTAGTCAGTCTGCAGGGCGGATCAGGAGCAGCAGAACTCGCTGCAGCCATGAACGTAATGCTTAGCGACGCTTTACGGTTTATGGAATCAGAAATAGAAGCTGGAAGTTTTCGACGTGTGGAGCCAAGAATGTTGCTCCTGGCTATCTATTCAGCAGTTATTGGTGTCGCTACTGAACCCGAGGTAATGCGTGCTCTAGGCTTGGAGCCGGATGTGAGATCGTTGGTTAAAGCTAGACGGGAAACCATATCGTTTCTTAAAGCGGCTTTAGTCGTAGATTAAGCGAGCTTGCTAGCTATCGCTCCCACTTTCCGAAGAGCGACACCATCCGCTCCGTTAGTTCTGAATTGTCGTGTAGGCCCCTTTACAGCTTCTTCAAGCATCTGTTGAAGTAGCTGCTCAAACGTCAGTCCTTCATGTGCCCAAAAATACCAACTAAGAGATCCCGGAATCGTGTTGATTTCATTCACCCATAGATCAGAGCTATCCCACAAAAAATCGATTCTGGCCACTGACCGAGCCATGGTCAGCGATGCGATTTGTTCTGCGCAACTTCTAAGCGATGCCTCTATTTCAGCTGGGATTTCAGCAGGAAGCTCTCTTGGTGCACTCGCAATTCCTGCATCACCTCCGAGGTACTTATCTGCATAGCTATAAATGCCCTCAAGGCCATTCGTTCTCAGCGGCCTTTCTACGGCGCTCAAAGCTAACGAAGGCCAGGTCTTAATAGAAATATTCAGATCAACGGCTGCCGGCAAATATTTTTGCAACACGGCACCCTCACGTAGGAGAGGCTGGCTGCGAGTAAGGGCCTTAGCAGTGTCTAAATCGTCGACGATTTCAATTCCAATTGAAGAGCCACCAAATCTTGGTTTGACAATAAATGGCCCGCCTTCAGCTAGTTCGAGGCTATCTGTTACGAGGTATAGCGGTAAACTAGGCAGCCCGGCAGAAGAAATGACACCGCTGAAAGCTAATTTATCCATACCGCAAGCGGCGCCCCATTGTGAAGGGCCAGTATATTTCAGGCCAGCAAGGTCAAAGAGCGCCTGCAGAGTGCCATCCTCTCCCGGAACCCCATGGCAACAATTCACTACCGCCGATATATCTAGTGGGGTTTTTTTCCCTCGACGGGTTTCTCGATAGAACCCACCATCTGCGCCAGTAGCCAGAATCACTGGGACCGCTGAAGTAGGAATTCCGTTTGCGAACTCATTGGCTTCGGTTTGTGCAGGGACTTCGTACCAGGCACCTGACTTAGCCCAATACAAGGCTGCAACTTTGTCACCGGCGCGCTGGAGAGACCGGACTGCTTGGAGCCCAGTCAAAATAGAAATGTCGTGTTCAGGTGATGGACTGCCGAAGCAAACTGCTGGATAACTCATAATCTCAAATTAACGGTAGATGGCTTCGCTATCGATGTCACGGCTAAAAGCTCGTTCATGGGTCTTTCTTGTAATTTCTTTGGATCTAGAGCTAATGGGTGGAAGCTCGAACTTGATCGCTAATGATTGAGAATCAGTTAACGACTGCAAAAAAGTATGAGTATTTCAACCGGCAGCAATTGGGGGTTCCTGCGGCGAGTGAGCTTAGAAATAGTGATCCGGAAGATCATTTTCGTAGAGAACAGCGTCACCGGCAACTAATGTATTACGAACCCATGCCACAGCTTCGTTGCGAGTTTCCATATGTAAAAGTCGAGCATTGCCCGCACGAGCGCCCATCTCAAGAGCAGCGCGATTAGTTCGACCGACAACGAGGAAGTCATCGACAATCTGGGCAGCGCTTTCGCCGAACTTACGATTCTCAATTCCTTGCAGTTTTCCCAATTCGACCATGCCGGGAGTAACGAGAACTTTGCGTGCTGCATCCAACGAGCTCAAGGTTTCTAGCGCAGCGTTAGCTCCTGCAGGATTGCTGTTGTAGGTGTCATCTATGACAGTTACCCCACTGGGACTTACGTCGATCTGCTTACGATGTTCAGCCACTGGAAGAGTTGGTAAAAGTTGCGCAATCGTTGCGAGCTCAACGCCAAGGGCATGGGCTGTGGCAACAGAGCAAGCAATATTAGTTGGAGCACCATCGAACTTAAGAGCAGATAATAGAAGCTCACCGTTTAGTAAGATGTCTAATCCATTACCCGTGGCGAGTACACAGACATCGGCGGACTTATCAAATGCAGAACATCGAATAACCTTGGATCCCGATTCACTCAAACCAGTTGCTACAGATTCCAGGCCGTAAGCATCAATGTTGATTATAGCGATATCACTATTCTCAAAAATCTCGGCTTTAGATTTTACTGTGTTGTCGAGGCTTCCGAATCGTTCTAAATGAACAGGTCCGATGGAGGCAAGTATCGAAATAGATGGTTTTACCCATTCGCACAAAGCTCTAATCTCACCCGGCCCATAGGCTCCCATTTCGGCTACAAATACCTCGGTGGCAGAGGAGAAATTCTCGTTAACCGCTCGTGATAGTCCAGCTGAATTATTGAAACTAGCAGGACTTGCGATGACGCTCTTGGTGGTAGCAACAAGATGGTACACGTAACCTTTGATTGTTGTTTTCCCGTAAGAACCGGTAACAGCAACTCGAATGGGATTGACTCGGTTGAGGGTGTTACTCGCTTCTTTGACGTACTTGTCCGCAAGAGCACTTTCGATCGGCATCAAAATCCATAGGGCAAGGTCGACAAACGCAGGTAGCAAAAGAGCCGCAGCGACAGCAGCATGAGGACCGTAATCAGCAAAACTTGCAGCGACAATAACTGACGCGATGCAAAAGGTGGACGTGACCATCACCGTCTTGAGACGGCGTGTCCAAGCCAGCTTGCTAGTGCGTCCTCGAATTGTGAGCCCTCGGGGAGCGATAAGGGCAGCAAAGGCGGTAACTAAGAGCCCAGAAGCGGAGATTAACGAGAGCAACAAAGCCCCAAAGCCGATGACGAATATCGCCATGTTCTCGCGGTCAGATCGCCACCAGCGCAGAGCGAACGTGCAGGTCGATCTTGGCAAGTAGTGTTCCCGTTGAGCAACTCGAAGCCAACGCAACGAAGAAATAAAAATTGCGGCTAGGCCAACTGCAAGGTAGATAAAATTAGTCATCTAAGGCTGCTAGCTGTAGCTGTATAGTTTCTTTAAGTGCCAAGGGTGCCATAGTCGGGACAAAGTGATCGACGTTGCCTAGGATCGTCAAACGAACATCGTTGATTAGCGCTTCTGCTCTAGCTGCTATTTCTGGAGGCACGGCAGTATCGCCATCACCCCAGATCAAATCAACAGGGCAAAGTATTTTTTTGAGTTCTTCGCCGTATGACTCATTGACACATGTGACAAGGATGTCTCTCATGACGCCCTCTGCCGCTCTGTAATCTGCGCTGCCGTATTTGTTCTTTAGGTTTTCAACGAAGTCATCGTTGACTAATTTGAGACGGTTTAACCATTTGCCTACCCGGTATTGATAAGCCACTTTCCCATGGTCATGCGCTTTGTGAAGAAGTGGGACCCCGGTGAGTACCAGTCCTGCAATTGCATCTGGTCTTCGCTCGTTGAGATGCACAGCTACTCGACCTCCGAAGCTATGGCCGACTACAACCACAGGGAGATGGCATTCGTCTAACACCGGTTCAATCAGCTTGGCATACATTGAGGCTCCGCCTGAATCAGTCGGAGCTGGCGATGCGCCGAATCCAGGGAGGTCAATAGACAACGCGTCTAATCCAGTTAGAACAGGCTCAAAGTCCTTGTGCGTTCTGCCCCATCCATGCAGTGCGAGAACTCGCGGAGTCTCAGTCCCAAAGCGGGCACCGAAAAGGGAACCGTCAGCGAATGTGCGAAGAGCCATGTAGTCCTAGGGGAGAGCCAGCTAAGAAGATGTTTACTGTTCTTGTGACCGATTGATCGCTGAAATCAGCGCCTGAAAACTTGCAGTCACTATATTCGGATGAACTCCGACTCCCCAAAAGGCAACCTGGTCTTCGGTCTCGATTTCTACATAAGCTGCGGCCGTAGCATCAGCGCCGACTCCTACAGCATGCTCTTGATAATCCACTAGCTGCATGGAGAGTTCACAACTATCCTCTAAAGCATTTTTGAATGCAGACAGGGGACCATTGCCAGAAGCACTGACTTCGCTCTCCACTCCATCAATTTTCAGCATTGCAGTTACCGATGATTCATCAGATGACGAGGAATCAAAGCTGCTCTTGTGTCCAAGGTATGTCAATGGCGAGGTGGTATGTAAGTAGGTTTCGTCAAAAGTTTTTCTAATAGTTTCAGGAACTATTTCGCCACCTTCATCGGTGATTGATTGGATAACTCGGCTGAATTCAATTTGGAGTCGCCTTGGCAGGTCTAATCCGAAGTTGTTCTTCATTACATATGCAACTCCACCTTTCCCGGATTGACTGTTCACTCTAATAACGTCTTGATATGTGCGGCCAACGTGCGCTGGGTCGATTGGAAGATACGGAACCTCCCACATGGTGTAGTTATCGTCGAGTGCTTCGAATCCTTTTTTGATTGCGTCTTGGTGACTTCCTGAAAAAGCGGTGTACACAAGGTCACCGGCATATGGATGTCGAGGATGAACTGGGAGTTGGTTGCAATACTCAGCCACGCGCCTTAAATGGTCGATATGACTCAGATCAAGCTCTGGGTCCACTCCTTGTGAAAATAGATTGAGGGCGAGAGTGACTAGGTCAACGTTTCCAGTTCTTTCACCATTACCAAATAATGTTCCTTCGACTCGGTCGGCACCTGCCATAACTCCAAATTCTGCTGCCGCCACTGCGCAGCCTCGGTCGTTATGCGGGTGCAGTGAAAGGATTACTGATTCGCGGTTCCGGATAGTACGGTGGAAGTACTCGATAAGGTCGCCGTAAAGGTTTGCTGTCGACATTTCGACAGTCGCTGGAAGATTCAAAATTATTGGGTCATCTGCGGTTGCTCCCCATTCTTCTGCTACTCGTTCACATATTTCAATAGCAAACTCAATTTCAGTTCCCGTAAAAGACTCGGGGGAGTACTCAAATCGAATGTTCGAATCGGTTACTTGGTCTCGTAGCTCACGACAAAGGCGCGTGCCCTCTAAACCGATTTGAATAATCCCTTCAAGATCGAGCCCATAAACAACTCGTCGCTGCAGCGTTGAAGTTGGGTTATATAGGTGAACTATTGCATTCTTGCAACCTTGTATTGCTTCATAGGTTCGTTCGATTAGCTCAGGTCTACTTTGGGTAAGGACCTGAATCCATACATCGTCTGGGACTAAGTCCTCTTCGATTAGCATGCGACAAAAATCAAAGTCTGGCGCTGAAGCTGATGGAAATCCTATCTCAATTTCCTTAAATCCCATCTCTACTAGAGCCTGGAACATCTCTCGTTTGCGTGGCAGATCCATTGGATCAATCAAGGCTTGGTTTCCGTCGCGAAGATCCACGGAGCACCAAAGTGGCGCTTCTGTAGTCACTTTGTTGGGCCAACTGCGATCGAGAAGAGTTGGCGCGTAAGGATAGTGAATGTATTTATCGAATGGCATGGGGCTCAGTTGTTGTTTGCTTATGCCTTTTACGTCCGCCATATGCTTTCCTTCCGCTGTGGTCATCAACAATTCACTTCTCTATATCTGCTTGTAAAAGCAGAAGAACCTCCCGGCCCAAAGGCGCAGGAGGTTCGGCGAGGGCTGCCATATAGTGGCCCTCGCCTATCTAAGAAGAAGCAATCCGTTAAATGATCCGGTCACAACTTCAAAGATACCACTGATATGAGAACAATCGACAGAATCTGTCAATTAGACCATTCTAGTTTTAGACCTGTGAGTTCGAAAAAATACTTATGCGGCTTTGCGAACAGCCGTTAAGCGCTGAAGGATTCCTTCTCGTAGGCCCGAAGTGGAAACTACTGCTTCGTGAACTTCGAGAGACCGGAGCAACTGTCGAAGAATAGTGGCAGCAAGTGGCATAGCTTCCGCACGCCGCTCCTTCATGCCCGGCATGGCTAGACGAGAAGCCAAAGGGAACTTTGAAAGACGGTTGATTAGATGCCCTAAATCTGAGCAATCGATAACGAATCCATGCGCTGTGTCAGGTAGTTCGGCTCGTCGCGACACATAAATGAGCTGAGCAATGCCTCGTGCAGCGCCACCAACTAAAATAGTTGGCAAAGGAAGCTGGCTTTTGGATTTTTGTATTGCAGGCCGAAGCTCGCTAGCGATGTGGTGTTCGAGCCTTATCCGAGTATCGGAACTAAGAATTCCATTTTTGAGAGTCCGAGGGCTTAACAAACTAACACCAAGCCGGTGTGAGGATTGTTGTTGGGGCTTATTTGAATTAGTCGGTCCGAAAGCCAAGCCCAGGCTGCCCCCACCGAGATCTGCCATAGCAATGTTTGAATGAACTGGAAATTCTGATGAAACCGCTTCCCAGGCCAAGCTAGTCTCTTCGACCTCTGACAGAATCCTCACTTCGTGGCCTATGGAAAGGGAGATGCGTTCAGCAACGTTTTCTCCATTGGAAGCGAGACGGAATGCCTCGGTAGCAACAACCATTATTTGGTCATACCCAAAATTTTCGGCGACGTAGGCTAATTCCTTAGCTACGAAAGTGGCCTCATCAATGTCTGATCGAGTAAAGGCTCCGTTCACGCTCACGCTTGCTGCTAAACCCAAATGATGATTCCGTTGAAGAACGTTATGGATACCATCAGACACGGTTAAACGAAAGCTGTTACTGCTCAGTTCGATCAGCGCCGTTTGCACATAGATGAGAATAGGTAATGAATCGGTTCAGGTGGCGGACCTATGCAAAGGATTAGTGTTGCTCCTCGTTAAATTAAATGAAACTGGAAGTCTGACGTAACTTCCACAGCCAGACCGACGTGCTCAGATTTCATCATCGCTTCCATCAGATCAGAGTTAGTGGTTTGAGCCCATTGCCTACCGTTCGGTGTCAATAAGGCAGCAAGTCCAACTTCTGGACCCGATGTGCCGTGCATAACCGTGTAGGCCTCGATGGTGGCTGGGCCGACGTATTCGGCATCTAGTTGCTTAGTCGGGAAAGTGTCAATCTCGTTTTGGCAGTCTTCATGCTGGAAGTCTTTAGAGGGGGGCGTTGTGCTGTAAACCCCAAAAGCATGTTTTGTTATGTACCCGCCGTTCGCTGAGCAAAGGCCGACGCTTCCTGGGTCGTTACGCAGCACATTTGCCATGGTAGCGATGGAGTGGGTGACGTAGTTGTTGAGCGGACCACCTGCAAAAGTTAGACCCCCAGTTTGTGTCAGCTGCTTCTCGAGGTCTAATCCGATCTCAGTAGCTGCGATCTGCACAGCAGATGGAAAACAGCTATAGAGATCGACGTGGTCCACCGAGTTCGCTGTTACTCCCGCTAGTTCGAGGACGCGATTTCCAGCGACCCTGATCGCTGGCGACGAGAATAGGTCCTGCCTGTTTGAAACGAAGTTGGTGTCAGCGCCGTCGGTACCCGCATGAGGGAAAAGCCATCGATCTTTAGGAACACCTGCTGCCTCTGCTGCTTCAGCTGAGCACAAGATAAGAGCCGCCGCCTGATCCAAGTCCCAGTTCGAGTTCATGGCTTTGGTGTAGGGAAAACCGACAAGTCGATTGCCGTTATCTGGTTGTTTTATCTCTTCAGCCGTCATTGGGGTGCGAACCCATGAATAGGGGTTGCTGACAGCAACTTTGTTGAAAGTAGCCCAAAGCTTACTGATTCGGTTTCTGTGGTTTTCTATTGACTCGCCGCGTGATGCTCTGAAGGCTGACTCAAATATGGGATAAAAATTTATGGGCATTGCAAAACCACGTTCGAGCTCCACTTCATGACTCATGGTTACGTCTTTGCCAAGAGTTTCATCTGGTGAAGTGGGTGATTGGTCGGTGTAGGCGATGCGTTCACCGGCCCGTTTCGCTCTCCGGCGGCTCCAAATACCTTCAGCGCCAGCTATAAGAACTATGTTTGCTTCTCCATTAATGATTCGAACACATGCTTTGTTTACAAGCGATTGCGGTGTGTTCCCTCCGTCAGTTGATAGTCCAGTCTGGCTATTGTTTCTGAATCTATCGCGTAGAAGGCCGCCCGGATCGGGATACGGCCATGCTCCTTTAACGATCCAGGTATGAGTCGCATCGCTGAGAAGCGAAGCTGCCCCAGCGTCTTTAGCGGCAGCTTCGAGCGCTGCTTGCATCATGGAAACCGGCTCGATTGCATCTACAGGATTATCGGGCTTTTGGAGAAATTGACCTGCTCCTACCAAGACGGGAGTTCGAGGATTAATTGAATTCATGAAAGTACTACCTCAGCGATTGTTTCGAGTAGAGCAGGAGAGCCGCTTACTTGAAGAGTTGTCACGACTGTATCTTCCCATTTTGTTAAATCTTCTGTGATCTTGCCGAGAGGACCAACCAGAGCCACTTCTTCCACCAATGCTAGGGGAATAGCTGCCGAAGCTTCAGCTTTTTTTCCTTGCAAATAAAGTTCTTGAACCTGATCGGCGACACCTTGATATCCCATTCGACAAAAAACGTCGTAGTGAAAATTCGCTCCCTTAGCGCCCATACCACCCATATATAGGGCGAGCATGGGTCGGACTTTGTCAGCTGCCTTCTCTATGTCATTATCTGGAACGATGCTTACCGGACATACGACCTCGAAGTCGTTACTGTCAGGGATTTTACCATCAGATCCAATTCGAGGCTTGCCCGCAGCAGCGAATCCTTCGTTGAGGGAATCAGCGTAGAAATGGTTGTCTTTTGGAGCGAAAAATAATGGAAGCCAACCGTCGCATAGCTCTCCAGCGAGAGCAACGTTCTTTGGGCCCTCCGCTCCGAGATAAATCGGAATTGTTTTACGGAGTGGATGGACAGTTGATTTGAGAGGCTTGCCTAGTCCGAGCCCACCCGGGAATGGCATCTGGTAATGGTCGCCAATGAATTCGACCGGTTTTTCTCGATCGCAAATCTCTCGGACGATATGGATGTACTCCCTTGTTCTTGCCAGCGGCTTCGGGTAGGGCTGGCCGTACCAACCCTCGACAACTTGAGGGCCGCTTACTCCCAACCCCAAAATGAATCGCCCGTCGCTGAGATGGTCCATAGTGATAGCTGCCATAGCGGTTGCGGCCGGGGTCCGAGCTGACATCTGAATGATTCCTGTGCCCAATTGGATAGTTTTTGTGTTGCTTCCCCACCAGGCTAAGGGAGTTAAAGCATCTGATCCGTAAGCCTCGGCAGTCCAAAATGAATGAAACCCTAGCTCTTCGGCTTTCATCAGAGTTTCGAGAGCATCTTTAGGTGGTCCAGCGGCCCAATACCCGGCTCCAGTTGCTAATTTCATGGGGTCTCCCTGCGACGATGTGTTCTATCTAGGGCATATCTTGCCATCTGAATCGCACCAAAAGCCCAGCTAATTTTAGTTTTTGTTCTAAAAGGGTTTCTGCTAAGTCTTACCAAGAGGGTGCTGTTCGCTCATCGTTCTTCTACGATCGACTCAGTGAGTATGTCTGAACGAGTTCGAGAGGAAGCTGCTCGCCGCCGAACTTTCGCGATAATCAGTCATCCTGACGCAGGTAAGACGACTTTGACGGAAAAGTTTCTTTTGTATTCAGGCTCAATAGCAGTAGCTGGGTCAGTCAAAGCACGCTCGGGTAGACGTTCCGCAACTTCAGACTGGATGGAGTTGGAACAAAAAAGAGGCATATCTATAACGTCGACTGCGCTTCAGTTTGATTACAGAGATTGCGTCGTTAATCTGTTGGATACTCCAGGTCATAGAGACTTCAGCGAGGACACCTACCGGGTACTTGCTGCTACTGACGCGGCGGTTATGGTTATTGATGGCTCGAAAGGGATTGAGCCACAGACTTTAAAACTTTTTGAAGTGTGCCGGCAACGCGAAATTCCAATCCTAACTTTTGTAAACAAGTGTGACCGTCCGGGTAGAGCCCCGTTGGAGCTAATTGACGAGATTGAAAGCATGCTGCAGCTGCTGCCAATGCCGATGTCCTGGCCCGTTGGAGTGCCTGGCAATTTACGTGGGATCGTAGATCGCTCCACTTCACAATTCATTCGCTATGACCGAACAGCTCGTGGCGCTACTGAATCACTCGAAGAGCGGATAGAACTTTCTGACCTAGATGACTCGGTTACAGGTTGGGATGAGGCCAAAGAAGAAGTTGAGCTTCTGGATGCTCTGGGCAGCGAGATGGACCATAAAGGATTTTTGGCGGGAGAAGTCACGCCTGTTTTCTTCGGCTCGGCGTTGACGAACTTTGGAGTCCGGCTACTCCTTGACGCTGTTATCGATCTGGCGCCTGCTCCGAGTTCACGATTGGATGTTGATAACGTCCCGCAACCAGTTGATGCTGGATTCTCGGCGTTTGCTTTTAAGGTTCAGGCGAATACCGATAAGTCTCACCGAGACCGAATTGCATATGTGCGGGTATGTTCCGGACGATTCGAACGAGGGATGAATGTCACGCAAAGTCGTACAGGAAAGCCTTTTGCTACTAAGTATGCGCATACCATGTTTGGGGCGGACCGCTCAACTGTGGAAGAAGCGTGGCCGGGTGACGTGGTTGCATTAGTTAATGCAATGGATGTTCGAGTTGGGGATACGCTTTATGGGGAGGAGCTAATAAAGTTTCCTACTATTCCTTTATTTGCACCAGAAATTTTTCGACGTATTCGTGTGACAGACACGAGCCGATTTAAGCAATTCAGACGAGGTCTAATTCAGTTAGACGAAGAGGGAGTAATTCAGGTTCTTCGTGATCCTGACATTGGTGACGTGGAGCCGACGCTTGCAGCGGTCGGAATGATGCAGTTCGAAGTAGCTACGCACCGACTCGAGAATGAGTTCGGCGCGCCGGTCATACTCACAAATGCACCATTTAACGTGGCTCGCAGAACCGATGCAAAATCTGCAGTTGAGATTCGTAGGCTCCCAGGAGCCACCGTTCTAGGTAGAAGCGATGGTGCGCTGCTTGCTCTTTTCGAGAACGAATATTATTTACAGCGAATACAAAATGAAAAAGATCACCTAGTGCTTGAAAGAGTTCTAGCTGAACAGGAATGGTTAGGCGACGGGTCGAGTTAGACCTAACCCAGCATTTAGGTAGTTGGAAGTTCAGCAGGCATTAACGGGCTTCTTCCTATCCTGTATGACGCTAAAATTGTTTCATCACAGTCGCGACACAGGTACACAACTTGTGTGGCGACAATTGAAAGTTGACTACCTCGAGATTTTTCTACGACTGCTTTAACCGCTCCTTCCATATCGTTGCCATCGCAGCGATCGCAATTTGGAAGGGCATGTGGGTCGCGATGCCATTTCTGCCCGCAAGGCTCGCAGCTAACCTCGATGATGTCTGCATGAGGTACTCCGCTGAGTAGTTCCTCTTCGCCACATGCTGGGCAAGACAATCCTTCCATGGAAACTAACGTAGCGTCCCGATGGACCATTGATCGAGTAGCTTTCGCTTTGGTGCGCAAAAGCGAAAGCTACTTCCGAGCCCTCGGTTCCAGTTTCGCTCGCTGCTTAGGGGCTTAGCAAGCTTTGTTTGTGGGGATACTGTTAGTTGATGGTGTCAATGGCGGTGGTGTTGGCGTTGGTGTGTGCTCGGAGTGTGGTGTTGTGGGTTGCACCGAGGAGGTCGAAGAGCCCTCCGTCTGTTCCTAACGCACATAAACCAGATCCGGCTGGGGTGACGTCGATCAGCTGACCGTTCAAAGTGTTTGTGTCGAAGACTTTGGTGGTGAGTGTGGTGACGTTCGGTGAGATCGTGATATCGCCGAAGGTGTGAACGTTTCCGTTGGATTGGATGAGGTAGTAGCCGCCGTCGACGAGGTGCCCGCCAATGATGCCGGTGATCCCTTGGCCGCCGAGTGATCCTTGAAACAGATCAGTTCCGAAGCTGAACACCGCCCCGTCGGAGCCAATCAATATTCCTGATCCGCTGTCAGTGGTTTTGATGTCAATAATGTTGTTGGTGGTGACATAGTGAGACAGGTCGACATATAGGTTGCCGTCAATGTCGAACACTCGTCCATGTGTGGTAACGAAGTAGGTGCCGTTGCGGTTATTGGATAACTGGGTAACAGTTTCACCAGGCCTCAACGTCACAAGGTCTTTTCCTGCGTCGCTGGTTGAAGGAGTGTCACCAAACCCGATGATCCGTTGAGTAGATGTCAACACGTACCCGGTGGTTACCGCTGCGGGAACAAGTTCAATATCGATAGCGATCTCTCCGTCTTGGAGTTCTAAATCAACCCCGGTCACATCGAGGTTCCCGACAGTGAACAGGGTCCCATCGCTATCAACACTGATCGTCCCTTTCAACGGCTTAACACATGCCAGTTCATATGCGTAGGTAGCGGTTGACCACGCGCACATAGCCGGAGGCGTAGGAATACCGCCACCGCCACCACCACCGCCACCGCCACCGCCTGCTGCGGCTACGTTGGCTTGCCCTGCACTGTTGAGCTTCACGACAAACACATCGGTGCTGCCGGCGGAGGTGACGTTTCCAGCCCCAAAGTCCACTGTTCCTTGAAAGTATCCGGTGGTGTAGACGTTGGCTGAACTATCAACCGCCACCCCCCAGCCACTTTCGCTGTTGGTGCCACCTAATGTTGTGGTCCATTGATGGGTTCCAGAAGCATTCAGTTTCGTAACAAACACATCGGCGCTGCCGGCGGAGGTGACGTTTCCGGCCCCGAAGTTCACTGTTCCTTGAAAGTATCCGGTGGCGTACACGTTGGCTGAACTATCAACCGCCACACCGTAGCCAACATCGGCGCTGGTGCCACCGAATGTTGTGGTCCATTGATGGACCCCAGAAGCATTCAGTTTCGTAACAAACACATCGGAGTTGCCGACAGAGGTGACATTTCCAGCCCCAAAGTCCACTGTCCCAAAAAAGTATCCGGTGGTGTACACGTTGCCTGAACTATCAACCGCCACACCGAAGCCATAATCGGTGCTGGTGCCACCTAAGGTGACAGAACCCCACGCTGGATCGCCGCCAGAACCAGTGTCCCAAGCAGCAGCCGAATAAACCCAACCAACCAGAACTGCTAACACCATCACAGTTGCAGTAACAATTCGAAAACCCATTCGGCTCATGTTCAAGAAGCTACTTGTAGCTAGACGCTTTCCGGCAGACAATGAACCAATTAGCGTTACCCCACAGGCACCCTAACTAATCGAAACAAACCGCATATAGCTGACAAGCAAGTAGCTGCTCGGCCTTGGTGCGTAGTTGTCGCTCTTGAGCTGCGACGCTTTTGCCTTCGTCCTCGGTTGACTTACGCAAGTAAATGGCTGCGGTTGTTTGTTTCCATGACCTTCATATGGACGGATCGCCCTCGTTTCGTTTCACGAGAACCCGTTATTTTTGAAGTACTGTAAACTAAGGCGCTGGAGGTCCTAAGTGGATACCGGACTCGATTTTTATGCTGAGTTAGGCCTCGACCCGAGCGCTAGCAACGACGATATTCGCCGTGCTTGGGTACAAGCCGCTCGGCTGAATCACCCTGACACTCTTTTAGATGCGTCTGCTGCTGTTCGGCTTAAAGCTGAAGAAAGAATGCAACGTATAAACGAAGCATGGAGAGTGCTTGGGTCCGAAGAGCTAAAAGCTAGTTATGACCGTGAACGTCGTAGGAAAATTAAACAAGCGGACCGTCTGCGGAGCAACGAATTCCCGATTGAAGACCTTGATGCCCGATGGGAAATGGATGAAGGTGATTCAGAAACTGCCCAGTTGTTAGTCACTAGCAGCTGGTTATTCGCTTTTTTCTTGCGAGTGTTACCTTGGCTGACCGTCGGGTTAATTGGGGTTGGCATTTTCGTGTTTTCGGCTTTCGCTTCTAATTCTCGTAGCCAACCATTGCCAACATCGCGGATACCCGAGAAGCAAGAATGTGTGCGTTTACGAGAAAATAGCACCGTAAGAGTTGTCCCATGTACATGGGACAACGATGGCGAAATAGTAGAAATATTGGACTTCCGTTTAGCCGATAGATGCTCAGATGAAAATGCCGTATTGGTTAGTGAAACCCAAAGACGTCAACGTTTGTGTTTAGTTTCTGTGCGTGAATGAAATGATCTTAGGAAACGGATTTGCTCTCAAACAAATCGTCGACTTGTTGTTCAGTGAAGCCAACTTCTAACAGAATGTCTTGTGTGTGCTCTCCATGATTAGGTGCACGTCCACGAACACGTATGTCAGAACCGGCTAGGTGGAATGGGCCCGCGACTGTTCTGAGTGGCTCCTCGAAGTCATTGATATCTACAAAAGCCTCGAGAGCCTCAGCTTGAGGGTCGTTGATGACTTCAGAAAGTGAATGCACCGCTCCCCAGATAAGTTGCGCTTCATCAAACAGATGACCCCAGGTGTCTCTGTCTTTGTGCGAGAAAACTTCGTCGCACATCAACATGAGTTCCGCCCCTCGCTCTGCTCGTGACTCAGAGTAAATGAATCTAGGATCCGACAGCCATTCAGTTTTGCCGATCGCCTTGCAAAATCTTTCCCAGTAACGTCCTTCAGGCGCCATTGTTAGCATTATCCATCGATCGTCAGCGCACTTGAATCGGCCAACTAAGGGGCTCGGTGTTTCGATACGAAGACGGGGTTCAGGAATCTCACCTGTGGCTAAAGCAAGAGAAAGATCTGAAGCAAGAGTCCACATTGCGGTCTGCATCAACGCTATTTCGATGGCCTGTCCTATTCCTGTTAAGTCACGTTCTCGTAAGGCGAGCAGAACTGAGGACAAGATTGCCAGAGAGGTAGTGTGGTCTCCTTGCCCAGCTCTTCCAGCCGGAATAGTTTGACCTGGTTCACCCATGATGTCGAGGACCCCACCGCGACTAAAAAATGCGGTGTGGTCAAAAGCTAAACGGCTTTGGTCAGGGCCTGTGCTTCCATACCCGGTCAGAGTGGTATGGATGAGTTCCACATGATTTTTTCGGAGATCATCTGGTGTAAGTTCGAAGCGTTGCTGTCGTTCTTTAGTGAAGTTCGTTACAAAAACGTCACAACTTTTAGCTATGGCGTGGGCAGCGGCTCGGCCTTTGACTTTCGAAAGATCAATAGCGATACCTCGCTTCCCTCGATTATCAAGTTCCCACCAAGGGTCTGGACCATCGGGAAACTCGATAAGGCCCCGTAAGAGATCTCCATGGGGGGGCTCCAGCTTTATCACATCTGCGCCCATGTCGGCCATGAGAGCACAAGCACTGGGCGCTGCGATCATCCCAGCCGCGTCCAAGACTCTGATACCTGCTAATGGCCCCCCGGGATAGCTCATTTAGCTTCTCCTATGCATCACTATGCTGGTCGCGAAGTTCTCGTTTTAGTACTTTTCCCGTTGCGTTGTGGGGAATCTCATCAATAAAAATCACTGACTGAGGAACTTTGAAACGAGCGAGGTTTTCCCTGCAGTGATTTATGATCTCGCTTTCGGTAAGAGACTCACCAGGTTTAACGACGACGATAGCACGACCAGCTTCAACCCATTTTTCGTCAGGGATACCGATTACTGCAACTTCGCCGATTTGCGGAAGCTGGTAGATAACGCTCTCCACTTCTGCGGGATATACGTTTTCTCCACCTGATATGTACATGTCTTTCCAACGGTCAACAATGTAATAGAATCCATCCTCGTCACGTCGTGCCGCGTCACCTGTTTTTAGCCAGCCATCTTCGAAAGACTCAACTGTTGCTTGAGGATCGTTCCAATATCCAGGAGTGATATTGGGTCCCTTACACCAAAGTTCTCCATTCTCGCCTATTTCGGCTTCGCGACCATCCTCGGTGACGATCCGGACCGCAGTATGCATCCCAGGCAGCCCAGCAGAACCAATTTTTTCAGTACATTTGTCAGCCGGGAGCGCCAGCACAAGAGGACTGGTTTCAGTCATACCAAATGCTTGCTGAAGAGGTAGACCTTTTCCTGCCCATGCTTCGATAAGAGGAACTGGAGTTGGTGAACCTCCGACGCAAGGAGCAATTATCGTGGGGAAAGAAGCATCTTCAAATTCAGGAACTTGGCTCATGAAAAGCCAATTAGCAGGAACGCCAATCAGGTGTGTGATCGCGATTTCTGGATCAGTTAGTAGAGCTAAGGCTTTGGAAGGGTCAAACGTTTTCATTACTAGATTTGTGCCCCCGAAATGAAATGCTGGGTTTGTGAAGACGTTCAACCCGCCGGTGTGGAACAGAGGTAAGAAAACAATGTTTATCATTGACTCACTTAGGGAATAAAACTCGACGCAGTTAACAGCGTTCCAGAAAGTCATTCCTTGAGTAATTATGACCCCTTTGGGTCGGCCTGTAGTCCCAGAGGTATACATGATGGTGACCGGGTCATCGTGGGTGCATTCGACGCACGTGTCCATAGGTTCATGAAGGGCTAGGACTTCTTCGTAAGCTGCGGCTTCCTCAATAGAGCGACCCCAGGTTACGCGATGAGAGATATCGCAAATTTGAGAGAGTTTTATACTTTGTTCGCTTAGTGCATCATCATGGAAAAGAACTGTTGGTTCTGCATCACCAACTATATATTCGAGCTCTGGGATGGTTAGCCGCCAGTTAAGTGGCACGAATATGGCTCCGAGCTTCCAGCAAGCAAATTGGACCTCAAGGGTGTTGCTATCGTTTTCTGCCAGAACTGCGACTCTGTCGCCTCGCTCTATGTTGAATTCCGATCGTAATGCTGTTGCAAGCCGACTTGTTCGCTCATTCATCTCTGTATAAGTGAATTTACGACCTGAATCTAGATCGTGGACTGCTAATTTGTCGCCGCGCACTAGAGCATGGTGGGCGATCCAATCATAAGAAGGGCTACTCATGTGGGGAAAGCTAGCTAAATACTGCCTTGGATACCAGTGGGGAAGATGAATAAGTAGGTGCGACATGTAGAAAATCTGTGGAACTACCAAAAAATAAGGCTTTGAGCTGGAAACGAAAAATTAGATACGCTATAATTCATTTTCACGTCGCCGAAGAGGCGGTTTTCGCATTTTTGGTGTGAATATGGCTAGTTTTGGTTCCGATACAATGATTTTTCTTGTTTTTTGGTCCTGAGACGTTGATAGTTAGTTATCTTGCGTCAATATGAACATGACTTGGGATGAAGCAGTTTCGACGCTCACTGGTCCTGGCTGCCCCTTTGAGATTACGACGCAAGAAGTAATGGGTTTGCCGACTAAAGTTTATTCGCGTACCCCGAATTCACTTCGTGACTTATTTATGATTGCCCGGCTTTACGGTGATAAACCGTATTTAGTTTATGAAGATGAAACTTGGAGTTACACCGATCTTGTTCAACATATTGATGGACTCGCCCACGCCCTAGTGCACAACTACGGAATCGAAAAAGGTGATCGCGTAGCGATCGCCATGCGCAACTATCCGGAATGGATAGTTGCTTTTGCTGCAATCACCTCCATCGGTGGGATCGCAGTTGCGCTGAATGCGTGGTGGGTGACCGACGAGCTTGAATATGGACTAAAAGATTCAGGTTCTAAACTTGTCATCGTTGACGAAGAACGTGTGAAACGGGTTGCTCCGATTTTGGAAGCGTCTGAGGCTGCAGCCATAGCTATAAGAGTTGCTGGAGAGCTTCCTTCAGGAATCGATCGCTATGAAGATGTTGTCGAGCTGGGCGCAGAGATGCCAGAAATAGCTATCGACACAGACGATGATGCCACCATTTTGTATACATCTGGCACTACAGGATTCCCCAAAGGAGCAGTCTCAACGCATAGAGCGGTACTGAGTGCTTTAGTCGGTTTTGCCTGTAGGGCCGAAGTAGGAAAACTTACCGGATCTGGAGGGGAAGTTGGAGCTGACCAAGGTGACCCTGCAGTAATTTTGTGTGTTCCTCTCTTTCACGTGACTGGTTTAGTCCCAGTGATGATGGGAACCTTCGTGATTGGGTCGCGATTGGTGATGATGCATCGATGGGACCCTGACCGAGCTTTAGAACTTATCGAGCGCGAAAAAATTACTACATTCGTTGGTGTTCCGACTATGAGTTGGGAATTGTTGGAAAGTCCGGATTTCGCTACACGCGATACCTCTAGCTTGTCCTCAGTAAGTGGCGGAGGCGCCCCTGCTCCTCCCGAGCTGGTGAGAAGAATAGAAGACGGGTTCGAGACAGCGAGGCCAGGTATTGGCTATGGAATGACCGAAACCAATGGGCTAGGGCCACAAAATTCCGGTAACGACTATGTAGCGAAGCCGACCTCAGCAGGTCGAGCGTCTCCATCCATGGATATGTCTGTGATCGATGAAAAGGGTAATGTCTTAGGTCCCAACGAACGTGGTGAGATTTGTTTCCGCGGAGCCAACCTTATTCGCGGTTACTGGGGTAAACCAGACGAAACTGCTGAGGCGATTAGCGATGGGTGGCTTAAGTCGGGAGACATCGGATGGCTAGATGAAGATGGGTTTATTTTTGTAGCTGACCGGGCTAAAGACATGGTGCTTAGAGCCGGCGAAAATATTTACAGCGCCGAGGTCGAGGCAGCTATATATGAGCACCCGGGAGTTTACGAAGCGGCGGTCTATGGCGTGCCACATGACCGATTAGGCGAAGAAGTAGCAGCAACGGTGATGGTAAAAGTTGGCCAGACCATTGATGCAAAGGAACTCCAGGACTTTTTATCAAAACGAATCGCAAAGTTTAAGGTGCCTACACACATGAAATTTGTGACCGAACAGCTTCCTCGTAATGCGAGCGGAAAGATATTGAAACGAGAGCTACGTGAAGTAATGATAAAAGAGAGTTAGGAAGGTCATCCAAAATGAAAGTTATTGGAATAGATCATCTAGTAATAAATGTTTCCGACGCTGAAACGGCGATGTGCTGGTACCGGGATCGGCTTGGGATGGAGCCGCTGCGCTACGAGGAGTGGAAATCAGGTAAAGCACCCTTCCTCTCAATGAAGATAAATGAAACCACGATCATAGATCTTCTCGAAACTGAACGTTCAGGCGAAAACGTTGACCATATAGCCTTATATGTCGAGGGAGACCTAGAGACTCTCTTGGATCATGATGATGTAGAAACTGTTCGAGAGTTTAAATCCATTTACGGTGCTCAAGGCTGGGGCCCAGCCGTCTACATCCGTGACCTAGACGGTAATCAAATTGAGCTCAAACTCTATGAAAATTTAATTTAAAACTCATGGTTGAGCAGCTGTAAATTGATTGAGAAAAGTGCTCGTACTCATGCCGTAGTTATTGGCAAGGGCTGCGAGCTGGAACGAAAAAGTGAAAGTCCCCACCGTCTGATGGATGAGATCATCGAGTGAGGGCTTTCAGTGACGCCAGCAGGTGCAGCCGCACCCGCTGGAATCATTGTCAGTCTAAGGGGTTCGATACGCAAGCGTTTCGAAAGTAATGAAAAGCCCTTGATGCAAGCACTTCTGCAAAAAGAATTGTGCAAGTTAAGCTATTTCGGGTTCGTTGATGGCTAGAACCCGTGAGATAGCGCCCCTAACCATGCTCGTTTCTGAGCATCTGGTAGGTAATCTGACTAGTCCAAAAATAAATAAGGACCGGCGCAGGTGGCCGATCCTTATAAAGAAAGCCGGCGGCAGGGGGGGCCACCGACTTAGATTTGTTTAGCTACTAGTAGTTACGAGGACCTAGTTGCTGATTTTGATGCGCTCTCTTGGAGTCATAAAAGCTTGGTGCTTCTTTTCCGGTAAGCGCTTTGTAAGTGAGTTTCGAAAGTGACTTTTTCATAGTGCTTTCACGATAAGGAATTGAAGAGGCAGACTGTTCGAGAAGTGACAAACGACACAGTGCTAATTGCTATAAGAAGGCAGAGCGTTTATCTAATAGATGGACCGAGGAAGAGGAGATTTGAACGCCAGCGTTTAAGATTTCAGAATTCGAGGCTGCTGGTGAGATCATGAACGTGCTTCAAGATCACGACAAAATACGCACATGGCTAATCAGCGCGGCGGATAGCGCCATTTCACTGACGAGCAACGCGATCGCTAAAGAAGGTGCTCAGCAGCTTCGATTAGCAATCAAGAAAGCAGCGCCGATAGCTTATGAATCTAAGAAGCTAATTGCATTGCAGAACCTTGGCGATGTTCGCGATACGCCTCGAGCACGCGAGTTCACCGAATTCGCAGCTTCGTTGCGATGGGTTGAGTCTTCGCGTTGGAACGATAAAGGCAAACAAAGAGCGCTATGCGTTTTGTCTGATGTCTTTGATCTACCGGGCCTAGAAGTTGGGATAATGTATGTTGAACGTGGTTGCTCATACCCGATTCACAATCATCTTCCACAAGAGATGTATCTAACTATTTCAGGTACAGCTCAATGGAGATATGGCGGCTCCAAAACCCTGGTTGAAGTGAAACCCGAATCAGTTTTATACAACCATCCTTTAGATATACACACGGTTCAAGCTGGCGACACTCCACTTGTTGCGTTGTATGTGCTGTGGGGAGCTGGAGTAACCAAGGGCTAAAAGCGAGAGCATGGTTGCTCTGCAGGTTTTGTGCGCTACCGACATCTTTGATATGGGTTAGATTGTTTCAATGTGGCAGATTTGCGATGATCTTGAAGCTGAGACTCTGGCTTTGTCGACCGTTGTTGATTCCTTAACTGAAGAGCAGTGGAGCGCCCCCACCGTCGCTGAGGGTTGGGACAGCCACGAAACCATTCTCCATCTTGGTAGCACTGATTTACTTTGTCACGTAGCGGTCACGGATCCAACAACGTTTGCTGTAATGCGCGAGCGCTTAGCCAATGGTGAGGTTTCGGCTCACGGGTTAGGTGGCCCCGAGATTCAGACAATGACAGGCTCTCAACTCTGGGAATGGTTCCTCAACGTTCGTGCGGAAATGATCGAAGGTTTGCGGAACTTAGACCCGAAGGACCGGATCGCTTGGCTGGGACCAGACATCGGTGCTCGGTCGTTGGCAACGAGTCGGCTACTAGAAACCTGGACGCACTCACATGACTTGGCCGATACCTTCGGCTGTTATTACCCGCGAACAGACCGCCTTCGCCACATTGCACATATTGGTGTCGTCACTCGCGAGTTTAGTTACGTCAATCAAGGGTTGTCTCCACCAACCCAACCCATGCGAGTTGAGCTCACCAGTCCGAGCGGGGCGCAATGGGTTTGGGGATCAGAGGATGCCACGGATCGCGTGAACTCAACCGCTTATGATTTTTGTAAGGTCATAACGAGGCGAGTACCGCTCCACGAGTCTGAAGTTGAGACCGAAGGGGACCTAGCGACTGAGTGGATGCGAATCGCACAACCTTGGATTGAACCTAAACGTATAAGCGATAAAGCCTGAAAGAAAAACAGTTCCTACTCCCATGGTTGATAAGGCTTTGCGAGGACCATGAAATGGTATTGGAAATAAGACAAGCTCGCTTCGAGGCGTCTCGTGTGGCAAGCTATTTCCATGAGAATCGAAGCTCTTCACGATGACTTCGGTGCGAAGATTACTGGCATCGATTTGGCTGTGCCGCTAGAACCTCACCAGATCACAAGTTTGAGCGCAGCAATTGATGAACATTCAGTTTTGCTATTTCCTGAACAGAATATGAACGATGAGGCTCAGATGGCCTTGACTAAATCGTTCGGCGAACCAGAAGAGAGCCACATTGCGTTTGGTCGAACGGGCGAAAAAATCTATATTGGCACCGTTGGTAACGTTGTCGACGACAACAAAAAGCGCGGAGAGTCAGATCCACAAACTCGAGCGCTTAAGGGCAATAACCTTTGGCATTCAGATTCGTCTTTTAGGCTAGTTCCTTCCTACATATCGATTCTTCATGCCTATGAAGTACCTGCTGAGGGAGGCGAAACTGAGTTTGTAAGCCAGAGAGCCGCATACAAACGATTAGACGCTGCGAAACAGAACGCGATCAACAATCTCCATGTTCTTCATGACTATGTTTTCAGCCGGACTAAGACTGCGCCTGTTGATGATAACCATGCGGCATCTTTGCCTCCAGTGGAACAGAAGCTCGTTAGAACTAACCCTGGTAACGGCAGCCGTAACTATTACCTTGGCTCGCATGCCCGTTCGATTGTCGGATGGAGTGGTATAGAGAGCCGCCGTTTGATTGACGGACTTAACGATTTTGCTACAGAGCCTAGAAACCGGTGGTCTCACAGTTGGCAGCCGGGCGACACAATTTTTTGGGACAATCGGTGTGTTCTGCATCGAGGTACTGGTTACGACGCTGACCGCTTTCGCCGAAACATGAGACAAACGCGAGTGCGTGGAGCTGGAGTAACACTCCACGAGTAATTTGTTTAAGCCGCTCGAAATTTTCTGTTGGATATAAACGTGTATGGAATTGCTTGATTACTGTGATCGCTAAATAACCAGCAGAAGGATTGCCAGATATTGGCCGAACTATCAGGAAACAAATGCCAGGTGACGTTTGTTTCGATTTACTTCGGGTTGTTTAGGTGAATAGGGCGAGGGTTCTGAATTGAAATCGTCGACAAATTAATTTAACCACTTCAGAAACATGAGGAGAAGAGCTTTTAATCAGAAACAGTTTTTCTTTCGATTAGCAGCGTTCCTATACTCTGCAACGCTATTTCATCATTCTTCTTAATCATTTGGGTTTTGAGCTCGATGAAACCTATATTCGGCCTCGAACCGCTAACACGCTTGCTTAAAATTTCAATCTTGAGCCTAAGAATGTCTCCAACTCGGACAGCGGATGGCCAAGACAACTCTGAAAGTCCGGTTGAACCAACGCTATGTTCGCCCAAGAAACCTTCGGCAGTTAATTTCATCATTAACGAACCGGTATGCCAACCAGAAGCTATTAAACCTCCGTAGAGAGTTTTAGCTGCGGCCTCGGGGTCAATATGAAACCGTTGAGGATCAAACTGATTTGCGAAATCGAGCATTTCTTTCTCGACCATTTCAACGCTACCGAGAAGAAATGATTCACCTTCAGAAAAGTCTTCGTACCATCTTTCGTTGCATGGGATATCTAAAGGCATGTTGTGGTCCTCGTAGCAGTTCGTAAACATGAGATAGTCGATTGATATTCGACTTCGTGGTGAGGCTATCAGTATGGAGATCCGGAAATATTGGAGTAATCACTTGTGCCTGGAGTAGACCAAACTTGATTAGCAAGTGCTTAAGTAGTTTAAGATTCAAAGTCTAAGAGGGTCCGAATATTATCTCAGTAAATTTTCGTAGGGCTACCCTCAAGGGCCTTTGATTGCACTGGAGCTTCCAGTTTTTGAAAGCTTCTTGGATTCGAAGAATTCCGCTTTCTGGCGAAATCGTAAATTTGGAAACTTTTAGCGTTCGCCTCGGCCGAACAAAAAATGAGAGTTGAGTTGGGTATCAAAAGATGCGGCTTAAAAAGTATGAGGGCCAGCTCCTAAGAGCCGGCCCTCACATACTCAGCCTGGAACTTGCTCTGGAAGGAAAGCAAGCTTCAGGTTTCACGAATAGATCACTAATATGATCTTGGTCCGAGCTGTTGAGTCATATGGGATTGCTTTGTTTCTTTACATTGCTTTGTTTCATAAAAACATGGTTCTTTCCTACCGAAAAGCTTGCTTGTCATTATTTTAAGAATAGTCATCGATCGATACTCTCCTTAGCTCGTGTCGTTAGAAGGTATGCAATGAGATAGGTTGCCGCGTTCATTCGTGACCAACGACACATCAAAAACTTAGGCGCCTAATTGAAGCGAATACGATTCTGGTAGGGCGCTGCTGCGCAGGTGGTGATGCTTGAAAAGTTTCATTTGGGTAGTGTCGGTATCGGCAGGCGTTGCCAACAATAGAGTCGCCATGAGACGCGTAATCATTGAACTCAAATCAGTCCGAGTCCTAACAAGTGAACCCGATCGAGGCCAGTTTTGACGTGTTGGTCCGGCGGCGTCATCGACTGCGACTAGGGTTGAGGTAACGCTAAACAGTTTCATCTAAAAGCTAATCCATCAGGAACAGCAAGAGGAGAAGCAATGGCCAAACCCAAAGTAGAAGACTTCGAAAAAATAAGAAGTCATGAATTCTATGTTGCTAAGTCAAGATCAGTTAGGCACCGCGAGAATGAAGAGCTTCGTCGGTTGACTAGATTAGCGGCAGCTCTGGACATCGACAGAGAAGCCGATGAGATAGTTGCACCGCCGCCCGCTCACCGGCCGCCGAAACATAAAGCGCATTGGAAGCGAACGAGAGTCGGCAGAAACCGCTCTCGACTAGCTCATTGGAAGAGCAAGTCGTGGAAACGGCGAACTGCCGTCGTAGCCGCAAGGGCTCAGGCTCTAAAAAATTGTCAAGAGGCTGCATAGTAGCTAGCTGAGGTCAATAACAAAGGCTGCACTAATCTGAGTATCAAAAATATTTTTACTCAAACTGTATAGACCAATATTGGCTACTGTTTCTACTCTGACGAGTGGGATTAATATCCTTTAAGGCGATTTTCATGCGGATATCAGTATCTTCTAACGCGCCGCTATTTGAGGTAATGCGGCTGGCTATGTCAATGAGCTAACATCGCAGCGTGCGTGACAATTGTTTCGTAACTATCGATGGTTTGCGGGGGGGGGTCTAGTGTCTATCTTGGTTCACGAACAGGCATCCGATGAACTCAAAAATAAGTACCGAGAGAACGGCGTTGTAAAAATTGAACAGGTAGTAAGTAATGAGTGGTTAGAAAAACTTTCATCTGTCGCCGATAGTCAGTTAGCTAATCCTGGTCCTTGGGTTACTGATACAAATCCGGGGGCTGTAGAGGGCCGTTTGTTCACTAGTCGCTATCGATGGGAAACTGATCCGGTAATAAACGATTTTGTGTTTAAGTCTGAAGTGGGTGGAATAGCAGCTGCGTTGATGGAATCTAGCTCGTCTCGCTTCTATTTTGATCACCTGTTGATTAAAGAGCCTTCGACAGCTAATCCAACACCATGGCATCAAGACGTTCCTTACTGGCCTTTTCTCGGAAAGCAAATTTGCTCAGCCTGGGTAGCCATTACTGAAGCAAAAGTTGCAGACAGTTCTCTCGAATTTGTTAGAGGATCACACGCTTGGGGTTCATATTATGCGCCGGAAGCTTTTGATGGTAAAGACGGTTGGGCTTCAGAGTTCGAGGGTGAAAAATGTCCCGACATTGAGGCATCTCGAAGTGAATATGAAATCATCGGATTTGATGTGAAGCCAGGAGACGCAATCTTTTTTTCGGCCTGGATTATTCATGGTTCACCAGGAAATTCGGGAGCCAAAAGGCGAGCAGCTCTATCTACTCGTTGGCTAGGCGATGACGTCACATGGTTTCCTCATGCAGGTTGCGATCCAACTGTTACTGATGAAGACACGACTTCAGTAACAGGTCAATACCCTGACGACAATCAAAGGTTTCCTCTAATCCATTGCGCTTAGAAATGTTCAACATAGGGGTTCTGAGATTGTTGCTATGATTCGTAATTCTAGTGCGTTGATCACCAGCTTGAATGTGACTTAAGACCCGTTGGCTTTAACAGCTAATTGACTAGCGCTTCTCTATGCTGGCACACCCAGTTAAGAAAGATTGTTGCACGATGTTATTTGATAGTTATTGCGCGTACTTGCTAGCAGCTTGAATTCGCCGTTGAGTGAATACATCCCGAATGTTCAGAGTAAGACTGAGCACAACAAATATTTCGAACTAGAGGTACAAGAAAATAGAACATTTTCGATTGTTGAATTCCTGACTATGGCCCAACGCTCAAACCAATTAACAAAGCTGCAAGAACTTCGGGTCGATTAAGAAATGGCGAATGGCCTGTGTCCCATTCGAGCCTCGTGTTTGCCTTGGCAGCCATCGAACGTTGGGTATCTGGCGTAATGGCTTTATCGCGCGTGCAAATCACATAGATCGAAGGCTTTTCAGTCCACGCTTGCCGGGAATTGCGGGTATCGAGAGCTAGAGTTTGGGACCGTAATTGACGAGTTGCGAAACTAATTTGGTCTCCATCGCAGTCGTTGTAGAAAAGTTCTGTGCCTAAAGAAACATCAGCACTGAAAGAGCCGTCAACATTCTCTATCATTGCTTTGGTTAAATTCGTTTCAATTCGACCAGCTGGATTCTCTCCTTTTTCTAGAAGCAAAGCAGTCAAATAAACAAGAGATCCAACCCTGTGATGAGTTCCGGCTTCGGAAATGACTGCTCCGCCTCTGGAGTGACCAAGAAGCACAGCCGGCTCATCGCCGGGAAGGTTATCTAAAACTGATTCCACTGCTGCCGTATCTTCATCGATTGCTGCGCCGGAAGCTGCATTGGCGCAGCTAGGAAGATCTGGTGCTCTCCAGACAACGCCAGCAGCGTCCAAGTGGGAAGTAACGCGATCCCAGCACCAGGCTCCATGGAATGCTCCATGCACTAGAACGACCGGTCTGTTCATAATTCTCCAATACAAAATTGCGCTGCTTAATTGTTGCATATCTTCAGTGCGCATGACTTAACTACTAACTACTCTTAGATAGATGAAACAGCGCCGGCAACGTATGGCTATGTGGATTGTCATAGTCGCCCTTGTGTTGAGTCTTTTAGTCGGATTAGTCGTTCCGATGGAACGACTACAAGGTAAAGGTTGGGCTGCGCGAGCAGTTGGTTACCCTCTGTCAGCGATCGTTATGGGAACCATCTGGTTTTTCAGAGGACGTAAAGAGACGTTCCCATACGTTCCTACAGCGCTGCTAGTAACTCCGTTCCTGCTGGATCTCTTGGGTAATTTGTTTGGTTGGTTCGATAACGTTCGAAATTTTGATGATGCGTTGCACTTCGTTAACTGGATGTTTTTGTGTGCTGCTTTCGTCGCGATGATTCATCCGGGTGTAGCAGCTCCATGGAATCGAATCGCATTGGGTACCGGCTTCGGTGCTAGTGCTATTATTTTCTGGGAATTCTTGGAATATCTTATTATGAAGAGTGGTACCAGCGGTTTGCATCTCACCTACGAAGATACGGTTAGTGATCTTCTCCTAAGTTTTTTGGGAGGTCTTGTGGGGTCTTTCGCCATTGCTCGAATATCAACAAAAAAATCCTGAAGCTAATTTCGTTGTGTCTTAAGTCGAGCACCGGTGGTGTTGTAAATAAAATCTCACAAGGGTTCCGGAACTCTCCTAGGGTTGTCTACGTCCAGCAGACCGAGAAGATAGAGGAGATTGAAATGTCAGTTTATTTCGTTGTGCAAGAAGAGGTCAATGACCAAGATGGTTTAGAACGCTACATGAAGGCGGCAAGCGCTTCTTCACTTGGTCGGGGTCGAGCGATAATTGTTGATAACAACGTTACGTCCGTTGAAGGAGATTGGCATGGTTCAAGACTCGTGGTCCTTGAATTTGATGATGACGAGGCTTTCAGGGAATGGTATGACTCCCCGGAGTATCAAGAAGCTCTCCCGTTGCGGTTATCTTCAACCGACTCTCGAGCTGTTCTTGCCAAAGGCCTGAGCTAGCATCGGGGCATCCGTTAGAACTAAAGGTTCGCGGCCGCAAAGAACTGCTGTCTGTTGAGGCAAGGGTTCTTTGCGGTTATCTAATAGCACCACACGTAAATAAAGCTCAAAAAGTACTGAAAACACTGAGAAATAGGGGTTTGATAGTGGACATGAAAATTTAGATGTGCTATGTTTTACTTCCACGTCGCCCAGCCGGGCGGCTTTCGTCGTTTTGGTAGCCGGTCGTGCTGACCGCTAGATCAGCTAAGCGGTCACACCTCTGCTTCGACTGTTCATAGGATCTACGGTGTGAATTCCAAAGAAGAAGTTGCTCCAAGCTGGCCTGTCAAGACAACACCACCTGCCGGAAGCCC
>CAJJCB010000012.1 GCA_905182565.1 Acidimicrobiaceae bacterium | reverse complement strand
CGGAGCTACTACGGCTCCTCGGGCTGAGAGATTGTAAGCTGTGGAACCGGTTGGAGTTGAGACAATCAGCCCGTCAGCCGCGTATGTCGAAAAAAGAGACCAAGGGCACACGGTCCGCCTGGAAGTCATGCTGGACGGAAATCATTTTGCGACATACGCGGCTGACGGGCTGATTGTCTCAACTCCAACCGGTTCCACAGCTTACAATCTCTCAGCCCGAGGAGCCGTAGTAGCTCCGACGCACTTATCTTTGCAACTAACGCCAGTGGCACCGCATATGTTGTTTGATAGGTCGCTGATCTTGGTGCCAGAAACTGAAATTAGAATATGCGTTGCTGGAAACCGAGCGGCAAACCTATCTGTCGATGGCCGTAACGTAGCGAGTTTAGATGAAGGTGACACAATAGTTGTTACGCAGGCAATGACCTTTGCCCTGTTAGTCACCTCTGGCGGTGGTGGCTTTCATCAAGTACTTAAACAAAAGTTTGGTCTTAAGGATAGCTAATGTTGTTAGAGCTGACAGTTCGCGACTTGGGTGTGATCGAGCATTCAACTCTGTACCTGGGGACTGGTATGACAGTTCTGACGGGCGAAACTGGCGCTGGCAAAACTATGATCGTGCAAGCAATTCAAGTTCTAATGGGCGGGAAAACTGACCAATCCATGGTGCGGTCTGGGGCCTCTCAGGCCGTTATCGAAGGAAGATTCGAGCAAAAAAATGGTACAGAGATTGTTCTGCGACGCGTAATTCCAATAAAGGGCAGAAGCCGCTCATATATCGATGGCCAAATGGCATCAGCAGCTGAGATGTCTTCTTTGGGCGAGCAAATAGTTGATCTTCATGGACAGCACCAGCATCAGTCACTTCTAAGTGCTCGAGTCCAGCGAGATTTTTTAGATCAGTACAGCGGAATTAATTTGAGCGCCTTGAGTACAGCAAAATCTAATCTATCTACTCTTCTCAAAAACTTAAATGAGTTGGGAGGAGACGACCAGTCAAGGCAACGTGAAATTGATTTCTGCAAATTTCAAATAGCAGAAATTGATGTAAGTCAGATTAGCAATGTTGATGAGCTCAATGATTTGGAACGCATGGAAGATCTACTTGCTGATGCGGCGGCCCATATTCTAGAAGGTTCAAAAGCTCATATTCTCCTTACCGGGGATTTAGGGGCTTTCGATCAGATGAGTGCTGCTATCAACGCCCTGAACGATCGCCAGCCTTACGCCGAGATTGAGAAACATTTAAGGTCTGTAAGCGCCGAGCTCTTAGATGCTGCGGAAGAATTGCGCGTGCTCGTTGAGCGGATAGAAGATGACCCGAAAAAATTGAATGAGGTCCGTGAGCGAAGGCAAACTCTACTTGACCTTTGCCGTAAATACGGGGGCACGCTCACTGAGGTGCTTAATTTTCGTGAGAATACTGTTTCGAAACTCGAGTCTTTGAGTAGCTACGATGAGTCAGCGCAGCGACTGCAAGAGTCAATAAAAAAAACTCGTTCTGAAATAGCTCAAGAGGCCAAAAATATCGCTCTGAAACGAAAGAAAAATGGACCGGTCTTAGGACAAAAAATTAGCTCGTTCTTGCCTTCGCTGGCGCTGGCAAATGGTTTGGTTACAGTTGCTGTGAACGGAGATGATCCAGCCGATCAGGTAGAAGTCAGATTCAGAGCAAATAGTGGCGATGTCGAGAGGCCACTTGCCAAAGTTGCGTCTGGCGGTGAGCTAGCGCGTGTCATGCTTGCGATACGACTCGTTCTGAGTTCTGGCCCAGCGACCTTAGTGTTTGATGAAGTCGATGCAGGAGTTGGAGGGGAAGCAGCTTTGGCGCTAGGTAGAGCCCTTGCCTCCTTGGCGTCAAACCATCAAGTCCTCGTAGTGACTCACCTGCCACAAGTTGGAGCGTTCGCAGATCAGCATGTTGTTGTCGAAAAAACAGACGATGGCGTAAGGGTAAGTTCGACCTTGAAGACGGTATCGGGAAACGAAAGAGTCATAGAACTTGCCCGGATGTTGGCTGGTCAGCCTGAATCAGAAAGCGGTCAAAAGCATGCGAATGAATTACTAGAAATAGCTGCTGAGCAACGGCAAACCGCATGAAAGTTTGGGGCCGTGCGAAACTACCTCCTGTCGGTAATGAAATATTAGCTAGAGCTCGAGTTGATAGACGAACCAAAAATCTTGTAAGAAGATTAGATCGCGGTGAAATAGCAGTTATAAACCACGAGGACCTAGACCGCATAGCGGCGGACGGCTTGGTCGCAGCCAGAGTATCGGCAGTCGTAAATTCTAAACCC
The DNA here is from genome assembly GCA_905182565.1 of Acidimicrobiaceae bacterium. Taxonomy (GTDB): domain Bacteria; phylum Actinomycetota; class Acidimicrobiia; order Acidimicrobiales; family Poriferisodalaceae; genus UBA9040. Next base: position 77,951 of record CAJJCB010000012.1, on the reverse strand, counting down.
ACGATGAGTGGTCGTTACCCCGCCTTGGGTGCGTTGGTTCTGATACAGGCAGGGATTCCGGTCATTGACGAAATTGGTGAAGCAGTATTTAATAGAATTGTTGATGGAGAAATTTTAACGATAAAAGGAAATGCGGTTTACAGCGGCGGAGAGCAACTCGGTAGAGGCCTGCGCCGTTCGCAAGAAGAATTTGACGATATTTTGGAGTCTGCCCGAGAAGCAGTTCGTGGTGAGCTTGGCGAATTCGCCGCTAACACTCTTGAGTATTTAGCGCGCGAGCCGGAGTTGATTACCGAAGACTTGAATATCACTAATCTTGATGTGGAGATGACCCAAAGGCAAGTTCTGGTAGTGGTCCGCGGTCTTGATTTTCGAGAAGACCTATTTGCTTTGCGGCGGTCAGGTTACATGCGAGAGATGAAGCCGATTCTGATAGGGGTCGATGGTGGAGCTGACGCTTTGCTAGACGCAGGGCTGAAACCTCACCTGATAGTCGGAGATTTTGATTCTGTGTCGCGTGAGGCACTCTCTAGCGGGGCGAAACTTTTAGTTCACGCTTACCCAGGCGGGGTTGCCCCGGGGACCGTTCGTCTTGACCGGCTCGGGTATCAGTATGAAATCGTTGAGGCGTTAGGAACCAGTGAAGACGTAGCGATGCGTCTAGCTTTTGAGCAACGGGCGGAGCTCATCGTGATGGTTGGCTCGCATACATCTATGGCAGATTTTTTTGACAAGGGCAGACGAGGTATGGCTTCGACATTTCTTACGCGTATGAAAGTCTCTTCGATCCTCGTTGATGCAAAAGGAGTAAGCCGACTGTATCGCACTCAAGTCAGGAAAAGAGACCTAGCCTTACTCGTGACATCTGCTTTGTTCACGATCGTAGTTCTTGCGATAGTCACAGAGCCATTAAGGCTTCTTTTGAGAACGGTTTGGCTTAATCTTGGGTTGTGATCAAAAGTGATTAATCTTCGGTACCACATAGTTAGTATCGTTGCAGTTTTTTTGGCGTTAGGAATAGGTTTAGCTTTGGGTTCAACTTTCGTCGACTCATTTTTGGTAAACGAGCTCGAGGACCAGGTCAATGAATTTGGTCTTGAAAAAGCCCTGGCCATTGAAGAAAAATTAGATGCCGAAGCAATGGTTCTTGAAATCAACGCTGAGCTAGATGAAATCAAAGCCGTTGTGAGCGAGACGCTTCCTGAAGGAAAGCTGCGTGGAAGCTCTTGGATGATACTTGCACCAGAATCTTTAAAAAATTCAGAAATATTCGATCTTGAAATGTTGTTGTCACGCACCAGTAGCGAATTCTATGGATTTCTATGGGTAGATGAGTCCTTGGACCTATCAGATGTTAAGACACGAAATCTAGTTGCTAGTGAGTTAAGACTCTCTAGCAACAGTCCGGCTTCTGTGACGAAAGGTCTAACGTTTTTCATTGCGAAAACTTTACTTGACGCGAATAATGTGGAGGGAGTCACTGGGTTAGGTAGCGAACCGGTAATTACGCAATTAGTGAGAGCAGGACTACTCACCTATCAAGGCTCAAAAGAATCTGAGATTGGTAACTCGAACGTAGGTTTGTTGTTAGTAAGCGATGTAGCTAATAGCGCATTGAATCAGAGCTTATTCCTTCCTCTCCTTGAGAAAATTGTCGATGAGGGCCTAGCTGGCACCACCGTAGCGATAGAGATGTCTACCGCTGGTGTTTTAACCGATGAGTTCGTGAAAGAGGTGCGGTCTGACCCTCGGTTAGCAAGTTCAGTTTCAACTGTCAACGACGCCAATTCGTTTATGGGGCAGATTGTTCTGCTCTCGTCCTTAGAAAATTTGCCCATGGTGGTGCACTATGACGAACAGTTGTCTGCAGCTAAGATGGCATCGAAATGACTCACGTAGTTGCCGTTGTTCCCGCCCATAACCAGATCCAAAGCATCGCTGCTACGGTAAAAGCCCTCCTGGAACTAGAGGAGCTTGGTGAAGTGGTTGTCGTCGACGATGGTTCGAATGATGGAACGGGTGAAGCGGCTAGAGAAGCAGGGGCGCGCGTGATCTCTTTACCTAAGAACATAGGTAAAGGCGGTGCGGTGTCAAAGGCCGTTGACGCTTCAGGAGCTCCAGACGGTTATCTGTTGATTGACGCAGATTTGAGTAGTTCAGCTTCCCACGCCAAAATTTTGCTAGACATGCTCACGAACGATGCAGCCGACATGATCGTTGCAGTGTTTCCTAAAGCCGGAAGGTCACGAGGCTACGGAATAGTTAAGCGGATGGCGATTCGGCTTCTCTTATCAGCAACTGGTAGATCATTTGAAGAACCACTCTCAGGACAGCGAGCCATTAGAGGTCCGCTGCTAAGATCTTTGAATCTGGCGAGTGGCTTCGGTCTGGAGATAGGAATGACCCTCGATGTAGCAGCAAAAAATGCTCGAATTCTTGAAATTGATGTCCCATTTATTCATCGGGCATCAGGCAGGAATATCGCTGGCTTTGTCCATCGAGGGATTCAGGGTGCAGATTTATTAAAAGCCTCCGCGTCTCGCTTGGGTTGGCGTAGCACTCTGGTAGCTGTTGTTAAAATTCCGTTGACTGGGGAGTGGAAGTGATCTTAACACTGGGAGTTTTTGTAGTGTCAGGACTCGGGGGACTATTAGCTTGGGGCCGTCTGGGGTCTTCGCTGCATAGAGATTCATGGATGAAATCTAACTATAGAGGCCAACAATTAGTGGCTGTCTCCGGATTGCTCTCTGTGCTTGTCGCTCTAGCTGGGACTGTTAGCTTAATTGTAAATTTTGAAGAATCGTTGAGAGCCAAGCACGGGATGTCCGTGCTTCTTCTGTTGGCAACGTTTTGTGTCTTAGGATTTTTTGATGATGTATCACCTCAACAAAGCGGTGGAGGTTTCGTTGGGCACCTGAAGGCTCTGCTGAGGGAGCGGAAAGTGACTTCGGGACTTTTTAAGTTACTCGGAGGCCTTGGGATTTCAGCAATAGCGATAGTTGTCGCAGATGTTACTAGCACTTGGGTCCAGTTAATCAGAGCTGTATTGATCGTGGCATGCTCAGCAAACCTACTGAACCTATTCGATCGCGCTCCTGGCCGGGCAACCAAAGTCAGTATTGTCTGGTGGGTAGTTTTGGTTGGATCTGTGGCGTTATGGGCGAGCCCATCGGCGCTAGTGAGCACGGTATGGGCTTCTGCGATGGTGGGAGCGACAGTAGGATTGATGCCATCAGAACTTTTAGAGCGACATATGCAAGGAGACAGTGGTGTGAATGCGTTAGGAGCAATAATAGGCTTCAACACTGTCCTCGTTGCTTCAGATCAAATTGAATGGTTGCTTCTTGTCGCCCTATTGGGCCTCAATCTATTGAGTGAAAGAGTATCATTCAGCTCGTTAATCGCCAGGAATCAAGTTTTGCGCCGCTTAGACAACATGGGATCTTCATTCCCTCGATGAAATTTATTCAACTTTGCCTAAATTTGAAAACCTTTACAAGAGCATGCCGAAGAAATGACTTAAGACAAGCTATGTTCGAAGGGAACGAGTCAGGAATTTGGACATGACGAAGCACATCTTTATCACAGGCGGCGTTGCCAGCGGGTTGGGAAAAGGTATAACGGGCTCGTCATTAGGCCGACTTCTGAAAAGTCGTGGGCTCAAAGTAACAATGCAAAAATTTGATCCTTATATAAACGTTGATCCTGGCACTATGAATCCTTTTGAACATGGTGAAGTATTTGTAACAGATGATGGTGGCGAAACCGATCTAGACTTAGGGCACTACGAACGATTTATAGACGTACCACTTAGTAAAGATTCAAATGCTACAACTGGGTCAATTTACCAGACGGTCCTTGCAGCGGAACGCCGTGGAGAGTTTCTCGGACGAACGGTCCAAGTTATCCCCCATATCACTGATGAGATTAAACGACGTATCAATCGCCTGTCTACGAGTGATACTGACGTTGTCATCACAGAAGTTGGTGGCACCGTAGGAGATATAGAAATTTTGCCGTTTCTTGAAGCTATTAGGCAAATGAGGCTGGACGTTGGACGTGGGAATGTTTGCTACGTCCACGTGACACTCGTGCCCTTCATAGGGCCTTCCGGCGAGCAAAAAACAAAACCTACACAGCACTCAGTTACCGAACTACGAAGTCGTGGAATTCAGCCTGATGCGGTGGTTCTACGAAGCGAAGAGCCAATTGAACCTTCTTTGCGCGACAAGATATCACGGCTATGTGACGTGGATATCTCAGCAGTGGTTAATGCACCAGATGTGGGAAACCTGTATGAAGTTCCTTTGATCTTGCACGATGAGGGTCTAGATAATTATGTGTGTGACATCTTGGGATTAACTGGGTTAGTTCCTGATCTATCTTCATGGACTGACCTAGTGAACCGTATAGAAATGTTGGAAGATACGGTTCTAATAGGAGTTATCGGTAAATATGTGAGTCTCCCAGATGCTTACATGTCGGTTGTCGAATCGCTAAGGCACGGTGGCTACCACCATGGAACAAAAGTCCAGCTTGAATGGATACAAGCCGAAGAAGCCGAAGGGCTCTTGGCGGGTGGCCGCCTAGGGCACTTAGACGGAATAGTTATTCCGGGAGGCTTCGGTGAGCGCGGTATTGAGGGAAAGATTGCTGCAGCTCAGTTTGCGCGAGAAAATAATATCCCATGTCTAGGCATATGTTTAGGCCTTCAAGTTATGGTCATCGACTTTTGCCGTAACCGGCTGGGTTTAACGGGAGCGACTAGCCGTGAATTTGATTTAACAACCCCACATCCGGTTATAGATTTAATGGAATCCCAAAAAGACGTTATTGACATGGGCGGAACTATGAGGCTTGGTGTCTACCCCGCTCGGCTGGCTGAAGGAAGTAGAATTGCTGCGATGTATGGGGATAATCTCGTATATGAGAGACATCGCCATCGATATGAAGTGAACAATGAATATAGGTCACCTATGGAAGCTGAAGGGCTTTTATGCAGTGGGCTCTCTCCAGATGGCAGATTAGTGGAGTTTATTGAACTCGAGGATCACCCTTTTTGGGTCGGAACTCAGGCACACCCTGAATTCAAGAGTCGCCCTGATACGCCAGCGCCATTATTCCGTGGTTTGATTGGCGCTGCGTTAGCTCGTGCAGAAGGAAGAAATCCGCACTTGATCAAAACTCAAATTGAGTCGGTCGACTAAACAGTGTCCGATGAGTCTGGCCAAAAACAACTGGTACCGTCATTCAAGATGCTTTCTGCAGAGCAGGTATTCGAAGGCTATGCCTTCAAAGTGGAGCAGACTAAGTGGGTTGACCATTTAGATCAGGAATTCGAACGAGATGTTGTTCGACATAAGGGCGCCGTTGCGATTGTTCCGATAACGGAAGATTTAGAGCACGTTTATCTAGTGCGACAGTTCAGACCGGCGATCGGCGACTGGTTACTTGAACTCCCGGCAGGACTTCGAGATGTAGCTGGAGAAAAAGAAATCGATACAGCTCATAGAGAGCTAATGGAAGAAGTCGGCTACTCAGCAAAGAGTATGGATTATTTGATGACCCTTCGTACAGCCGTTGGATTCAGCGATGAAGAAATCTCAATATTTTTGGCTTTAGGCTTGGAAGCTGGCAAACGAGAAGCTGATGGTATCGAAGAGGAGACTATGACCGTTGAGCGTGTTCCGTTATGTGATATCCCCATGATGATAGAAACCAAACAGCTAGTAGACGCTAAAACTATTGCCGGGTTGTCAGTGGCCTTGCATCGGCTTAATGCTTAAAGAGCAATGATCGAATGGTAGCCGATGTTTTGCCGTTGGAAGTTGAAGATTTTCTGACTTGGCTAGCGTCTGAGAAAGGACGAGCTACAACAACTTTGAGTGCTTACAGACGCGATATCACTACTTTCGTTGGTTGGCTAACTAAGCATCAACTTTCACTTTCTGAAGCTGATACGAGAGATTTAGCTAAATACATAGCTTTCCTCAGAGACAAAGGAAGGGCTCCAGCTACAGTCGCTCGAGCTACAGTCGCTGTTCGATCTTTGTACCGATTTTTGGCAATCGAAGGAGTATTGCCCGAAGACCCAACAGCGGCTCTCGATGTGCCAAAAGTACCGAAGGGTCTGCCCCGCGCTTTAGCCGAGAGTCAAATAGAGGCTTTATTGGCATCTCCTGTGGGCGTTAGCCCATTAGCGAAAAGAGATAGGGCGATTTTAGAAGTGCTCTACGGAGGGGGTCTTCGGATCAGCGAATTAGTTGGTATGTCACTTGGTGACATAGATATTGATGCATCTCTTATGCGGGTTCTAGGTAAAGGAAGCCGAGAAAGAATCGTTCCGATTGGACGACTCGCTTTAGCTGCATTAATTGACTGGCTTGGTAGTAGCGGTCGAGCGGTGTTAAGCCCTGAAACCTGGGCGTCTCGAGAAGCTGAAACTGCGGTGTTTCTTAATGCTAGAGGTGGCCGGTTAAGTCGACAGGGCGCTTGGTTAGTTGTCAGAAGCCATGGGGACAATGTCGGATTAGGACCTGAGCTAACCCCCCATGTTCTTCGCCATTCCTGTGCCACTCATATGCTGAACCACGGCGCTGATATTCGGACTGTTCAAGAACTACTGGGTCATATTTCCATTACCAGCACGCAACGGTACACCTTGGTAAGTCAACAAGTACTTCGCGACGTTTATGACTCAGCTCACCCCAGGGCGCAACTTTGAGATCTAAGAAGTATTATTTGGCTAATGCGACGTTCAGCACTTCACCTTTCTCTTCGTTTTCTGGAGACCGTCCGAAAACCAAAGCTGCACGAGGTAGATGATTCTTGGGCTCATTCCAAGTTGTCACCATCTGAGATAGATCTATGGACAAATATGAGCTCATCTGATCGACACCATTGCATAAGCGTCGCGAAGAATGTTGAAAAAATTCTTCCCAATGAGCAGGTTGTCATTCAGGCAGCGCTTTTGCATGACATTGGTAAATCAGAAGCTTCGAGCAGCGCTTTGTTTCGAGTCTTTGCGACCATCATTAGTTTTTTCATCAGTCAAAAATTAGCGCATAATTGGATGAATAGTCGAGCTTTAGGTAGACAGGTTGGACAGTATCTCTGTTACCCCAGCGTTGGAGCTGAACTCTTGAAACTAGCTGGTAGCGATCCTTTCGTTTGTGCGTGGGCAAATGAGCACCATTTCGAACAACGAAATTGGACTGTGGATCGTTATTTAGGGAGAATACTAGAAGCGGCTGATGAGCAGACTAATTGGAAATCGAGATTATGAACGGTGCAGAAATAAATAGTCGCTTACAGGCGGTATTCCTAGAAATTCATGGTGACCGTGCTGGAACGTTTAAGGTCCCAGCAGTTGATGAATCTATATCGAAGGCTAGACAAAAAGCACGCGAGTTTATAACGACTGAACAACGAGTGGACTTGACCGAGGGTCTTGAGGCATTTAGGAGTTGGTTGATAGATCGTGATCCGGAAGCAGCGGAGCGAGTTGCCGCAGGTAGGCCGCCTCCTCAAGACATTGGAACTGTTATGCACGCTGCAGAAGATTATGCAGTAGCTGAGACGTGGGAAGACATAAATTTCGACGATGCATCGTTACTCAAATCTCGACTTGAGAAGACAGCAATTGAAACTTTCGAAGAGAGGAATCCAGGGCTCAAGCGAGCCCCGTTGCGACTTCGGAACAGAAATGTTAGAACGATGCTCAGCGGTATTTTCGTAGTGTTGCTGGCGTCTGGGTTCACGGCAGCTACTGGAATCGGTGCGATGCTTGGAACAGTCGTGGGAGTCTCAATATTCGTATTTGGATTCCGGTCCTGGCGTATCGGCGCAACGGTTTCTAATATTAATGAGGTTTCAGTTTTTAAGGGTGGAAAAATTCAAAGAGATGAACGAGGTTCGCTCTAAAGTCCTAGTAAGTCATTCAGGACTCAGTCTACAAAAAACCCATTGCCTCTTTGGCTTTAGCGACGGTCTTAGCAGCGACTTGGCGCGCTTTTTCGGCTCCAACTGAGATGGTTCTGTTCAACTCAGCTTTATCGGCGAGTAGTTCAGTTCGTTTCGCTTGTATTGGAGAAATCGCTTCAATGACCGCATCTGCTGCATCATTTTTTAATGGCCCGTATTGATGGTATTTTTCAGCAAGAATTTCAGGGTCCATTCCAGTTGTTGCTCCTAGGATCGAAAGAAGGTTCGAGACTCCCGGTTTCTTGGCCCAGTCATAGTAAACATCGTTATCGGAGTCGGTAACTGCTCTTTTGAATTTTTTTCCAATAGTCGAAAGTTCGTCGAATAATCCAACCGTTCCTTGAGGGGAGTTAAGAGACTTTGACATCTTTACATTCGGGGATTGAAGGTCCATAACTCTTGCTGCTACTGCCGGAATTGCAGCTTTAGGGATGGTGAAAGTACTTCCGTAACGGCTGTTAAATCGCTCTGCAATATTTCGGGTTAGCTCTAAATGCTGTCTTTGATCATCGCCGACCGGAACTCGGTCTGCGTCGTAGAGCAAAATATCAGCAGCCATTAAAGCTGGGTAGGTAAATAGTCCAGCTGAGATGTGCTCTTGCCCAGAGTCTCCTTGTTTAGCGGCTTTATCTTTAAACTGTGTCATTCGTTTGAGCTCACCAAAGGACACCGTGCATTCAAGAAGCCAGGATAATTCTGTGTGCTGATGAACTTGACTCTGGACAAATAAGGTGCAGATATCAGGATCTAACCCGACAGCAATCAAGGTAGCCATAGTCTCTAGTGTCTTTGACCTTAGTTGCTTTGGATCTTGCTGGACTGTGATCGCATGTAGATCAACTGCACAGTAAAAACTATCGTGTGCATGCTGATCAGATGTCCATTGGCGTAATGCTCCAAGGTAGTTGCCAAGGTGGATATCGCCGGTGGGCTGAATTCCCGAAAGCACTCGTGTCATGTGTGGAGAAGATACAGCAAAGAAGAATAAGAACCTTTGGTAAGAGCACTTACAAAAAATTAAAATTTTATTGATAACTGTGACCCATGGAGTTACACCAATGTCATTTGCTGGGCTATCGTGAAGTAATGGCCTATGAGGTGCATACCGAAGTTTATGACGGTCCTTTTGATCTGTTGCTACATCTTATTTTGCAAGACCAAGTAGATATTTACGAAGTCTCGTTAACCAGGATCGTGGACGCTTACTTAGCTGAGCTCGACAAGATGGTTGAACGTGTTAGAGAAGAGCGAGAAGTAACCGGCCAAATTGACTTGGAGATGGCCACAGAATTTTTGTTGATCGCAGCAACTTTGGTTGAGCTAAAGACTCGCCGCCTTTTGCCAGTCACAAATGATTTAGATCTTGATGAGGAATTAGGGATCTGGGAAGAGCGTGATCTCCTGCTTTCTCGTTTGGTCGAATGCAAAACCTTCAAAAATGCTGCTGAAGTATTGCGGCAATTGTCTACGGTGGCCTCTTTGTCATATGCGAGACGAGCCGGGCCCGACGAGCGCTTTTTCGCGATAGCCCCAGATCTTCTTGAAGGAATTGGTGCTGAGGATCTAAGAAGCGCCTTCATTAGGGCTCTAACACCCAAACCGCGTCAATCAGTAGACCTACACCATGTGGCACCAATCACCGCAAGCGTTACGGATGCGATGGTCGAGCTGCTTGATGAGCTTCCCCGAGTCGGAGTCATGAGCTTCAGGGGACTAACAGAAGGTTTTGTCGACCGTATAGAGATCGTGGTTCGTTTCTTGGCTGTTCTAGAATTGTTCAAACAGGGCTATTTGGAACTTGAACAAGATGATCATTTTGGCGATATTTCTATTCGCTGGATTGGCGAGCATGACGACGTTCTAGTTTCCGTAAAAGCTGACGGTTACGATGGCTGAACGTTTTGAGCCCTTTTCTCATGATGAGACTTTTAATGCTATTGCGGCGCAGGTTGAGTCCCAGCAGTCCTTGCCGGATAGCGCCAAAGGTTTCGCGGAAGAGATAAGCGGAGACCCTGAAATAGATTTTGTTGCCCCGCCGTCGGAGGTAGGAGCTGCTTTGGAAGCAATCCTTATGGTGGCCGAGCAACCGGTAGAGGTAGGGCTACTTGCACAGATACTAGAAATTTCGACAGAGACAGTTGTGTCTCTTTGCAGTTACCTAGCTGATAGCTACGAAGACGAGGGCCGCGGGTTTACCATTGCAAGCATCGCAGGGGGATACCGGTATCAAACTGTAGAGGCCCAGTCTCCATATGTGGAGCGGTTTATTCTAGAAGGCCAAATGACTCGGTTGTCATCTGCAGCGCTTGAAACGCTTGCTATTGTTGCATATAAACAACCTATATCACGCGCCCAAATTACTGCGATCCGTGGGGTTAATGTCGATGGCGTTGTGCGCACCCTGCAACAGCGCGGGTACATCAACGAGGTCGCAAGAGATTCGGGACCCGGGAGTGCAGGACTGTATGGAACGACCCCGAGGTTTTTGGAACGACTAGGTCTGAATACCTTAGAAGAATTACCTAGCCTTGGGGAATTCGTACCAGAGTCAGAAATATTTGAGACTCTTGAGTTAGCGCTTCGAAATAGCTCCGAGGATGAGTCGGGGATAGCAGAGTGACCGAAGAGGAATCGCCTGAGCGACTCCAAAAAATTATGGCTAGGTTTGGAATTGCCAGTCGCCGAGTGAGCGAAGAAATGATCGAAGCAGGGCGAGTGAAGATAGGCGATCGCGTAGCCGTACTTGGAAACCGTGTCAGCTCGACAGACCTTGTCCTTATCGATGAAGTCCCGCTGCTTAGAGATTCTTCATTAGTCCACTATCTTCTAAACAAGCCGGTTGGAGTAATCTCAACTTCGAAAGATCCAGCTGGCAGGCCCACCGTAGTTAGTCTCGTTCCTCAGATCGAAAGAGTTTTTCCTGTTGGGCGCCTTGATTCAGAAAGCGAAGGGCTTCTAATAATCACTAATGACGGTGACCTAACCCACCGACTCACGCACCCGTCATTTGGAGTACCAAAGGAGTACCTTGCTCATGTAGCGGGGGTCCCTGCTCCCGGGGCACTCAGAGCATTGCGAGAAGGAGTTGAGCTAGAAGATGGTTTAACTTCACCTGCGCAGGTTTCGATGGTGCAAGAAGGGCTTCTTAAGATAGTCATTCATGAGGGACGCAATAGGCAAGTGAGACGCATGTGCGAAAGTATCGGCCATCCGGTGCTGCGACTAGTCCGGACGCGAATAGGACCTATCAGTGACCCTAAGCTTCAATCTGGGCTATGGCGGTTACTTTCTCCGAAAGAGGTTCGCTCTTTATACTCGGCGACGTTGTAAGTACGGAGTGATAGTACGAAATGGATCAGCTAGCTTGGCGTCCTCTTCGGTACCATTCATTCTGGTGAATACACTTTCCTACAAAATGCAGAAAATGATTTATGACTGCTCAAATTAGACACGCTCAGATTGTGGGGACAGGGTTGATCGGTGGTTCGATCGCAATGGCCCTGAAGTCGCTTGGGTGGCATGTGACAGGCAGAGATAAGGTCCCCGAGAACGCGACGAAGGCTTTGTCTCTGGGAGCTATTGACCTAATCGGATCGGACCCAGAGGCAGAATTCACCTTTGTGGCTGTTCCGGCGAGCTCGGTGGAGGAAGAAGTAAGACGAGCATTAGATGAGACAGTTGGGTTCGTGACAGACACTGGGAGTGTTAAAGCTTCTATAACTTCGGCTATAAGCAACCCGAGGTTTATCCCAGGACACCCAATGGCCGGATCAGAACAAGATGGAGTTAATGGCTCTGATCCCAAAATTTTTGCTGGTGCTGTATGGGTGCTCACTCCCTCTTCAGCGACTGAAGACAATGGGCTCAGAGAACTCCAAACTCTTTTGGGAAGCATTGGCTCTGACGTCGTCACTATGGATGCAGAGCGTCATGACGCTCTGGTCGCCGTCGTGTCTCACGTCCCACACCTAACAGCAGCGGCAATGATGTGTATGGCAGATGACAGAGCTAATGACGACACTCCGCTTCTTAGACTTGCCGCAGGTGGCTTTCGCGATATGACGAGAATTGCCGCTGGGAACCCCCGGATATGGCTAGATATCTGCCAAGAAAATCGATTGGCGATTGTCTCAGCGCTCGACGAGTTGTCGAAAAGATTGGGCGAAATGCGAGAGATAGTGGCTGGCTCTGATGTTGAGAACTTAAACGCACTCCTGTCGCAAGCTCGCAGAGCTAGAAATAACCTTCCAGCGCGTTATGTAAGACCACAAGATTTGATTGAAGTTCGTGTGTCGATTCCGGATAAAAAAGGACAAATAGCAAAAATTACAATGCTTGCTGCAGACTGTGATGTAAACGTGGCAGACATAGAAGTTGCTCATAGCGCTGAGGGATCCCAAGGCGTTCTTGTTTTGGTCGTCTCGAGGAACGAGTCTCAAAGGTTCCTGACGGCCCTTGCGGGTATGGCATATAATGCAACGATAAGAGAACTAGCGTGAAGACTGGTCGTCTCCTGACTCCATTCGTATCTCCTGCTAGAGGAGTCGCAGATGTACCTGGTTCAAAAAGTCTGACCAATAGGGCCTTGATATGTGCTGGTCTGGCTGATGGGACTAGCGTAATTGAAAATTTTCTTATGGCTGATGACACTGGAGCTATGATTGCTGCTTTGCAAAATCTTGGGGTCTCTGTAATCGCCCATGAAAATGGCCGATCTCTTCAAGTTGCGGGATTGTCTGGCCCACCAGACGTCTCGAATGTATCAATCAATGCCCGGTTGTCGGGAACCACCTCACGATTCATTGTTCCAGCTGTAGCTGTTGGTCGAGGTAAGTTCACGATAAGCGGCGAGGCTCCTTTGATGAGGCGACCTTTCCATGACCAAATAGTTGCCCTTCGTTCTCTAGGAGCAAATATTACCGAATTGGGTGCAGTTGACTGTCTGCCACTAGAGGTTGATGCCAATGGTCTAGACGGTGGGACCATTTATGTAAATGCTGAGAAAAGCAGCCAGTTTGCAAGTGGGCTTTTGATGGCAGCCCCGCTGATGAAAAATGGTTTGACTTTACATCTTGAGGGCGCCGTAGTCAGCAGACCATACATCGCGTTAACTCTGGAGGTTATGCGGAAATTCGGAGCTGAAATATTAAATCCGGTAGATGGTACTTATGTCGTTTCGCCGACGGGTTACCAGTCGGCTATCTATCGGGTTGAACCGGATGCCTCTGCCGCTTCTTACATGTTTGCTGCAGCAGCAATCACAGGCGGAAGGGTGCGCGTGAATGGGCTAAGTCGATCAAGCAAGCAGGGCGATATTAAATTTGTTGATGTCCTTGAGGATCTTGGTGCCACGGTGAATTCTGGTGACACATTTTTGGAGGTAGTAGGCGGTTCGTTGTCAGGTGGAAAATTTGATTTGAATGACTTTTCTGACACTGCCCAAACGTTAGCTGCTGTTGCGGCGTTTGCGAGCGCCCCCATTGAGATAGAGGGAATTGGTTTCATTAAGGCTAAAGAAACTGACCGTATAGAAGCAATGGCAACAGAACTCGCACGTTGCGGAGTTGCAGTCCATCAGAGCCAAAATGGAATGGTTATAAACCCTAACCAATGGGCGCTGCGTAGCGCCCAGGTAGAAACCTATGACGACCACCGAATGGCTATGTCAATGTCATTACTTTCTCTCCGGGTTTCAGGAATCGAAATCATAGATCCAGAATGTGTTGATAAGACTTTTCCTAAGTTTTTTGAAGTTTTAGAGAGCTTGAGAGACACCAAAGATTTTTCTTCGGAAACAACACCCGTGATAGCAATCGATGGTCCGGCTGGCGCTGGGAAATCTACGATCGCTAAGCTCTTGGCGGAACATTTAGGAGTCCCTCATTTTGATACTGGGGCCATGTATCGAGCAGTTACACTAGCGTGCCTTGATGCTGGCCTTGATGTTGGAAATATAGAAGCTGTAGCGCTCTTAGCAGAAAAAATCGAAATAACAGTCGGGTCACGAGTTCAGGTCGATGGCGTTGATGTAAGCGAAAGAATTCGTGGGATTGAAGTCGGACAGAACGTAAGTGCTGTCGCAGCAAACTCCTTAGTTCGAAAGATTCTAGTAGAACGACAGAGACGTTGGGCTATTGAAGCAGGCGGTGGTGTTATGGAGGGAAGAGATATCGGAACAGCCGTGTTTCCTGATGCTGCTCTAAAAATATTTTTGACAGCAACTGTAGATGTTAGGGCAAAGCGTAGGTTTGGTGAGAGCTCCGATCAGTCTTTGGGGCAGGTTAAAAAAGAAATTTTAGCTCGTGATGAGACAGATTCTAGTAGGCAAGACTCGCCTCTTCGAATAGCAGCCAACGCTGTGATCGTCGACACAAGCAACTCGACGATTGCTGAAACTGTTGAATTACTTGGAATGTTATTTCGCTCAGAGGTGAGTCAATAAGTGACTGTAGAATTACTCAAAGACAAAAGGGCTAGTTGGTATAACCGAGCTATGTATCGGATTCTTAAATATCTTCTCTGGCTTTTTTTTAAAGTATGGAATCGTGTAACCATCGAAGGCATAGAGAACATACCAGCAGGCGCATGCGTGTGGGCTCCGAATCATAGGAGCTACATAGATTCCCCGTTGCAAGCTGCCATTCCGGTCAGGCTTCGTTTCATGGGGAAAGATTCCATGTGGGATAATCGATTCTTCGGGTGGCTTTTCACAACGATTGGTAGTTTCCCGGTCAGCAGGGGAACATCTGATAGGGCCGCATTGACTACAGCTCTAAACGTCTTGATGAGCAGCGAGGATCCGGTTGTTGCTTTTGCGGAAGGTGAGAGGAAAGACGGTCCACGTGTGCACCCCCTCTTTGACGGAGCTGCGTATCTTGCTTCAAAGGCGCAGGTGCCAATTGTTCCGGTGGGTATAGGAGGTACGGCAGCAGCTATGCCGCGAGGTGCAAAGATGATTTATCCCAAACGAGTTCACGTGATTATAGGTAAACCTATGTCACCACCAGCTTTATCAGAGACAGGAAGGTTATCTCGGAGAGAAGTGAAAAAGACGACCGAGTTGCTTCGCGAAGAAATTCAGAGTCTTTTCGATCGAGCTCAAATAAAAGCCGGAACACCTAACCGGCGAGATAACAAAGAGCAACCTGAGAGCCCTGAAGGGAACTAATGTCAGGAGCGAACACGGCCGCAGTCAGGTTAGTGAGCGAGCACCGAAAGCACCTCGCTAGCAGATACGTCTCGATCTCTTACGGCTTTTCTGCAATTGGGTGCGACTGCGAGCATCACATGAACGGCAGCTTCGAGCGAAGTAAGTAAAGTGCGTAGCTCTCGAGGAGGCGGAAAGTATTCATCTTCTTGAGTAATAGAGATTTCTCGCACCCCATTGTTGGGAGCGAGTTTATTAATCACTGCTTGAACTAATTCCTCCGGAGCTGAAGCTCCTGCGGTGACGCCTACGATGCCTTCCAAGTTGCCCGGTAGCTCTGAGACTGAATTTATTCTGAAGACTTCGGTGTTGCCTGCCTCATGAGCGAGTTTCGCTAACGCCATTGTGTTGGAAGAATTAGCAGAACCTATAACTATAACTGCATCGCATTGTGCTGAGATAGCTGAAAGAGCTGACTGCCTATTAGTAGTGGCGAAACAAAGATCGCTGCGGCCAGGCATCCAAACATCAGGAAACTTGTCGATAGTAGCCTCAAGCACTCCTTCCCAGTCTTTATGGCTTAAAGTTGTTTGGGCCAAAATAGCAATCGGCTCATCGAACTGGGGTAATGCCTCGACTTGTTCTGCAGTTTCAACAAGGCTTATTTCCTTTGGGGCAACGGCCATAGTGCCGACTGCTTCCTCATGCCCCTCATGCCCGACGTATACAATTCGGTAGCCTTTTCCCACCCGTACTTGAACTTCGTGATGAACCTTCGTTACCAATGGGCAGACCGCATTTACAACGAACCCACCAGAACGCTCTGCCTCAGAGACCACTTCCGGAGCCGAACCATGGGCGGACAGCATGATAGGCCGCCCTTTAGGGACTTCAGAGATATCGTCGACGAATTCCACACCAAGCTGGCGAAACCGGTCTACAACTATTTGGTTGTGAACAATCTCGTGATAGCAGTAGACCGGCGGCTCGAATGACCTCACCATCCAGATAAGTGCTTTGATAGCCATTTCCACCCCCGCGCAAAAACCTCGAGGGGAAGCGAGAAGAACTTGGTCTACGTTCACGTCTTTGAGGCTAGCGTGCTCTGGGGTCGAGAAAGAAGAGGATCTGTTAGTCGATGGCCCTGAATCTAAGAGGATCACCCAGATCAGTGAGGAGACAGAACAGATAGGCCTATCCTTAATCAGGTATGTCACGTCCAATTATCGTCGCCGTAGAGCCAGGCAGTCCGGCGTACGAGTCTGGTTTGCTTCCCGGTGATGAAATCGTAACAATCGATGGAGAAGTTCCGACCGACGTCATTAGGTGGCAACTCTTAGTTGACGAGCCCGACCCAGTTTTTGAGATTAGTCGCGGTGGACTCGAAATCAGTGTGATAGTAACTAAACCGGCGAGCAGCCCGTTAGGGGCTGATGTCGATGCAGCGATATTTGATCGTGTGAGAACGTGCGACAATCATTGCGAGTTCTGCTTTATCTACCAACTGCCTAAGGGCATGAGGCGCAGCCTTTATATGAAAGATGACGATTATAGGTTGTCTTTTTTGTATGGAAACTTTACGACTCTTACCCGTTTCACTGAAGCCGATCTTGAAAGAGTGATTTCTGAGGGTTTGTCACCGCTTTATGTGTCCATCCACGCTACAGATCCTGAAGTTCGAAGTCGTATGCTCAAAAATAAGCGAGGGGCTTATAGCTTGAGATGGCTGAGGGCGCTGCTTGATCATGGCATCGAAATCCATGGCCAGATTGTTGTGTGTCCCGGTCTTAACGATGGGGACCTCCTTGACCAAAGCCTCATGGGTATTTTAGATAAATACCCGGAGTTAGCTTCTGTGGCCGTAGTTCCCCTAGGCGTTAGCGACTACAACCGTGAGAGCTCAATGCGAGCGCATAGCGAAGATGAGGCTCGTAAAGTAGTAGAAATTGTTGAAGACTGGCAGAATCGATTTTTGAAGTTGTTGGGGCGCAGGATGGTCTTTGCAGCAGATGAGTATTATCTGCTTGCCAATGTGCCGTTCCCGAGTTCCTCGACATACGGAGATTTCCCAATGCATGAAGATGGGATTGGAATGGTCCGTGCCTTCGAGGCGGAATTTAACGGAGCCGTTGAAAGCGGAATCGGTCCTAGAGCAGGTTTTTTTCATTGGGTAGACGGAGCACCGGCTGAGGGCTATCGCGCTCCTCGAGAAAAACCCGTTGTTGCCAATAGAGGTGGAGAGCTATTAAGCGATATTGAAGACCTGCAAGGGTCTTCTGTGCCGGTCCAGTTAACACCTAGGAAAAAAGCTCCGATCGGCATTCTTACTGGCAGTTATGGTATGCGGGTCCTTGCCCCGCTCTTAGAGGAATTAGACCGAGAAGATGTAAGACTTATAGAAGTTGAAAATAAGTTTTTTGGTGGAAATATTGGTGTTAGCGGTTTGATGGTTGGAGCAGATATAAGTCGGGTCTTAGAAGTTGAGCCCGAGGGTCACCGTTATCTGTTACCAGATGTTTGCCTTAGTTCGGGCCGGTTTCTGGATGGCATAGAAGTTGTCGATCTTCCTCGAAGTGTCGAAGTTGTGCCTGCTGATGGCATATCATTGCGAGCTGTTCTTGAGCGCACGTCGCAACGGTCAATACCAGGAGAAAATCATGGCTGAGTTACCTGTTGTGTCAGTTATTGGGAGACCAAATGTTGGGAAGTCAACTTTGTTCAATCGTATAATTGGTCGAAGAGAGGCGATAGTTGAAGAGCGGTCCGGCGTTACTAGAGACCGTAAAACTTTGGAAGCAGAATGGTCAGGTAATTCATTTTTACTCGTTGACACTGGCGGTTGGATGCCTTCAGGCACAGATCTTGATGAAAAAGTTTCTGCTCAGAGTGAAAAAGCTATGTATGACTCGGATTTGCTCCTGATGCTCGTTGACGCGACTACAGGAATTACAGAAGAAGACAGCCGTATCGCTAGTCTGCTTCGCCGTATCGATACTAATGTTTTGCTGGTTGTTAATAAGGTTGACCATTCAGGACGCGACCTTGATGTATGGAATTTTATGGGTCTTGGTTTAGGCGAACCCTTTGCGGTTTCCGCCCTTCATAGCCGTCATACAGGTGATTTGTTGGATCGTATAGTCGAGATGTTGCCATCTGAAGCTGATGATGAAGATGTGCTATCAAGCCTTGAGATAGAAGACGATGGGGTTCCTGGAGTAGCAATTGTGGGACGCCCAAACGTCGGGAAATCCACATTGTTTAATCGAATGATCGGCGACGAGCGTTCTGTAGTGCATGACATGCCGGGCACTACACGAGATGCAATAGACACAGTGGTTGATACTGATTTGGGTCCGGTTCGTTTCATCGACACTGCGGGCATGAGGAGGAAAGCTCGCGTTGATGATGACACTGAGTACTATTCCAACCTTCGCGCCTTGAGAGCATTGGATAAGGCTGATGTTGCACTTTTGGTTATCGATGCTAGCGAAGGTGTTACTGCTCAGGACCAACGCCTGGCCGAGAGAGTAGACGGAGCCGGATGCCCAATTGTGGTCTTGATGAATAAGTGGGAGGTCCTTGATCAAGAACAAAAAGATGAAGTTATGTATCAAGTAGGCCAACGGCTACATTTTTTAGGAGAATCGCCAATATTGCGAATCAGCGCACGCACAGGTCAAGGCGTTCATCGGCTGATACCGGCTCTTGAGGCGGCTATAAATGCATATGAGACTCGGGTTCCAACCCGTAAAGTTAACGAGGTGATCCAACTCGCTCAATCAGCACAGCCGGGGCCACATGGGGCTCGAGTCCTTTACGCTACTCAAGGAGCAGCTCAACCGCCTACTTTTACTTTGTTCTCAAATAAAGAGATACCGGCGAGTTATATGAGGTATTTAGAACGCAAACTGCGAGAAGCATTCGACTTAGGAGCAACTCCTATACGTATGCGTGTTCGCAGGCGGGGATAACGGGAACTATGCCTGTCGCTAATGCAATGGATGTTAGTTGTGCCTTGGTGTGAGTCTTGCGACCGTCACGTAGATAAAGGATTGTTGAGCAGCCAGGGTGGCTGCCCTTCTTGCGGTGAGCAGATTGGTGAACCATCTAAGAGCCCAAGTGCTCCGTGGCATTTCTGGGTGGTTGTGGCGGGAGCTGCGCTGTATCTGGGGTGGCGAGCTGTTGAACTAGTAGTTTGGATTATTCAACAGCTTTTGTAAGCAGCCGGCTAACTTCATACGCTCGTTCCTGAGGGTTTTCTGCGCTGTAGCGGCGCTATGGTAATGGTGTGCCCGGGCTGTGGCGCAGCTTGGTTAGCGCACTTGTCTGGGGGACAAGGGGCCGCGGGTTCAAATCCCGCCAGCCCGACGGGGTGTGAAGCATATTGGGGGCAATAACCCCTAAGTAACCCCCTAAGATAAGCAGAGTAGGGTGACCTTATCTTTAGCGGTCGGATTTCAATGAAAACTATGTCACTGACGCTGACGTACATCTCCGCACTAGCTGCTGGGCTTTTATTGCTGACCTCCTGCGCGACTGTGAGCGATGAGCCTGCTACAGACTCAGCTCTTCCATCTCCAACCGCGGAGGACATGGCTGCCAGCGAGGAAGAAGTCTCTTCCGAGCCCGGGTTTGCAGAGGTGCTCGACTGTCCAAAATCTCCGATCCCAGAAAACCAACTTAGCCTGGTTAACTTTTCGGATTATCCAGACGATGAAATCATAAATTGCTTTAATTTTGCGGTGAATAAAATTGCCGAGATGCAAACTGACGTAATGATGATTATCTATCCAGTGGGGCCGATACTCTTGCCCCCCGGTGAGGTGAAGGATAACGACACCATTTACAAGGGTCCTGGTTTTGAGCCGGTAATTACAGCGGACCAAAGGGACTCGATGGCCAGTTCGCTGGAAAGCTATTTAGAACTTGCCTGCGGCAAGGACGCTGCGGCATACCACGCTCGCCAAGTATCACGCTTTGCTGAATTGGGCGGAGGGCAGCAGGTTGCAGCATCCGCGGGCGGTTCGGATAAGTGTGCGAAGAAGCGATGGATGGTTTTGAGCATTGATCCCGACAGAGCAGGCCCTTCCAAAGATCTAGTTGTAACTTTTTTTCACGAGGTGTTCCACACAGTTCAAGCCAGTCCCGGACCCACCTGTAATTATTCCGGTGCCCCAGATGATGATCAATTTTGGATTCATGAGGCTGGTGCATCGTTCTTCGGACTGGAGATAGCGGCTGAACTTGCGGACTTAGATTCTGCATTGGTGTGGGCTGACCACATGAGCTTTGTTTCCGATTTGCTGGGTAACCAGGTAATTAGCTCTGAGTTTGAGGACCCCGGCATCGCCGAAAAGGGCGCTATAGCGTTGCGGTTGCTCGCTGATCGGGGGCAGCTAGTAACATCCGAGGTTATGGACGGGTCTTTGTACCAGAAGTGCGGAGGACAACCCGAGGCCTTTAGTCCGCAAAACATTCAGGTGGCGAAAGATTATTGGTTCGATTACTCAGAAGTTAGTGAGGGCGTTTTTAGGTTTTCCGAAACCGCACTTACTCAGTAGCATCCGCGGCCCTGGCTGGTTGAGGCCCCTGAAGTTAGGAGAGTGCTTCTAGTTGCTTCTCCGGAGACAGCTTCAGGAAAACATCAAATTCCTCATAGAAAGCGTCTATGTCTCTGCCGAAAACATCTGCGAACGCTTTGTAGAAGCCATCAGTTTTATTGGCCTCGTAGAAGTCAAAAAAGATCGCCTCATCTGAAGTTATATCGGCCAAGAACGCCATGGCCAGGTAGCCCATTCCATACTGAAGAAACCCAATGCACAGTTCGCTCTGACAGTAACTCTTGGTTCTGGTGGTGGCAGCTTCCGTCTCGATGTCAATCAGGCGTAAGCTCGGCCAAGTTTCCAGGCCACGTTGCACGTCACCAATGAACTCTCGAGTCATGTCCAGTCGAATGTTCGGATTCCAGCCCTCCTGTTGAGTCAGAAAGATAGCAAAATACTCTGCAGCTCCCTCTTCAAACCATCGAGGCATTGGAAAGCCTCCTTCGTAATGCGGCCTGAAGAGCTGCTGGGACCCTTGGTAAACATGGAAATATTCATGAGCAGTCACCTTCTGCAAGTCGATTAGCTCCTCGGGATGCTTCAGGGAACAAAATTCGTTTTGCTCGTTGGCACAAGGGTTGTTTACGAAGTAGGAAACTGGCTCATCTAAGTACCAGGCGGCTCCGGCGAACGCGTTGCCACCGGGATAGATTGATGACATTTCTCGCATTGATTCCCCTTGATCTTGCGAGCACTGTTCGAAGCTGATGTCGGGGTTGCCCCAAGAGCAGAAGTCTTTGATTATTGGCTCAACTACTTCGGGGTCATTACCTACTGTGTAAAACTTGAGTGGACCGTAATTTCCTAAGTAGTCTATGGCAGCCTGCAAGGACTCAGCGGTGGCATCAAGAATGTACTGCGGTACATCGGGTGTGGCCAGCATCCGAACGGCATTCAATTGTGGTCGGTGCCACCCGAGGGATTGGAGTCTCTTCGCATTCTCCTTGGCTATTTCAGACACCGGGCCCATGAACCTCTCAGGGGTTAGATGTTCTATCCCCAAAAAATCCAGTTCGTAGACGCATTCTTCAAACGGCCCGCGTGCAAATCGGTTTTCCTCGGTTAGAAGTAGCGGGTAATTATCTATGCATTCCTGGCTGGCATCGGGCGACCAAGAAAAACAAGTATCCGCATCCGATAGGCACATCTCGAATGGCAAATTCGCCGCACTCTCAGTCGAAGATTCCGCGTTTACATCCTCATTCGATCTGCCCTGGCTCACGGTTGCGCAGGAAGCAAGAAACAGAGCCCCAGCAACCAGCAAAGAGATTGAATTAAACACTGGTCGTTTAGTCGGCAATGACGTCCATTCTTAGGAGGTATGGCAACCCTACTCCTATGCGAAGGACCGGCCTGTGTCTCTCTGCCTGCAAGGACTACGCAATTAATTGCCAACCTGTGCCAGAGGGCATCGCCATGCCGTCGCAATCAGCGTTTACAACGCTGTCTCTGGAATCTTTGATATGGGCCGAGGTGATAGCTTGGATATACAAGTTTTACTAGCAATGCATGCCAGTGACGGCATGAAGAGCTTCACGCGGAAGTGAAGTTGTTCCCCCACTAGAGCACTATCCGCTGATGTTCGCACCCCTGAATTGGCGCGATTTAAGAACACCAGCGAACAGCTACGAACAACCTGCACTTAACTGGGGGACAAGGGGTCGGAGGTTCAAATCCTCTCAGCCTGACGTTTCTGGCTACTTAGTGTCCACAAACCCAACCGATGGTTATCGATTTCGCATGTTGGCGTTGATCTGATCCAGTGAGTCGTCAAGAACCTTAAAAATATCTTGAGGATCGGTAGCCACCTTCAGTAAACCTCGCGATTGTTCCCTGATGAAGCCCTCGGTGTGAGCGACATCTAAAAACTTAACAAACGACTGCCAAAAAATTTGAGGGCCTAGCAACGCAGTTGGTAAGGAATGAATGCCTATCTGCGTCCACGTTAATGTTTCAGTCAACTCTTCAAGGGTTCCGAAACCGCCGGGAAGGGCAACGGCTCCATCGGAAAGTTCGTACATCAATGCTTTGCGTTCATGCATGGAGTTTACGAGGTGGAGCTTAGAGAGTTTTTTGTGAGAAACATCCATCGAGAATGTGTTGGATGGGTAAACCCCAACTGCCTCACCGCCCGCTTCGATCACAGAGTCAGAGAGAATCCCCATAAGGCCAACGTTGCTTCCACCAAAAACTAAAGTGACCTTATTTTTAGCTAGGCATTGACCTAAGTCGTAAGCAAGGGCGCTGTAGGTTGGGCTGTTCCCGATTGATGAGCCGCAGAAGACGCTAAGCGCATTGTATTTGGTTGAGGCATTCATGACATGAGCTCTCGCTTTTATTGGCTGGCTATCAGAAATGTTGGTGTTGTCTTCGTCTGAATTCGTTGAGCATCAGGAGACTACTTTATAGAGTTATTCGTTCATGCTTTTTGCCAATTCAGTAGCGTCAGCCCAAGAACCATGGTTCATAAGTAGCCGTCGGTACTGAACAAACGGCTTAATGCTATTTAATGCCATTACTCCTGTAAGGCGTTCAGAACTGCGGTAGCCAGCTACAAAAGAATTGCTTGCAGTCGAGCCAACTAGGACTTGTGCCTGATTAGTGCCTTCTGGATTTCCTGCGATTTGAATACGGCTACCATATTGGTCTGACCACACGAACGGAACCGAATTGTATGGCTTAGCTGAGTCAGGATTGAGTAAATTTTTGGCTACGAGCATGGCTTGTTCTGTAGCAGCAGTCCAATGTTCAAACCTTTTCGGTTCTGGCCCTATCCATTGATTAGGAACCTTAGCGACATCACCGATTGCGTAGACTCCGGGTGCACCTGCATTCAAGTACGGGTTGCAAACGATTCCATCGGATATTTCTAAACCTGAATTGGCTAGCCAGTTAGTGCATGGTTCGACACCGATACCGACCACTACTAGATCTGCAGGCAACGTAAGCCCATTGCTCAAAAGCACCGCTTCAACTTGTTCGTTACCGATTACGCGTTGAACTGTTGTCCCCGTCAACAGTGTGACCTGGTTCGCTGAGTGCAGATCGCCACAGATTTTGCCCATCTGAGCCCCAAGCCCACGAGTAAGCGGTGTCCCGGCTGCTTCCACGACCGTGGTATGGCATCCTTGGCTTGCAGCGGAGGAAGCCACTTCCGATCCTATGAAGCCAGCTCCGATTACGATGACTCGAGCGTCTTTCTTGAGTCGAGATCTAATAGCTAGCGCGTCGTCGATGGTTCGAAGCACCTCCACGCCGCTTATTTGAGGTATTCCTGAAAGTTTTCTTGGGGTGGCTCCGGTAGCAATTATCAAAGCATCGTAGTTTAATTGCTCACCACCTACAGTGAGAATTTGTTTAGCTGTATCTAACTGTGAGGCTGGTTCACCAAGGAGCAACTCAATCGAAGCGGCTGCATAAGTTGAGGCGGGGTTCAAGGTCAAGTTTTCGGCGACGGTCTCCCCACTAAGTATTCCTTTCGAAAGGGGAGGTCTGTCGTACGGTAGGTGTGACTCAGAACCTATAAGAGTTAGTTCTCCTTCGAAACCTTCTACGCGTAAATTTTGTGCCGCTCTAGCGCCAGCTAGTGAAGCGCCAACGACGAGAATCCGGCGGATATCGTTTGTCATGTTTGTCAATACTAGTGCTTGTCTCTCATGAGAAGATTTTCGACTACTCTAAGTGGTTCAAAAAATATTGTCTGAGTTGTGATAATTGAAAAGAAAGTTAAAAGTTCCTTGAACTAGCTCCTCGCGACCTGTACACATGCTTGACAACGTTGTAACTACAAGGCTGTAATCATTAGTCCAGGAATGTTGACGGTTTACTGACCAGATATTTGGTCAGTTTCTAGGAGGTCGTCAATGTCGTGGCTAATGGTGTTGATGTTCTGAGGACGAAGCGTGGCGGTAACTGAAGAAGAAACAGCAAGTAATCTAAGTGATAGCTCGAGCTCCGGCTCAGCGATGCGCGTTCAGAAGCGTGATAAATCGTTGCAGCCTGTGGATGTTAATAAGATAGTTCGCGCTGTTGAACGCTGCGCAACAGGCCTTGCTGGAGTAGACCCGTTGCGTATAGCGACTCGAACTATTTCAGGTTTACACGACGGCGCTACAACAACAGAACTTGATGAGCTTTCAATTCGTACTGCGGCAGCTTTAATCATCGAGGAACCTAACTATTCTCTCCTAGCAGCTCGCTTGCTTGGAACTTTCGTAGATAAAGAAGTTCAAAACGAGAATGTGTACTCGTTCAGTCAGTCAATAGAGCTTGGATTCGATTGCGGACTGATAAACGGCGATGTCTTGAATTTCGTTCGTGAAAACGCACGCAAACTTAACGATGCAGTAGCGGCCGATAGAAATAATTTGTTTGAATTTTTTGGTTTGAGAACCGTTTACGACCGCTACCTACTTAGGCATCCCATCAAAAGGTCAGTAATCGAAACACCGCAGTATTTCATGTTACGTGTTTCGTGCGGCTTGGCCCAATCGGCTGAAGAAGCGATAACTCTGTATGACTTAATGTCGAGTCTGGAATATCTAACTTCAAGCCCGACTTTGTTTAACTCCGGAACTAAACACCCTCAGATGTCTTCTTGTTATCTTCTGGATAGTCCAGAAGATTCTTTGGAGGGCATATACAAGAGATACACCGATGTTGCAAAGCTCTCAAAATTCGCAGGCGGAATAGGTGTTGCTTGGCATCGGGTACGGGCTAAGGGTTCGCTTATCGAGGGCACAAATGGATTGTCAAACGGAATCGTGCCTTGGCTAAAAACCCTTGATTCTTCTGTTGCAGCAGTTAACCAAGGTGGCCGTCGAAAAGGAGCTGCTTGCGTCTACTTAGAGTCATGGCACTCAGACGTTGAAGATTTTCTAGAAATGAAAGACAACACTGGCGACTCGTCGCGACGAGCGCACAATCTGAATTTAGCTAATTGGATCCCAGATTTATTCATGGAAAGAGTTGAGAACGACTGGCAGTGGTCACTCTTTGATCCCAAGGTAGTGCCACATCTTACAGATTTGTATGGCGATGATTTTCGCCAGGCTTACTTAGGTGCTGAACAAGCGGGGCTCTTCGACAAGCAGGTTCCCGCTCGACAGTTGTATTCACGGATGATGAGAACCTTGGCTCAAACTGGTAACGGCTGGGTCACGTTTAAAGACTCCTCTAATCTTAAATGCAATCAAACGGGCAAAGACGGAAACGTTGTTCACCTCTCTAATCTGTGTACCGAAATTCTTGAAGTTACGAGCCAAGATGAAACAGCGGTTTGTAACCTCGGATCGGTTAATTTGGGAAGGCTCGTCCGAAACGGCGAGTTTGATTTTGGCCGTTTAGGTGAAGTGGTAAGAACAGCTGTTCCGTTCTTGGACAGAGTCATTGACATTAACTTTTACCCGACTTCAGAGGCGGGTAAATCGAACAGTAAATGGCGCCCTGTCGGTTTAGGTCTCATGGGCCTTCAAGACGTGTTCTTTCAGCTTGGTATGACTTTTGATGGGCCGGAAGCTCTTGAACTATCGACTCGAATTAGTGAAGAGATCTACTACTGGGCGTTGTCAGCAAGTTGTGATTTGGCGCAAGAGCACGGAGCTCATGAAGGTTTCGATGAGACTCGAGCCGCTTTAGGCGATTTGCAATTCGACTTGTGGGGCGTCGAACCTACAGACGTTTCCAAGTGGGCTACGCTGAAAGATCGAATTAGCCAACACGGACTTCGAAATTCACTAACGATCGCAATTGCTCCAACGGCAACCATTGCTTCTATAGCTGGATGTTACGAATGTATAGAGCCTCAGGTCTCTAACCTTTTCAAACGGGAAACATTGTCTGGTGAGTTTCTCCAAATTAATCGATACTTAGTGCGCGATCTTCAGAGTCAAGGTCTTTGGGATGAAGAGATGGCTGCTCGCATTAAAAGAGCGGAGGGGTCAATTCAAGGGATAACAGAGATCTCTGAAGACCTCAGGGCCATATATCGGACTGCTTGGGAAATTCCGCAACGCTCTCTGATAGATCTGGCTGCGCAAAGAGGGCCATATATCGACCAGAGTCAATCTCTTAATTTGTTCATGGAGAGTCCAAGCATTGGAAAACTTTCCTCTATGTACATGCACGCTTGGAAGGTCGGCCTGAAGACCACCTATTACCTTCGGTCACGGCCAGCAACGCGCATAAATCAAACTAATTCTGATGAGGGAACCGATAATACAGTGATTAACCCGCCACAGACATTTACTGATGAGGAAGCGCTAGCTTGCTCTCTAGAGAACCCAGAATCGTGTGAAGCATGCGATTAGTTCTACGAGTTATGAATAACAACCAACTTAAGACCGCTAGGAAATAGATATTAAATGGCATTTGCTGAGCAAAACGATCTATATACGGAACATCACAACGACCAATTTGATGCAAGGGTTCCAGCCGCGGAAACCCAAAACCAAAAGATTCTAGATCCCGGTTTCAACCTTACGCTTAGGCCAATGCGATACCCGGTTTTCTACGACATGTACAGGGATGCGATCAAGAACACATGGACCGTTGAAGAGATTGATTTTTCTGATGACATAGTGGATTTAGATCGGAAATTACTCCCATCGGAACGTCATTTAATTAACCGGCTGGTTGCTTTTTTCGCTACTGGAGATTCGATCGTTTCGAATAACTTGGTACTCAACCTCTATCAGCACATTAACAGTCCAGAAGCTCGGATGTACCTGAGTCGCCAGCTCTATGAAGAAGCTTTGCACGTGCAATTCTATCTGACGCTCCTTGATAGCTACATACCTGATGTAGATGAACGCGCTGAAGCATTCGCTGCGGTCGAAAATATTCCATCGATACGCCGCAAAGCAGAATTTTGTTTTAAATGGATGGGAAGTATTTCCGAACTTAATGAGCTTCGCACTGTAGAAGATCGGAAAAAGTTTCTACTCAATTTGATTTGTTTCGCTGCGTGCATCGAGGGTCTATTTTTCTTCGCAGCATTTGCGTATGTGTATTTTTTGAGAAGTAAAGGCTACCTGAATGGTCTAGCTGCGGGGACTAACTGGGTCTTTCGCGATGAGTCATGCCATATGAACTTTGCATTTACCGTAGTGGAGACTATTCGTAAAGAAGAGCCAGAATTGTTTGATCAAGATTTGGCTGAGCGGGTAGTGGAAATGCTTGAAGAAGCCATTGATGTAGAGGCGCAGTTCGCAGTGGACGTTCTGTCTGGTGGCGTTGCAGGCATGTCTGCTAAAGACACCAGAACTTATTTAGAATTCGTGGCAGATCAACGCTTAAAAATGCTTGGTATGCCAATTAGATATGGATCGAAAAATCCTTTTGATTTCATGGAACTGCAAGATGTTCAAGAGCTCACTAATTTCTTTGAAAGACCAGTTTCTGCTTACCAAGTCGGTGTTGAAGGAAGCGTCGCATTTGATGAATCCTTCTAGGCTCAGTCTTCAGCTAAGCGTTTAGCTCTCCAAGAATGTGCTTATCAGATGATCGACTGCTGCTACAGGAGTAGTTTGCTCTGAGCGTACCTGTGCTTCTAGGACAGGAAGAAGTTCCCGGACTCGTTCATGACTTCTTAGAGCGTCCACGAGTCGGTCGTCGAGCATTGCCCACATCCACCTAACTCGCTGCTCTTCTCTTCTAAGCGTTGTCGCCCCAGCTTCGGAAAAGATATTTTTATGGTTCATGATTTTGGCCCAAAGCTCCGAGATGCCTTCGCCGGTGAGGCCGGCGCACGTGACGACAGGAGCCGTCCAGAGATCAGAAGTGGGCGCCATTAGGTGTAGGGCCATTTCATACTCTTTGGCCGCTACAGCAGCCTTCTGAGCGTTCTCTCCGTCAGCCTTATTGATAGCCACCATGTCTGCTAGCTCGAGTATTCCCTTTTTGATGCCCTGAAGCTCATCACCAGCCCCGTGAAGCATCAAGACTAAGAAAAAGTCAACCATGTCAGCCACCACAGTTTCCGACTGCCCGACACCAACAGTTTCGACCAGGACGACATCAAATCCAGCTGCTTCGCATATCAACATAGTTTCTCGAGTCATACGATTTACACCGCCAAGCTCGCCAGAAGTTGGAGATGGGCGTATGAAAGCTGCAGGATGGTTCGCTAACGTTGCCATCCGTGTTTTGTCTCCCAGAATTGAGCCGCCAGTCCGGCTTGACGACGGGTCGACTGCTAAAACAGCTACTTTGTGGTCATCTTCGACAAGCTTTGTGCCGAGGTTCTCAATGAACGTACTTTTTCCGACTCCAGGGACACCCGTGATCCCAACTCTGTGAGCTTTTCCGGCGAAAGGCAAAAGTTGAGTTAATAGTTCCTGAGAGAGAGCGCGGTGATCCGGCCGGTAACTTTCAATCAGTGTGATAGCACGACCTATGGAGGCACGATCAGCTGACTGGATTCCTTCAGCTAGCTGGGAAATAGAAGGGACAGAAGCCACATCTTAAACTGTACAGCGCAATTGTCTTAGCCCTTATTCGTGTGATTGCATTTCGAGAAAACTCAAGTACTAGTCTCAAGCTAATTAATTGGTAGCCATGCTTTTAGACTAAATTAGAGACACAGAGAGGTCTAGGGTTATAGCGAATGGGAATAACAAGTCGTTTACTGCAACGAGGTTCTAACCGTGTGCACCCTGTTGACGAGTTCCTTGAGCCTGAAGAGGAGGCCAAGTGGATACTCCCAGCTCAAGGAGGCTTGCACCCGTTTACGATGCTGGCATTTGCTGTAGTAGTCCTGGGTGTAGTTGTGTTCATCGACGACCGGTCCTGGGTCCAAGGCGTAGCGTTATTCGTTGTAGTCACGCTCGTCATTGCCGTTCTTTCCACGGCTCGTTATCGCTTAATCGTTATCAGTGCTGATGATGTTCTGCTTTTACGCACTAGAGGTTGGAGACCAGCCAAGCCGGTAGAGCTGATTAATCGATTTCCACGGACACGAAAATTTGAAGTAGGTAATCAGTTTTGGTCACACATTCTGATCGGAAATGAAAAACTTTGGGTACACAAGCGGTACCACGTAAAATTGCATGCAGCTGATGAAACGCTAGGACGCGGAACTACTAAGAAAACACCTTCTTCTGCTTATCGCGCTAATCGTGCGAAGAAAAAAATAAGCAATAATCAAAAAAAACGTTATTGATGCTGTGATTCAGCATTAGCTAGCAGCCTCTTTGGCTACTGAGTTTGTAACTGAACCAGCAGTTCTCCTGCAGCATCGGAGATAACTGTTCCCGGTGGGAATATTGCTGATGCCCCTGCTTCTTTTAGCGCCTCGAAGTCTTGCTCTGGAATCACTCCGCCTACGACGATCATAATGTCACTTCTCCCTTGCTCAGCGAGAGCATTGCGCAAAGCAGGAATCAAAGTTAGGTGACCTGCCGCTAGGGAAGAAGCACCAACAATGTGTACATCGTTTTCTACTGCTTGTCGGGCGGCTTCTTCAGGGGTGGAGAATAACGGGCCGATGTCTACGTCAAAGCCAAGGTCAGCAAACGCTGTTGCAATAACTTTTTGGCCTCGATCATGTCCGTCTTGTCCCATTTTCGCGATAAGTATTCTTGGCCGGCGGCCTTCTTCAGCGGCGAAAGCATCAACTTTGTCCATGACTTCTTTTATGTCTTTGCTTTGCTCACCCACCTCCTTATTGTACACCCCGGAAATCGATCTAATCTGAGCGGTGTGGCGGCCATAGGCTATTTCTAATGCAAGACTAATTTCACCTACAGTTGCTTTTGCTCTAGCGGCATCTATCGCAAGACCAAGAAGGTTCCCGGTTTCATTTTTGGCTGCGTCAGTCAGCGCATCTAAAGCACGTGTTACTTCTGATTGAGTGCGTTCGTTTTTTAATCGTTTTAGTTTCGCAAGTTGAGCAGTTCGAACCTCAGCATTATCGATTCTCAGTACGTCTACTTTGTCTTCTACATCTAATTGATATTTGTTTACGCCGACCACTACCTGCTTTCCTGAATCAATGCGCGCTTGGGTTCTCGCAGCTGCTTCTTCAATACGCATTTTGGGAATCCCGGCCTCTATGGCCTTAGCCATGCCGCCCATATTCTCAATTTCCTGAATATGGTTCCATGCTTTGTTTGCTAAATCTTGGGTAAGGCTTTCTATAAAGTAGCTCCCACCCCAAGGATCAATTGTTTTTGTAGTTCCAGATTCTTGTTGTAGAAACAACTGTGTGTTTCGTGCGATTCGGGCACTGAAGTCAGTCGGTAGAGCTAACGCTTCATCGAATGCGTTGGTATGAAGACTTTGAGTGTGGCCTTGAGTCGCTGCCATGGCTTCTACACATGTTCGAACAACATTGTTGTATACATCTTGCGCCGTCAAACTCCAGCCAGACGTCTGGGTATGTGTGCGTAATGACTTTGATTTCTCGTTTTGGGGATTGAAGTCGCTAACTAATCGAGCCCACAGGATCCTGGCTGCGCGTAGTTTTGCAACTTCCATAAAAAAATTCATTCCGGTTGCCCAAAAAAAACTTAATCGTGGTGCAAAATCATCTATGCCAAGCCCGGCTGCTTGTCCGGTCCGAAGATACTCAAGGCCATCAGCAAGGGTATAGCCCAGCTCAAGGTCGGCAGTCGCTCCAGCTTCTTGCATATGGTAACCAGAAATTGAAATCGAATTGAACCGGGGCATGTAGCGACTGGTAAATTCAAAAATGTCCCCGATAATACGCATCGATGGCTGAGGCGGATAGATGTAGGTGTTTCGCACCATGAATTCTTTGAGAACATCATTTTGAATAGTTCCAGCCAGTTTCTCGGGAGCCACCCCCTGTTCTTCAGCAGCGACAACGTATAAAGCGAGGATCGGAAGAACTGCCCCATTCATGGTCATTGAAACACTCATTTGATCGAGAGGTATTCCATCAAACAAGGTACGCATATCGTATATCGAGTCAATAGCAACACCAGCCATGCCAACATCTCCTATGACACGCTCGTGGTCTGAGTCGTAGCCACGGTGAGTGGGGAGATCGAAGGCAACGGAAAGGCCTTTTTGTCCAGCGGCAAGGTTGCGTCGGTAGAACGCATTTGAATCTTCGGCGGTAGAGAATCCTGCGTACTGACGGATAGTCCATGGCTGGTTCGTGTACATAGTTGGATATGGTCCGCGCAGATACGGAGCGAAACCTGGATAACTATGTCTGTCACTGCTATCGCCCAGATCTTCGGATGTGTAGAGCGATTTAATACTTATTCCTTCTGGGGTCTCTAGAGGCAAGTTATCTACTTCGGTTGCTCCTCCTTCAGAGCCCTCGCTGCCTGCACTTTCAGAATCGAATGTGGGTATTTGGTCGAGCTCCAGAGGGATTCGAGAAAAATCGGGGATTATGTTCATGATTTACTCGCTTCGTTGGTGAAAAGCCTAAGAGTCGCCGACAGTAACTCTAGGACGTCGCAGCCTATGAATATGAAATCATCTACGCCAGCGGCTCTCAACTGGTTGGCTTTGTCTCCTTGATGGCCGGCCAAAAATACTAATGTGGCTCCTGACTGTTTGAGTGCCATTGCAGTTGATTCTGCTTCCTGCGAGTAAATAGAGTCGGACGAACAGATACAAGCGATTTGACAACCCGATGAGAGGAAGGCTTTAGCTGTGTCAGAAGCGCCAAAGAATCCGCCACGATCATTTACTGTGATTCCCCCAGCTTCGAACAGGTTTTTAGCAAAGGTAGAGCGAGCGCTATAGCTCGGCAAGTCTCCGAGGTTGGCCAAAAAAATAGATGGCTTCTGATCAGCGGTTTCCGCTGCATCACGAATTATTTCGAATGGTTCAGACCAGCGAACAGTCTGGTAGGGGGTTGTAGGGTTGAGTACTGTATCTAACTCTTCGAGCTGCCTTTTCTCCCATTTCCCGATTGGGGACTCATTAAGATCGGGGAACTCGCTTACTCCTGTGATAGGTGCACGGCGAGATGCGATGTCTGTCATTCGTTTTTGGCGTGTTTCTTGGAAAGCGTTTGCTAAAATTCCTGAATCGAGAGCGGAGATCAGACCACCATTTTTTTCGATCAGTTGGAATTCTCTCCAGGACGCGATACTTAAATTTTTGGTTAGGTCTTCGATGTACCAACTGCCGCCAGCGGGGTCGGTCACCGCTCCTGCCTTGGTCTCTTCTTGCAGAATAAGTTGAGTGTTGCGTGCTATTCGGAACCCCAATGCCTCTGGATCTCTTATAGCTGCGTCAAATGGTTGAACAGTTATTGCATCTGCTCCACCGAGTGCTGCTCCAAAGCATGCTGTGGTAGTTCTGAGCATGTTAACCCAAGGATCTCGTTGGCTCATCATTGTTGAAGCTGTGATCGCATGCACTCGCATAGGGATTTGATCTGCATTTAACCCGCAGGCCTGAGTGATTCGAGCCCAACAAGTTCGAGCCGCTCTAAGTTTTGCGATGGTCATGAACTGGTCTGGTCCTGCAGAAAAAGTAAACTCTATTTTTTTGAGCGCTGATATCAAATCGCTCTCTGTTTCAGAGAATGCTCGAATCCACATCAAGCCAATGGCTAAGGCAGTGCCAACTTCTTGGGAGTCAGACGCTCCTAGGTCGGCGTATGTGGACGCGTCTACCGCTATCGCCGTTACATTCGGATGAGTGGAAGCGAGGGTGGAAGCATAAGCTGCAATTTCTTGAACTGTCTGAGCGAGGTCTTCAGAAGGTTCAGCGTGACGGATAGCTCGTCTAGCTGGGTCCAACCCAAGGTTTCCTCTAATCAAATGAGTCTCAATAGACTTAGTTTCTGCCAAGCCTAAGAGCGCTTCTGCCTGTTCGCGATTTGAGCCTGGAGCTAAGTGGACTGGTGCGAGATCTAAATACACATCAGCAAGAACTCTGTCGAGACCGTTGATCTCAGAAGGTGAATTCTTAAGGGTGATGCCTGTGACACCGCGTTGCAGGTCTAAGAGTATTGTTTCGTTTGCGTCTTGATTTAGAGCATCATGGGTTTGTCTTATTTCCCACCCAGTTTGGTTTGCTGGCTTGCTTCCGCGTGTAAAGGGGAACTTTCCGGGCAGTCCGATTTGTTCGTGGTCTATTGAGTGATCACGCTCTGTGTAGAGCGGGTCAATATTGAAACCGTCAATCGTCTGATGAGTTATCGAGCTCAGCGAGTCACCGCGCAAAGCTTTAGTGGCAGCTTCTTCCCATTGAGAATGATCTGGGGCTACAAAATCGCCTGTTGGGCTGCTAGAAGACATTGCTGACATGACTTAGAGGCTATTCGACTTCTTGCCTATCGTCTCGCTTAGGGAAAATGAACTTTGTTCATGTGACAAAAACCTCTCTGGGCATGGCATGCTTTACCTCTGTGCTCTCGTCAACTCCTTCCTCTCATCCAGAAAAAAAACTTACCGATCCGAATTTGCCATATAGGTATGATGCTCGATTAGCTGAGGTCATAGAAGCTAAATGGCAGGAAAAATGGCGTAGAGAAGGTACCTACCATACAGATAATCCATCAGGAGACCTAAGCTCGTCCGACGGCGCTGCGATAGACCTACCCAAACTTTTTGTCATGGATATGTTCCCTTACCCATCGGGCGCTGGGCTGCATGTAGGGCACCCATTGGGTTATATTGGCACCGACGTGTTCGCTCGGTTCAAAAGAATGACGGGCCACAACGTTCTGCATACGATGGGTTATGACGCTTTCGGGCTGCCTGCTGAAGAGCATGCAAGACAGACAGGCGAGCATCCTCGAAAAAATACAGAAAATAATATTGCGAACATGCAAAGACAGCTGGACCGTTTGGGGTTAGGTCATGACCAACGTCGAAGCATTGCAACTACAGACGTCGAATTCTATCGCTGGACACAATGGATTTTTTTGCAAATATTCAATAGTTGGTACGACGTCGAGTCTGACCGAGCTAGACACATTGATGAGCTGCAATTGTTGTTCGAAGAAGGAAACCGTAAGACTATTGACGGGCGTCTTTGGGAGGAAATGACCGAGTCTGACCATCGTAAAGAACTAAGTCAATGGCGGTTGGCGTACCTGGGTGAAGCTCCAGTGAATTGGTGCCCAGGACTTGGAACCGTGTTAGCCAACGAAGAAGTTACTAACGAAGGGCGCAGCGAGAGAGGAAACCATCCAGTATTCAAGCGACCGATGAAGCAATGGATGATGAAAATTACAGCATACGCAGACCGTCTTCTATCCGATCTTGATCGGCTGGATTGGACTGAATCTGTGAAGACGATGCAGCGTAACTGGATCGGTAGATCTGAAGGCGCTCTTGTTAGTTTTGATCTTGCGATAAACGAAAAAATTACTGTTTTCACTACCAGACCTGACACCTTATTCGGAGCGACAGCGATGGTTCTTGCTCCTGAACACGACCTTATCGACCGTTTGGTTGCCACAGATTGGCCCTCGGGAACGCCTGAGCTTTGGAAAAATAAATGTGCAAGCCCTGCCGAAGCAGTAGCTAGTTACCAACAACAGGCCGCAGAGCATAGCGAATTAGAAAGACAGGAGAATAAGGAGAAAACCGGCGTATATCTAGGTTCAAACTGTGTCAATCCGGTAAACGGCGAGTCGCTGCCAATTTTTATAGCTGACTATGTGCTTATGGGATACGGGACCGGTGCGGTAATGAGTGTGCCAGGTCAAGACCAACGTGATTGGGATTTTGCTAAAAAGTATGAGATAGGAATTGTAAGGACTGTTCAGCCACCAGAGTCTTTTGACGGCGAAGCTTACACGGGAGATGGGCCAGCAATTAATAGTGGCTTCTTAGATGGTTTAGAAATTTCTGAGGCCAAGACGCAGATTCGAGAATGGTTAGAAGCAAACGGATGCGGCGAAAGAACTGTTACATACAAATTACGAGATTGGCTTTTCTCTCGACAGCGATACTGGGGTGAGCCGTTTCCAATTGTTTATGACGAGAGCGGGATACCAATAGCTGTGCCAGAAGAGCAGCTACCTGTAGAACTCCCCGATCTTATTGATTGGGCTCCGCGACATTTAGACGAGGAATCTGATCCGGAACCACCTTTAGGTAGAGCAAGCGAATGGACTACAGCTACTTACGATATTGGTGACGGACTTGGAGAGCGGCAATTCCAAAGAGAGCTCAACACGATGCCTCAATGGGCCGGATCGTGTTGGTATTACCTTCGCTACCTTGACCCGACAAATGACGAACGATTCGTTGATGAGAAGGTTGAACGTTATTGGATGAGCGATGATGACGGCGGGGTTGGCGGCGTCGACCTCTACGTGGGTGGTGTGGAACAC
Source organism: Acidimicrobiaceae bacterium (assembly GCA_905182565.1). Lineage (GTDB taxonomy): Bacteria > Actinomycetota > Acidimicrobiia > Acidimicrobiales > Poriferisodalaceae > UBA9040. Next base: position 41,938 of record CAJJCB010000012.1, on the reverse strand, counting down.
GCTGTTCTGCATCTTTTGTACTCGAGGTTCTGGCACAAAGTGCTTTTTGACCTTGGGCATGTCTCTGGGCCGGAGCCTTTTCAGCGGTTGTTTAATCAGGGCTATATTCAAGCAGCGGCTTTTCAAGACAGTCGGGGAGTGTATGTCGAGGCGGAAGAAGTAGAGGAAAATGATGGTGTCCATACTTTTGAGGGACAACAAGTAACTCGTTTATTTGGAAAGATGGGAAAATCTCTAAAAAATTCGGTTACTCCAGATGACATGTACGCAGCTTATGGAGCTGACACGTTGCGGTTGTATGAAATGTTTATGGGGCCATTAGACCAAGACCGTCCGTGGGAAACCAAGTCGGTGGTGGGCTCGCACCGGTTATTGCAACGAGTTTGGCGTAATCTCGTAGATGAATCGTCCGGGGATCTGCGAGTAGCAGATGTAGACCCAGATGAAGACCTCAAACGTCTTATGCATAGGACTATTGAATCAGTTGGTGATGCTATGGCTGAGTTACGATTCAACTCAGCCATCGCTCGTATTACTGAACTGAATAATGAATTGACTAGATCGAATGAACCGGTACCACGAGAAGTCGCTGACTCGCTTGTGAGGTTGTTAAGTCCGCTCACGCCGCATGTAGCGGAAGAGCTTTGGGAACTTTTAGGCCAGAAAACGTCTGTTGTTAAGGCTTCTTTTCCTGTCGCCGATAAGAACTTTCTAGTGGAAGATAGTATTGAAATTCCGATTCAGATTAATGGTAAAGTTCGTAGTCGTTTGACGGTTGCAGCGGACACAGATGCAACCGCATTAGAAGCCATGGCGCTTGCCGACGAGAAAATAGCAGCTTTGGTAAATGGAAAGACGATTAGAAAAGTAATTAGTATCCCTGGGAGAATGGTGAACTTAGTAGTTAGCTAACTTGTAGTCCGTAGCGCGAAATTGCGACGGACTTTGTGTGACCTGACTCGGGCATACAAGATTGCAAGTGCTCTACAAGATGAGGTTCCGCCAAGATAGCGATAGATGGTCCTGAACCGCTAAGCCATGCAGCTGACGCGCCGTTTTCTAAAGCGTTAGCGAGAGCAATGACAGATTGCGGCGCAGACTCTAGTCTCGTGGGCTGGTGAAGCTGATCTTTGCAAGCTGTCCGAAGCGCTGATTTGTCGCCGGTGATCATGGCGGCCACCATAAGCGTTGCTTTTCCGATGGCCTGAGAGGCGTCAGCGAATGAGACATGTTTGGGAAGTTTCTGTCGCGAAGCGACAGTCGAAGTGGCTGAATCAGGAACCCACATTAAGATTTGAAATTTTTGATGAGGGGAGAGCCGGACGACTCGACCATCTGAAACGACTGTGAGCCCACCGTATATAGAAGCGGCAACGTTGTCAGCGTGCCCTTCTAGCTCAGTTGTAGCTTCAAGTAACTCAGAAAAGTTGGTAGACCCGCTTCGCTGAAGAAGCGCTGCAGCGGCACCTGCTACGCGCGCTGCTCCCGAAAAACCAAACCCTTTACCAGGAGGTATTTCGGTGCTTACGTAGATAGGCCCAGTGCCACCACTTTTGTTGAAAGCTACCTGGGCTGGATGTCTAGCGGCAGTCGGAGGGCCCGTGTGGTCAGGGTCATCAATATGGACATTGAATTTCAGATCTAAAGCAAGGCCTAGGCAATCAAAACCTGCACCTAAATTAGCAGTTGACGCAGGAACAGAGATCAGCATGGTCACGATCGTACAGTAAGCGTTCGTCAGTCATTGCCGGTTCCCGTGCGGGGTTCCAGATAATGTTTGATCTGATTTGCGGCTTCGCTGAGCTCCTCGATGGTAGCCACTTGTGGAACCTCGGTAAAGTTTAGACTTTCCATGGTGTAAGCCGGAATCAAATGGATATGGAGATGAGGCACTTCAAATCCGGCGATCATTAAACCGACTCGATTCGGATTAAATGCCTTCTGCTGGGCCTTGCCGATGATCTTGGCGACTTTCATCAAGTGTGTTTGAAGATCCTCAGGTGCATCAAGCCAGTGATCGATTTCTAATTTCGGAACTAATAAAGCATGGCCTTTTTCGACAGGGTTTATAGACATGAACACAACGCACAATTCGTCGTCCCACAAAAAAGTACCAGGCAAGTCACCGGAGATAATTTTGCTAAAAACGGATGTCATGTATGAAGCTTAACTAGGAGCTTGACGCTCTACGCTATGGGTCATGGTAGAAGAGCGAACCGATTGGAGGCCGTTCACAGTTCCGAACTTGATTAGCCTCTTGAGACTGTGTTGTATCCCTATATTTATTTGGTTACTTTTTGGAAAAAATGACAGATGGTCTGCTGCTCTGATGCTAGGCGCTCTAGGTGCTAGCGATTGGGTAGATGGATACATAGCGCGACGATTTAATCAAGTAAGCGAATTAGGCAAAATTCTAGATCCTACGGCTGACCGGCTAATGCTCCTTATTGGTATCTTCGCCATTATGGTAGATGGTTCAGTGTCTATCTGGGTAGCGGCGCTTGCTCTTATAAGAGAAGCCTTGGTGGCGATAGTTGCGATCGTGATAGCAGCTTTGGGGGCGCGTAAGATCGACGTTACCTGGTGGGGTAAAACTGGAACATTTTTTGTTATGTTTGCGTTTCCTTTTTTCTTAGCTGGAGCTAGTGACGTTCAGGGAGCAACTTTGTTCAATGTAGGAGCTTGGGTTTGCATCGTTGTTGGGATGCCGATTCATTATTACTCAGCGTTCGGCTATATCCCGTTAGCTCGTCAGGCGTTGCAAGAGGGTCGCTCTGGAAGAATTGACTAACGCAAGTTGTTGCAGCCATAACTTGCTGATCGTCGGCTAGGGTTTTGCTAATGCAGACTCCAGAAGAGCTTCGATATTCGAAAGATCATGAATGGGTTCGGCACGAGGGTGCCTACGTCAGAGTTGGTATTACTGACTTTGCGCAAGATGCCCTTGGTGATGTTGTCTATGTTGACTTGCCGCAGGTCGGAACCATTATTGCCAGTGACCTGGCGTTTGCAGAGGTGGAGTCGACTAAGTCGGTCTCCGATATTTTTGCTCCGTTAGCTGGGGAGATAGTAGAAGTAAACCAAGTGTTGGAAGATGAGCCTGAATTAGTCAACGAAGACCCTTATGGAGACGGTTGGGTTTGCGTAATCAAGCCGACTGATATCGGTCATTTAGAATTACTCATGGACGCTGAAAGATATCTTGCTTTCGTTTCCCAAGACCCAGAGGCATGATTTATGTCATCTATTCCTTGCAGTAACTGTTCCCATGGAAATGATATCGGAGCGCGCTTTTGCTCCAGTTGCGGTGTAGAGCTACAACGTAGTAATGAAGACAGAACTGAAGGATTAGATTTAACGGACAAAGAGATCTTCGAAACTGATCCAGAAATGACTTCAGGTCTGAAAAATGGGGCTGCTTTAATTGTTGCTGCTGGTCACCGAGCTGGAAGCAGGTTTATTCTTGAGCAGGATTTCGTGACTGTGGGTCGTCATCCAGAGAGCGATGTTTTCCTTGATGATATAACCGTTTCTCGAAAACATATTGAGCTGCATCTGTCACCCATGGGTTACTCAATCACTGATCCCGGCTCTTTGAACGGGACATACCTAAATGGTGAGCGCATTGGAGAGGATTCAATACTTCTAACGAACGGCGATGAGCTTCAAATCGGTAAGTTTAAGCTTTTGTTTTTGGTCTCAAAATCCGGAATTTAGCTATGTCTAACGGTTGTGTCTCTATAGGGCTAGATTGTGTTTCATGATTGAGATGGAATTACTTGGAGTGCAGGTAGAAATTCCTTCTAACAGTCCAATGCTTTTACTTAAAGAGTTATCAGGAGCAGGACGGGTATTGCCTATAGTTATTGATGGACCAGAAGCCCAGGCGATCTATCGTGGGATCGAAGGCATCCGAATGGCTCGTCCGTTAACACATGATTTGGTACTGGCTTTGTTAGAAGAAATAGGTGCAAAGATCTCGAAGGTAGTAATTACCGAGCTTAGAGAGCGTACGTTTTTCGCTGAGATTCAACTTGACCTTAATGGTAAAAGTCACGTGGTTTCAGCTCGGCCCAGCGATGCGATTGCTCTCGCCGTACGAAGAGAAATTCCGATTTATGCCCAGCAAGTTGTGTTAGCTGCTGCGGGACAAATAATTGAAACGCCATTAGGTGATTTTGATAATGTCGAAGCTGACGCTCCAGTTGAAGAAATTGCGCCCGATGAACTTCTTGACGAATTCAAGGAGTTTCTCGATGGCCTGAACCCAGATGATTTTTCTTAGGCAAGTGCCACTATCTCTACGTCTGCGACACTAAATCATCGCGCGCAGCGCGCGATAATCGCGCTTAGGGTGTTTGCTAAGTGTGGATAAGCATTCTATGGTTAGTAACACGCGTGTAGTTCGAGCAAGAGCTCGGAACTTCCAAGTGTCGAGGAGATGCAGTGGCTCAAAAATCTAAAAACGAAGGGTTACTGGAAGAAGGTTTCGCCGGTAGCAGAGCAGCTGAACTTGTAGGCATCACTTATCGACAGCTCGACTATTGGGCTCGAACTGATCTAATAAGACCTTCTCTAAGCGACGCAAAAGGTAGTGGAAGTCGGCGTCGTTACTCGTACCAAAATCTCCTTGAGCTTAAAGTAATCAAAACCCTTCTGGATGCAGGGATCAGGCTTGAACTAGTTCGAGAAGTCTTCTCTTACCTGCGCGAAAATCTAGGGGAAGATGTGGCGTCGGCCAATCTCGTCATAAATGGCACATCGGCTTTGTTGGTTTCAGGTGACGAAATAATTGATCTAATAAAGAAAGGGCAGGGCGTCCTAAATGTCCTCCCACTTGCCGGTGTTAAAGAACAGCTAGATCAAGCAATTATTGAACTTTTCCCTAAGAAACACCCGGTTAGCTTTTCTGAAGCAGTCTAAATATTTAGCTGTTTTCTTGGGCAAGGAAGCTAAGGGAAGCGGAGTTCATGCAATACCTATCTCCGGTAGGCTGAGGGCCATCGGGAAATATATGTCCTAAATGCGCTCCGCACTTGGCACACGATGCTTCTGTGCGGACCATTCCATGTGAGCTGTCTGTGGTCACTGAAACATTTTCCGTTGACGTTGGTTGCCAAAAACTTGGCCAACCAGAGCCACTTTCGAATTTCGTGTCGGAAGAGAAAAGTTCGGTTCCGCACACTTTGCAGGCGTAAGAACCATCTGCCTTGTTATCCCACGTTTCACCAGTGAAGGGCTGTTCTGTGCCTGACTCTTGGGTGACATGGAACTCAAGAGGAGACAACCTATCTCTGAGATCTTCTTCTGAGTGATCAGTTGGAGGTGTGCCCATAGCTAAATCTCCCTCGATGTTTAGAGTTGCTATTTTAGACTCTTTGAAACGCTTTCCACTAGTTCCTCTGTGGAAAAGTATTGACTTACGCACTGAAACCCCACAGGTTTATAGCACTAGTTGCCCACAAACCAAGTGGTTTACAGTTGATGGAATGACCTACAGACTGACCCTTGCTGATGGCAGGACGATTCATATCGCTGGCGCTGATACCTACGAACAAGAAGGCCCATTACTAACTTTCTTTGACAACGCTGGACGCCAATACGTCGACACATGGTCTCATCGCGTTGCAAGCTACAGAACTGCAGACGTATCTATCGTTGAATCTTTAAATGATCACAATGTTAGTATCTGACTGCCCTTGAACTGGTTACTTACAGGTTGCCTATTGACGATTCAAATCTCTAACGATGTCAACTATTTGGCCGAGTGCATCTAAACGGTCCTGCTGGCTATCTCCCTCAGGTGCCACTCGTAATACGCTAACCCCAGCATCCTTGTAAGCTTTTACTCGTTCGGTGACCTGGTTAACTGTTCCAAGGAAATTAGTCTGCAAAACTAGCTCATCAGGAACTTCGGCAGCTGCAAGATCTCGTTTACCATCCAACCAAAGCTGCTGGATATGCTTAGCTTCATCTGCAAATCCTCCTCGGCTGTATGCATCATTGTAGAAGTTCGACGTGGCCGACCCCATCGCTCCGAGCGTGAAAGCTACCCCATTCTTTCGCGGCGTTATAAGAGAATCAAGATCATCGCCAAACTGCAGCGCTCCGCCAGCCTGATAATCAATCGAAGCGGGATCCCGACCAGCTTCGAGAGCCCCTTTTTGCACATGGCCGATAGTTGCAGCTCGACCGCTAGGAGTGAAGCACGTCCCTGCCCATCCATCAGCAGATTTCCCGGTATAAGTTAAAGATTGAGGACCGAGCGTGGCAAGCCAGATCGGGATTTGTTCGTTTGCAGGCTGAGACAAACGCAAAGACTTTCCCTGCCCGCCCGCTAGAGGCAGGGAGTGGTGTCGGCCGTCATAAAGAATTTTCTCACCAGCGAATGCTTGCCGAACAATGTCAACTGTCTCTTGGAGTCTTTTGAGTGGTTGTGCAAATGGAACACCATGGAGACCTTCCACTACCTGAGGTCCGCTAACCCCTAGACCCAAAATAAATCTATTATTCGAAATTGCAGCCATTGAGAGAGCGGTCATAGCCGTCATTACCGGAGTTCTTGCAGAAATTTGTAGTATCCCAGTTCCGAGAGTTACTTTGCTAGTTACAGCAGCAAGGTAAGCGAGCGTCGTCACTCCATCCATACCCCAAGCCTCAGCTGACCAAATAATATCTACCCCCATACGTTCAGCCTCAATCAAAAAATCAACCTGCTGATCCCAGTCATCTTTTTTTCCTGAGTCGGCTCCGCCGTATGAGATAGATATCTTCATGCCAACGTTTTTAGTCCAGACCGACAGCAATAACTCGTTAATTCGGATATTGCTTGACAAGAGGGCGCTACCATTTAAGGATGCATCTACTTCCGCTCACGGGTTCATTTACCGCTGAAGCGCTCGAAATTGATTTAGCTCAACCTTTAGATGGGGAAGCTGTCGATCAAATTAAAACTGCTTTTGCTGACCACATGGTCCTCGTGTTCAGAGATCAAGTTCTGACGCTGGAAGAGCTTGAGTCGTTCGCTCTTTCATTGGGCTCGTATGGAGAAACTCCATTTATCAAAACTTTAGATAGTCATCCCAACGTCCTCAGAGTGTTACGCGAGAAAAATGAAGCCGGACCCTTGTTCGGAAGCGGTTGGCACAGTGACTGGAGTTTTCAAGTTGAGCCACCAAGCGCAACGATTTTGTATGGAGTTGAAGTACCCAAAGCAGGAGGCGATACGGCGTTTACAAATCAATACCTTGCATATGAAACCCTATCGGATGTTATGAAAGACTTTCTCCAAGGTTTACAAGGAGTGCATAGCGCTCGGCGTAGCTATGGGCCTACCGGAACTTTCGGCCGACACGACCCGAAATCATCAATGGAAATTCACGGCGATGAAAAGGCAGTCAAAGAACAACTCCATCCTCTGGTTCGAACCCACCCAGTAACCGGGAAAAAATCCTTGTTCATAAACGATGTCTACACGGTTGGCATTCATGGAATGCCCGCCGCTGAAAGTTCTCCGATTCTGGAGTTCTTGCTTCAACATAGCCGGCAGATTCAAATGACAAGTCGTGTGCGGTGGGCGCCAGGAACATTAGTCATGTGGGATAACCGCGTTGTCCAACATTTTGCCGTTGACGATTACGCTGGCCACAGAAGAGAAATGTACAGAGTAACTCTCGCTGGGGAAGTTCCGGTTTAGCTAAAATTTTTGCGGATAATTTACAATTCGTGACCCAGAACAATTATTGGGCCCAACTGAGCTAAATCTTGTATCGCTTGATCGTAATAAAAACGTTCGGTACAGGCTTTTCTGCTCCAGAGGTTCTCAGCTTCGTTGGGTAGTCTTCCGACTCCTGTCGTCGTGTAATCTCCAGAGGCCTTCGAGGTAACGGTCACGTTCTGACCGAGCAGCATTAGCTCAAACTTGTCAGGATCGTGGCTGGGCTCATCGAAAATATAAAGGCGGCAGCCATCTGTGACAAACGGAGTTATGTAATGAACTCGATACCCGTTTGAGCCATTTATATCGAGTTTAAGCATTAATGAATCAGAGAACGGTTGATACACATTTTCTATTGACACGTGACAAACGTATCAATAATTTAACTTTTTTGGAAGTGAATAGGCACTTAAGAGTATCGTCGTTGCTCTATAGGAGGAATCGATATGGGTATGCGGATTGGTGAATACTGTGGCTTCGAGACGAGCGTTTTGAATCCTGGGATAGCGACGATAACTTTCAACCGCCCCGAGTCGTTGAACGCTTCAACTGCCCCGATGAAACGGGACCTAGTAGAAGTTTTTACTCAAATCCAAATGGATGATTCGCTTAGGGTGGTTGTCCTTACCGGAACTGGAAAAGCATTTTGGGCTGGCGATGATCTGAAAGGTTACGCAGGAGCGAAGAGTAGCGAGGTTCCTCCGATTCACGGAGGGCACCATCGAGAAATCGGCACTTACAACGGTCTGAGAAGCATTTCGCAGGCGGTTAACACATCGATCAGGAACCTGGACAAACTGTCTATTGCAGCTATAAATGGCTTTGCCATTCAGACAGGCTTCTCAGCCGCTCTTGCTTGCGATTTTCGAGTCGCTGCCCGATCAGCCAAGATGGGAAGCGCCACGCTCAGATTTGGGCTTTTGCCCGATGAAGGTGGGCAATGGTTATTGGTGCAGCACCTAGGGGTTGCGGGAGCTATGGACTTTATGATGCGAAAGCGAATTGTGACCGCCGAGGAAGCGGCCGAATTAGGACTAGTTCACCAAGTCGTTGATGATGCTGAGCTGATGAACGCCACCATAGAATTGGCTACCGAACTGGCCAACGGGCCGCAAATTGCGATGAGAATGCTGAAGCGTTCCATCTATCTAGCATCAGAGTTAACTTGGGATCAGTCCCTGGATGAGATTGCTTCTAAAACAGCGGTCACTGACCACATCGCAGATGCACGAGAAGGTGGGGCAGCATTTTTAGAGAAACGAACGCCAGTATTTAACAAATGGCTAGACGGAGTGCCTGAACCACCCCAAGATGGACCTGCTCCGTGGGAAACTGAAAAATAAGACAGCAGCTGATAATGCTTGTCTTTAGTAAGGAACTATAACTTTGAGGAATCTAATCCTCTTAGCTAACTATTTCTCCTAATGCTCCTAGGAGCATCCTAACGTTTCGCATTCTTGCGGTATGGCCCATGCAACCGATTCGCCATACTTTGCCGGCCACCGGACCGAGGCCACCGCCGACTTCAATCCCGTACTCATTCAAAAGAGTAGCTCGAGCTTTTGCATCATCAAGCCCTTCGGGCAGGGTCACTGTCGTTAGGTCAGGGAGCCGGTGGCCCGGCTGGGCCCAAAGGTCAAAGCCGAGTTCAGGTAATCGCTTATGAAGTTCATCTCCGCAAGCTTGGTGACGCGCCCAGGCATTCTCGAGCCCTTCCTCTAACACAACTCCGAGCCCAGCATGAAGCCCATAAAGCATCGATATTGGCGCTGTGTGATGGTAGGCACGCGCTCCGTCTCCTGTCACATAGTTCCGGATCATATTGAGATCGAGGTACCAGCTTTGAGGTTTCGCTACCAAAAATTCAAGTGCTCTGTCACTAACGCTGATCGGGGACAAGCCTGGTGGCACTCCCAGACACTTTTGAGTGCCACTATAGGCAATGTCTACATTCCACTCATCTAGAAGCATTGGAATGCCTCCTAGAGAGGTGACGCAGTCAACTAGTAAAAGAGATTCACCTTTATTTTTTCCTAATAACTCTATGTCGTTTCGGACTCCTGTTGAAGTCTCGGCATGCACGACAGCAATAATCTTCGGATTTGGGTGAGCATCTAAAAGTCTTTGTGGATCGATTGCTTTACCCCATGCTTCTTCGACAACAACAACGGATGCACCTGCTCTCGCAGCAACATCACACATTCGTCCACCAAATACACCATTAACGCCGATTACTACAGTGTCGCCAGGGTTAACGAAGTTGACAAAAGAAGCTTCCATTCCAGCTGAGCCCGTAGCGCTGATTGGGAAAGTGAGCTGATTGTTTGTGCGCCAAACTTTCCGCAGCCTGTCATTTAGCTCATCAAGTAATTGAATGAAGTCGGGGTCTAAGTGACCCAATATCGGTCTTGTGAATGCTTCGATTACTTCTGGGTAGGGGTTGCAAGGGCCTGGGCCCATAAGAATACGGTCGGCGTGAATCACATTTTTACGCTACAACTCAATCGGTCACAATGCTGACTAAAAAGGCCTCTTTGGCAGACTAATAATTGAGAAACTCAATCAGAATTCCTCAGAAGGGATATCAAACTGCTCGTGTCAAGCCGATTCCCCTGCCGCTGTTGAACCTTTTCATAGAATCCATCTACCATTTTGGTAATCGGTAATGGTGATCCGTTTGTCGCCGCTTCGCTGAATACAATTCCTAGATCTTTTCGCATCCAATCCACTGCAAAACCAAAGTCGAACTCGTTTTTGATCATTGTTTTACCGCGATTGTTCATTTGCCAGGAGCCAGCGGCGCCCTTTGAAATAGTTTCAAGAACCAATTCCAAATCAAGCCCAGAGCGTCGGCCAAATTCGAGACCTTCAGACAGCCCCTGTATGAGACCGGCGATACATATTTGGTTAACCATCTTTGTTAGTTGCCCAGAGCCAGTCGGCCCTATCAAAGTGCATTGCTGACTATAACTCTGCAGAGCGCTTCTGGAGTTATGAAAGACGGCTGGGTCACCACCACACATGATGGTTAGTTTGCCGTTCTCGGCTCCAGCCTGTCCACCAGATACGGGTGCATCAAGAAAACCAATGTCTTTCTCGAAACAGGTTTGACCTAATTCCCTTGCAAGCTCGGCGGATGCGGTGGTGTGGTCAATTAGTGTACTCCCTGCTCGCATTCCTTCGAGAACTCCAGATGGTCCACTAACTACCTCTCGGACATCGCTGTCATCTCCGACGCAGATAAAGACGTAGTCAGAATTTGCCGCAGCTTTTTTAGGGCTTGAGGCGATTGAGCCCCCATGCTGTGCAACCCACTCAATGGCCTTGGAGTTCGTTCGATTGTAAACGGTAGTTTGGAAACCAGAACGTTGTAAATGTCCAGCCATAGGGAAACCCATAACTCCGAGGCCGATAAAAGCCGCTGTTGGCAGAGCATTCATGTTTTGAAACCTTTCAAGAGTGTTTATGGCAGACAGCTTCAAGCATTATTCCATTTGGATCTTTCCAGAAAAAAGCATAATAAGGCGGAGGGTACTCAGGCCATTCGCGCGGGCTATGAACAATCTGAGAGTTCATATCGGATACAGATTTATGCAGGCTCGTGACAGACTCCCGAGATGGCATCATAAAGGCGAGGTGTTGAAGCCCTGCTACTTGTTGGTCAAATCCAGGAGCTTCTGCTTCGTAAAAAAATAAATATGTTCCTACTTTGTTTCCACTCGGTCGATACGCAAATTGGTCATCATGGTTGATGAACAATTCATAGCCCAGTAAGGGCATAAGGAATGCATAATAAGAACGAGACTCTTCGAAGTTGAAAATGTTTATGCCGATATGTCCTAGGGCCATAGTCCAATCCGGTTCAGATAGAAAAATTGTCTTGAAAATGTTTCGTCAGTGATCGTAACTCGAATGAATACTTAACAATCAAAGTCACGTTTAAGAATTGCTTTAAGCTCATGTTTGAGAACTTTCCCCATTGCGTTTCGTGGAAGCTCAGCCATCCAAATTAGCCGCTTGGGGTGTTTGAACTTCGCAACTCGGGTATTGAAAAGTTCAAAAATTGTACCATCTGATGGTTTCTCATCGGATGCCGAAACACCTAATACGATAGGTATTTCACCCCACTGCTCATCTTTAATTCCAACGACCGTCACCTCCGAGAAAAAAGAGCTGTCGTTAAGAATTTCCTCTAACTCGGCAGGGTAGATGTTTTCTCCTCCAGAAATAATCATGTCTTTTTTCCTGTCATCGATATAAACCCAGCCGTCAGGATCTCGATGCCCAATGTCGCCGGTGTGAAACCAGCCATCTGTTATAGCTTCTTGTGTTGCCACGGGGTTATTCCAGTATCGAGATAGAATGTTGGGGCCCTTGACCCAGAGCTCACCGGACGTTCCAGGTGAAACATCGCGACCCTCTGAATCGACAATTCTCAGTTGAGTGAGAGGAGATGGCTTGCCGCAAGAGCCGGGATGCTCATTAGCGGCATCTATTCTTAGGTGAATAGAAGTTGGCGCTGTTTCTGTTGAACCGTAGACCTGGCCGACGACTAAGTTGCGATCGGTAAAGGGTTGCACAGATGATGCAGGAATCGTCGATGAGCCGGTCATCAATCCGGTAAGTGAAGTTAAGTCTGTGTCATTAAAATTTGGATGCTTGCTGACTGCGTTCAAGGTAGCTGGTACCAGCAAAGACCAAGTTGGTTTCCATCTTTGAACATCTTTTAGCCAGGCTTCGGGATTGAAGCTCTTGTGGAGCAATACCGCAGCGCCAGCGAATAAGGCTGGAAGCGTTTGGATGTTAAGACCACCGACATGGAAAAGAGGAAGCAAAGTGAGGACTCGATCGTGACTTGAAAAATCGTGTGCATGTGTTGCGTTCACAGCATTTGCCACTAGCGCTTTTTGTGTTAGTACAGCTCCTTTTGGTCGCCCCGTAGTTCCTGAAGTGTAAGCAAGTAGAACATCATCATTTGACGCACCGGTGCGCGGAGCGCTTGGGCTTGCGACGTACAGTTCCGCTTCTGCGCTTACCTTTAGCTCTGACGCTATGAGAGCAGCGTTAGCTTGCTCACGGAAATCTGTATCCGCCACCAAGACAGTTGGGGTTGCATCGTTGAGAATCCATTGGTGTTCGGCAACTGTTAATCGAGAGTTAAGCGGCAAATAGATGGCTCCTAGACGCGAGCAAGCAAGCAGCATTTCTATGGCCAATGGCCGATTGTGACCTAGCCAAGCTACACGGTTTGTTCGACGTACTCCGAGATCATAAAGTGCGTTAGCGACAGTCTCAATGTTGTTTGAAAGTTGGAGATACGTACTGGATTGATCTTCAAATTCTATTGCTGCGGCTTCAGGCCTGTGATCAGCCCAGCTGTCGATGTAAGTCGCAAGGTCTTGATTGTGCTCCACGACCAAAGGCCTTTCGGTTCTTGTCAGCTAAATTTAGAAATCGACATTGTAAAGGTACTCCCTGGATTACGGCAGCGCTTTCATATTGGCTCCATACCATCTGTTATCTCATCGAAATGATTGAGTTTGCGTAGATCTGGTACAAAAATTGCGAATAGTAGAACGACGATAATCGTTGCGATGCCAGAAATGATGATCGCTGGAGCTAAACCAAACCATTCGGCTGTGATACCTGACTCGAAGGCTCCAAGTTCGTTGGATGCGCCTATGAATACAGCTTCTACGGCAAGGACTCGTCCCCTTAAAGAATCTGGAGTTGCTAACGGAACGATAGTCGCTCGAATAAAAACGCTGACCATGTCTGCGGCTGCAAGCGCAGCGAACAGAAATAGAGTAATTACAAGATTGCGGCTGAAGGCTACAAGAATTGTAAGGGCACCAAAGATAGCGATGGCTTGCAGCAGCGTCTTACCAATATGGGCAGTGAGCGGCGTTCTCGCAAGAGCTACTGCAGTAATAGCAGCACCGACGGCTCCTGCTGAACGTAGCCAGAAGGGAGCAGATTCGCCGGCTGAGAGCAGATTTGTGGAGATGGCAGGTGCTAAAGCTATGACACCTCCTAACAGAACAGCAAATAAATCCAGTCCGATGACCGCTAAGAGTAGGGGCGTTTGTCTTACCAAACGAAGCCCTCCAAGAGCATTAGCGAGACTTGGTCGTTCCACGGTGTTTGTTTGCGGCGAGTCAAGTTGGATATTTCGTATTGTCAACGCGCTGATTGTGTCAAGTCCTGCTATCGCAAGAAATGTCCAATGCGCTCCGAGTCCATAGACGGCACCGACTATAAGCGGCGAGATTATTGCAGACAGTTGCCAAACAGTCGAAAGGGCAGGTATGAGTCGCGGTAAATCTGATCGAGGTACAACATTTGCAGGCAAAGCCCGGGTGGCGGGATTGACGAATCCACGAGCAGTGCCAAAGGCAACAGTTAAGGTAATTATTGGCCAAATAGCAGTCCCGCCCTTAGCAACGTAAATCATAATTAGTAATGCAATAATCGCTTCAGCTAGGTACCCAGCACATGCTAATTTTCGTCTATCTACCCGGTCGGCTAGAGCACCTGCCCAAAGTACAAGTAAAAAAGTTGGCAGAAATTCAGCTAGCCCAACTAACCCAATGTCTAATTCACGCCCCGTAATTTCATACACATAGATGCCTAATGCGATTGCTAGAGTTACTGCGCCGGACATTCCACAGGCTCGCGATATTAAAAGATTTCTTACCGAAGGTCTGCTTATCAACTCAGTTAAGTTGGGCTGCTTAGGCGTGTCTGGCATGGTTAACGATTAAGTGGATCAACTTCTGATCCGCGTAGATGGGCTGAATCGTTGTAACGATGACAAACCCAACGCCTAGGTTTCCCATCACCTTCTATCAACTCGAGTTCTGTAATTGAAGTAACTGTTGGTGCTATTTCTAGTGTCGTTTGGTTATTGGCTAGCCCAAACGCAGAAGCCATAGCAGCTGAGATAACCCCGCCGTGACAACCTACAAAAACTGTTTTTCCCGGATGTTTTTTCGCTATCTCACTTAAAGTCATCGACACTCGATGTCGAAAACCCGCACGGCTATCTCCTCCGGGTATCAACGTTTCGTAGGGGTCAGAGTTGGTGGGATTTATGTCGGGGTATTGTTCTTGTACCTTCTCCCAAGTCAACCCATCGGCTTGGCCCAGACGAAACTCTTCAAGTTCGGGGTGTACTTCAATTGCGAGTCGTGGGTGTAAACCTGACAACGCTATATCCGTTGTTTCTTTGGCCCGGGGCAACGGCGAGCTGTAAACAACATCGATTGAGGGCTCGGTCATGGTTGCGAACCGATCTCTGAGCAGTCCTGCCTGAAGACGTCCCTTCTCAGATAGTCCACTGCAGGTCTCTAAGCCTCCAACGACACCGTCAACCATTACCTGTGATTCACCGTGTCTGACAAGCAAGAAGCGAACTAAAATATTGTGATCATAAGATTTGCTGGCCATTAGTAGCACTCTAGGGCCATTTGATCAAGGCTTGTTATGCGCAGGACAAGGAATCGTAAATCACTTAAGTGAGTTGTAATTTCTCTGTTTATTTTCTTAGTTTTGGCAGACCACTAAGTTTGATTGTCGCATTTTTAGCGAGATGCTGATCATAGACAATCATCTCTCTTGTTTTTTGAAACCCGGTTTTGTGCTTAGATGACCGACACACGGGCATACTCTTTAACGACATAGCCCTTAGACGAGAACAAATGAGCCGAACATGGCAAAGAGTAAAAGCATTGAAGTTCAAGTTGACCCTTCTGAGGTGGGTTTCGATGCCGATCGGCTCGAACTGATTGGACAACATTTCCGACAGTATGTAGATGACGCGAAGCTTCCAGGAATTAATATTTTAGTTTCTCGTGGCGGGAAAGTTGCTTATCGGGAGATGTATGGCCATCGAGACGTAGAGCGAGGTACGGGTGTCGAAAGCGATACCATTTATCGCTTCTATTCCATGACTAAACCGGTGACCTCAGTTGCTGCTATGCAACTTTACGAGCGAGGACTTTTCCAGTTAAAGGACCCGATCTCAAAGTGGCTACCTGAGTTCTCTAACGCCCGCGTGTTCTGCGGAGGTGATGCTCAGAAACCAGAAACTAGAGAACCTAAGAGAGAAATTAATGTCCATGATTTGCTCACCCATATGAGCGGATTGACCTATGACTTCCATATGGCCCACCCCGTAGATGAGATATACAGAAAAAATGGCTTTAATTGGGGAACGCCTGGAGATCTTGAGGAATCATGCAAAATTTTAGCTTCTCTGCCGCTCTTGTTTGACCCAGGAACTGAATGGAATTATTCCTACTCAACCGACGTGCTGGGGCGAATAATTGAAGTTATCTCCGGCGACTCTTTAGATACTTACTTTCAAAACAATGTATTTATCCCGTTGGGTATGTCTGAAACTAGGTTCCAAGTCCTCTCAGAAGACGTACATAGATTCGCGTCCAATTATGTACCGAATCCAAGTAACGCCCGGCTACACCTTTTAGATGATGCAGGAAAATCTCGTTACCTCAAGCCGCCCCGGGTTCTATCAGGCGGTGGTGGGCTAGTTTCTACTATGGCTGACTATTACCGATTCATCGATGCGTTGCGTAGGGGCGGAACCCTTGATGGACAACGAATTATTGGGCGCAAAACCTTGGAATATATGACTTCTAACCACTTACCGGGTGGTGCAGATCTCACGGAGCATGGACGAGCGCTATTTTCTGAAACGGCCTATGATGGAGTTGGGTTTGGGCTCGGGTTCTCAGTCGTCGTCGATCCATGTAAGGCAAATATTCTCTGCCAAAAGGGCGAATACGGATGGGGCGGAGCTGCATCGACTGCTTTTTGGGTTGATCCGGTTGAGGACATCGCTGTAATTTTTTTGACGCAGCTAATGCCCTCGAGCACGTATCCTCTTCGTCCAGAATTAAAGGCATTGGTTTATCAAGCGTTGGAGTAAAAATGTCAGAAATAAACATTCGTAAATTCGATTTAATTATCGTTGGCACTGGTTCTGGCAATAGTATTCCAGGTCCTGAGTTTGATAATTGGGACATAGCAATTGTAGAGAAGGGGGTTTTCGGAGGCACGTGTCTCAACGTCGGATGTATCCCGTCTAAGATGTTGGTTTACGCAGCAGACGTCGCCGAAACTATACGTAGTGCTGAGCGGTATGGAATAAAAGCCAAACTGGAATCTGTTGACTGGGTCGCTATAAGGGAGCGTGTTTTTGGTCGGATTGATCCGATTGCAGCAGGCGGTGAAACTTACCGCAAAAGCGAAGAGTGCTCAAATATCACTGTTTATAAAGGGCATGGAAAGTTCTTGAACGAACAGGTTCTTCAGGTTGAGGATGCTCACGGAAATTTGACTGAGATATCAGGGAAACACATTGTTTTGGGGGCTGGGGCCAGGCCGTTTATCCCGCCCTATCCGGGTCTTGATGAGATAGATTTCCATACCTCAGACACAGTTATGCGTATCGACAAGCTGCCATCTACGATGATCATTCTTGGTGGAGGATATATAGCTACGGAACTAGGACACGTATTTTCTGCTCTTGGTGTGGACGTGACCCTCATCAACAGAGGCGAAAAACTCTTAAAGAATGAGGACGAAGATATTTCGAATAGGTTTACCGAGAGCCAAAGTACGCGTTTCAACCTTAAGTGTGGTTCTACCGTTCGCAGAGTTTGGAGTGATAACGATGGGTTCCATGTGGCATTTGAGCGACATGGTGATCAGGAGCAGGCAAACGCAGATTTGGTGCTGGTCGCTGCTGGCCGTGTTCCAAATGGTGACTCGCTAAACGTGGAAGCTGCGGGTGTAATTCATGAGTCGAATCGTGTTGTTGTGGACAAATACTTTCGAACAAATGTAGAAGGGGTTTGGGCTTTTGGAGATTTATCTAATGAACATCAGCTGAAGCACCTAGCTAATGCCGAGGTGAAAGCTCTCCGACATAACTTGTTAGTGGCGGAGGGATTGGACGAGCCGTTGCGAAGCGTTGATGATAAGTACGTGCCGCACGCAGTCTTTAGCTATCCTCAAATCGCTTCAGTTGGTCTAACTGAAACACAGGCTCGTAAAGCTAATATACCGATTTTGGTAGCTCGAAAAGATTATGGTGGCACAGCATATGGTTGGGCAATGGAGGACACAGAAAATTTCTGCAAGCTTATTGCTGACGCAAAAAGTCGAACCCTAATTGGTGCACATATTATTGGACCACAAGCAGCAACTCTGATCCAACAGCTAATTCAAGGAATGGAATTTGGTCAAACTGTTGACGAATTAGCTACGCGTCAATTTTATATCCACCCTGCGTTAACAGAACTTATAGAGAACGCTTTACTCGACTTTTAGTCTGGTAGGCGATTTGCTGCCCAAGCTTTATATCGGCTTTGGTCTGTCCAAGCGCCAGTTTTTTTGTCGAAGCTCATGGCTTCTGGGAGCATCATGGAGGTTTGTCCATTCCTGGCCATGCTGCTAGATACATTTGTAACCGATTCAGGCACTGTCAGCGCTATTTCGCTAGGGACTTTTAATGTTGACCTCGGAGCTACAGCCACTTGTGGTAGCGAATTAATTGCATCATCACGCTTTTCTAAATCATCAGAATAGAATTTTGGGTCATGTATTTGGTGCCATTTATCGGCTCCCATTATCAACAAGTCGTAACCTTTTGCAATATCTGCTAGCAGTTGTCTATCTGTGACCTGAATATCTAGCCAAGCAATCTTTGATGCTACGTCGTGAAGCACAAGAATTCGATCTTCAAATATAGGGAGGGTCACGTTTTCTTTCGCAAGAGATATTCGACTGACACTCCAAACCACTTTTTTGAGATGGTGTGCTTCTCTTGCTGCCTCAGAAATTTCTATGTGGGCACTCGTGGGAGGGTTGAATGAGCCCGGGTAGATGCCGGTGAGTTCCATTAGATACGCCGTCCTGTGAGATGCTTTAACATTCTGGGATTTCCACCTAATTCAATCTCAGTCTCGCGTTCTAAGCCATGAGATAGGATATCCCACGCTCTATCGAGAAGCGCTGCCTCGAGGATGTGGTCTGCAGTCGGATTGTTTTTATCTGCATAAAGCATAAGTTTTTCTGCGTGGTCTCGGATACCTAACAAACCCATGGCTAATGACATATCTAGAGGTTCAATAATTTGTAAGGTAGCGTGTTCGTAATTGGTGGAGGCGCTGTCTTCTATCGACTGCAAAATTTTGCTAGCGGATCTAGCGTAGTGGCTTGGTGTAATTCGGTTACGGGTGGCAAGTTTGTGAATGGCGCTTGTAAGTGCTTCGTTGGCTAGAACATGGCATTGAGCCCAAACAGTTTTTTTCCACGAGCTATGAGAATAATTTTCTTGTCGCTTGATGGTGGGAGATAGAAAGGGGAGGCTGTCTTTCGCCAAACTGAGATCATAGACAGAACGCGTTTCTTGGTCCTGGAGAATGCTCCATGCATAATTTATTTCACTCATTTGTCGATTGTCGACAGGGTTCTGATCTGGGTGATTCGCGAAGGCTTTATCTCTGTAAGCTTTTTTAATTAAAGCTTGATTTGCGTCGGAGGGCACTCCAAGTATCTCGTAAAGGTTCTCGTCCGTGTTACGCATTGCAGAAACGCAGACTTTTAGCTATCGATCGTAATATGACCTGGAGCACCATCATCGAGCCTTCCGATGATCGCGGCAGTGTGTCCAGTTTCAATTAGCGCGTGCAATGCTTCTTCAGCGGCTGACTGATCACAGGCAAAAAGTAATCCTCCCGATGTTTGCGCATCGGCAAGAAGTAGCCGTTGGCTGGGAGTTCCGCCTGTTACGGAATCATCTAGGAAGTCTAAGTTTCGAACGCTACCACTGGCTACGAAGCCTTGATCTATCAGACTTTCGACATTGGGCAGGAGAGGAATCTGGGACATGTTAATGGAAGCAGATAAGCCGCTAGCAGTAGCTAACTCTGCAAGGTGACCAAGCAACCCAAAGCCGGTCACATCGGTTGCGCTAGATGCCCTGACGTTTAAGGCGATTGAGCTTGCAGCAGCGTTTAATCTGCACATTTCGTTCACGCCAATTTCGTACATCGCTGCAAGTGCACCGCCAGGCTGCGTTGCGCTCACGGGGGAGTTTTTGACTGCTGTGGCCAAGAGCCCTGTCCCTATGGGCTTCGTTAGGACCAACGCTTGCTTTGGTAATCCTCCTGCGTTAGTGAGCATAGTGTCCGCATCTATTTCTCCTGTGACAGCAAGTCCATACATAGGTTCTGGTCCATCGACTGTGTGGCCTCCAGCAATAATCCAGTCACCCTCGACTGCGGCATCATTGCCACCAAGCAGAACCTCTGATAAAAGATCTAACGGAAGAATATCTTTTGGCCAAGACACCAGATTCAGGGCAAATATAGGAGTTCCGCCCATCGCATATATGTCACTCGCAGCATTTACTGCAGCGATACGCCCCCAGATCCTGGCATCGTCTACGATCGGAGCAAAAAAGTCAGTAGTCGATGCGATGCAGCTTCCGTTTTTTAATCGCCAAACAGCTGCATCATCACTAGTTTCAGACCCGACGAGAAGACTCGGGTGTTGTGAGAGAGGTAGATGACGCAACACGTGCGCCAGGTCATCCGGACCGAGTTTGCAAGCTCAACCAGCGCCGTGGCTGTATTGCGTTAGGCGAATTGAGGACATGTTTATACAGTACCTCTAGCTAATTAGACACCACAAGTAGCCCATTCCTGTACGCGTAAAAATACTCCAAAAAAGTCCAAGCGCTCTAGACATCATGACGATGATTCTTGGTTGAATTGCTGTTAAATTCAATGTGCCAACTTGTTCCTAAAGGGCCAATCCACCCTCGCAGGTTCCCAGCGGTCATCTGAACGGTGGGCTATAGTATTTAGCTGTGCAAAGGATATTCAACGGAATTCGCGTACTCGACTTTTCCCAAGTGCTGGCCGGCCCCACGGCGACCAAGCTTTTAGTCGAGTTGGGTGCCGAGGTGATTAAGATAGAATTTGCCAAGGAGGGAGACCCCGGTCGTACCTTGCCTCGCTTACACGGAGCGCGTTCGGGTTATCACGTGCAGCAGAACAGAGGTAAGCGATCTTTCTGCCTTGATCTACGTGACTCGAGGGCAATAGAGCTCGTCCTCGATCTCGTTCCTCATGCTGACGTGGTCATTCAAAACTTCGCGCTTGGTGTTATGGAACGGCTCGGTCTCGGGTACGACGTTGTGTCAGCGGTCAATCCCCGCATCGTGATGTGCAACATGTCGGCATTTGGCCGCCAAGGTCCGCTCGCTCTCAAACCCGGATATGACCCCATTGCTCAGTCATGGGCCGGAGTGCTGCACATGTTGGGTTATGAGGATCGGGCACCAATTCTTGCCGGGATATCACCGGGTGATGTGCTTGCCGGTGTTCATGCTTTTGGTGGAGTAGCTGCGGCGCTGTTCCATCGAGAGCGCACAGGGCGTGGCCAAGAAGTGTCTGTGTCGTTGCTCGATGCCTATTCCACGGCGCATGAAGTCAACTGGCAAGAGTGGTCGGTATCGGGTGGCGAAAGCGAACCCATCCGGCGGGGAAACGTCCATCCAGTGGTTGGCGGCGTTGGGGTGTTCGAGACCGGTGATGGGTACGTCACGATTGCAGCGGTCAACAACGGTCAGTGGCAGCGTTTGACTGAAGCTATGGGACGGCCAGAGCTGTCGGATGATCCTCGATTCGCATCTAATCCCGACCGCGTCACCAATCGAGATGAGGTGAACACGTTCATAGCGACGTGGCTAGCATCACAGCCTCACCGAGATGACGTTGTGAATCTCCTCGATGATTGTCGGGTGCCCTCGGCTCCTGTATTGACATTGGCTGAAGCCGCCCAACATCCGTACCTTCACGAGGCTGGCGCAGTGCGATGGGTTGAGGACGATGTGCTTGGAAAAGTACTGGTACCTGGGATGCCTATCAAGTTTTCCGAAACTCCCGGCGATGCAGCGTTGGTAACGCGTCGACTTGGTGAAGATAATGAATACGTGACGTGTGAGCTAGCCGGTCGGAGTCACGAACAGTACAGGGCTCTGCTCGACGACGGCGTACTTTTTTATAACCCCGAGAGTTAGAGCGGTCCGAAAACCTACTGCGATTTCTAGCTACGCGAAAAAATCCCAGCCTTTGAACTTATTTCGACCCAACGGATAGTCAGTACACGTATGTGGGCGAGCGCCAAGTGCACGATTAGATCGCTTATCGGAGCGTTCCTTGAGTAAAGATGTTCCAAGCACGTAAAGAATGTGTCTAATTGCTTGAAACACTCAGTTCTGTGTTCATAAATTCAGACGGGTAAACCCTGCTGCTAGCTACTGTTAAATAATTATTAGCTATTCATCAGTTATAGGTAGAAATAGCATCAATAATTACGCTTAGAGATACGTCTCTATCGATGGAATATCCTACGTCACAGTTAAATGATTCATGGCTGTATTCGCGATCATCAATCACCGTCATGCCTCTAGTGTGAATTCCTTGGGTCTCAACTCGTACATTCTTTTTTTGGAACTGTATGAGATCCGGATGTGTAATGGCTAAGACAGCGCAAGGGTCATGAAGCGGAGCAACATCGCCTTTAGTCCTTTGCTTGTAGGCGTTTAAATAAAACCTGAATAAGTCAGCTATAAAATTTGCCGTCTTATTGCCGATTGCGTCTAGCTGCGATATGACCTCGTCGTCGATGCCGAGTTGATGAGTTAGGTTGAGTCCTGCCATCCTAAGGTCTTTAAATCCTGCATCAAAAACAATAGCTGCGGCGTCCGGGTCTGCCCATATATTGAACTCTCCTTTCGACGTGACATTCCCCAGGTCGGTGCTACCTCCCATTATTGAGACTCCAGCGACCTTGTCCACAATGTCTGGTGCTTGAGCTACAGCGAGAGCGATATTGGTTAGTGGTCCGATAGGAACGAGCCAAATATCATCTTGTTCCCGGATGGTGGAGATGATGAACTCAACTGCGTTGTTGCTCGAAACTTCGCGTGTGATAGCTGGCCGCTTTGGACCATCAAGACCTGTCTTTCCATGAGCTTCTTCAGCATGCGAAGGTTTAACTATCAGAGGGCGACTAGCGCCAGCGTGTACTGGGACATCGAGCTGTAAAAGTTCGGTCATCAGTAACGCGTTCTCAGTTGTTAGCGCTAATGGAGCATTTCCAGAAACGGTTGTTACACCAATTATTTCTGTAGTGCGTCCAGCTAACATCATGGCAACGGCATCATCGTGGCCTGGGTCACAATCGAGAATAATTTTTGGTTTCATAATCGGTCCTGACTTGGTCCATTATCGTTCGTGTCGCCCCAGTAGTGAGGTAGCGTTAGGTAGCCAACTCTAGGCAACTCGATTACCGGACTTAAACCTTGATGAGACTTTAGTCGCTGTATCGAACGTATATGAGAAAGAATTTCATAGAAGACCATCCACAAGGATGCTTCCAAAGTGTAGGTAATAGTTTTGTCCTCTTCGTTAAATCGGGTACCTCGTGGAAGTGTGCTGATGACGTGTTTCCAGAAAGCCGAAGCGGTTACAGTCTGAAGCATTAGTCTTAAATCCTTGCCATCATTTTCGGTCATGACTCGGTTTAGCCAGCCAATCCCGACTTCGAGTTTTAGGAGTAACGTTGGTAATGTCCAAAATAAACCTTCGTCAAGAACCCGATCGAATTTAGCTCGTTTGCCAAACTGGTGAGATGGCCAATGAATAATGTTCGGGGGGTCTTGGTTAGGCCAGAGAAGCTCCCCGCAACGCTTTTTTGGGAAGACCAAAGCATCCCAGCACATGTGAGAAACTTGGCGACGACACGACCACCACATCCATTCCTTTTCTGGAGAAAGGTCATCGTAATCAAGTTGTTGGTCAGTCAATTCGTAAGTCTCGGCGGCAGTCCATTCAAGTAGTTTGGTGTAGTCGGGAATATCTTCGACTGTTTCATCTGGGTTCATTTCAAAAGCTAGAGTTTTTGGCAAAACCATATCTTGACCTATCTGTGAAGACTTTTGTAACTCAGATTAAGAAAAACTGTTCCTGTGAAAATTTGAGCAGGGTGGGGTGGAGCATTACTAATTTACACTGTCAGAGTGTGTCTTGTCAGATAGGTTTCGGCCTAGCTCTGGTGCGAGCTCTTCGAAGGCTCTGGGGTCTGGGCAACTGCAAACTAAGTTTCTGTCACCAAAAACTCCATCTATGCGCCCAACGGGCGGCCAGTATTTATTCGACCTGAGTTCATTCAAAGGATAGGCCGCTTCTGCACGAGTATAAGCATGCTCCCAATGGTCACCGAGCAGATCTTCTGCTGGGTGAGGAGCATTTATTAACGGATTATCATCTTTGGGCCAGACTCCCTCTTCGATTTTGCTGATCTCGGATCTTATAGCGATCATTGCGTCACAAAATCTATCTATCTCGATTAAAGATTCGCTTTCTGTGGGTTCAATCATGAGAGTCCCAGGCACTGGAAAGGACATCGTTGGTGCATGGAAGCCGTAGTCAATTAGTCGCTTAGCTACATCATCGACACTTACGACTGTATCGAAGCTCCGAAGGTCAATTATGCATTCGTGAGCGACCCGGCCATTCGGGGCCGTGTATAAAACCGGGTAATGCTTTGATAGTCGGTGTGCCAGATAGTTTGCACTAAGAATAGCAATCTTTGTCGCATGTTGCAGACCGGCTCCTCCCATCATGGTTATGTACATCCAAGGAATAGGAAGGATGCCTGCTGAACCCCAAGGCGCTGACGATATTGGCCCAGGCCCACTTTTCGGACCGGCTTCGGGTCTTAGCGGATGATTCGGAAGAAACGGAGCTAAGTGAGCTTTGGCAGCAACGGGGCCAATGCCAGGCCCACCGCCGCCATGTGGGATACAGAATGTTTTGTGTAGATTCAAGTGACTAATATCTGCCCCAATATGGCCTGGGGAAGCTAGCCCTACTAATGCATTGAGATTTGCGCCATCGATGTAGACCTGGCCTCCTGCCTGGTGAGTGAGATCGCAAATTTGTCCAATGCCTTCCTCGAAAACTCCATGGGTCGAGGGGTACGTGACCATAATTGCTGCAAGTTGGTCTCGATGTTGATCAATGCGCTGAGTTAGGTCTGTGAGATCAACGTCTCCATTTTCATTACATTCAACTACGACAACACGGAAGCCTGCCATAACTGCTGAAGCAGCGTTGGTTCCGTGAGCAGAAGAGGGTATTAGACAAATCTGTCTCTCATGCTGACCTCGACTCTGGTGATATTTCCTTATCGCTAAAAGTCCAGCGAATTCTCCTTGGGAGCCTGCATTAGGTTGCAACGAAATAGCTTCGTACCCAGTGCATGCAAGTAGCCAGTCTTCGAGTTCCTTAATAATGCTGATATATCCAGCGGCTTGCTCCAAGGGCACGAATGGGTGAATATTTGAGAACTGTGGCCAGGTAATCGGTTCCATCTCGCTAGTAGCATTTAATTTCATCGTGCAACTTCCGAGCGGAATCATTGCTTTGTCCAATGCAATATCTTTGTCGGCCAGGCGACGTAGATAGCGAAGCATTTCAGTTTCGGAACGGTAGAGATGAAAAACCGGGTGAGTAAGGAATTCGGTTTTTCTGTTGTATCTCTCTGGAATTCCACAGTCGAGAGCTTTTTGTTCCCAAGCCAGGTCAAGCTCACAGCCGAAAGCGCTCAGCAGGCTAGCAACGGTATTCTCATCGGTTGTCTCATCTAGAGAAATGCCAAGAGTGTCTTTATCTACTAGTCGTACGTTTATACCCGTAGCTGCAAGCACTTCACTGATTTTTTCACTAGCGCCCGGCGTCGAAATCGTAATCGTGTCAAAGTAATTTTTGTTGAGCACCTTGAATTCGCTGCGCCTTAGGGAATCGACTATAGCAGTAGTTAATTTGTGTACTCGATTAGCTATGGAACGAAGCCCGTCGGGGCCGTGCCAAACTGCGTACATCGAGGAGATAACAGCGAGAAGTACCTGGGCAGTGCATATATTGCTAGTTGCCTTCTCTCTTCTGATGTGCTGTTCGCGTGTCTGTAGAGCAAGCCTCGTGGCTGGCCGACCCGCTGAATCGACTGATACGCCTACGAGTCTGCCGGGCATAGACCTCTTGTGTTTTTCTTTGGCGCCGATATACCCGGCATGAGGACCACCGAATCCGAGCGGAACTCCGAATCGTTGGGATGAGCCGACAACTAGATCTGCGCCCAATTCACCCGGGGGAGTTAACAAACATAGACTAAGCAAATCGGCAGCAACTACTAGGAAACAATTATTTGCATGCGCTGATTGGCTTACAACTTCGATATCGCCGATATCGCCACTAGACCCTGGGTATTGAATGAGTATCCCGAAACACTCAGCTGAGTCAAAATCGGTCCATGGATTACCAACCTGGATTTCTATTCCCAATGGTTCGGCTCTCGTCTTGATTACTTCGATTGTTTGAGGGTGGCAATCGTTGTCCAGAAAAAATGCGCCGTCGCTTTTGCTGGATAGGCGCCGGCTCATTGTCATTGCTTCGGCGGCGGCGGTGCCTTCGTCAAGAAGCGAGCTATTGGAAATTTCCATGCCTGTAAGGTCACAAACCATTGTTTGGTAGTTGAGTAATGCTTCCAGTCTGCCTTGGCTTATTTCTGGTTGGTAAGGGGTGTATGCGGTGTACCAGGATGGGTTTTCTAAAATATTTCGTTTTATCACCGCTGGTGTGATTGTGTTGTAATAGCCCATTCCGAGCAGAGAAGTAAGCACTTGGTTTTGTTGAGCTTTGTGATTGAGTTTTGCTATCGCTTCGGCTTCGCTGATAGCCGTCGGGAGAGCAAGGTCAGCGTTGTTAGTTATGGCAGGGGGTAGGACGTCCTCGATGAATGAGTCCAATGATTGTGCCCCAAGAGCAGTCAGCATCAGTTGGATATCTTTTGGCCTAGGCCCGATGTGACGTTGAGCGAATGTTCCGATTGGTTCATCAGTGTTCATTAGCAATCCTTAAAAATTATTTAGATCGTTTGTATCGGTGTTGCACAAATGGCAACGGAGCGACTGTGCATCCGATTTGTTTACCTCGCACAACGGCAGTTAAGTAGTTATCTTCTTTTGCGTACGGAGTGTCTATGTAGCCCATTGCGATTGGCTTGCCAGTAGTGGGGCTATAACCTCCGCTAGTTATGAGTCCTACTATTTGGTTGTTCTCATTGAACAGTTGAGCCCCATCTCGGATAGGTCTCTTTCCTAATGCGGTTACTCCAACTCGCGTTTTATCAGTGCCTTTTTCAAGTTGTGAGCAAATTGTGTGGGCACCAGGAAAACGCTGATCTTGTCTGCGTCGCTTCGGAATAGTCCAACTGAGATTTGCTTCAACTGGAGTCGTGCTCTCGCTGAGTTCGTTACCATATAAGCACAGTCCCGCTTCTAAGCGAAGAGTATCTCTCGCTCCTAAGCCAGCAGGTTTTAACGTTTCGTCCAAGAGCAATAAACGAACTATTTGTTCTGCTTCATCATTGGGTATAGCGATTTCAAAACCATCTTCTCCCGTATACCCACTTCTTGAAATATCGCACTCGGTTTCCCCGAAATTAATTAGCCCGGCTTCCATAAAGGAGAGATCGGCCACTGCCGGATCATGTTGCTGGAGGACACTTATTGCCTTCGGTCCCTGTATCGAGATAAGGGCCAAGTCCTGTCGAGGCCTAAAAATTAGCTGATCACCTAACAATGCATTCAGGTACTTAAGGTCAATTTCTGCTCGGGAAGCATTCAGTACAAGGCGGAAACGGTTAGCCATTCGTGTAAAGATGACGTCGTCTACTATTCCTCCGGTGTCGTTTGTGAGCATCGAATAGCGAAGTCGGTTGTGGCCAAGAGTGATGAGACCCCCAGGAGCGATCAGCTCTAACGTTTCGCCGACATCTGAGCTATCCATCGAAGAGACGTCGACTATTCTCATGTGGCTAACATCAAATAACCCGGCTGCTTCGCGAGCCGCACGGTGTTCTGCTATCACCCCATCGTATTGAATGGGAAGCTCGTAGCCGGCGAAAGGAACGAGTCTGCCCCCAAGCTCGACATGTAGATCGTAGAGCGCAGTCTTTTTTAATTCGTTGTTAGATGTTATCTCTGGTTTACGTTCAGTCATGCCCTGGCCCAGTAGCTCGCGTCAAATCTTGACGCCCCGCGCTGTCTGGGAACCTGAGAGATTGGCCACCCTAAAGCGGTTTTCCCCTTCGGTGTTTAAGGTTTTGATGCCTTAAATCTTTCCAGCGTTGCTTCTTCCCAGCGGTCCGTTTGCCTGAGAGATTGTCCGGGGCGGTTGCTCCTTCGGCGCCTGCAAGAATGCAATATTCTTTAAGGGCTCTCCCACTGAGTGTTAGCAGCAATACATAACCTAGTACGGCGATTCCTGTTTGCGGTGGCTATTTTAATGTAATCGTTCTAGAAGCAGTCTCGAGCAGTTGCTTTTCGTCGTTGTCATAACGGTTACTTTTGAAGGTCTCACGAATCGTTATCTAGTTCGACAAGAAATTAGCGATTCGATCTTTTGGCCGTCCGATAATAGCGCGAGTTGAACTAACTAAAACTGGTCGTTGCAACAGGGCTTTGCGTTGCAATAACAGATCTACTACTGCTGATGGATTATTTACATAGTCATCAGGGTTAAGTTCTAATTTTTTGAACTGTGAATCTTTACGGACCAGGTCTTCTACCGGATCTTCAAGAACAGAAACAAGATGTTCAAGAGCTGCTTTGTCTGGGGGTGTTTTCATGTATAGAACAACATCTACGTCTACACCTTGATCCTCAGCGACCGCTAAGGCAGTTTTTGATGACCCTCAATGAGGGTTATGGTAGATAACTACTTTACTCACGGAGTCTCCTTGTTGAACTGGTGCTGACGGTACCAAAAAGCGTCATGAGAGGTGCGGATACCTTGCCAAATATTTGAGGAAAGCTAATCAGCGACCAAAGCTATTTTGTATCCGTTCTTTCATATCTGCTCCAGCGCCAGGGCCGTTTTCTCGGGCCCACTTGATTCCCTCGGATCGTTCCATTTCTGATAGGGCAAGTATCTGTTTTTTTTCTTCCGCTAACGTGTGCCACGAATTTGCGGAGATACTAGCGGCCCACTCAAAAGCGCTTGCCTTTAACTTAATTTCTGGAACTGAGCGATTAGCAAGACCAACTTGTACGGCTTCTTTGCCGGAGATAGATCTGCCACTGTACATAATGTCTTTGGCTGTCATAAGTCCAACTCGCTCGGGTAGGCGAGTCGTCATTCCCCAGGTCGGAACCATTGACCATTTACCGTGACTATCACAAAATATTGCATCGTCTGCGCATATGAGTAGGTCGCATGCGAGCACTAACTCGAGTGCGCCAGTGTAGCAATAACCTTGGACAGCTGCGATGACTGGTTGTGGCATAGATTCAATCAAGTCAAGGGTTTCTGCTTGATAATGAGGTGAGGGGGAGCGATCTCCTCGTTGGATCGCCTTCAGGTCATTGCCTGCTGAAAATGATTTACCGGCAGCGCTTAGAATAATCACTCCGATTTCGTCTTTCATGAGCGCAAGGTCTTCGAGGTGGTCTCTTAGCTCCACAAACATTGATGGACTGAGCGCATTTAAAGCTTGTGGCCGATTTAGCTCAAGGGTGGAAATGCCATCTCTGTCGGTTCGCGTTACCAGTTGGTTCATTCAAAGAGCCTTTCATAAATCTTCACTAAGAGGGTTACAGAAATTAAGGTTTGGTTTTAGTTTTTTGTGGGATCTGACGCGTCGGCTGCTTCAACTTCTTCTCTGGTAACTCCAAGCATAAATAATATTGCATCGAGATATGGAACGCTTATAGATGTGTCTGCGGCGCCTTTCAGTAATGGTTTCGCGTTGAATGCGATACCTAACCCGGCGTGTTGAAGCATTGGTAGGTCATTTGCTCCATCGCCAACGGCAACTGTTTGTTCTAGCGGAATATTCTCTAGATGCGCGATCTGGATAAGTAGATCCGCCTTTGTTTGTGCGTCAACTATTTGGCCCAATAAATTGCCAGTTAGCTTTCCATTAACTATTTCTAGTTGATTAGCAAATGAGTGGTCTAAGCCGAGAACTTCTGATAAATGATCAGTGAAGTGAGTAAATCCTCCACTTATGATTGCGATCTGGTAGCCAAGTCTTCTTAGCGTTCTTATGAAAGTACGGGCTCCCGGGGTGAGAACTATTTTTGCTATTGCCGATGTGATTATGCTTTCCGGAGAGCCGGCCAGCAGAGCAACTCGTTGACGGAGAGCGCCTTCAAAGTCAATCTTTCCAAGCATTGCTTGCTCGGTGATGTTTGCTACCTGCGTACCGCAGCCAGCTTCTTCTGCTAATAGATCGATTACTTCATTTCGGATTAGCGTGGAGTCAACGTCGAGGACGACCAGACGAGTGGACCGTCGACTTAAACCGTGAGGCTGGACAGCGATATCTATCGATCTGTCTGCTGCGACTTCCAGCAAGGAAGCTCTGAGCTGGTTTGCATTAGATCCTTCGACAAGGAACTCATAACTCCAAACTGGATAACGACTCAACCGATGAATTCGGTCGATGTTCCCGCCGCTTTGCGCTATCGCCCCTGCGGTTAAAGCTAGATCCGTAGGTGACAGTTCTGGCGCTAGGGCGGTGACTACGTGACGGGCAGCGTATTTGGGTGGAGTATCCTTAACAATCTCAAAATCTATCGTTAGGTCGCTTTCCCAGCCAAATAATAGAATCTCTTTCACAAGATCTCGACCCGCTGGAACTGATACGGCGAGACCTAACGTTAGTTGTCGTTGAACTACGACTTGTTCCATGTCTTGAATTTCGGCACCGAGGTCAGCAAGTAACGTCAACAGTCCACTTGTCACACCCGGTTTATCATCGCCGCTAACTCTAATAAGTATTGTTTCAGGGGTTATCACTTAAACGAAGGTAGTGGTGAGATAGGAGTTTCGTGGCTTCATAGGAATTAATATCCAGCAAATTGATTCGGATGAAACCTTGATACCTGAACCGGTGGAATTAAATGAAGCTAAGGGTCAAAGACATTGGTTTCGGTACTTTGATTAGGGGTCCTGTTTCTGGTCAAAATGCTCATGCTTCACACATACTCCTTAGGCGGCGTATGCTTGATTTTTTTGGGTGTGTCATTGGTGGGAGGTGTTCTGGCTATATGAATTTTAAGTCAGTCTGTGAATTCGTTCGTTTAAAAAGCCTCGGGATTTCACTAGCCTTAATCGCCGCCCTAGCTGCATTTGCGGTAGCTTCTAGAAACGACAAGATCTCTCCGGTAACTATTTCTTTAGTACTCGGAGTCTTGGCGGCTAACACAAACTTGTTGACCCAAGGAAGTAAACCGGGGATTGACTTCGCGGCACGAAAACTTCTTCGGTTGGGCGTCATTCTTTTAGGGTTCAGATTAGCTCTCGGTGATTTACAAAAGATTGGTTCTATCAAGGGTCTGTTGGCAGCAGCTCTCGTGGTTGTAGCAGCATTTGTGGGGATTACGTTGCTGGGCCGTGCTATGAAGCTTTCTGGCAGCCTTTCTCTGCTTGTGGCCACTGGCTACTCAATTTGCGGTGTCTCTGCCATTGCGGCAGTGCGGCCTTTGACTGCAGCTGATGAAGAAGAGGTTGCGTATGCAATCGGGTTGGTAACCCTATTTGGTTCATTGTCTATGCTTCTCTATCCAATTATAGGCGACCCAATTTTGAGTCTTAGCGCAGAGCAGTTTGGATGGTGGACCGGAGCGGCGGTGCATGATGTGGCTCAAGTCGTGGCGACCTCATCGTCAAACGGAGATTTAGCTCTGGAAGTAGCTGTAGTGGTTAAGTTGGCTCGGGTCGTGTTGCTTGCTCCCTTAGTTCTTGCAATTTCTTTGTGTCAGCGAGGCAGCGTTAATTCTGAGATCACTAACCGTCCGCCGGTAGTTCCGTTATTTGTGATCTTGTTTGTAGCAGCGGTGGTTTTGCGGTCTACGAATTTATTGCCATCGACTCTGATCGATGTGATTAACTCATTCAGAAGCTGGCTATTTGCTATGGCGATGTTTGCAGTTGGATCATCAGTTCGACTCAAATCAATGTTTTCTATGGGTGGCCGGCCACTTGTTCTCGGAGCAGTGGCATGGATTGGTCTAGCTAGTTTTGCCTTGCTGATCGCAAGAGTGGTGGTGTGAACTAATTAGCGACTTAAGGCACTATGGGCTTAGGTACCAAACTAACTATCGGTTACCTACAATCTTTTGTTTATGAAGGCGTGAAATTTCGCTTTCATCAAAACCCCAGTCTCGAAGAACCTCGGCAGTGTCTTGCCCATTTTCAGGTGGTTGATTGATTATCTCGCTTTGAGACTGGCTGAAACGTGGCGCAGGTGCGGGTTGAATGACATTTCCGTGAGTCACAAAAGTCTTGCGCGCTTTGAGATGTTCGTTATTCGGAGCTTCCGCCATGTTAAGGACAGGTTGAACACAAGCATCAAGATCTTTAAAGTGCTCTACCCATTCATCTCTGCTTCGTTTCAAGATAATATCTTGTAGTTTGCTAGCGAGCGTTTTCCAATTATCCCGACCTGCTTTAAAAGAGAAAATCTTTGGATCTAACAAAAATCCGCTTTCAAGGTTTTTGTAAAGTTTCGGGCTCAGACATGCCACGGAAATAAATTCGTCATCGGCGCAGCGGTACATTCGATACAACCAATGCCCGCCGTCGACGTTATTGGAGGCGCGTTTATCTTTCCAAACTCCAGATTGGAGCCCTCCGTACATATAGCTCATCAGGCTGGCAGATCCATCTACCATTGCAGCGTCAACTACTTGTCCGACACCTGTTTTTTGGGCAGATAATATAGCCGCAAGCATTCCCAAAGCTAGGTATGTCCCACCGCCTCCAAAGTCGCCACCGAGAATCAATGGTGGAACTGGCTCTTCTTCGGTTCCGACAGCGTGTGCAACTCCTGTGAGAGAGATGAAAGATAAATCAAATCCAGCTTGGTCCGCTAATGGTCCGGTTTGCCCAAAGCCCGTCATTCTGCCGTACGCAAGTCGAGGATTGATAGCGAGTAAATCGTCGGGGCCAATGCCCATTTTTTCGCAAACCCCTGGACGGTTCCCTTCTATGAAGCCATCTGCTTGTGAGATAAGGCGCTTGAAAGTTTTAATACCTTCTGGGGTTTCTAAATCAATCGCTACAGCTTTCCTATTGCGCCAAAGGGTCCGGTACTTTGGATCCGGATATCCGTAGTCTGGCTCAATCGGTCTGTCCACTCTGATTATTTCAGCACCCATGTCGGAAAGTAACATTCCAGCAAATGGCCCTGGGCCGATGCACCACAGCTCAACTATTTTGAGTCCTTCTAACGGTCCCATTTTTGTCCTTCCCATTTTCTAATAGAAAATTTAGCGACCTCGAGATGGTTGTGAGCATTATGTTGCATATATCTAGGTCAGTCTACGTTTGGAGTTATTCATGAAAGCTAATGGGTTATGTGATCCCCGGTTCGAACTAGTGCGCGAAGCGTTCGAAGCTAACTTCGCAGGCGGTACTGAGTTAGGGGCTTCTGTGGCGGTAACCCTGGATGGAGAATTCGTTGTTGACCTTTGGGCTGGTAATAAGAACAGCGCCGGAGACCCCTGGGAAAAAGACACTATCTGCAACGTTTATTCAACTACCAAAACAATGGCGAGTAGTTGCATGCTGATGTTGGCTGATCGCGGCGCTATAAGTTTTGACGAGCCGGTATCGACCTACTGGCCAGAGTTCGCAGCTAATGGAAAATCCAAGGTTCTGTTATCTCATGTCATGAGCCACCAGACTGGCTGCTCAGGTTTCCCAAGGCCCGTTACTGCGTCAGAACTTTATGATCATGCCTTGATGGCTGACCTGTTAGCTGGAATGAAGCCTTGGTGGGAGCCCGGAACAGGACCTGGTTACCACGCTATTACCCAGGGAACTCTGCAAGCTGAAGTGCTTCGAAGGGTTGATGGGCGAAGTTTGGGAACTTTTTTTAAAGAAGAAATTGCTGAACCTTTAGGAGCAGATTTTCATATAGGTCTTAGTGCCTCGGAAGGCCATCGCGTTGCAGACCTTAAGCAGCCAGGATCAACACTGAGTGGTTCCATGGGTGTTGCTAGCGATTCAATTGCAGGCCGAACCTTTGACAGTTGCATTCTTGATGGAAGCGAACCCCTGACCCAGGAGTGGCGATCTGCCGAGATCCCTGCGGCTGGAGGAATAGGCAACGCTCGGTCTGTAGCTCGGGTGCATTCGATGCTTGCATGTGGAGGTTCAGTCGGCGGAGTTAAGCTGATGAGTCCAGAAGCAATTGAATTAGCGTTGGTTCGTCAGACCTTTGTTCCTGACAAAGTGCTTGGAATGAATGTGCCATATGGAATGGGCTTTGGTATCAACCATGAGCACGCACCGATAACTCCAAGTAAGCGAACTCTATATTGGTTTGGGTGGGGTGGTTCAATGGGGATTATTGACTTAGATCAGCGTTTGTCAATTGCCTATGTGATGAACAACATGGCTGATGAGCTGCTCGGAGATAGCCGAGCTTTGAATATTGCAGCTGCAACTTATGCTGCGTTGTAAGAGATTAGGGCTTTGAATCTTCCACATAACTTGTTGGAATAGACTGAATGTCCTGGATTACATCTGGCGGCAGGTCAGCTGGTATTTCGGCTGAGACGCTGGCATTCAAAGCATCTGACACCCCCCCGAATTTCTCTGCAATGGAGTCAGCTATTTGATCGTGTCTCCCGACAGCGGAAAATAAATTAACGACTTCGTCAGAAATACAATCTGCCATGCTCCCCCACGCACCTGTTTTTGATAGGCGGTTAAGCTCAATGCCAAGATCGACAAGGTCATGTGCTTCTAATACGGGCCAATACGCCCGAGTGCTGCCGTAGAACCCGATGCGATAGCGAACCCACTCAAACATTTTTTCAACGTCTTCATCAGTTTTGCCAGTGCAGATGAAGCCCCCGCCAGTAATTTCAAAGTCTGAACGTTGTCTTTGGCTTTTGTCTAAGCCGACTGTTATTTCGGGCATGACGGCACTCTGTAAATATTTAGGTGTGCAAAAAGGATGTAGCCGAACGCCGGCACAGGTTGCACCAGCCAGGCGAAGCATTGCTGGTCCGACTGCTGCGATCGAAATTTTAGGAGGCAAAATATTTTCGTTTACTTCAGGAGTGAAATTTGGTGTCATCAAGGTAAATGAGTAATGGTCACCTTGAAAATGAAGTTTCGTCCCATTCATCCAAGATTCCCATATTGCCTGCAGAGACAAGATGTATTCTCGGAGTCGGGGCACCGGTGCTGTCCAAGGAACGCTGAAACGCCGTTCGTTGTGGCCCTTTACCTGTGTCCCGATACCTAATTCGAATCGCCCGTTACTCGCGTGTTGAAGGTCCCAAGCTGTATTAGCCATAACCATTGGGCTTCGTGGGAAGGCTATAGCGACCCCAGTGGCAAGATGTAACCGGCTGGTGTTGACCGCTGCGATTCCAAGAGGCAGAAACGGGTCATGCCGGTTCTCAAGAGTGACGACCCCATCATAACCATTTTCTTCAATTTGCTTCGCGGACGAAGCGATGTCCTTTAGGTTCGCTTGTGGCAGAGTCGTAAGTACTTTCATTTAATTGTTTTTTGGCAGCACATCAGTAAAGTCTTTCGTGCTTTTCCACTCGGCCTCGGGCGGTGTATGACCGGGCGCCGGAGCAAACTCTGATACTTCACCGGATGAAAGGTTGTGAACATATCGCGGGCAGTTCGGGAAGACCCGGGTGACGGACACTTCTAGAACAGCGTCGGCGCCTTCAAATTGCGAAACGATACTTGGGTCAAGAACTACTTTCGCTGTGCCGTGGATTCGCATACGGTTTGCTCGTTCGTTTTGTCGAATGAATAGCAGAGCTACCCGTCCGGTGTCAGCAACGTTTCCTAGTGATCGAAACATGCCGTTACCGTCGTAGGACGGAATTCGAAGAGTTTGCTTATCTGTAACTGAAACGAAGCCTTTTATGCCGCCCTTGTATGACACATCTGGGAAGCCGTCTGCATCTACGGTCGCCAAGTAGAAGTAGGTTGCTTGTCCAATGTAGTTGATTACTTGTTCGGACAGATGGTCTTTGACAGTGACCTCCATAAGACGATCCGCAAGACGCCTTGTATCAAAGGCGTCTTGTAGATTTCTGGCTCCAAGTCCATAAAGTGTTCCCTGGTTATCTGTCATGTTTATAGACTATTCCTATAAATTCTCTCGCGTATCACCAACAGCTGTTTGAAATCCGAAATAAGAATCGAGTAGTTAGCACTCTGTTTCTCTAAGTGGGTTTGTGAGCTTTTCGTGCACCGGTTTCCCAATCTTCCATAGCAGGTTCGCTTGCTAAGGATCCGAGGACGTTGATCTGAGGGACCTCTCTTAAAGATCGTTTCATTTCAGCAAACCCAGGGAAACCAGCTAATTCTATAACGGCATTCCATAATGGAACCGCCTGATCATCGTCGGGTACGCGTGAGAGCACAGGGCCAAAAAAAGAAAGTCCTTCTGGGGGCTTAAAGGAAATAATTGGAGTGCCTACGTCACGACCGGTTCGTTCTAAGGCAGTTTCCGTTTCTGTTTCGATGATGTGGTCCCAGGACTGATCATCTACTGATGCTGCAAAGTAGGTTGGAAGTCCAGCAGTTCTAAAACATTCTTCTGTGTGGCTGACTGTGCCAAGGGGAGTCCGCCTTCCTGGCTGGCGGTCAAGGTCCCAATAGTGTGTCCCAAAGGCACTATAGAGAGCAGACATCGGCTCTTTCCCGAGTTCTTCGCGCGCATGAGCTGCAGCACGTAGAAAACGCAGCCCTGATGTATGCCCAACTTCGTAACCGGCGGGAAACTCAGTGTCGTAATCTTTATCTTTGTTGAGGATTCTTAGAGAGATGAAACGCCAGTCAACTGAATAACCGGTCTGTTCGACGACTTTTTCTATCCATCTCGATGTAATCCAAGCGAATGGGCAGATTGGGTCCCAAAAGAATTCAATGTCATAGCTGCTATTGGTGGCTTCCATAGAACATTCTTAGCAGTCTCGAAACCCCTAGAGGGGCTTGTCGCTGGTATTGATAGCGAAACAAGTAGATTCAGCTACATTTTGGTAAACGAATTATTAGGTGTGTAGATATGTCTGAGTTATCTGAGTTGGTCGATCCGGTAATGCTTCCTTCCATCGGAGGGGGAGAGATAGCGCTCCATCACTTGGGTGGCAACGGCCGTCCTGTGATGTTTGTTCATGCAACAGGATTTAATGCCCACACGTATGGTCCCTTCACTGAACGTTTATGTAAGAAATATTCAATTTGGGCGCCAGATCTTCGGGCTCACGGTTGGAGTACAGCACCGACTAATGGAGATTATGAATGGACAAGCCTTGCTGAGGACCTTCTTGCCGTTGTTGATTATTTAGAAATTAAGATAGGGGAGTTGGACTGTGTCGGTCACTCGGTCGGAGCGGCGACGCTTTTGCTGGCTGACTCAATTCGCCCTGGGCTGATTCGATCAATGTACGGATATGAACCGATCATGTGGAGGCCAGGCGAATGCTTCGCGAAAGGAGAAAACCCGTTAGTTGCAGGTGCTCAAAAGCGACGCCAAATTTTTGATTCTCGAGCGCAAGCTCTTGAGCGATTTGCCTCCAAGGGTCCTTTTCGCGTCTGCAGAGCGGATGCCTTAAAGTCATATGTCGATTTTGGTTTTGAAATGCTTCCGAACAAATCAATCCAGCTGCGTTGCTCAGGTATGCACGAGGCAGCTGTTTATGATGGCGAAAGAGTATCTACGACTGATCGCATTTTGAATTGTTTGGCTCCGGTGGTAATTGGTAAAGGAGCAGATGAAGGATTTGGAAACTTAGGAACCCCAGCTTTTGAAGCACTTCCTAATGCATCACTGAAAATTCATGCCGATCTCGGGCATTTTGGCCCACTCGAAGCTCCTAATCGCATAGCTGATGACGCAATTGCTTCGCTATGGTCACCGAACTAATTGTAGGTTGCTTAGTGGCTTGCTAAAAATTGTTTAACGCAACTGGTAATTACTTCTGGTTGGTCTTGGTGCGCCATGTGGCCACAATTTTGGATTATGTGACCAACAGCATTCGGCGTTTCTCTTGTAATCCCGTCGACCATTTCTGCTGTTCCGTAATCATCGCGATCACCCTGAAGGGCTAAGACAGGGCATTCAATCTTGGGAAGTAAACTTCTGATATCGAACTTAGCGAATTCAGGATCTAGCCAGATACGTGCCCACCGGTCGAAAGTCAAAGCAGAGTCCTGGTGGTACTTACTTAGAGGAGAGAGTATCGAGTCGCGATTCTGCTTGATTTTTTCAATACCGGCGATGCATTCGATCTCAACAAATATGTGAGCGGCAATGGTGATTATGGCCGTAGCTTCTACCGCCCTGCTGCCGGAAGCAATTAAGGCGATGGAAGCTCCATCGCTATGTCCCAGAAGTATGGGCTTTGTGATCTCAAGGTGTGCAACTAAAGCAGGAAGGACCGACTGTCCTTCATGGTGCATGAAGTCGGTTTCATAAACCTGAGATCCTGAACTAGAACGACCATAACCACTCCGATCATAAAGAAGAACTGGCGATTCGGTTTGTTGATGGAGCAGCTCCGGCAGAGAGCGCCATTGACTTGAAGAACCGAGACCCTCGTGCAGCATAATAATCGTGGGTTTATCGGCCTTCAGGTCGCCGATGACACGATAAAAGATTTGATGGTCAAAGAGATCTGCGTACCCGTCCATAAAGTTGATCCAATGTGTCTTTCGTCCTCGCGGCGCAGATAGTGCAAGTCGGCTGTCCGTGTGCCAATAAAATAGCATACGAAAGCTCAGCCCTGCTTGCTGCACTCGGCGGACTTGGTGGAGTTCTCTTAGGAGCGGTAATCACCATTGCCTATGCTCGTAGTCAAGATTGGATTGTTTCGATCTCGATTAGCTCACTTGGTGCCGGACTTGGGTTAGCTATTGTTATCGGCTCTATTGCTGGTTTGTATCCCGCAGCTCGCGCAGCTCGCCTTGATCCGGCTGAAGCCGTGCGCCCACGGGTCTAACTCCAAGCTTTAAAAATAGAGGCCTCAACGTAGACCACACCTTCGTGTGCGCTTTAAAAATTATAGGACACCGAAACTGCAGAAAGTTCTGTGAGCATGTTAATGCGGTAGGAGAATTGACGAAGTAGCATCTCATTGAGCTTTCCACTTGTGTAATGCTGGTTGCATGTCGTCTGCTCCGGTCATGAATATTGATCCTGCTTCTTTTTGGCAGGACCCGTACCCAACCCTTGCCGAAATGCGCTCTGTCGCTCCAATATGTTACGTGCCAGAGCTCGGAGCAACTCTAATAACCCGTCGAGACGACATCCATACATGTGAAAAAAACGTGAGCGTCTTTTCATCGGATCAACCTAGCGGACTTATGAACGTACTCATGGGGCGCAACATGATGCGAAAAGACGGCGAAGAACACAGAAAAGAACGATTTGTTTACTACCCAACCATCTCGCCAAGAAAAGTTGAACAAATTTGGGCTGGACTGTTTGTGGAACTGACAAACAACATTTTAGATCGCTTCGCTTCGTCAGGCTCAACTGATCTTGTTCCCGATTACGCGATAGCCACGAGCGGAGAGGCGCTCAAAGCCATAACTGGATTGGTTCAGGTGAAATTCGAGGATCTTGATGCCTGGAGCCAAGCAATGATCGATGGTGTCGCGAACTACACAGGAGATCCTGGCATCGAGGCGCGTTGCGTGTCCGCTACAGAAGCCATTGATCACGCTATCGATCAACGTCTGGCAGACATTCAAGAAAGCGCTGATGCAAGTTTGCTCTCAGTGATGACACAAGCTGGCATGCCAGACGAAATGGTGAGAGCAAACATTAAATTAACTATTTCTGGTGGACAAAATGAACCCCGTGACGCCATCGCCGGCACTATCTGGGCTCTCCTGGAACACCCTGACCAACTTGAATTAGTGACAGCAGGAGATGTCTCCTGGCGGCAAGTCTTTGAAGAGTATTGCCGTTGGATAGCCCCTATTGGAATGTCGCCTCGCCGGATAGCAACGGAACACTCCTATGGCGGAGTTGAGTTCGAACCCGAAGACCGAGTCTTCTTCATGTTCAGTTCAGCGAATCGCGACGAAAGTTACTTCGACAACCCCAATGATTTTGACGTGACGCGAGACACCACCGCTGCTTTAACCTTCGGTGCAGGACCACATTTTTGCGCTGGAGCTGCTGCCTCGAGAAGTTTGGTTGGTGATGTCGCGCTACCAAAGATTTTTGAACGCCTAGAGGGACTCCGTCTGAACCCCAATGGTCCACCAGTTGAATTCAGAGGCTGGGCGTTTCGTGGCCCGCTCTCGGTGCCAGTGTCTTGGGGAAATCGCAGCTAAGCCATCTGTGCAATCCCATCGACTGCCAGGTCCGTTCTTACATCAATTCCTTTAGCATTAATTCTTATTACGTGAACTCAAGCAATTCGGAGTATTTTATTGTCGGTATGGTTGTTTGCTCTGCATTAACCAAACGTCGACGTATGGCCGGAGCAACTCAGGTCCATGATTACTTGCCTCGATGAGGTTCAGCGCGCACGTTCCATCGAAGCTCCGGTTTTTCAGTTGAACGGTGATCCCGAGATCTATCTGGGTTCTAATCAGCTCTCATCTGATTGGTAACTCCACAACGAACTATTCGTAGACCTCTGCGGCGAGATGCTTCCATCGGCGGAGCTGACCGTTTTCCATGTCCCACACTTCGATACCGTAGCCAAGCTTCGAGTCGCCATGAGGGGTCTTAAACGAACACTCATAGGTAACGGTGATCCGGTCGCCGTCGACACCACGACATTTCTTGGTCAGAGCGAAGTCGCGCATAGATGGAATCAGGGACTGATAGAGGACGAGGTAGGCGTCGAGACCCTGCGCCTGGAGGTGGCCGTTAAGAAAGATCTCAACGTCGGGGTGAAATCCTTCGCGTAGGACTTCAACGTCTTGGTTGGCGTGGGCCGTTACATAGGATTCCTCAAAGCCCTTGGTGATCTTCTGTGCTTCTTCGAAGTCCATGCACCAAAGCTAATTCAGGTTACGCGCCTAACTCAAGCAAATGGCTACGGTGTTTGTCTCCAGCTCTTTCCTATGGGCGCACTCCATTGTTTCGTTTTACGAAATGCGGAAGTTTCTATACGCTGTTTCGGCTCGCGCTCTCAGAACAGGTCTCCCAACAGAATTCCCTAAAGCGAGTTACTTGTTGATCGCAGATGCTAGAGATCGGGTTTCAGATGTCAGCCAACTAGGAGCCTCAGCTATGAGAGCATCTGTGTCTATGTTCGAGAGCTTAAATTGAGTTAAATCTATGACTTTGCCGGTACCGAGCTCATTCAACATCTTGCATGTGTGATAATCTATCTCACCGGCCCGAATCTTTGCTGCCGCTGCTTTACCAACAACTTCTTCCAGGTTCTCTGCATCAAACATGTCAGCACAATCTGAATAGGCGTTTATGAGCGCTATGGCTTTCTTTGGCCCTATGCCGGGTATCCCCGGGAGGTTGTCAGCGCCTTCACCCACTAACGCTGAATACTCGCTCCAACGGTCTGGTGTCACATTATGTTTTGCTGTTACAGATTCCCATGTTGTTGCGGTGGGGGCGCCTCGTAGGAGTGTTATTTGGTTTGCTGGGTCGAGGAGCTGATATAGGTCTTTGTCACCGGATGAGATTATTGCAGTCAGGGAGGAACGAGGGCGAAGCGCCGAAACGATGTCAGCTATGGCATCATCGGCTTCAGCACCAGCAACTGTTACCAGAGGTAGCCCGAGATGGGCGAGCATGTTGGGTAGGCGCAAGATCTGTGATTTCAGTTGTGGGTCTGTTTCGGAACGACCGCCCTTGTATTCGGGGAAGACATGGGTTCGCCATTTGCAGGCTTGATCACCGGTTGGGTCCATAACGAAAGCGATAGCTGAGACATTGTTTTCGTTGACCATTTTGGTGGTCATGCGCAAGAAACCTGCAAGGGCTGTCACGTCGTGGCCATTATGATCCGCAACGCGCGCGATAGCTTTGCCATAGCCATGAAAAGCGCGATGCATCAGGTTGGAGCTATCGATAATG
>CAJJCB010000011.1 GCA_905182565.1 Acidimicrobiaceae bacterium | reverse complement strand
GAAGCAGAGGTGTGACCGCTTAGCTGATCTAGCGGTCAGCACGACCGGCTACCAAAACGACGAAAGCCGCCCGGCTGGGCGACGTGGAAGTAAAACAGAGCACATCTAAATTTTCATTTCCACTACCAAACCCCTATTTCTCAGTGTTTTCAGTACTTTTTGAGCTTTATTTACGTGTGGTGCTATTAGATAACCGCAAAGAACCCTTGCCTCAACAGACAGCAGTTCTTTGCATCTGCGAACCTATAGTTCTTGCCAAAGGCCCGAGCTAGCATTGGAAGCATTTGATCGAACTTATTTAGATTAGCTCAGTCCCCTTTTCAGCGTTTTCTCTGGAACACGAACACGGGTAATTGGCTGCTCTTTCGTATCGCGTCAACTTAAAACTGATTCCGATTCCAGGAAGATACGAGATGTCGCCTGCGCCTCAGTGAAGCCCACTTAGTCAGTCAGCACTGGCGGGTTGTCCCAACCTAGATCTTTAGCAGCGGCTCGATACCAAGCTAAAATTGAAGTCGCATCGGTAACTGAAGATACATCGCCACCTTCATCAAGATTTAGATTCGCTCCATATATTTGGAACCACACGTCAGTCAACTCGGTGTTTGTCTCAGGCACTAGGAGAGTATGGACTGAGCCTGCTGGCTCATACAAAAATGATCCTGCTCGGTTTACGTATTCACTTTCGGCGTAATACCAAGAGCCTGTTGACGTGTAGGCATAGACAGGACCGGTGTGTCTATGCGTTTGAACTCTGGTCCCCGCAGCGAAACGTACACGAACTATCCAAAGACCTTCTTTGATCTTTGCGCTTAACAATTTTACTTCGCCGCCATTTTGACCGGCAACCCATGGAAGCTCTTCGTCTCCTATGTGAATAGCACCAGGCGCTTCTTCTGTTAGCTGATCAGCAACAATCATTACTTATTTCCCTTTAGGTCCGTCATGCTTATCTAATTGAAACTAGTGCCATTTCTTAATCAAGGTATTTATGTAACGTTAAAACATGATTAGAAATAGCTGTAATTAGTCCCGGAAGACGTCTCTGGCTAGCTGTTTGCTTTTTCGATCCGGGCACCATTAAAGCTCGACAATAATTAAAAACGAATTTATGCTCCGCCTTCTATTTATGAGCACCAACCTCGGTGCAGCATTACAATCTCGTTTTAAGTGATTATGCATTCCGTTTTAGTTAGAGGAAAGTATTTGTTGATATGGAGATAACGGTAACCGAGAACACGCTTCAGACTTCTCGGCACACAACTGGCTATTTGGCTGCTGGCCCGA
Organism: Acidimicrobiaceae bacterium; assembly: GCA_905182565.1. Lineage (GTDB taxonomy): Bacteria > Actinomycetota > Acidimicrobiia > Acidimicrobiales > Poriferisodalaceae > UBA9040. Next base: position 55,659 of record CAJJCB010000011.1, on the reverse strand, counting down.
CTGATGGACCTCTCCTCATTTTTGTTCATGGATGGCCCGAACTTTCGTTAAGTTGGCGCCATCAAATATCGACCTTCGCAGGATTAGGCTTTCGGGTGGTAGCCCCCGATATGCGTGGCTATGGACGCTCCGCGACCTATGGCTCGGTTACTGACTTTGGTCAGGAAGTAATTGTTGGAGACATGATAGAGCTGCTCGATCACCTTGGTAACGATAGTGCTGTATGGATTGGCCACGATTGGGGAAGTCCAGTCGTGTGGAACATTGCTAGCCACCACCCTGATCGATGCCATGCAGTAGCTAGTCTCTGTGTGCCTTATCGAACTTTAGAACATGGTTGGGATGAGATGATTGCTCACGTTGATCGCAATGTTTACCCAGTTGGCTTGTACCCAGTCGGCCAGTGGGACTACCAGCTTTTTTACCAGGAAAACTTCGAGAAAGCAGTCAGAGTATTTGAAGCGGATCCTTATATGACGGTGAAAGCATTATTTCGTAAAGGTGATCCGAGGGGGCTCGGCAAGCCGGCTTTGACGGCCTCAGTAAGAGCCGATGGAGGGTGGTTCGGCGGAGCGGATGCAGTCCCCGATGTTCCTGCTGACCATGATGTGGTAACCGAACATGATCTAAGAATTTACGCTGAAGCTTTAAGCAGAAACGGTTTTTTCGGTCCTGACAGTTGGTATTTGAATCATGAAGCTAACAAAACGTATGCGGCGAGTGCACACAATGGTGGTGTTTTGAGCATGCCGGTGTTGTTTCTGCACGCCCGGTATGACTATGTGTGTGAAACCATCTCGTCAGAGCTGGCTGCACCCATGCGTGACTGCTGCAGTGACCTCACAGAGTTCACGTTAGATACCGGCCATTGGATGGCTCAGGAAGATCCTGCGAGAGTTAACGCTGCCCTTGTTTCTTGGTTGCGGTCTTCTGTAAGTTCCTGGTGGCCAAGATTTCCTAGTTGATCTCGAGAACAAAAAACTATTTTTATTTTTCGAGAGTGGTTGCTAAGTTGCGATAATGGAATCTTTGAGAACACCGGAAAGTCGCTTTGATGACCTGACTGACTGGCCTTTCGAACCGAAGTACGTGGAGATAAGCGACTCGCTTCGTGTTCACTACGTTGATGAAGGCTCAGGTCCGACGGTTCTCCTGCTCCATGGCGAGCCTACTTGGGCTTATCTATACCGGAAAATGATTCCAATACTTGTTGCCTCGGGTTGTCGTGTAATCGCCCCAGATTTAGTCGGTTTCGGGCGCTCTGACAAACCGACTCTGAGAGATGACTATACCTACGGGCGCCATCTCCGATGGCTAACTGAAAGCATCGACGCGATTAGTGACTCGACTGATCTTGGACCACTCACCATGTTCTGCCAGGATTGGGGTGGTTTGCTCGGGCTTAGCCATATGGCCCGAAATGCAGAAAAATATAGGGGAGTTGTGGCTTCTAACACTGGAGTACCCCTCGGAAAAGATTTTTTGAGGACTAGTGAAGACGCTTTCGCTCGATGGCGTCAGTATTCCCAAGACCTCAATCCGTTTCTAGCTTCAGCTTGCTTAGCCGGAGAGTCCACTCCAATCGAAGGAATGGCATGTGACCTCTCGACTGAGGAACGAAAGGCCTATGACGCTCCATTTCCTGCGGAGGTTTATGCCGCTGGGGCGCGCCAGTTCCCGCTCATCGTTCCGACTTCAGCTACTCATCCGAGTGCGCCGATATGTTGGGAGACTTGGTCTCTGCTAGCTGAGTGTCAAGTGCCTTTGACTACTGCATTTGGAGCTGATGATGATGTAACTGGTTCTATGCAGGGCCTTTTGTCTGGAAGAGTGGCAGGCGCAAAAAATCAGCCACACACCATCATTGAGAATGCGGGGCACTTTATTCAGGAGCAACAGCCCGGTAGCTGTGTAGAGGTAATTCTGTCCTTGTTGGATAGAACAGGCTGATGTTTTGCCGATAGGTACCCTGCTGCATCGATAGTGGCTAGGGAAAAGTCTTGTCTCTTTGATACTTGTTTTCTATGACCCCGGCCAGCAAGCAATTGGCTAGCTATTACTTTTTGTGAGCTAGAAGACTAGGGCAGTCGTAGCCGCTGATGCGATCAACAACAGGACGAGGACAACAACTCCTCGTTTCATTCCTGTGTCAGTCTTGATGGGGGAATAAACCTCATTTGTGACTTTGCTTTGTTTCGTATTCGTGAATTTTGCTCGCTTAGAAGCTTTGCGGCGCGACCGGTTAGCTGCCTGCATCTGAGCTGAATTAGTTTGATCTACCTCCTCAGATAGGATTTGTGGCTGCGGTGAGTAGGACAACTTAGTCGGCTCATAACCCGGAGTTAACCAGCCCATATCTATCGGTGGAAGTTCGGATGGAGGACCGACTCGTTTAGAACCTGGTTGAATATTGTTAATGCCCCATTCAGAGGCTTCTTTCTGAGGTTCGGTATTCATATAGGCCATCGTAAGCGGTAAATATTCTAATTTGTGTCGACGTCTTGTGTAGCGCCTCAAACTAAATTGTCAGATACACAGATAGATAATGATAGAGGTCAGACCTTAGACGCTTATTTCTGCATCAATACGGCTCTGATCTTCGCTCAGCTAAGTCGCTAAACGGTCAAAAATCTAGTTCTATCCATACGCCTGTTAGAAGCTCTCTCCCATTGGATGGATGCTTTCGAGGTAGGGTCTCTCTATGACTATTGTTCACTCATCAGCATCAGCGGCTGCCGCACTCGCAAAGTACGATATAAAAAATGCCACAGCTATTCAGGTTGGTGACCTATACGTATTTAGTGGAATGACTGCAATTGACCTCGACACTTTTGAGGTTAGCGATGGAGATATCGCTACTCAGGCTCGAGTCACACTTGAAAACTTTGGCCTGATTCTTGCAGACATTGGATTGTCGTTAGATCACGTAATCAAAGTTAATGCTCACCTGACTAATGTTGACGACTTTAGTATTTGGAATGAAGTCTTTCAGGATGTTTTTAGGCCTCCGTACCCCTGCAGAACGACTGTTGGAGCGCCACTTGTTGTGGGGCAAATTGAAATCGAAATTACGGCTACAACAGAGCCACGCGTATAGTTAAAGCGGCTGCGATAGCTAGGCGTACGCTATCAAATTAAGCGTCTTGGAAACTCTCGCATCTATTTCGTATTAGGCCTTTCTGAGCTTCCGATGGAGCAAACTTTTGGTGTCTTTCCTCATTGACCCTTTGGGGGTCTTAATAGTTGACGGTGAGTGGAAGATTTAGCTACTAACTATGACAAGTGTCACAGTCGGTAAGCGTTTTTAGGACGTATCCTTTCAGAGCGCCCTTTTGACTGACCTAGGCGTTTTTCGAAACTTCCTAAGGGCGATAACAATGTCTAAAAGTCTCATGAGCTTTCGCAGTCGCGTGATCTCGACCGATCGAGCGCAATGGCTTTCAGATCCGAAAGTGAACCTTCTCTCCGGTCTTGTAGTAGCTCTGGCTCTTATCCCTGAGGCTATTTCTTTCTCGATTATCGCCGGAGTTGACCCCAAAGTTGGTTTATACGCATCATTCTCGATCGCAATAATTATTTCGATGACAGGCGGAAGGTCAGGAATGATATCAGCGGCAACTGGGGCGATGGCTCTTGTCGTCGTGCCTCTAGTAGCTGAATACGGAACTGGTTATCTACTCGCAGCTACTGTGTTAGCCGGCCTTATCCAAATTGGTTTCGGGTACCTGGGAGTTGGCTCCCTAATGCGATTTGTGCCAAGAACGGTGATGCTTGGTTTCGTTAATGCCTTAGCGATACTAATTTTCATGGCTCAGATTCCGCATATATTACTTAATGATGGCCACGCGAATTCTAGTCAGTTGTACCTCAACGTCGTATTTATACTCTTTGGCTTAGTCATCATCTACGGACTCCCAGTCATAACGAAGAGCATTCCTGCGCCGTTAATAGCTATAGCGGTTTTGACTGCAGTAGCAACAATATTTAACCTTGATTTGCCGACGGTTGGAGATATGGGTGAACTTCCAAGTTCCCTACCTTTCCTTAACCTTCCTGACGTTCCTTTTAGTCTTGAAACGTTATTGATAATTCTTCCGTTTTCATTGACTTTGGCCTTGGTAGGACTGCTTGAATCTTTGCTGACCGCTCAGCTACTTGACGATTTGACAGATACGGATTCAGATAAAAATTTAGAATCACGAGGGCAGGGGATAGCTAACGTCTTCACAGGATTTTTCGGAGGTATGGCTGGCTGTGCGATGATTGGGCAGTCAATGATTAACTACCGTACTGGAGGGCGAACCCGACTCTCCACGCTTGCATCTGGCGTCTTTTTGTTGGTTCTGATTTTGGTTTTTGGTGACATAGTGGCCCGCATCCCGATGGCTGCACTGGTATCAGTGATGGTAATGGTAGCTATTGGTACCTTCAGTTGGGAAAGCGTGCGGCCATCGACTCTACGACGGATGCCAAAGTCGGAGACGGCGGTGATGCTAGCGACTATCGGGATCGTCGTTGTGACCGAAAACCTTGCATACGGCGTTGGTATTGGAGTGCTGCTCTCGGCAGTTTTCTTTGTTCGACATGTATCTGGAGTAGTGAAAGTTACTAGCTGCGTTGATCCAGATAACGTCGAGCGTCTTTACGCAGTCAGAGGTGAATTATTTTTTGCATCGACCAATGACTTAGTCCACTCCTTCGACTATGACTCAGTCAAAGTAAAACGAGTAGAAATTGATTTGAGCGAAGCGCGTATATGGGATACCTCAGCGGTTGTTGCTTTAGATGCTGTTATAGCGAAGTTCGCTGAGCGCGATATTGAAGCAAACCTTGTCGGTCTGAATCGACACGCAGAGTATTTCCACTCTCGCGCTACTAACACATCTACCGCTGGGCATTAGACAGAGTCTTCTGGTTGATCTAGCACAAAGCCCCGCTTAAAAAATGCTTATTAACCTCACCATGATTACTCCGAACAAAGATCTCCAAGACCGTTATCGGGGAGCGAATTAGTTAAGTCTAAACCATGTCTAAGGGCTATTTCGTAATGATATCCACGGACCCAGAAATTGACCCATGCAAGTGTGTCGTAGGCATTGCCTGAGCAGATCAAGCAGTTCAAGACGGCCACCTGGTCAACGTGTTCTTTGCTTCGCGTGCGGTCCGGTTGCTTCAGACTGACTGCTTAACGAACATTGACGGAAAAGTTGGTGAAGCTCCTGGTATCTCTTCAGACTCCCTGAAGACCTTAGGACAGGCACTCAAGCTGTTCATTGTTCTGGTGGTAGTCAAGGAGTCGTAGGAGTGATTCCAGAAAATGCTAACGAAATTCTTGTAGGCGGTTACGAACTGAATTGGGCCGGACTAGCAGCGGTCGTATTTCTTAGCGTCGGCGCTGATATAGCTTTGACATTCTGATCCGAAGGCCACGGAATAACAAAGCTATGAAACGTCGGATTCATAAATAGTCTCACGTTAACGACTGGAAATTACTTTATTTCGGAGCAGTTTCTTGCTTATAGCGTTGCGAAACCACCCAAACTTTTTAAGAGGGGGGTAAATATGTTTGCGCGTCCGCTGCGTACTGCCGGTTATAAGTTGGGCTGATAGTTACGTCGTTAATGCATACGTGATTTGGGAGTTGCGCCAGGAAGCGGATAAGTTCTCCGCAGTCTTCGGGTTGCACCATCTTGGCTCGGTCTTCAGCGGAAACAGGAATTGGGCGATTATCTAAAATAGGTGTAGCAACTTCTCCTGGGCACACGGCACAAGCTCTCACTCCGAATATGCCTGCCTCCATGTTGATGCTTTCGTTCATAGCATTCATGGCATGTTTGGCGGCTGTATACGCTGGCCCGGTCAAAATGTGAACGTGTTTGCCTGCCCACGAGGAGATATTTACTATAAGTCCTTCACCCTGAGATTTCATAGTTGGCAGGACGGCTCTACAGCAATAGAAAGCGCCGTCCAAGTCGATGCGTATTACTTGATCCCAATCTTCAACACTTACATTGTGCCAGTTGCGTTCTTTCACATTAATGCCGGCTGAAGCCACTAAAACATCTATGCGGCCATGAGTGTTGATGATCCGTGCAGCTACTTCGGCCACGGCATCTTTGTCAGCTACGTCAAGTAACTCAATGCTTGCTTTGCCTAAGCAACGTTGCGCTACCTCTTCGAGTTTTTCTCGACGGCGACCAGAGAGGACTACGTGCATGCCAGCTTCAGCAAGCGCGACCGCCGAGCCTTCGCCTATCCCGCTTCCAGCACCCGTGATCCAGGCGACTTTGTTATTTAAATCTCGAAGCATGTTTTCTCCATGTCTGTGAACACTGCCGATAATTAGACGACGGTAGCACGACTGATCCTGTGGAATGCGAGATCGTTAGAGACGGGTAAGTTGCTTGGACAACGAGTTCACTCAATTAATCTTTGGTGCCGCAGTGCTAACTAGCGCTAGCAGTTGAAGTGAAAGAAAGCTCATGCAACGACTTAGTCAGAAAATTCGAGACATACGTTATTCGGGCGGCTTATAAGTATTTGGTCGAGTAGCTGCTTCAACGGCGGCTTGGGCAGCCGCCCCTTCAGCAGCTTCAGCAGCAGCCTGGGCGCTCATCTCTGCACGGCTCGACCACAGTTTGCCTGTAGCAGCCCATGCCTGAGCAGATGAAGCCCAAGCATCAGAAGTTGACCAAGCAATTGCCGCATCTGCGTAGGCGGCATTTCGGTAGTCATCGGCAGTTGAGCGGTATTTAGCTGCGGCTTCGCTTCCGGGGTCAGCTTGTTCAGCGGCTCGAAAAGCAGCTGCGGCAGCTCTATAGGCAGCACTTGGGTCAGCAGCTTCCGCATCCACTATCCACATAAGAGCGGCATCGGTCCATGCTTTAGCTGCAGCGATCCAGGCAACAACAGCGGCATCTCCAGACACGAAACTCCTCATTGAACTTTGACGACTCTAAAGAAGAAGACTACAAGAAGTTGTCAATTCTGAAACATAAGACTGGGCCGTATATCGAATTGAATTGAGCTGTCATTGTTTAAGCTGACAAGCGCTACTATCTCAAGTGAACGCTGGGGCCGCCCGACGGCACAAAACGATGTGGCTAAATGACGCGAGACGGCGAGGAGAGTCAGTGACACGATTAGAAGATGCTGAAGAAATGGACCGAAGCAACGAATGGGAGAGGCTTCGCAAAGCTCACCTTGTGGCGAAGGAAACAAGACCGGTCTCGTCAGCCAATGGGGTGCATCATTTAGCGCTGTTGTGTTCTGATGTTGCGCAAACGATTACTTTTTATCAAGATGTGCTCGAGTTTCCCCTTACTGAGCTCTTTGAGAATCGTGACTACAAGGGTTCAACTCATTTTTTCTTCGATATAGGCAATGGTAACGCATTGGCTTTCTTCGATTTTCCCGGTTTAGATTTAGGTCCGTACTTAGAGGTCTTGGGATCGATGCACCATCTTGCTATCTCGGTAGCACCAGACACTCACTTACACTTGAAATCAAAACTTAAAGCTGCTGGTGTGAAAATTGTTTTCGAACACGGAAATTCGTTCTATTTCAATGGTCCTGATGGTGAACGCCTCGAACTTCTTGCTGAGCCGTTAGGTCAAATGAATGGGCGAGCGGTTCTCTGAGCAACGCCGAGTTAGATCGGCGTATCCAGAAAAGTCATCGTTTGCTTGGACTCAAGTTCGAAGTAGTGCCATTAATAAATCTTTAGGCGACAGTGCCAACTTGTCGTAAAGCTGCGATTTCCTCAGGTAGGTAACCAAGTTCCGCTAGAACCACGTCAGTGTGCTCTCCCATTGTCGGTGCCCCTTGATGTAAAAGTTCAGGAGTTTCCTTCATCCTCCATGCTGGTCGGGCTGACCGGATGCGCCCAACAGGAAACACGTCGTGTTCTGGAACCGACCCGCGCGCCTTTGCCTGCGGGTGATCATGTATTTCGTTACGAGGTATGACTGGCCCTACCGGCACATCATGTTCACTAAAAGCGCTAAGAGTCTCTTGTGTCGTCCACTTAGATATTTGTTCGGCCAACAAGTCTTGGAATTCGTCTAAGTTAGATGCATCTAAAGCTTGAAATCGAGGATCTTTAGCTAGCTCTGGGCGGTTAATTGCTTCACAAATACCTGCCATTGGACCCATAAGCGGCATCACCACAACAGCCCCATCAATGGTGGAGTAGACACGGTAATACTCGCCAGGATAAATTCCAGGGCCATCTATATCTCCAACAATACTGTGCTGCATCATTGCATCAGGCCACATGTAAGCAAGATTGGCTTCATGCATACTCACTTCAACTTCTTGACCGCGTCGGTCAGGGTGCCGCTCTCGAGCGAACAAGGCTGCAAGAATCGCTTCAACTAGTGCGTGCGACGTGATCTTATCGGCAGGAAAATGATGGCTGAGATCAGCGGTACCGCTAGCGCGATCACGTTGCACATCAACTATTCCCGTGACTGCTTGAATTACGTAGTCGTACACGGGCTCCTCGGACATGGGGCCAACAGTCCCATAGCCGTTAATGGAAGCATATATGAGCGCTGGATTACGCTGAAGACATTGCGAAGGGTCTAAGCCAATACCAGATGCCTTACCTGGTCGCATGTTTTGAATTAACACATCCGCCTGGTCAGCGAGTTGTTGCAAGATTCGCTGTCCTTCTGGCTGGCGTCCGTTTACCGAGATAGCTCGTTTACCGCGATTAGTATTGTAGAAATATGCTGTCATTCCGTTACGGGCGTCGCCGGTACCACGAGTAAAGTCAGGGATGTTCGGTGGTTCGACTTTAATAACTTCAGCTCCTAAGTCAGCCAACAACATGGCGGCCAAGGGTCCCGAAAGGACGCTTGAAACGTCAAGTACGCGGATACCGTTTAGGGCCGGGTGTTTAGTCATGAGTTAGTTGTACCGTTGGCCCAAGCGACGGCAGCAGTAAAGACGTTTTGAAATGTTGGTGCTAACAGACTCATGGCAAGATCATAGCCGTAAGTGAAATGACAGAAAGGCTCGATGCGGCTTGGGGCGTTAAGCTATTTTGACGACTCCGCCTAGCGACACAAATTCTGATACTAAAATGGTGTCTGAAGAATAACCATACGATAAATTAAGCGCATGGCAATAGTGTTGGAACACGATGAAGTAGTCCGCACTATGACTGGTGGAATGGCCTCAAACCACCCAACATTCGAGGGGAGCGAGAGGCTCCGCCCCAACGGTCGGCCTACTGGCGCTTTTAGAGATGAGCTAAGAAAAATTCCTGATGTAGCTAATGCCGTAACTTGTTTAATATCTGTAGTTCTTCCGATTCTTCTAGTAGCTGTAGCAGTGTCTGCCGACCACTGGCTGGGGATTTTGTTAGCGATACCGGTAATGGGCCTTGTACAGAACCGTATGTTTATTTTGCATCACGAAGGGGCACATAGGCTCCTGTTCACCAACCGGAAATTTAACGATTTTATTGGCCTTAACGTTTTCGGACCGTTGTCATTTGGTGGCGGTGGCCATGCCTACCGTCGTGGGCATAGCAACCACCATAGAGATGAATTTGGCCCGAAAGAGCCAGACTTCTTGTTGTATGCTCTTTTCCCCGTTACTGGAGCTTCATTTCGCAGAAAACTACGTCGAGACTTCCTAGGGGTTTCAGCGTATCGACAATTGAAACCCCGAGTTGTTGGCGTTCTGAATCGGCGATACGCGCTCAACAGCATCCGTTTCTACGTCGGACAAATAACAATTTTTTCAATGTTTTTTCTATCTGGGCAGCCCGCACTGTATTTACTGTTATGGGTTCTGCCTTACATGACTTTCTATCAAGTTATAAATCGGTTGCGAGCTATTGCCGAACATGGCGGAATGACCCGTTCTGGAGATAAAAGACAAACTTCTCATCACGTAAGGCAGAGTATGCTTGCGAGAATTTTCTTGGTGCCGCTTCGTGTGGGGCATCACCTGGCGCACCATGTAGATAGTGGAGTTCCTTTTAGGAATCTTCCAAAATTAACTAAAGCGCTGAAAGAAGATGGATACATCTATGAAGATTTGCTGTGGCGAAGCTATCCGACTTTGTGGCGTGCATTAGCTAAATCAGCTGGGTAACTCCAGGTTTGAATAAAGAATTCAGAACGTGTGAACATGTTCAAGATCGATCTGGGGATACCTACTAGATAATCAATCAGGTTGTAAATTCATCCTCTGGTTCTGGCTGATAATGCATAGTCTCAAAGTCTTTTTAGGATCTTTTGGTTTCGTTCCAAGGACCTATATCGGCTCGTGGTTCTTTAGGAAGTCCGAGAACTCGCTCACCCACAATGTTTCTTTGGATTTCGTTACTTCCGGAGTAGATAGAGCCAGGTCGAGCTCCAATGAAATTAGTGACCCAAGCTTGCGACGAATACGGCGAGCCGATGTCATCAACTCCCACGCCAGTGGCTGAATCGCGACCGGAAGGAGCCGTGGCGTCCATGCCGACAACGTCCATCGCTAATTCTGTGAATCGTTGATGGTACTCAGACCAAAGAAGTTTATTTAAAGAAGATTCTGGACCTTGGCTGTAACCCTGAAGCGAACGAGCGACTGTCTGTAGACCCATGAATCGCATTATCTGAGTGGTTGTATATGCGGCAGCAAAACGTTGACGCATAACTGGATCAGAAAGCTTGTCTTTCTGGTTCGCTGCATCGACCAATCGACTCCACTCATCACCGTAGCGAATACCGTTGGTGGTTGAGTCGTCTCCTCTTTCGTAGGCGAGAAGGGTATTCGCTACCGCCCAACCATTATGAACTCCTCCTAAAACATTTTCTTTTGAAGTCCGAGCATCGCTGAAGAACACCTCGTTGAAGTCATGATGTCCGGAAGCATTTACTATAGGTCGAACTTCGACACCGGGTTGATCGATAGGGCAGAGAACAAAAGAGATCCCAGCGTGCTTCACAGCCGTTGGGTCAGTGCGACAAAGAACAAAAATCCAATTGGCGTTGTGGCCTTGAGACGTCCATATTTTTTGTCCGTTTATTACCCATTCGTCGCCGTCTAGGTCAGCTCGTGTGGCTAGAGAAGCTAGATCTGATCCAGAATTCGGTTCGCTGTAGCCCTGGCACCACACATCAGTTCCATCTAAAATTCTTGGAAGGTAATGTTGTTTCTGTTCTTCGGTGCCCCACTCGATAATAGTGTGCCCAATCATTCCGATGGAAAAAGGGTCATTATCGCTGCCGTTAGGAACACCGACGGCAGCAAGCTCTTCTGCGAGGACGGTGCGCTCCAATTGGCTTAGCCCAGCTCCGCCATATGCAGGAGCCCAAGCAACAGCTAAGAGTTGGTTAGCTGCAAGAATTTTGCGCCATTCTTGAACGAAAGTTGTTCGTTGTTCCTTGGTGAAGTTCCCCATTCCACTCCATTCCGGTGGAAGATTTTGAGAAAGGAATGACTTCACTTCCGCTCTAAATTTCGCTGCTTCAGGGCTATAGTCTTCCATGGCTTCTCCAGTCGAGGGCACTTTAGAGATGGTCTTAATCCTAGCTGGAAGTCAATGGGTCCGAACAGCAAATAGTGCAGACCAATATTGTAAATAGGTCCAATACCTTGTAGCTGAATCTTAGATATAAGGTCTTTGTGGCTTGGTTATGGCTGGTGCGCGTTTTACGGCCTTTGGAAAGGTTGTCTCGGCACTGCAAGACCCCGTCCTGGAGAAGCCAATATTTTTGATCCTTCAGCTACGATTTCCCCGCGGCTAATTGTAAAACTTGGCCAGCCTTTGATTTCCCATCCGTCATAGGGCGAGTAACCCGCAGCGGAGTGCATGGTGGCTCCTTCTATGACTCGGGAATCATTAGGATCCCAAACTACGAGATCAGCGTCGGAGCCTGGAGCAATACAGCCTTTCTGAGGATACATACCGAAAAGTTTTGCAGGGTTAGAGCTGGTTATCTCAACAAACCTCGCTAACGATATTTTCCCGCTTGCAACGCCTAAATCCCATAGCATTGGCATCATCGTTTCTAACTCAGCCATTCCTTGTCGAAGATCAGCGGCACCCAAAGTCGGATCAAGTTTTTGTTCTAACGTCCACGGAGCATGGTCAGTTGCGACGGTGCTGATTGTTCCATCAGCGATACCTGCCCAAAGAGCATCACGGTCGGAGTCTTCGCGCAATGGCGGAGCGCCTGCATACTTCGCTCCATCGGCCTCATCAAAACGTGATCGTTCCAGATGTAAATAAATTGGCCGAGTCTCTACATACAACGGCAGGCCTCGGGCTCGCCCTCGCCGGCAAGCTTCGAGTGCTTCTTGGCTTGATAAATGAACTATGTAGGTAGCAGCACCAGAAACTTCACAAAAACCTACTGCGCGTTCGGTGGCAATACGTTCTGCAACTACGGGCCGGGTCTCGGGGTAATGGTGATGCGCAGTTAAGTTCGCTTCTTTGAGCAGCTCGCCACAGCATCCCATCAAAGCAGCGTCTTCGCAATGCAATAGGACTACTGAACCCGCAGCGGCACATGCACGCATTGCCCGTAAGAACCCTTCGACATCGCGATCGAATCGTTTGAAAGATAGAAACATTTTGACACTTGGGTGACCTGAAGCCGCCAACTCAGAAATCTGTTTAATTCCCTCGGCGTCAGGGTCTAACAGCACTGGGTGCTGAAAAAAATCAACCATTGAATTAGCTGCTGCATCTCTCATGTCGCGCTCTAGACCTTCTGCCATTTGCTCACCCTTGCGAGGGAATGACATGTTTCCGACAGTAGTAACACCGCCAGCTAGCGCAGCCCGGCTTCCAATCTCAAAATCATCGGTCCAGCTGTTGACTCCAGGTCCGGTCCTCGGCGGAGAGAGGTGAACATGAGGATCCACTCCTCCGGGAAGAACAAATTTTCCATTTGCATCAATTTCTTGGGTGCCGTTCATAACACCACCGATTTGGGAAATTTTGCCGTTAGCTATCCCAATATTGGTTGCTGTGGCTTCGCCAGCTAGGACAACTAAGCCATTTCTTATAACTAAGTCCATGCTTTGACCTGTCCTTCTGATGTGGTGACAGCGTTTACTGCTAAGACGAACATTACTTAACATGGTCACAAGAAGTGAGCAATAATGAGTAGGTGACGATGTTAGAAGAAGCCCGGACTCAGCTATCTCGCATTTCTAAGCGTGACGATGCTGTTAAAGCTTGGGTCGCACGTCATGAAGATGCAACAATTCTTGAAGCCGTCAAAGAAGCCCCTCCGGGAAGTCTTCACGGTTGGACCCTTGGCGTTAAAGACGTTATCGACACGGCTGATCTTCCTACCGAACGCGGATCGCCGATATATGCAAATCGTTCTACTAGCAACGACGCTGCGTGCGTTGCGGGAGCTCGTGCAGCGGGTGCTGTTGTGCTGGGGAAAACAGTAACGACAGAATTTGCTTTATTCACGCCAAACAAAACAACTAACCCTCATGACCCTGACCGAACCCCGGGTGGAAGTTCTAGCGGTTCAGCAGCAGCTGTTGCAGACAATCAAGTCCGTGCAGCTTTCGGCACTCAGACCGTTGGGTCGGTACTTCGACCGGCGGCCTACTGCGGAGTTGTTGGATTCAAACCGACCTATCAGCTAGTGCCGGTGGCAGGAGTAGCGACTTTGTCTCATTCCTTTGACACTGTTGGCTGGTTTACTAAAAACGTAACCGATTCGAAAACCATGTTTTCGACGCTTGTAGACACAAACCTAGATGAGACAATTTCAATAAAAAAAATTGGCCGCTACCTATCGCATCAATGGGAAGCTGCCAAACCAGAAATGGCTGAAGTCATGAGGCTCGCAGAACAACAGCTATCGGATGCAGGAATTGAGATAGTTAACTTAGACCCACTGACGCATTTGGCTCCAGTGTTCGAAGCAGCCAACACAGTGCTGCATTATGAGGTCGTTCGAATCTTTGCATGGGAACGAAGCAACCACGCTGATCTGATTAGTCCTCTACTCAAAAAAATGTTATTGAACGGTGACAATGTTGACCATCGTAAATATCGTGATGCTCAATTAATTTTGCTTAAAGCCCGGAATCTGCACTATGAGTTCATGCACGAAAGCGGATTAGATGCGCTGATAACTCCGAGCGCTTCAAGCGAAGCACCACCCATGAAGACAACTGGGGACTCTGTGTTTAACAGAGTATGGACAGCACTGGGAGTTCCGGCTATTCACCTGCCGACAGGCACAGGGCCATTAGGTCTTCCGGTGGGAGTTCAACTAACTGGCAGCATGTGGGGCGACAATAAGCTGCTTGGAGTAGCGAGCGAAGCAGAAAAAATTTTTGGGATGACAGCATAAACCGCTAATAGACCGTATCGAAAGCGAATGGATTTATTGGACACCTCAATAAACTCGCAACCCAAAAACTAGTTGCAGCAATACCAAGATCCGGCAAGACTAAATGTTTATGGATATCGAAACGCTCTTAGCCAAACAGGAAATCACCGATGTTGTCTATCGTTATGCACGAGGAATAGACCGAATGGACTTCGAATTAGTGAGGTCTTGTTATCACCCTGATGCTTACGATGACCACGGAGCGTTCAAAGGTAACGTCGATGAGTTCATAAGCATGGTCGAAGACTTCATGCCGCGTTGGACTGCCACCATGCACTTTATGGGAAATATCCTTGTCGAAGTCGAAGGAGACAGCGCTCGTGCTGAAACGTATGCAGTCGCTTATCATCGCCGAGAGTTTTCTGATAAAGAAGGAAAAGATGATGTTTTCGGAATCCGGTATGTTGACCGGTTTGAGCAGCGGAACGGACAGTGGCTAATTGCCCACAGAGTGGTAGCAACTGAATGGCGGCGGGTAGAAACTGTACCTGCGAATAGCAGTCGCGGTCAGGTAGGAGTTTGGGGTACACGAGATGGAAATGACGTCATAGATTGGATTATGGGAGCGAAAGCACCTACTGGAAAGTAACTCGGTGAATGCGCAGAAGTGCTTAGTTAGACGTTTGAAAATTTCCTAGGAACGATCGCGTGCATGTTTGCCGAAAGCCGTGACTTCAAAATTAGTTGAAGAAGCAACAGAGCCCGTTAAACAACGAAGCCCTAAAGTGCTATGCCTTGCTAGCTTTTTTATCTTTCTTCGCTTGACGCTTCTCTTTTGTGCTTTTAGCAGCTGGCGTTTTAGCAGCCCGGCCACCTTTGTCTTTACCGGCCATGCTGGCCTCTCTCTGATCGGGATGAAATACCGATCAGGCACCACCTTCTCACAGCACTGAGAGCAGAGTGCGCCAATCGCCGTATTTCCTTCAAAGTGAACAATAATCTCTGCACTGTTAACCAGAGAAGCCAAAGAAACGATTTTGTGTTGACGTAACGGCTCGGAAAGTGTTCTTACAAGACCTTGGTTGACTCAATTAGCATTTTAAGCAGCCACAAAAATATTAAAGGCCTTTTCAAAAAACTTGCGGCTTCTAGAGAGTGGGAGCATCCGCTCACGCCTAATCATCTACTCAAGAACTTCGGCTGCCGCTAGATCGGCAATACGGTCTCCGTCATAATTCAAGATGTCAGCTAAAATATTAAAAGTATGCTCACCAACAAACGGCGCCCGGGTGGTCGGCTTGCACTCTGAGTGTGACATCTTAAAGCGCGAGTTCTCTATAATCGAGCGACGGTTCGGGTGATCCACCCACAAAAACGCGGCGCGATGAGCCAGCTGCGGATCGGCAAGACACTCGTCGCTACTTTGCACTCGATGTGCAGCAATTCCTGCCGCTATCAACTTAGATTCTGCGTCATCGATACTTTGGCTTTGAGTCCACTTTGTCAGTTCGCCTTCAACTAAGGCACGAGCTACTTTGCGACCACCCAATGATTTAAGCTTTGCCATTGCCTCAAGATCTGGTCGCTCGATCACTCTGCACAGTTCTCGCCAAGCATCATCATCAACCACGGCTATAGCAATCCAGTTGTCATCACCTTCGCATCGGAACCCGCCATGGGGAACCATTGCATCATCGTTATTGCCTGAACGGCTTACCAAATGATCATTAGCTGAAATATCAAGCAATGCCGGAGAGATAAAATGCTGAGCGGCTTCGGCTTGAGCGAGATCAATGTAAGCGCCCAGTCCGGTTCGGCGCTGTTGGTCTAATGCAGCCAAGATCGTAGCAACTAGAAAATGAGTAGATGTGTAGTCGGTGTATGCCCCAAAAGGACCTGCCGGCGGACGGTCAGGCCACCCAGCTAATCCATAGAAACCGGATAGAGCAGCACCTAAATTCCCGTAACCTGCGAAACTTGCTAAAGGCCCGTATTGCCCATTTAAACAAGTAGAAACCATTATCATTCGAGGATTAATCTTTGCAAGCTGCTCATAGCCTAGACCCCAGCCTGACATGACTTTCGGAGAAAAAGACTCGCTAACTAAATCAGCCCAGCCGACGAGATCATGCACGACACTGATGGCTTCAGGTTTACTCAAATCGAGACTAAGCGACAATTTGCCTGCATTTGCGCTATCAAACATTGCAGACTGCTCGCTACCAGGAATGTTGTCCCAAATAGGTAGAAACCCTCGAGCCGCATCTGGCTTCTTGCTGGACTCGATTTTGACGACCGTGGCACCTAGATCCGCTAACACTCGGGTCGCGTATGGTCCAGCTAAAGACCATGTAAAGTCAACAACTTTCACACCATCTAATGGCTTTCTGCTAATTTTTGTTGTTGGAGTTTTTGAAACCGAATAGTGATTATTGGCTAAAATTTCTTCAGTGTCTGATCCTAACTTAGACACTTGTGGCAAAGGCTTCAAAGGAGTTGGGCTGACTTGGGCAAAAGCGCCAGGCGCTAAAATCTTCTGGTCGCCTATATCGAGATTAACGAAATAGCCTCTGGCAGCAAGCTGCGCGCTATTAACTACTTCCCTAAGGTCAGCAATAGGAGCTATAAGAATTCTTCGCTCCATTGCCACAGCCAGCAACTCGGCCTTAGTTTTGGAGGCAGTGCAGTTAGCAACATCAGTTTTTGCCTGTTCCCAAGTCGCAATGCTGACCTCTCCTGATTCAAGGAGAGTCGCAAAATTAACCCAGTCCAACTCTACGATCTCCGGCGTGGTAAAGCCTTCCTCCAGACACCACCGCATCAGCTCTGCGGTCACCTGCCCGATTACCTCCCCGAATACGTGGGTGATGGACACAAACCCGTCTTTGGCCGGGTACACGAATCGTAAATCGATTGGACCTACTGAGGCGCCGCCTCCGGAACGCACCGGAGTTGAGTAGTTGCAAGCCTCAGACAATACGCCTCCCTGAGTAGCAATAGGGATTACCTGCTGCGCTGAGACGTCAATCACTTGCCCAACACCGGAGTGCCCCCTTTCATACAACCCTGCAATCACTCCGCCGGCCATAGCAGCAGCACCAAAATGAAATGCTTGGGGAACCCCAACACGCACTGGCGACCGGTCAGCGTCACCAGTAAAAGCCATGGTGCAAGCAGATGCCATAAGAGTGATATCAGTTGCAGGCCAAAAAGCCTTCGGTCCGCTATGGCCAAAGGCAGTGAGAGTCCCTATAACGAGCGATGGGTTGATTTCTAAGAGTGAGTCAGTAGTAAGACCTAACTTGTCGAGTGCGCAAGGCCCCAACGACTCGATTAGACAATCAGCTTCCTTAACGAGATCGCGCAGCTGATTTTTTCCTTCGAGGCTTTCTAGGTCGATAACGACAGACTTTTTACCCCTGTCATAAGCTGCATGAGTTAGAGAGGCTCCAGAAGCATCAAATGGTCCGATGTTTCTAGTTCGAATCCCGCCGGGTGGTTCGATTTTTATTACTTCGGCGCCAAACATTGCCAACATCAACCCAGCTAAATGGCCGCGCTCATCAGTTAGATCTAAAACTCGATACGGTGAAAGCACCCTATGCTTTCTCCTTCCCCTGCCCCGATAAATCAACCCGATATGTTGGGCCTTGCAGTTAACATAGCGCCTCAAAATCGCAAGTTACGCTAATCATGGGTAAAGCCAACACGAATAAAGGCAAAGGCAGTATTGCTGCGCTAGTAAATTCAGATCAGGCAGCGAAAATCATTTGGTGTCTGGCTCCTAGTCACTATTTGAGTCGGAGGTGCCGAGACTACCCTATGCGAGGCGGTCAGACGGTCAGGCCCGGCCGACGTATTCAAGAGAAAAATAAAGCCAAACAGAGCTAGTTCTGAGGGCCGGGCGAATAGATCTTGTGGGCACCGAACTGGTTGCGGATAACTGGGTTGCCGGTTTCAACAAAGTAGGCGACGCCTTGAACAACTGCATCAAGGTAAGGCGGAATAGCCGCCTTAATTACTGTAGTTTCATAACGGGAACGGTCCTCAGATGACACATTGTTACGGATGTAAGAAGTGACCTCGATGCTGAAGGTGCATGCGCTTGGAGTCGATTCTTCAATCCGCCACCTGGCGAAAGATATCTTGCCCGAAAGCGGCCCAACCATCAAGTCGTAGCCTTGTTCCTCTTGCCAGCTAAGTACGTCACGCTGGTAGTGCACTCCGCTGTAATAATAGATGTGGTCCCTCCCATTAGGACCCGGCCATCGTTCAACTTCGTTTCTTTCACAAAATGGGTGCAATCTTTTTAGGTTTCCCGCATCACTAATTGCTGTCCAAACATCTGAAGCGTTAGCCGCTATCGAAACGCTCGCAGAGATAGGTGTTGCCGGCTCCATGTTCTGTTCGGCAAAGATTTCGTGATGCTGCTCCATCAGAGGCATTCTCCCAAGTCCTAAATCTGCTGATGAAAATTATTACACAAAACTGGGCTGCGGTGATTGGGAATTAAAATTTAGTTAAGTGGTTTGCTATCTCTGGATGAGGTAATTGCTTAAGGTTGGCCTGCTCGTACTGAAAGTATTCGTTAAAGGTTGCTACGATAGTTTGATGAGCGATGTACGAGTAGAGGCTATTCACATTCATCCAGTGAAGTCATGCCGTCGGATCGAAGTTGAACAAGCCGATGTCATCGCTACAGGGCTTAAACATGATCGTGAATGGCAGATCGTTGACGAAAACGGTGAGTGTGTTACCCAACGTAAACACAAAATTTTGGCGACGGTCGAAACAGCTTTAGATGGTGACACTGTCCTGCTTTCAGCCAACGGTAACGGCTCAACAATTTTGAGTCGAGAACAAGCAGCTGAAGTCTCAGTTCAACACCTAGTGGGACGACGGCCTGTGAGAGCAGTCGATGGGGGAGGAGAAGCTGCGAACTGGATCTCGGAGCTTCTCGGCGAGAGATGTAGATTTGCCTCAGTTACCGACGATTCCGATCACCGGGCCCCATCTTCTTTAGATCTTTTTGAGCAGCCAATAGCTTTTGTAGACCTCGCTCCAGTGCTGCTAACAAACCTAGCGTCACTGAACTGGCTGCAAGAGCGTGCCCTGGAACAGTTCAGCATTGACCGCTTTCGCCCTAACGTGATCGTCGACGCCGGCGAACCCTGGATAGAAGACACATGGCATGATATGGCTATAGGTGACGCTGAGCTGGCTGGGGAAATTCCTTGGCCACGATGCGCGGTGCCACAAATTGATCAAGACTCTGGTGAACGCCATCGCGAACCGGCAGTGGTTTTACGGGCGCATCGTTGGTGTAAAGAAGCACCGGAACTCGAAGGGAACGTACGTAACATGATGGAAGGTCATGGCGTGTTTGGTATGGCATGTCGTATCGGACCTGTGGGCGCGACGATCAAAGTTGGAGATCCGTTGATAGTGCATTCTTATCGCGAACCACTGTTGGCGCCGCCGGCTTAGCCGTTGTTTTTGTTGAGAGTGGGGTAGAGGTTCTGGCCCCGGACGGTTGCTGGAGATCCTAGTTAATTGCTCGTTCGTGGCCAGCCCAGTACGGAGAGCGGAGTTCCCTTTTGAGGACTTTGCCTGGTCCTGACTTTGGTAGTTCGTTTTCTTGGAAAGCTACTGATCGTGGTAGCTTGTAGCCCGATAAGTACATCCGACAGAAATCAATCAGTTCATTTTCGGTTAGCGAGTTATCTCGGGCAACAACAGTAGCGTGAACTTGTTCACCCCAATGAGGGTGCGGAATACCAAAAACTGTGGCCTCAAGCACTTTCGAGTTTTGGTAGATAATCTCTTCGACTTCAGAACAGTAAATGTTTTCACCGCCAGAAATAATCATGTCTTTAGCTCGATCAACAAGAAACAAATAGCCATCGTCGTTTAAATACCCAATGTCGCCAGTCCGATACCAGCCGTTCCGGATTGACTCAGATGTTTGTTCGGGTTTGTTCCAATAGCTGCTTGTAACATTTGGTCCTTTCACAAGGACTTCGCCTGGCTGGCCTGGCTCACCATCAATCATTACAGACACACCGAGTGAGGCGCGGCCCACAGATTTACCCAAAGATGTTTCTATAAGGAGATGTTCAGATCGAAGGGCAGTCACGACAGTCGTTTCAGTGGCCCCATAAACATGAATAAATTCGGCATTCGGGAATTGTTCACAGGCTCGCTTAAGAACCTCAGTGGTTATCGGTGACGCCGCATGAGCGAGCAGTCTCATCGAGTTAAGAGATCTTGGGTTAAGGGTTTGTGCTTCTGTCATAGCAGCAATCATGGTCGGCACTAAGATTGTGGCGGTACACAACTCGCTTTCGATGAGGTCGAGACAGACTTCAGGACTGAAGGCAGGCAAAATAATCTGAGTGACTCCAAGCGAAAGGCATTGCAAAACCGAAAGAGTCCCGGCTGCATGAAACATTGGCGCGGCGAGGAGATACCTATCATGTCCTACTAAAGGCATCGTGAACTGGCTATGCAAAGCATTAGAAACAATGTTTCGATGCGAGAGCATCACGCCCTTGCTTTTACCGGTCGTGCCGCCTGTGTAAAAAAGGCCTGCTAAATCGTCTTCGTTAACATCTGCAAATGGTAAAGGCTCAGCGCGATCAACCATCAGCTCATAGTCAGCAATCGACAGCACGTGATCGACGCTATGGATAAGTGATCCTGGGTCACGATCAGTGATCAAAAGCTTGGCGCCGCCATCTTCGATGGCGTACGCCAGCTCAGAAAATGACCAGCGAGTATTTAGAGGTAAAATTGAACGGCCGTGAGAAGGAATCGCAGCGTAAAGCTCAGTATAGATATCGGAGTTCGCAGCCCAAATCGCTACTCGTTCACCCGCAGCTACCCCGAGCTCGTTAAGAATCGAACCCACGCGATGGCAGCGCTCAAAAAACTCTCGGAAGCTTCGTTCATTACCATCGCATACGAGCGCTAGTTTCTCGGTATGCATGCTTTCGGCTCTAGCCAAAGTTTCGCTAAATGTTTGCATAATCATTTCCTGAAGTTCTAAACACAGGCTCTCCTGATGTCTGAAACAGTGCGTCAGGAAAAACTTTAGCGCGTTTCTGATATGAGAATTCCACTGAATCAGCCTTTGTTGTTTCATCGGACTTGTCTTAGCGATTCAAAAATAGAGAAGTGAGCTCATCGAGTAGTGAAGTCGTCGGTCAGAAATTAAACGGAAGATGTATGAGGCAAGTCTACTTTTATGCGTGGTCTGCACAGCACAGATCAAGTTGCTGATGGTTTTAGCGCTACATAGTATCTACCTCAGCGAAAGCATTTTCGTTGGAACGTTCAACGAGAGTAATCTCTAGATGACATACTGTTCGCATGGCTGCATATTTCGTTGCTCAATACGTTGTTAATGACCTTGCTTTATATCGTGAATATCAAAAAGGAGCCGGTCCGACTATCCAGGCTTCTGGTGCTGAGCTAGTTGTGTTTGACGCAGCAGCTGAAACTATGGAAGGAACCCCTCCGGGCCCGCAAACAATTGTGCTGAAGTTCGAAGATACTGCTGCAGCCAAAGCTTGGTATGAGTCTGATGATTACCAGGCGATCATCGGAAAAAGGTTAGAAGCTACAGCAGGCTTTGCTGTGATTTCACAGTCTATGAACGCCGGCTAAATCTGCGTTTGCTTACGAGAATCAATGGCCTGAAGCGCAACTATGTTGCAGCAGGTTCTGACTGAAGTTTTGTTCAAGAGAGCCATCTTTCAAAAAGCTCTTTGATCCTGGCGTAGTGCAGCAAAGTCTGCTCCGGATTGAAACAGTATCGCTCTGGGAAAACGAAGCCATGTTCGGTGCCAGGATAAGTTTCGATGCTGTGAGGTACCGACAGCGTAACGAGGTGCTCTCTCAAGATGGCCGTTTCCTCATCTGTTACATATTTGTCATTCTCCGCTAAACCGAAATATAGTTCGCCTTCGCAACGATCAAGTTGTAGATGTGGAGAATCAGCCTGGTCGGTGGCAACACCTGCTCCATACAACGAAGCAGCCGCAACCATGCGGTCAGAGTGAGCGCCGAGCGACGCCATAACTAAGCGACCTCCCATGCAGTAACCAACTCCACCGATTTGCTTTGAGCTAATAGTGACCTGAGAGTCCATCCAGCTAATGATTGCAGCAGTGTCGGACTGCACTCTTCTATTGGATAAGTGATCTGCCAAAGCAATCATGTAGTCCTGAACACCCAAGTATTCATCGGTGCCTAAACGATTTGCGTCTATGTCAACTGTTCGAGCGAGCCGGTAGTAAAGATTCGGTAAGACCACGGCGTAACCCAATTGTGCGATTTGGCTAGCGATATCAACTAACTCATCTCGAACCCCAGATGCAGGCATATAAACAATAACCCCAGGAAGAGAGCCGCTTGACTCTGGTCGCAAAAAGTAGCTGTTCATAGAACCATCGGATGTTTCGATATTTACTTCTTCAGTAATCACGCTTTTAGACATCAATATTTTCCTTTACCCAATTTGAACCGCGCCATCAGCGGCAGGGTCAGCTCCACCATCAAGGTTTCCATCTTTAACTCGAATGCCATGAACCCACCCAAAGTCATGGGTCCTCGGGCTCCGAATGACCTCATAACCTTCTGCTTCCAACGCATCAGTGACGACCCAGGGAATACCGTTGGACACATCGATTGCATTACTAGTTCCCGAAACTCTCGGCGCTGATACTGCTTCGAGCATGTTCATCTTAAAATCGATGCTGTTAAGAAGCACCTGGGTGACCCCCATCGCGATTTGAGTCCCTCCAGGCGCTCCAACCACATAATTCAATTCATCGTTTTCAAAGACCATTGTCGGGCAAAGCGAACTGAACCGGCTTTTCCCCGGAGCCAAAGAGTCGGCGTTTCCAGGTCGCGGGTCAAATACCGCCATACAACCATTAAACATAAAACCAAGCCCATCGGTAATCACACCCGAAGGCATCCCAAGTGAGTGTGTCATCGATGCTGCATTACCGTCTTTGTCGACAACACAAACGTGAGTTGTGTCCCGAGGTTCATATGCCAACCTCTCAACTTGTGCTCGTTCGCCAGCCTGAATAGACGCTGCGTGTTCTCGAGCATGAGCTTTTGACAGTAACCGGTCCAAGGGGACCTTGACATGGGCAGGATCTCCGATGTAGCTGTCCTTGTCCGAGGTAGCTCGCTTCATGATTTCAGTGACAGTGCGAACGTATTCAACACTGTTATGTCCCATCGATTGCAGATCGAAACATTCGAGCATGTTAAGCATTTCGAGGACCATTGTTCCCCCACCAGGAGGGTGATTCGTCGCTACGTCGAGCCCGCGATAGAGGCTCCGAATGGGATCATTATGAGTAGTCTCATATTCATTAAGGTCTCTGTCAGTCATCAGCCCACCATGGGCAGAAATATCTTCGGCGATCAGTTCAGCTAGACGGCCCTTATAGAAAACGTCGGCCCCCTCGGAAGCAATGAGCCGTAAGGTGTTGGCTAGATCTTTATTGACAACAACATCGCCGATTCGCTTAAGCGACCCATCAGCTCGAAAATAAATTTCGCGCCCAGTAGCTGAATACCGAAGGCGTTCGACGTTGTCAGTTCTCCCCATTGCAGCGCCTTCAGCCCACCACCCTGCCACATGTGGCCGCACAGCAAACCCTGTTTCCGCCCACCGGATCGCAGGTGCGACGATTTCATCCCAGTCTTTCACTCCCCATGCTGTTTGAGCTTCAAAGTAGGCCTTCAGCGAACCGGGAGTAGCAATTGCCTGATAGCCAAGGTCGTTCACTTTGCCTTCCAGTACGAAACCAAAGCCATCTCTAGTCTCGCCAATAACTATGTCTTCCCATTGGTCAGCTCGTGTTGCTAGGGGAGATTTGGCATGGAAATCGATGCATTGGTGAAGGCCTTTCCCCGGAAGATAAACTTGCAAATTACCGAAACCGGCGATTCCGCACATCTGGGGATCGACAACACCTGCCACTAGAGCACACGCAATAGCTGCATCTACAGCGTTACCTCCAGCTCTTAGCACCGAAGCTCCGGCCTCAACAGCTTCAGGCTGAGCGGCAACCACCATACCATGCGCGTATTTGTTCATAATTATCCTCGGCTCAAAATTCGGTTAATGATTAAAGTATCAGAATCTTATTTAGCCTTAACGATCGAAAGGAACCGTAACTCAAAGTCGTTGCTTCAAACCGGTGGAAGAGCAACATCGCCAGAACTAGCAAATAGGTCATCGCACTGCTCACCGTTAAACAAACCGACATGACGAACCCTGCGAATAGTTGCAACTAACATATGAAGAGTCGCGTATCTAAGTTTGCTTCATGACCGCAACAAACCTGCTACCTGTTTCAGCGACTCGCTCGCCCAAACCATGACATAGATTCAGCCGTAACTTCATCGCTGTAAGACACATCAAACTGACCAGTTAAGGTCACCAGCCACAAAGCGCCCGTCTCTGTATACATCGGTCCATGGAAATGCCCAGCAGGAAAATTGAAATAAGTAGGGCCTTCGAAATGCTCTTCGCCATACCAACAGTCGCCTTCAAGCAAAATATCTTCTTGATTCACAGAGTGCGCCTCAGCGGCAGCTGTATGCCACCCCGGAGGCTCCTTAATCAGAAGAGATATAGCACCAGTTTCCTCATCTCTCGATAAAACACGGGCCAACCCGTATTCTGTTATATCGAGCTCAGCCGGCTGATCAGATTCATCGCCCCACAACGAACTAGTTGATTGCCAAGGGATATCGCTAAACCTGACTCCATTAACGGTGCCTCTAGTCATTTGTTCGGACGATACGAAAGACTGGGATGACGCGCGGTTGGGCAGCTTCCTCGTATTGATTAAAAACTGGAAGTTGTTCCGCTTGAGTTTTGTATAAACGATCCCGTTCGTCGCTATTGGCAAGCACCGCTGTTGCTTCGTAACGATCTACTCCAACTTCCACAAGCACATCAGGATTAGCAATGAGGTTGTGATACCAGTTGGGATTAGTTGCTCTGCCGCCAGCTGACGCAATGACCACTAGGTCGTCGCCGTCATTTGAATAAGCAAGCGGTGAACACAACTCACGGCCTGATTTAGAGCCAACCATCGTGAGCAGCATCATAGGAACTCCATCAAATGGAGGACCGCATTTTCCCTCGTTAGAACGAAATTCACTTATTGCCTTCTCATTCATAGCCAATAGCTCAGATGACATGACTGCCCCCTCTGTAAACGATCTGTTCCCATAGTAGCGTCAAGGCTCTCAATCCAAGACTTCGTTTTGCCTTCCGAACCGCTTCGAGCGAACCAGCCAAATCAAGAAGTCCTAGCTACAGAATTAGCTGTCAGCAAAATACCTGCAGTTGTGGATAGGGAAACATGCACAACTGCTATCTAGCTAAATTACGTGATGCATGCAATCCACTAACTAAGTTAAAGGTGCCACTAGGAACCTGGGGAGCCACATGACAGTTGAACATCATCCAAATGGAGTTAGCACCCGACCGGCGAAAGTAGATGACCAGTCTCGAGTCTTTGAGCTGATCGAACAGCTAACCGGCGAAGCCGTTACCTCAGACTGGCAGGGCGTGTACGAGTCGCATCTGCGGTTAGAGCGAGGGGCTGTTGTTATTGCCGAAAATGATGTTTCGATTTTGGGGATAGCAACCGTGTCCTACAACATGACTATTCGTTATGGAGGGGAGTACTGCGAACTTGAAGAGCTGATAGTGGACGACTCAGCGAGGGGTCTGAACTTAGGAAGAATTCTCGTGCAGCGAACCATTGATGATGCTCGGCGACGCGGTTGTGCTGAGATAGGTCTCTACTTGGTGCCGTCTACCGAAGGCAATCGCGGGTTCTACGAAAAACTCGGCTTTGAGGTCTTAGGAACCGAAATGCGTCAAATTCTAAAAGCGGATCAAGTGATTGCTAAAGAATAAAATCTTTACCGCACTATGACTCTGCGATACATATTGAGCGATGTACTTAAAATAAATTGTAAACCAAAACTGATAGCTCAGAGAATCTATAAACGCAGGAGTAAGTCAGCAAGCTAAAATAAGATAACGATGCGTAGACTTTTGGTTATTGGTTGCTTAACTTTTTTACTGCTGTGCCAATTTGCTGCTCCAGCATCTGCTCATGACCCCATCTTTTTGACTAGCCAGCACGACAGAGCAGAAACAGGGCCATTCCTTCCCGATGGGACCATCTCCTTCGCTTTTTACGGTGATCTTGGTTCTGAGAAAGAGACTCGAGGGTTTCAAGCAGAGTTCCAAGAAGGCCAAACGCTGCAAATCTCGATGCTGATACCTGCAGCGCTACCAGAAACGAATTTGCAGTTCGAAGATCTACCAGTATTGAAAGTCACACGTCCGGATGGAACATCTTTTGATTTGGCAGCTGAGATGAGTGTCGAGTTTTATGAACCGTACACAGGGACAAGCTATGTGCGCGTCAACGAATTTCGTGAAGTAGCTCAAGAAGGCATCCATGATTTCCTATTAAACGGGAACTTTGCAGCACGATTCGTGGTGTCCGTCGGTGCGATTGAACGGTTCGGAACTCCAGTCAAAAGGTATGCCCGACCATTTTCATTGGGTAGCGGATCAGACCCGTTAACGCAATGGTTCTCAAACGCTCCTGAGCAAAAAGCTGAAAACGAGGAACGACCGTCTGTCGTTGAGAACGCAGCAGAGAATAAGTCCGAGTTAATAGAAAACGTCGACGCTGCTCCAGAATCAGACAATTCTGAAAGGCGAAGAAACTTTGTTGTTCCTTTGACCCTTGGGATTGTGTTTACTGGGTTCGTAGTTTGGGGAGCCACTCGTAGGTTTAAACGCCTTCAAAAAACTGCTGTCTAATCCGAACCTTGCTTAGCGGAGTTACTACTTCAAAGAATTGGACTTTAAGTCAGCAGCTAAAACATCGAAAGCCGGAGACGGGTTGTCACATACCTTGGTCCTGTCTGCAAGGAGACTCTCCCATGTGTAATCTTGCGGTATATTGAGCGCTTTTCGTGCTTGTTCTAAAGTCATCTTGTCGGTAGTGCGAGAGTCTTGATGTACAGCAATAGCGCCCAAGTCAGAAGCATTCCAAAACTGTCCTTGGTTGTCAGGGACAATCATCATACTTCCGGCACAGTTGACGTGAGGAAGTCCCATGGCGTGACCAATTTCGTGTCGCAGATTGGTCACGCTGTAAGTTCCATTGTCAATCCAGACGAATCCGCGGCTTACAGATGATGTGGTGGCGCCACTTTGTATGTCGCCATTGGAGAAGTACCCACCCATCCCATTAGCGTTGCAAGCTGTGAACCGGCGAAGAGCGGTTTGTTTTTGCCAATTAGCGCAAGTAGTGACGTGGATTGGGAAAGTTACCTCATCGTGTGTCTGAGCGAATCGAGCATCAAGATCGGGCGCAATAACTTGCAGCACTTCAAGAATATCAGCAACTGTTCGCCAATGATTAGTAGTGGGTTCGCCATAAAGAGCGACTCTTAACTTTGCGGGGTAATCAAAAATGTTTTCATCTACGGCAGGTCCATATGGGTCATTTTGTGAGATTGAGTAGATGAGAGCTTGAGCCGTTGGCTCAGGCATTACGAAAGATGAGTAACGATCATTATTTACCGACACGCCATCTGGTATTAACACCGCATCGGATAACGAAGGCCCTGACTCATAATCGATATTGGGGAATATATTCGCTTGGCAAATAGTTCCGTCCGAATGAGTTGCAGCCAAACCAACCTGAATGTTTACCTGACGCTGTGTAGGGCTAGTGAGCGTTACGGATACAGAATTCGATTCTAAATCGGTTACAGCGATGCGTCGAAGATGATGCAGGGAGGACCCGCTGGTGCTGTTAGCGTCCCAAGCATATTCTCTTGGAGTAATCGATGGAGCAGTTTGCACTGCCAGTTCGCTAAAACCTTGTGAGGAAGGCGACGTAGAGAACTCAAGTTCAACAGTACCGTTGGCGTATCTTGCGGAGACGGCTAAATGCCGGTTGGAGGCACAATCCCATCCCTGAACTGATGTCCAGATCGTTTTTGGGTCAACAGCAGGCGCTGTGGATGTTGTGGTCTGCTTTTGGGTCGTGGTCGGTGCTGTAGATGCTTTGATCGTAGATGTTGTGGTTGGCGCTGCAGCTTCAGTTGTTATTAGCGCTTCGGAATTTACTGATGATACACCACCTCCACAAGCCGATAAGGTCATCGCCGAAAGCATTAGAACAGCTAATTTTCTCATTCTTAAATGCTATATTCGGGAGATTTTTTTATCCTGAAATAAAATAAAATTTGTAAGGACAAACCACAGGGTGGAGTTAATCGCTACTCTACGAAGCTGTATTTCTAGCGAACTTACATATTCCTCAGATCCTAGATTAGTTTTCGGTCTTCAATCATTTGTTTGATTGGAATCAAAAAGCAAAACCGTCAACGAAAAATACCCATAACTGACTCGCTACGCGCTGTGGTCTCAGTTTTCTTCGTGCTGTCTGCGCCGCTAAATTTCTCGAGCCCTAAAAGCGAACGAAAATCGGCACTTTCAGAATTCAAACCATCATCGAGCTGTATACCAGTAGCGTCAGCTATCCGATTCAAACCTTGAAACGCAGCGACCGTGGCGGCAGCCTCAACTAGCCCCGCATCACCTACCAACTCCTGCAAAATATTTCGGCTTTCAGCTAAACCAGGATTACGTTCGAGGACATGCGTCGCAAACGAAACTAGTTCCTCCCCAAACTCGACATAAGCCCCATGCGCAATCGTGTGAATATCAACTTCAGATTCTAAGGCTTCGCCACTCGCACGGAGCAACGCTACATGAGCAGCAGTTCAGTAAAAGCACTCATTCAACGAAGATACGACCGACGCAATCAACTCAACTTGTGGCCGTGAAAGCGGACGCTCCCAAACAAGATCACCAAATTCACGACCATGACTATAATGCTCATCGACTATTCGTCTCCAATGCTGAGCAGAATCAGGAACCAACGAAACGCATCGAGACACATTAGCGAGGGGCTTATCAATCGATTGACTCACCCAGGCCCCAACATCGCCAACACCATCTGGGCGGGTTCTCCTTGGGGTGCCTTCGCCGGCATCTGGAAAATTTGGCAGTGGGACACCCAGCGCAACAGTGAACTCTTCTATGACGTTCTGCGTGCAGATAACGGTTACCAGCTCTACGTAATGCTCCTCGCCAATAGAGTTCATTATTTCTTCAGCCCAGTTGCGTGTAAGTCGACCTGGATCAGTAACTACTCGGTGGATTAAATCAACCGCCTCTTCGGGCAAATCAGAGACTGCACTATGAGATCCACTCGCCGCGGTAGGAGTTAAGTCTTGTTTACGTTGTGCGCACAACTCGCAGCTATGAGCAGCTCTTGCCTCCTTCATTACCTCGATCCGCTCATTCCCGGTCCACCATGTGCCGCAAGCACCAAGTTGTTGCCAAACTTCGGCATGAGCAATTCCAAAGCGGGAATCGATGCCAGGAGAAACTATTTCATAGATGGAATGCATGCACGGAAACTATAGCGCATGAGAGATCACTGCCCGTTAAGGACTGAAAGGCGCATGGCTGTGTGCTTTGGGCCACAACCAGGTGATGCGCTCAGAAGTCTTTTTGACCTCTGCCCAACCACTGACCAACAGAAGCCTTTAGCTATAACCAAACGCCAGATTTAGGGAGCTCCGAATCGTTTTTCTCATGTGCGCAACTCACCTGTGCTTCCAATTCTTTCAGCAACCGATCAGCCACGTGTTGGTGATCAGTACCAAACAAGCCCTTCCCCAACAACTTCACAACAGCTCGACCAGCCAAAACGTTAGACAGCATCTCCACGTCGTCCTTGGGGCGAATCGGCATCATTTGTTGCACCCAAACAACGAACTTCAAACTGCGCTCCAAGGACCCAAAGCCGTCCTCGAACTCCTCACGGTCAAACCCGTCCAACTCGTCGCTACTCATGTCTAAGCTCAGCTGCCCATTCTTGGCAACGCCGCATAGCAATCACCTAGGCTTGCTCTATCTCCAATGCATCTAAAACTGCGAGGCAGTCCATAGCCATGTCAGACAAGTTGTATGGCGTCAAAAGTTCTCCAAGGGAATGTTCTAGCGTCAATTGTTCAAGGACTTGATCCATACTTGGGGGGCTGTCCCGGTGTTTTCGATGACAGTCCGACGTCACGGTTGTCCATACGAATGAAACAAAATCCAGCACGGTTAAATCCATGAACCCATGCGGGAACAAAGTTAATCGATTGGCTACCCAGCCCGTTGACGAACAGAACGGGAGGGTTCGAGCTATCGCCATACGCATCGAAGTAAAGCTCCACGTCACCATTTCGAGCTGTGCCCGACGTTCGGGGCTCCATCAGGACCCTCCAATAACCGACTTCGCTATTAGACCCTGAATTGTCGCCACTGGAAGTTGGAGATCCTGTGTCAGCACTTCTACGGTGTGTTCACCTAAACCGGGAGCTGCCACCAGGTCTACTGAGCTAGCTGACAATCGAGGCGCCCACCCCAAAATAGGAACCTCACCGCGATCAGGATGATCGATTGTGGTTATGAATCCGCGTGCTTGTAAATGTGTGTCGTTTAAGAGCTCGCTGGTGTCGAGAACCGGCCCCCCTGGCACACCTTCAGCGGCGAGCAACTCAGCGACTTGATGCTTTGTTAGATGTTCCGTCCACGAAGAAATTTCATTTCTTAGTGCATCATCATTATTGAGTCGGTCTCGACCGTGGGCGAACCGAGGGTCGTTAACAAGTTCGGGTTTTCCCATTACAGAACAAAGATTGATCCACATCTTTGGTGTAATCGCCATGATCATCACGTAATCATTCGCTCCGTCGCCTTTACATGGATACAAGTTGTTTACTGCGCGAGACCCATTTCCTGTTCGAGCTAAAGGTTCATCATTCCAGCCAGGCGCCATCGCCATTCGAGTGCGCATGTAGTACGTCATCGCTTCTTGCATCGCGATCTCCACGTACTGTCCATCTCCGGTTCGGAGTCTCTGAATGTAGGCAGCGAGAATCGCCATTCCCAGTTGCACCCCTGTGCCTGAATCTCCCGTCGTAGTTCCCGGTAAAAGGGGTCCATCGTCAGCTCTTCCGGTTATCGACAAAGCTCCAGACATTGCTTGAGCCACTCCGTCAAAACATTTGCGATCAGAGTAGGGACCCGTCGAGCCGAATCCTTTAACCGACGCATAAATAATCGCTGGGTTGACCTCGCGGAGGACGTCATATCCAAGGTCAAGTCGATCAACGACTCCAGGGCCATAATTTTCTACGAAGACATCGTAGTGTGCTGCCATTTGGAGAAGAAGTTGCCTCCCTTCCGCGCTGGTAAGGTCGATAGCAACGGACCGCTTATTGCTGTTCCACTGCAAAAAATAGTTTTGGGGAATGCTGTCTCCTCCTCGACCTGGGTCACCCCGCCCGGGTGGCTCTACCTTGACGACGTCCGCGCCGAACCAAGCGAGTGCCTGAGTACACGAAGGTCCAGCCTCATATTGAGTCATATCAAGGACGCGTAATCCTTTGAGAGCAGTCATCATTATCTCTTCGTTGACATCTTCAGCCATTAACCAATGTTAGTAGGTAGCCCAGTTAGGACTTGGCTGCTTTCTATGGTCACGAGAACACTTTAGAATTCGTTGCCTGTTTGAGCCTAAACATATTTGAGTCCCGGTGTTCTAGATGAGTGCTTATTGCGTTCCTATAAACCAGCTCCGTCGAGATTCACCAACCGGTTCTTCGGTAGCGGGCTCATGTCACTATCAGGAGCAGGTAGAACCACAGTCTTCAATGTTCGACAGGAAATCGAAGCTGGTCTTATTGCTAACGGGAAAAGCCTGGTAAGTACTCAAAACGCTGACATTCAACGGCTGCAGGCACGCCAACTCATCTCTGGTGACGTTTCCGATGTGACGATATGGCAGGACCCTGCCGGTGTGTTCATCGGAGAGTTCGAAGTGATGTCACTAACTTTTGAGCGGGGAACAAGGAAAGTGGTTGTTACTGCAACAGAAATCAGTTCCTCCGAGATTGTTGTGCTGGGGCTTCCAATAGCTCTGGGTGTTACCGTCGCAGCTCGCACTATAGAAATGTTCGAAGATCTTCAACCAGTCAAGAAGAAGCCGGTACGTAAGAAGAAACCTGTTCGTAAGAAACAACCAAAGTGTTAAAGTCCATAAACCAGTTAAAGGAGGAATCATGAGTACTTATGTGAGCGAAAAAGTTAACGGCGAGATAGTTGAGATGTGCCTGCTCGGTGAGTCGGTGAGTTCCATTCTCAGAATGCTCCCAGAAGCTAACGATGCGGGCGATGAACTGACGGCTAACGAGGTCTGGGAAATAGCTGAAGCCAATGGAGACGCCGCCGGCAACAGCTACGGTGCCAATCAAAGGTCTTATCTAGTTAGTAGGGCATTATGACAAAAACTCCCACATCCCTTATCGAGTCATCACATGAAGCAACAGATCTGCATATTCGCTCTGATCTAACAGCAGCTCACGCCCATGTTTGGGAAAAGCTCGCTGCGCCAGGAACATGGTGGAACGGTTCCGAACGCCTCGCTGTGGCGGAAGTCGTTCGGGTGGCCTTAGGTGACTTTGACCCAGTCCCACCTTGGGACAGCGCTTCGAAGAGTGGGCGTCTACCCAACGACTCTGTAATCAGTTCAGAGCTACAAGACGCTGTCTATCGCCTAGCGGTGCACGCAGGAACTCTGACTGAAGGTTGGTATCAGAAAATGCGCGACGCTACTGGGGTAACCCCTCAGCAGTGGGTGGAAATAATCGAAGTCACAATCAGCGTCGCATCAGTACTTCGTTTCGCTCAGTTGGCTGGAATCGATAGTCCCGATTTCCCTGAGCCTCTTCAAGGCCACCCAACGCGCCAAACTCAACCTTCTAAACCGGCAAAACATCATTGGGTGCCTGTAGTGCATCTTGAAGACAGCACACCAGAACTCGCACCTTTTTATGCTGGGCTTCCTGCGTTAGCGCCAGTCATCCGAGCACTCAGTTCAGTCCCAGCGGCGATGGATACCCTGTTTACACTCGGCGACGCGCAGTACATTCCGATGCGGGAAATGGTTGACTTGAACTGGACCCGGGGCACATTGTCTCGTCGGCAAATTGAACTCGTCGCCGGAAGACTGTCAGCACATAGGGAATGTTTTTACTGAACTGCGGCTCACTCAATGATGCTCCGTGCGAGCAGTACCGCAAACGACCTGGAACTTGATTTAGATGTGGTTCGAGGAGACCTGCAAGAAAGTGGCGCCATCCAACACGCACCCGAGTTAGCTGCGCTTGTAGACGCGTCCGTTAACGATTTAGCGTCGTTGCCATCGGCCCGGTCAGCTCTAGTCGAAGCCACAGATGAAGCGACCATGTTGGATGCTGCTGCGGTTGTCGCCAACTTTGAGATGATGACCAGGATTGCCGATGGGACCGGAACTCGCCATCCGGCAGACCGCCTTGAATCGATGTCGGAACTTTCCAGCTCGATGGGTCTCGGAGATTTTGCGTCAGAGCGGGCCTAACGAACCGTCGCATTTGGCCGAAATTTACACCAGCACGATTGATAGCAACTCTACTTAGCAAAGAAAGAGAAAGTGCTGACGAACAGCTCTGTCCTAATTTGATGTCGTTGCGACTAGCCTCTATCACGGCCCGTAATCAATTTTTTTTTGGCTAGAACTTAGACGAAGAAGGCATAACATGGAAATAGTCGGTGGCATCGCTCAAATTGCTGCAGCGCTTTGGATTCTCAACGTCTGGATTCTGAGATTCAATAAGGAAACGGAATACCGAGCTGGCGATTCGAAAAACATGGTCGAAGAGTTCACCGCATACGGTTTTCCCGCAAAGGCTGTTTACCTCGTTGGCGCAGTCAAAGTCGCTCTCTCGTTGTTGTTGATAGTTGGCATCTGGGTTGATGCCCTGACGCGACCAGCGGCAGCCGGTCTTGCACTCATTATGATTGGTGCAATTGGCATGCATGTGCGCGTAGGCGACCGTCCGAAAAAGGCAATGCCTGCGATAAGCGTGTTGGTGCTAACAGCTGTTGCCCTTATCTTCGCTTGAGGCATTGAAACCCTAAATAATTTTTTGCATAAAGAACGGTTTCCCGCTCCATAGGGCTGCACTGTCAATCACTAATGCTGTTAGAGCATGAGCCTTTACTCCTCGATCCCTGTCGCCAATCAGCAGAAAACAAGACGCTTGCGAACGCCTCGGATATGTTCATTGAGCGATGCTCACGATTAGGGCTTTGTGAATCTATGTAAGCGGAAGACAATGCGGATTAATCGGGGAGATTGGAAGACCTGTCGAGTTGGTATCATTTTTTAGAGCGAAATAAGTTCCTAAAATAGCACTCAACAAAACCGATGCAACGGAACTTTAAGTTCTGGATTTTGATGTATCGAGACGTTTAATCTGCGGTTGTATTCCATGCAGGTGTTCTTGTTAACTTCCAAGAAAAATTAGCTTTACTGGGCAAGCCCAAGACAGGAAATATTGGAAGCTCGTCGTGGCTTAGCTAACTCGTTTCATGGGTGGGCCCCTCAGCGACGCCTTCAATTCTGTAGCAGGCATGTCCTAGATTGTATTAAACATAATCGAGCTCCTGGTTTTAGCAGAGCCGGTGTGATTACAAAAGGTGAGGCCAATGCCCATAGAAGCAGCAGGTATTCGGCCTCTTAACTGAAGGGGTATTAGCTATGAGTTACATGACAAGCGTCCAAATAAAAGCAACAAATGTTGAGGGCCTGGCGAAAGACTTTAAAGAATTCGCTCAAGCAGAGTACTTAGCCAATGGAGCGCAGCAAGCTTCGATGCGTCAAGTGGTAATGGGCGGTGATTCTGCAGGCTTCGTGTCAGTGATGACCAGATGGGACACTATCGACGCCGCAATGAGTAGTCACTTGGTCAATTCGAATCCTAAGATTGCTGAATCTATGGCTAACAATGGTGTTCAAATTATTGGCCGGTCGCTAATAGCTGTGTCCAGCGAACGAGGAACACCCGAAGGGCCATTCGGTTCGATGCTGACAATGTCGGGACAAGTAGCGCCTCTGGCAGAACAACAAGAAATGGCAGACCATGGCTGGTCTCTGATGAGCGGCAACGGTGTTAACGGCATTCGTCAAGGCATGATCGTAGCGGGCGGAGATCGGACGGGTTTGTGGACTGCAGGTACCTACTGTGAATCCCTCGACGGTTTAATGGAGAACAGCGCAAAAATGTTTTCCGATCCGACGATGCAAGCAAACATGGCCAAGTACGGTAACCAGCTGGTCTCTCGCGTTATGTTCCGCACTCTTGTCGCATAGTCAAATAAGCCAACTCATTAATAGAGTTTAAATTGGGCCGGTCTTTAAGGGCCGGCCCTTTCTTATTTTCCTGCAGGTTCTTTCGTTTGAGCTTTAAGGTCGAGAAATATCGGGGACCGTCGCGACGTGTTTCGTATTCGGAAGATGCGTCTTAATCGCATCCTCAAGTTCTTGGTATTCGATGTCATCTCTTAAGTTGAGCGTGCGCGAGAAGCTATTGTCAATAAATTTTTAAACAAAATGCGGTGTTTCGATGAAGCCAACAACGCTAATTTCGTTACCGAAAGGCGCCAGAGTTGTTACCTCGTAGACTCAATAATGATCATAAACAACAAACCGAAAGCAGAATGATGGCCGATAAAGCTTCCCTGAGCGGTGGTCTATTAATCGCCCTTGGCGTAATAGTTACTATCTTGTCAGATTCAGGCAGCGTCACTTCAATGATTCCTGCGTTTATCGGAGTTCTATTTCTGCTCCTTGGTATTCTCGCACGCGTCAAACCAAACCTCACTCACCATTTGATGCACGCAATGGCAGTTCTAGCCCTACTAGCTGTGCTTGGCAGCTTTGGCTCCATAGTGGGGCGTGGAAGTACCGGGTGGGCACTGTTCTCTCAACTTGTGACGATCGTTATAGCTGGGCTACTTCTGCAACAATCAATCAAAGCGTTTAAAGATCGAAGCAAACGAATAGCTGAAGAGTCCTAAACTAGCTGTCGGAGGCTGATCTCATGCTTTGAGTGTTAACTGCTGCAGTAGCTGGATGGTCATCCAGGCGTATAGCTAAACGAAACAAAAACAAAAGTCGTTCGATGGTGGAACAAACTAACCAGAAACGCTCGGCTGGCAACGCGCCGACAGAGTTGTAAACCGCTTGGAGACGTCGTTGCTCTGTCAGACCGGTACAGTTATTAGCGAATGAGCCAATAGTGAGGTGAGTAGATACTTCCACTTCGTCTGCTCACTATAAGGTCGACCCTTCGGGGTCGACCTTTCTAATTATCATGGGCCGGTCTGCTACGGTCAACGTTCCCAAGAATCGACAGATCTGAGCTTCGCTTAGATAATAGAAAAGGAACCAAATGGCTTACACAACTCTTTCAATCTATACACCTGGATCAAAGTGGGATGGGATAGAAAATGGCAGCGCTGAGTGGGGTGCAATTTTTCAAGAGACGTTTGCCATTCTTGCTGAGCACGGTGCAGAACAAGTGGGAAATTTTTTCGTCCCTGGCATGGCCGCAAACGTTTCGATTCAAACATATGCAGATCGCGACACTGCACTTCGTTGTCAAGCAAAAATGATTGAAGGGGGATACCTCAACTATCAATCAGGCGGCGAAGCAATCTCTATCGAAGATTACGTAGGAATTGTCAGCTGATCACTTAATCCAATAGAGCTAAACGGCTAGATCTTAAAAGCCCGCAGGGAACCCCGGTTCTGGTGAAACAGAACCGGGAGCACCGTCTATACAAGTTATTTAGGGTTAAACACGGCATCTGTTTACTTTCCTAACCCAACTGAGGATGACGGCACAAGCATCGCCAGCCAAGAACCCCACCGACACTATAAGGGTGAACAAGTAGTGGATGTTGAGCTACGAAATGTTGGGTTCGCGACGAGGCACCTGGTCGACGTTAAGTTCAAATCCACGTGCCCCAAACTGTTCTATTTTGCGTGATGAGAAACGCCAGGCATCGTCCTCAAACGCGAACGCGTCGACGTATCGACCCCAAAATTCGAAATCACTCCCATCGAGTTTCTTATGCCAGGCGTGCACATATGACGTCGCTTTTGCCTGATGTGGTCCAGTTCGCTCTATTCGGATATTGCTGATGTGGTGCGCCGTGGCAGTAAACAACCGCAGTAGTTTTGGCAGTAGTGCCTGGATAGCTGCACGGCCTGTGACGGCTTGACCTTCGTCAAAAACGGCGTCTTGGCAAAATAGCTCTGCCCATAACTCAATCTCACCACCATCTACGTACTCAGCGTAATTAAGAATGGTGTCGGTGATAGCTGCGTGAGCCTGAGCGTCACTCATTAGTTCAGAGTTGGACATAGAAAGAGGGTATTCCATCCCAAGGACCGAGTCTTTTGATTTCTGTTTCTAAGAATTCGGTAGATCAAACAGCGAAGGGGATAGCTGACAGAACTAAAACATGGGCTTTGTTGAACAAGAACTTGCTGCTTCTCTTGAGTTAATCAGCGATGGAGCTCGGTCTAGGCAAGCCATTTTTGAGATGATATTGCTAGGGCCACTTCTTTATGCTGACAGTTCGACAACCGGTTTCTTAACTGGTTCGGTCCATTCCGCTCGAGGGATGTTGGTTCCAGTCACCATTCGATGAGTAGGACTCATCAGCTCTTGATGCACCCAGCCTGCGGGTGCCTTTAACCGACAGCCGGGTTTCGCTTCATAAACTGTTCCATCAGCAGTGGCATAACTAGCTTCGCCCGATATCAACCAAACATTCACTTCGAAGTCATGCCAATGCAATTCTGTGTCTTCAGTACGGTCGCTATCGAAGGCCTCAATATGAAGGCCCATAGAGGCGGCCTCTGCAAGAGCTTCCTCTTCAGTAATCGGGTCACCATTTGTAAACTCAAACTTCATGTCGTTAAAACTTCCTGTGTCGTACTCCTAGCTATTCTGTCAGTCAGAAAGTTAGTTGGCGCGTTTCGCTGCTCGCAGATCAAGAAACCCTTGGCAAATTATTTTGATACTGGGACCCCATGACGGAACTACTATTACTTTCATGGGCTCGGATGCAAAGAACAAGCAACAGAATTTGAACGATTCGCCTTCGTTAGCGAGAGACCAGTCACTTTCAGAGGTGCAAGTTAGACAGTTTCACGAAGATGGGTTTTTGGTCATCGATAACCTTTTTGATTCAGCTGAAATAGATATGTTGCGCGACGCGTGTTCAGAACCTGAAGACACCGAGTGGGAGACAGCGAAAAAAACGATCCACGCGTTAGGTCTGACTACAAGAGCTTCCGCTTTTTTAGATCTTGCCCGCGATTCCCGTATCGTCGCGCTCCTGCGGGCATTAATCGGTGATGATATCCAACTCCAGCATTCCAAATTGGCTGCACAACCTGCAGCCGCTGAGATGGGAGGCTTCGCTTGGCATCAAGATTTTGCGTTCTACCCCCACACCAACACAGATCTTGTCGCAGCAATGGTGATGCTTGATGATGCAACGGCTGATAACGGATGCATGAGAATGATTAGGGGAAGTCACAAACGCGGATTGCTTAATCACATGGACAAAGATGGCGTTTTTACTGGGATGTGTCAGGAACCCAAAGCCTGGAAAGATCACCTTGGCGATGTTGTCGATATCACACCTCGTGCAGGTGGCATTAGCTTGCATCACTGTCTGATGTTGCATGGATCTGGGCCGAATCAATCAGGTGAGCCCCGTCGAGGTTTGGTGTATCAGTATCGGGCCGACGACGCGTTTCAGTTAGCGGATCGGGTCTGGGATGACACAGGTCTGCTGGTAAGCGGTAAGCGCCGCGAACAGGTGCGTTGCGAAGAA
This sequence comes from Acidimicrobiaceae bacterium, assembly GCA_905182565.1. Lineage (GTDB taxonomy): Bacteria > Actinomycetota > Acidimicrobiia > Acidimicrobiales > Poriferisodalaceae > UBA9040. Next base: position 16,404 of record CAJJCB010000011.1, on the reverse strand, counting down.
GGGACAGTACGACTGCCTAAATCTGTTCGCTATCCGGGCCACCCATTTGGGAACGTATGGAATCAAGAGGGCGAGTTCGCCCAAAAATTGAATGAGGAAGAGAGCGGAGAAAGATAAGAAAAATCAGTGCAGCGTAACCTTTTGGCGCCTACGTGCGTAGTGTTCCGAAAGTTTGTTTAGCAAAGGTCAAGCTAAGGAGTCTAAGGTCTTGCTTTAGGAGTGTTGAGCCATACTGGCTAGCTGCTTAATCCATGAAGGGTTAACTAGTTTAGAGATATTAAAAACAGATAGATGAACACAGAAAGTTTGGGGAAAATGAAACTTACGCACTCGACAACTTGGGATGTAGCCGTTGGAAGGGCAGGGGAGTTCCTTGCGATCAATCGACGGTCGGCTGAGATCCATAAAAGGTGCGGTGCGTCAGACATCAAACTTTTAGCAAGCCAAGCAGGCGCTCCTCAAACCGAGTGGACCTATGTCATGTTCTTCGATGACGAGACTGCATGGGCGAAATGCATGGGAGCAATGGACACAGACGCAGAGTGGCTGGAGCTAGGACGCGAGTTCTCAGCTGATCCACCTGCTCGAGCAACCAGAAGTAACCTATACAGAGACCTGCTGTAGTAGCTAGTCAGAAGAGCTTTCTTGAGTCTCCATAAGTATTTGCGATACGCAAATTGTTTATTAGCTCTTCTGACCCTTGCTCAGCTAAGCGGCACTAATCACTCACATGGATTAAGTTGATTTAACCAATGATGATGCCTCACCGAATTAAGCTTTCGCGCAGTGAATTTACTTAGTCCTTACCCGGAAAATTATGTCCGCCGCAATAAGCAAGCCGGCTATTGGACCGATGAAACCTTCGGTGAGATGCTACGAAAGCACGCTGCGGAACGCCCAAACGAAATAGCTCTAATCAGCTCCAATAAGAGACTTACTTGGTCAGTGCTATTAACCGAAATGGAACGGACCGCTGGTGGGCTAAAAAAAATAGGTATCAAAGAAGGCGATACTGTTTCGGTTCAGTTAGCTAACTCCACTGAGCTCGTAGTTCTAATCCTTGCTATTTGGGAAATCGGTGCTATTTATCAACCACTGAACCCCCTATATCGTTACGCCGAACTAAGCACTATTGTCGGCGCACTTCGCCCACACGCAATCGTTTGTCGAAACGAGACTAAAGGATTCAACTATCTCGAGCTAATAGAAGAAGTCACTAAAGATCTCAACTTAAACGCTCACAAAATTTGCGTTGACTACAGCCAACCTGGATGGATAAGTACCGCAACTTTCGATAAAGCAGATTTTACGCCCACCAAACCTGACCCGTTCCGCACCGCTCTTTTAGGGACGACATCGGGAACTACAGGAAACCCTAAAATTTATATCCATATCCAAGCAACTCAAATATTTGAAGCAAAAGCACTTTGTGAAGGACTGCAAGTAAATAATAAAGACGTTACTCTCGCTGCCGCTCCACTAACTCATCGCGGCGCTCTAATGGTCGGCTTGATGACCTCACTAATTTCAGGGTCTGCCCTAGCGGTCGGTGATGCTAGTGACACCCGAGCAATAGCGCAGCTGATCGCCGAAGAACACGTGACAATGTTCATGGGAATACCAACTATTGTTTCTGACCTCCTCTTGCTGCATGTAGCCACTTCCTTTGATGCATCATCGCTACGAGTCGTTGTCACCTCAGGCGCTCCGGTCACCCCAGAACTAATTCAACGCTTCAACGCAGCATGGCCACACGCAATTCCTGCTAGCGGATACGGACTAACTGAAACTGGCTGGTGTACGTTCTTACGGCTCGATGACCCGCCATCAAAAATCTTCACTTCCGGACGTTTAGCACCCGCTACAGAAATAGAAATTCGAAGCTCGAAAGGCGCTCCGTTGCCTGCCGGTGAAGTTGGAGAAATTCATATCCGAGGTCCCATGACTTGCGCTGGATACTTTAAAAATTCCGAGGCTACGAAAAACAGTATCGACGAAAACGAATGGTTCGCCAGCGGTGATCTGGGCATACTGGACGACGAAGGTTTCCTCCAACCAGTCGGACGTTCAAAGCACATGATTATTCGTGGAGGACTGAACATTTATGCCGAAGAAATTGAAAGACTAATCCAAGAACACCCTGCAGTAGCCGAGGTCGTGGTCATCGGAATCCCTCACCATCGCTTAGGTGAGCAAGCATGCGCCTGTGTGGTGCTTAAGCCCGACCAGATTTTTGAAATAAGAGACGTGCAAAAGTTTTTAGAAGAAAAAAAGACTGCGAAGTATACGTGGCCAGAACGAGTAGAAGTTTTTGGTGAACTTCCTCGAAACCCCATCGGAAAATTCGATCGGATCCAGATTACAAAATCCCTGATGGAACGCATTTAGCGCTCTGAAACAGCCCAGAGGCCCCTCGCCGGCCTCTGTTAGTGCATGATAAGATTAACGCTGGGGGAAACATCATGCTCAGATTAACGTTTCTAATCAGACGCAAAGAAGGTATAACGCGCGAAGAAATGCAGCGCTACTGGCTTGAAGAGCACGGACCTCTCGTAGCTGGCCACTCTCGAACGCTAGGGATGCTCCGATATGTTCAAGTCCACACCACAGATGATGACCATTCTCGGTTACCGGGCCGTCGCGGCGAAATGGAAGAACCTTACGACGGTGTAGTCGAAGTTTGGTGGGAATCCAAAGAAGCGATGGTTGAAGCAACACGTTCTGAGCAAGGGCGTCGAGTTGACCAGATCCTTCGAGATGACGAGGCAAATTTTATGGATCTGCAGCGATCCGTTGCTTGGTTTAACTACGAATACCCTCAAGTGAACCCCACCCCTGAGAATATTGTGGCTACCGAACGATCCAGTCTCGTTAAGTTGTACTTCCCGTTACGTCACCAAGATTCCCTGACCTTTGATAAAGCTCAGTGGTATTGGCGCACCCACCATGGGCCAGTAATTCGGCGCCAGGCTCAGGGCAGCGGAATATTGCGATACCAACAAGTCCATCGCGATGAACCCGAATTGACCGCGTCCATAAATAGTTCGCGAGGATCTGAGATTGAGCCTTACATGGGGCATGCAGAAGTCTGGTTTGATCGCTCCTCTATGGGAAACCCAACTCCAGAAAATAAAATCGCATCACGGCGTGCCTATGATGACGAATCCAAATTCATTGATTTTGCTAGGTCTTCGATGTTCTTAACTAAAGAACATGTAATCATCGACCGCCGCTAATAAAGCATCTGAAACTCTTTGCTACGAACAACAAGCTAAGAAACCCATTGATTTCCGTATCTGACATTGAGTTGAGTTACTAATGCGCCTTCAAGAAATCCGCACATACACAACCGTGCCCCCTGCAGGAGTTGGCGGGTCATTTTGGGTGTTCGTAGAAGTCGAAACTGACGATGGCATTACCGGCGTGGGGGAGTGCTACGGAATTCCTTTTTCAGCAGACATCGCCACTTCGATGATCACAGACACATTCGAACGTTATATCGTCGGCGCCGACCCCCATCATCTGGAAACGCTCTTTCGGCGGGTCTATTCAGCAGGATTCACGCAGCGACCCGATATTTCAATGATGGGCGTCTTCAGTGGCATTGAGATGGCAATTTGGGACATCCTCGGGAAGGCACACGGTGTACCGGTATACGAACTGCTCGGCGGAAAGTTCCACGATCGACTTCGCACCTACTCCTACCTGTATCCCTTAGAAACCGACACTGCTGGTAACGCACTCCCAAACGAACCTGACGTTTATCACGACGGGGACGCAGCCGCTGAAAGCGCGTTGCGGTTCCTAGAGATGGGTTTCACCGCAATCAAAGTCGACCCGACCGGACCATATTCTTTTCAGGGAGGACGCGAACTGTCGCTAGCGGAGTTGAATCGATCAGAGTATGCAACTCGCCGCATCCGAGAAGCCGTAGGTGACCGGGCCGACATTTTGTTCGGAACTCACGGCCAGATGACAACAGCTTCCGCCATTCGTTTAGCCAAACGACTAGAACCCTATGACCCTCTCTGGTTCGAAGAGCCTTGCCCTCCTGATCAACTAGACGCAATCGGCGCTGTTGCCGCAGCGACCAGCATTCCGGTCTCAGCCGGTGAACGAGTGACTACCCGCAAGGAGTTTCATGACTTACTTAAGGCAGGAGTAAGAATTCTTCAACCAAACGTAGGTCGCAGTGGAGGACTGTGGGAGACCAAAAAAATTGCGGCTCTAGCAGAGTTATTCAATGCTCAAATCGCACCTCACATTTATTGCGGACCAATAGCGCACGCAGCTGCCACTCATCTTGGATTCACTCTTCCCAATTTTTTGATCCTGGAAACTATCCTCAGCGACTTTCACAACAGCGTCGTAACGCAACCTTTACAGTGGGAAGCCGGCTATATGCTTGCCCCGACAGATCCAGGTTTAGGAGTTGAACTAAACCACAACGCTCTGTTGTCGCATCCGTACACAACTGGCGGGCGCCTCCACCTCGAGATGACACAAACACCACTTGGCTCAAACAACAGCCGCTTGGCCCGTGAACTGGATTGACGTTGATAACTTGGCCGCAAAGAGACTTCTAGAAAGTCGCATCGAGCCAAATAGGCAAAAGTAGATTGGAATGATTAAGTGAAAGTCGGTTTTATTGGACTCGGTAATGTTGGCGGTAAATTAGCTGAAAGCATTTTACGCAACGGATTCGACCTTACGGTAAGAGATTTAGATCCGAGTAAAACAGAGCAGTTTCTTAATGCTGGTGCATCAGTTGCACAATCGCCCAAAGAAATTGCTGAAACGTGCGAAATCATTATCACCTGTTTGCCGAGTCCTTCAGTCAGCGCGTCTGTGATGGAAGATGGAAATGGCATTCTCGCCGGACTAAGCGAAGGCAAAATCTGGATAGAGATGAGCACCACTGACCAGCAGGAAGTATTACGTCTTGGTCAGAAAGTTAAAGATTTGGGAGCATCACCAGCTGATTGCCCAGTTTCCGGTGGCTGCCACCGTGCAGCGACAGGAAACATAGCAATCTTCGCAGGTTGCGAAAGAGCAGTATTTGAAAGAGTGTTGCCTCTGCTAACAAGAATGGGGCAACAAGTTCTTCATACTGGTGTGCTTGGTTCAGCTTCGGTCTTAAAAGTCGTAACCAACTACCTAGCGACAGCGAACCTGTTGTCACTATCGGAAGCCTTAGTTACAACCAAGGCTGCAGGGCTAGACCTAGCAACTGCATATGAAGCAATCCGAATTAGCTCTGGGAATTCGTTTGTTCATGAGACCGAAAGTCAAGTGATTCTCAATGGAAGCAGAGACATCAACTTCACAATGGACCTCGTAATCAAAGACATTTCGCTATTCCAAGAAATCGCTGATCGCGAAAACGTACCTCTAGAAATTTCGCCGCTACTTATCGAGATCTTTCATGATGCTCAAAACAAGTACGGTCCAAGAGAATGGTCACCCAATGTCATTCGACGATTAGAGGACTCGACTGGTCTGGACGTTACAGCCGCAGGATTTCCTGCTCAAATGGTTGATGACGAACCCGAAAGGCTCGGATCAGAAGTTGTTGTGTCTCGCAAATAAATTTTTAGGGGCCCACTAACTTGACCATTCTCAGCGATCCAACTGCTCGTGTCTTCCGGCGTAACGCTTTTCTAAGGCAGCAATGAGACGAGTGCTCGCTGTGTTAGCAGTCGCAATTTTTGCAGGCAAGAGAACAGCTACTGAAGCAGTCAGTCAAACAAAACATGTGGCTATAGAAGCTCTTGCGAAGCTTTTTGTAGCGCGTATAGGACGGTCGAGTGGATTTGGCCCAACTTGACTTACCGTCGCGTTCAATCTTTTAAGTTCGCGACGTAATTAAGTTGTTTATACTCTCGATCTGCATGCCGGCTTCTTAGCCAGGATCAGAAATGCATCTGGCCATCACATCTGCCATCCGCTCCGAAAGCTCATCGGTCAGAACTAGGCGGCTCTCTTCATATAGAAACTCATCCTGAAGCATTGTTCCTTCGATACATCTGAGTAATTTCGCGCACGAAGAAGCGTCGCCCTCCACCTGGCAATTAACCAGAAAATTATTGCGAACGTCTTCGTCATAACGGCTATCTTCAGCGCCACAGCTAATTGACGTTGTTGCTAAAAGCAGAACCACTAAAAGAATTTTCACCTTTATTAGCCTAACGCACTTAGGCGACTCCTTCATGCCTGGTTTTCTTTAGTTGTGGGCCTTCAGATCTTTGGTTCAAATTTTTCTGCTAAAGCAAAGAATACGCTGAGTCGTTGTTTGGTCTGTAGCGCCCACAGTCCAGTACATAAGAATGAGCTACCGGCTCCAGTTTCGTTCAGTTCTACGTGGTTTAGAAAGCTTTGTTTGCCGCGATTTCGTTCTGTGCCAGTGACTCAAAATTGGCGGTGGCTATCGACTTGATAGTCTGTCGGAGTGACTACTCGCGCTTGGATGGCTGTAGCGTTCGCAGCAGCAAGCGCTGGCGTAGCTCAAGGATTTGGTCGATTCACTCTCGGTGTTGTCTTGCCCGCAATGCGCTCAGATCTTGGCCTGTCAAATACCGTTGCGGGGTCAATAGCGACAGCGAACGTGGCGGCTTATCTTGTGGGTACTCTTGCCGTAGCGATAGCTGCATCTCGTATTCGCCTACTGACCATAATGCAGGTTGGGCTTGTCATTGCTGTAGGAGGCCAAGTGATATCGGCGGTTGCGCCTAATGCTGCTGTCTTGATGTTTGGAATGTTCTGCTGTGGATTTGGTGGAGCTTGGGTTTGGATCCCGACGCCGGTTGTTGCGAGTGCCGCATTTCCTGCTGAGAAAAGAGGCACGGCGATCGGGCTTCTTTCTTCAGGGATGGCGCTGAGCATCGTCTTCACCAGCCAGCTGGCCGGTTGGGTTCGGAGAGTGTGGGGCGATGAGGGCTGGCGTAATATCTATGTGGTCCAAGCAACGATCGGACTTCTAGTCGCGATGGGCACCTTTGCGATCGTCAGACACGCTCAAGAGCAACTTTCACCTAGAGGTAGCGTCGGTGGATTTGACGCGTTGCGTCGTGTGCCTGGATGGAAACCCGTGACTGGCATGTACGCCACATTCGGGTTCATGTACCTACTCGTTTTAGCGTTCATGAGTAGCCGGCTCGAGGACGATAACGGCTGGTCAGCTAGTACTGCCTCGTTATCTTTCACTTTAATCGGGCTCGGGATGGTGTTCGGTGGCCCTATTGTCGCCAAATCAGTTGCCAAATTCGGAACGAGAGCAACTCTTGCCTGCGCCTTCAGCCTTTGGGCCGTTCTAGTGCTCGCGATTCTTCCTGGGTGGGTGATTCCGACTCTCGGATCTTCATTCCTGATCGGAATAATTTTTGCGTCCATTCCGGTCACTCTCACCATGTATTTCGTTCAAAACGCTTCCGCCCAGGACTACGGCCCTGGTTTCAGCGCTGCGACTTTGGCCTTTGGTCTAGCACAAATGGTGTCTCCCCAGATCGGTGGACTCCTGGCTGATTGGACATCAACATTTCTATGGGTGTTTCTGCTGTCGGCAACTTGTGCTTTATTGGGAATTGCCGCAGCACTTCGATTACCGAAACCGGGTGCAGCTAGTCTAAATCATCCACCAGTTCCGCCTAGTCCTGAGCCGCTGGTTCCTCCTTCAGTTTTCTGCGTACGTCCTAGCTAAGAACGACTAGTTGCTATCAGCTTAGATTCGATGCATGGATTGGTTCCTGATTTACGACGCTCTTGCCGTTGTCCTCGGTTGACTTACGCAAGCAAGTGGTTGCGATGTTTTTTCGATGGCCTTGATGTGATCTGACTCCCTCGTTTCGCTTCACGTAATCTGGAAGTTTTTTGCGTTTCGGGCTGAGTTCTGTAGCGCTTGGCCCTAAACAGACAAACCAGATTTCGTCGCGAGTTTCGAGCTCCGCCTAGGTGCTTAAGAAGCTTAATTATGGGATATCTTGAGATCCAGGCTTCTTGTGGTTCCGGCTTTATTGTTGTCACTCAGGCGACGTTACGACGCGACTTGCTGGCATCAGTAGCGGCATCAGTAGCGGCGTCATGTGAGCATTCTGGTTCGCTATGTCTCGTGACGCGTAAGGCGAAGTTATGTTAATTTAGGTTAACGCGTCGGGAGTTCGTTGCCTGGCGACAAGGGGGGCAAGATGCCAATTGCGAATATTAATGACCAGTCGATTAATTACTCAGACTCCGGTGGTGATGGCCTAGCTGTCATATTTAGCCATGGATTTCTTATGGACCTCTCGATGTTCGACTCTCAGGTACAGGCTCTAAGCAGTAAATACCGTTGTATCGCTTGGGATGAGCGTGGTTTCGGTGGAACACCCGTAGATGGACCATTTTCTTATTGGGACTCTGCGAATGACGCCGTTGCGTTGCTGGATCACCTGGGAATAGAAACGGCTGTTTTCGTGGGTATGAGCCAAGGAGGATTCTTGTCTCTGCGTGCTGCGCTATCACATCCGGATCGGGTGGCTGGCATTGTGGTAATCGACAGCGAGTCGGGCGTGTTTACCGAAGAACAAATTGAAGGTTATGGGGCGATGTTTAGTCAATGGCAAGTTGCCGGCCCTCTGGGCGAATTAGGCGAAACTGTTGCCGGCATGATTATTGGTGATCCTGCGATTAGTAAGCAATGGATTGCTAAATGGGAAGCGCATTATCGCGAAGGAATGGAGGAGCCAGTTGCGACGCTTCTGTCTCGAGATGACATCACGGACCGAGTAAGTGAAATCAGCTGCCCAGTATTAATTATTCATGGTGAAGAAGATCAGGCGATCCCGATGGAAGCTGCTGAAGACCTGATGAGTCGACTATCTGATTGCCGTGGACTCGTGAGAGTCCCGGGAGCTGCTCACTCACCAAATATTACTCATCCTGAATTAGTTAATGACGCAATGAGGAGTTTCCTCAGCGAAATCTGAAATATGGGATTAGCGCTGCGGTGTTTGTTTTGACCACCTTCATATGGGCTGAATCCTTCGTGTTCTCTCAGGAAGTGCTCATATTTTTCATATATCGAGGTGTTGGTCCTGTAGCGCACACATAGAGAGTCAGAAAGCCGAATACCGCCACTAGTTTTGCTCAAAGCGAAGGGGGCCAGAAAGCTTGGTTGTGAGATACCTTGAGTTCTTCACTTGAACGCAGGCCACAGACCCATGCGGTCAGGCTGGAGCGGGTGCTTTTAGTCACTGGTGTGAAACGATATAGAAATTAGAAAAGATCGGAGGTAATGTTCGCCATGGTGTTTAGCCAACCCGAAGTTCCATCTCGCCTACTTTTTGGCTCGGAAATAGAAGCTCTTCGAAGTGATGGAGTGATCTGTGCACGCGAAGTTTTATCAGATAAGTGGATCGCTCTGATAACGCTGGGGATCGAACGGGCACAGAGCGCACCCACTGCTCTTGGGAAATCTCTCTCAATTAAGAACAGAGGCTTCACTATTGATTTGTTCATGTGGCTTCAAAGCGAAGACTTCAGGGCCATAGTTTTTGATTCTCCTCTTGCACATTTAGCGCAACAGGTGCTTAATTCCTCGACAGTAACTCATTGGTATGATCAACTTTTTTTGAAGGAACCAGGGTCAGATGTTCCGACTCCATGGCATCATGATCTAACGTTTTGGCCAATTAGCGGTGACCAGATTATCAGCATCTGGGTACCTGTCGACAGTGTCACTTGCGAATCGAGCGGACTCGAATTCGTCAAGGCATCTCACCGATGGCCAAATCGCTTTAAAGCAATCACAGCGGATTACAACGCGCACATGATCAATCCGGAACTCGAAGATGTGCCAGACATAGATTCTAATCGTGACCAGTACGAAATTCTTTCCTGGGATCTTGAACCCGGTGACGTGCTGATATTTCATCCCCTTACTGTTCATGGCTCTCCAGGGAACTCGTCAAATAGTCTGCAGCGCCGAGCGTTGGCTAGCCGGTGGGTTGGTGCTGATGTGGTGTATAGCCCAAAGCCCCACACGATGCCACTGCCAGCTAACCATGGACTAGAACCAGGTGATCAGATCCAGGGCCCACTATTTCCAACTGTTTTAGGACGCTAATAACGTTCCGGAGCAAAGCTAACGAGGGTTTACTTCAAAACGTCTGCGATAATAACAAACCGAAGTAACGCCCCTTCTCTAAAATTCTTTAGCGCGGCGATGTCTTCGACCTCAATGGTCTAATAAATATGACTGTTCAGGTAGCCAACGGTTTTGTTGATTAAACCAGCTGTGTCAGAGCTTCTGTATGACCTTCTGCCGCGTGGCTGGTGAATCGGTCGATCGTATTCACCGGCGTGTTAGTGTTCTTGACAGCATGGTCTGCGGTTGTGCCGTGTCAAATACTCGGGGGGGTATACGTGAGAGAGGTCGGTGATGAAGGTTCATCCACCTATGAGCGGTTGATCGGTGGGGATCGAGTTTCGGGGCGGTTATATACCGACCCGGACGTCTTCGAACGCGAATTGGAACGGATCCACCATCGGAGCTGGATGTTCGTCGGCCATGAAAGCGAGGTGGCCACTCCGGGCGAGTTCGTCACTCGACGCATGGGACGCCAGCCAGTGCTTCTCACTCGTGACGACACCGGAGCGGTTCGATTGTGGTCGAATCGGTGCCCTCACCGCGGTGCCACAGTGTGTGCCCTCGACCAGGGTCACACCCGTTTCTTTCGTTGCCCGTACCATGCCTGGACCTTCGACAATGCCGGCGCGTTGGTGGCGCTGCCGGGCGAAGAGGGTTTCGGGCCGACGTTCGATCGCGACACGCATGGACTTGCGCCCGTGCCCCGCATGGAAACATACCGAGGTTTCGTGTTCGGCAGTTGGTCACACGAAGGCCAGACGCTGACCGAGCACCTAGGCAATGCCCGCGACCTGATCGACCGAGTATGCGATATTTCCCCAGTGGGCGAGATCTCACTTCGGGCAGGGTGGCTACGCCACCGTATCGGGGCCAACTGGAAGATGGCCGCAGAGAATGTCTGCGACTTCTACCACCCACCGATCACTCACGGCTCCTCCGGTCTGATGGGAGGCGTGCCTCCCGGCTATTTCACCGACGCGCACGGCGGGGTGACGCGCGACCTGGGCGGCGGCCACGGAGAGGTCGACTACCGGCAGACGGAGGGCGGGTCGCAGACCGGGCTCGGGCCACATGGGTTCATCTTCCCTAACCTGTTCATCGAGGCCGCGAGCATCTTCGTAATCCATCCAGTGAGCGTGTCGGAGATGACCCACATACAGACGCCGATCACATGGGTCGGTCTACCTGAGAAGATGCAGCGTCCCCAGTCGAGGCGATTCGCTATGGCATTCGGAGCAGCTGGTGTGATCGAACCCGATGACGCTGCGACATGGGAGCGGATGCAGCTCGGGCTGCAGGCTGGCGAGCCGGAGTGGGTAATGCTTGAGCGTGGCTTGCAGTACGACCACACTGGCGAAGGCCGAGCCCTCGACGAAATCGCCATACGCGGTTTTTGGCGCCACTACCGCTCGCTGATGACTGATGAGGCGGCGGCGAGATGAGCGGCATTGAGGCTCTCCTCGAACAGCAGCGTGTCGAACAGTTACTGTTTCTCGAAGGTCGGCTCATCGACGGGCGTCGCTTCGCTGAATGGGAGGCGCTGTGGGTGGAGGAAGGGATCTACTGGGTACCGGCTAACGGTGACGACACCGATCCTCATAGCCAGGTGTCGCTGATCTATGACAACCGATCACGCATGCATAACCGGGTCGAGCGCTATGTGGGCGGTAAGGCCATCTCTCAGCAGCCGCCACCGCGCACGGTTCACCTTGTCGGCAACGTGACCATCGAGCCAGCCGCATCGGATAGCACCGTGGACGGTGACGTTTCGCTGGTTATTCACTCGACGGTGCACGTAGCCGAATCTCGCCCCGGGGTACGCGTCGACTGGGTCGGCCGGGTCATCCACCACCTCGTCGAGCGCCAGGGAGCGTTGCGAATCATTTTCAAGAAAGTCATGCTCGTCGACAACGATCAGGAGCTGACCACGATTGATTTCCTTCTCTGAACAATGCCACGTGGTTCATTGGTCGGGAGCGGCGATGACGTTGAGAGTAAAATCGAAATCTGGTTTCTTTCATTCCTGAAGCTGGTCGGTTCTGCAGCGATCTTTCTGAAGCTTCTTCAGTCGGCCTGTCATCTCAGCAGCGTTACCTTCGATTTCATTTCGATGAGCTATGTAGCTGCTGCGACTTGACCCTGAGGACGTCAAGCATGGACGTTCTTCGTGTGTTGTCACGGCTGTTATACACTTTCCATTTATGAAGAGTGCACAGTGAAAGGGAGCGCCAGCCTCCGGTTAACTTCAACACCTTCGCCTGTATCTGTATGGATTGTGGCTGTGTTAGTCGTCGTAGGTTGGGGACTCAATTTCGTTTTTGCTAAGGAGGCACTGAATCAGGTTGACGTCGGAGCATTCAACTTCATGCGTTTTGGTGGAATGACCGTGATTGGCTGGATCGTCATCATCCGATCAGGTAATCGCAAGCCCATCGCTGAGGAACACCGTCGACCACTCGCGCTGGTAGCGGTCGTTGGATTTTGTGGTTATGTCTTCGGTTTCAGCTGGGGGCTGTCCTTGACGAGTGCCTTCTCGGCGTCGCTGCTGTTGGCGATGGTGCCACTTTTCGTTGTGATTCTTACTGCGGTAATTGAACGCCAACTGCCAAGAGCCAAGGTTTTGTTAGGTCTGACGATCGCTATTGGCGGCTCGGTTATTTTCGCTGTGTCTCGAACTTCGGTGGAGGTTGGTTGGGGCGATTTGCTAATTGTGCTAGTCGCTGCGTGTTACGCCGGTTATCTAATGCTGAATAGGAAGTTAGTGGATCACTACTCTCCTTTTGTCCTCACGACTTATGCGACGACGCTTGCTTCGATCCCTATTCTGTTGCTGACCTTGCCGACTTTATTTCATCAAGAGTGGAGTGCTATCAGCGGAATCGGTTGGGCTGCGATGATGTGGGTGACTGTTGTTCCGGTGTTCGTTTCCTGGTCGCTGTGGAACTGGGTGCTTCGACACCTTTTACTTCAACAGGTTGCGCCGCTTTTGTTTATAGTTCCAGTAGTCAGTGGTATCGCTGCTTGGCTTGTGCTTGATGAATCGATCGTTTTCGGTCAGATCGCCGGTGCCGCAATAATTTTGTTGGGTTTGACAGTCAACGGGCATGCCACTTCCCGACCTCGCGTTTAGATAGACCATTGGTGGTTGACATAGTCCTTAGAAGAAAAGCTGGATAGCTTCGGCTTATATGCGGTCGTCTTCTATATAAACGGCGATGATGTCAATGCCTCGCTGCTCGGCTTTGGTTCGTTTGATGCCAGCGTATACCGGTGTAGAAGTCATAGTCCTGCTTGACTATGCGAAAGTGTTCCGTGGACTCGGAGCCTAAAACGACAAGAGGGGCCTCCCCGAAGGGAGGCCCATTAATTGACTGATTCTCTAGCTATGCGACGAGTGTGCGGAACATGACTCGAGATACGAGCTGGTTGTTGTGCTTAGCCATATTTGCTTGCACCGTTGGATCCGAAAACATCTTTGCGCTGTTTTCCATTAATCCGTCGAGAGACTCGCAGAAGGTACCAGCGCTAAACAGACCTGTGCGATCGCCACCTGCAATAATCTTGGATTGCCGGATGCCATTAACACCGTTACCGCTCATGAGTGACCAGTTGTAGTTCATAACCTCTTGCAGTTCTGCCGGAGGTATTTCTTGCCCAGAGAGTGTGATCATCGAACCGTATGGCCCTTCAGGTGTGCCTACTTCACTCAAGATTGTTCCTAGTGAGCGTCCGACGATCTGAGCGCCGTGCTTGGCCATCGATTCAGCGATTTTTGGACTGGAATTAATTGTATGGCCAGTCATTGCTGCGTCAATTGTTTCCCAATGGAGTATCACTGCAACCATGCCTGCCCAGTCGCCTCCCATAACAATTTGACGCATAGAAGCGCTTGTAGCGCCTCCAGCTAGAAACTCAGCTTGAGCAAATGTCTCAAAGTCCTGTGCTATGTCATCAACGTTTGATACCCGTAGCTGCGCTGTCGTCGAATAAGTCATTAGTTCCCCTTTTGTACCTGTTTTCATCCAGGCAATACCTAGACGTGTTGATTCGTAACAGAACCGAAGATAGCAGAAAGCAAAAAGGACCACCCCCGCAAAGGTGGCCCTACCTGTCGATCTAGATGAATTAGATGGCTAGGTAGTTGCAGATTTAGCTACGGCGAGCAACTGCCTAAGAAGAGCGCCTGCATTTATTAGACAACTAACGCTTTGAAAGTTGTTTAAGCCGTTTCGTGTTGCACTGAGCCTTGCCCGTCGGCTTCTTCAGCGGTTTGGACATGCTCAATGATGATGGATTCGTATGAGCCACTGGCAAGGATTTGTGCTTTCGCTTGGATGCTTGGGTTGGTAGCGGTGTCCATGATGACCATCCAATCCCAGTCGCTAGAGCTCGAGTTGAAATACATCGCTTCAACCGTTCCACCTTGCGCCTGGACTATTGCTAGGACCGCTGCTTTCCTAGCGGAGAAACTGGTATTCATTACTCCTTGCTATCCCTGGGGCGTATATTTTCCTCGTTGAATTATGCGTGCCATCAGATCCAGCTTTCATTGTTTTGTCGCCAGTGCATTCCTTAAGGTCTAAGAAATACCATAAATCAGTTACCTTTGTCTGGGCTTTTTAATTGGGTCGCTCCTACGGGGGCGGTATTCCTGGTCTTCTAGGGATTATTGTGGGGTAGGGCGTCGGATCATGAGGTTCGGGCAATACCTAAAGGCGGAATTGGTTATGCGAGTAGGGGTACTACAACTTGATGATATAAGACTTGGCTTCGAGTACATAGAGGGTGATGGTGTCCCCATTGTTTTTATGGGTGGCGTAAGCTCGACGACCGCGACTTGGATACCCGTTCTGGATCTTCTCAAAACTAATCGCCCTGTTTATCTTGTGGACCATCGAGGCCATGGCCGTTCTTCTCGTGTCGAAGGCGGCGACTACGGAAAGTTGACCGGTCAGGTTTCTGACACATGCCAATTTTTGGAAAAAGTCAGTGGACGTAGTGTTCTAGTGGGGCACTCTCAAGGCGGTATCCAGGCGTTTTATGCCGCTGGGGTTAGGCCGGAACTGGTGGCAGGGCTGTACTCAGAAGACGTAACCCCTCATTTCGTTGCGAATAACCGACATGTGGGAAGCCCGTTTATCGGTGCTATGAAGAGCATCGGACTAGAACTTGACAAGGCTTTAGCCGCTCATGAAAAGGGTTCTGAAATGGCTGACAGAATCGCAGGAATCTCTCTAGGGGGCGACATCACATTCGGAGATGTCAGATCTAAAGAGCTTCTAAACAGTATGGCTGACGAGGTCCTTCAGATGGATCCCATGGTCTTCAAAACCATGTTCGAAGATGACGCTGCTCCAGCGTTCAATCTCGATGACACGCTTCGAGCGATCCGATGCCCCGTTCATGTCGCTTGTGGAGTACCTAAACTAGGTGGACTGGTCATCGACAGTGACCTAGATGACTTGCGAGCTAAAGGTTGTGAAGTTACTTCGACCAACTTCAAGGGCGTGGGTCACAGCGTTCATGCCGATGCGCTGGAACATTATGTACGTGATCTCGCAGCCTTCTTAGACCGAGTTGACTAAACCACTTTGATTTAGTTGATTTAGCTCGTCGTTATTCTCCATAGCGGAGGGTCGACGTGAACCCCCAACCGCTTGATTCGAAGGTGATAACATGGGATCTCCAGTGGTCTAAAACGTAGATATATAAAGGACTTTAGCGCACTTCAGTGTCCTGGTGTGTCACCGTGTTTCAAGAGTTTGGCCACCCGAATGGCCACCCAATATTACAACCCGAAAATACCGACGTAAGCGTGAGCTGTGGCTTGGGCCCATTTGCGTGAGCTGCGCCCTTTACCTGGTTGATATAGGCTTTCTCTTCTCATTTCATAAACCGAAAAGAAATCCCACTTTTCTTTAGCGCCAGGGAGCGGGGTTGATTGTCCCAGGGCTGACTGAAACCGCTGTTTTGGCCTGTGATGGAAAGCGGAGCCGGTAGCTTTGCCGCTGTGAAGAGAACTCTTTTAGCGATGGCTCTGCTGCTCACGTCTGTGTTCGGTGTTGCTGGATGCGGTTCAGATGACGGTGAAGCTCCAGTTAAAAGCCGAATAAAAAACTCAACGATTGACGACGGACGACCTCACACCAGTAAACAAATAGCTTCGTATGGCTACGACTCCGACGACATGGCCGACGACTTCAGCGACTCCGACGACATGATCGACGACGACGACGAGTACGAAGACGACATCGACTACAAAGACTTGATCGAGTACGACG
>CAJJCB010000010.1 GCA_905182565.1 Acidimicrobiaceae bacterium | reverse complement strand
TCTTAGCAACAGCTTTCTTAGCTGGAGCTTTCTTAGCAACAGCTTTCTTAGCTGGAGCTTTCTTAGCAACAGCTTTCTTAGCTGGAGCTTTCTTAGCAACAGCTTTCTTAGCTGGAGCCTTCTTTGCCGGAGCCTTCTTGGCTGCTGCTTTTTTCGGTGCCATTATTTCCTCCTATGGAACTCTTTTAGTGAACCACACAAAGTGCACAACACGGTTAATTTGGAGCGAATCTTCTGCGCTTTTTCTTTGTGTCGATTAATGCTCGATATTACTTATGCCAGTTAGAGAAGTTGTTTTTGTCGATGTTCCACGAGACAACTAAATCGGTACAAGAATATGTAGATGCCTGATTGGTCAAGGGACAATTGCGACGATCTAAAAATTTCCTAATCGTATGTACCCTTATTCATAGACACTGTGCACTAATGAAATACTTATTACTCTTTCCGCTAACAACTAGATGCGAGAGCCATTAGTCAGATCATTTAATAGCAGCTACGACAACCGTTTTTGATTTCGTAATCTCAAGGGCGAGTAATTGCTCGAATATGACTTTTTGTTTTACTAGTTAAACGCGACCAGTAAGTTTTGAAATTCTTCCCGGATCAATTACATGCCGAGATACGCGTGGTCACACAGTGGCTTCTGACTAGGCGGTCAGAGAGTGGGTATATCTATGTTTAGATTTGAGCTTCATAAATCCGAGCATGTTTCATTCAAGGTGTGCTCAGAGAAAGGTAGTCTGTCAGATGTGCATAAAATTCCAAGGCGTATTTTTTTAGCAACTATTTTCAGTTTTAGCTTGGGGGTTTCAGCTTGCGGTGGGAACTCAGCTAGTGGGTCCCTGACAACGAGCAACATCACACCGTCTCAGGATTTCGAAGCGGACGAGACCGAGGTCAACTCACCCAAAAACGAAGCCGTTGAATCTGAATCAGCTGCACAACAAGAAAAAGACTCCGAGACTCTTACGAGGTCGACAGAAGCTAAGGACACAGACACATCTACCACGGTGAAGCAATCTGCCAAAGCAGAACGGGAACCCAAAAAGAGTAAATGGGTAGCGCCCACACCTGATAATTCTCTCCCCAGAGTTCCCGAAATTGCGATTAATAATTTTACTCGTCTAGCTACAGCAGATCTACGATCTTGGACCGAGGCAGGTACTTCACATATCAACTGGTGGCACTCCGATATCACCTCATTTATTTGGCCTATAGGCAGTGAAGTCGGCGGACCAAATGAGTTGAGTGAACCTTTCAACAGGTTCCGAGTATCTCTAGACAAAGACTCTATGGATAAGCTCACTAGCGCATACACAACCTTTTCAGATAATGCTCCTTGCTTGAACGGTCAGCGTGCAAATTTTGGCTCTTGGCAAAACCGAAATGAATTAAACGAAGGGAAAAGACGCGTTCTCGGTTGGATCGAGAGTGGCGCCGATGTCGCAACAGCACCTGTTCCCTGCTTCAGCTCTAGAGCAGTTACTTACGCATTCCCTGAAGAATCTACTACTGCGCAGGGTCAACACACTTACTTGCATGAGTTGTATCACGCTCTATCGAGCTACCTTCAAGATTACTGCACAAATGGTGGAGCGTTAGATGGCGATCGTTTCGATAAGTTGCGTTGGGTCGGCGAAGGCACCGCCCATTACTTCGCTTACGTCGTTGCTGCAGAATTGAACGGAACCGATGATGCTGCAGAGACCATGCTAAGAGATGCTGAGCGTGGTGCTCGAGGCGGAGAAACTTTATCGAGCGCTGAAAGTGCCGCTGCCGCCCTGCGATTGATGGTTGAGCGAGGAGATTTGTTAGAAGAAGACATTATGAGCGCTCGGATCTTCGAAACTTGCTCTTGGCCGGACGACTGGCAGGCTTCTATTCCTTCAGTCAGTTACGCCATGAACAACTGGCAAGAAATTGAATCAAGGTCGGGCAAGTGGGTTTTTAAAAGTAGTGTGCTCCCATAGTAAAGCTATTGAGTTAAGCCCTGTCACCAATCCGTAATCGAAGATGTAGCTTATGATCGCTCTAATTACTGATTAATATTCTTGCTCCGAACACCAGCCGGTCGACTTCGCCAACATCCCCTTCGGCAGAAAGTTGCAGGGCGTAGATTCCTTCACCTTTTGCGTTCAAGAAATTAGCTACATTTTGAGCGGTAGGCCTACTCAGGTCAACCGGGGAAACAAGGTCGATCACGCCTCCTTCAGGAGGATGAACGAGCACACTCAACAAGCCCCGTTCTGCATCCAGCCGAGGCTTATCAGCACTCAACCCAAGGCCCACTGAATATGCATCAGCAGCGACAGACGCATCATTAGTTGCTATGACAACTTTTGTGATTCCACTGTAATTCGGAGAAGCGCTCACAAGATCGTTAGGCCGCGAAACTGAATTCTCGGGGTACACCCTAATGAGAACACCATGAGTGGAGCTCGGGTGAATATCTCGACCTCCGGCTCCTAACATTTTGGGTAGCACCTTCAGATTACGACCGAGCAGTACCTCTGCCTCAGCGTCTGGATCAGCAGCTTCAAGCATCAGCGCATAGATTCCATCGCCGCGGCGATTAAGAAATTTTTGGAGAGCCTGACTTAAGGGCTTGGCAGGGTTGGCTGGAGCCATTAGCTCAATGTTGCTGCCACCTAACGGTTGGCACATGGCCACATGAGCCCCGAGAGTGGATACTGTTTGATCTGAAAAATCTTTGACCGGCATCCCAAACTCATCACGAAATACTTTTACCGCAGATTCAAACTCATGCACGGCTATTGCTATACGTGGCATGGCAGTTATCATCTAAGCCTCCAAAGAATATCGAATAGCTACTATTTCATCTATTGCATCACTATTGGAAGGATATCAAATAACAGGTTCCTGATAAGCAGATAACACAAGCCTGCCAGTCTAAGAATTTTATCTATCGTGGGTCATACGGAATTGGCGTTACCAATATCAAGAATTAAAAGTTGTTTTTAGCTAACTAAAATTGGTTCCGCCATTGACCTGAATAGTCTGCCCAGTCATATGTCGAGAAGCATGTGAACTTAAGAAAACTGCGACATCTGCTATCTCTTCTGGCTTACCCATCGCTCCGAGAGGCACTAAGTTGCTCGCTGCCGCGATTTGTTTTTCAGTCATACCGTCGCGTGGTTGCGCTGTGTCAACTATGCCCGGGGCAATGGCATTTACTCTTATCCCATATGGTGCAAGCTCGGCAGACACAGATCGAGTAAATCCGATAATCGCTCCTTTACTAGCCGCATAATGAACACCTTTAGCAGAATTCCTAAAGAACGCTACTGATGAGAGGTTGACGGCGGTGCCCTTACGTTCAGCCTTAACCAGTTCATTAGCCATAATTTGAAGGCATCTAACACCGCCTAGAACGTTAACGTTTTGGACTGTGTTCCAATCTTCTTCAGTCATGTTCAAAAAATCGCGACGAGGAAATATTCCAGCATTGTTAACTAACAGATCAATCCCGCCGAGCTTTTGCCCAGTGGCAAAGGCTTCAGCACAGTCAGCCCTAACGCCTACATCGCCCTGAACAATTAACGCCTCAGACCCATTGCCCACGATAGAGGCGGCAATCTCAGCAGCAGTTTCTTGATCATCGAGGTACTGAACGACCACCGATGCGCCTTCGGCTCCTAGCGCTTCGGCTATTGCTCTTCCTATTCCCTGTTGTGCTCCTGTAACAAGTGCGACGCGTCCCGCGAGTATCCCCATTTTGTCAGTCTAGATCAAGAGCGATAAACCGTGCTTAGACCGCTGTGGGCATTACCTCAGAAGTAAAAGAAATTTCTTCGTAGCCCTTCTCTGCAACTTCGTTTATCGTTGCGACGTACTTCGGGGTGCCACCGTTGTATACAAAATATCGAACTTTGCCGGCCTCATGCCCGTCAACGTTTGAGTTATAACCAGTAAACCAAGACTGAGCTTTACGCATCAACATCACTGAATACATTTTAACTACATGATCTGTCCAGCGTTTCTCAGCGGCTTCAGTCGCTTCAGCATAATGAAGATCGTTATCCCATAGATGCTGAAGCAAATCAGTACTCCAGTTCACACCAATTTCAATACCGCGCGGGTAGTTGGTAGAAGCCGAGCCGCTCTGAGGACCAGAAGGCATCAAAAGGTTTGGGAACCCATGGATCATCATCCCGAGAAAAGTAGACGGATTGTCGAACCATTTTTCTCTTAACGTGAGTCCGTTACGACCCCTGATGTCGATGTGGTCAAAAGACCCCGTAATAGCATCGAACCCTGTTGCATAGATGATTACATCAAACTCGTAATCGCCGCCAGTAGTCTTCACGCCAGTCTCTGTTATTCGTTCTAACGGTGTCTCCGCAAGATCCACTAGGTGAACGTTGGGACGATTGTAAGCTTCCAGGTAGTTTGTTTCCATTGGGACACGTTGAACCCCGAAACCGTGGTCTTTGGGTATGAGCTTTTCTGCAATCTCTGGATCGTTTACTCGCCCACGAATACGCTCAGCTATGTACCTCGATATTGAAGCGTTTGCTTCTTCATCAGTGAAGATCTCGCGAAAGTTTGAAAGCCAGATACCGAAACCAGGCTCATCATAAAGTTTATCCCACAAGGCGTAACGTTCTTCTTCAGTAACGTCGTAGAACCCTCGTCGGTCGGGCTCATGTTCAAACCCACCTGGAGTTCGAGCACACGTGGCAAAAATCTCGTCATAGCGAGCTCGAATCTCATCCATTTTTTCTTCGCTTATTTCACTGTTGTTTAACGGAGCAACCCAGTTTGGGCGACGTTGAAATACCGTGAGGTCCCCTACCTTGTCTGCTATCGCTCCAATGACTTGGATAGCGGTGGCACCGGTTCCAATAATGCCAACTCGCTTTTCGCTCAGATCTATATTTTCGTGAGGCCAATTATATGTATGCCATGACTGACCCTTAAAGTCTTCGACGCCGGTGACACGTGGTTTGGTTGGTTTCGACAAAAGACCCAAAGCCAAAATCACAAATCGGCTAGTTAGTTCGCGTCCATCGGAAACTTTTAGATTCCATATTTGATTTTCTTCATCAAATACCACCGACTCAACACGACAATTAAATTGCATGTGCTTACGTAGATCAAATTTATCTGCGACAAAATTAAGATAGCGAAGATTCTCAGGTTGCCCTGAGAACATTTCTTTCCAATGCCACTCGTTCAAGACCTCTTTCGAAAAAGAGTAGCCGTACGTGAAACTCTCGGAATCAAACCGTGCGCCTGGATAACGATTGTTGTACCAGGTCCCTCCAAGGTCAGCATCAGCTTCCAAAACCGTCGCGTTGACGCCACGTTCGGTTAATTGCTGGATTTGATAGATCCCCGCTACTCCAGCACCGACAATAATTACTTCGTGGTCAAGTTTCAACGCAGTGGACATAGTTACGCTTCCTTACATCTAGGCAGATTAATCTAATCACAAATAGACTTTTAAACTTAACTTTTTTAGGAACTTCTAATCATTTAATTAGCTAATTCAATTGATTTCGGAGTTCGACTGCATCAACGAAGGGTCTGTAATCCGAGAGCATCGAGTTTTTGAACTGAAAAATACTGGCAACTCTCGTCGGGTATATCACCTTGCCATCGGCAGATACTCCCATATGTTGCTGTGGGGTGCCCTGCCATCTCCAGATACCAATCGAAGCGTCGTCAGTAGCAAAAACAATTTCAATTTCGATTTGCGCATCTGGGATATTGGAGCAGAATCCTCGAGCATGGGCATCTAAAGCAGCCGGCCCAAGTAGCTGACTGGTGTGATCGACCATGTCTAAGGCTGTGAACTCCGGGATTAGCTCGAATCTTCGCTTTCCTAAAACTTCACCAAGATATAGTCGCATGACTTCTTCGGTTCGCTCTTTACCCATATCGCTCGCTTAACCTTCCAGCCGAATACACCGATAACCCTCGTACATCGTTGGTCATGTTCTGTTATGTGACCATAATACACATCCGACTCTAGAGAGATTTCTACTGGGCGAATTCGAGTTGTATCACGCTGCGTCAGAATCGACTATGTACTTTTAGTTTTTTCGTACCTATATCCCAACCCCCGAATAGTTGTTATTTTCGTTGGTTCCGCTGGGTTTGATTCTATTTTTGTTCGTAACCGCTTTACGTGCACATCAATGGTTTTGGTATCACCAAAATAATCGTAGCCCCAAACGTTTTCCATCAAGCTATCTCGAGTTACTACTCGGCCGGCATTCTCTATCAGGAAAGTGAGGAGTTCAAATTCTTTAAGAGCTAAGGTCACGAGCACTTCTCTGACTCGCAATTCATGACGCTCTAAATCGAGTGTGACATCTCCTTCAACCAGTTTTTGATACTTGCTAGCTGGTGGTTCACTTACGAATTCGTTTGAGCTTCGACGGAGTACTGCTCTCATTCGAGCCACGAGCTCCCGTAACCGATATGGCTTAGTGACGTAATCATCAGCTCCAACTTCTAACGCAACGACGGCGTCGATTTCTTCACCTCGAGCTGTAACCATAATGATTGGAACTGTCGACGTTTTTCGTATTTCTCGACACACATCCACGCCTGACATCCCTGGAAGCATCACATCGAGCAATATCAAGTCGGGAAGCTTTCTGGCTATTGCCGAGAGCGCTGAGACACCGTCATCGGCGGTATCCACTTCGAATCCTTCGCGCTTCAAACTCAGCGAAAGAGCTTCAGTGAAAGATGGTTCGTCGTCGATTACCAGCACTCTTGTTGGAATCATTTTTCAAGATCCTCCGGTAACCGAATAGTGAATTGTGAACCTTCTCCTTCGCGCGAGCGAAGGAGAATTTCGCCCCCGTGGTTGACTGCGACGTGTCGTACGATACTCAACCCTAAGCCAGTACCCCCGGTAGCGCGAGATCGAGCTTTATCAACCCTGTAGAAGCGCTCAAAAATGCGATCGAGGTCCGCTTTAGGTATCCCGATCCCTTGATCTCTGACGACTAAATCAATGTAGGTCGGGCCACGCACGGCTATAAGGTGGATTATCGAATTCTCATCTGAGTATTTGATGGAGTTATCCACCAGATTGCTTAAGGCTCTGTTGAGCTGACCAGCATCTCCCATTAATTTTAGGCCAGCTTCGGTATCAGTCTTCTCAATTTGAATATTTTTTGAGTTTGCCTTAAATCGGTATTGGTCTTCTACAGAACCAAGAAGCAACCGGACATCTACTAGCTCACGTCGAGGTGAACCATCGAGCTCAACTCTGCTTAGCTCAAGCAGATCATCTATTATTTTATCAACTCGATCTGTTTCATTAACAATTTTTTGGGTGAGACTGTCTAGAACAACTTGTTCTTCTTCACCTCGTAAGGTTTCTGCTAGTAACCCGATAGCAGCGATTGGAGTTCTTAGCTCGTGGGTGAGGTTAGCTATGAAGTCCCTTCTAACTCGATCGATTCGTGCCGCAGCAGTTTGATCTTCTATTAGAGCGACTGCTCCAATAGAAAGTGCAGGTTCTGAGATCGGTATTGCTTTTACCTCAATGACTTTGCTCGGCGGGCCCGTAAGCGTGACAGTTTTTTTAGCTTCAACTCCATTATTGGCTATCGAAAGTGCCTCGCTGAGCGCTTTTGCGACGAGGGCGTCTGCACGGCGACCTTCTAAATAAGTTTGACCGATGTCGTTTGTGAGACACACGCTGCCTCGTTCATCGGTTGTTACCACTCCGATTGCCAATGAATCAAGAGCAGCTTGGCCTCGCCGAAAAGACAAATGAGCAGCATCTATTTGTTGAGTGAGATCATCGATATCTAGTTGTAGCTTTACATTTTCTTGGGTTACTGAAACTTTTTTTGCTTGAATTTTCGTAATCAAAACCGCTAACCCTACAAGTAGTCCTAAAGCCAGTAGAGCAAGACTAATGATCACGATTGGGAGGACTCTTCTCTCCGAGCACGAGCACGAGTGGCTCCCGTATGCTCCGGAAGTACTCCTGTCACTAAAAACTGCACTCTTTCTCCAACGTTGACAGCGTGGTCACCTATCCGCTCATAGAATCGGCCAATTACAGCTAATTGGACTGCCTGTTGAGTAGTAAGAATACGGTCCCCACGAGACGCGAACACAGTGTCGAGGAAGTCATTATGCAGCTCGTCGAGTCGGTCGTCTAGATCCCCTAACGCAGACGCTAAACCTGCATCTCGGTCAGCGTATGCATCAATCGCTAGTGTGGTGAGTCGGACTGCTTGTTCACACATCCGATCCAAGAGTCCTCGAAGTCGAGGCTCAAGCTCCACTCCTCGCAATCGGCCAATAGCTTTTGAAATATTTGAGACTAAGTCTCCTGATCTTTCGATCTCGCTGATCATCCGTAGGTCGGTCAAAATAGTTCTCAAATCAACTGCGACTGGTTGTTGCAATGCGAGCATGCGAACGCACTTTTCTTCGGCTTCAATACTCAAGAGATCTAGCTCATCATCAGCGGTAGTTATCACAGCTGCAGCATCAATATCCCCCGCTAATAGAGCAACCGTGACTGCGGAGATACCTTCAGCTACGTGAGCTCCCATCCTAAGAAGGTCTGACTTCACTTCATCCATTAGAAGGTGAAAGTCGCTTCGTGTTTCTTCAATACTCATTACTGCCCTTTCTCGGGTAAAGCTTGACTTAGCTTCAGACACCAGACAGAGGGTTTACCCTACTCGTCCAGTTATATAAGCCTCTGTCCGACTGTTATGCGGATTCGTAAAGATTGTTTCCGTTTTATCAAATTCAACTAACTCACCCGTTCGGGAGCCGTGGCTATCTAGGGCCACAGAGAAAAACGCTGTCTGGTCGCTCATACGAGCCGCCTGCTGCATGTTGTGAGTCACTATCACGATGGTGTATTCATTTTTTAGTTCTGTTATCAGTTCCTCAATCCTTGCTGTAGCAATTGGGTCAAGAGCTGAGCATGGTTCGTCCATTAATACTACGTCCGGTTGAACTGCTATTGCTCGCGCTATGCACAGCCTTTGCTGCTGGCCTCCGGAAAGACCGTAAGCCGAAGACTGAAGCCGATCTTTTACTTCATCCCATAACGCAGATCGACGCAAAGACTTCTCAACGACTTCAGCTAATTTCGATTTTTTAACTCCTGATAGCCGAGGACCGTACGCAACATTCTCAAAAATTGACTTCGGGAAGGGATTTGGTTTCTGAAAAACCATCCCTATACGTCGGCGAACTTCAACTGGGTCGACTTCATCATCGTACAAATCTGCGCCGTGATATTTAATCGTGCCTTCGACTCTGGCTCCTTCGATTAGATCATTCATCCGATTAAAACAGCGCAAAAAAGTTGACTTTCCGCACCCAGAAGGTCCAATGAAAGCAGTTACTTCGCTTTTGCAAATTTGCAAACTGACATTACTCAGTGCCTTGAAATCGCCATAGAACGCGTCAAGTTTTTCTACATCAAAAACAACTTCAGCGCCTGATGGTTCGATTGTGGATTCTTCACCGTTAGCAGCCATTGAAGAGACAGTGGGGCTTAGATCGATAGTTAGCTTTTTTTCTTCTTGAGTCAATGCGTTCAAATTGTTTGTGTCTACCACTTTTTCTCAAATCTATTTCGGAAATAAAGGGCTGCGCCGTTAATCATCAGTACCAGTATCAATATGACGACGCTTGCGGCTGCAGCGTTAGCGGACCAGTCCTCGCCGGGCTGGCGAGCAAAATTAAAGATTAGGACTGGTAACGCCGTAAATGGTCCGGTGAAGGTCTCTAGGAAGTTCGAGTCACCAAAGCTTATAAAGCCTGTCGCTGCACCGACCAAGATCAGCGGAGCTGCCTCTCCCAGAGCTCGAGCCAGCGACAGCACAGTTCCAGTCAGAATTGTTGAAACCGCTGCCGGCAGTATTTGGCGCGAGAGGACTTCCCACTTCGTGGCTCCAACTCCATATGCGGCTTCTCGGATCCCTTGAGGAACGGCCTTCAATGCTTCCACCGAAGTTATAACGATTATCGGGAGCACCATTGCGGCGAGAGTCAATCCGCCCGCTATCACAGTTTTCCCTTGTGTGAATCCATCTAAGGTTTTGACGAAAACAGTAAGACCCAGTAGCCCATAGACAATTGATGGAACTCCTGCCAGGTTTCGGACATTTAATTCAACGGTTCTAGCGAACCACCCACCTGTTGCATATTCAACTAGATAAATAGCTGTTGCTACACCGACTGGTATCGCGAACAATGCTGTAGCTATGCCGATCTGCACTGATCCAACTATTCCCTGCCAGACACCCGCATCTTGAGCGGATCGCTGCGAGAAGCCGTTCGACAAGAAGCCGCCAAGTCGGCCGGTTAGAACACTCCAACCATCATTTACCATGACGACTATAAGGACACCCAAGAAGGCTATAGCGAACCCGGTGAAGCTAATGAGGAGCCATTTGAATAGCGTTCCTGGTAAGTCTGCTTGTGGCCGACGCTGGAGGGATTGGCGCGTTTTTGCTGTCCGGATGGCAATATCAGCAGGGCTGGAAGCTATGCGCATTAGTAACGCTCTTGCATACGTCGAACGATCATATTACCCAACATGTTCATCGCCAAGGTAATTATGAATAGCAAGGCCCCCAAAAAATAAAGACTTTGGAACGCCAAGTCATCACCGGCTACTTGGTCCGTTCCGAGCCCCAAAGCTGCCATTGCTGAAGTAACCGTGCCACCCGACTCTTTAATGCTGGTTTGGAATAATGATGTATCCCCACCGCCCGAAGCGATTGTTACCACCATCGTCTCGCCGATAGCACGGCTGAAGCCGACAATTATGGCTGCCATTAGGCCCGAGAGCGCTGCTGGAATAACTACTCGGATAGCCGTAGTAACTTTTCGGGCTCCCAACCCGGCAGAAGCTTCACGTAGGTCGCGAGGAACCGCTCTCAGCGCATCCTCAGATATTGATGCTATGAGCGGGATTACAAGCAAGCCGACACCAATCCCTGCTGCAAGTTTGTTGAAAAAATTAATATCATCAAAAAATTTGCTAAGGACGACGGGCGTTATGAAACTTATCGCGAAGACTCCCAGCACTACGCTCGGAACGCTCGCCAAAAGCTCGAGGGTCGGTTTCATTATCCGTCTTACTCTCGGATGCGCATACTCCGAAAGATATATCGCAGCCCCTAAACCGGAGGGGACAGCCACAACCATCGCAACGGTTGCGATCTGGGCAGAGTTAAGTATCAACGTTCCAATATCGAACATGCCACGTCGAGGGAACCATCCAATTGTTTGCAACTGGTCTGCGGCGACCTGGCTAGCAAAAGTCCATGCTTCTGAAGCTATTGTCCAAATTATTAATCCGCTTATCAAGATCGTTATCGCTGACGCCAGAAGAAACATCCAACGAGCAAGCGATGATCGCAAGCGCCTTCCGCTAGCTGTTTGTAACTCCTCAGCGGAGATAGTCGTCATAATCACTCATTCTTATCCTGTTAGCGAGTAAAGCTGGGGCTCTTCGATCAAAAAGTTTTGCCGGTTGTTCTATTTGCCCAGCTATCGCGTACTTGGGCAAGATCTGAGTCTGCCAAGTTCACATAACCGGCATCTACGACATACTTCTGGCCCTCGTCGCTGAGCATGAAGTCAATGAAGCCCTTCACCGCTGGATCGTCCGCTTGGGAGACGTCTACGTAGGTATATAGGAATCGAGCGATCGGGAATGATGCATCAGCAATCGTTGCGGGAGATGGCGCCACGCAACCATCGCCCCCATCGACTTCGAGCAACTTTACTTGGTCCCTCGCTGCGTCTGCGAACGCAAATCCAACCCAACCCAAGCTGTACTTATTACCCGCAATTCCATCAATAATTACGTTGTCGTTCGCTGCGGCGTTGTAGTCCGGGCGAACGGCGTAATTGGCGTCTGCTTCACCCGCCTCGGCGCGTTCTTCCCAAATATCCTCCAGTGCAATTTCAATGAAACTGTCGAATGTTCCTGATTCCTCGCCTGGGGCAAAGATCTCAAGGTCACCTTCCGGGAACGGTCCCGTTCCGCCGATCTCTGCGTTAAGATTATTTGCGTCCGACCACTTGCTAAAGCCGGTCGCTTCAACACCGACGAGACTGTATAAGTCGGCGAAATTTAGACACTGAACAGAATCATTCTCGATTGAGGTAATAGCGGAGATACCATCGATACCGACGCGAAACTCAATGAAATCGATGCCTTTTTCTTGCAGGCAATCAATTTCCTTGTCCTTGATCTGGCGTGAGCTGTTCCAAATCGGAACTTCGCCAGCACAGGCAGCCTTGTGCCCGTCGCCAGAACCAGGCCCCGACACTGAGAGCGCGACATCAGGATGCAACTCGGAGAAAGCTTCAGCAAGCAAGTTAGTGACGGGCTCGACTGTCGAAGAGCCCGTGATCGTTATAGAGCCACTCATGCCAGCGTCAGCATCAGAGCTGGACTCCGCAGAGCTACTTGCTAACGAAGAGCCCGAATTTGCTGACGAGGAGTCCGAATCCGAATCAGAGCTCCCGCAGGCTCCGGTAACCAACGCGATTGAACCTATGAGGCTCACAAACGTTAGATATTTGAATCGGGATAATACTCTCTTTAAGTTCATGATCGTAACTTAGAGACGTTCGTTAACTAACAAGTAAGTGCACGGTTAACGAAGCCATGATCTTCGGTAAACAGACGGTTAACAAATTCGCGATTTGGGGTTCCAGAGCTCTTTAATCTTGTCCCAAGTAGGTGCATCTAACCCAGTTAGCACTCAGTACTTCAAAAACTATTTCCCAATTAAGTGAGATATAAGTGGTGTAGATTTTAACCAAATACAACTGTTTTATTCCCATAAACGAGTACTTGGTTGTTTATGTGGGCCTTCACGGCGCGCGCTAAAACGATCGTTTCTAAATCTCGTCCTTTTTGAACAAGTTCCTCGGGCGAATGTCGGTGCGTGACTCTTATCACTTCTTGCTCGATAATCGGTCCTTCATCAAGGGCAACCGTAGCGTAGTGAGCAGTGACACCTATGAGCTTCACACCCCGAGCGTGGGCTTGATGATATGGCTTACTCCCCGGAAATGCTGGAAGGAAAGAGTGGTGTATGTTGATGATTTGGCTAGGAAACAGATCAACAACTCTGGCTGGCAGCACCTGCATGTACCTTGCCATAATCACAAGGTCAATATCGTTGTCTACGAGTAAGCGTCGCAGAGTTTCTTGCTGCAATTCTTTATTTGCTGGGTCCACTGGTAAATGATGAAAGTCATATCCTGCGCGTTCTGTCGGCTCGCGAAGAGTTTCGTGATTACTTGCGACGAAAGCGAGTTGTGCCGGAATTTCCCCTAAGCTCCAGCGGGCTAGCAGGTCGTATGTGCAATGTCCTTGTTTCGAACACAGGATCGCTACTCGAGGCCGTTCAGTTGATAATCGGATCTTAAATTCCATCGCAAAGGATTCAGCGATTACAGCAAAGCCGATTTCAAATTCGTCTAGCGTCCCTGACAGGTTCTCAATCTCAACTTCAACTCTTTGAAAGAAGATCCCAGCCTGAACATCAACATGTTGTTCCGCGTGGACCACATTTGTGCCTCGTTCGAACAAATATGAAGTTACCGCCGCAGCTATGCCTGGTCGGTCGGGGCACGATAGTAACAGCGTCGCTGTCGGGTAGGACATAACGAATAATTCTAGAAGGCTCACCGACAGAGTAGACCTATCGTAATCAAGCTGCTTCAGCTAAGTATCTCGGGCAAGACTCTCAGTAGATGCCAAACCTTCAATAGGTTCACGATATTTCGCATCAGTTTTAACGATTTTCAAAGAATAAATAAAACTATATGTGAGATCGAATTTACAAGATTGCTCGACACATAACGACCACGTATGCCACCACCACAGCCAAACCTATATATCTCCACATTTTAAGGCTCATTTATCATCGGCTTTCTTATTTGTTGTAGCCAGTGACCTACTCCTGGAATAGGCCGAATACCAAAACTGCGGACATTGGTGCTGCTAACTAACTTTTGCGGTACCTGTAGATAAGGATGCTAGGGCCAAGGAGTAATGCGAGGTAAGACAGCACTTGGATAATGACAGGCTGCTCAGCGAATCCACGTAAAGCAACACCGACAAACATAAGAACCATCGCTATTATTCTTAATTGCTTATTACTCAAACGACTCATATTCTCTCGCTTTGACTTCAACGCAAAAAGGTTTAACGTTCGCGAGACTACTTGGCCTTATGGCGCTTCATTGAATTTTCTCACAAAACGAGAGCTGATCTTTGGCAGCTTAGGTCGACTCCTTAAGTACTAATTTTCTTCGCCAACAGCTCTCACAAATAACATCGGTTCTCATTCGGTTCTCTGATTGTGAGGTGCATTCACCTTTACTGTTAGTTCACCTTCCAAAGAAACAGCTACCTTTGTGGTTTTGCCTGTATTGATCTTCGGGCATAGTCAAGCGGTAACGAGATCACACTGAGTAAAGTGCGGCCAGAGGTTTATTCAAGAATGAATCGAGAACTTTTAAAATCAATTTGCATTAACCAACCTGAGGCGACTGAAGAATACCCATTCGGTCCGAGCGTCACGGTGTACAAAGTATGTAACAAAATTTTTGCGATGGTTAATGTTCAAGGCGACCTGGGATTTAATGTTAAATGCGACCCTGAGATTGCGGAGACACTTCGTTCTAGTTACAAAGCTGTTACCGCATGGAATTTTCAAAAAAAGCACTGGAACTACGTCCTGGTAGATGAGTCAATCACAGATGAACTAATTACTGGTTGGGTCGAAGACAGCTTTGATCTGGTAGTCGACAAATTGCCGAAATTCAAAAAGGCAGCAATTCAAGCTCAAGTATCTGAAATCATTTAACCTAAACCAACTGGGCAACATCGTATTAATACCTACTGAGCCTCGGGCAAGAATGAATTTATGATCGAATTCAGTTTTTGTAGGCTTCGTGCGCGCTTACAGTTTTCTCAACTGCCGCCAGCATTTAGCTACTAAAGTTGCGGCAATTTAACGGCTCACTAGCGACTATTGATTTTTGAATAACTACCATAGAAGCGGCCTTCGCTGTTAGGTTAACTTTCGATCCATGCCGTCCGATTCGTCGACCTAAGGCATGTTGAGGGGCTGATTATTCCGTATGCCGGAAAATGAAGAAATAATTCGACTTGAAAATGTGTTCAAAATTTTTGGTCCTCAGCCTCGGGGCAGAGCGTTTGATCTCGCTACAGCCGGAGTCGGAAAAGATGAAGTTCAGCGCCAGTGCGGCCATGTCGTGGGACTCAGCGACGTTTCTTTTTCAGTTCGTCGAGGTGAAATTTTCGTAGTCATGGGTCTCTCAGGATCTGGTAAATCGACCGCTATACGAACCGTTAACAAGCTTCATGATATTACCCATGGTCAGGTAATAGTAGATGGAGTAGACGTTCAGCAGCTCGCCCATAAAGAGCTCCAAGCTTTCAGACGACAAAAAATGGGAATGGTGTTTCAGCATTTTGCACTATTCCCCCATCGCAACGTTATCGAAAATGTGGCTTACGGGCTAAAGGTTCAAAAAGTACCAAAACCCGAGCGTTACGCTTCAGCGTTAGAGGCGTTACACCTAGTCGGACTTGAGCAATATGCGCATAACGCTACGAATGAATTGTCTGGTGGCATGCAACAGCGAGTTGGTTTGGCTAGAGCTTTAGCTTCAGACCCAGACATTCTTCTGATGGATGAGGCCTTTAGCGCCCTCGACCCACTTATACGCCGACAGATGCAAGATGAACTGTTAGCGATTCAGTCAGAGTTACATAAAACAATTTTATTCATTACCCATGATTTGAATGAGGCACTAAGGATTGGGGATCGCGTCTGCATCATGAAAGACGGAGAAATTGTTCAAATCGGCACTCCAGAAGAAATTTTGACCGCACCCGAGACTGGTTACGTAGCCGAGTTCGTAAAAGATGTGGACCAAGGGCGAGTCATCAAACTAGCTGAGATCATGAGCGAGGTCCGTCCAATACGTTCTGATACTAAATTTGATGAACTTTTAACTGCTCTTTCAGGAAGATCTGGAAGATTTGTCGTTGATGAGAACGGCAGCTGCATCGGCTTCATCACCCGTTCAGATGTTGAACGAGTCGGTTCATTAAGTAGTCCTTCATTATCAGCAGCTATGCGCACAGACGTTTCCGAAGCCGAAGCTTCTCAGACTCTCAACGAGGTTTACGCCGATGCAGGTCGCGGTTTACCAATTGCAGTTCTTGACGATTCGGGCAAGCTGATCGGGCGAGTGGACCCCAACGAGGTCCTCGAAGAACTAGGCCGAGTCGAAGCGCTCGCCGATGACTTCGATCATGAGGTGTTCATGTGATGAAAATACTTGCAGCAAGCGATAATGGACATTTCGTTGACCGAACGGTAGGAAAACTCACCGACCTTAAGACAGGCGACCAGGTCGCAGATGCAGCCGCAATCACAATCGAATATTTAGCTTTAGCCCTAATTTTTGTGTTGCCTGCGATCCTCTTAATAAGCGGGTTCCGAGGACGTAAGCTTTTTTCTGTAGCTGCAGGTGGAATCGGTTTGATATTCGTGATCTGGTATCGCGCTATTGAAGACTGGGACCAGCGACAAAATTCAATTTTAGACAAATGGAACATCCCAGTTGGAGACTGGGTGGAGCAAGTAACCATTTGGGTAGATCTTAATATGAAGGAGACTCTCGCATTAATCAAATGGCCGTTCCAGACCATGATGCAAGTGATTGTAGATCAATGGCTTTTAGGGCTTTCGTGGCTCACTGTTTGTCTCATTACTTTCTTCGTCGGGTGGGCATTTAGAGGTCTACAAGTA
The DNA here is from genome assembly GCA_905182565.1 of Acidimicrobiaceae bacterium. Taxonomy (GTDB): domain Bacteria; phylum Actinomycetota; class Acidimicrobiia; order Acidimicrobiales; family Poriferisodalaceae; genus UBA9040. Next base: position 44,421 of record CAJJCB010000010.1, on the reverse strand, counting down.
GCTGCAGGTTCTTTCCTAGGATTGACGATATGCGGCCTTCTCGGTGACGAGTATTGGAAAGAAACTGCTAGAACTATTGGGTTTATTGCCGTTGCCGTTATTTTGTGCGTCCTAATCGGTATTCCAATTGGGGTAGCTTGTGGACGGCTCGACGGAGTTTGGCGCGTGGTACGCCCAATATTGGATGCGATGCAAGTAGTGCATTCGTTTGTGTACATGTTGCCCTTCGTGTTTTTCTTCGGAGTCGGTTTTGTCTCAGCCACGATGGTCACAATGGTTTTCGCGCTCCCACCCCTAATACGATTAACTAACTTAGGAATCAGGCAGGTTCCTGAAGATGTCGTTGAAGCCTCGAGAGCATACGGAGCGTCTGAGAGACGGGTCCTAACAGACGTCCAGCTTCCACTAGCGAGAGCAGCTATTTTAACCGGTATCAACCAGACACTATTGCTAGCTATCTCGATGCTTGGAATCGCTGCCATTATGGGTGCTGGAGGATTAGGCAGACTTCTATACCGAGCTATAGCTAATCAAGATATTGCACTAGCGGGCTCAGGTGGTCTCGCTTTCTTTATAGTCGCAGTAGTTCTGGACCGACTCACTCAACCCAATGGCACAAAAAATAAAGGACTCGCTCCCCGAATTATTGCAGCGTGGCAAAACACGAAAACTCCTGAGTTGTTAATACCTGCGAGAGCCTCTGAGGACTTCTCCTCTCCTGATGACACAACCCCTGTCTACGCTCCATTAGAAATCAAAGAGCGCAAAGCAATCATGCTGACCACAATTGGGATCATAGGAATCCTGTTCGCTCTGCTGTTGCCATGGACAAAAAACTCGGGTCTTGTATCGGCATATGCTCGCAGCGCTGACACTAACTTACTCGGCCAAAGCTTTAACGGAATTGAGGCATCGGGGGGATCGTGGACCGGGATTCTTCTTATTGTCTGCGCTGTTGTGGGCGCAAGTAGCGTTTATTCAACCATCAGATACCCAGGACGGGGGAATAGATGGCTAGGTCCGGACGGAGCTGTTTTAGCTAGTCTTACCGCTCTAGTACTAGCCGTTACTAATCTCCTGACGAACCAGCCCGACGCCGTCACAATACTCACGAGGGGCTTAGGTGCATATATTGCTGTCGTAAGCGCGTTTTTGATGGCGCTGGGCAGCATCTTATGGCTATGGCAAGCTCCCATGGGGGCTACACGTCCGCTGCCTTCGGGAGTTCGTTCTGGACGTCTTATTTCGCTAACCTTTGGTTTACTTTTCATAGTCATGGGCGGCTATTCAGGATGGACGTTCGACACCAGAGCAGAATCGGTAATCGGGCCGGATCTACAGGCACGATTAGATGCCGTAGAGTTGCTCAGTAGGCAGGCAGAAGCCGCTGGAGATCTAGGAAAAGCAGGAAGTCTAGCTGCTGAATACACGGCAATGATCTCTCAAGCACAACGAACTGGCGACGTGATCTTCGATGGCTTCACTCGTCAAGGAGCAGGGCTCGGCTGGATTGCTCTTATCCTTGGGCTCATAGCCCTCGCATGTGCGTTGCCTGCCTCCGGCCTCTTCTCTCGAGAAGAAGATTACCTATATCGTTGGTGTACCATCGTTGGTGGTCTGGGTTTAGGATTATTTGCACTTGCTGTTGGTTGGATTGCAAGCATCACCCGAGTCGCAGACCCAAATCTCGTTTCTGGTGTCGGGTCCCTATTCGTACTATTAGGGGGCGTTTCGATTGCCTCTTCGGTGCGTCAAACGCTCGCTGAATTCACGCGTAAAGAAGTCTACGAAAAAGTATAATTTCGCTATACGCTTGCCATGCGCTCTCATTCGGCTAAGGTCGTTAGTGCTGTTGAATAGCCACTAAGGCCTCTGCCAGCGAAAGGGACTCTGAGGAGGGCCCGATTTATGAATAAAAAATCAGAAAAGAAACTAATTCTTCGCGCTTGCGGTATTGCCGTTAGTGCACTCTTGCTGCTAAGCGCTTGTGGAAGTGATGACGACTCCAGTGCTAGCGATAGCTCGGATACGACTGAAGCAACTTCGAGTGAAGCAACCATGACTCCAGGAGAAGGCATCAGCGTTACCGTTGGTCGCGCTAGCTGGAGTACCGGATACGTTCAGGCGGAAATCTATACCGCTCTAATGGAAGAGCTCGGATACGAAGTTTCCGAGTCTGGTGACATGGAACTTGGACCTCAGCAAGCCTTTATGGCAATGGCTGAAGGCCAAATGGACTTCTGGGCAAATACGTGGATGCCAGGGCACCAAAGTTGGCTTGAAGCAGAACGCACAGACGGCTCCCTTGTTGGAGAAGCTGTAACCGTAGTTGGTGAAGAAATGATGTCAGGTGGGCTTCAGGGCTACCTAATAGAAAAGACATTCGCCGACGAATACGGGATCAAAACGTTCGAAGACCTCGAAGGTAATGCCGATGCAATAGCAGCGTACGACGCTACTGACGCCAACCCAAACAATGGGTTGGTAGACATCATGGGCTGCCCAGAGGACTGGACATGCGATAACATCATCAACGCACAATTCGCAGGTGCTGGCTACGAAAAGCTAGTACAGGTAAAAGCGGGTTATGACCCAATGTGGGCGCAAGCTGTAGACATGGTAAAAGAAGGTCTACCAGTCATTGCTTACACTTGGACCCCATCTGCATACATCACTCAGATTCGCCCAGGTGACAACGCCTACTGGCTTGGAATGGAATACATCCTTGATGATTCCAATCCAACTGGTGAAGAGGGTGGCGCAGAATGGGATCAGCGACCAGGTGTCGCCGCAATTGGTGCAGATATGTGTCCTGCTCAAAATGCTGATGGTCAGTGCATGATCGGATGGGCTGCTGCGGACATTCAAGCTGCGGCAAACAACGATTTCCTTGCTGCTAACCCATCTGCTGAAGAGCTGCTGAAGCAAATCAAGCTTTCGGTTATGGATGTATCAGTAGCTAACGTTGCCCAAGGCGACGGTGCAGATCCTAAAGATATTGCTGCTGAGTGGATTGCTGCTAATAGGGCTACTGTTGATGGCTGGCTTTCAACTGCACGAGGCGCTTGATAGCTAACATCCAATGTAGAAATTGTTATCTTTGATACGTAATTAAGAGGGGGCGGGGCTTCGGCTCCGCCCCTTCTTTGCGTTCGCAAAGACAAAATAAATTACAAAATTAGTTAACTCGTTTGTCGTATGTGAACCTGATTCGGCTAATCACGCATGTTATGAGCACCCTATGATTGTCATACTGAAAGTGGTCGTACTCAGATGAATGGTAGATCTGAAACCGTTGCGTTTCTTAAGCCATTTTCGCTCTGGAACTTTAGGGAAACTCCGGAAATATTGTGAGGAGACTCAATAATAGCTAACCCAATATTTTGGCGAAACTTGGGGGAATAATTGAGGACTCTGATTTGCCCGGCGAAATCGCCCTCAAGTGTTTCAATTCTTAATGGCTGATGATTTGGCCCCATTTGATCACCATCGATGTATAGGCCTTTGAGTTCCCGTAATTTTGGTAATCCACTTTTAGCAATTAACGCACTTTTCCCAATGAATTCGTGCGGGGAGTCAAGATCAACAAATTGTCCGATCCCACTTTCGAATGGATCAAGATAGTTACCTGTGTCAGAACGGTGAGACAAGAGAAAATTTTCGATACGTTCCCTGTTGTTCGGGGCACCGACTCGAATGCCATATCCCTCTCCAGATTCCCAGAGAAGATCCCATAAATCGTTTCCTTTGGAGCCATCTTCTAGGAATAGTTCAAATCCTCCCTGTTTGCTCCACCCGGACCGACATACGACTAGAGGGATACCTTCAGAGATAGTCCGTTTGAACTGAAACAGCTTCAAGTCTCGAACCCAGGTTCCCAATGCATCAGCCACAGTGTCTTCGGCCTTGGGACCTTGGATCGCTAATGGTGATACATCTGGTTCCGACACATTCACATTCGCTCCGTTTTCACCAGCGATAGCACGAACCCAAAGCCCGATGTCTGAGTCTGCGATCGAAAGCCAAACGGTATCTGGAGCAACTCTCAACGCAATAGGGTCGTTTATCAGATAACCCTGATAATCGCATAGCGGCGCGTACTTTGCCGTCCCTATTTCTAAATCGCTGAGGTTCCTGGCACTTAGATAGCAACAAAACTCGATTGCATCAGGTCCTTGAACCTGGACTTGGCGTTGGCAGCCGACGTCCCAAATTGCTACTCGTTCAGTGAGCGCTTCATAATCTGCTTCTGGGTCTGATGTGGCGACAGGCATAACCATGTGGTTGTATACCGACGCGACTTCTATGCCAGAAGAAATAGCGCGACCCAAGAAGGGAGATAAACGCACTCTCGGCCCAAATCCAAGTTCCATCTAAAAAATTTAACAAAGTTTGATTGCGTCGAGACATAAAATCGACTTTTGTCTATCCGCTTATGTAAAACTCAGGGATTTCGGACTCAAATTCGCTTTCCTTCCAAATAGAAAGAACCCTTGTTGCCGTGAAGCAACAAGGGTTCGTCTAAAATGGTCTCCGAAGCGGCGAGCAACAGAGACCAAGCTTCAGGATAGCCGTATTGCGGCCGGTCTGTTAGTGCTGCTTCGCCTAGCCAAGGGAAATCAAAGCTCTTGTGATGGTTCTCAAGGAGTCACCGGTTAAACGAAGTTCACTTTTTGATCCCTGGCTAAGCGCTGCGGAGTTCGGTTCTAGAGATTTGTGCAATTGCAAACTTTGTTGAACATGGTTAACGAAAATCATTAGGGCGTAGCTTCTGCACACTCAAACTTTTATGGTGTTACCGTCTCCGGATACGCTCAGATGCATTTCTACTTTGGGTAGAACCGCAAAGGACATCCTTGCTAGTCCAGAAGACACGTCGCAGTGGCAGATAGAGACACCAACATTCGTGACGCTGCCAAGTCTTTTGTCTTCAACGTTAGGCCCCTCGATCCCAGTAATGGGTCGAGCTCTTGCGCCGAAGCCAACGACCTGCGACGCACCCGACTTGTTTTCTTATCGACGGCGTTAGGGGCTTTCCTTGTGACCGCCAACGTATCGACAATGAATGTGGCTTTTCCAGACTTAGAGCAGACTTTCCCTGATACAGACAGAGGCACGCTTACGTGGGTACTTAACGCGTATACGATTTCGTTCGCTGCTCTGCTAATCCCTGCTGGACGATTAGCTGATCGGTTCGGCAGACGTCATATGTTTACCGCAGGTCTAAGCTTGTTTGCTGTCTCATCTCTCCTTGTTGGAGCAGCACCGACTTTTCCAATACTTGTCGCTGCGCGTGTTGCTCAAGGAGTTGGGGGCGCTCTGCTCACTCCAGCATCGTTGGGTCTTTTGCTCGCAGGAACTCCTCCCTCAGAGAGGATGGCTGTAGTTGCTAAGTGGGGTTCACTTACAGCTCTCGGAGTTGCTACAGGACCAGTTTTGGGAGCTTTGATTGTCAACTCTCATGGCTGGCGTTGGGCATTTGTCGTGTTGCCTCCCTTCTGTCTTCTAAGCTATCTAGCCGGCAAAAATACTCTTCCTGAAACACCAGCAGATGCGAACGCTCCATTTCCGGATATTGTTGGGGCCATTCTTCTTGCGACGTCAATGGCGCTCTTAGCATTTTCGATTGTCCAAGTCGGGCCGTGGGGCTGGTCATCTAAGGGAGTTCTCAGTGCTGCCTGCATCTCTTTGATTTTCCTGATGATCACTTTGATTAAAGGTCGTCGCCATAAAGCTCCAGCACTGCCTATCCACCTTTTTCGCATACGTTCCTTATCGATGGCTAACTTAGCTACCACTATTCAAGCTGCTGGCCTCTCAGCATCACTAATCATCAACGTTTTATGGCTTACTCAAGGTTGGGGCTACTCCATTCGGACCGCAGGGTTAGCATCGGCTCCGGTTCCAATTTTTGTGGCGTTAACTGCTCCATGGGTTGGGAAACTGGGGGCGCGATATGGTGTACGTATTATTGCTGTGCCCGGTTCCTTCTTCTGGGGAGCAGGGGTTCTGATGTACGCTCTTTTCGTTACCGAAAGCCCAAATTATTGGGGTCTTTGGTTTCCCGCATCAATTCTGATTGGAATCGGAATTGTAACAACTTTCCCAATCGTGAGCGCAGCAGCGGTAAGTCAAGTACCACCATCTGAGTTCTCAGTTGGTGGCTCCTTGAACCAAGTGGGCAGACAAATCGGAGCTACCATTGGTGTTGCGGTTCTAATCACCGTCGTTGGGCAGGGTTCTGATTTAGAATCATTTCGCAACGCATGGTTGATAACAGCCGGAACCGGCCCAATTGCGGCATTAGCTATCTGCTTCATAGGTAAAACCAATTCTTAAACATTAAAACAAATCTCAGAGCACGATGCGGAATCGCTCTTTTTTGTCTATAAGTGGTTTAGCGCCAAATGCTTCTATCTCTAGCAGCTCACAACTAATCCCAGTTCAGATAGTTCCATAACTAACGGACTAAAATTTAGATACCTGTAAAGTAAGTTTAGTTATTAGCTACTGGACCTCATGGCCTGCATCGTGCAAGATGAACTTCATGCTTTCTCCGTATCGAATACTGGACCTCACTGACGAAAGGTCTAATTTGACTGGGCTTTTATTGGCTCAGCTCGGAGCAGAAGTAATTGCCATAGAACCTTCGGAAGGAACGCGTGCTAGACACCTAGGTCCTTTTGCCGACGATTCGCCAAATGTCGAGGGTTCACTCACTCATTGGGCTTGGAATCGCGGTAAGAAATCTGTAATTGGAGGTATCCCAGAAATAGAAGTTTTAGCTAGCACAGCAGATGTGATTCTTGATTGTGGCGCTTTCAAAAATCTTGACCTGTCAGCCTTACGTAAGAAAAACCCTTCGCTTCTGACTGTTACGCTTTCCCCTTTCGGGGCATCAGGCCCAAAGCATGACTGGTTGGCGACAGATTTGACTTTGTTAGCCAGCGGCGGGCAGCTAGGTCTTACAGGTGATCCAGATCGAGCTCCCGTCCAAGTCGGCGCAGTTCCTCAAGGATGGTTGCATGGAGCTTTGGAAGCTGCTGAAGCGACGACAATAGCCCTTTATGAGCGCAGCGCTTCAGGTTTCGGGCAACATATCGATGTATCGGCGCAACAAGCAGTGACCCAGTGCACACAAACTTATCTCATGACAACTGCTGTTGGCGCTCCCCCAGTCGCTCGCGCAGGGGGAGGCATTAAAGCCGGAGAGTACGTGCTTAGGACTGTCTACCCGGCAACTGACGGGTTCGTGTCAATCACCTTCATGTTCGGCTCGATGCTTGGGCCTTATAGCCAGCGACTGATGAATTGGGTATACGAGGAAGGGTATTGCGACAAAGAAACTCGTGACCAGAACTGGGTCGATTTTTTTATGATGATTTTTTCAGGGCAAGCTGATCCCCTTGCTCTGTACCGTGCTCAAGATGCTATAGCCGCTCTCACCGCTACTAAATCCAAAGAAGAGCTGATGTCGGCGAACAGCGAACGTCGTCTACTCATCGCTCCTGTAGCAACTACCAAAGACATAGTTGAGTCTGACCATCTAAAGTCTCGAGAGTTTTTTGAAGAAGTCGATCAGCTTGGGTACAAATTCCCAGGTCGTTTCGCTAAAGCGAGCACACCGCTAAAAATTCTTGGGGCGCCTCCCAAACTTGGTCAACACACAAAAGAGATACTCGACGATTTACGGCGGAAACCAGCATGCTCGCAGCCTGCGGGGACACCACCAACAGGTGCTCCCCTAGCAGGAGTTAAAGTTCTCGATTTTACCTGGGCCGTAGCAGCCCCAATGGCCACGCGAAGTCTTGCTGATCACGGCGCAACAGTCGTGAGAATTGAATCAGAGGGGCGAATGGACGTAATTCGAAATGCTGGCCCATTTGTCAACGATGTAACTCACCCAGACAATACGGCTCAGTACCACTCGATAAATGCAGGCAAATATTTGATGAGCCTTGACCTTTCAAAGGAGGCCGCTCGGCAGGTCATCTGGGACCTGGTCGATTGGGCTGACGTAATTGTCGAATCATTTACGCCCAAGGCAATGGCGAATTGGGGTTTCGACTACGTATCTGTCAAGAAGCGAAAGCCAGAGATCGTGATGTTGTCTAGTTGTCTCATGGGGCAAACCGGACCAATGAATATGTATCCCGGTTTTGGAAATCTAGCAGGTGCCTTGAGCGGGTTTTACGAAATCACTGGCTGGCCAGATCGCCCACCTACGGGTCCATTCCTGGCGTACACCGACTACACCGGCCCACGTTTCGCAGTAACAGCTCTTGTCTCAGCTCTAGATCAGAAACGTCGAACGGGTGAAGGTTGTTATATCGATCTAAGCCAGCACGAGTCAGCCTTGCATCTACTTGGCCCGGCTTTATTAGACCAGATAGTAAATGAAAGAGTTGGTACCCGAGCCGGTAATGCTAGCGACCGGTACTCAATCCATGGGGTATATCCGACTCAAGGCAATGACAAATGGGTAGCGATAGTATGCCAGAGCGAAGAAGCCGAAGATCGCCTCTGTCAGCTCATAGGAGTTGAGGGCCTAGATGACCTGGTAATTGGAAGGTGGACGATCACCCAAGACCGATTCGAGCTTCAAGAGATGCTTCAGAGCCATGATATCGCAGCCCATGTCGTTGTTGACTCAGCTGATGCGGTTGCTGACCCTCAGCTCGCTCACCGAAATCACTTTCGCCGTGTTCCTCAGACATATGCTGGTGAAACAATCGTTGAAGGTTCACATTATCAATTGAGTAGAACGCCTTCTGAAACCTTATGGGGCGGGCCACCAATCGGTGAGCATACCTTTGAAGTGTTAAGCGATATGTTGGGCTATAACGGAGATCAGATCGCAGACCTCGCAGCTGCTGAAGCTCTGTACTAAGAATTGCCGAATTTTCGTCAATCGCCAACGGAGACAATAACTATTGGTTCGCCGGTTACTTCAACTGAAGTGAGTTAGCTTCAGGCTCATCTCGTCTAACGAGTAACGCAAGATACTTAATTTGATCGGTGAGCTCCAGGCCGAGATTTTCCTGGCGCCACAGTTCTTGCAAGAATACCCAGTGTTGCTAATAAGGTAGTTTCAGAGATGATCGGGAAATTTTTATTCACGAGCTCATCATGTGCTGGGTGCGTGTTCGCCCAGTCATAGTAGGAAGACACGAGCGTTCCCCCCTCAGTTTCTTGCAGGCGATACCCGTAAATGTGCCCGATCGGGGGTTGAGTAACCCCGTCAATGCTCCATGCGATCTCTTGGTCTTGAATGAAGGTTTCGATGACGACAGTGACACGATACTCGCCTAGATCAAAGTCTCGCAATGAGTCACGGTCCATTTCGATATCAAAACGATCACCGACTGCAGTCACTCTAGGATCGGTCGCTGACATCAGCATGCCCGAGGCATCAATTTCTACGTGTCCTCTAGGGTCGCTGAGCAGTGCAAAAATTTTTGACGGTGAAGCTGCAATTGCTCGTTGAACTTCGATTCGACACTCAGACATAAATCAGGTCACCTTTCTGGTCACATCGCCAGTTAGCTAGTTCCTTAAGCTTTCAACTTTCTAGCTTACAGCAATGGCTAACAGCGTCTTCGAGCATAAGCGAAACTAGGCGTGGGAAGAGGTTTCACTATTTGTTTTAGATGTATTATCTGACGCACCGATTACGTCCGCTGGGTTTCGCATCGCCATTTTTAATAAGCCAGGTCTAAAGACGCAGTTCAACAATTAGCTAATTGATCGCCACATACCCCACATCGTTGGCCCATCTGGCATCTCAATTCCATGAATGATTTTAAACCCCAAGCGCTCGTATAGCGGAATGTTTCGCTCGCTGGAGCTTTCTAAGTAACAGGGTTTTTTTTGTTGATCAGCATGATCTAATGTATGACGAATTATATCGCCGCCATGGCCTCGCCCTACTAGTTCTGGTTCAACCCCCACAGTGTTCAAGTAATAATGAGGCTGTTTCGGGTGCATTTCGCCGATTTTGGATAGACCTTTGAGTAACTCATCAGCACGGCCTGGGTTCGCACCCAGCACCAAGTACCACAGCTGGCGAAATGTATTGCCTTCATGAAGATCTTTACCCGGTGGAGCCCAAATGCTTCCAGCAACAACCTCACCGTTTTCTAGGGAAAGCCAGCTCGAGCCCATATTTCTAGCGCATTGAATCTCGACTTTCATCCAGGCTGCTGCCAGGGTCGCACGAAATTTCGGTTCTTGGAACATCCACGACATCCAAGGGTCTTCCTCAAAAGCCCGAGCTAACAACCCACTCAACTCCTGCACATCAGCGGACTCGACAAGTCTGATTTCTACGGCCACCGGCAAACCTCTCATAAACAAAAATCTGGTTACAATCTACGCCGTTTTTCTTTTCAGGTCCATGAACTGTAACTAAATTTTCTTACGGTCTGAACTAATTTATGCAAACGAGAAATCGGTAGGATAGCTTCATAATTTATGTAAATCTATCTAAACCGACGAAGGAGATGTCTCATGGAGCCGAGCAACAATAACGAACTTTTTTATATCAATGGACAGTGGGTCGAACCAAAGACAGACACAAAATTAGACGTAATTAACCCTGCCACTGAAGCTCCGATCGCGTCAATCGCTATGGGTGGCCCAAGTGATGTCGATGCCGCTGTTAGCGCAGCTCAAGATGCTTTCGATAGCTATTCACAAACATCTGTTGAATACCGTGTCGGACTTCTCAACCGGATTACAGAACTTTTAGGCGAGCGGTCTGAAAATATGGCTTCAACAATTTCTGCCGAAATGGGTGCTCCAGCTGGATTAGCAAAAGCAGCCCAGGCACCTACTGGATTAGCTCACTTCGCAACTATGGCCAACATCCTTACTACCTACGAATTTGAAGAGCGCCTCGGTAAGTCGCTCATAACCAAAGAGCCTGTTGGAGTTGTAGGCATGATAACTCCCTGGAATTGGCCTCTAAATCAAATTGCCTGCAAGGTTGCGCCTGCTCTCGCTGCAGGCTGCACCATGGTTCTGAAACCTTCCGAGATCGCTCCCCTCAATGCCATTCTTTTTGCTGAGATTCTCGATGAGGCAGGAGTTCCAGCTGGCGTGTTTAACTTAGTCAATGGTGATGGTCCATCAGTCGGCGCTCATCTATCTGCTCATCCTGGGGTTGACATGATGTCATTCACTGGTTCAACACGAGCTGGAGTTGAGGTTGCTAAAAATGCAGCGCCAACGGTAAAAAGAGTTGCTCAGGAGCTCGGTGGCAAATCAGCTAACATTATTTTGGATGACGCTGATTTCGTCAAAGCAATTGGACGAGACGCATTCGGAATGTGTACTAATTCTGGACAGTCTTGCAATGCCGCAACTCGTATGTTCGTGCCGCTTAATCGAATGGATGAGGCGTCTGAAATAGCAAAGTCATCGATGGAGTCAGTATCAGTAGGTGACCCAACTATTCCTGGAACAACTATTGGGCCAGTTGTCTCGGAAATCCAATGGAACAAGATCCAAGATCTTATCCAAGCGGGCATTGACGAGGGTGCGACTCTAGTTACCGGCGGCACCGGCAGGCCTGAAGGTCTAGAGAGCGGCTACTTTGTTAAACCAACATTGTTCGCAAACGTAACTAATGACATGCGCATCGCCACAGAAGAAGTATTCGGACCCGTCTTAGTCATGATTGGATATGAAAATGATGATGACGCAGTTCGTTTAGCTAACGAAACTGTCTACGGACTCTCGGGCTATGTTTCGGGGTCACCAGAGCGCGCAATGTCAGTGGCTCGCCGCATCAGAAGCGGCAATGTACATGTGAACGGAGCCGGGCCTGACTTCAACGCTCCGTTCGGCGGATACAAACAGTCTGGCAATGGTCGCGAGTGGGGCCAACATGGTCTCGAAGAGTTCCTCGAGACTAAAGCCATTATGGGAGCAAGCTGAACAGAGATTCGAAACGGGGGTCACATTTGAGACTGTGACCCCCGGGAATTTTTGACTAAAGAAGGTTCCGCTCAAAAAAGTTACTGAGCAAATTTTCAGATGACTAGAGTGCTTTTAACTCTTTTTGACTGGGGAATGTATCGCTCAACGGCGAGGCTGCCTCAATCCACCACTGGCTATCGGAGAGACCCAGAGAGTAGATAAGACCAGCAGAAGGCTGGCCTCTGAAAGAAACTTCAATCATCGCTACGTCACCGAATTCTTGACAGCGCCCGAAAGAAACAATCTCGTTATCTAAAAGAATCGGAAACCCAGATCTAATCATTGCTTCGAAGCTACGCGTATCAATTGACTGTTTGAATGAAAGCGAAGCGTGGTCGAGGGCTTCACCAAATGACCTACGGCCGAGTGCGTCAAGTTGTGCGAGAATCCGGTCTTCAAGATTATTTCTGGTTTGTTGTGCGCAGCCGTCGTCTGTTTCAGGGTTTACTGCAGGCTTTTCGGACACAGCTTCCATGCTCTCCGAAGTACAACCCAATAGCATTGCGACTGATACCACTACCAACCCAATTCTTGCGACCCAGTGTCGATTCACCGATCCAGACAAAATAGGTTTGGGTGATATAAAGATTTCCAAAGCTATTCCTCCAATGGGTATAATGTTTCTTAACCTATGCGTTCTTAGCTAGCAAACCCTTCTGAAGTTTCGTATAAGAAAGTCTCCAGAGATCTGCTTCATGACAAGAGTTTCGGTTCTAAAGGCAACAAACAAACTTTTATCTTGGTTGAAACGTCGGTGCGAATGAAGAAAAATTAATTACGACATATTTGCGCCTAAATCTTGGCGCGCCCTAAACCTAGTGTTGGCTTCATTGTGAGCAGCTATAGCTTCAGGTGACTGTTCCACCCCTAGGCGTTGCTCCTCGATGAAATTCCCGTAGTCGTCTTTACCTCGAACGAGTAGAGCGCTAGGAGTGGGTTCTCCGACCGGACGGACGCTTGTGGGGATGTAGCTTATGCCGATGCCAACGCGTCGGTGGTCAGTTTCATTTCCTGCTGAAGAGTGAACAACGTCAGTGTGATGCAATGACATTTCCCCAGCATGGAGTGGCATAAGCACACCCGCATCATCATCAAACTGGTCGAAGATTCCCTGACCTCGTTTAATCATATTCCATTGGCCTGGATCATCGTTGTGGTCAAACTGTCCGAGTTTATGACTTCCCGAGACAACCCTCACACAGCCTGCTTCGGGCGGACATTCTGATAGTGCGATCCAAGCGGTTACATGGAGATGAGGTTCTAGAAAGAAATATGTTCCGTCTTGATGCCAGTGCACGAATGCAGGAGTTTGCGCTTCTTTAATCCATGTCGTTGAGTGATAAACAAGGATGTCAGGTCCAATTACTGCTTCAACTGCATCAAGTACTTTAGGGTGATGCACTAAATAATCTGCCCATTCGAACAAGAGGTAGGATTTTGATTTTTCAGGAAATTCGATCGGGTGTCCAACTGATGCTTCGTAGGTTTCTAGGCCTTCTCGACATTGCGCTACTTCATCAGGTCGAAGAACGTCTATGGGAGACCACCAACCTTCATTTTGGTATCCACTAACATTTGTATCAACATTTTGGATGACCATTTATGCTCCTTCGTCCAGTGAGTAGAGGTTACAACTTGTCTGTTCGCTCATTTCTTAGAATGTGGCATGATTCAGAATTAGTCGGTTCAGGAATTCAGAGATCTTGGATTAAGCCGATGTCAAGAAAGTGTATCGCCCCGGATTGGGTGCCAAAATCATCCCGCCATTCAGGTGGAGGCCCCGGGCGCCTAGAAACACGAACTTGGTTTCGGTACTCGTGTGGGGTTCCTAAAAATTACTTCCAGCGGACATGGCCTCAATACTAGATTTCGTTTGTTGTGACGATCTTCGGCGCTACTCACCAAACATGAGAGGAAAAGTCTCATTATCAGTAATTAGATCGCCTGCCTCGAGCACTGTGTCCTGGTCTCTAATTATCGGGTCCGAGCCAACGCTTGGTGCCCAAAATGCGTCATCGCCGAGCCACCGCCACGAGATTGCGGCTCTACGTCGGTTACCGGTATTGGGTCCGCTTCGGTGCACGGTGCGAAAGTCAAAGAGCAGCACGTCTCCAGGTCGCACGTCGAATTTGAGAACTTCGTACAGATCTGGCTGTTCTTCGAAAGCAGGACAACTTTCTTCAAAGGACTCGATATGTTTAGCTACACCTGCCCAGAGGGCTTCCTCGACTTCTTTGGCAGGAAGCCCTTCAAGAGCCGGGTATTCAGGTTTAAACGTGCGATTCCAAAGGTGTGAACCGCGCACAAATTCCAGAGCACTCGAACCCGAATTTGAATCGGTCAGCGCCAGCCAAGTTGAACAAATTTGAGTGCCATCGACTGCCCAATACGGTCGATCCTGATGCCAGACAAAACTCTCTTGTGTACCTGGATCCTTCACAAACACATGGTCGTAATAGAGACGGATCGCGTCTGAGTCTGTCGCTTTTGCCGCACTTTTCGCAAGACCACATTGTTGCGCATATCGGCGGAAATTTTTTTTCGTTGGGTGAAGGTATCGATCCTGGAAATACATACCAGCCGAATTGGGGGAAGTCATACTTCCGCCAAATCGTCCAGGAGCATGAATTAGTTCTTCTACCGATGCAAGTATTTCAGTCACCAAGCCAATGTCTACAGCGTCACGTATGTGAACAACGCCGTCTGAGCGAAATTCCTCTACCTCATCATCAGTCAAAACACGCATTGGGGCACCTCGGCTTAAACAATACGTGATGATCCAAGTTAATGCGGAACGCCTTACACAAATAACTAACCCATTGGTGATGAATTCAGAACAACGCTGTTTCTTTGTCATCCGGACATTTGAGCATTCGGTCAAAACGGGCTCGAAGCCTCTTCACAAAGATCACTACTGACAACACACCAGCGAATTACCGGCGCTATCGGCGGGCCTCACAAAAGTGCCTTATTTGGTAAATGAGTTGATATAGCCTGAGCGTCGGTATAGTTTGCTATGGTATTTCATTTAGCACTAATTGAGGAGTTGTTTCGTGTTCTCGAATCTTGAGTCGACACAAGTTGTTTTTTCTAAGCCAAAAATCTTGTTCATGGTGGCAGCTTTTCTGTCTCTTGTTCTGTCAGTAACCCTTTGGTACACCGGTTCGAAAGACCAGGGAATCTTTGTCGGTCTTTGGGTTCCGTCTATTCTTTCATTAGGCAATCTAGTATTGACGAACGATCGAAGCTCGCAATGAACGAAACAGTATTGATGTCCATTGGAGCAGCAGTATTCGGGTTAACTATTTGGGCTGTACTTCTTGCTGCTTACGCGAATGGGCGCGAAGCCGATAGTAAAAGCTCATCGCCTCAAATTATTCCCAACAATGGGTCTAGCCCTGAATGAACCGTTTGCGTCTATTCACATATGGTGTCGAGTGCGCCACTCAACCTGTTGACACACGATGGAATCGCTAATAGCACTTGTATCCGTTACCTCCGCAGCTTTCATGGCGGGAGTATTGTGGGTCATACAAGTCGTTCATTATCCGCTCCTGGGTGAGGTCCCGGTTCAGTCAATTATTGAAGTATCTCGTCGTCACCAAAATTTGATAATTAGAGTGGTTGGCCCAGTAATGGTCATCGAGGCGGCTTCAAGCGCCTTAGCATTTTTAGTCGTGCCCAGCGATGCGCTTCCCATAGCTTTCATTAGCTTTTGTTTCCTGGTAGTTGCGGTTTCTGTAACCCTGTTCCAGGCGGTGCCATTGCACGCGAAAATTGGACGTGGGGAATCTGAATTGATTCCAAAGCTGATTAAGGTCAATTGGATCCGTACTGCAGCGTGGAGCATCAGAATACCGCTTGGGGCGGTTTTAGTTAATCAAACGCTGGGTTGAAATTCTAACGGGAGCAATGCAGCGTTTCCTACAAGCGACGATTTGCAAGCTTTCCAGCAGTCAAGACGCAAGTGCTCCGGCAAATACCTGCCAAGCGAGCACAGACTTCGCAATGAAACTGAGCAGGATGTAGCGACGTTCACCGTAGAAGTAGTCAGACCATCTTCCCCTTGCCCGATACTGTTTCCACTGAATAATTGCGAAGCAGTTGAAGAGAATGAACAACGAGATCACTATTCCATAGACAAAGCCGGGAACTGTGGCTTCAGCAGGGCCTTTCAGCGAGATGATGCTTAGGGTCACGGCAATCCAAGGGATCGCTCCGGCGATGCATCCGAACCAGAAAGGGAGCATGTCGCCGTCGCCTGGTGTGGCGTAACGCTCTTGGAGCCAACCAAACAAGATCATGCTGACATTGACGCCAAAGATCGCGAGTAGGGCGATGTAATCGGCGGTGCCATTTAGTTGGAGAATGACGACAATCATGAGGGAAGACGACAGTGAGTACTCAACCCACCGGTACTTGTTAATGTGATTGCTCAGGCCCTCAACATATTTGGGGAAAATTAGTGGTGAGCTTACAAAGAAATGGAAAAAAGCTGAGAGCGCTAAGAACCCAGCCACCATATAGCTGATATTCAGATTGAATAGGTTTACTGGATCTGAGAAGTTTCCAGTTCCTGGGGCCTCGGTAAGGTAGGTGGCCACTACGGGAAGAGAGCTGTCGTCCGCTAGCACTAAAATTGCGATAAACGACGCAAGGTGAAGACACCCGGCGAATACGTTCAGTTTACGAAGCTTCACGATTTGTGTGTCCATTCTGTCAGGCTACCGGGAGCTCGCAGTTTCCAAAAACCGTCTTAGATTACGATCACAAAATGAGCAAACCTAAAATGGTGTTCGAGTTGCTGCTTACAGCTCATCGAGAGTTCCTCCGATAAAGGTTGCCTGGTGTCGAGCCATAAAGGAATTGATTCCCGCCTCAAGCGTTGCTCGGTGCTCATTAGCCATAGCCATAGCCAAAGCCAAAGCCAAAGCCAAAGCCAAATTTGGCAACTTAGAGGAGTGTGATGGGTGCAGGGAAGTTTTTAGTTTCATTGCATCAATAGTCACATCGGGACATAGCTAACGCTCTTGCCCTGCTACTTGGGCAGAGCTGTCTGTTGTATGGTTCGAACGAGAGGGCGTCAACAGGTACTAGCCTCAACCATAGGGTTTCCCTTCCAATTTAGTAAATCGTTCTCCAACTTGAGAAAGAACATTGGTGCATATGTCTAATGGCAAACGACTGATCTCGACCGTTACTTCAGGATCAAAAGTCCATTTAAGTATTGAAGAGTTCCAGGTGCCAGATCTGGGACCAGATGAAGTACTCATTGAAGTAGGGGCATCACCAATCAATCCAAGCGACCTAGGTGTCCTTCTTGCCGGTGCCGATGTATCAACTGTCTCAGCGTCGGGAAATGGGCTTGCCCTATCGCTTCCTGACGGAGCAATAGACGGTCTCGCTGGTCGCGTGGACCAGCCTATGCCGGTGGGAAATGAAGGATCTGGCGTTGTTATCGAGGTTGGGGGCGGAGAGCAAGCCAGAGCGCTTCATGGGAAGGTTGTCGCCGTTCTAGCCGGTGGAATGTATGCCACCCATCGCGTAGTGAAAGCACGGGATTGCTTAGTTCTCGAAGAAGGCACCAAAGCTCTTGATGCCGCATCATGTTTTGTGAATCCGCTTACGGCCTTAGGTATGACAGAATCCATGCGGCTTGAGGGCCACTCGGCGATAGTTCACACAGCAGCGGCTTCGAACTTAGGTCAGATGCTCAACCGGATATGCGTTGATGATGGAATAGAGTTGGTCAACATTGTGCGGCGCGAAGAGCATGTCAAACTCTTACAAAACCAAGGAGCGTCATACGTCGTAAATTCAAGTTCGCCTAATTTTCGCAAGGATTTGGTTGATGCGTGCACGAAAACCGGAGCAACAATCGGTTTCGATGCTGTCGGCGGCGGAGATTTAGCTACAGAAATCCTCCACGCCATGGAGATAGCAGCGAGTTCAAACGGTGGCGAGTACAGCCGGTACGGTTCCACAACTCATAAGCAGATGTACATATATGGTGGACTAGACCGAGGACCCACTCTCCTCAAAAGAAGCTACGGGATGGCATGGGGTGTCGCTGGTTGGCTTCTCCCGAATTTCTTAGCAAAAGTCGGTCCGGGACGAAGTAGCGAGTTGCGTCAACGCGTAGCAACGGAATTAGCCACTACCTTCGCTAGTTCATACAGCGACACGCTCTCTTTAGAGTCAATATTAGATATGAACCAGATGAAAAAGTACACCCAAATGAGTACTCAGGGGAAAAGTCTCGTTTGTCCACAACTTTGATGATTCTTATTTTTGGTCTTTCCGCAACGGAATAGAAGCAAAACGGCGTTACACATCTCAATGCCATTATTAGAAACCTGATGGTAAGACATTAAGTTCTTAAATTTTGCGAGCTCTCCTACACCTTGGTAAGGAGCTTTCAAACGAACAAAAATTTAGTTATCAAATCAGTTTTCGTGTTGAGGTAGAAGAGGGTGGCTTGCTACCCAAACTAAGGCTGCGAGAATTATTGTGCCACCGATCAGAGTATTACGTTCTGGGGTTTCACTGACAATCAGCCAAACCCAGAAAGGAGCCAAAACAATCTCGCTCAGCAACAGCAAACTTGCGCGCGCTGCAGGAACGTAACGCCCAGCTAAGTTAAAGATAGGCACTCCGATACCTAACAGAATCCCACCGCTGGCTAGCGCCAACAATGCATCGCTCATCGGCAGGCCAAACCCACCGGCCATGGCAGCACCAACTGAACCAATCAGAATTCCAATTAATGCAGCAAAAATGACTGGTACGCGCGGATCGCGGTTTTGAGAACTGCGCAATAGCACCGTGTACACGCCGAGCATCACAGCGATAGATGCCGCTGCACTAACCCCAAGCGCATCGCTCAAATCCCAGCTACTTCCCATTATCGCAACGCCAACAACTGCTGTTCCCATAGCTGCCCATGTATGACTGTCGACTCGCTCACGTAGCAGTAGCCAGCCCAATAGTGCAGCAGAAAATGGAGCTAAACTCTGCAGAAAAAGCGTCGTAGCAGCGTCGATACGAGAGATCGACACAATGAAAGCGGTAGACATACCCGCCATCAAAGCTCCTGTTAACAGATTCTTAGCGAAACCAGTTCTGATCCGAGCGGAGAGACTTGAATAATGTCCCACATTCAACGCTATTAGCGAAGCGATAAGCATCCCGATTGAACGCCAAAAAAGAAATAGCCATTCAGAGCTTTCGCTGGAAGTCCACCGAAATAACAAAGGGCTGAAACTAAACAACGCGCCCGTTAAAAGAATGAGCGAAGAACCGTTTCTACTGTTAAGACCCTGTCGCATCATTGAAGACTGCCACGATTCAGCAATCAAGACTCAACCGAATACTGTTTCGATCACTGTTTCATTAATTCGTGAAAATCAGATGGGTCCACTCGAGAGGGCCTTACAAGCGTCTGGTAACTACTAACAAGTTGTTGTTTCGAATATAGGCAGCGGAGTTTTCCCTAGCATTTGGACCAGTCCTAGCATCTGCCCTCGCTCCCCTGAGGTTGTTCCAATCGTTATCGGTGGGGCAGAATCGATAGGAATAGCTGAAGAGGGGCTGCACGATCAGAAACATGATGTGTGTTTCTTTCAGGCACCGTTTCCGGTTCGTTTGTTTACTACGCAGGCGGGGCTATTTCTGACAACTCATAAATAGTTACTTCGCCCTGTATCGCACTTGTTCGATCCGCAAATTCTGGTGTACCCATGAAAGCTCCCATGGCGCCCATATCTACGTCGTAGCCAACAATTGCGACTTGGCCATTATCGACTGGGCCTGCGATCATTGATGACGAAAATTTTGCGTGTTCAGCAGCATCTTCATCAAAGATTTGTCGCCACGCTGAATAATCAGAGACACCATTGACGACTACTAGTAAATTCATGAATCGATACCTTCCGCGCTGACAGATATTTGTCCGCCAGTAAGAGTTATATAACCGTTCACTCGTGCAGCGAAAACGGCGACTCATTTCAGGCTATAGGGACTCTCGCTAATAGCGCATCGGTCCAATTTTAGTCTTGAAATGATTTTTCGCTTTGATTACTACGACGCAGACAATCTAGGCGAAGCAGAATTACGTCTCTCAGTTAAGTTCTCTATGTAGTTACATCGTCCTAACATCAGGGTCCTGATTAGGCAGTAAGCAGATCAGGAAATTCTTGTTCGCCTAAGTCGCAGCGCAGCTGAATGACTGTATTGGTGGCTGATCAGCTTATTTTCGGAGAGCTAATTTCATGTCTTCTGCTTATAGGGTAAAAGCTATGTCGTTTGCACTGTTTTCGATCAGATGGTGGTTAGAAGATCGCTCCACTGGACAACTGGTAGTAGCTCAGAAACCTAACTTGATTCTTTGCTTATGTTTCGCTGGGACGGTGGCCAACTTCTTCTTCAATGACGTTGCACTGCTTTTGGTAATCGGTAAAGTTTTTTGGCTGGGTTTCGCAGCAGATGAGTTGTTTCGGGGGGTTAACCCTATGCGCAAAGTTTTAGGCATAACAGTTGCAGCATTCACGATTTTTACCTAACCAATAGCTTCTCGGTCCTGCTTCTTTAGATCTTTTAACGGTATCAAATATGCGACTTTCAGGATTGGATTTAGATCTCGAGATAGACGGTGCAGGGACCGCTTTCGGGTGTACTAATTGAGAAACTTTAGATGAGTGCTTCGTAATCTGGGTTTTGGATTATCGTAAAGCTATGAATAAACCAGTCGTACTCGTTCACGGTGCTTGGCATGGACCTTGGTGTTGGGGTCGCGTGACTCCTTACCTTGATGCCGCCGATATTAGGTGGGTAGCCCCAGATTTGCCGAGTGTGCTAGCTGCCTCAGAGGGAGCAAACCAGACCGAAGACGATATCGCAGTCAGAGATGCTCTTGATGGTTTGTCTGGGTCTGAGGAAGCGATCTTACTTGGTCACTCCCGAGGCGGAACAGTCATAACTGAAGCAGGGACACATGATCGAGTGGGGCATCTGGTTTATCTAGCAGCTTTTCTTGGTTTGGCGAATGAAGACACTACGCCTTACGTGTCTGCTGGATTAGGTAAGTGTTTAGATGTTCACGATGATGGAACAACCACAGTGAAATCTGAGTTGGGTAAAGCGGTGTTTTATAATGGGCATAATGACGCGGACTTCGCCTGGGCAGCGCAGCAATTACGTCCTCAAAGCCACAAGCCGTTTGCGGGGCAATCAGAATTAGCTTGGCAAACTAAACCCTCAACTTATGTTGTTTGCAATTACGATAATGCGCTGCCTGCGGAGGGCCAACGCAAAATGGCTGCCCGAGCCACAACATCTGTCGAATGGGATACAGATCATTCACCATTTGTGTATCGTCCCGAACTTGTCGCAGAGTTACTAATTAGTTTGAGCGTTGGCGGCTAGTTATCTGCTGGTGTCTGTGTCTAAGGAAACGGGTCTGGTTAAATATCGATTCTCATAATCTTTGTGTGCTGACGAGTACATTACGAACTTGGTTTTAGTAAAATTTTTGTAGGGCTAGACGCCCATGAGGTGACATACCGATTCGGGGACGGCAAATAACGCTCCTTGGCCTATTTTTGTGAAAGAGTGACAGCAAATGCTTCTTGCAATTCTTAGCGCTAGCACCTCTGCGGCTACAGACTCAACGCTTTCCGTTACCTGGTCAGCGATTGCCCTTGTGGCGCTCGCTATTTTTTTCGGCGTTGGCTATTATTTGATGGAGCTTCGAGGGAAAAAAAGAGACGAGCGATACGACAACCGAAACGCTTCGAATCATCCCACTACGTGAGCATTAGTTAGTGTCGGTAAGTGAATACTTGTCACAAACCAGCAACTTAGCTGTTGATGCAACAGCTAACAGCATCTGCGTTCTCCAATGAAGGAGCCACTAGATTCTAAGGAATCTGTCTGACAGACCTACTCTAGCTTAAGCTGCGCTGCCTAAATGTTTCGCTGTTTGCTGCAGGTGTCGCGCAGTTACTTCTTACATCAACGACATATAGTTTCAGGTGATCTGTTTCCCACAAACCGATATCTCTTTTATCGCAATGACATAAGTTGATACAAGAATGAGCCGGCACCTTCCCCTGGCGATTTTATTTGACTGACGTAATCGATTCCTAGGCGCCCATCGAGGTCTATAGGTATGGCGTTACCGATCTCATGGTCATTCGACAAAGCGACGAATCCGGGGATTTGATTCTGACGCACGCTGGCTAGCTGTGTCTTTTTGTCGGTCACAAAAATGCTGTTACCGTTATTGAGATAGATACTGATCCCTGGGCACGCGTCTGATGCTCCGTCCTTCCCGCCGTTAGTTCGATCAGTGATGTCGATGTCCCCGTCGTTATCGATGTCGAGGAGAATGACCTGTCCCTCACCTTGGACGGTGCATTCAACCTGCAGGTTAGGGTCTCGGTGATTTAATGCTCTGGGCTGTTCACCTAGTGCTCCCTCACTAATATCGTCGAAATGTCCTGAGCCGTCGTTCACAAGAACCTGCAGGAATCGTCCAACGTAGTAAGGCGCAGATCTCGTGGTCCCTATGACAATGTCCATATCTCCGTCATTGTCGATATCTGCTGAAGCCGCGTGGTTAAATTTTGTGGTTCCAGCGCCGAAAGGTCCCGTAGGGAGATTGTGCACCTGCCATTCAGCGCTCGGTGTTTGTGTATCGCTGATCGCTATCTGAGGAGGTCTCGGTTTCAGATTTTTGTCTGGTTCATCACCCCAGAAGAGCACTGGGTCCGCAAGACCATCGCCATTGAAATCTTCAAGAAGAGAGGACATGACATAACCTGACCAGTCGGTGCGCCATATCTCAGGTAGGTCATCGATTGCGCTAACAAAACCTTCCCCACCTTTATTCAAGAACAAAGTTCGAGCCGCAAGTATGTCAGGGAATCCATCACCATTAATGTCTCCCGATGAAGCATCATGTGCAAAGAAATGTGTGTCTCCATAATCGATAGTGTCTGACGCATCAACGAGGTTTCCATTATCGGACAAAAGCAAAACATGGGAGTCAAGGATCAATTCTCGTTTACCTGTCGGTAACAGTTTAAGTAAGCCCATTGATCCGGCGAACACATCATCAACTCCATCAAGGTTGAAGTCATCAACAATTAATCGGTAAGACATTTGGCGCTCAGGCGGCTTTCCTAACGAGTAAATCGTTGGGTCAACGATGAGTCGCCCAGAGCCGTTATTGATGTACACCCTCACTGTACTTTGCGCTTCATGAGTGAGCGTGTGAGGAAATATAACCCATCCGACTACTAGGTCCTGATGGCCGTCTCCATTGAAATCTCCCACCATCGAGTTATGGGCGTCAGCAGTGAACGACCCATCGAGGGTACTGCAGTCGTCAATAGTCGGGTAACAGTAAGTTTCGCTATACCTCTCATTCACAAAAACAGTCTCGAAACCGAAGTTGAAGACAGCGTAGTCATCGGTGACTGTTCCGCTTAGGTCTTTGGGACTGAGATGTCTGGCGTGATCTACATCGTGATCATAAAGAACAACTTTAATTCGCCGAGCCAAGGTCTTTGCTGCACCATGGACCGTGCTTACTCGCACCTCGTATTCAATTACTTCATTTTGTTGGATAATGGGAGTGCGGACAGTCACATAATCCGATCCGGAGGAGACTACATCTAATCGATCAGAAATAATTTCTACCTTCGCTACCTCTGCATCTGAAATCACCGTTATGTCGATTTCTGAATACCCATTAGCTGTCTCAGGCGCGGAGATTGTTAGCTCAAATGTCTTGATAAGTTCATCAATCGCCTCAATAGAGGTATCTGGTGAGCGCTCCACCGAACTGTCACTAACACGAGTCTTAACAGACGTCGATACAAGACTTCCAGCAGTATTTTCGGTTATCTCCGTTGGCGTTACCTCCGAAGATTTACTGCATGCGCACAGAAACAGGGAGAGGCCAACAAGCCCTATTCGAAATCCGTTCACGACACAACAATATAAGTTTTTTTAGAGCGATTTCTTTCGAAATGTGCAATTATTTTCGGCGACGATGAAATCTTCTCCGCTGCAATCGCCACGGACAACAAATAAGGAAATTCGATATAGAACTCACGGTTTTTTTGACTAAAGCTAAGTATCGCAGAGTTAGCTCAACCATGCTCAGAGCAACTGCAAACACTGGCGGCAATAGATAAGCAGAGGGTACTGTTTATCACCACAGCAAATAATGGTGACACTGGCGTCCTGACTATTAGATACTAGACCTAGGAGCAGCAATGGTACATATGACAAAATTCAATCAGGCCACCGAAATCGTGAGCGTCTTTGTCATAGCCACGGAAACAACAAACTGCGGAAACAACAACTTCGTAGCCATTAGCAAAACCACCAACGAACAGCCGCTGGTCGGCGAATATGGTTCAACGTCGTGAGCTTAGAAGTTCAGCGTCCTTCTGACTCCCCAGGAGTAGTACGACTAATTTTGTCTAACCCACCTGTTAACGCTACGTCTATCGAAGACCTCTGTTCACTTGCAGATGCCATCGAAGGAATAAGCCAAGATGACAGAGTCATAGTGATTTCTGCTATCGGCAAAGGTTTCAGCGCTGGCGGCGACTTGAAAGAAATGGATCAGCTTGGTGGCCACGAAGGCATTTTGGGTCAATGTTTAGAGTCGGCGAGAGCATGCACGGCCATATCTCATTGCGCTGTCCCCGTTATCGTTGTCGTGCACGATTATTGCTTAGGAGTGGGCATAGAGCTTGTCGGTAGTGCCGATATAGCGTTAGCAAATGAAGCCGCTTTATTCCAATGGACAGAAGTTGATAACGGGACTGTAGGAGGCGCAGCGCAGGGTTTTAGAATGTTGCCGCCCCAGTTGTTACGGCACCTTATGTTTACAGCTGAACCTATAACCGCTCAAGATTTGTGGGGCAGAGGAGCACTCACCGAAGTTTTACCGCTTGAAAAGCTTGAGGCGCGCTCTCAGGAAATCGCTCAAATTATTGCTAGCAAGCCACCTAACTTAGTCCGTCACCTCAAGGCCTCAATGGATGCCATCGAAGCGTTCGACGTTGAAAAAGCGATGCGTTTCGAACAAGGTTTTATTTTTCAATTAAATATGGAAGGAAGCGGTTCCGCTGCCCGGACTGCCTTTCTCGAAGGTACTCGCAAAGGGCTTCAAAGGAAATCCGCTTCGCCCGATACCTAACACCTACGAATGCTCTACCAAGCCTTCGGCGACAACCCGCTCTTGCTGTGTCTCACTAAACTTTAGCTAAGGACTCTGTCGCTCTACCAAATACAGAACTTTGGGCCAAAGACAACGAATGCTGCGAGTCCAGTCCATAGGGCTGTTTCAATACGCCAATCTATTTTTCGTTTAGATTTCTCGATAGTCGCAGCCATTACCAATAATGCTACTCCCCTGGTAGCAACTTTTTGACGAGTTTAATAGAAAGTCATTAACCCAGCAGCATCAAAAAGTGGCCTTAGAACCATCAAAATCGAAAGCCAACGCGGGTCTCTTCGGGTGGTAAGCCATTACTTTCCTAAACACGTTTATTATCTATAGACAGAGGTGTCTGCTTACTCCAACGGGTTGCAATCCCTATAACCGAGGCAGTCGTGTGGGCTAACCCTCGATATTGGCTGGTTGCAGGGTTGGTCTTTGCAAGTCAACTAGGCACCGACGAGGACGCCACTCAGCATGGTAATAGCTTCACCTAATCGGGTTGGGTCGTTATTCATGTTTGGGGCAAGCGCAATTTCATCAACACCTGTGTCCTCGAATGCTCGCAGTTTCTGTCGACACTGATCTGGAGTGCCGAACACGATGAAATTAGAAATGAGTTCCTCAGTCAGCCACGGCTCAATAACATCGGCAGGTGCTCCCAACAGCGGCTCCACGACATCCCAATACCCGCTTCGGCGCATCGAGGATGACACGTACCCTGCCTTGAGGCGTCCAATAAGAATGTTACG
Source organism: Acidimicrobiaceae bacterium (assembly GCA_905182565.1). Lineage (GTDB taxonomy): Bacteria > Actinomycetota > Acidimicrobiia > Acidimicrobiales > Poriferisodalaceae > UBA9040. The sequence goes on along the minus strand of CAJJCB010000010.1, from coordinate 18,447 downwards.
AGCCGCTTCGGCCGCAATGTCTGCATCCTCATGCACGCTCATATGCAGATAGAGAACTGTCGGGTACGAATCGCATGTCTTCAGAGTCGCCATAGCCCAGTTGAGGTAAGCCGGAGTGGAGAACGCTGAGAAAATTACACCGTCGGCACTGTCACGAGCAAGAGCAAGCATTTGAGGCCCCTCAGCTCCTAACCAAGTCACTGAATCTATGTCGCCGGGATACTGAAGGCGCGCCTCACCGACTTTATCGAGATCATCAGCCCAACTGACTTGTTCTCCGGCCACTAGATCAGCAATTAACACGAGCCGATCACGAACTGAGTCGATTTTAGATTCCGGCATCCGTCCCGAACCATTAAGCGCTCGAGGGCTTCCAAGCCCGAGCCCGACCTCAAATCGACCGCTAAACATTCGATGCAAAGTTGCGATTTCCATCGCTAACACCGTCGGATGCCTCAGATAAATTGATGTGACACCCAGACCGACAGACAGAGTGCTTGTCGATCCAAGCACGGCCCCACAAGATGCGAACCCGGCCTTGCGATAGTAGTCTTCGGTGAGCCATAGCCTAGCGAAACCAGCTGACTCCACGAGCTGAGCCAGACCCACTGTTTCTTTGGGGGGAACCTGGCTACTAAGCATGACTGAGAACTTGGGCATATTCTGAAAGCCTAGTGTAGGGTTCGGGCCGTGAAACCAGCCGCCTTCGATTACCACCGACCGAATTCAGTCGACGAAGCATTAGCAATCTACGCGACGTGCGAGGACGCACGTTTTCTTGCCGGGGGTCAAAGCCTTGTCCCGATGATGTCACTACGGTTAGCGACACCAACAGATCTCATCGATTTGAACAAGATCGAACAGCTTTCAGGAATCTCTTCTTCAGATGGCTATATCCATATCGGAGCAATGACTAGGCAAGAAGAGCTTGCGGCGAACGAACCGCTCTGCACCCAAGTTCCAGTGATGAAAGCGGTCATCGAAAGTGTTGGACACCCAGGAACCAGAACCAGAGGAACTATCGGGGGCAGCCTTTGCCATGCGGACCCCGCCGCTGAACTTCCAGCATTACTTCTCACACTCGATGCCGAACTCCTTATCGCCCAGCCAGAGGGAAAAACTCGATGCATTCCTGTCGAAGACTTTTTTCGCGGTCACTTCGAGACAGCACTTCAGCCTGATGAGATCCTGATCGAAATACGAATCCCCACCGCTTCTCGACGGCAGATGGGTTTCAATGAAATCACAGCGCGCAGTTCAGACTTCGCTATGGCAGGAGCCATGGCAAGCACACACCTTGAGGACGATGGCACATTCAGCTCAGTTCGCGTCGTCACCTTCGCCCTCAGAGACCGTCCACAGCGTCTACGCGAGGTGGAAAGTGCCGTCACCGACGCGCAAGGAGATCTTGCTGCGATCCGCTTGGCAGCTCAACTAACTGAGGGACTTATCTCGCCAAGGGAAGAGATTCATCTTTCTACGGCTTACCGCCGTCGACTTGCGGTCACGGTCGTTCGGCGTGCACTCGAAAGCGCAGTTGGTCACTTATCGGAGGTCAACCTATGAACAGCCCTACAACACACCGAGTGTCGCTGTCAGTCAATGGTCGTCGCATCGAATTAGATATAGAGCCACGCTCTACCCTAGCTAACGTTCTTCGAGAGAAATGTGGCCTTACCGGCACCAAGCTTGGGTGTGAACAAGGCTCATGTGGCGCTTGCACGGTCGTCTATAACGGACAGCAGATCAGATCCTGTCTCATGTTTGCTGTCCAAGCCGACGATGTCGACGTATGGACAATTGAAGGCCTAGCTCAAACGTCTACAGATCAGATCTCACGTTCAGCGCCACTGCCGAGCCTGCCGGACCTTGCTCAAGCGTTCAAGCGTAACCATGCGCTCCAGTGCGGATTCTGCACACCCGGAATGCTCATAGCGTCAGCTTGCCTGGGGCAGGCTTCCGGCGGCGACTTAGATGACGAGAAAATCAGGGAGGGTTTATCCGGCAACATCTGCCGCTGCACCGGCTACCAGGGAATCATCGAATCAATCACCGAAGTCTTCATCACAGAAACATCAGATCTAAAAGCGATGGCTACAAAACAATGACAGATGATCATAACTCCAAGCGAGTACTACGAGTTGAGGACGATACTCTGCTCGACGGTAGTCGCCATTTCATCGATGATCTGGAACCTCGTGGAACACTGCACATTGCTATGGCCAGAAGTCCGATTGCTCACGCAGACGTTCTCTCCATCGACGCGAACAGAGCCCGTGCGATGCCAGGAGTGCACGTTGTCTTAACGGGTACTGACATTGCGCAGCACTCGACGCCAACTCCAATCGGATGGGAGCACATCCCAGGTCAACGCCGAACCGAAAGCCTAGCTATGGCGACCTCAAGGGTTCGTTATGTAGGACATATCGTCGCTGCAGTGGTTGCCGATACGCGAGCCGCTGCCGAAGACGCTGCCGAGGCAATCGAAATCGACTACGACCTTCTCCCAGCAGTCATGGATGTCGATGCCGCACGAAACCCTGATGCTCCTATTCTCCACGAATCATGGCCAGATAATGTTCTCGCTATTGACCAACAACAATCAGGTGATGGTCGTGCTGCACTTCAATCAGCCACCACGGTCGTGGACCTCGAACTAAAAATCGGTCGAGCATTCGGCTGCCCTTTAGAGACCAGAGGCGTCATTGCCGACTGGGGGCTAATCAGCCATGGAAACGGGCAACGTTCGGGCTCCGTTGGACGACTGGTGGTAGATCTAAATTCTCAATCACCGAACCGAGTGCGCGAAGTTTTATCTCAAGTCCTTAATGTCAGCGTGTCCGACATTTTGGTACGGGTTCCGTCTATTGGCGGTGGCTTCGGAGCGAAGGCAAACTATTACGGTGAAGAAATCATCGCCTGCATAGCTTCCAAAATCTGTGGGCGGGCAGTGAAGTACATCGAAGACCGTTCTGAGAGTTTCGTAGCCACGTCGCACGGTCGCGAAGCACAAATGTCAGTCTCCATAGGCGCAGATAATGACGGAAATATCGTTGCCTACCGCAACGACGTAGTGGGCACCCTAGGTGGTGAGGTCAGCAGCGTCGGAATGGGTCCAGTGTGGGTTTCGACCAGAGCGGGCACCGGCTCCTACCAAATACCCAATGCCGATATCACAACCACCGGAGTGATGACTAACCGGACCCCGTTCGGTTCATTTCGAGGATGGGGCAGCCCAATCGCGAACTTTGCTATCGAACGAGCTATCGATGCATTAGCAAATCAGTTGGGCGTTGATCCGGTAGAGATGCGTCTAAAGAACATGGTCCGTGCTGATCAAATGCCTTTCCAGAATGGTTTGGGGTGGCGTCTGGACAGTGGCGACTACCCTGAGGCTTTGCGCAGAGCACGCGAGTCGGTCACCAAAGCAGGCTGGTTCGATGAAGTAAGCGACGCAGTTACCAATGAGCGGCTAGTTGGCATTGGCTTCGCCAATTTCGTTGAGGCCACAGGTGTGGGCAATAGTCGTAAGATGGCAAGCCTGCCGCTGGACCAGGGTGGCTTCGATGAGGCTGTTGTGCGGATGGATTCCACGGGCACAGTCCAAGTTTTCACCGGTCAAACTGGGATGGGCCAAGGCATCGAAACTACGCTCGCACAGGTTTGTGCTACCACGCTCGGAGCTGACGTTGATGATGTCCGAGTTATCTTCGGTGATACTGATAGCTGTCCATATACAGGATACGGAACTGGTGGATGTCGCACCGCACCGGTCGCAGGTTCCTCAGTCACGCTGGCGAGTCGCGACCTGAAGAATCAGGTACTCGAGGTTGCGTCGTCTCTTATGAACATACCTGTTGCTGATCTCACCATTTCTTGCAGCACCGTGTGGGGACCCGAACAGGAACAGATCAGCTTCGCAGACATTGGCACTGCGGCGTACCGCAAACTGAATCGTCTTCCCGAGCACCATAGTCCCACGCTTCAAGCCCGAGCCGTCTGGGACCCTGTTGATCGAACAATCGGTTACGGAAGCATCGCTGTCATGGTCGAGGTCTGCGCAGATACCGGTCTGGTAACAGTTCTGCGCTACCACGCCGTCGATGACTGCGGTTACGTGATCAATTCTGCCATCGTCGACGGCCAGATCATGGGAGCTTTCGTGCAGGTTTTGGGATCTAGCTTGATGGAAGAACTCCGCTACGACGAGGATGGCAACCCGCTCACAACGACATTCAGGGACTACCTTTTGCCTCTAGCTGGTGACGTGCCGCTGATGACGGTTGAGCATATGGAGACCCTGCCTCCTGACGTGCCGTCGGGCTCCAAAGGTGTCGGCGAAGCGGGGACGATTTCCGCCATGTCAGCCATCGCACAAGCCGTCGAACACGCCCTACCCGGCGGATACGGCTGGATTCGTTCTATGCCGTTGAACCCTGAATTTCTTCTGAGTCACCTCGACGCGGCGACGTCATGATTAACGTTCAGAGTACGCTGGCAGACCTTAAGTCTGCAGTGGCTGCAGGCGACATCAACGCAGATGAAATTGCTCGACATTACTGGGACCGTGCCTCTCGCTTGAATGAAACAATCAACGCCTTCTCCTGGCTAGACCCTGATTTTCTTGATCGTTTCGCTCAGACCGATGCCGACTTTCTCCCGATCGGCATTAAAGATGTTCAAGATGTTGCAGGTCAGGCCAACACCAAGTCTTCGTTCATGGTGACCGACACGCCAGTAGAGGAAAGCTCTCTTTTCGTCGAGAGAGTTCTAGCAGCAGGATTCACGGCCATGGGCCGCACAGCATCGTCTGAGCTCGCTGCAGCGCTGACCACTGAGAGCTTAAAAAATGGGACCACTAGAAATCCGTGGCATCAAGATGCGACCGCTTCAGGTTCCAGCGGCGGGTCAGCCGCAGCAGTGGCCGCCGGGATGGTACCCGTTGCTACCGGGACTGACGGCGCTGGCTCAATTCGGCTTCCGGCCGTAGCATGCAACCTCGTTGGCCTCAAAGTCACACGCGGTCTTTTGCCTCAGCGAACCGGACCGTGGGACTGGTCCTCCGTTGATGGCTTCCTAACACGGACTGTCACAGACACAGCAACCATGATTGAACTGGTCGACGCACCCGACCTTGACGCGTGGATGCCTCAAAGGCCCGGCAACCGCCTACAGCTAACTAGTCAACTCAGCGAAAAACTTCCAAAGTTGCGGATAGGCGTACTGGACCGGCCACCCAATGGTGCAACAGTTGACAGCCCCCAAGCCGCTGCACTTGACGAAATAAGCTCTTTTTTAGCTGCGGCAGGGCACACATTGACTGAAGTTCGCCCTGACGAACTGCAGATAAAAGGCCTAGATGGCTACCGAAAGGTTGTTGCACCTGGTTGGAGCCATCTTATGGACTATGATTTAACTCAGCCATCTCACCCTTCTGTCGTAGCTCGCCTCAAGTCGATCGAGGGTGCAACAGTCCCCCAGTTCGTTCGCGCCGCCGCCGAACTTCGGGCAGGTACCAGAGCGATTGTTCGTCGCTGGCGCAGTGACTTTGATGTGTTGCTCACACCCCTCACCGGATGCGCCTTTCCTGATCATGGTGTCCTACTCAAAGAAACCGCTGCTCCACCCGATGCCCGTCCAATCTCCGACGCCACCAGAGGATTCGTCGACTGGGTTAATGTCATCGGCCTTCCTGCGATCGGTCTGCCAACTCACATTGACTTACGCGGCGTGCCATTCGGCGTCCAGATTATCGGTGGCCCCTATCGCGAGGATTTACTTTTGCAGATCGGCATGCTCCTTGAGGACCATCATCGTTGGCATGAACGCCAGCTGCCGAAAGATCTTCGCTGACCATGACTAAGCCGTTATCACCTAATTTGAATGATGCCCAGCCAAACCAAAGGACGCCTCCTGTGCAACAGCCAACAACTAAATCTTTGGACCATGACACCCGTGACGTTCTTCGCGTTCACCAGCAGTGGTGGAAAGCCAACGTCGGCCTTGATATGGAAGCCATGAAAGGTTGTTTCCCGTCGGGTGACGCTTTTTCAATGTTTAATCGTAACGGGTTCACCTACTTCGGTGTGGATGAGCTAACTAAGCTTTGGGAGCACTACGCTCAAGGGCCACCACGACTCATCCAAACGGTCGCTATCGTTCGCCTCGAGGTAAGTAGCGACATCGCCTGGCTGATATGCGAGTTAAAATATCGGCGCGTCTCCCCAGTCACGTCAGATGATCACTGGGAACCAGCAAACGTGGATGAAGTCTTTGGGAGTAAGGCGACAGAGATCTATCATCGCGACGATGGAAACGGTCGACCGGAATGGCGGATGTGGCACTTCCAGTCTGGCGCCCTGCACCCAGCCAACGAGAACCGGCCCGCATTCGATGACTCAGACCAGACGAGCCAACTCGGCTACAACCCCTACGGCCCTCCACTGACCTACACATATACGCTCGAAGGCTACGCTGGTCAGGCTTCGCTGGAGGAAGGCATTCCGTCACCTGATAAAGAAGTTCCTAGCACCTAGTCCGAGAGCTTTAGTTAAGGTCTCCGGTCTGATGATCTGTTTATTAGAGTTCAAGCCGTCACTGCTCAAGCTCAAATAATTTAGTTCCAGTAACCACTTAAAAAATTTAGGTGCGAGCTAATTCTGGACTACCGACTCGGAACGCTCATTTGGTGTCCGACTTGTGGCGGCGTAGGAAGCTCGCAGTGTTCTAACAACATTCTTTTTAAGCGGCTGTACACATCTTCATGCATCTCTGAAACTCGCCGAGTCTTCTCTGACACATGCAATCCCATTACTTCACATGTTGCAGCAACAAAATTTTCATCAGAGTTCCACATAGTCTGCAGCGCATGAATTCTTTTGCGATCCACTCCCAGCAACTGAGTGGAAACTGAAAGATTAGTTCCTTCACGAACTTCTCTAATATAAGTGATGTGATTTTCGGCAGAAAAAATAGTCACTGAATGCTTTTCTCGATGTTCAGGCCCTAACCCTATGTGTTCCATCAAGGGCTCTAACGCCTCGTCGAAGCAAACCATATAGTACCCCGCGTTAAAGTGTCCGTTGTAGTCGATCCATTCAGGGCGAACTACTTCTTCGTGCCCCCAAAAGAGAGTCTCAGTTTCTTTCATAAATCAATCCTGTCTTATCGACTTCAATCGTAGGTACACATTTAATCACTCTGGTCATGCTCTGCGACACAACGAGTAATATCGCCATCACCACCCGTCAGAAATGCTCGTGTCGAACTGACGAACTTAGTTCAACCGCATGTTCGCAGTTCTTTATCGCGTTCCCAATCTCCGCAATCTGGAATGCTTTGCCAAGTTAATTTGCGATCGAAATACTCTTTAAAACGCTCAGAATCTGAATACTGGTCTTCGTACGCGAACTGTATTTTGTCCCAAATCGTTCCGCTCAAATTTAGATGCGACCAATTAAATTGCATGCCACAAGTATCACAATCAACATCGATACGACACACCACGGATTCTTCACCAGCTAGCACCTTGCAAGCAAATCCTAATTGAGGTGCTACAGAACAAGGCGACTACTAATAATCAAACGTTTCTTTTTGCAGGACAACCACAGCAACGGAGCCAACATCAACTGGTTCTGATTAGACACAGTAATATCCGTTTGAATTTGCGTCTGCCGATAGCAACATCTGTCCGGGGCAAATGCGACAATGGAACCATGTTCGATCCACGACACGTGATTATGACTGCTGAGGATCTTCGGCAGGTAGTGCCGCCGCCTCGCCCGGCACAGCAAACCAAGGTGTTATCGACGCTTGACACGCACTGCCGGCGGTGGATTCAGCGAAGCCCTTTCGTTGTTATCTCCAGCAGTGACTCAGCAGGCAGGATGGACTTATCACCCAAGGGCGATCCGCCGGGTTTCGTGCGAATCCTCGATGATAAAACGTTGGCTATTCCTGATCGTCCCGGTAATCGCCGGTTAGATACTCTTCATAACGTATTGGAACAGCCTCAAGTTGGTCTGATGTTTCTCGTCCCGGGACGAGGTGAGGTCTTAAGGGTGAGCGGCGCAGCTCAGATTATTACCGATCCCGATCTGATGGCCACCATGGCGATTGCGGAGCGCCCACCGATTTTAGCTTTGGTGGTAACTATTGATGAGGTTATGTTCCATTGCGGGAAATCGGTGATCCGATCAAAGCTATGGTCACCTGATGAATGGCCTGACATTGAAGGTCTAGCAAGTTATGCAGAATGTTTGGGTGACCAGACCACTTCTGATGAGACCGTGGCACAGATGGAAGTTAGGTTCGGGTCCTGGCATGACGGAAATGAGCTTTACTAGATAGGTAACTGCTACGAATCGATCTTCTCACGATTCACTCACCACAGGTGAGTTAGTCACTGCACTGAACCAGAAGCCGTAAAGTTAAGATCATCTTTAACTTAACGGCACACATTCGTTGCGTGCCTACTTCGCCGAACCGAGGCGACCTATTTACTGTCCCCGGTTGATTTAAATAGCGATGTCATAGCGCGTGTAGTCGCTAAGCACGTTCGCTATTGTCTCAGGCCCATAGCGATACTCATTTTCTACTTCCGCAAAGGGAGCGTAGTGGTAACGGCGTTCATCAGGTCGGGACTGGTTTCGTGCATCTATCGCTAATTGAACAACTGCTGAGCGACGTCTGATGTGTTGCGCGTCATAGACCTTTTTGCCGCTCTTGTTATCGTCAAGGGTGATGTTGAGCCCACCAGAAACCCCTAGCACCGATGATTGAGGGTAAAAACCAAATGTGATCGACACGCGCGGGTCCGGCGAGGTGTTCGCGAACGACCCGTGCAGCATTTGCCGATTAACAATGGTCACATCACCTGCGTTAGCGATAAGCGGTATGGCATCAGGCAAACGCTCGCCGGTTTTGTTGGCTGCTACGCGTTGCCGAATGTCGATACGCCCTTCAGTGTGGGAACCAGGAACAATCCACAACGCATTAGCGGGGGTCGTGTCATATAGCTGGACCTGGAAGTTGAAACCATGAATGCCGGGATACCAGTCTGGGTTATCCCAGTGGGTTGCTCCATCTTGATGCCACGCTACTGACCCACCGACTCCGGGCTTCTTTACGAAAATAGAGTCGTTGTATGGGACAAAATCTGGTCCGTTTATGGCCTCAGCGATGCTTAAAAGCTCTGGGTGACCATAAAGACGGAGAGCTGCAGGCATCGAGGTGCACATCTGCAAAATCAGATGAACCACGTGGTCAGGAGCGTCGTCATCGGGTGTCGGTTCGGTGAACTTAACAGGATGACGGCCACTCAATAGATCAGTTCCACCCCAGGGATCTGAGAGAGGCTTAATGAAAATGTACGGCCGTATCGGGTAGTCGAGCCCAAGCGCTGGGCGTCCTTGTGAATCGGTGTCAGAATCGGGGGGAGATGGAGCGCGCTCGATTGTGTCCTCCACGGCAGTGCGCAGCTCGGTGACCTCATCGAGATCGACAACACCTTCGAAAATGTAGAATCCGTTGGTCTCAAACTCGGCGAGAATATCTGAGTGTAGATTGCCATCCGCGTCGTAACGTAGCGGCCCCCTACTACCAAGCGCAGATGCTGCCAGGTTGCGTTCAGCCACATAATCGGCCATCGCAGCAGCGTGTTCATCTGCCGAGAGTTCAGTGAGTGCCATCTCGTCCCCTAATGTTTATTCCCCAGTTCTGATAACCCTACGCGACCTTTGAAGCTGATTCCACTAGTAGGACTTGTTTGCTGCACCCCCAACAAGTCGAGCGGTCATCGAGTAACGAAATCTGGTTTAAGCTCTTCAGGTTAGTGCTACATAGTCAGGGGGTTTATTGAGGAAATCAAATCGAACTTTCGTGAGATAACCACGGAGGGAGAATTGATCAAAGACGAGGTACCTTTGGTTCTTCGTGGCTATCGAGGTCCTAGTATGTTTAGGTGCGTGGAATCTCTCTGCGGCTTGCCGCGTTCTGTTTGTTGGCGTTAATTGTTGCGAGTTGTGGCGATTCTTCAGGTTCCAAGCCAGCAGAAACCGTTCTAACAGAGGATGAGCGGGCCTGGTGCTCACAACACCCTGAGGCTCATGGCGCAGCGGCAACTGCTCTCAGTATCGCATTCGTTGGGGACTATATAAGAGCTTCGAGTGCGACTGGGGGCACAGACATCACCGGTCTTGAGCCACCATTTCTCGCTGTGCCTTCTGGCGATAACGAGCCTCTCACCTACCGACTTCAGTTTGAAAATAGCGAAGATTCTGACCGAGCCTGCCGAGCTGCTTTCGACACCGTCGACTAACCTGATCGATTCAGGGTGGTAGCTAATCTAGGTGCCTGCACTACCGATCTACCTTTGTCTTAACCGGCCATGATGGCGACGTTTATTTCGTTAGAGCTCGAGCATCAAAGAGGTCCTCCAGGTGAGCAAGAATGGGGAATGTCTCGGAGGAACAACATGCGAGAGCCACTGCATATGAAGGAGCTTTAAATAGATTCTGCTTTATCGTTTTTTGTATCACTCATCAGTTGATTCATCGAGGAAGCCTCCTAACGGAGGTCTTATCCCTTCGTCTTTTTTCTTTTGCAATTTTTCGAGCCAATCACTCGCTTCATTCGTGACCGGCTCTTCGGCTTCGACCTGCTCAACTTTTGTTTCGTTTACTTCATCGTCAACTAATTGTTGAAACTGTTCGCGAGCCTTTCTTAAAGTCACATCATCAAAAAATTCTCGAAGCTCTTCTGGTTCATACACTTCTGCTATTGCTTCCACCATCATACCCATCGGCACTAGGATCGGTTGTTCGTTATGATCCTCTGGCACTGAGGGGTTCGAGTACCAAATCGCAGCGCTCGGCTCACCTTCGAATATCTCTTCGACAGCTCCAAAAGTGATGGTGTATTTACGTCCGGTGATATCGCAGTCCCATGCCCAAGTTGGTCCTGGCTCTACCATGTCTTGTTCTTCTGGGTCCATAGTCCGATGTTATAAGGCATTACGGTCAAGCATTGTCGTCTTTGGTATATGGCTTCAATTTCAACGACCATGTCCTAATTTGTGGCACAGGCTCGAACAGTTAGGTGCAACGATATGTCAAAACGTTAGGTGCAACGATATGTCAAAACGTTTTGATATGGTCGTGGGCTTGCAAGATGGTTTTTGATTTAACTGATCCAAAACAGCCTCAAAATTATTTGGTTATGGAACGAACTGGAGACATCTATATGGGTTGGGGAGTTCCCAGTGCCCTATCAGGGCTTGCACTTTTTTTTCTCGGCGGCGGCGTTCTACTAGCTCTTTTGCTAGGAATATTCGCTCAAGGTCGACAAAAGCGTTCTGCTTTAGCGGCAGTGGTAGCGGGTGCTGTCGGATTTCAGGTCTTTCATTTTTTTGAACATGGACTTCAAGTCGGTTATTGGCTAGTCAACCCACAAGAGAAGCCATGGTTCACCCCTTGGGCGCAAACTGGTGTCGACGGTCTCGCTTATTGGTGTCAACTTTGGCCTGGGAAGGGAGCCGCTGGCCAAAGAGGAGCTGAACTTTTGCACTTAATTGGTAATGGAATTTTTCTTTCCGGCATCGTTGCCATGTTCGCGTTAACTCGAATTGCAAAAACAAATCAGCGATCAGTCAATGGCGCACTCTTATTTCAGGGCCTTCACTTTATCGAACACATAGTCTTAACCGTCACAGTTTTCGCTAGCGGAACTGGTTGGGGTGCTTCAACAATGTTTGGGCGCTGGAGCGGCACAGAACTTTCAAGTCATCGCGTTTGGTGGCACTTCACAATTAACGGAATTGCTACCGCCATCGCGATAACGGCGCTAGTTGCGCTATACCGCTCGGGTGTGCTGACCGGAAGTAAACCAAAATTGAAAGAAGTCAATCACAGACCTCGGTCACACTATGCCTTTGGAGCCATTGGCCTACTAACCCTACTGCAGTCATTACCTTTTGCTATCGGCTCAATAGTAGGAAACCCTGCGCCTAGAAAAGTTCGTAACGTCAGCCTGAACGATATACAAACGGCCGTCGGCGATATTCTTAGTCCTGGACAGTGGTGGCACCTAGCAGACCCATACGTTTTACTTCCGTTTGCCCTACTAGCTGGGATGTGGAAACTACAACGCAAAGTCCTAGATAGCTCTCAGGAGACAACCTTCTCCTAACATCACAACTGGATGTCTCACCACCGAAAGAAATCGGCAAATATGAACGCTCGACCTAGGTCTTTCGCTCAAGCTTATTTGCTACCCCTTCTCCTAGTACTCCGACACAAGACTAGAGCCCATGGCACGCACCCTGAGTCGCAGTACTAAAGCGCGCGCCACGGCAGAAAGTACCAAAAAATTACAAGGCCGTGAAGATACCTTGGTTATCAGTACCGACCGTCCAATATTTAGATTTCGTGACTGTCGAGATAGGTGACCTGAAGATTGCCTGCTAATACAGGGGCAAGTAGCTCCGGGAGACCGGTATCCATACGCCATTTCAGGTAAGCCTGATGGTTTGCTTTGACCGCAAACTTCTCCCAGAGAACGACGGTATCAGGGTTGCTGTCATCGCTGTAAACCTCAACCGACTCGCAGCCTTCGAAGGCACGAGTGTCGGCAAGAGCTTCGCTAAGGATTGCAATTAGCTCGGGTCCTTTGCCTTCTTGGCATGGGAATACAACGTGAATGGTTTGAGACATTTCATTTCCTTTTTTAAATTTAAGTTTCACTTTATGCGCCAGCTCGAACCGGTTCAATAGTGTGACCTAAGAATTACTCAAGTCCACGCAAGAAATAGACGGAGAAGCCAAACGTGACGAAGACGACCATGGCAACTTGTTTCACGACTCTGCACGCAACAAAGAACTTAAAAATGACAACCACCGGATCCAGCACATAAAGGACATGTGGCATTCGTTTAAAATATAAAGGCGACAGCTCTGTCTTCACGGAGCGAGCATTGACACAACAGCTCTGATAGTTGCAGCTTGGAAGTTCGCTCCCCTAATCGAGCCTTAAGGGCTTCCATCGAACATGCTTGCTAGCCCACATCCAGCCGAGCGATCATGCAGCCGATGCTTCGAAGGCAGATCCTGTGGTTTGACCGCAACCCAATTACACATCTGGGACAACGCGAACCTGGAGCGCTAAGAGATGTCCTCGCGGTGGCCGTCAGCGTGGATGGCAAACCGGCGCGCCTCCGCTCCGTGGTTCGGCGCCTCGTTTGGCCAGGGCCAGCCACCGAACTGGGTGGCTTGATAGTCGCTGAAAGCATCTTGGATCTCGCTCTGGGTATTCATCACGAACGGGCCGTGCTGCGCCACAGGCTCTCCAATCGGTCGGCCTTGAAGGATCATGATCTCGATGCCTTCGGGCCCAGCACTCAGCTCGATTACCTCGTCGGATTGGATCAACGCACCAGTTCCTGCGTCAATCTCGGTGGCACCGATCGTAACGGTCGATCCTTCGAACGCATACAGCGCCCGGGTCGATTCCTCAGCTGCCACAGGGAGCTCGAAGCGCGTGTGGGGTTCCATGGACAGGTGCCAGATAGCCACGTCGGCTCCGTCACGGGAAGCCCAACTGTCGGGCGGAGGAGTAGCGGGCTCAAGATTACGGATGTGACCGGCTAAGACAGTGAGACTGACGGAGCCCTCACCATTCGCGCCTGTGATCACCTCGGTGGGTGTGACGTGGCTCCAGAGCATCGTGAAATAGGGGTCAACCATCTTGTCTCTAGCCGGGAGGTTCAACCAAATCTGGAAGAGCTCCAATGGGTTGGGCGCATCGTCGTTGAGCAGTGGAAACATCTCACAGTGTTGAATCCCTGACCCGGCGGTCATCCACTGAGTATCACCTTCGCCGAAACGGGCGGTGGCGCCTAGCGAGTCAGCGTGGTCGATATAACCGCAGCGTACATAGGTGATCGTCTCGAAACCCCGATGCGGGTGTTGTGGGAATCCGGGCACTGCTTGTCCGTGATACATACTCCATCCATCTCGGCCCGAGAAGTCGTTCCCGATCTGGCGTCCTGTGAGCGGTACTCCGGGTGCCAACGCCCCGTCGCTCGCCGGGTAGTCATCGTTGTGGTAGGCCACGAAGAGGAACGGGTCGACAGTAGGCCATTGTGACCCGAGGGGGAACTTCTGCAACACCGAGTTGGCCATACTGCCAGCCTACGAACACCCGAGTCCTTTCTTACTCTTCTTCGATAGCGGCAGCTCCGCATGGTCTAACCTTGGTTCTAAGCGCGAGCGCCGATGCCGGCTTCGCCGTTAATCCCCGACCGTTCCGGCATGGCTGGTCCGACAAAACCAATACAATAGAGGTTCTGTTAGCTCTGGAGATGAAAAGCTATGACAACAGTTCCAATGGAGTTTGACCCCGCTCAGATCGAAGCGAAGTCGCCGCCCGAAGCTCGCATGTACAACGACGACATGGCAAAAGAGCCTATGAAGTCAGCTCTTGAAAATAATCCTGAGATCTATTTCGTTCCGCCGCAGCGCGGTTCAGAGTGGGGAACATGGGAGTTCAAACCGGGCTCATACTATGACACCACGACCGGTTCGAAGCACCCGTACTGGAAGAATAAGAAGCTCCCCTCGCCCACCAAGGACATTGATCAGTTGCGCTCAGACCTACTCAAGTGGGGCTACTGCATCATTGAAAACGCCATCGCCACTAACCAGATTGAGGCGATGCGCAAACGCGTTCTCGAACAAGCTGAGGGCGAGCGGCAGGCTCGCATCGCTCAGAAGACACCAAGCGGCCAGAACATCAACTGCTGCATCAACAAGGGTCGATGCTTCGAAGGGCTTATTGAGCAGGACCCAAGCATCGTCCAAGGAGGCCCACTCATCGAGCAGCTGATGACTGAGGCACTTGGGCCTGATTGGATCTGCACGTCGCTCATCGCAGCTATCTCCCTCAAGGGAGGCGTGCCACAGGCTTTGCATCAAGACCAGACCGACTCGGCGGAAGCGCTGAAACCAACACTTGTTAACACTCTCACAGCTATCAGCGACATCGACCAGAATAACGGCGGAACCCTTCTCATTCCGGGAAGTCACGACGTGCTTTCTCGGGCGATGCGCGAACGCCGACCTGTCGGCAAGTTGCCACCTGCCATTAATCTTGAAGCCCCGGCGGGATCCATAACCCTAACGGATGGGCGCATCCTTCACGGCACGGGCATTAACCACACTGATGAACCTCGGATCGTGATGCTCAACTCCATGCAGACGAACTGGAAGCGTCAGCAAGAGAACTGGATGCTTTCGGTCCGGCCTGAGGTACTCGAACGAGCAAGCCAAAAGCTGCTCCAACGCATGGGATTCCAGGCCACCACCGGCAGCCAAACCAACGAAGGTCATGGCTTCGGCGCTCAGGGACTAATCGGCGAACAGGCGGGTGCTCTGCGCGACTTCCGTCTGGCAGCCGATCGCGGCGAGTATCTTCGCGTCGGCGAACTCGGACCCAACTCGTCACAACAAGACCTCCAGGCACCTTTCACTTTGCGAAAGGTCGTCGCCGATGCTCGCTCAGGCGGAGCGAGCGCACCTTTAGGTATCGGCGGGAACCACGAAATCGGTGGCTAGCTAGCGCACGCCCAACGCTACACAGTATCTGCCACTAGACCCCGAGTGACACACCACTGGCATCTCGATCTACAACAAAACCGAAGTTAGCTTCAATGACTGTTTTGAAATTGAAACCTATACATCTGCTCGACTAGCCGAAAACACTCAATGCGTTCGGAACCCAGAACGCAAAGAACCCCCCGCGAAGGGAGGCCCCGAGCTGCTGACAGAATCAACTGCCAGCTCTCCCGATAAGGAGGACTCGATGAGGGTTAGACATCGAGTGATGTGATTATACGGTGGTTGGCTAAGATTTAGGTTTTTAGCTCGAAATGACAAAAACCTCCCCAAAGTGAGGCCTATCGTGCGGTGTCTTAACTCAACCCACCGATGCGAAAACCCGTGTTGTTTGTTGTCAGTATTAGGGCTTTGTTGGTTGTAACTGTGATCGGTGTTCCTGGATTTGGTTCTAATAATGATGTTCAGGTTAAAAACCGAATAAAAAATGTGGCAGCAGATGCAACTCTCGCGTCCGATAGTGCAACTCAAGGTGAATGCAACGGCCTCGACGACGACCTTGAGAACGAACATCGATAATTTTAGTTTTTCCTAAAACGCCAAAAGACCCCCTCTTCCGGGGAGGAAGGGAGGCCTATTGACAGATGATCTAATCATACATTGCCATTTTGGCTTTGCGATTGAGTTCCTTTTTCTTTTGCTGAACGTGGAGATTCGCTAACTTCTCGAAGTTTCTTTTAGCAGCGAAGTTAGGTACCGGCAGAGACCACGACATCTGTTTCTAACTCGTTCACACACAACCCAAGACAGTATTTGCCGTCAGACCCCGAGCGATCTAAAACTAGCATCTCGACCTACAACAGAACCGGGGTTAACTTCACTTACTGTTTTGAAATTGACAGCTATTTATCTAGGAGACACACACCAGATAATCAGCTACAACTTCAACTTGAACTGGACGCTGATCATCCTTGGTTATCTAAATTATCGATGCTCGATTTTTTGCGTTTTCCACTGACTAAAAAAGCAGCAAGAAAAGTTGTTAGTGGAAGAGCCGCTACAAGCCCGATAGACCCACACAAAGTACGCACTATTTCAATCGAGATAAGTTCGGAATTCGCAACTAGTCCAAGCGATTGATCTGAAACCGCAAACAACAGCAAAAGAGGAATACTGGATCCTACATATGCCAGCAAAAGAGTATTCACGGTCGAGGCTATGTGTTCTCTACCAATCTTGAGTCCCGACCTCACCAATTGTGTCGCCGACATCTCACTATTTTGGGCGCTCAGCTCTAAGACCGTTGCAGCTTGAGTCACAGTCACATCATCGAGAGCCCCCAAAGCAGCAAGGATCGTTCCGCCTAGAAGCAGGCCTCTCAAGTCGAGGCTTTCTGATATCAATGGCAAAACAAGTGACTCTTCGCTCGAAAAACCGCTGAAATTTGCAAGTTCAAAAAAAATCCAAGAAATCCCTAATGTAAACCCCAGAGCAATAAGAGTTCCGGCAAGCGCGACTGTTGTCATAACCGTCAACCCATGCGTGAAGTAAAGACTGAAGAACGCAATTGAAGCTGCTGCGACCACGCACACCAACAAAGGATTATTACCGTCAAGAACCGACGGAGCGACAAACCCTATGAGGACCAAAACGGTACCAGCCATAGCGAACAAGGCTAATAAGCCGCGAATTCTGGCTAGACAAATCACCAATGCTGCGAACAGTAAAGCTAACCACCATAATGAGGAGCGGCGGTCACGATCTTCGTAATAGTAAGTATTAATATCTTCGTGATAACCAACGATCACATTTTCACCCGCCGAAAGCTCGGGGAACGTGTGGTCAAACGAAGTATTAACCTCTGGCAGAGCAACGAGCGAGCCTGCCTCAGGGCCTTCATTTACAGTAATTATGACGTTGCGGCAAAGTTCACTTTCACCAGAAAATGAATACGAGCAAACGCTATCTTGCACTTCTTCCACAGTGGCGCTGAGCAGTTCCGCAACTAAACCAATTTCCTCCGCGTTTTCTTCTATTTGTTTCTGTCCCTCCCCATCAGGCCACAACATAATGAGTCCTGCAATCGTAGCAATCCCAGCTAACGCAACAAATGCAAACAGCCAACGGATAACCACCTCGTATCTCTTATCTGAATCAGTCATCGACCGATTCCAAGAATGGGTGTGAGCGTGGGTGTGGGCGCGAGAACGCTTGTTCTCACGATTTTCTCTACTTCTCATTCAATGCATTAACTCCATCCACATGACTCCTATGGCTATATTCAACGCCTATTCAATACAACTTCCTCGCGATACTCAGAACCGTATTGGATACCGTTTGATAGGGCACACCCTTTCGAGCTCAAACGTGATCGCTTACTCACAATACTTAGTCCGCAAAGCGATGTCATCGAATCCCGCAGCCTTAATTGTTCTTAGCATTAGGTTGACCTCTTCCACTTAATGCTCGACACCCGGCACGGCCAACTAGTACGACAAAAAATTCAAGTACACATAATCCAGCAATAGTCGCACCACCCGCAGTGCCGTAATGGAAACTAATCAAAAGCCCACAAACCACAGCGGCCGAACCGAGCATTATCGAAACAACCATAATTCCAATGACACGGTTCACGATTAGCGAGGCTGTCGCAGGCGGAGCAACAATTAGACCAAACACGAGCAGAGTTCCAATGGTCTGAAAACTCGCCACAATACTCAGAGCGAGCAAGCCTAGAAGAGCCGCTTGAGCTAGCCGTGGACGCATACCCAACGTCTGAGCTTTCACTCGGTTGAAGGTCAAAGCTAGAAAAGGCCGATATAGCAAGATCGTAACAACA
>CAJJCB010000009.1 GCA_905182565.1 Acidimicrobiaceae bacterium | reverse complement strand
GATGCGTTCAGGCATTACATCTCAAATGCCAACAAGGGGCGTGGCTTTATACTTATCGGCCATTCTCAAGGCACCGCAATGTTGACGGAACTACTCAGAAGAGAAATCGATCAAACCCCTATTCTTCGGAATCGTTTCATTTCCGCTCATCTACTCGGAGGCGCACATATTGCCGCAGGCAGCAATGAATTTGACACAATTTCTGGTTGTAAACAAGTTACAGAAATCGGATGCATCATTGCGTACAACACCTTTCTCGACGATGTGCCTCCTCCTCCAGACTCATGGTTCGGTCGGACCTGGCACCATGCTTCTTGGAGCATTACCTCTTGGGAGGATCTCTCTTGGAAAGATGTCGTGTCTGCTCCCTCACTATGTGTGAACCCAAGAAGCTTCACTTCTGGCAAGGCAGAGTTGACGCCATATTTTCCCATTAATGAAGACGTCAAAAAAGCGTTTAAAGTAGAGACTCCTTGGGTGACGTATCCGGGTGTAATAGTTGGCGAATGCATCAATGATGGGACATTTGGCTACTTGTCTGTGGAAATTCGCGCCGGTTTAGGAGATCTGCGAGCAGCACACATCAGCGAAGGGTTTGACCCTCAATCAGGTTTGCATGGCTTCGATGTGAATATTGCTTTAGGGGATCTAATCGCCGCAGCTGAAACTCAATCCGTGAGCTACTCAGAATCAGTTCGCCAACCTTATGATCCTTAGGCCTGGAATAAGATCTCCGTCCACACCCCAACACCACCACATAAACACAACCGACTAACCCAAAGATTATCGGGCAGGCGCTGCGGACCTCGCAAGGGGGTGGCTGCAGTTCAAGATATTTACTCACTTTCAAGATTAAGATCCGCTACTTAATCGACAGCGCTGCAAGCTTCTACATGCCACGTGCTTGTATGGATTAACCTCAGGGCATGGGGAAGGTCTTTACTGAAGAGCAGATCAAGCAATACGAGGCTGATGGGTGGGTGTCTCCAGTTGACCTCCTTACCTCAGAACAAGTTGCTGAGTGTCGAAGTCAGCTAGAGGCTTGGGAGCTACTTCGTGGCGGTTCTTTACCTGCGCATGAACGGTCAGGGGGACATATCTTGTTCCCTTGGATTGATGAACTGATGCGCGCTGACACAATCTTGAATGCAGTCGAAGATCTGATTGGCCCAAACATTCTCTGTTGGAACTCAGTGTTCTGGATAAAAGAAGCTCAAAGCCCTAGTTATGTTGGTTGGCATCAAGACCTCCAGTATTGGGGCTTGTCTAATTCAGATGTGGTGTCGGTCTGGATAGCACTCAGTAATGCTGGTGAGGAAGCAGGCTGTATGAACGTCATTCCTGGCAGTCACAAAGAGATCATGGACCATGCGGAGACCTACGCTAAAAACAATCTTCTGAGCAGAGGTCAAGAGCTCGAGATTGACATTTCGCAACGTGAGACGGTTTCAATGGCGTTGGAAGCTGGACAGGTTTCATTCCATAATGTTCGAACAGCGCATGGGTCGGGACCAAACCAAACAAACGACCGGCGGATCGGACTCTCTTTTCACTACATGCCGCCACATACAGAACAAACACTTAGCGAGTGGGACAGTGCCTCACTAGTACGTGGCGAAGACCCTTACCAACATTTTGAGCATTGCCCTCAACCTTCGACTGGTTTAGAGCCAAATGCCGTGGACTTCCATAAACGGGCCTCTGATGCGATGAGAGAAATTATTTACAAAGGCTCAGGTGCTGGTAGGCGAACCTTATAGTTGTTCTTGAGGGTGTCGAATCGTGTTGCATCGACGCTGAGCCCCTGTCTCTAGCTATAGATCAACAGCGTGTCAGCCGTTCCAACGCATCAGGCCTTCTTGCATACAAGTGGCAACGAGATGTCCGTCAAGATCGTAGAATCGGCCGCTCGCCAAGCCTCGACCGTGCGACGTAGACTCAACGCGTTGATCGTAGTAGATCCAGTCGTCGACTCTGGCCGGTCGGTGAAACCACATCGCGTGATCAAGACTGGCCATCGTAAGTCGACTGTCTCTCCAACGGTAGCCGTGGGGCAACACAATTACCGGTTCCATCCCAAGGTCAGAAAGGTAGGCAAGCCCAGATTCATGAAGAGCTTGATCGCCTCCTAGCTCGCCGTGAACCCGCATCCACATAAGTTGGGGTTCAGTCACTGGTTGACCTGCCGGTGCCGTTGGAGGGTTGATATAGCTGACGTCCATAGGGCGGTCCCGACCCAGCCACGGCTGTTCTTCCAATGGTAGAACCATCTCAATCACATCACTGTAATCGGTGTAGGGCTCTTCGCTTGTCGGCGCGGCAACACCGATAGTGATCGACTCTTCCCACTCAAGGCCAGTCTCGGGAACGTGAAACGAAATCAGACTTCTGAACACATCGACCTCTCCTTGTCGCGCCACCACCTGACGTTGACTGAACGAGCGCCCGTCTCGAAGCCGTTCGACTTTGAGTTCGATGGGCTTAGCTGCATCACCGGCTTTTAAAAAATACGAGTGGGTTGAGTGCACAGCTTGACCGACTGAAACCGTCCGCTGTGCAGCACCTAACGATTGAGCCAGGAGTTGCCCACCATAGGTTCGCAAACCGCGATCTGGCGACGGTGGCCCAACGTACACGTCCTCGCCTTTGGTGCTCAAATCCATCACCGCTGCAAAGTTCCCGGTCACGATGTGGACAGTAGCTTCAAGTTCCGCTAGCTGTCAACGATCGAGCCGGCTCTGGAGCACCTGTAGTTAAGGTGCACTCTGTTTGACAAGTTTTTACAAGAATTGCTATGTCAAACATTCGACACATGACGTATTTATCCAAAGTGGTTGACTGGTTACTCTTGTTAGCTTCTGGTGTAACGGCGTTTCGAGGGCGTTGTTAACCGAAAGATGTCTTACTACCCTCGTTTGACGAGGGATGAGGGGACACAAAAGATGCGATTGAAAGACAAGGTAGCGATTATTACCGGTGCTGCATCTGGCATGGGGGCATCTACAGCTCAACTTTTCGCTAGCGAAGGCGCCAAAGTAGTCGTCACGGACCTGGCAATTGATCAAGGTTCGGCGGTGGCTGAAGAAATTACTGACACCGGCGGCCAGGCTCATTTCGTAAAGTTAGATGTCTCAAGTGAGGTTGATTGGAGGAACGCTGTTTCCGAAACAATTTCTATCTACGGCCAGATCGACATATTGGTCAACAGCGCCGGCATTAGCGGCAGCCACCCAGACCAACTGAACACCAACACCTGGGATGAGCAGATGAATATCTACGCTAAGGGTGTGTTCCTGAGCATGCAGGCCGTCATCCCGATCATGCAGAAAGCCGGGCGAGGGTCAATCGTAAACATTTCTTCGATCTCAGCGTTCGTGGGACAGGCTTATGTTCATATGGGCTATAACGCCGCCAAAGGCGCAGTGCGCCTCGCAACAAAATCTGCCGCCGTGCAATTCGCAGCGGACGGCATACGCGTGAATTCAGTGCATCCCGGCATCATGCCGCCCATGAAAGATGCGATGATGAGCGCTGACCCAGAGGCGCGCCGTATCAGGATCGCTGCCATTCCAGCCCAACGCGAAGGGCGAGTCGAAGAAGTGGCCTATGCAAACCTGTTCTTGGCGAGTGATGAGGCATCCTATATCACAGGCATCGAGCTACCCGTAGATGGCGGCTATCTAGCTATTTAAAAAAATGGGATACCTACCCCAGCACAAACATTCGCCGACAATTGAATGAACTCCCCAATCACAAAGGTGACACCAGATCAAGGGATCTTCACTTGACCTTAAGCTGAACAGCTTTTTGTCACTATTTCAAATGCATTCCGAACCAGTCGCTAGACGCAGACGCGACAGATTCCAGTTCTGTGGTGTAAGGATCATAGTGACCGCCAGGGAACATCTTCAGTCGCTTCGGCTCATGCGCCGCCGAGTACGCCTCGAGCTGCAGATCAGTTAGGCATTTCGTGTCATGTGTCCCCAATACCATCAGCAATGGGGTAGGTGAAACGGTAGCGATATAGCTGCCAGGCTCATAGGAATCGCGAAATGATCTGCTCAGCAAGGTGCAAGAATTAACATAGGTAGTTCCAGCGCCTGCGACTTTACTCCATTCATAGCTTTCATCGCCTTCCGACGAAATTGGAATCATCCGCGGCTCTTCACCGCGTTGACGGGCGCTGCGCTCTTCATTTGCATCCCGAATGAAATCAGCGTAGCCATTAGTCGTTAGGGCCCTGATCGTGTTTTGGTGCCCACTAATCGTCGGTACCACGGAAACAACACATTTGACTCTCCGGTCGGTTGCAGCCACTACCAGACTATGGCCGCCGGCGAAGCTGGTCCCCCACAGACCAATTTGATCAGTGTTCACCTCTTCGCGATTACCTACATAGGTGATCGCATCGCGCATATCAGATATCTGCTCCCACGGGTTTATCTCGCCACGAAGCGGCCCACCACTTGATCCGGTGTTCCGATGGTCATAAGCAAGGCAAGCAAACCCCGCATCGCAGAAAATATCGACGTAGAGGCCCAGCGCCATTTCTTTAACTGCGCCGAAACCATGACTGAGCACGATTGCTGGAAATGGTCCTCTACCAGTCTCCGGTGTATAAAAAAATCCAGAAAGCTCCGTGCCATCCAGTGCATTAAATTCCACATTTTCGCGCATCATAAGGCCCTCTCGAGATCAAGCCAGGGGGATCACATCTTGGAGATCGAGCGGCCTCCATCCGCAAATAGTACATCGCCATTAACGCAATCTGCCGCATCCGATGCCAGAAACACAACGACCTTAGCCACCCCTTCTGGGGTGGATAGGCGACCTAACGGACTTGTCGCCAGGCGTTTTTCCCACCCTTGCTCGTCTACTACGCTCATGGTGCCGGGCGTTGGCATCGGGCCGGGAGCAACTGCGTTTACACGAATACCCTTTTGTCCTAGTTCGACAGCGCACTGTCGCGTTAGCGCTGAGATCGCTCCCTTGATCGCTGCATAGACTGACCCATTGGGAATCCCATGGACTGACGCAGGCGACGTCATGTTGACGATACTGCCAGATCCCTGTGCGATCATGTGTGGAGTGACCGCCTGTACCCCCCAATAGACCGCGTCAAGGCCAATCGCCATCTGACGCCGATAAACGTCTTCTTGAACCTCAGCTATCGGCTCGTATTTGACCCACATGGCGTTGTTTACCATCACATCGATACTGCCAAACTCGGTGGCGATGTCATCAATACTCTCTTGCCACAATAAGCGGTCGGTCATGTCCACCACCAAGGATAGAACGGCTACACCATTGGCTCGGATCTCCATAGCCGTCTGTTCTAGACGCGTCGCGTCAGAATCCACTAGCGCCAATCGCGCACCTGCATGTCCGGCTTCTTCAGCGATCGCTCGACCGATGCCCCCAGCTGCGCCCGTCACGATAACCGTCTTACCTTTTAGCATTGTCATTAGTTCCTCTTCGATACTTCGGTCCCATTAAAAGCGGCTCGGGAAAAGCAGTCGCTCCCAGCCTGCTGCATCTAGCTGTTCGCGGAATGCTGCCTTGGCTGTTTCATCGAGCTCCTGCATTGGTGGTCCCAGCGGCCCACCAGCCATGCCTAATATGTCCATCCAATATTTGATCAGGCCCATGGGGTGAACGGCCTTATTCTCGTTCCACAAACCAGCGTAAATTTTGCCCCACGTTTTTCGGAGAGGCGCCAGTTCATCATGGATGTCGATGGCCCCCGCCATGTCACCTTGTTGCGCAAGACGCAGGTAGTCCAAAATTGGCTGTCTCTCGGGGCTTTGCATAAGGTAGACACTGGTTGATCCCAGTAGAACCTGCTGACCGTGCTCGGTAGTCATTTCTAGCAGTTGCTCCTCAAACGGGTATGACAGCACGATCTCGTGGCCGAACATCTCAATTGCCCGGATCGTGTGCTGCGGATCCTTGATCGCGTTCTTGAAGGCACAGACATTAGGAATTTTCGCTATACGCATCATGGTTTCGTGCGTCATTGTCATGCCAGAATGGGGGGTGTTGAAAGCAATGATCGCCATGTCAACTTTCTCAGCGATGTATTCGATGTAGTCGTGCATCAGGTCCTGCGACGTCGCCCATTCATAGGGCACCCATAAGATGATTGCTTCCGCTCCGATTGCCTTTGCATGACGGCTGAGAGCAATTGTTTCAGCCACGCTGTGATCAGCGGTATAAAAAATGCACATCGCACGATCGCCGGTCGCCTTAGTGATCAGGTCCATAACATGTTTTCGCTGCGCTATCGTGAGGCCCCACGCATCAAGAAAACCGAAACCCACTCCGCTAGCACCAGCGGAGATTAAGCGCTCGACATTTATGATGACGCCTGCGTCGTCCAGTTTAAAATCTTGCGTGAAGGGCGCCGATGGACTTGAAAAAAGTCCTTTTAGATGCTCTTTCGCCCATTCTTTGGCTTCAAGCCGCCCGACCATCGTAATTACTCCTCAGATTTCTTCGGGGATTTTGATCACAACCCTACGGGAGTTATCACAGTTATCCATTTACATCCAACGACTGGATCTTACGACCGACTCCAGAGGTGTAGATGTCTCCCACCAGAAGTTTCACTTGAGACCTTGACTCATCTCAAGAGTAACCATAAAGACGAAAGCCTCTAAGCTCGAAGCTCTGAAATACCTAGGTAGTCATGCAACGCGCTTTCCTAGATAGGCCCGACTTTGTTTAGTCTCAAGTAGCACCCTTGTTGTCCTTCTAGCAACCTAACCGTAGATCAACAACAACTGTGATACTTAGCTCCTTCTACATCGGATCCAAACTACATAACAGCGAGAGATCTGCCATGATTACGGCACTATAAGAAGGAGTGAGTGGTATGCAGATTGGCTTATATGCAAACACCCATGGTGTCGGTTACCGAGACAATGACAATAACTACACCAGAAGCGTCCCCGCAGAAAATCTCGAGCCTGTTGCGATTGCACAGACTGCTGAACGTAACGGCTTTCATTCCATTTGGTTTCCTGACCATGTGTGCATGCCTGCTGAAACAAAAAGTGCCCATATCGCCAATAAGTCCGGTGCCCGCTCCTATTCACCGCGACACGAGATGCTCGATGGTGCAGTTGTCATGGGTGCAGTTGCCTCTTCCACGACCAGAATTAAGCTCGGCACCAGTGTGCTGGTTGCGCCTTATCGCAGCCCGTTGAGCGACGCCCGCCAATTCGCGACCGTGGATGTACTGTCTGGGGGTCGTCTACTGCTCGGAGTTGGGGCCGGTTGGATGGCAGAAGAGTTCGATGCTCTTGGCGTTCCTTTTGCTGAGCGCGGGAAACGAACTGTCGAGTGCATTGAGATTTATAAGCGAAGTTGGCAAGATGACTTTGTTTCCTTCGACGGTGACTACTACTCGTTCGCTAACGTTTCAATGGATCCCAAGCCTTTGCAGAAGCCTCACCCGGCCATCATCTATGGGGGGATGTCTCCACTTGGGGCGCGTCGAGCGGCAGCTTATTGCGACGGTTTTTATCCAGTGTTTCTTGACCCCTTCGCTGACCCGAACCGTCACTCTGATCTCCAGACCATCATCAAAAGCGACCTAGACACAGCAGGGAGAGACCCGTCGACCTTCATCATGATGGCTGCTACGACTATGAGAGTTACTGACAGTGATGATCCCCTCACCCACCAAACACCGAGGAAGATCTGCACTGGGACTGCTGAACAAGTACTGGAGGATTTAGAAAAATTTGCAGCCGCAGGTTACTCCTTAGTGGTCGCGAAAATGGACTGCCCGTCTGGTGAAGTTGAAGAAATCCATGAACAGATCACCCGTGTCGGACACGAAATTATTCCCGAGTGTTCCCAAATTCTGGCAGCTGGTGGTTGGAGAACCGATTTTTGAGATGAGCCGAAACAGAAGTTGAAATAGATCTAATAAATCAAACACATGCTTTGCCGGCTTTTCGGTGCCGCTCGACGTACTGGTCTTTGCCCTAGAGAAGCTGCCCTGGTCTTCTTTGATCGCGTCAGACGCCCTCAATTTTGGAAAGTAGTATAGGGAGATGGCAGGGAATCATTGGAAGCGGGCAAGTCTAGAGTTACGGGCGGCAGGGTTTGAGCCCGAGACCATCGCGACGAAAAACACTATCGTTACAGTGGCGGGGGCCTACACAAACGCCCATCGCTGCAACAACCGAGTCGAACGCATATCGGACCTGCTGTCGGAGTCAATTGCTTCGCGTGGAGGACAAGGGCTAGTCGTTGGCGCACCGGCGGTCTCTGATGCTCTCACCCAAGGTTCACCCAATGCCAGCTACAGCCTCGTGTCACGAGACATCATCGCCGACTCGTTCGAGATCGGGCATCGGGCCCATCACGGCGAAGCTATGGTTGTCATCTCAGGCTGCGACAAGACGGGCGCAGCCGCAATGATGCCCCTAGCTCGCACCAACGACGTCGGACTCGTTATCTACCCAGGGACTAGCTCACCCGGGTGTGTAAGCATTGAGCCATGGGCGTCCAAAGGTAACAACCTGACAATTCTCGACTGGGCCGAGGCACGAGCAGCAATGCGAGCTAATCGGATTAGCCAGGAAGAATTCGAAGAGGTCGAACGGAACGTAATGCCCGGAAGTGGCACCTGCGGTGCAATGTTTACAGCAAACACCATGAGCACCATCACTGAGGCAATGGGAATGATGTTGCCGCGAGGCGCATCACATCCAGCCGACTACGACGCCGAAAGCGATATTCATGACGACGTGAAGGCTCAGGTGGAGGCGACCGCCGAAGCTCTGTACACCCTGATCCAAGCCGATATTCGGCCCCGAGACATTATGAACATGAAGGGCTTCGAGAACGCCATCACCACCGCCTACGCTATGGGGGGCTCAACTAACATGTACCTGCATTTGCTGGCGATTGCTCGCGATGCAGAGGTGGCACTCACCATCGATCGCATCCAGGAGATCGGCGAGCGGGTGCCGCTCATTGCGAATCTTCAGCCGCACGGCCAGTACTCGATGGTCGCCCTGCACGAACTCGGTGGAGTGCCGGTCGTGATGAAAGAGCTCCTCGATAACGGCTTCTTACATGGCGACGCTATGACTGTCACTGGGAAGACTCTCGCTGAGAACCTAGCTGACGTGGCCTCGCTGACTGATTTAGGTGACCAGGACCTGGTGCAACCGGTGTCGGCCCCAGCAGCCCAACCGAACAACCACATCACGGTTCTGCACGGAAATTTAGCGCCGGAGAGTTGTGTCTTGAAACTGGGTGGCAAGACTCTAAAGACAGGTGAGTTTCGCGGAATCGCCAAGGTGTTCGAAAATGAACCGGATGCCATGACCGCCATTCAGTCTGGAGTTATAGTGCCTGGCGACGTGGTCGTGGTGCGTAACGTGGGCCCTAAGGGCGGCCCGGGTATGCCAGAGATGGTAATGCTCACTATCGAGTTGCAAGGACGCGGCTTAGGTAAGGACGTCGCGCTCATCACTGATGGCCGGTTCAGTGGTGTCTCGCACGGAATCCTCATCGGACATATTTGTCCAGAGGCAGCTGACGGCGGTCCGCTCGCAGCAGTGAAAGATGGCGACATAATAGTTATAGATCCAGTTAATCGGACTCTTGACGTAGCGATCGACGACAGCGAGTTACAGCGACGGATGGCGACGATCGAGCCGAGGGAATTACCGAGCACAATTCCGCAGGGTTCAGTGTTGCGTCGGTACTCACGACACGTGTCATCGGCTCACTACGGATGCGTGCAGTAGCAGGCAAAACGAGTTACGGCGGACCTTCTAACAAGCGTTGAGCAGCAACGTATGAAACTTCTCCTAGCGAGATATCCATTTGCATTGATCAAAACATATGAAGCGAAGAACTACTTCGACAATTCGCATGACAAGTTTTAGTCGCCACACGAGCCGACAACCAACAGTAAATCGCTAACCCGTTGCTACTCGTCGAGCAAGAGAACGAAAAGCCATAGTGAAAGTTATGACTGCCAGACCCAAAATTGCAGCAGAGGCTTTGACGAGCGCACCTATATCCCACCCTTCTGATAGCACCGATCGCATACCCTCCAAAAGGTAAGTAACAGGATTCCAGGCGGCCACATTTTTAAGCCATCCGCTCATCAACTCTCGAGGAAGCATGCTGGGAGTGAGGAACGCGAACGGGAAGAAAATCAGAAACGCGGAGTTAACAGCGGCCGGATTCCCTGTACGCAGGGCAACCGTGTAAGGAAACCCCGTGAACGCAAGGCTCCATGCCATTGCGAGAATGACGAACACGGCCAGTCCCACCACACCGGTACCAAAGTTCACACCGACAGCAAATCCCAGCAGCAATACGACCGTCGCTAACGCCAAGGCCAACACAATGTCCGCAATCATCAGTCCCAAAAGCAAGGACACGCGTCGGATCGGGGTGACCAACATACGATCGAGATACCCAGTTTGAATATCGGTAACGAGCATATTGGCACGAGAGATTCCCGTAACAGCAAACACAATTCCAACAGGCAATTGAAAAGCTCGATAATCGATTCCAGCTTGTCGTTCGACAAATGCTTCCAAGGCACCAATATTGACGATAAAAAAGAAAATCGGAATGGCTAAGGCCGGACCAATGAACTCGGGTTCCCTCAACAAGCTGCGAATTGCGCGACGAGCGATAGTCCAGGTATCAGAAAAAAACCCGACTCTCTGAGCTATCGGCTTTTCACTCGTAATCATTGCGAAGTCCTATTTACGAGTCTGTGGCCCGTCGCGCGAAGAAACACATCGTCAAGGGAAGGGGTACGTACAGTAAGCGATTCAGCAGCTAAACCGATCTCGTTCAAGGCAATTGCAACCTGAGCAACTAGCGCCGCCCCATTCGAAGTAGAGATCGTCAGTCCCTGATTTCCAATCGTTACTTCATCAACTCTGGGAAGTGCCCTGACTGTATCGGCAGCAAGTTCGAGTTTGTCTTGGAGTTCCACCACAATCACGTCGGCGCCAATGGCCCGTTTAAGGTCAGCTGGAGTTCCTTCCTCAACAATTCGTCCCTGATCAATGATGCCCACCCGATGAGCCAGCGCATCCGCCTCTTCCAAGTATTGGGTCGTTAAGAACACAGTCACACCATGTAACTCATTTAATCGCCGCACTTCTTCCCAAACTCGGACCCGACTTACTGGGTCTAAACCAGTCGTCGGTTCATCAAGAAACAGAACTTCTGGATCGTGAATCAGGCTCGCTGCGACATCTAAACGCCTTTTCATTCCACCGCTATAGGTTCGAACCCAATTGTCAATCGCCTCGCCAATATCGGCTAACTCAATTGCGCGATCGACACGCTCACGCCGGATCGATGCTTTAAGCCCATACAGACGCGCCTGCAACTCAAGAATTTCACGCCCGCTCTGCTTGTCATCTAGAGCCGCTTCTTGGAGAGCTAATCCGATACGAAGACGCACCTCGCTTGCCTGTGAAACCACATCGTGGCCTGCCACACGCGCTGAACCGGCAGTCGGTGCAAGCAAGGTGCATAACACGCGTACCGTTGTTGACTTTCCAGCTCCGTTAGGACCCAAGAACCCGTAGATCTCTCCTCGTGCAACCGATAGATTAACGCCATCGACTGCCCGATTAGAGCCGAACTCACGAACTAACCCGCATGCTTCAATGGCTAAATTGGTCATCGTTCAAGCACATTAGCTGCATGTTTACAATGAGTCGAGACCATTGCGGTAGCCAGACAAGTTTATGGTCAAGGCCACAAAAGAATACTCGCAGACTTGGCATCTAATTCACTTGCACAAGTGAACCAAGGACAGCAATAAGCACTTCGCTGCTTAAGAACAGCAACTAGCCAGTGGTTTCTCAACCTTCGTTATTTTTACGGATTGCTGACTATAGCTGGGTAGGGCCGAGCGACACTTGCGATGAGAGCGTCTTTGCACGTGCTTATGTGGCCGCTACAAATCTCGACTCTCACGTGAACTAACAAAATATAGGACTTCATGAGACAACACGAGGGACTCCGCCCATCCAAAAAGCGCAGGAAACATCACCGCAGCCATATAGCTACGAAAGTTGACTCAAGGTTCTCAGAAGTAAAGCCTTAAAATTCGGCCGACTTCCAGCCAAACGCCATTAGCCTTTTCAGCACATCGAAGTGTTAGGAGCTTTTCATGAATCCCATTGATTCACTTAGCGAAAATCAGTTCACTCTGGTTTATAACGTACTTTCTTTTGGTACTGCGGTCATGTTCGGCGCATTCGTCTACTTCCTCACCCAAATCAAAGCAGTCAAAGAACAGTACCGGTCAGCCATCGCCGTTTCCGCAGTCGTCGTCGGTATAGCTGGCTACCACTACTTCCGAATTTGGTCAGATTTCGGCGAAATGAAAATGAATGAGGGCTACCGTTATGCAGACTGGCTGATAACAGTCCCATTGTTAGTAATCGAACTTTTGATCGTGCTCGGAGTGAGTACCGAACTTCGCAAGAAATTGATGACATCTTTGTTACCAGCAACAGTCTTGATGATTGGACTGGGTTACCCCGGCGAAGTGTCAAACAACACTGGAACAAAATGGTTGTTCTGGTTCCTAGCTATGGGTCCGTTCGTGTTTATCTTATGGACGCTATACGGCCAACTGAAGGCCGCAGCGCTAAGGGAAACACCGGCGGTTGCCACAGCTATCAAGAATGCGACCATCGTCTTATTAGGTACGTGGATGGTTTATCCGATCGCTTACTTGTTCCCGGTCTTCGATGCGAACTCTGGAACTCTTGAAACCTTGCGACAAGTCGGTTACACCTTTGCCGACATAACAGCAAAGGCCCTATACGGCCTAATGATCATCGGGATTGCAAAGGCACGATCAGCTTCAGATAATTAGCGCTACAAGAAGCTGATTCAATTTCTTTGCACCCACCACACCTAGGTAGAGAAACTCATGATCAAGCCGGAGGGTGCACTCCCTCCGGCCAGACGAATCAGGATCCCAATTCAGGTTCAGCTAAACCCCAATTAGTACCTATCCTCGGCGCATACACGAGATGGGCTGACATTGTTCCATAAGAACTACGATTACTCCCCTAAACCAGTTTGATTAGGTGGGAGATATCTGTCTAATCGTTCCTTTCACTCCTCGGGTTCTGGCATTGTTTTGAGGTGTAGGTAGGTTCTGATTAACCAGATCAAGGTACCCCAGCTAACGAGAAGAAAGCCTAGAAGCTTAAACAGTTTACTGTCCGACTGGGTAATGGCCTGTATCGGGAACGTAGCTAAGCCAATAACCCATAGCCATTTGGGAGTAGTCAAGATATAGAGCATTCCCTTATGTTCCATGGGTGTTGCTCCCTCGCTCTATCAGCTTCGATACCACGTAAACAAAGATTACTAGATCTCTGGTACCTTGCAGGTGCCCCTAGACCAACAAACAAACACAACAGTCTCGTCTCGACTGGTTGGTTTCGGCCTGTGACCTGGAGTTTCGATTGTGGGAGCTACACGGCAAACATAGATACCCGAAATAAAATAACCCTGGATCTCTCGCGACAACTCAGGCAGATCGGTTCATATGAAAGAAATGGAAACAACCTCAGCTATTTACTTGTGTAAGTCAACCGAGGACGACGGCAAATCCGTCGCACCTGAAGAACGACAACTACGCACCAAGGCCGATCAGCTAGGCGGCAAAATCATTTCCAATTATCACCAAGAACACACCAGAAACTACTCTTAAAGGCATGCCCGCTTTGCGTCGCGTTCTTCTTCTCTTGGCCGTCAGCCTCACCCCACTTATCGCCGCATGTGGCGACACTGACGAGATGATCTCATCAAATGAAGGTTCACCAACCATCGAGAGGTTAACTAATCGCGAGTTCTGGTCAATTGCAGTGACCCAGCAAGGGGCACCTCGTGATCTGCTGGAAGGCACCCGCATCATGCTTCGTTTCAAGGAGCGGCAGATATCGGCATCAGCGGGCTGCAACTTAATCGGCGCATCTTTCACACTCGACGGTGACACGCTCGTAGCCAAAGATGTAAGCATGACCGAAATCGGTTGTGACTTTGAGCTACACGCCCAGGACGAGTTAGTCACTGCCCTTCTCCTCCAGGCACCGATTATCGCACTTGCAGGCAACCATCTGACGCTGACCACCAATGACACCTCTATAGAATTTCTCGACCAACGAGATGCCAATCCTGAACGCACTCTGGTCGGCACGTTATGGGCGGTTACCGGCTTTTTTGATAGTGAAACCTCTTCTTCGTTCGCCATTGATGAGGACGGTTGGTTCAGGTTCGATGACAATTCGACCCTAGTCGGGTTCGATGGATGTTCGTCCTTCGCTTTCGATGTTGAAGTGTCTCCTCGCTTCAATGTCGAACTGTCCGAAGGAACCACCAAGGTACAAATAGGTTCATCCGCAGGCAGTCTCGATCCCATCTGCGACACGAACGCCGAATACGTCAAATCTTTTCGTGCCGTCTTCAACACTGGCACTACTGTCATTGACATCGATGGTGACCATCTGATGATCATGGCCTCTGCGATGTTCAAAAACATAGATGGGTGCCAATACCGTCAGAGAGTTGCGGGCATCGACATAGATATCTGTTCGGGCGAACACGGTGTAACAGCTCGGGCGATCGAGTAGTCCATAGGTTGGTCACAACGCATCAATAGGCCCGTTCTTAAAACAACCTCCGGATCCCTTAGGCAAGGACCGAAAGGCAAAGAATGAAGACCCTCTGCCCTCAACAAACTTGGCAAGCCCCATCAAGGCGAGCCAAATGAACCTACGTGAGGCCGTCACATCTTCCCACGCGAGCGCTACGGTGCTGGTCTCGCTCCACTATCAAGAGCAGGTAGAACCACAGTCTCCACTGTTCGAGAGGAAGTCGAAGCTGACCTTGTAGCGAACGGAGAAAGCCTCCTAGGTATTCAAGACTCTGAGATTCAGCAGGTACAAGCACGCCGAAGAAAACCGTAAGCAAGGCAACTAAGAAAGCACCTAAACCCAAACCGGGTTAGTGTCATCAACGGGGCATTCATGGCAATTATTGATTTCCAGATACAGAAGCGTTACAGCTTCGCGAACGGCACTTCGTTCGGCAATGCCGGAAGCTATGAGCGAATCGATGCTGTGGCGCACTACGCCGTCGACCCTGCATCCTTGGCCAACCAAGGAATTGTTGACCTGGCCTCAACGAAAAGGGGTTCCGACGGTTTGGTCCACTATGAGGGCGACATCACTGTCCTACGACCAACCGACCCCAACCGATCCCGCCGAGCTGCCTTGGTAGAGGTACCTAATCGGGGATATCGAACGGCTGGACATCTGTTCAACCGGGCGCCCAAGATAGATGAGCCCACACCTGAGATCGATCCCGGTGACGGCTTCCTGTTTCGCCATGGGTGGACAATGGCTTGGTGTGGCTGGCAGTGGGATGTCCCCCGCAGCGATGGTCGAATGGGGCTGACCGCCCCCCTAGTTGTTGATGACATGGAGGAGCATGTCGATGCCGAAGTACAACTGCGCCTGCAAATTCACGAACGAATGATGTCTGTTGACCTCACTGATCACCATGTGGGGCTTCTCGGCGGTCATCAACCCCTCCCAACGAGTGACCTCAACGACGCGTCGGCTCGTCTGTTGCGTCGCGATGGAATTTGGGGAGAGCCCGAGGAGATGCCGCGCAGTTCATGGAGTTTCGCTCGAGGCGACGGATCAGGACAGCCAATTCCCGACCCTGACCACGTCTGGCTTTCCACAGGATTTGAACCTGGTCGGATTTATGACCTCGTGTATCGCACGCCACACTGCCCCGTTGTTGGGGTCGGCCTATTGGCTGTCCGCGACTTCGGTGCTTTCCTTCGTTCAGAGAAGGTATCGAACCCGTGTTCCGGCGAACTCGACCATCTCATTGCGACAGGTCAGTCCCAATGCGGACGTTTTCTGCGTACTTCGCTCCACCTTGGACTGAATCGTGATGAGGATGGAAACGCCGTCTACGACGGACTGTTAGTGCATGTCGCTGGGGGCCGGCGAGGCGAGTTCAATCATCGGGTTGGGCAGCCATCGGTGCAACCCACACCAAGCTTTGGTCATAGGCCTCCTTTCGCTGATGACCCCCAACTTGACCCTTACAGCGGATCGACGGAGGGCCTACTTGATCGTCAACTCAAACTTGGTCACGTCCCTAAAGTTTTTTTTACCGATACATCGTCGGAGTACTGGCGCGGTGATGCCTCGCTTACCCACACATCGATGCTGGACGGTTCAGATATCGAGCCACCGGCAATGACTCGCCGTTATCTGTTCTCCTCCACCCAGCACAGTCCCGGCGAGTTACCTTTGAAGTCTCACAGTATCTTCGGCAGCCAAGGTGCCAACCACTTCAACACCGTTGACTACACCCCGCTGCTGCGGGCAGCGATTACGAATTTGTTGGCGTGGATCGCCGATGACGCGGAACCACCCCCCAATGCGATACCTCGCACCTCAGATGGCTCAGCAGTGTCTCGCGAAGCTGTAGTGGATTCACTCGAAGCTATTCAAGGACTCGCTCGGCCAGCACCAAGCGTTCTGTCGACTATTCGCCCACTCGATTTGGGTCCAGGCGAGCCAGACGGCGTAGGTACGTACCCGGCTCAGCCTGTCGGCCCTGCATATCCATGCCTCGTGTCTGCGGTTGACGAGAACGGAAATGAGATTGCGGGCATCCGCCTTCCAGAGGTAGCAGTGCCGGTGGCAACAAATACTGGGTGGAACCCCCGTCACCCAACGACTGGTGGGGCTGGGCAGATCCTCGATTATGTAGGGTCAACTCTTCCCCTGTCACGAGACAGAGAGACCCGCAAGGTCGCGGGTGACCCCCGGCTGTCCATCGCCGAACGCTATGTCGATGAGGATGACTATCGTTTTCGGTTACGCCAGCAAGCGGAGCAGCTCCTCGCTGATCGCTACCTACTCGCCGAGGACATCGCTACGTGTGAGAGCATCGCACTCCAACGGTATCGAGAGTTCGTGAAGTTGAAATGAAGAGGCTCAACCCACCAAAGTCTCTTGGGTGGCGTGAACTCTACTGAGTAGCATTATCAATGGGTTCATAACTGAGATCGTTACGGGACTCTTTAGGACACGACCAAAGATTGCCCTGCACGGCCACCAATGCAACGCCCCGACGGCAAGCTCTGGTACTGAAACAAAGACGCCAACAATGGGAGCAACCAGAACAACCAAAAGCCTAGATCTCAAGACATTCAAAAACCAAGCTTACTAACCCTCTTCGGGCTGAGCGAAACTAGAGCCGAGGTCCGGTTTTTCCGTCTCGGCGTGGGCGCTACAGAACAAACACCGCAACATATTATGGCAGCTGCTCCCAGAGACACCCAAGTGCCACAAAAACAACAACACCACCGCACTCGCCTCGCTATACACAACTAACAAATTGAGAGCTACCTGAGGCAAAGAGAGACAAGACCGAAAATTCAGTTCGAACTGGGTCTGGTAACTAGCCTTCGCCGACTAGGTCGACATCGCTTCACTCGTAGCTGGGCTGTCGGCGCTCTCGGAAAGCGGCGACTCCCTCAACGAAATCAGGGCTCGCACGTACCGCATCGCCGAGGGCTTGCTCGAAGGGCTCCCGGGCCTCGGCCTGCTCAGCGGCGCCCGTGGCGACGAATCGTTTCACCGCCTGAACTGCCATCGGACTGTTCGACGCTATCCCTTCGGCGGTAATGATGGCGCGCTCTATGAGGTGCTCGGCAGGGACCACTTCATTGATGAGACCAATGCGTGCGGCGTCCTCGGCATCAATGTTTTCGGCGCTGAGGAGTAGCTTCATCGCATGTACGTGGTCGATCTGATGGACGAGCTTCGCTGCTGCACCTCCAAAGGGGTAAATAGCCCATTTCACCTCGGGAAGCCCGAAGGTAGCGTGTGGTGCCGCATACCGAATATCAGCGGCGAGCAGAAGTTCGATACCTCCGCCGAGACAGGCGCCGTTCACCGCAGCGATCATCGGCTTCGATAATGGCACGGTCTTTAGTAACGCCCGGTTGATGACGGCGGCGGTCTCCTCATTGGCGGAGAGGTCACCAGAGACATCGGCGCCAGCGGTAAAGGACCTGCTACCAGCACCGGTGACCACGATGGCGCGGCAACTGTGATCATTATCAAGCCGCTCCCAGATGTCAGCTAGCTCGGCCAACATGTCCCGCGACATGGCGTTCGCCTTGCTCGGGTTGTCGATAGTGACGACGGAGATGTGAGACCCATGGGCACTGACACTGATGGACATAAAGGTTCCTGTGCCCCACGACGGGGCGATATCGAGTGGAATATCTCGCCCAGACTCTACTAAGAACCGTAGATACTGTCGAGGAGGTCGCTGCAATCAAGATCATAGTGTGAGCTTCGGCTCTCGCGGAAGTCCCAGGATCCGCTCGCCGAGGATGTTTCGCTGGATCTCGTTGGAGCCCGAATAGATACTGGCGGGTCTGGCACACATGAGATGATTGAGCCATGTGGCGGCGTCACTACGCGTGCTAACACCAGGTGGAAGCGCTATGTCGGTGACGACACCGTTATGGGCTGCTCCGTGCGATCCGAGTAGGTCCATCGCAGCAAGAGTGATGTCCTGGTAAAGCTCGGTCCACCGAATCTTACTCATCGACGCCGCACCAGGTTGCAGCGTTCCGTCAAGCATCGATGTCAACGTTGCGAGCCCATCGAACCGAAGCATTTCTGTTCTGGCGTACAAGCCAGCGAGACGTTGACGCACCAACGGGTCCGCCAATCGATTCTGCTCGCAAGCAGTCTCCTGCAAGCTGTCGAATAGCGACCTGATAATGAGCGGAACCGTGGTGGCGTCGCCACCACGCTCGAATGCCAACAGCTCATTGGTCACGCGCCAACCCTCGTTGGGTTTGCCAACGATGCAGTCCGCTGGAGCGCGCGCGTCGGTGAAGAAGACCTCATTGAACTCTTGGCCTCCTGCAGCATTGATGATCGGGCGAACCTCGATACCTGGTTGATCCATCGGGCACAGCAAGAAGCTGATACCTCTGTGCTTCGCTGCTTGAGGATCAGTTCGACATAGCACGAAAATCCAGTTGGCTAGATGGGCATGTGAGGTCCATGTCTTTTGCCCGTTGATGACCCATTGATCGCCGTCGCGCACAGCGCTTGTCTTTAACGAAGCGAGGTCTGAACCGGCATCGGGTTCGGAGTAGCCCTGGCACCAGCGATCCACCCCAGACAAGATCCGTGGCAGGAAGTGCCGCTTCTGCGCTTCGGTGCCACAGGCCAGCACTGTCGGGCCCATCATGTTAATGCTGAGCGTGTCGGTGGGGACGCCGGTGGGTACTCCCGAGATTGTGAACTCCTCCATCATGACGATGTGCTCGATGGCCGACAAACCACCTCCGCCATATTCCGACGGCCAGGCAGGTGCGAGGAGCCCGTTTTCATCCAGTAGAAGTCGCCACCTCTCGAGCCACTCGCTCCGTTCGGACTCTCGGATCTCCGCAATACCATTCCAGCCTGCGGGTAGCTGTTGAGTCAAGAAGTGGCGAATGCGCTTTCGATATTGTTCGGCGACTACCCCATAGCTCGTGTTCATAGAGAGCAGACTAGTACTCAGGTAAGGTCATTGAACATGAAACTAAAGTAAAGGTTTCGGGGTTCAGAGATCACGATATATGTGATATCGGAGCTTCGGATACTTCCAATGGGTACTGCGAATCAGCAAAAACGGTTCATCAATAGCTTATTGTAGGCTTCGCATCTGCCGGTTTTTGGGATTGCAATCACGGTTACAAGCCATAGCTGGTGACAGAGTCACATCTGACCAACCCTTCATCAACTAATCATACAGTTTGGTGTTCTTAGCGATATTCGGGCTTAGCTCCGGGTACTTCAAGTGGCGGACATTCCCAGCTGAGTAGTTCAGGAAGGCATTCTTGAGCGAAAAGCCTTATCGATTTTTCTGCATCGTCGAAGGGCATGCCACCGTAACTGAAGCCAGGCATGACTGCGTTCATCCCAATCATTTTTCGCATGTGATCAAACTTTTCAAGGACTTGTTCAGGGGTTCCCCAGGGCATCAAATCCACAAAGTCTTGTGCTGCGCGGTCAGCACCCTGTTTTTCTATGTAACTGGTGATGCCTGTATAGAACTCGTAGCCCTTAATTCCTTCATGTGGAGCCTTTTCGAACTCGTAATGTCTCATCACGCTCTCATAGTTGGCCCCGATGTATTTCCTCGCCATTTCTTCGGCGCGATCAGCGCTCTCATCAACGAAAATTGATCCTCCACCAAGCGGTGGAGGTCCTGGCGTCCCATTGACTTTCTCGAACACCTCGTTGTATGTAGCGAGGTCCTTTTGCACCACTGTCCAGGGCTTCTGGGGGATAACAAGTACCCCGTAACCTAACTCAGCCATGAGGGGCATAGATTCAGGGGATACAGCTGCTGCGTAGGCTCTACCTTTGAACGAATGTTGTGGACGAGGCCGGATCTCTCGAAGGGGCTGCGACCCGAATTCGTTGTCGTACTCCATTTTTCCAGACTCGAGTGCTTCTATTACGAGACCGGCATATGAGACGAGCCGTTCGCGCGAAGAGTTCATGTCGACCCTGAAGCCTTCGTATTCGATACGTGCGAGCCCCCGGCCGATTCCAAGAATCATCCGACCATTGGACATGGTGTCAAGTAACGCTATGTCCTCGGTAATTCTCAGTGGATCATGCCATGGCAAAACAATGACCCCTGTACCTAGGAGAACATCAGGATGTTTGCCTGCCATATAGGAAAGAAATTGCACGGGCTCAGGGCACATTGTGTAGTCATCAAAGTGATGCTCAACAGTCCAAAGAGACTTAAAGCCGAGTTCTACAGCGAGGTCGCATAGACGAAGTTCCTCTGCGTACACCTCCTGGTCGGGTAGCCCATTGAAAGGGTTCTGGAAAGCGACGGTGTATCCGGTATGCATTAGATTTCCCCTATTTTTGTGACACGACAGAAACTACATCGCGTCAGGCTAGCAGACCTCCTAAACCTATTCAGATTTTTTGGTAACCCTCAATGAATTTCGGTTGGCTAGAGGTGTTCGGCGAGAAATTTTAGGTCAGCAGTGACTGCTTGGTTGAATAGGTCTGAGTCTTCGTAAAGCAACCCGAAATGTCCGCCGCCAATACTTTCCCAAACTTTCTCCGCAGAGATACTGTCGAAACATTGTTTGGCGACGCTGGGTGATGCTGCCTCAACTTCATCTTCGGGTGAAACTAGCTAGAGTGTTGGGACCGTGAGTTAGGCGGCGACTACGGGCACTGAAAGTTCTGGACCTTTTCTTATAATAAGGTTGACGTCGTTCGACCAGAGTGCACCTGGGCGTTGGCCATAAATTTCAGCGTATTCGCGAGCCGCCTCAAAGTTGAGTACAACGGGAGCTTCCGAAGTGGGCAGATCGGCAAATGGAACTGGAATGCTTGCTGCTGGTTCTTCAGCCAAATCGCCTTCAGCCCAGTAGCTCTGCATAGCGATGAAGTCACTAGAGTCACCGGCTGGTTCAAGATATTTGTCTCCACACCCCCGGTGTGTGGGCAATGACACCTGTAACTCTTTGGTCGAATG
>CAJJCB010000008.1 GCA_905182565.1 Acidimicrobiaceae bacterium | reverse complement strand
AACGGAGGGTCCGGATTTGAAATAATATCAAATCAAGTGAGCTTCTCCGGTAATGAGGGTATCTGGCTGAGATGGCCTGGCGGAGCAGTCGTTGGTTCTTTACATAGCTACTGAAAATACTATGCCGGAAATAAACGCAAGAAAAGATCGCTGTTCAACAAATATTTCACTGTCTAGTAATGATTATTAGTTTTCTATATGTGGCGGCATCCCCGACCGGTTAGCTCCTAGCTTTCTCTAGGTAATTAGTCGGTTGACAAATTGATTTATGGTTCAACACGTCAAACAGTTTCTACATGGCTAGATAAAGACTTTCCCGTCCCATCATTTGTTGTATATAACTGTTTTGAATTGGGAGGCGATAAACGTATTGGTTTGCTGTGCGTCGCGTTATGTAAAGGGGTCTTCATCAGTGGAGCTATCAGTGATGAGAAGAGAGAGAACAAGTTCCATAAGTGCTGTTGTGAATGCTATATATGGAACTAGCGCTCGAAACCAGAAACGTAGTCCTGGGTCGCGAGACATCGCTGCTGCTGCATCGGTTGCGTCGCAAAGGGCCCCGAGCCGAAGCCACAGCTTCTTTTCGCTACTACTCTTAGCTGCGATCGTTCCAATGCCCATAGCCACATCACGTATTCCTGCGGCTCTTGAGGTAATTATGGACGCTGCTGTTTGAGTATCTTTCACATTGATGAATTTCATCAATGTTCGTGGAATAGCAATCAGCAAAAACCCCAAGATAATTCGAGTCAAGCTTAGCCCGAGAGAAACTCTCTCTAACGAGACATAATATTTTGTAGTTAAGGCTGAGGTAGGACGTGTCATTATGAAGCTCGCTCTATTTTAAGTGTTGATTTCTGCGTGAAGGTAGTAAACAAAAGAGATCCGGCTATTACCCCTCTCATAGTCCAGAGCAGAGTTCGAGCCAGGTTGGCGTTCATTAATTGAGAATGCACGGACTCGTTGAAACCATCAGCGAGTTCAGCATGCGCTGGTGCTGACACGAGACCACTTAAAGCTAAGATGCCTGCCATTAAGATAGCTCCGGCAATGACTAACAATTTTTGTTTTTTAGGGATGACTACGATTAGTAGTACTGCGGTAATACCTTCGA
This sequence comes from Acidimicrobiaceae bacterium, assembly GCA_905182565.1. GTDB lineage: Bacteria > Actinomycetota > Acidimicrobiia > Acidimicrobiales > Poriferisodalaceae > UBA9040. The sequence continues at coordinate 25,082 of CAJJCB010000008.1, read as the reverse complement.
GAGCCCACGGTACTAAAAGCAGCTTGCCGATTCGCTCCACATGGTGAGCCTGAAATTGCGCATAATTTTGTGAACCAACATCAGCAAACAATGGATAGTGGACTGCATGAATTGTCCAAATCAATCCAACGATGAACCAGCACGACAAGGCATGAAGAATTACGATTTCCGACCGCCATTTGATCCAGAAAGACCTAGTTAAAATATCCATATTTATACTTACAGGTCGCTTCGAAACATTGTTGGGTCGAACTCTGCATCACATCTCAGTAATGCAGAACGCCATGACGGACTTGCTTTCATAGCCCAACGAAGCGTGTTTGTGAGAGTTCGGCCGGCTTGGATAGAGCCAGAGTGACTTTGAAGATCGAGGATAGTTCTCAGCCTTGGCGAGATAGTAGCGACCGCCGCTCGTTGAACGATTTTGTAGCCAAATAGTTGAGGGAAGGGAAGAGGGGGAGTCTTCAGAAACTTTATAGATTCAGTCAAATCTTTTGATGTTGCTAAGCGTGGGTGCTCATCTACCCAGGCTCTTAATTCTTTAGCTGTTTTAGGAAGCGGCGTTACACCGAGGAGCTCGCCAATTTTACTTTGTTCGAAGACAAAACGGTCAGCTTCTTCGGTCGTAAGAGGCTTAGCAAAAGTCTGGTAGGCGACGAGGAACGAGTCAGTAAGTGTGTTCTGGACCCATGCTCCATCCTCAGGGTTAGCTGCGCTGTAGGATTTGCCGCGCTCGGAGAAACCACTAACTTTCTGGTGAGCGGTTTTAACTTTACTGATCGCTTCATGTACTTCTGGCATAGCTCCGAAGTTGGTGGAAGTAACAAAAAAAGACGTCCTGTTAAGCCTCCCAAGGGGGTCTTCTCTATATGCAGAATGTTGAGCCACACCCGCCACGACTTCAGGATGAGCTGACTGCATCAATAACGCCCGGACTCCTCCAATGAAACTTGAGACATCTCCCAATACGGTCCAACTCATTGATCCAGGTCCAAATAATCCAGGGTCGCCGTGGAAAGTTGAAGTGTTGGCTAACGGCTGTGGGCCATGAGAAAACAATTTTACTACGCCTGCTGTTAGACGTTCTCTTATCTGCATCAAGGACGCTCCAATGTCTTTTCTCGGAGAATATTTCTATTTAGTAGTAAATAGAATGTGTAGGGGTTATCTTACCTATATGGAACTTCATTTAATGATGATTTCAACCGCCATGTCGGTAAAAACTAGTTTTCCTGCCAGGGTCCAACTTTACTGCTCCACGTGTTTGCAAGCTTGTGACTCGGGCGAGAGATGTCGAAAGTCATGAAGATCCAGGTCGAAACCTTGTTGAGCCAGCCTCCAAGCGATGTCTGGAACTACCTCTCTGATATTTCTTCTCATGTGGACTGGATGCACGATGCAGTATCCATTGAGTTCTCATCTGAGCAACGTGCTGGAATTGGAACCTCATTCGTTTGTAAAACAGCAGTTGGTCCGCTAAAGACACAAGACGTAATGACAATTACCGAATGGATTCCGGATCAGAAAATGGGAGTTAGCCACTTAGGGCTAGTCAGCGGAAGTGGATATTTTGAAATAACTGAAGTCGGGGATGGTTCAAAGTTCTCTTGGGTCGAGACTCTGACGTTTCCCTGGTTTTTCGCAGGCCGTTTCGGAGAGATTATAGCTAAACCGATTTTGAACTGGATGTGGAAAAGAAATCTTAAGGCTCTCGGAGATTGCTTAAACGAATCTCAGTCGACCTCATTGGATGGAGAAAATACGTGAAGACGCTGCCCGAAACACATCTACAGCTTCCACAGCAACCCTCGACATTTTTTAGACGTTCGAAGTCTTATTTTCGAAGCGGCTTGAAACCCCATGTAAGTGCGAGGAACTCCGAACTTGACGGCCAAAAACCTTACGGTTCATATGTAACTGTTTCGAATAGTATTTGCCGCGATACGAGCAGAAAATTCGACACTTGCTCATCATTTCCAACAGTAAATCGTGAGTACAAAATTGCTCACTACGCATTCAAAAACCCAATAGATCAACTTTCTTAGTTGTGCTAACGACCTGAAGTTTGCTATGCGAGCACGCTGGTAACCAGACCGTTCTTGCAGGAAAGAAGCAGAAGAACATGGAATCTTTAAGTCACTACCTAAAAGAAATAGGCCGCTACTCGCTGCTAAATAGACAAAGAGAGCGTGAGCTTTCTGAGATGATTTATGCAGGCCGTGAAGCATCTGAGATCCTAGATTTGGGGACTTCAGATGTCTCTGAGAAACGGCGTCTTAAACGCCAAATTCGTGTAGCTGCGGATGCTAAGGAAGAATTTATTAACGCTAACTTACGATTAGTAGTGAGTTTGGCAAAGAAATATCCTTTGCCTGTCTCGCTTGAGCTCCTCGACTTGATCCAAGAAGGAAACCTTGGGCTTGAGCATGCGGTCGAAAAATTTGATGGCCGCAAAGGTTGGAAGTTTTCGACGTACGCAGCTTTTTGGATCAGACAGTCGGTCGGACGTCTAATTGATCAAAAAGCAAACATTATTAGGATTCCAGCTGAGAAAAGCAGTCGCTTGAGAAGGGAATTGCGTCAAGCATCTGGGCCTAAATTCCAGCTGTCTCCGGACATGGCCGAGCTGCATATTTTGACTCAGACGAACTCATTAGACCAGTCACTAACCGATGATGGTGAGCTGACTTTAGAGTCTTCCTTAGCTAGCCCTGATCCAGGCCCTGAATCGGTCGTTGAGCATCTTCACACACAAAGGCAGCTCTCGGACTTATTAGGTCGGCTTCCAGATCGGACTCGATTTCTTGTTAAATACAGGTACGGGCTGGTTGACGGTATCGAACATAGTTACAGAGAGGCTGGAGAAGCAGTCGGGCTGACTTCAGAAGCTGCGCGGCGGATTGTCACTAGAGCAATGGGTGATATGCAAATCAAAGCATCTGTCCTGTAAGAAATAATGTGGCTGGCTAGTTTCTGCGACGAACTGTCTCCTGCACAGCCTCGAACAGTGATATTCACAGAACCATAATAAATATTGCAGATAAATCTATCGGCACCTGTCTAAGCACTGCCAGGGTAAGTCCTGTTATCAAACGGGTTCTGTTGTATAAGCGTTTTGGTATCCAGGCTTGATAGCAGATTTTAAACTATTTAGATAAGCGATTTCGAAGCTCTACGAATGAGGTTTAGAGAAACGCTTATGTGAAAGTTGATTAAGCTCATCTCATAGCAGTAAAGGACCTCTATGAGTTTAAAAATAAATCCACAAGCCGAATATTCCTATATTCCTGCTATTACGGCCTATTCAGGTGGAGTGCGCGCAGCCGATGGAACCGAAATAGTGCACGCAACGTTGAAAAAGTCGGTTCCGTGGGCGAAGGGGTTTGATGCGATTGGTGAGCTGCTGCACAGCTTTAAGCTAGAACGTTCGGCCTTATGTGGGGTAGAGCTTCGTTGTGAGAAGCCCCACTCCTTCGACGGATTTGACGAGTTCAATAATGCATATGAGAACAAGCTGACTCAGTGGGGCTTGATAGTTGAAGGAGAGAATCCAATTGCTCGAACTAACGTCGCGCCTGCTCACCTAGGCCCGAACCAAACTGAACTTCACGCTTTCAGTTTTATCCGACCTTCCAAATGCACCACACCGAGCTTCGTTGTGGCAGGAGCTGGAGATCTGATCGACCAATCATTATTAGTTCCCGAAAGCATCGTGAGAGCCGGAGAAAAATCGAAGGCAGCCTGGACGGCTCGCATCTCTCAAGTTATGGATGAGATGGAGACCAGAATCAAAACGTTAGGTGTCACCTGGGATGATGCCTCCACTGTTGACGTTTACTGTGCAGCTGATTGGATGCCGTATGTAGAAGAATCGATGCTAGTGAGGATGGGGCAAAGTGGACTGCGGGGACTGCATTGGTATTATTCCCGCCCTCCGATAGAGGGACTTACATTCGAGATGGATCTACGAGGAGTCGCCGAAGAAATGTGGGTGTAGTCGCTGATTATTTAGACTCAGTTATTACGATTAGAAGAGCGGTTTTTCTGGAATTACCATTCCCCAACCGTCGGTTCTGATTAGTTCCTGATCAGCTAGGGCTGTTAATCCATTTGCGGTGTTAAGAGCTCCTCCACAGATGATTCCTCGATCAGTGTCATGTGCCCTCCACGCTTGGAAAACGTATTCGGTTCCAACTTCGACTTCCTCAAAGAATTGAGCTGCGATATTACCGGTCACAAGCCCGTTGTCGTTAGAAGGAGGCGGATCAACAAAAATTGCCCAACTAGTGATGCAGTCAAAAATTGTCCAAACTAGTTCGCGCGGAATTATGCCATTTTCCGTTCCCCATTCTGCTGATGGGGTCCAAACAGCGACGACATGCTTGCCATCATCTAACCCCCGAATACGCACACCCAGGCCCTCGTCGCTATGGCCGCATCCAATGCAATTTGGGTATGGAGACTTGAACGGAAGATCAGAATGCATAGCAGCCTTAGCTGCTGATATGTCGGTGGGAACAGGTGGCTCGATATGCATACTGGAACGCTGGGCAATCAAGACCAACTCGTTTTCCCTGTACATCTCGGACCCATTGGGTATCTGAGTTCTCTTGAGAATGTCACCTGGGTGAATAGGGCGACGAATTCTAACCCTGGTGGGTCCATCGATTCCATCCGCCGCGAGGCCTGCTATGTAACCACCTTGCATAGTCCCGGGCATTCCCACGAAACGATCTGACATTTCAATACTTTGAATAGACATCAACGCTTATGTTCATAAATTGTAGACACAACATCAGGATCGATCGCAGCTTCTATCAGGACAGGGATTCCTGGTTGTCTATTTTTCACTATTTGCATAGCTTCACCGATATCACCAAGGCAGTTAATTTTCGCTGTTTGGCATCCCATTGCCTCAGCAACAGCACATAAATCTGGCCATTCATGTCGCGATGCTGATGGGTCCATGTTCTTGGCGACTAGTTGAATGTGTTCAGCGCCGTAGCTGCCATCGTTATAGACCATCACAATCAAGTCGAGTCCAAGATGCACAGCAGTTGAAAGCTCTGTCATGCCGCCCATCATGTAGCCACCATCACCAATGCAAAGCACTGTTGGAAGATCAGGTCGCCCAACGGCTGCACCTATTGCTGTTGACATACCAAGACCGATTGCCCCGAATCCATGGCTAGTCACTAAATCGAGTGGGTGTGGCACAGATAAGGTTAAAGCGTCAAGCATGAACCGCCCTGCGTCCACAACTACTTGTCGTTTCTGTGGGAGTCCGGCATCAATGTGTCGAGTTAAAGTTCTCGGATCTACCGAAATGTCGGTGCTTTTATCCTCGAATGTTGCAGCCCAGTCGAGCTCATTCAACTTTTTTTCGAGACTCGCAGTTCTAAATGCTGATGGTTGGTGTTCGGCGGCTTTTAACAACTCAAGCATTGATTGGGCTACTACCGTTGCATCGCCGACGACGCCTGCATCAATGGATACGTTTCGATCGATGTTGCTTGGGTTAAGGTCGATTTGCACTACTCGTTTACCTGTCAAAAGGGTTTGGTTATCAGTAGTGAAATAATTCAGGCTTGCACCAAATACCACTAAGCAGTCTGCTGAAGCCAAAGTCTCTCCGGCAACGTCATGGCTTAAAGTCCCATGAATACCTAGATCGAATGGCTCGCCTCGAAAGTATCCGGTGCCTAAAAGTGATGTGGCGAGCGGGGCCCCGAGCGCATCGCCTAGCTGTATAAGAGACTCTTTAGCTTCGGATTTTACTGCACCACGACCTGCTACTACTACGGGCCTCGCAGCAGATGCAATGATGCCCATAGCTACTTCAAGCTGATCTGCGTCTGGTGCTAACCGCATTGCCGGGGGCGTTAAGGGTGGCCTTGGTTGATATTGAACCTCATCCCATTCAATGTTGAGAGGAACGTTTATCACAATTGGTCGGTGTTCTGATAAAGCTCGTCGTACTGCCGTCGAGACATCTTCAGCAATTGACTCAACATTACGAATGGCTTGAAAACCAGCACCGGAAGCGGTGACAAGAGCATGCTGATCTAAGTTTTGTAAATGTTGCTCATTGTCGATTGGTGTATCTCCAGCGACGACGAGCATTGGTGTGCGGTTTTTTGTGCCTTCGACCAGCGCTGTCATCGCATTTGTGAGGCCTGGGCCGTGAGTTACAGAAGCTACTCCGAGGCGACCAGTGGCTTTAGCCCACCCTTCAGCCATGCACACGGCGTTAGCTTCATGGGTTGCTCCAACCAAATTGACCCCGTGTTCTCTCACAAGGTTTTCGCCGATAAATAGATTGCCGTCTCCTAAAACAGCGAACATAGTATCGACCCCGTGATCGACCAGAGCTTGGGCTACGGCATCATGACCTAACATTTTATTCCCCCGATTAAGCAGCTATTATTTCTATTGCAGAAGTAACCCATAGTTTAGAACCGCCAAAATAAATATACCTATGAAAGTGACGTGCCAGTAAAAATACTGTGGAGCTAAAAGCGAAATGAAGAGCTCCTTAGATCTCGCATTTAATCTATCTCAAGAGGTAAGTCTGGGTCTTCGCTCCACTCCAGCAGTGAACCGTCATAGAGCGATAAGTTAGAAAACCCCAAAACGTGCAAAGCAAAAAAAGTGGTACTTGCTGCGATTCCACCACCGCAGTAGGTAATTAGTTTGTCTTGTTTATGTGCTCCAGCCCGTTCGAAAGTTGATGAAATCGCTTCCCATTCGCGGAATTTTCCCGACGAGAAATCTATTAGTTCGTTAGCTGGAACACTAATACTTCCTGGGATTCTCCCTGGACGCCCGTAATACTGGCCTTGCCCGGTGAATTGTTCAGCTGACAAGGAATTAACGAGTGTGACTTTGGGATCATCAAGGCTGTCGATCACATCTTGTTTTGTAGCTGTCCAGTGTTCCTCGGGTCCACCAATAAAGTTAGATACTGGGAATCGAGACTCGCCTGATTCAACTGGCATATCTAATTCAGTCCATTTTTCAAAATTTATGTCTAGGAGTCGGACGTCTTGAACACCCGCATTTTTTAGTACCCACCAGCATCGATGGGTGGATGAAGTCACAGCGTTGCCATAGAGAACAATTGTTTGCTGATTATTTATGCCTGCGAGAGATAAAAGTTTCCAAATCTTTGATTGATGGGGCATCGCAAATGGGAAGAGGCCTTCCGGGTCAGAAAGATCATCAACCATGTGTAAGTAAGTTGATCCGGGAATGTGCGATTTTAAGAATTCATCGTTCATTTGAAAAAAATTTGAAGGACCGGGCGGTCTTGGTTCGAATCCTACTCGTGTGTCAATAATGCGGAGAGAGCTATCACGGAGGTTGTTTGCTAGCCAATTTGCATCAACTAGAAGATCTGATACTGGCTTAGGATTGTTCATCGCGAAACCGTATCTCAACTGTGAACTGCGATCAATGGCCGGAAGTAGCTACCATTCGGTATACAGATAGCGATGGGGGTAGATATGCGTATAGGTCCGCTTCTAGGATTTGAAAACAGTATGGAAACAGTAGTTACTGTGGCGCGTGAAATGGAGGCAGCCGGAGCATTCTCAGTGATGCTCGCTGAAGCTAGCCGAAGCGCCGTAACGCAAGCTGCTGCTGTGATAGCTGCTACCGAGCGAGTTCAGGTTGGCACTTACGTGGTCAACGCATTTGGCAGATCTCCATGGCTCGCTGGCTTGGCCGCTCGTGATCTTGATGAAATGAGCGAAGGAAGGTTTGTTTTAGGAATCGGAACTGGGAACCCCAATTTTAATAATTGGTATATGGATATTGACTCATCACGTCCTATGGCATACATGCGTGACTATGTCGAAATCGTTCGGAAAGTCGTGCGAGCCAAAGCAGGTGAACGCGTGTCATATGATGGCTCATCGCTATCTATGAAAAAGTGGCGAGCGAGCCATGAACCATTTCGTTCATCAGTACCGGTTTATTTGGCTGCTTCGGGAGCAAATATGATGAAACTTGCTGCCGAAATATCTGATGGAATCGGTGTCGGGATTATGGCATCAGTCGAGTTTATGCAAAACACTGTCCGACCGGACGCGGTCGCAGCAACTGCGGAGGTCGGACGTGGAGTAGACGAGCTAGTTTTCCCTATGGGAACATTGATAAGCGTAAATCAAGATAGTGAGCTTGCTCGAAATGCCATGAAAGCTGCTGTGTGTGGGCTTTTCCATCCTGTTCCGCACCCTTATTATGATCTGCAAATTCGAAGACAGGGTTTTCCCGAGGTGGCGGACATGCTCAGTGAACTCGTACCAGCCGGCCGAACATCGGAAGCGATGAAGCTAATACCCGATGTAGTTATTGAGACTATGACGATTGCTGGCACTCCCACTGAGTGTGCATTGCGTGTCAAAGAGTATGAAGGAGTTGTTGACCAAATCGTAACAATGAGTGTACCTCAGCGAGAACAACCAAGTGGCGTAGGAGCTTACGCTGACTTGTTTGAACTGGTCTCAATAGTTGGTTCTATATGAAGCTTCATTTCCATCTGATGGTTGTCTGGAAACTTTAGTGCCAGAGCTGACAGTCTGAAAAAATATTTGCCATGGTGGTTAGGTACTCTCCCCATGGCGACCTTCGCCTTGAGCAAATCGGTTTGCTCCTGATATTCCTTCTTGAGCAAGAATAGGTTGGCCATTTATCCACTCTTCAATTAGGGCAGCCCGAATTGGTAAGCCTTCTTGCATGAACACAGAGCGACGATCAGCTCGAACACAAGCTTGAGGAAAACTGGCAATCTGATTCGCTAGTTCTTCGGCTTTTTGTCTTGAAAGACCATCATCCACGACATACTCACAAAGGCCGATACGTTCGCATTCCTCTGCCATCACTTGGCGCCCTGTTAAAATAATTTCAAGGGCTCTGCCTTGCCCAACGATTCGTGGAAGCCGAACAGTGCCGCCATCAATTAAAGGCACGCCCCATCTGCGGCAATAGACACCGAAGTATGAAGAGCGCTCCATGACTCGAAAATCTGCCCAAAGAGCGAGCTCCATTCCACCTGCTACTGCTGGCCCAGAAATAGCAGCGATTACTGGCTTAGATAATTCAAGTCGACTTGGGCCCATAGCCCCCCGTGGGATGTCACTTCCGTTACTAGGCGAACTATCATCGCTTGACATAGCAAGTTCGCCAAGAGGGTTAGGGCCATCGAGTGTTGAGGCAAACTTAAGATCCCAGCCTGAACAAAAAGCACCGCCTTCCCCCCAGAACACCGCAACTTTTGCTTCGCTATCATTCTCGAAGTCCACAAAAGCTTGATGGAGTAATTCGGCGCTTTCTGGGTCCATAGCATTTCGTGCCTCGGGACGTGAATGAATCACTGTCCATACTGAACCAGACTTTTCGACTCGTACTGCCATGTATGGAAGCCTAACTTTCAAATAACTTCAGTGCATTGAGCGTTACACGGCTTGAGTAAAAAAACAGATAGTGAATTACTGTGAAAAGATCATCTGTAGATCATTTGGCTACTGCCATTTCATAGCTATTGTGTAGTTATGACCGAGCGCGTGATCCCAGCTTCTATGCAACCTACATATGACCGTTTTCATTTTGCTCCTGCGGTGAAACTAGAGAACTTAGTTCTGCTTTCAGGGCAAATTGGAACTGACAGTGATGGGCGATGCCCTGCCGATGCCACTCAACAATTCAGGTATGCGTTTAACCACGTCGAGGCAATTCTTGTTGAAGCTGGGGGAGACCTATCAAATATTATTGAAATGACTTCTTTTCACGTAGATATGGCAAGCCATATGAGTGCGTTTATGAAAGTTAAGGATGAAATGATATCGGAGCCTTATCCTGCATGGACCGCTATTGGATGCACAGAGCTAGCAATGCCTGGTGGTCTTGTCGAAATTAGAGTGCAAGCAGTTATTAGTTAAATCAACTTTAAGGTGGTATGTGTTCGATATAGCAATAATTGGGAGAGGTTTAATCGGTTCTGCAGCAGCTCGCCATATGGCCGAGAGCGGACAGCGCGTTGTTGTAATTGGTCCTGATGAGCCAACCGATCGACGACTGAGTAGCGGGCCATTTTCTAGCCACCCTGACGAAGGCAGAATCACTCGTATTGCTGGCAGAACTGCGGTTTGGTCTCACCTGGCAGCACGTTCTATCGAAAGATACGCAGATATTGCTTCACGCTCTTGTATAGATTTTCACGCCAGCAGCGGCCTTGTTAGCTGTTCCCCGATCGCTGATGAATGGGTCGCAAATGGCGTTGAAGCCGGTGGGGTCATCAATAGAGTCAGCGCTGAATGGGTTCTGGAAAAAACTGGAATAGAGATAACAAATTCGCATCCGATTGTGTACGAAGGCCCACCTGCCGGATATATAAATCCCCGTTCGTTAGTTAGAGCGCAAACCAAGCTTGTAGAACAAACTCAATCGAACGTAATAAAGAAAGCGGCAACTTCTTTAGAGCTCAAGCTAGGGAAGTACGTTATAGGAGGAGCATGGGGTTCTATTTCCGCAGCCCGAGTTTTAGTTGCTACCGGTGCATTCGGTAGAGAGCTTCTGGAAACACCCTTGTCGCTGCAACGGATGTGCAGAACAACGGTTACAGCGGAGGTACTCCCAGATCCTGCGCTGCCCAGCTTTATAATGGTAGATCCGCCCGATGCGCGTTTGGAAGAAATCTATTGGGTGCCGCCGATTCTTTATCCAGATGGGCGCGTTGCTCTGAAAATAGGTGGAAACCTTATAGAAAGTAACCCGGTCGAACAAGACGATCTCATCGAATGGTTTCAAGGAAATGGTTCGGCGACAGAAGCTGACTCACTAAAAAATTGTCTGCAAGAATTGATTCCACAAAAAAAAGTAGTGAGCTGGAAACAAAAACCCTGTGTCGTTACGAACACGTTAAGCGGTCACCCATATATAGGTTGGGTTGACAAAGGTCTTGCTGTGGCGATTGGTGGCTGTGGTGCAGCAGCAAAGAGTAGCGACGAGATCGGCAGAATCGCTGCTTCTCTTTTTAGCGAGAGTGGCTGGGATTCAATAATTTCTGAAAAACTATTTGCGCCTATTTTCCAAAACTGAGCGTTAGAAACAACTTTTGTCAGCAGAAGGCACAAGGTTGTGTCAATCTGATAGCAACTAAGAGGAGAGCCGAATGACGTCCACCCCCACCTACATTTCGCTACTGAATGCAATATCTGTTACTGAGACCTCCGCAGGAGAAATTTTTGAAAATTGGGCTGGCTCGGTCTCAGACAAGAAGCTTGAAAAGACGTTGCGGCTAATTGAGATGAGAGAGAAGGAGCACGGCATAGCTTTTGCGAAGAGAATGCTTGAACTCGGATATGAAGTGCAAGCTAGCGGACGTGACCCTCTCGAAGAGTTAAGAAAAATAGCGTCATCGAACAGGTCTGAGTTGTCTAAGCTCAAAGCCTTGAAGTACAACAAAGCACCTGTCTCCCCAGATATTTTTGACGGAATGTTTTCTGATAAAACTATTGATCCGGTGACCGGTGGGCTTCTCGGACGTTACATAGCTGAAGAACGCGACACCGGAAGGCTCTTACGAAGTGAATGCCAACGTTTGCAAGATAAAGAAAAAAAAGCGAAGGAACGATTAAAAACTAAAGCGGCAAAATAATGGGAAAACCAAATATCTCTGTCGGGTTTGCTCCGGGGCCCCTAGCTCTTGACGCTGCAGTCCTAGCTGAAAAATTGGGTTATGAAAAATATTGGCTTTATGACTCTGCAGCCATATGGGAAGACGTATGGATAACCATGGCTCTTGTAGCCGAGCGGACTGATCGAATGGGATTAGGGACAGCTGTCCTAGTGCCAAATCTTCGTCATGTCATGACCACAGCATCAGCGATTTTGACTATTGAAAGAATGTGGCCGGGACGGCTGACGCTTGGCTTGGGAACGGGCTTCACCGCCCGCCGGGTACTCGGGCAAGGCGCTGTGCCCTGGGCGCAAATGAGCTTGTATGTCCAACAACTCAAGGCGCTACTTAGAGGAGATCCAGTCGAAATCGATGGCAAAGTTTGTCAAATGATTCACCATCCAGAAATGGCGTTGGCTCGCCCGTTAGAAGTCCCCATCATCTTGTCGGCGCTTGGCCCTAAAGGTCAAAAAATTACTCGAGATATAGCTGATGGATTGATGATGCTCGGGAAGGGTGACGGTACTTGGAACGAATTTGTGCAGATGGCGCACGGAACGGTCCTCGAAGATGATGAGTCTGCCTACTCCGAGCGAGTAATTGAAGCTGCCGGCCCGTGGTGGGTGATGTCTCATCATTCAAGTTGGGAAGTGTCTCCGAAGCGTTTAGAGAAAGTTCCCGGCGGAGATCTGTATCTCGAGCAGCTACAAGCTGACCAAGAAGAGGACTCGCAACACTTAGCTGTGCATGAAGGACATGCCACACACCTGAATTCTCGGGACAGAATATTGATTGACGCGGCTGGAGCAGATTTCGACTGGAATAAAAGCTGGGTGGGAGACCCAGCATATATAAGAAATAAAATTGCGGAAGCAAGCGAGTCTGGTACTACCGAAATTATCTACAATCCGGCAGGTCCAGACCCACTGCGTGAAATCGAAGCGTTCGCGAAAGCTGCAATTGGTTAAACAAAGAAATTTTCTAGCTCTCAGTTCTTGCTAGAAGTGATAGAGATATAGATGTAGAAATTTTATGACTAGTTACCGGCTCGTACTAATTTTCCAGGCATAGCGCCAGTATGAACTCCATTTTCATAGGTCACTTCTCCAGCACAAATAGTGATTGCATAGCCTGTTGCTTTTTGAATGAGTCGTCTTCCGCCAGCGGGAAGGTCATAAATCATCTCCGGGTGTAAGAGAGATAAGTTGTCATAGTCGATGATATTTAAATCAGCTTTGTAACCCGGCGCGATGACGCCCCTATCAGTTAGTCCATAAAGATTAGCAGTGTCCTGTGTCATTTTATGAACGACGAATTCGATTGACAGTCGAGGACCCTTTGTTCTGTCTCGTGTCGCATAAGCCAACATGTAAGTTGGAACGCTTGCATCACATAGAACTCCAACATGAGCTCCACCATCTGAAAGTCCGAAAACTGAGTGCTGCCTTTGAATAAAATCAAACTGAGGTTGCACGCTTCCCTCATACTTTCCGAATAAGAAAAGTATGGGAGTCGCATCGGCCATAATGTCCATCAAAGCTTCCCGCACATCGATTCCCTGCGCACTTGCGATGCCTGCTATTGACTCATCATGACCAGGTTCGTACGAAAGGTCGCTTGGTAAGGCATACATCTTATCCCACGTTGAAATCATTCGATTCGTATCAACATCACGAGAGATTTTGGGGCTGTCAGCTAAAATTTTGGCCCTGAACTTTGTATCTAAAAGCATTTTTCGTTGCTCATCAAAAGAAAGATGCTTAATTTCGCTGTAAGACGGAAACTGCCTCATCGGGTTTATGGTGCCCTCGAGGGTCATGAGCACAGAAGCTAACCTCGCTCCGACTTGTGGTCTTATGTTGAAACCTTCGGGATTAAGACGTTCAGCTAAATCCCAGATGCCTTCGCCAATATCGGGAGTGACTAGGGTAGTTATGGGCCGTCCGGTGCGACGGGCAATATCTTCGATCCATGCTAACTCTTCGGGTTTATCAAGATGGTCAGAAATGATTTCCATCGTTCCGTGACCTACTTCAGCAAATGCCTCAGAGATCGCAATCATTTCGTCACTTGTTGCATTGGTCCCAGGGATTAGATTTCCAGACTTATCCTTATGGCCGTAAAATCGCGATGTCGTGAAACCTAGAGCACCTGACTCGAGAGCGCCTTTTGTGATATCAGCCATTTTTTTCATGTCATCGGAAGTCGCATCGTCGTAGCATCTGTCGCCCATTACGTAATGGCGAATTGCCACGTGTGGAGCCTGAGCTCCAATATCTATTGAGTATGGCGTATCTATAACGTCGAGGTATTCGCTGAAAGATTCCCATCCCCAAGGGATTCCTTCATGAAGCGCTGTCCCAGGAATGTCCTCGACGCTTTCCATTAGCTCTATGAGACTGTTTTCTTGTCCGGGTCGAACTGGGGCAAAACCGACACCGCAATTACCCATCACTATCGTGGTTACCCCATGCCAACAACTAGGTGTGGCTTGTTTGTCCCAACAGACCTGACCGTCAAAATGTGTGTGAATGTCGACAAAGCCCGGCGTTACCAATTTGTGATTAGCGTCGATTTCTTTAACTGCTGTTCCGGGAAAGTCGCCAACGTGAGTTATGAGACCATCGTGAATTGCGATATCGCCTACGAACGATGATTTACCCGTTCCATCAACAATAAGCGCATTACGAATTACTAAGTCGTGGTCCATGTCTGCCCCTTTAACGCGTGTTTATAAATACAGTCTTACAGAAAAATCTTTATTAATGCTGAAAGTCTGGGCTAAATAAGCTCGATCGTTGTTCCTTCATGCATCTGTTGTCCAGACCAAAATAAGTTTTGTGTCAGAAGGTTCCCGGGTCTCGAACTATTGCCGCTCGTATGTAAGACGGTTATGTCTACTAGCGTTCAAAGGATGAGTGAGATTGATGCGATTCGTAACTTAGTTCATTTTTATTGTGATGCGGTTTGTAATGACGATCGAGAAGCGTTGATAGAGCTATGGGCTGAAGATGCAATTTGGAATGTTGGTCGTGGGCCGGTAGTGGGTAAGACAGCTATCGGGAAAGCGGTTGATACTGCGATGAATTTGTTTGAATCAGTGAATCAAATGACTTTCAACGGAACTGCTGACCTAAAAGAAGATTCCGGCGTTGGGCGTTGGTACATGTGTGAATTCGCGAAAGCGCGTTCTGGGAAAACTCTTTTTTATCTGGGTTATTACGATGATATTTATGTACACGAATCTGCTGGATGGCTATTTAAAAGCCGTCAGTTGACTTGGCTGTATCAGGGCCCACCGAATCTGAGTGGCGTGTTCGGACCCCCTGATGGTTATGAGGAATTTAGGAATTAAGTTTTGACGTCGAGACGCGGAAGAAAAAATTGAACTGCGGGGCCGATAGCTAGAACAAACCAGATGGTTCCCCAACCTACTGTTCCGCCGAGGATGAGCCCCGCTATGAGAGCTAGACCTTCTATAGAAGTTCTTGCTTTCCACAACGTAATCCCTCGTCTGTCTAGTGCTGTCATTAACCCGTCACGTGGTCCAGGGCCAAAGCGAGCTCCTATGTAAAAACCTGAGCCGAGGCCTACGATAATGGGCCCGGTGATAGTGCAAATAGATCGAATGGCTATGTTGGTAGGTTCGCCACCAATCGCAAGAGTTGCATCAAGAATGAGACCAATAAATGCAACGTTTGCGAGTGTCCCGATTCCCATTGGCTCTTTCATGAATATAAGAACAATCAGTAATAAAACTCCGATGAGAATCATTGCTACACCGATAGAGACAGGTGTTTGCTGAGCGAGACCTTTGTGGAGGACATCCCAGGGGGGAAGCCCGAAATTTCCCATGATTACTAGACCTAAGCCGACGCCGAAAAGAAGTAAGCCGGTAGCCAAGCGAAGAGATCTGGCCGGCAAGTTTTTTGATGAGAGCATTTGGCTGTAAGGCTAGGTCTGAACGAAGCTAGCGAGACATTTATAAAATGTTTAGAAAATGCTGAATCCGCCATCAATTTTAATGACATCGCCAGTGTGCCAACGGCTGGCATCAGACATCAAATAGACAGCTATAGCTCCAAAATCATCAGGGGTTCCCCAACGGCGCATCGGGATGCGAGGCATGACGCTGTCTTTGAACTTGTCCCACTCGAATAACGGCGCTGTCATTGCAGTATCAACCCAACCAGGAATAACTGCGTTCGCTGTGATTTTGTAACGTGCCATCTCTACAGAGAGACCCATCATCATCGCAAGCATGGCTCCTTTTGAAGCTGCATAAGCCTGCCCTTTTGGTGAGCCTTGAATAGCAGTTCCACTAGAAGTGAGAATCAAAGACCCGCCTTCGCCTTGCTTCACCATTTGACGGGTAGCGGCACGGAGAGTGAAGAAAACGCCGGTCAGGTTTACATCAAGAACTGAGTGCCAGTCTTCATTGGAGTGTTCAAAAAATGGCTTGTCATTTTGAGTTCCGATACCAGCATTAGGAAAACAAGCGTCAATACGGCCGTATTTGTTGACCACGTCAGCCATGCACCCTTCGACCTGTTCTTCTTGTGAAACATCACATTGCATCGAAGAAGCAGTCGGATTAATTAATCTTAATTCTTCTGCTGCCTGTTCGTTTTTTTCCGGGTTTGTTCCCCAAACACAAACGTCAGCCCCAGCGGCCGCCACAGCTCGAGCAAAACCCAGTCCGATTCCCCCGTTACCGCCGGTTATAACTGCGACTTTTCCTGATAGATCAAAAGTTTCATTAGCCATGGTTATTTTCTCCCTCCGTTTGATTGTATGACGTTGTTTAACACGCATGAAAGCAGAAGAGTCTGAAAGACTTACTCTTATGGAAATGGGAACTGTCAGAATAGACGGCAACGGACCGGTAAGGCATCTGGTTCTTAATCGACCTGAAGTCCATAATGCAGTGAATGGTCAGTTAGTAGCTGAACTTCACGAAGCGATTTCTTCCTTAGACAGTGACCCGGCTGTACGTGTTGTAATTCTGCGGGGTGAAGGTAAGAGTTTTTGTTCGGGCGCCGACCTCCGACAAGATCGCGTCAGTTCGTTGGATGCAATGTTAGGTTCGAAACAAGGTGCGAAAATGTATGATTCGCTTCTACATCTAACCCCAATCACCATTGCTTTGTGTCATGGTTACATGATTGGTGGGGGAGCTGTCCTACCCGCAGCTTGTGACTTCCGGATTGGAAGCAGAAGCATCAAATTGACTCTCAATGAAGTGAGTATTGGGTTTAACTTAACCTGGAATTCGATACCGGTTCTTGTGAACCTAGTAGGTCCGCATCGTGCTAAAGAAATGCTGATCTTGGGTAGAACCTACGAGTTAGACGAATTAGACGACTACGGGTTTTTTACTTCGAAAGTAGATAATGACGAAGATCTAGTTGAGGCTGGTCTGTCTTTGGCAGAAGAGGTTATAAAGCAACCACCAGTTCCAGTGGCAGTTAGTAAAGCCTCTATCAACGCGCAGTCAATGCCGCTTGGGCGTGCTTTGCAGCATATGGATCATGTTGCGGTTGGATACATGGGCAAGAGTGAGAGTTCGCGAACGGCACGGAATACTTACTTCAGTGATGAACCACGAGTTTGGACTGAAGATTAGTAAACCTGTCTAATTGTTGTAACGAGGTAACTATGGATATTTCTGGAAAAGTAGCAATTGTTGGTGTCGGAGAAACGGACTATGTCCGAGGTTCTGATAGATCCGTCACCGAATTAGTTCTTGACGCATCGATGCAAGCGATTCAAGACGCAGGTTTGTTGCCCAGCGACATAGACGGTGTTATCCCGCCCCCGGGTTACGTAACAACCGAAGAGATAGCGGCAAATCTTGGAATGCCGGAAGTTCGTTACGCAGTAGAAGTTCGCATGGGTGGAGCCAGCCCCACAGCTGCGCTCCAATCTGCGGTAATGGCTTTGGCTTCTGGCGTAGCGACTAATGTCTTAGTCACCTTTGGGTGGAATGGCTACTCTGCTTTTCGTAAAAGGCCAGACGCTAAGAAGACTAAGCGGCTTGGGGATCCAGGTCCGTTTATCGATGTGAGCAGAAATTTCTATGCACCGTATGGGGTTCGTTCAGCAGTCCAATGGTATTCAATGTACATCCAGAGGTATGTGGACCTGTATGGGATTACTGCAGAGGCTGCGGCTCAAGTAGCGCTCACGTGCAGAGAACACGCACATTTGAACGACAAAGCGTTAATGGGTGGACGAATTATGACACTCGATGATTATTTTGACTCGCCGCTTATTACGGAACCAATGCGAAAACTGGACTGCTGTTTAGAAACCGATTGTGCGGCTGCACTGGTGCTTACTACGACAGAGCGGGCGAAAGATTTACCGCATAAACCTGTCCTTTGGTTAGGGGGAGCTGAAGGGCATCCGTACCCTGCCGACGAAATTACGAATCGTCCAGACATGTTGAAACTCGGTTTAGATAGCGCTGCTCCGCGAGCTTTCGCCATGGCAGATGTTTCTCCATCCGATATGGACTTTCTGCAAATATATGACTGCTTCACCTACGTGGTTTTAATGGAACTTGAAGCAATTGGGATTTGTGGAAAAGGGGAGGCTGGTGATTTCGTGAAAGATGGCAATATTGGTCTTAATGGGAAGTTTCCAATGAATACCCATGGTGGTCTACTTTCTCAGGGGCACTGCTGGGGTTTAAATCACATTGTCGAAGCGACGCATCAATTACGACATGATGCTGGAAAAGCGCAGGTTGAGAATTGTGAATTAGGTTTAGTCACTGGATACGGAGATCTAGGCGATGGAAGTATCGCTGTATTGGCAAGGGGCTAAAGATGTCGGACCCGCAACAGAAAAGTTACAAAAAATACATTCCAAACCCAGAGGGACTGAACCTTGAGCTACATCTGAAAGCCGTTGAAACTGGCCTTTTACACATTCAGCGATGCTTATCTTGTGACAAAGCTCGACAGCCTCCTCGGTACTATTGTTCTGCATGTTTCTCTAGCGAATACGAATTCGTGCCGGTGTCTGGCGAAGGCTTTATGTATTCCTTTGCGATCAATCACTTTACGGTTGATCGGGCATGGATAGAAGAAGTTCCGTACGTGACGGCTGTAGTGCAACTTGTTGAAGGTCCTCGAGTTGTTGGGGCGTTACGAAATGCTGAACCACAAGATGTTAATCTGGGTGACCCTGTCCTGGTTTCGGTCGAACCGCGGGGAGAAGAATTTGCGTTTATATGGGTAGATAAAGTCCAGTAGCCGTATCTATTTGAGTCATTAATAACCTGACCGCTCGGTTGTTGTATAGCGCAATCCTAAACCTTACAAAACCTGAGGCCGTGGGCGCGGTGTGTTACTTATTAGGAACGCAGCGAGTCTCTCGGCAACCAGCTTTGGTTGCTCAACGTGCACGAAGTGGCCTGACCCAACCAGTTCGAAGTGTTCTACATTTGCAAGCAGAGCGGTGAGGGCGGCGTTACTTTCCCGAAAAATCGGACCAGTCTCCGACCCGATTGCTAGAAGGGTGGGATGGCAAAGCGCCCGAGTTGCCTCTTCATCAAGTTTCCATCTGCTACCGGCTGGCAGATCGCTTTCGAACACCGTTGGAACGTCAGCGAGAGCCGTTTCCCCGTACCCTCAGTTCGAGTTGCCCACCGTCTACTTGGAATGTCTCCATCCGCGTCTCCCCATCAACCTGATAACGCCCCCAGATCTTGGTGTCCTGTTATTCCGCTTAGCGGACTTGGCTTTCAACACTTCCGCTCACATAAACACTTATGATTCCTTCTCCGACTGGCCAATGGACTCTAACATTTTGCCATCTTCCTGCGAATTTTTTACTTCAAAAGTAGATACTGACGGAGAGCTAGTTGAGGCCAGTGAGTCTTAGAACGTTGTTTCGCCCTTGCGGGACGCCCACATGGCAGCTGTTGCTTGTGTTCTGTTCTCGACACCTAGTTTTCGGTAGATACCTGTTAATGCGTTGCGCACGGTGCTGGAACTTATGAAAAGTTTTTCTCCGGTTTCATCATCTGATAGGCCATCAGCTATGAGATGCATAATCTCTTTTTCCCGTTCGGTGAGTGAGGCTGTTACGTCGAGCTTGTTCTCGGTTGATATTTGTCGCAAGGCTGATTTGACTTGGTTTGGGCTAAGTAGGAACAGTCCTTCTAGCGCAGCGCTAACAGCTTTTAGTATTGGTTCTATGTCAGCGTCTTTTTCGATAAACGCGTGAACTACACCTGTGTCAGATGCTTCTATCACCGCACGAGGATCAGAAACCGAGGTGACGATAATGCACGGAATTTCCAGTTCTTGTTCGGCAATATGTCGAGCTATATCTAGGCCGCTTCCGTCAGGTAAACGAAGATCTAGCACAGCAACGGAAACGTTTTCGCTATTAATTTTGAATAGCGCGCGTTTAACATTTTCGACTTCAATTATTTCACACTCAGCGAACTCGCCTTTTAGTCCAGCTGAGATACCTGCTCGAATCATCGGGTGGTCGTCACATAGCAAGAACACTGGGGGTAGTTCTTGAGAAGTGGCTTCGGTATCTTGCGGCATAGCTAAACCTTAACCTAACCCGATTGTGCTTTATGCAAGGTTCGTTCAGCGGTAGTTAAGATGCTGAATAGCATGAGAGGTGGATATGTCAAAGGCATCTAAGCGTAAGCGGTTGCTGAAGCTTTATCAGTCTGCTTACAGGGAGCTTGAATGGACTTTCGCGATTCACGACCCCATACTCGACGACTCGGGGGACTTAGTAGACATACGGTTAATTTGGAGTAACTCAGCGTTCGCAAACACTCGAAAATTACCACCTAAGATCGGTGAGCTGGGCAGTTCTGTGCGGGTACGATTTGATGAGCTTCGACCATTCCTGGTTGAAGCGTATTCTGGTACGCCGTCAACTCAAGTGTTCGCATTCTTACCTCAAGACATATCTACCTCAGAGTCTTCGGTGTACAAACAGGTACTAATCGAAACCGACCAGGTGGTAACACAACCGTTGACCATTACCACCACATACCGGTACGACGGCGAATCAGGATTCCTGATCGAGTTCGGTGATAATCACACAGCGAGAATAGCTAACGCTGCTGAGTTGGAGCTACAGACAAGGGCGCTGCAACTTAGAGAAATTGAATTTTCTAAAGCGCTTGGAGACAGAGAGGCCGAACTTAGGGAGCGTGCACGCTTCACGCTAGAACTCCACGACAACGTGCTGCAAGACATAGCTATCACAGGCATGTCGCTTAATGCGATGGGGGAGTTGAAACCTGAGAATAAATCAGCTCTTATCGAATCTCTCTCATCTGTTTCTAAATCCATACGCCAAATAATTAAGGCGGAAGACCGAGATGAATCATTCCTTGGTGGTCTTGGGATGCGAGACATAGTCCAACTAGTGCAAGAACTCCGCAAAATCATCCCAACAAAAATAGAAGCAACATCTGCAGCCGATCAACGGTTATTATCTGAACTGCCAATAGGCACGGTGCATACCATCCTTGCGGTGGTTAAAGAATCAGTTATGAACGCACATAAGCACGCTGATGCCACTCTCATAAAGATGCATGCGAATACAGGGGAAACTGAGCTTTTAGGTAGGCACCTGACCGTAACAATCACTGACAACGGGAAAGGGTTACCACCCGAACCCACAGGGCCCGAGATTGAGAACCTGCGGAGATTCTCCGGTACTGCGAATTTGCAGTTACGTTGCGAGAACCTCGGCGGAACATTGACAATTGATGGTCATGGGCTTCACAGAGAGATGGGGCCTGAGGGTACTTATATCGAACCGCCGTCTATGGTCAATGCTCCTGGTACTCAAGTTGTAATGACAATACCTGTTGCGCCTTCTACTTTCAGCGAAGAGATGTGATCTCTAGTGCTGCATGCATGTCTCGGTTATTAAGAATTGTTGAGTGGTGACCAGACAACTTCTTGCTTTATGAGCTGATTCGGGCTGAGCGAAACTGCTAGCAAGGTGGTGAGAGAGGTTCGGTTTACTAACTAGACCTAACTCATTGATACCTTGCACAGCGGTTAATTTATCAAGATCTGCTTGTATCCCTCGTTCACCATCGATGTAAGCATCTCGACCTAAGTTGACACATAACCACACTGCAGATCGGACGCTACGAATGTCATCGTCGGATACATCGATGTCGTACCTATCAAGGTAGTAAGTGTGGGCGTGGTTACCGTCGGGGTCGCCATAAGCATAGACAAATACGTCGGCGAGAACTTCAGAAGCTGGTGGCTGGTAATGGCCGAACCGTTCAGCGAAGTAGTCAGCCATATTGGTTGTATAGCCTGGCGGTGTGCATGTGGCGAAGTAGTGATGATTGATGACGTGACCCATTTCGTGGATGAGTACATCAGTGAGTTTGCCTCCAAGTACTGCGTCGCTCGATATCCACACAGTGTTTGCCCATTCATGACCGTATGTATTGTCGTCGTCCCAGCCGTTAGCATCAAAAGTTCCTAAAGCGCAAGCAGGGTCGTAGCCGATGATGCGTGCTGCCGAGTGTGGAAGGCTATTACCAGCTGTCACCCAGGGGTTGCAACCGTTCACGATGGTGACAGCATCTAATGCTGGAAGTAGAGGAGTAGGAAGCGCAGCTGCACCAGTTTCGATGACGTCTTGGAATTCCCCATCAACACCGGAGTAACCGGTAATCATCCCATCAGAGTTTGTGACGAACCCAACTGATTCTCCTTTAGCGAGCGTTAGTGGGTTAACTTCGGAGATATCTCCACCTAGTTCAGCGAGAGCTATGACAGCGTCTCTAACAGTGTTGACAGGAATCACTTTGGTGTATGAGCCATTTAAAGCTTGCGCAGCTATTTCGTATTGGTCAGCTGGCACAAAGAACACGTCAGCTCCTGAGAGTTCAACTGCGAAACTTTTGTGATCTAAGGATCCGATTGGTCCGACAGTGCCGCTGGAATCAACTGTGCCCGTTGCTACTACTTTTAAGTCATTAGTTAAGGATCCTGCGGTGAACTCATCAAGCATGAACAATGCTAGAGCTAACCCAGATGAAGGTCCACCTACGTTGTTTACGCTTACGTCTAACTGGACAGGGAAGTCAGCTTCGTTGTAGTGCTGAGATGCTGCTATACCTATAATCGGATTGCCATTTTCACCCTCTAACAGTGCCACTTCAACAGTTACCGGATGTTGGCTCAGGTCTGTGGCTCTAATAGTTACTGATTCGCCTAAGGCACTGGCTCGAATGACGTCACGGACATCACCGAGGGAGCTTGTTGGTTGGTGATCTATGTGTGTGATTACGAAACCTGGTTCAAACAACCCAACTAAGTCCGATTCCGACGAAATATCTGTGATCATTACTCCGTAAGGAGCCGGCGTGTCTAACCCAGCCATACTCATTGCGACATATGCTGCTGAGAAAAAACTGCTTTGCATTCCGTTATCAGAAGATAGGTGACTAGCGGCGTGAGAGTATCCAGGAGTTTGAGGGATGGAACTCAGTTCACCGTGATTAAGGATAACGTCCAGAGCTGTTTGCAATAGGGAAGGCTCGGCTACTGATTTCACTGTAACTAAATTTAGATTTTTTGGGTTTCCCGAATGAGGTGAGGCTAACTCGACAATCTCACTTACGTCATGCACACCGCCAGGCGTGATGAGAAACTGACCAGCTAAATGTATTTGAGAAGCTAAGACCACAACAGCAGTGCCAGAAACTAATGCGACTATCAATTTATGAAACCGCACCAAGGTGATTCTTAGAGAAGTGGCCATTGAAAATTTTCCTTTTAGAAATTGAGAAACTTGTTTGATTGGCTTTGGCTTTGTGTTCAATTACTTATTTTTTGCTTGGTCCTCAGTGTCGCTTCAATAAGGCGAAGCGACAGCAGAGGAATTTCCCTTATTGCATGGAGGATTCTCCTGTAGTGAGATTTGTTACATAGCAGCGGTAACAGCTGATGCAACTGCCTACGGCATAGGCTTTTCGTTCGCTTTAGGAAAACACACGCCCTCTGAGGGCGGACTATCCTAAGCCACTACGAGAAGGATTTGCACGTTATATAACAGGGCTCTCGTTGGATAAAATGCCTGCTATAACGAGAATTGTTGATTGTGCATCAAGGAGTCCGGCATCTATTTCTTGCGATCAATGGCACTGGAAAGAGCACCACCAAAGGCGATGCTCGATCCGCTGCAATCAGTCTTTTTAGCTATTGGAGCTGCCACTCTCGGAAGTTCCTCGAACAACCCTAAGAAGCTTTGGTTCATGTGCGTGTCCGTCTTCGCCTAGGTGAGATTCGGTCTCAACAGAAATCCAAACACCATCACGGGTTTTCTTTAAAGTGTGGTCACACACCCTGCAGAATCGGCGTCGACGTAGCAGCAGCCATAGTAACCACCACAAGCCGTTAGAGAAGCCGATTGCTCTGGCAAGGAACCACAACCATGCGAAACCAGCAGCAGCAATAAGGCCACCACCAACGAGAACCTTAGGGTCTGTTAACACTCGAATAGCAACCGGGGATTTGGAGTCATCGCCATCATCACCACCATCTAGTGTTTGTGAAGGTTTTGTAGGTACTTCCCCGTCCTCATCGTCAGGTGTGCCATCTCCGCTGGGAGATTGTTCCGGCTCACCCGGAGGAGCTAGCCCCGAACCTGGTATCCCCTGCTCTTGGTCATCAGGTATGCCATTGCCGTCAGAGTCATCGTCTTCACCATCAGGGATACCGTCGCCGTCGGTGTCCGGGTTCCCAGGATTTGGATCCGAGCCATCAACAAGTCCGTCCCCATCACTATCAGGGTTACTCGGGTCGTTATCCTCCCCATCTATTAGTCCATCAGCGTCACAGTCGTCTACTAGCTCACACCCAGGCAGCTCATCAGAGTCCGATATGCCATCAAGATCGCTGTCGTTACCAGGGCCCTCATCTTCATCTAACTCAGGGATCACTGGTTCTTGCGGAGCGTCATCCTCGTCAGGTTCGTCAATCGCTGGAGGGGTTGGCGCTGGAGGGTTTTCTGGTGCGACTGGCTCAGTTTCAGGAACTACTGGTTCCTCATCTTGAATTGGTGCAGCGTTGTTCTCGGTGCAGCGCGGATCTTGAATACAACCGACTTGTTCCTGGTTGTCTTGGAGCCCGTCACCATCACAGTCAGCTACAAGAATACACGCAGAGATTTCGTTGCCGTCGTTGATGCCGTCGCCGTCGCAGTCAGCTAATTCGACGCAGCCATCAACTTCGTCTTCATTCAAAATGCCGTCACCATCAAGGTCAGGGTTCGGCGGTGCTGGAAGCAGATCGACGTTGGTGGTCACAACATCAACGATTTTGTTCGTCAACGATGCGTACTCATATGACGAAGCGTCATGGTCGAGCTGGACGTT
>CAJJCB010000007.1 GCA_905182565.1 Acidimicrobiaceae bacterium | reverse complement strand
CCCTTGGTCTCTTTTTTCGACAATTACTTCGTTGAGTCCAAGCCAAAGGCCATTCTCAGATCCGTCGGAGCGAATCAGCCGTCCTGCGACCATCATCCGTTGCTCTATCGGCAGCGCACCAGATAGTGCACTTGTGATCGCTGTGTCTATTTGGTCTGGCTCAAACTCTGTGAGGTACCCCAAACGCCCCATGTTGACACCGAGAACTGGCACGTTTTTTCCTGCAACTAGGTCAAAGGTTCGCAACATAGTCCCATCGCCGCCTACGCTAACGGCTAGGTCGGCATTGACTCCGATCAAGCTAATATCGGTAGCGACATCTGGCAAGGCAAGTGCATCAGCTTCCTCAGGTAGCATCTGAACCTGGTGCCCTTTGAGTAGCAAGCCCTTTATTACCCTGTTACATAAGGCAACTGCTTCTAAGCTTTCGCTACGAAGAGAAAAAACTAGGGTGCTCAAGGTGCCACCTCTAAAATAATTTGAGTTATCAGCGTGTCAACGTCAATATCACTGTAGATGCTTGACTCCGATTTACGCGCATGCATCAAGAACTCGCTGTTTCCGTTACCGCCAAGTAACGGTGAATGTATAAGCCCGACAACAGCGAGGCCTGCCGCGTCGACTGCAGTTGCAACTTCATGTAACACCCTTTGCCAGACCTTAGCGTCTCGAATCACTCCGCGACCACGATCAGCTTCTTTGCGGCTTGCTTCGAACTGGGGCTTAACGAGCATAACCAGATCACCTTGCTGCTCAAGAAAGTCGGCAAGGTTGCTTAAAACTGTTCGCAGAGAAATGAATGACAGATCGGCAACAACTAGGTCTGCTGGCCCTCCTATCTCATCAGCACATATATTTCGCACATTTGTCCGTTCCCACACTTTGACGCGCTCATCTTGTCGGATGCGTTCATGCATTTGCCCGTGGCCTACGTCAACAGCCACCACTATGGCTGCTCCACTTTGCAGCGCACAATCTGTAAAGCCCCCAGTCGACGCGCCAGCATCAATGACTCGGGAGCCCGTTACTTCTATCTTAAATGCATCGATAGCAGCTTGGAGCTTCTCGCCTCCGCGAGAAACGAACCGCGACTTTTGGACAGAGAGAATTACCGGGTCTGCTGGCGACACCAGACGAGCGGGTTTATCGGCAATCGCTCCAGAAACTAAAACTTTACCCGCTGTAACAAGCTCTTGAGCTTGAACCCGAGACACCGCTAGTCCACGTCTCACCAGCTCTTGGTCCAGCCGCCGTCGAGTCATGCCACCACTATAAGCAAATCGAAATAAAGGTGCTTCACATGATCAAAGCTACCACCCGAGTAGCTCTGTATAAATAAAGTTTCAGCCGAGTGCTTGGCTTACAAGAGAAGCTAAATCGGGGCAAACCATATTTGGTTGCGGATCTAACTTTAAAGCCGTATTCACATCAGTCACCCCGGAGAGAACGAGACCAAAGCGAAAGTTGAGTTCAGTAGCTAACAGACCATCGGTCGATGGAAGATCGCCCACTACGATGTCATTTACAGTCGCCTCAGAAATGCCTAAATGGCGCATAATTAGCTGTGCCACCGGTTGATGGGGCTTCCCAGCTACAACAGCATCGACTTTTCCTGCTGTTGCGACCGCAGCGGTAATCGAGCCGTTGCCAGGCAAGAGACCATCTGCAGTCGGGTACGTCGGATCTATGTTGGTGGTAATCAAGCGAGCGTTTTGGTGAAGGGCTCTGGCGCACACGGCTAGTCTATTAAAGTCAAAATTCTTGTGAAAACCTACAACAACCGCATCGACGCTAATGTTTCGATCGAAGTGATCGCTCGGGTCTATGGCTTCAGCTCCTCTAGCTTGGACTGCCTCAGTAACCCCGGGACCACCACAAACAAGCACCCGTTCGCCCGGTTCAATTAATGATGCAGCCGCCATGGCAGAAGTAATCACGCGATCCGTAGCATTTAATCCAAAATTATTAAGCTTTGCTTCCATCTCATTCTTACGCATTGCAGAAAAATTCGTAACGAAAAGAATCTGCTCACCTTCTGAATCAAGGCGTTTAACGGCCTCGATAGAGCCTTCAATCGGCTTGTCACCCAGCCAGATAACACCGTCTAAATCAAGAACCCATGCCATATTTTTCCTAAAGGCTACAAATATAGCTAACCCTGTTTTTTAGCGGCTCAAACCGTCCATGTTCCGCGGGAACGAAGAATAGCGGCTAGGTCTCCAGGACCCTTTTGATCCTGCGCAACTGCTAACTGTTGAGTCGCTGAAGCGGCGTATTCAGTTCGTTCAACCGCTCTAAATATGCCCACAGGAGTTGGCTCAAAAGGTCCTCGAGCTAAGCGGCTAAGCATAAACGCAGTCGAGGGGTCTTCTTTGTTCTCGTCATGCACCAAAAGGCTACTTTCAGCAACATCAGAGACAGAAACGACTTTCGCCGATCCGTTATCGATAATAACGCCAAACTCACCTTCGGCTCCAAACTTTATTGGCTGGCCGTGGTGAAGCTGTATCAGGTTCGCATCTCGATTTTGTTTTTTAGTAATTCCCTCCCACGCTCCATCATTAAAGACATTGCAATTTTGAAAAACTTCAACAAATGAAGCGCCCTTATGCTCATGGGCACGACGGAAAGTTTCCATCATATGCTTTCTATCCATGTCGTGGGTTCGAGCTACGAAGGTAGCTTCAGCACCCAAAGCTATAGATATCGGGTTGAATGGATGATCTAAAGAGCCCATTGGGGAACTCTTTGTGACCTTGCCCGTCTCGCTTGTCGGCGAAAATTGCCCTTTAGTCAAGCCATATATCATGTTATTGAACATGAGAACTTTGAGATTAACGTTTCTTCTCAAAGCATGTATCAGGTGATTGCCACCAATGGAGAGCATGTCGCCATCGCCGCCTATGACCCAAATGTCCAAGTCAGGTCGTGCCATAGCGAGACCTGAAGCAATGGCAGGAGCACGGCCATGAATTCCGTGCATACCGTAGGTATTCATGTAGTAAGGGAATCTTGCTGCGCATCCGATGCCAGACACGAATACCGTTTTTTCCCGGTCTACGTCTAGCTCTGGCATCAACATTCTCATTGCGGTGAGAATCGAATAATCCCCACATCCAGGACACCAGCGAACTTCTTGATCTGTTGCCCAGTCGGCTGGTCCTGTGCGGGTTGAAGTATCAGTCATAAAAATTTCTCCTATTTCCTACAGCTCAAACCCGAAGGGTTTCTAATGCGGCTGCTTCGATCTCAGCAGTTGTGTAAGGAACACCATTCATTTTGTGGGCTCCCTGCACATCGATTAAATATTTAGCTCGAACTAATTTGTCTAGCTGCCCTGCATTCATCTCTGGGCAAAGTACTTTTTTGAACTTTCCAAGAACCTCTCCCAGATTTGAGGGGAAAGGATTTAGATGTACCAAGTGAACATACGCAACTTTGTGCCCAGCTTTTTGAAGACGAGCGGTAGCCGCGTCGACGGCACCCCATGTCGAACCCCAGCTTAAGAAACAGAAATCAGCGTCTTGATCACCCATGACTTCAACATCAGGGACATCGATACCATCAACTTTTGCCTGTCTCACATTTACCATTTTTTGGTGGTTCTCAGGGTCATAGGAAATATTTCCAGAACCATCTTCCTTCTCTATCCCACCCACTCGATGCATCAGTCCCGGGGTCCCTGGAATCGCCCAAGGTCGAGCTAAAGTCTCTTCGTCTCTTAGATACGGAAGGTATATTCCATCACCATCTTCATTAGTGCCATTAAATTCAGTTTGGAAATCAACTCCGATATCCGGTAACGAATCTACATCTGGCAACAACCATGGTTCTGAGCTGTTAGCAAGAGCATTGTCACTCAGCAACATGACTGGTGTTCGGTACTTCAAAGCTATGCGGCAAGCTTCAATCGCTGCGTCGAAACAATGCGAGGGGCTCTTAGCTGCCACTATAGGCATTGGCGACTCCGAGTGTCTCCCGTACATCGCCATCAGCAAATCCGCTTGTTCTGGCTTAGTCGGCAATCCAGTCGAAGGGCCTCCACGTTGAACGTCGACTATCACCATTGGGAGTTCCAGGCTTACAGCAAGGCCTAGGGTTTCCCCCTTAAGCGCTAACCCAGGTCCAGATGTCGTGGTAAAGGCCAATGCTCCACCGAAAGCCGCCCCGACAGCCGAGGCCGCAGCCGCAATCTCATCTTCAGCCTGGAAAGTACGTACGCCGAAATTTTTCATAGTTGATAGCTCATGAAGAATGTCGGAAGCAGGAGTTATAGGATACGAACCCAAAAACGTAGGCAAACGTGCCAGTACACCAGCTGCTACCAGGCCCCACGCGAGGGCTGTATTACCATTAACGTTTGTGTATTCTCCAGAGGCAAGCGGAGCTGGTTTAATTTCATAATGAGCCTCAAATATTTCGGCTGTTTCACCAAAGTTGTAACCGGCCTTAAACGCAGCTTCGTTGGCTTTTATAACAAGCTCTTTGCCTCTGAACTTAGTATTGATGAACTCCATCGTGGGTTCCACTGGGCGGGTATACATCCAGGAGATGAGACCCAAAGCGAAAAAGTTTTTTGACCGCTCGGCATCGCGTGGTTTAACACCATGTTCTGCCACTGCGTCACGAGTGATTTGGCCCATCGGAACGGGGTAATTTCGATAGTTGTCCAGAGTCCCATCATCTAGCGGATTCGATTTGTAACCGGCTTTTTCGATATTGCGCTCCGTGAAAGCATCAGTATTAACGATGATTGCACCGCCCTGCACAAGATTGTGAAGTTGTGCTTTGAGCGCAGCTGGGTTCATAACTACTAAAACTGTAGGCGCATCACCTGGCGTCGTGATCGCAAAATCCGAAATACGGACTTGGAAGGCTGACACTCCAGCAAGTGTGCCCTGAGGTGCTCTAATTTCAGCCGGGAACTCTGGCAACGTAGCCAAGTCATTGCCGAGGGCCGCAGAGATACTGGTGAATTGATCACCGGTCAGCTGCATACCATCGCCTGAATCTCCGGCGAACCTAATAATTACTTCGTCGAGTTCTTGCAGCGGTAACTCGCGTGGTGCAGTGTCAGTCACAGACCCTCCCTAGGGCTGGTGATAATACGGTTCGAATCACTGTTCCAAGACTAGCGAAATGCTTGGGGCAGGACACGACCATCAGATCAAAATGGTTAGGCGATAGTTATATCGCTATCAAGGTAGACATCTTGGATAGCGTTAAGTAACGCAACCCCTTCAATCATCGGACGTTGGAAAGCTTTGCGGCCGGAAATGAGTCCTACTCCACCGGCACGTTTGTTAATTATGGCAGTTGTTACAGCTTCGGCCAGATCCGCAGCGCCAGAGCTAGCTCCACCGCTGTTGATTAGGCCCGATCGTCCCATATAGCAATTAGCTACCTGCCAACGACAAAGATCGATCGGGTGATCCGTCGTTAACTTTTCATAAACATCAGGGTGAGTCTTACCAAACCCTTTTATTAGATTAAAAGCCCCATTATTTTCGGGTAATTTTTGTTTGATTATATCTGCTTGGATAGTGACGCCAATATGGTTTGCCTGAGCCGTAGCATCCGCCGCAACATGGTTATCTTGTTCACCTTTGGAGAATTCACCATTTCTCAGGTAGCACCAAAGAACTGTAAACATTCCTAATTGGTGAGCACGCTCGAAAGCTTCAGCTGTTTCTTGAATTTGCCTTCCGCTTTCTTCACTACCGAAATAAATTGTCGCGCCAACTCCTGCAGCGCCAAGGTCATGTGCTTGTTCAACGGAACCAAACATTATCTGATCGTAGGTAGATGGGTATGTAAGCAATTCGTTGTGGTTCAGTTTCACGATAAAGGGAATCCGGTGGGCATAGCTTCGGCTAACAGATCCGAGCACTCCGAAAGTCGTGGCGACTGCATTACAGCCTCCGTCTATAGCCAATTCAACTATCTTCGCCGGGTCAAAATAAATCGGATTCGGAGCGAATGAAGCGGCAGCGGTATGTTCTATGCCTTGGTCGACAGGAAGAATCGAAACATAGCCGGTGCCTCTCAATCGCCCATTATCGAAAAGGGACTGAAGGTTTCGCATAACCTGAGGCGAACGGTCGGATTTAGCGACTACGTCGCTGACAAAACTAGGGCTCGGTAAAGTTAGTAATTCTTTAGAAATAGTTGTGCATTTGTGATCAAGCAAGTAGCCCGCTTCATCGCCAATGAGAGCTTCAACATCGATGCTCACCGAACTGCTCCTTAACTCATATCTTTATACGCACTAACAAGTAAATCGAACGCTGTTGATCGTAGCCGAGGGAAGACCATAAATGGCTCCAAGAAGGCAGCGATTATTTATGTTCTGCTATCAATGCCAAATTTTCGTCAGCCCAAGCTACGAATTCGAGCATAAACGTCAGCGTAACCTGGTTCTGTTGCCTCTATACGTTCGAAGCCTCGGCGAGCGCGTTGTCGTTCTCCTGCGCGTTCATACAAGTCAGCCAACGCGTACCACAGTCTAAGGTGATGTTCCTTGGGGCTCTTCGAACGCACAGGTCCCTGCTCTAGTAGCCGAATAGCTCCTTGCAAGTCGCCTTGGTCAGCCATTGAACCCGACATGACTATTCGCCCTTCAGTCATCGTCGGGGCGTCTGGACCTGCTGCACGAAGTTCTTCCCAGATAGAACGCGTCTCACCATGTCTGCCTAGGGCCCTGTGGCAATCCGCGAGGACAGGTAGCTGGTCTATGTCACCAGTCAAGATCCCAAACATTTCTAAGGCGGTAATCGCTGGCCTCCACTTACCTAGCCGATACAGAGTCAATCCGTAGAGCTCTTGCACCTCAGGAATTTGAGGATGTTGTTTCGCTAGCGGTGCAAGTACCTTTTCAACATCCCCGAATCTCTCCGCCAAAAAATCCTCTGCAGCATCACCTAGGCGACGCCTGGTGCGCTTGCGCTGCTCCTCCGACATACCCCGCATATGGGAATCCGAGATATGAGGTAAATCAACAGTCCGCTTACGATTTTTGGTTCGCTTTGGTGGCTCTTTGCCCGGTACGACGCGCTCCCAACGCTCATCTGTTCGCTCCGGCGGCGCAACAGGTTCATCTTCCACAACCTTCGAGCGCGGTCCGCCTGGGTCGATACTTGCATTATGAGCGCCGCGTCTTGCGACACCGCCCCATTTGGAACCTCGAGCATCGTTTCCGAAGAATCTTTCGGGCTTCTCTACCCCGGGCCCCTTTGTGGGGTCGCTCGGTCCTCTACCTGGGCCGCGCCCAGCAGGGCGACGACCTTGGCGACCATCTTCCGAGCGCTCTGTTCTCGAGTCACGCCCGCCAGGCTTATTCGAGGAGTGATTGGCTTTTGATCGCGATCCCTCCGAAGGCTTCCTTCGATCGCCATCAGGGCGTCCTCTATTGCTAGCGTTGCGGTCTCGTTCACTCACAGCGGTAATCGTACGTCAAGTCCATCTCGAAACCCCACCGCACGCTATATCTCTCAGGAGGGATGCGAACAGCAAAAATGCCTCACGGATTGACCAGGCTTCCAATAACTTAGCCCAAAACTAACAATTGCCCCCACCGCAAGCAGTGAGGGCAACCGTTCAAAAAAATTCTGGCAGCGACCTACTCTCCCAGGGGAATTTCCCCCTAGTACCATCGGCGCAGGCAGGCTTAACTTCCGTGTTCGAAAAGGGAACGGGTGTGACCCTGCCGCCATAACCACCAGAAACTGTTGGTTGCTGTCATAAGAACTAGACAGCGACGATCTAAAAAATGGATACTAATATCCAAAGTGCGGGACTACGCCCTTAAGCACTCCATAGCGATGCACGAACTCTGCCTTGCGGCATTTTCTCGAAACTGAATATTGAAGCCCAAGCCCTCGGCCGATTAGTACCGGTCTGCTGAGCACATTACTGCGCTTACACATCCGGCCTATCAACGTGGTGGTCTTCCACGGGCCTTACCTGGTTATCCAGTGGGAGATCTCATCTCAGAACAGGTTTCGCGCTTAGATGCTTTCAGCGCTTATCCTTTCCGAAGGTGGCCAACCAGCCATGCTCCTGGCGGAACAACTGGCACACCAGAGCTTCGTCCATCCCGGTCCTCTCGTACTAGGGACAGCCTTCTTCAAATCTCCTACGGCTACAGAGGATAGGGACCGAACTGTCTCACGACGTTCTAAACCCAGCTCGCGTACCGCTTTAATGGGCGAACAGACCAACCCTTGGGACCTGCTTCAGCCCCAGGATGCGATGAGCCGACATCGAGGTGCCAAACCTTCCCGTCGATATGGACTCTTGGGGAAGATGAGCCTGTTATCCCCGGGGTACCTTTTATCCGTTGAGCAACGACGCTTCCACACGCTATCGCTGGATCACTATGCCCTACTTTCGTACCTGCTCGACTTGTAAGTCTCACAGTCAAGCTCCCTTGTGCCATTGCACTCGACGACTGATTGCCAACCAGTCTGAGGGAACCTTTGGGCGCCTCCGTTACATTTTAGGAGGCGACCGCCCCAGTCAAACTACCCGCCTGGCACTGTTCCCG
>CAJJCB010000006.1 GCA_905182565.1 Acidimicrobiaceae bacterium | reverse complement strand
CCGATGCCACCGAGCTCGTCGTTAATCCAGTTCCAATAGTTTTCCCAACCCACTGAAATGTTGCCGTAGGCAGCAAGGTTTCCTGACTGCACGGTGGTTTGTCCAACTCGCAGCTCATCATCAAGAAGGCCACTAGTATCTGACCAGTCTGCTGGGCAGTCATTGAGGTCAGCCTCAAAGCCAGATGGACCGCGCAGAATGTTGTCACTGCCCACGCCCCATTCACCGGCGTTCATTTTCTCGGTGATCTCATCGATCATGACTTGGCGGTTGTAGTCGGCTTCTTCCCAGATGCCATCGAGAGTGGATCGATCGAAGGTAGGAGCATCGTCATCTACTTCTTCTTCCGCATCGTTGCCCGATACAGCTTTTTCTATGGCGTCTTGTGATAGCCCGCCACCTTCGTCCTCTTGTTCTTCTTCCGCTTCGCTTTCAGCGGCTTGCGTTCCGGTGTCGTTGCTGTCTCCGCTATCGCCATTGTCGCTGCTTCCGCCACAAGCGGCAGCGACGAGTGAGAATGCGAAGAGCAACGCCAATAGGCGTAAAATACGTTTCTTGATCACTTTTCCCCCTAGATCTGTGATTTTTTGTTAACAAAAATTGGATAATTCCATTTACCCAATTGTCACCCTAGACGAAATATTAAGTTAATGAACGATCAGTAAGTACAAAATGGTTGGTGGGTAGTAATGAGTCGTAGTCAAGCTACTGTTCTAATTGGGTGAGATGAGCGACCTAAATGTGCGATAGTTGCAACATTAAACGTATTACTTCATTTCTTAATTTGAAGATGTCGGTAGCTCTATTAGGGCTGTTCTCAGCGCTAAAGTTTCTTCGCCGGAACGCATCAAAACGCATTCATCGGGAACATCGTTAGTTATTTCGACGCCGAGTTGATCAACCTTATCGAGAAACTCAGGCAACCTATTCATAGCGCCAGTCGGAAGATCATGTAGAACCAATACCGTGTGATCTTGAGTAATAACGTCAGCTAAGGCGGTTTCAACCCAGCCAAGTGGATCTTCCCAATCGCGAGGGACACTGTTCCAGAGAAGCACTGAGTAGCTTAGTTCTGTGAGGGTTGCCAGTGAAGCGTCGCTAAATAGATGCGGTCCGAGTTCGCCGCCCCGACCGAATGGTCGGAACCAGCGATCTCCCCAGTCGCCGAGCGTGTCATCCATGAGAGAATGCATTTCCACTATTTCTCGCTGAGCATGTTGGTCTGATGGGTCATCTCCGAGAGGTGTGCGGTGGGTTAAAGAGTGATTCACTATTCGGTGGCCTCTAGAGATCATCTCAGTGACTAGTTGATGCGCTTCAGGCGTAGCCAAAGATTTTCCAATTACACAAAACCAAGCATGGAGACCTCGTTGGTCAAGGACGTCCAGAACAGAAGGAGTTGCCTCAATCGAAGGACCATTATCAAATGTTAAAGTCAGCTTATTCATATTTGATTGCCTCCTAATCTCACACAGTAGAGCGCATCTTGCGGCTCTGCTTTAGCCTGCGACAATAAGGGAAAGACAATAGGGGAGGATAATGAGCAGCGAAACTGTACGAAACGTCCCGGCGAATCGGTTACACCACCATGCCTACGTTTCAAAAAACCTAGAAACAACTAGACATTTTTATGAAGATATTTTGGGATTCCCCCTAGTCGCTACATGGTGTGAAATAGAAACTGTTCGCGGGAAAAGCCGTACTTACTGCCACACCTTTTTTGAGCTTAAAGATGGGTCTGCACTTGCTTTTTTTCAGTTCACTGACCCTAATGATCACGATGAAATGTTTTTGGACTCGGCGGAGTCACTCAACCATGTCGCTCTAAATTCTGATGCATTGAATCAAGCTGCAGTCGCTGAACGACTTGACAAACACGGCATAGATTTTCGAACGATTGATCACGGTTACTGCACCTCGTTGTACGTAGTTGACCCCGATGGCTTGTCTGTCGAATTCACTGTCGACAGTGAACAGTTCAAAAAAATTGACGCATGGCAAAAAGCGAATGCGCATAGCGAGTTAGAGCGTTGGGTGGCAGGTGACCACTCGCCCAACAACCGGCTTAGATAAAGAGCGCCCCATAGCCCAGATACAGCTGAGATCACGAAACAATTCGCTAGTTTGCTTGATTTCCTGTCTCGTAACCAGATACGAGCTTATGACGTTAAATAGCATTTAGTCGTACGGAAGTCTCGACACACCCCGGCTGAACAGATCACCTTAGAAGCTATTAGCCGAAGTTTTAAAGAGCGAATGTGTTGATCTTGCAAGAGAACTGTAAAAGGTGCGCTAATAATTGGTCTATGTCCTCTCGCCCTAGCACACCTCGCGTCGAACCTTTACCTATCGCTCTGGAAGAAGCTAAAGAAGCAATGAAGGATTCGGTGGCGAACGCGATAAACGTCACCGCAACTCTCGCTCATAACGAACTGGTTTCCACTGGCGTGGGACGATTCTCTCGGCAATTACTTTTCAAGGGATCGGTGGATCCTCGCCTTCGAGAAATAGTGATCCTGCGTATGGGATGGAATTGCCAATCAGTTTATGAATTTGGACAACACACCCTCTTTGGGCTCGATGTTGGGCTTACCGAAAGTGAGATTTATTGGTTGACGAGACCTGCTAGCCACTTTCTTTGGGAGCAAGACGAAGTTGCGTTACTGGAGATGGTTGATGACCTATACGGTGATGACTGTGTAAGCGATGCCACATGGGAACAACTCAATAGCCACTTCTCGGTTTCAGATATTTTAGAGTTCATGGCCTCGGCCCTGCAGTATCGGCTAGTCAGCGGACTTTTAAACTCATGTGGGGTGCAACGAGACGAAGGTGTCCCAGGATGGCCCGCAGCACCGAGAAATTGATCGGGACTATCTGAGATATTTTGGTTCGGTTGCATCAAGAAGGCCTAAGTGCATAGAACTGGGTTACGTCATCTTGTCGAAATCTGATGCTTTTGATAGCACTCTTTTTGATTTTTGTGGTTGCCTGCATTTAAGTGAACTTAAACATTCCTATTACACTTCGTAATTGGTAGCAACGATGGTCTAGGAGCTCGCTTGTGAGCGACGCAAAAGTCACGATTTTCACTGGAAAGAAAATCATCACTATGAACCCTGCGGTGCCCGTCGCCCAGGCAATTGCTGTGCAAGGTGACCGAATTCTTGGCGTCGGGACAGTCGGAGACCTCGCTCAATGGGGCGATTACGAACTTGATGAACAGTTCAAGGATCATATCTTGATGCCAGGTTTTGTTGAAGCCCATAGCCATGTCATGGCGGGCGCTGTTTGGGAGTTCCCATACGTCGGGTTTTATGACCGCCCTGATCCGCTAGGACACACCTGGTTGGGATGTCAAACTATCGCAGCAGTAGTAGATCGGCTAGCGGAGTGTGAACGGGAACTTAAGGATCCTGATCAGACATTAGTCGCATGGGGCCTTGACCCTATATTCCTCGAAGGTGAACGCCTTGTTGCGAAACACTTAGATCAAATTTCTGTCACCCGCCCAATTTTCGTGTTCCATGCGAGCGGGCATCTAGCGACAGTGAACTCAGCGATGATGCGCCGGTCCGGTATAGATCGCTATACCCCAACGCCGGGCGTAGCTAAAGACTTTGACGGAGAACCAAACGGCGAACTTCAGGAACCTGCGGCAATGTCACTGGCTCAGGATGGTTTCTCAGCGATTGGAGTTGCCATGATGTCCTCCAACGCTAAATGGAACTATGCGCGCGAAGCACGCAATTGCGGCGTCACGACTATTGCCGATCTTGGAACCACCCGCTTGACAATGGAAGGCCAGCTTGAAGCTTGGCGTGAAGCTACTGATGACGCCAATTATCCTGCACGAGTAGTGGTAGCCGTCGGACACTTCGACTCAAACTCAATAGTGTCTCTTGCCGTGAGGCTGCGCGACGAAGAAGAAACCCCCAAGCTCAGGTTCGGAATAGTGAAACTGGTCCTTGACGGTTCCATTCAAGGATTTACTGCTCGTATTTCATGGCCTCATTATGTAAATCCGCCACCGGGTCACCCGGGAAATGGATTGTGGCTGATTCCCCCGGAACAACTCGCCGACATCGTGAGTGGTTACCACGAAGCTGGCCTTACGGTTCATTGTCACTGCAACGGAGATGAGGCAACACAAGTTTTCATTGATGCTGTAGAGCTAGCTCTACAGCGACACCCTCGGTGGGACCACCGCCATACAGTCCAACACTCTCAGATGACTACGGCAGCCCAATACAAAAAGATGGCCGCACTGGGAATAAACGCAAATATTTTCAGCAACCACATTTTTCACTGGGGCGACCAGCACGCCGCCGTCACCATTGGCGAAGAACGTGCGGCGCGAATGGACGCATGCGCGACTGCTGAGCGAGAAGGGGTAGTTTTTTCTGTCCACAGCGACGCTCCCATTACTCCGATGAGCCAATTGCACACGGCATGGTCCGCTGTGAACCGCCTTACAGCTTCTGGCAGAGTACTTGGCCCTGAGGAGCGAATAAGTGTTGCTAAAGCACTTGAAGCCTGCACTCTCGGCGCAGCACATCAACTTAAGTTAGACCATGATATTGGGTCTCTAGAAGCAGGCAAACTCGCTGACTTTGCCGTACTGGAGGAAGACCCTTTTGAAGTCAGCCCAGCAGAACTGAAAAACATTGCCGTCTGGGGCACTGTAGTAGGAGGAACCCCGCACGTTGCGAGTTCGAAGTAAGGCAAAATGAAGCTCTCTGGAGACTTGATAGAAGTGTCGGTCATCGGCGGGTATCTCGGAGCCGGCAAAACCACACTTGTCAATCATATTTTACGTGAAGCTTCGGAACGCGTCGCTGTAATGGTGAACGACTTCGGAGAAATTAATATCGATGAAAGTTTGATCGATTCGAGCGATGAAAACACGATCAGCTTAACCAATGGATGTATCTGCTGTTCTCTCGTTGACGGTTTCGCTACTGCATTGGAATCGGTAGTATCTTTTCGGCCGAGACCCACCCGTTTGGTGATCGAAGCAAGTGGGGTAGCTGACCCAGGAACTATAGCCGCACATGGACACGGTCCCGGTTTCGCTCTTGATGCTGTCATCGTAGTAGCTGATGCGGTGAGGCTGATCGAACAGATAGCTGACCCGCTAGTTGGGCAAACAGTTGCGGGTCAGATACGAGCCGCAGACGTAATTGTGCTCAACAAAATCGATCTGTGTGACACGTTGACGAGTGTGAATGCCGAATTATCCGAGTTAAACCCAAAAGCGCTTTTGATTTATACGAGCGAGGCGAAAGCAGATCTTGATCTTTTGTTTGGCCGAGAAATACTCAGAACAGTTAGCTCTGCTGGCCACGTGGGAACGTTCGAGTCGCGAACTCACGAATCAACTCAACCGATACTGAGAGAGAACCTTGAAGCCTTAATAAAGAACTTGCCCTCAGACATTCAGCGGGTGAAAGGCATCATTCGGCTTGCTGAAGCCCCTCGCATCCCGATGGTGTTTCAATTAGTTGGGCGAAGTTGGGACCTGCGCGCTTTAGCAGACCGAGAAAAATCCCCTGAGGGGAACCGGTTGGTAGTGATAGGGCCGAAAGGATCGATACCAATAGCGTGGGATAATTTTCTCAGATGAAAGAGCCAGACGGTTGAGAGACGTTCATCAAGATTAGCGAACGCCGCCATGTGGATCCTGAGAGTGAAGAGTTTTGCGTTGCTGGAACAACGAATTGCTTACTTTGAGTGCAGCTTTAACCATCTGAGCATTTGCGATAGATCGATGATTTCGCAAAGGCAAGAGCGCACCTTCGGGACAGAAGAGCTAGTTTCAAACTATGGAAAGAGCGGCTTTAGAGACCCGTTTGAGCTTAGAGGTTCAAGAGCTCGGACTAGAAAATTTTGTCCTACAGCTAGAAGTTGACGGCCTTTGTGTAGTGCCGCCCGAGAAAACTGGTGTGCAACCAGAGACAATAAAAGCCATTCGTGATCATCTTCTGGAGGAAGCCGAACAAATTGTTGGATGTGGATTCGACTTGGATAGAGGACCAGATACTCCGCTCACTATGAACCCAGATGAAAACGTCATTGCCCGATTCAGTGGAGATAGCGGAGAACCAACTCAATTTCTTGTCCAGCAACTTTGTGCTCGTGATCGTTTATTTCGCGACCTTGCAATTAACCCAGTTGGATTAGCGCTGATCCGGCACATGATCGGAAACAATGCCACGCGTTTCAGCAGCCACAACGCTTTCATCAAATGGCAAGGCGAGTTCGGTTACGGACGGAACCTTGGATTGCACTGTGACCAAATGGCGGTACCTCGACCATGGGGCCGTAATGCTCTCACAGCGAACACCAACTGGTGTCTAACCGATTACACCCAAGAGAATGGAGCCATGGCTTACGTGCCGGGATCACATCGCCGTATGGAACCCCCGCGTTTTCCTGAAGCAGTTGAACTAGCGGTACCTATAGAAACCCCTGCTGGATCACTAATCGTGTTTCATGGAGCGACTTGGCATGGAGCTTTTCCACGAGTGAGCCCTGGCATGCGTCTATCCATCGCTAACTATTTCCGCCATTACATGATCCTCCCGCAGGACGATATTAAAAACCTCTTCCCACAGGAACTCGTCGATGATTGTTCTGACCCCGAGATGTTCAGACTGCTCGCGGGATTCGTAGACGAATTTCCTTATACGCAACAAACAGAAAGAATTCCTCGGTTTGTCTCTTGACGGGTGAGGTCTCTTTAAGCAATAACCTGGGCTCGTGATCGAGGGTATGATGACAACAGGTACGACTACGGCCGCAAATTGAAGGAATAATGGACACTGAACCTGCTGATTTTGAAGAAGCATTGGCAGGGGCTTTAACGCTTGCCATTGTTGCTTCCTCGGATGCAAAATCTGCTGAGGCGATGGAAGTTGTTGACGCCCTAAGTCCGCATTTAGATGCTGCTGCGATAGAGCGAGCGAACGTTGTAGCAAAGCGGCGTGCTATGGAGTGGCAGCAACGCAAATAGTGATTGTGGCACCGGGACTTTGCATGTCTTTTGAGTCCTTCGATGGAGGACCCAAAAGACATGCACTACCTAAGCGGAAAGGGGCAAACACTTAGACCTTGTTGTGGCTAGCCAGCAGCCCTTTTTCTAATATTCAGATAAGTTTGGAATGGGCAAGAAACAAAAATTTGGCTAAAATAGTGGCTCACCTTCATGCGCCTAGTTTGTCAATTTATGAAGACTTGAAGATTCAACCTTCGATTATGTACAACGAACCTTCACTTGCCCTTTGGCGGATTTGCTTAGCTATTGCGTAGTCAGAACTCTCGTACCAACCCGACGCCGCTTTCATCGAGTCAAACTCCAGAATTACTGTTCTTGAACTCGGAGCCTCACCCTCAAGAGCAATGAATTTTCCGCCGCGCACTAAATACCTGCCACCATGGGCCTCTACCGAAGCACCGGCCAATGGCTTATAAGCCTCATAGTCCTCCGAATCCGTTATCTCCCCCTGAAAAATCACATAAGCAGTCACAGCTACATCTCCAAATCTAAGTGGTAACTGAGACTTTATGTCACCAGCCTCGGTTGGGCTTAAATTATCCCACCCAGCGTTTCATCAACGCTTCTTTGATGTTTGCTCTTTCCGAGTATCGAAGGATTTTGAAAGTGCTGACACGGACAACAGCCATACTTTTATGGTTTTTTTTGCTTTTAGACCTGACGTCCCAGAATGAGGTACCATCACGTGATTAACTTAACGACGGCATCGGAGCCGCTATAAGCGTTGAGTAGAGCTACCATGTGGCTAAGTCTGAGAGGTTTAAGATGGAATCAAGCAACAAGCCAATTTTGAAACATTACGTCGACATGTGGAGTCGTGGCAGAGATTTCCGAGGAAGGTCGACGCGTGCGGCCTATTGGTCGGCATCGATAGTCAACCTTATTGTGAGTTTTCTTCTTGGAGCTATCTCAGCAGCAATTTGGAACCTCGAGAGCAATGACCTAGGTCCATTAGAAGCTATTTATTCGTTAGTTGCTTTACTTCCAATGATCGCATTAGGCGTACGTCGCCTTCACGACGTTGGTCGAAGTGGCAAGTGGCTCTGGCTTAGTTTCACTGGAATCGGAATTGTCCCACTGATGTGGTGGAGCCTTAAACCCAGTTCAAGTGAATTGAACATCTGGGGCAGCACGACGAGAAAAGACACCGACGAAGTCGTAACAGTGGGAGCTGACCGTATTCTTTCTGGAGCAGACCAGTAATCGATTCTAAAAGTAATTTGATAGGTGTCGGACTCTTACAACTGTTTGGTTTATGCAACCCGTTAACTGCGAATAGGTCTATGTCTTCATAGCTAGCTGGAGGGTTTAAGACCAGGGTTTTTCAAAGCGTTGCTTCCAGGGTGGGTCATCTAGTTCAATAGGGGTTCCATTGGTGATCTCCTGTTGCGTATCTGAGGAGGGTCGCCTTCTCGCCCACATGCCGATTCCAAATACAGCTAGTGCGAGAAGCAAACAAGAACTCATGTAAACAGTTTGCCGTGCTCCAAGATGCTTCCGAAGATTATTTTCACATATGTACGTAATTGCTTAGGATCAGAAAACGAGTTCCTCAACTCAATTCAACGCAAATGATTTGTCGAAATCGAAGTAGAATTGATGAACAGTTACACAGCATGTTTAACTAAATGGGCCTTTGAAAACCTTGGCAGAAGGCTCCAATAAAAGAATTTGAACAACGTGACAGAACCAAAAGTGTGCGAAAACATGTTTGTTCCCATGCGTCGTAACAGAGGCCCTTCCGTATTTGTGGCATTTCTTGCCACAGCCAGTGTCAGATAGGAATCGCAAAGTTAGTGTGCTTTTTGTCCTCAGTATCTTTGGAGTGAATCGTGCGCTTTGTGTGGGTTCTATTCGTAGGAGCGTTAGTACTAGTTTCGTGTGCCGCTAGTGTCGAAACTGCTGTCGGATCGAGGTCAGCTTCCTCGTCGAGCGCTGCGGTATCGATGACTGTTCCGCCGATGATGAGTAGTGACATATCGGTGAGTTCAGAGTCCTCACCTGAAGAGATCGAAGCGAAACTTCAAGCAATGGCTGACTCAGATTTTGAAGAAAGCACAAATGAGTATCATTCAACCGCTAGTTGCGATAATCAGTTCCCTGATGCCAAAACAATTTCAGTAAACAAGTTCGTAGATGACTTAGCAGATGTAGTGGACTCAGTTGAGCAACGAGATATATACGACTTTGTGACTCTTGACGGAACGCGAAGCCGGTTAGGTCCTAGGGCCTTTTGGATGCAAGAAGCTTTCGAAAAACACTTGGCTAATTATGAACCCTCAGAATTCGCTGAGACGCGACTTGGTGAAAAAAGCTTTCTGTGGTCTAACTATATA
The DNA here is from genome assembly GCA_905182565.1 of Acidimicrobiaceae bacterium. Lineage (GTDB taxonomy): Bacteria > Actinomycetota > Acidimicrobiia > Acidimicrobiales > Poriferisodalaceae > UBA9040. The sequence continues at coordinate 24,697 of CAJJCB010000006.1, read as the reverse complement.
AGGTGGCGCGAAGCTGTATGTCGGGCGAAGTCAGGCAATGGCTCGATTAGAGATTCGGTCGTGGAACATGGCAGATTCACGCACTATCGAACTGATTGGCCAGGTCACGCTTCGAACTGGCAGCCATTCCCGTACCTCGATATTGGTAGTCAAGTAGTTGCCGCTCCAACGATCAACGGGTTAGAGCATTACAAAAAATATACTGCCGGGGCAGGCATAGTAATAGTTGGTGGAGCTGAGGTTCCTGATGCTGCAATGCTGCAAGCACGTAAATCAGTTGTTTATCAAACTTCAGCTAGGCCTGAATTTCGCGACATGCTAATTGATAGCAGAGTGCGTATTTCTTTGTTCGCTAGTGAAGACACCTCAGGTCTGCCGGAGTATCAAGGAGAGTTTGAGCCCGGAGGATTTGCTCAAGGACTCACCGACGCCAGTATGACAGCGAACGCAAATTGGGTTTGCTTCCCTGGAAATCCAGACAGGGGAGGTGATCCAATTCTCCACGAAATGGTGCACACGTTAAATCATGTGGTTTTCGAGCAACTGAACGAAACCTACTTCTATGAACGCATCTATAAACTGGCTGAAAAGGCAATTAAAAAAGGTGTTTTCATACCTGGGGATCAGTACTTGCCGGACGGAGATGAGGCTGAGATGGTTCAGTGGGTTGGTGAATATTGGGCTACCACAGTTGAGGGATATCTCATGGACCGAGCCGGCTTTAAGAATTCGCATGACACTCGGGAATGGATTGAGCGAAATGACCCAGATCTGTACGAGATGATTGTGCGTTATTTCCCGACAGCGCCCTGGAACTTTTGTCCTGAAATTCCGTCGGGCTCCTAGGACTACTAAGTCTTAACCTTCCCGTTGTATAATCCCATCAACAATCACCTATTTGGTGGTTCCCTGTTGGTTGTTGACGGAGTCTCTGCCGGTTTGTATGTTGAATCTGTCCGTTGGGTGGAAGCGCCCGAGATGTGAAATTGGTGACCAGTGTATTTGAAGGTTGTAATGCGTTTCATTTCGCAATTTAAAGCGCTGTTAGGAATTGAATGCTGACGCTCGTGTGTTTTCATGCGCACCCTGACGACGAAGCCATAGCTACTGGTGGCACGATGATGAAGGCAGCAGCAGCCGGCCATAATGTGGTTTTGGTGATGGCAACACGCGGTGAACAAGGTGAGCCAGCGCAGGGTGTGCTGAATGATGGTGAACGTCTTGGCGAGCGACGAGAGCGAGAAGTTCGCGCATCCGCTCAGATCCTTGACGTTGACCGTATTGAATTCTTGCCCTATGAAGATTCCGGCATGATTAATGAGCCCGCCAATCGCAACCCAGCATGTTTTTGGCAGGCAGACGTCGAGGAGGCGGCCGGGAAGTTAGCGGCGATCCTCATCGATGTTAATGCCGATGTTCTAACTCTTTATGATGACCATGGTGGCTACGGTCACCCGGACCATATTCAAGTGCATAGGGTTGGTCACCGCGCTGCAGAGATTGCCGGAGTTCTTCGAGTTTTTGAATCGACGATGAACCGCAACCAGATCATTGAGCAAATAGAGTATTTTCGTGAGAATGATGAAAATGGTGAAACGGCAGATCTAGAAATTGACGTCGACACCTTTGGGACACCAGAAAGTCAGATAACCCATGCAGTAAATGTAGAAGCGTTCTCTGACCGTAAACGCAACGCAATGAAAGCGCACGCCTCGCAGATCACAGAAGAATCATTTTTCCTGGCGATGCCCGACGCTATTTTCTCTAAGGCGTTTGGCACAGAGTGGTATATCGCTGCAGGCAGTATTCGGTCGGGCGATTTCTTTACAGATATTATATGACGGCCGCTTAACGCAACTCAAAGACGCTCGCTAATAGGGTTTAATTCTTGAGTCCTGGTTGCTGTCGTGTTCGACATTGTTGTTAACCAACAAACGAAGCAAACTACCGACAAATAATGACCTCGATCGGCTTCGCTTATCGAGATAGAGGCACTTGCCTAGGCCCCGAAGCTGAGACCTAGGGAACTTCTTATTCAATGATGTATGCAGCTTCTCCATGATCGCTTTGATCAAGCCCTGAGAGCTCAGCTTCTTCTGATACGCGAAGCCCCATTGTTTTGTCAATGATTTTTGCGATCGCAAAGGTTACGGCAAACGAGTATGCGAAGACCACGCTGATTGACACGATCTGGTTCCATAGCAGAATACCGCCGCCGAAGAAAACGCCATCAATGAAATCGCCGCCTGGGACCGCCGAAGAGTCGGCCATGAAACCAAGAAGAATGGAACCGAGAGCGCCGCCAACCAAGTGGATTCCAACAACGTCTAGGCTGTCGTCAAAACCGAACCTGAATTTGGCTTCGATAGCGAAGAAGCATAGGACGCCACCTAAAGCTCCGAACACGAATGCATGCATAGTCCCCACATAGCCTGCGGCTCCTGTGATGGTTGCCAATCCAGCAATGATGCCTGATGCCATCCCAATGGTGCTGACTTTGCCAGTCTTGATCATTTCAACAATCATCCAGGCCACCATGCCAGCTGCCCCACCAATAAATGTGTTCACAAAAGCTTGTGCAGCTACTCCGTTTGCAGCTAGCGCTGATCCGGCGTTGAAGCCAAACCATCCAAACCAAAGAATTCCGGCTCCTAACATAACGAAAGGGATGCTGTGAGGCTGGAGGAAACGGTTCTGTGGCCACCCAGTTCGTTTGCCCAGTACGATCACCAAAGCCAAGGCTGCAGCGCCCGCGTTCACGTGAATTGCTGTACCTCCGGCGAAGTCATAACCGGGTAAATTGAAGATCCATCCATCAGCTGCATATATCCAGTAAACGACTGGTGAATAGACAACCAACGTCCAGATCGGTACAAAGATCATCCATGCAGAGAACTTCATCCGGTCGGCCACAGCGCCTGAAATTAGAGCAGGAGTGATGCACGCGAATGTCATCAGGAAAGCAAAAATTGCTATTCCTTCAGCATCGTGGATGCCTTTCATCCCAACAATACTTAGGTCACCAAGCCAGCTACGACCGCTATCTCCGGAGGCCAAGCTATAGCCAATTAGCACCCACACCACAGGAACAATTCCGAGGCACCACATGTTCATGTTGAGCATGTTTAGAGCGTTCTTGCTTCTGACCATGCCTCCGTAGAAGAGAGCTAAGCCTGGAACCATAAATAGAACCAAGGCAGCTGATGTTAGGATCCAGGCGATGTTGCCTTCCATCTGTTAATCCTTCTGCGCAGAGATCCGAAATTGGACCAGCGCTCAGCCTAATGGTTGAGCTTTTCTGATTTGTTAGTTACGTGAGCATTAACTGGTTAGCGGACCAGAATACTGCAGTGCGCTATTTGAGAAATATTCAGCTGTAATGCCGCAAACCTTTCTTCTTGTTAAAGTTTTTGGTTAGTTGTTGCGAAAGATAATCAGTGCGGCAGTCCACGTCATCATCCTTGAAGCTTCTTCGAGCGAATAGGGGATAGCGTTATATAAGTTTCCTAAGAATAGAGATGGCCTCTCTCGAGCGAGCATTTACTTAGGTGATCGCGCTAGTGTCAGTCGATGAACGAATATGACGTCATCGCAACCGGATTGCAGTTTCCTGAAGGTCCTGTAGTAATGCCGGATGGATCAATTATTCTTGTCGAAGTGAAGCGGGGAACGATTTCTCGAGTTGACCCAACAGATGGGGCAATCGATGTGGTAGCTCGACCAGGCGGCGGTCCCAATGGTGCTGCAGTTGGCCCTGATGGCGCTCTCTATGTTTGTAATAATGGCGGATTCGCATGGAGTGAAGCTCGCGGATTGACGGTTCCAGGTTTAGTAGCCGAAGACTACTCGTCTGGTCGCATCGAACGAATTGATATGAACACTGGAGAAGTTGAAGTTCTTTATGCCGAGGTTGATGGAGAGCCTCTTAAGGGCCCCAATGATATTATGTTCGACTCGTCGGGAGGATTTTGGTTCACCGATCACGGCAAAACTCGAGCTCGAACGCGCGATCGAGGCGGGCTCTACTACGGTCGCGCTGACGGCTCACTTGTGCGAGAGATGGCATTTCCCCTCGACGGACCAAATGGTGTCGGATTGTCGCCCGAACAAGACCGAGTATATGTAGCTGAAACCCATCAAGGCTCCATTTTTTATTGGGATCTTTTTGGGCCAGGCGAACTAGCGGGATCTTCCCATGGCAGGTTTTTGGCACGACCTGCGGGTAGGAAGCTGTTTGACTCGTTGGCAATGGATGCTCATGGAAATGTCAGTGTTGCTACGATTCAGACAGGGGGAATTAGTACTTTTACTCCCAACGGTGACGAGCTCGAATTTTTTTCGGTAGACGACCCGATCTGCACCAATATTTGCTTTGGCGGTGATGATATGAGAACGGCTTACATAACGTTGTCGGGCACCGGGAAGCTGATTCGGACAGAGTGGCCCCGGCCTGGACTTAAGTTACCTTTTTAGGATTCTGGAAAAGAGGGGTTGCCTGCTGAGGGAGTCTCGAAATGGCGACTATTTATAGGATGTTGTGAAGGTAGGACTGTCGCTGTTCGGACTGACTTTGGTTGCTGTTTTGTCAGATGGCTCTCAGATTGCAAGAGTTCCTTTTCTGGAACCCTTAACTCCACCAGAATAAGCACGAGGAGCAGCGACTGCCTTACGGGAAAGTATTCCAGGCGGCAACTAGTGCAACTGAATGCCAAGTGTTTGCCTGCGCTGAAGTAATTAAAGATCCCCAAACGGGGGCGCTGCTATGCATCCCCCTGCTCCCGTTAGGTAGATGACGAATAAAAATAAAACTCAAGACCTGTAGGAGTGGTAGGGAATGAGATGCAGGGCGCTCAATGGTGACTTTTGATGCATTTAGTACTAAATCAATGTCTAGGTGCTATCATTTAGCACTAAATAGTAAAAGGAGACATAATGTCACGACTTCTCAAGGCCGTTGCTGTAACGGCTGCCCTACTGCTTGGCATAACAGCTTGCGGTGCTGACCAAAACGATGCAAGCGTTGTTGAGGAGCCGGTGGCTAGCGACATAGTTGATGTTGCTGTTGCTGCTGGTGCTTTTCCAACTTTGGTTGCCGCACTTGGGGCAGCTGATTTAGTTGACACCCTTAAGGGTGATGGTCCTTTCACTGTGTTTGCTCCAACTGAGGAAGCGTTTGCTGAGCTTCTCGCAACCCTGGGAGTAACCGCAGGTGAGTTGCTTGCTAATACTGAGTTGCTTACCTCAGTACTCTTGCATCATGTTGTGCCCGGGAAGGTTATGAGTGCTGATCTTGCTGGAGCTTCAGATCTGATGGTGACGACTGTGCAAGGTGGAGAGGTTTCTGTGACCGAGTACATGGGTTCAGTAACTATCGATGAAGCGACCGTAGTGACCGCAGACATCGAAGCATCAAATGGAGTTATTCATGTAATAGACAAAGTACTCCTGCCTTAACCCTTGACCTAAATTAAGACAGAGCTGCGGGGGCCTTAAAATGGCCCCCGCAACTGCGTTTTGCTCCTTTGTCTCGCAGCCCCATGTGGGCTTGATCAAAACGTTCTAGATTGGTTAGAGCATTCTTGAGATAGACCTGCGGTGAACCTGAATGTTATGTTTTTGCATCTGTGCCAACATCTCAGGATTAGAGAATACCTCTTTACTTCCTACCATCAGCTGGTCTAACGAATTGGTGTAAGTGACGTTCAAGTAGGATCCAGTCATTTCTCCAGCGGCCACGGCCTGCATTAATCTCATGCCAGTGACCGAGTAGTTTGAAAGAATCCCATAGTTGCGGTCCATATCTTTTGCCTGGTCCCCAGGTGGTATTGGGCTGCCAGTCATCATGATGGCTGAGAAGTAAGATCCTTCTGGAACGCCACGCTCTTGGTCTATCTGCATCAAGCTTCGCCCTTGAGGAACAACGCCTGCTGCTTTAAATGCAGAGACGACTCGCTCTTCGTTGTTCATCGCAGTCAATCCACTCATAGCAGTGTCGATTGAGTCCCAATCAAAACTGATCATAACGATTCCCGCTTGTTCGCCCCCGAGCATCGTTTGTGACATTCGAGCTCCTGTCGCTCCTGTACTGAGACTGAAATCTTTTCCCCATTCATTCCAAGTTTCGGTCCAGTTGGATAAATCAGCTATGCGGCATTGAAGAACACTCATATAGGACATATGTTTAACTTTCGATTGGTAGAGAGAATAGATAAGCACAGATGTTTGACAAATAACTGAAACTCATAATGGTTTTTTTGAGGCTTAGGCTTTTGAATCAGTGCTGTCAGTTGCCACCTGCTGCGTCGAGGGTTTAACTTTTCGCCTTGGCTGTTACCTAGGTCTCGGGCAAGTGCCTTCATGGAAGGCGCACGCTCCAGAATTTTCCTGAGTCCAGAGCAAAAAGCTTGTCAGGAGAACTGGGGGAACAGCCCAAATCAAAGTCCGATTTTAGGCCCCAGGAATTCAGCCATCTCATCGATGGCGTCTTTAGCCTCTTGGAATAAGCCGACGCATGCGGGCCAGACATGAAACATCTCTGGCCATACTCGTAAGTCAACATCCACGCCGGCAGCAAGAGCTTTTTCTGCGAAGCGTTCGCTGTCAGAAAGAAGCACCTCTTCGTCACCGACTTGAATAAGCAGAGGAGGTAGGCCTTCTAGATTTGCTTCGAGTGGCGAAGCAAGCGGATCATCGATAGAAGCTTCACCAAGGAACAACTCTCGCATCCTTGGCATGCTTCTCGCCGAAATTGAGGAATCTCGCTCTTCGTTGGTCACCATGCTTTCACCCGTGGAACTCATGTCGAGCCACGGAGAAATCATTATTGCTGCTGCTGGGAGTTCTATTTGTTGGTCGCGAAGTGCGACGAGGCATGCTGCCACTAGCCCACCTCCAGCAGAATCGCCAGCTAGGGCAATTCTCCTTGGATCATACCCTGCATCTAGTGCCCACTTATAAGAGGTCACGGCATCGTTAACCGGCGCAGGGTGAGGATGCTCGGGCGCAAGACGATACTCGACCGAAAGGATTCGACATTTAGACTGCATCGCTAAGTGACCAGTTAAATTCCGGTGGCTAGCAATGGAGCCTCCGACGTAACCGCCACCATGAAAGTAAACAATTAAGGTGTTGTCAACCGCTCCGGATGGTGTCTGCATCTCCGCTGGAACTCCGGCGGCGTCGACCTCGGTGCCGACCACTTGACTTGGTAGATCTCGAGCCGTTGCTTCTTGATTCGCTCGGAACTTCTCAACGTTCACAGGACGATCACTTTGAACCAGCCTGGAAGCAATAATGTCTCGTATTCGATGGTATTCCGGACTGGCCATAATCTGACTCCTAGGATTTAGTCTGCTCTGACTGATTCGTCTTCTTTCATCGGACAATACACCTATGGGCGCCTTGCAAATACTATTAAGTGATCGTTGCTGCTATGTATGTGCACTCACATAGAACAGTAAATGAGGTTTTAAGACGACAAGGATTTGCCAAATTCAATAGACTGGTACTCAGAACAGGGGAGACACAATGCACGACATGGTGATTCGATCAGGCAATGTGGTTGACGGGACCGGAACTAAAGTACAAAAAATTGATATAGCTATCGACGATGGATGCATTTCGGAACTCGGGACAAATGTTGGACCGGGGCTTAGAGAAGTTGATGCAGATGGCTGTCTGGTGACGCCAGGGTTTGTGGACGTCCATACTCATTACGATGGCCAAGCCACATGGGACCCAGAGATGAGTCCGTCTTCGTTTCACGGTGTGACTACCACCGTCTTCGGTAACTGTGGCGTGGGTTTTGCACCAGCTAAACCAGATAGTCATGACTGGTTGATTCAACTCATGGAAGGAGTGGAAGACATACCAGGTGCTGCTCTAGCTGAAGGCATTGAATGGAATTGGGAAACTTTTCCTGAATACCTAGAAGCTCTCGAGAAGATGCCACGTGTAATGGATATAGCTACCCAAGTACCCCACGGTTCTGTTCGTGCTTACGTGATGGGTGAACGCGGAGCTCGTAATGAAGAACCGACCGCAGACGATTTGATCGCAATGGCACAAATCGTCCAAGAAGGAATCGAAGCAGGAGCCCTCGGTTTTACTTCTTCACGGACCATGCTCCACCGCGCTCTTGATGGAGAGCCAGTTCCGGGAACATTCGCTGGAGCAGAAGAAATAATTGCTCTCGGCCGAGCGGTAGCTGAAGCCGGCGGAGGTGTTGTCGAAGTAGCCTCTGACATCGGTCTTGGCGGCCTTGAAGGTAATTTCGGCACTGATATTGAATGGATGCGTGAACTTGCCGGCAGCTATGGGCTGACAGTTACCTATGCTCTAACACAAGCAGACCGAGACCCTCAACAATGGAGGGACTTGCTGGAAATGTCATCTGCACCACTTGACGGACCGGGAAGAGTTATGGCTCAAATAGCTGGGCGACCCGCAGGACTGCTGTTCGGATTAGAGACCTCTCTCCACCCTTTCAAAATGCACCCCACATATGTGCAACTAGCGGAATCGCTGTCACGCACCGAGCTCGTAACTGAAATGTCAAAAGAGTCGGTAAAGAAAAAAATTCTTTCAGAAAGCACTGGATACACAGGGCGGTTCAACCATGACGTCGCTCATGGATTTCATAAGATGTACCCGTTAACTGAACAACCTAACTACGAGCCCACACCTGAAGACTCGGTTGGAGCTCTGGCCAAACAAGCTGATTGTGATCCGTATGAGTACGCGTATGACGTGCTGATGAGTAATAGCGGAAAAGGCTTGATGTTCTTCCCATTAACCGATTTTTCAGAGCACACACTCGATCCAACTTATGAGCGACTGAACCACCACGGTGCTTTTTGGAGTCTTTCTGATGGTGGGGCACACTGTCGATTAATTTGCGATGCTTCGACACCCACGTACATGCTTAGTCACTGGACACGTGATCGAAGCAACGGTCCAAAAATGAAAATCGAAGAAGCAGTGAAGCTGATGACACATGACACCGCTGAGATCTACGGACTTTTAGGAGACAGGGGAACCCTAGAGGTTGGGAAACGTGCTGATCTGAACGTCCTTGATTATGATGCACTGGGAATTTCTGCGCCAGAAATGGTTTATGATCTTCCCACTGGTGCTCCGCGCCTCATGCAAGAGTCTTTCGGCTATAAAGCAACAATCGTCGCAGGAGAAATTGTCCGTGAAAACGATGAATTTACTGGTGCGAGGCCGGGGCGGTTGGTACGAGGACGCAGATAGCTGTTCTTGGAATTTCTAGGTCTCTTACAACGAAATTAGGTTGTCGGTAATTACGTTAATTTTATAGCGCTCTCCTTGTAAAGACAGTCAGCAAGGTGGAGCGAGATACCGGCAAGCTTTCAATATGGGAACGGTTGGGTTTGTGTCCACCAACTGTTATCCGATCGTTGCTAGCCGTCTAAGAGGTTGGAACGAAGTACCCTCTGGCAGAATTATTTAGGTACGTGATGAGTGAAATAAAACTCGATTGACTCGTCTATAAAGTCAAGTGTTTCTTTAACGCTTATTTTATGCATCGATACTGTTTTTGATTCGTCGCCTGAGAGTATCTCTTCTGCACTCGTTGTAATTTCGGTGTATAGCTCAGTTCTCCAGCGAGCAAGAACGTGACTTTCAAGTTCTTCTGCGGCGCTTCTAATCTCAAATTTCCAAGTCTTAAGCACTGTCCAACCAATTTGTTGCTCTTCGGCAATTTGATTTTGCGGTGAGCTTTCGGCTGTGACCCCGATTTTTAAAGCTAAAAACTTAGGATAAACAAGCAGATATAGCAGTGCCGACTTATTGGCTTTAGACCCGTTTAGTGAAGAGGTAGATGTTGCCGGTTCGCTGTCTTCCCTTGGGAGTGGCTTTTGCACGATTAAGTCCTCTTGGCAATTGTATTTCAGACGCCAGGGCTAAGAGACCCCTAGCGATAGTTGTGACATGAAATTATCTGGTCGTGTGAAGTAGCAAGGCATAGTCGAACTATGTGAAATGTATGGCAAGTGCGTGCTGCTGATCATCACTTCGTATATGACCCAAAGGCATGAAGGAAGCTACGTCAGCAGGAGATTATAAGCACACCAGAGCGTGCTTTGGGAAGGAAATATGTTGATTTGGGGGGCATCACTTGGCCGAGGTCAGCTGAACGAAATATTTCGTTCAGCTCAGGTGGCGGGAGGCATAAGGTAACTGGTCCTAGCCTTCGGTCAATTCCTGCCGGCCTGTATGAGAGACGTTGGTCATCTGCAGTGTGAATGTCAAAAACCTCTGGCAGAAGGGTCCTGTGAACGAATTCTGCATCGAGCCCGGTGGAGTCTCTGCGTTGCGCAACGAACCATTGGTCACCAAGTCTCAAACCTAGTTCACCTCGCTGCGTTGAGTCTGCTAACTCGCGTGAACCAACTGCTCGAACGTCGCACCATTGAGAAAGTTTGTCCAGTATCCATCGAGGTAATGTTGAAAGTTCGTCGATGTCACGATCGAAGCTGCCGAGGTGTAATTCTGAATGTGGAACGTATGCGACGAGTATTCGCGTCAATCGAGCTTGGATTGCGGCGGCAACTCGGTGATGGCCGTCAATGATGTATAGCGAGGAACCTGGAAGCTCAATCGAGGTGTCTGTTTCCCACAAAGTAATTCGGGTTCCGTCAATCGCTGTAAAATCTCTGATGGGGTTCGGCCGACCAGGTTCTTCAAAGACTCGCAGGTCCAGATTCTCATCGCGTGAAGTGACCACTACCGGGCTTGACATAGATCGAACTTTGCGTAAATGGGCCGCTATTGCTCGAACCCTGCCAGGGTGTACATCTTCGTGTGCATAAAGCGTTTCGTCTCGAAGGTTGATAGCGCCGATAATCGAACGCTGAGTAGTGCCCTCCATCGTTTCAATTTTCTGAACAAATAGATGCGGCTTAGATGGTGACGTATATGCCTGTTGGGAAACTAGTTGGTTTAGGGCTGCGGCGCCCTTATTGGCAAGATGCTGATGCTCTGTCGGGTGCCCATGGCTAGCGTCTGCTGAGCGGGTGACGTGGAGAAATGAGTGTGGATTCTGACTCAAGTGTTCGTGCCGTTCCTCAGCGCTCATGGAGTCATATGGTGGAGGAATCACCGACGAAGCCCAGTCTGATGCGATTACTGATGCGTCAATTGCCTGTATCACGTGCACCTCCTGAACAATTCAACCCTAGTCCAGGTTCTCAAATTGTCGAAAATCTCATGATGGATTGTTACCGCAGGGCTTCGTTCAGAACCTTCATTAGTTATGAATCTGAGTAAGTCTCTCGATGTCTGTGTGATCGAAACAAAGATTTAAGTACTTTTGGCTCAGTTCTGAAAAGGTCTTATCGGATACATAATGTGGACTTTGGCAAAATTTGCGCACCAGACTTACGGCAAACCAAAACACCATAGCAGTGCTTTGCGTTAAGCATTCTTGTGGCGAAGTGCCAACCCGGTTGACTTTCTCACCCCGCCTTATGAACCAGGAGGATTCAGCTGGTTAGGGAATCTATATGGTGTCATTGTTGGGAATATTTGGGATGTATGGTATTCCAGCTCAGAAGATGATTCCAAAGATGTCTGATGAGGTTCCCTATTCCTCTCGCTGCGAGAGCACCGCTGTTTCTATTAAGTCGAAAAGTTGCTTAGCGAAAGCCTGACGGGTAGAGGACTTGTCTTCGATGACCAGATACGCACCGAATCCCGTTTCAGGCTGCAGCCATGAAATAGCCCCGAAAATTCCGGGACTGCTTACGCGTGTCGTTGATTCAGCGATCCCGGCAGGTTCCGTATCGATCCACCAGCCCATTCCGTAGTTGACAGATGAGTTGTACATTCGACCTGTCCGATTTTCCTGCAGTGCTACTACCGCTTCTGGAGAAAGAACCTGATTAGTGTCGCACATTCCACCATTTAGATGCATTTGGAGAAGTTTTCCATAATCACCCGTGGTGATGTAGGCGCCGGCTCCAAGATTGGGATTATCGGTGTACTTCAGAACAGACAAATCTCCATCCCAATCAGGATACGCAAAATCTGAAAACGCGAATTCCCCGAAGGGGTTGGAGTACCCAAAATGTTTCATTCCACATGGCTCGGTGTAAATATCATTGACTAACTCATGCCAAGATTTCCCTGAAGCGGCCTCAGCGACAGCACCTGCAACCTGCCACTGGGGACCTCCATAGCGAAATTCGGTGTCAGGTTCTACAGTGCGGGGGTCAATCGCTGCGTTAGCTAAAATACTTTTAGCGCATTGCTGAATTGTGCCTGATGAGAGAAAATTACAGAGGTACAGGTAGTTAATTTCAAGTCCGACAAGACCTGAACTATTTGATAAGAGCTGCGCTGCGGTGATATTTCCAAGAACACCGGCATAGTCGATAACGTCGCTTATCGGTGCATCTATATCCAATACCCCTGCATCGTTTAGATGCAGGAGCACACCCGCAGTAATTATCTTCGATGCCGAGGCGATAAGAGATACTCGTTCCTCGTTAAAGTTCTTCCAGTGGTCATGGTAGAGAATGCCTTGATCTTCATCTACAACAATTAGGCCAGCTCCGGTAAGGCCGTGTTCCTCAATTAGAGCTTCCATTAAAACAGAAACCGGCCTGAAGGCTTCCGGGATGGTTTTCTCGGCGATTGTAGCTATGGGTGGTTCGGCGATTGTAGTCGTGGACGGTGCGGCCGAAGTTGGTGAAGGTTGCGACGAGTTATTGGTTTCTGGGGTGGAAGTTGTTAGGGAGCTAGGCGAAGCTGAAGAGACCGAATTGTTAAAGGCATTGGAACTTGTGCCACATGAAGTGATTAGAAACAAAATCGAGATGCAAACTAAACGAGGACCCAAGATGTTTCCAATCAAGTTGCTCTGATAACGGCCGAAGGTGTCATATCTTAATCTTAGCTAGCTAAAAAATGACTTATGAAACGCTATTCAAGTGCTTCAGCAGCCGCTATTTCAGCGATCCGATCTACTGAGTAACCCAAGAATTCACTAAGGATTTCGAAGTTATCTTCACCGAGGCATGGCCCCCCACGTTCTAGCTTTGCAGGTGTTCGAGACATTTTTGTTCGGCAAGAGTGGGTCCACATTTCACCCGAGTGGCTTTGAGGAACTTGAATTTGGTGGTTCCTGAAAAGTAGTTGCGGGTCAGTGGTTACTTCTTTGGCATCGTTAACAGGGTAAGCATCAATCAAAGATGCCTGAAGCTCTTCAGCCGCCGCAGTATTCGTGATTGTTGTGGTCCAGGCCGAGATAGCGGTTTCGATGATATCGCGTTGAGCCCGTCTATCTGATTGATTGAGGCCGGCCATGCTATCGAGTCGTATTTTTTTGGCAAGAGCTGGCCACATTGCATTAGTGCAAGCAAGCGCAATCCACGAGTCTTCACCTGCCGATAGATAAACCCCGTGGGGATACATGTGAGGGTCATCATTTCCCTGGCGTTGTATCGTCCGACCATTGACGCTCTGATCTAGAATCGCCGGCGCTAAATAATGCAAAGCGGTTTCAGTCTGAGATAAATCAATGTATTCGCCTTCACCAGTTCTATTCCGATTTTCTAACGCCGCCATCAAAGTTGCAACAACAACTCTTGGTGCCAAATAGTCGGTATAAGGTCCGTAGGGTCCAGCAGGAGGGCGATCCGCCCATCCGGTTAATTCGTAATAGCCGGCAATAGCTGCTGCCATGAATCCGTATCCGGCAATTGTTGAATGTGGCCCCGTCTGTCCGAGCAGGGAGCTTGAGAGCATGATTAGCTGAGGGTTAATTTCTGAAAGCGTTTCGTACCCATATCCCAAACGCTTCATAGTTCCAGGAGCAAACGACTCCGTGACTACATCTGCCCAGCGAATTAGATCAAGTACAACCTCGCGCGATTCAGGGTTAGTCAAGTCGAGGCTAATGCTACGTTTCCCGGCATTGTAGACACCGTACCCAACGCTATTATCAGGGTGAGGCTCATTATCTACGAATGGATTCACCGTTCGCATCGTGTCGGGCCTGCTAGCTGTTTCAACTTTGACAACTGTAGCTCCGTAGTCACAGAGAATACGGACCGCGGACGGGGTCGCTATGACCCAAGAGAACTCTAAGACTTTGAGGCCATCAAGCGGAAGAGAAGTGCTCGTTGGCCTGCTGCTTTGGGTTGGCTTGCGACGTATGGTGTCGAGTAGCTCGTTGTGCTCGCCGAGCTTTGGTGGTTTATCAGAACTGTTGTCTAGAGGGCTTCTGAACTTAACTAGCTGCCCGGGGTATAGAGCATCTTTTCCGTTACCTGCGTCTTGTCTCTCCCAAAAATGGCGAGCCTCTAGGTGCTCGTATTTGACCAGGTCTGCAATAGTCATAGATGGAGTAATAAGTAAGTTTTTTTCGAGCGCTGCCGCCCACAATTCAGCTTTAGTCTTAGTCGCCAGAAACGTGCCGAATGTCTGAAAAGCGTTAACGACGACGTCACCGCTTATTTCACCGTTCAGTAGGTGTGTGCCGAGATTCTCCCAGTCTAAAGAAAGAACGTTTTGATCCGCCATTCCTTCTTCGTCAATCCAGCTTGTGAGGCGATCAGCGAATCGACCGAACGCTGCACCGGGTAAAATTACTGAGATCGTGTAGCCGTCTTTGCACGGGAAAACTAACGGTATCTCAATCCCACCCGTGTTAACACCACCAGCCATTCGACGAACAGATGTTGCATTCGCCAAGTATGAGAGGTCTGAAGGGTTTGCGTGTGTCAGAGACTCTTGAGCTGAAACGTCAATGTGTTGACCATGCCCGCTCTTGTGACGTTCTTGCAGTGCAATAAGGCTTGCTGCGGCAGCATCTGCTGATGCCTGGAGAAAACTATGAGGCAAACCAACTCGAAGCGGAGCTCGGTCGGCGTCGCCACTGATGTGCATAAAAGAGCTTCCTGCTACAGCGGTAAGATCTGACCCTTGCCAATGAGATCGCGGCCCGGTGCTGCCATATGGAGTAATGGAAGAGTGGATTAGCTGAGGATTCACTAACGCTAAATCTGGATATGCCAAGCCGATGGAAGCAAGGCTGCCAGGAGCCTGATCTTCAAATAAAATATCTGCTGTAGAGACAAGTTCGAGAAACTTGTCGCGATCTTCGGCCACACTCAAATCTAAGACAATAGATTTCTTTCCTCGGTTGTAAGCCCAATGAGTGAGACTTGCATTTGGATCCCGTATGTCATCAACGAACGGACCGGTATGTCGAGTAGCTACTCCGGTTGGTGGCTCTACAGCTATGACGTCTGCGCCGAGACGCGACAAAACATGACTACCGAATTGGCTAACTCCGTTACATAGGTCAATAACTGTGATGTGTCCGAGCATGCTCCCCCTACAGATCGATAGAAAGAAGCATAGTCAGATGTTCTATGTAGCGTTCTGATGAGGCTTCTAACGCTGGTTAAGGAACTTTCAGATAGTCGTTAGATTGAGATGAAGCCGATTTGCTGCTTCGTCCTTGCTTTGCCGATCAATTTAAGTTGGGGTCAGGTTTTGTAAAACAGAAACCGCAGCATTGAGGGCTTTGCTATCGCCACCGATAATTGCTAATGCGTGTTTATAAGTTTGGATGTCGACCTCGGTTATTGTCCAACGCGAACCAACTAGCTGAAGTTCATAGGTTTCATTATCGGATCCCAAAAACCAGCCTTTTATTCTGAGCAGATCCAAATTATCGCTCATCAGCCACTCTTGAAGATCAGCTAATGGCCAGGGCCCAGCAGGCTCTATCACTTCGGTAGCTAACCCAACAGTGTGCGTTTCGGGCTCAGGCTCTAATGCAACGCCTCGCATCGCAGCGCTCATAAGAATCTGCGGATCTATGTGGCCAAATTCACAGGGAAGGACCATTCTTCCGGGTGCGACTTCTGCAATCTGTTTTATTGCTTGCGCAAGTTGGTCTGCGTCGACATAGTCTGCTTTAGATAGAAGAATCAACTGCGAAGTTTGAAGCTGGCGCTTAGCTAAGTGCCCCATGTTTTCGTCATGAATCTGGCGACAAATTTGTTCAGCATCAGCGACAGCGATAATTCCGTCTATTCGGCACCCTTTGACGTTTCTGATTGCGTTCGCTACTGACACTGGATCTGAAGCTCCGCTTGCTTCGATAACGACGGCATCAAAGATCTCGGCTTCAGCAATCTGATTAAGTTCTGCTTCTAAATCATCGGAAAGAGAGCAGCACATGCATCCGTTAGTCAACTCAATTTGTTCAACGCCGCTCTCAGCGAGAAATAATCCGTCGATGTTAATAGACGCCACGTCATTTACGATTACTGCAATACGGAGTTTATGGTCGCCATTTAGAAGCTGACGAAAGATGGTTGTTTTACCGCTCCCTAGCAAACCCGTGAGTATGAGAACCGGCAGATCGGTGCCCCCTGGCCTGTGTGAGTCCGACCTTGCAGATAAAATCGAATTTACAGTTGCGTTCCAAGCAAATTCCAATTCAGTCATTTTGTGACCGGGATACCTTCGAGAACCGTGTCATGCACTGAAATACGGTTTAGCTCTTGAACATTTACTTCATATGGATCGTCATCTAGAACAGTGAAATCTGCGTATTTTCCAACTTCTATTGAACCAAGTCGATCGTCACGATTGAGTACATGAGCTGCATCTATGGTCATAGCGCGAAGCGCTCTATCAACGGAAATTCTTTCGCCGGGAGCCATCACAGTAGAACCATCGGCCGCTAACCGATTAACGGCACACCACGCAGCTGTTAATGGCGAAAGGGGTGTTACCACTAGATTAAAGTCGCTGTGTAGCGCAAACGTAACCCCTGCTCGTTCCAGAGAGCCCAGACGCGCAGTTGCTTCGCTTCGGTCGGGGCCAAAGCCACGATCACTGTGCAGCTGAGCACGATAATGCACGAAATAAATGTTGACGCTCGCTAAACCACCTAGCGCCGCCAATCGTTTTGCTTGCGATGGATTACTTAAGCAGTAATGCTCGATCGTAAACCGGTGATCGAATCTTGGATGTTCTAACTGCAGCGCTGCGAGGGTGTCTAAAGTCATGTCGACAGTTCGGTCGCCGTTAGCGTGAGAGTGAATTTGGATACCAGCTTTCCAAAAAGGTCGCATACGATCAACCATATTTTCCCAAGGAATTTCTCCGGTATGTGCTGTGTCATCATCTAGGTAGCCAGGTTGGTTCATTACCAAAGTCATTGATGGATAAGAGCCATCGTTCACGTATTTGATTCCGTGAGTGTTTAGCCGGTCATCGCCTTCGAGGCGTTTGCCTGCTAAGTAGTTGATTGCCTCATCACCGAAATCGCGAGTCAATCTCGCCTCAAATGGAATCATCAGTATTCGAAGAGGGAACTTGTCATTGTCTATTGCCGAGCGGTGGTCTGCCCATTCTTTTTCGAAGCTTTCGCTAAAACCCCAACCAAGGTCAGCGGTCGTGGTCAATCCCGCTCGTTGAGCTACTGCGCCCATCCGTTCAATAGCTTGGCTTCCAGAATCGTCAGCGTAGACGCTGTCGGCCACTGGACGTGTCGCTCGCGCTATCGCTTCTGTCTCAACGAACCAACCATTTAAACGGCCATCGGGGTATCTGCCAAGACCGTGACCGATACTGTCCTCATCTACTCCAATTAATTTAAGCAT
The DNA here is from genome assembly GCA_905182565.1 of Acidimicrobiaceae bacterium. Classification (GTDB taxonomy): domain Bacteria; phylum Actinomycetota; class Acidimicrobiia; order Acidimicrobiales; family Poriferisodalaceae; genus UBA9040. Next base: position 7,040 of record CAJJCB010000006.1, on the reverse strand, counting down.
CGGGGAATTTACATAAACGATATGTGGGGCGTAAGCAACGACCCAAAGAGGGATTGTGTCACTAATAGCATCGAGCATGTCTCGATCTAAATGGCCTTCTTGAGAGGCGGGGTCATAGCCCCATGCTGTTAACGGTTTCGAGGAGTCATCATGTTCTGAGACGAGGCTTCGTAACTGGTTACGCACAGCGTCTCGGGTTGGTAGCCCTTTCCGGAGGCCTGTAGGTGATGCTGAATCGATTGGGCCGACATAGTTGAGTCCCATGTAGACACCGCTATATCTAAGGTGTGTGTGGGGGTCAATGAATCCGGGAAAGATAATTTTGTCTGCGTACCTGTCATCGATTTCATAAGTATTTCGTCGCAGCCAGGGTTGCATCGATTTAATTGTTCCCGTAGAGACTATCCGGCCATCTGCAACAGCAACGGCGGAGGCGTGAGGTCTTCCCGGGTCCATTGTGTGAATCTGAGCAGCAGGGAAAACTGTTATATGCATAATTTAATCTTCGCACATCGAAACAATTGATGCTTTTTGGAACCGACGATGAGGCTCATAGAGAGTCTTCAAATAGTTTTTAATTTCTGGAAACCCTTAAGGCAAGCATCATAGGAACTTGTGCATGCTGATCTCGTTTAAATTTCACGTAGATCAATCACTCAAAAAATATCGGTTCTGGCGATGGTGTGAGCTCCAGGTCTGTTTCAGTTACATTCTGCTAGTGGAAACGTTGGGCATCGGAAGCGGCGTATTTAGCTACGTTGGCAGCTGCTATGTGAGCATAATCAAGAGCAGTGATTATGGAGTCAAGCTGAGGCCCCGGTAGCGCTACCGTCATCTCGTTCACTGTCATTCCTGTTCTGGCCCTTGATAGAGCGCACCCGACTGAAGCTGCAGGACGTTGGTCATTGTGAGCAATAGCAACAATATGGCATTGGGGCTTTCCCTCTATCTGAAGCCCTGGACAAGCATCACCTACCAACATTACTCCGTGTGGGGAGAGACGTAGGAGTACAACATCGGGGATTTGAGTCTGTTCACATAGAGGCCCGTAAGTAACTGCTGCTGGAGATATGGCGATAGCAGGTACGTCACCAAATTGTTGAGGGGTTATCCAACCAACTTCAAGCACTGTTGCAATATCAGCTGAGGTTGCAGCAGCTTCAGCACTTATCATTCCGTGAGTGTAAGAACCCACAGAGCAATTTCTGTGATCAGCGGGCGTTGTAGTAAAAGAGTTGACTGCACCATCTACCCAAAAAACACAACCAGCAGAGACAGCGCCCGTCCGGCCATCTTCAGTTGGCTCTGGCTTTCGCCCAGCGTGAGCCCGAGGACTAGATGGCACGCTGCTATGGAATGTGATTGCAACCGGTTTTGTGACTGGATGCAAATAACGATTGAGAGCTTCAGATATCTCAGATGGTTTCATATTAGGTGCCTTTATCTAAAGCTCAATGCTTTATGTGTGACTGTGGGGTTGGGTCAAAACAGAAGATACATCGAAATGTTTAAAATTTTTTGTGGGACATTGCATCTGGGAAACAGCTGTCTACGAGTTTTGTCGAACGTTTAAGTTGGCACCTCAACTTATTTAGAAATGACCGGTTACTTTATCCCAAAGATCTTCTGATGTTGTTGGAGCTAAGTTAGCTCTCCATGCGACCATAAGATCCGGCCGTACAAGAGTTAAAGCGCATGGATAAACGGTTTGGGTTTCGGGGGTGTCTATATCCACGACAGCTAAGGGCAACTCTCGCTTAGTCGCTTCAGCCACGAAATCAGAAATATCAACCGATGGATTCGTTCTGACTAAGTTGAAACCGACAGAAAAACGATCGTAAAGAGTTTCATCTTCTGTTAGCCAAATATGAGGTGCTCTGTGACCAGGCCTTGATGTGGGTACATACATTTGGGGATGATCTTCAGGTTCTGGTGTGCCATCAGCAATGCAGATAGGTGAATTAGCGTAACGGTAACCCAGTAGAACACCGAACGAAGCGATAAGACTCTCTTGTTCTACTAGGTCCGCTTTTAGCGTCAGCCTTGCTTGGTCAGCCTCTGCGGAGTCCTCGTTAAGAATATCGCCTAGCTCCATTACTGAAGCAAGCCGTTCATATAGCTCTTTCGCGAGCTGAGTATTTCGTGACCCAATTGGGCGCCGCTCAGTGTCGTAACTCGCTAAAAGGTTTGGGCCTCCCCAACCCTCAATAACCGCTCTGAGTTTCCAGGCAAGGTCAACTGCATCAGAAACACCGGTATTCATTCCGAATCCACCGGTGGGAGAGAACAAGTGAGCGGCATCGCCGGCTAGCCATACTCGTCCTGAGCCAAATGATGATGCAGTAAGAGCATGCGCTGTCCAAGGCTGGATTGATTCGATCGTGATGGGTGTCTCAGCTCCAAGCAGGTTTGTTATTCGGGCGATCGCGTCAACCTCATCCCAAGACTCATTGGCTTTTAGTTGAATGTGATAGGTCCAAGACTCTCCGTGATCCCAATTAATCAGATATCCGGCGTGGTCATGGTGCAGAGGGAAATAAATGTTGGCCGGGCCGAAGGCATGTGCAGCCATTAGTTCAGGCGCTCGGAAATAGACAGAAACGAACTGTGCGAGGTTACCGTCGCCCTCATAAGCGATGCCGAGTTGATTACGGATAACGGACCGACCACCGTCACACCCAACCAAAAATTTGGAGGTGATTTGTGACTCTGTAGAGGTCGCAGGATCAAACAAGATGGTTTCAATGTGGTCATCATGTTCGATGTACCGAACAGCGCGAACACCTGACTTCAGTTGGCTCTGCCTTAGCGTGTCTAGATGATCACGCAGAATTTGATCTACTTCATTTTGTCCAACATTGCATTTAATGTATGCCGACCAATGCAGCCGATTGTCTATTGAAAACTCTGTAGTACGTCTCAGGGTTTCTAACTGGGTTTGGCTAGGGAGAGATAGCCTGTGGATTTCTCTCCCGCTAAGCGAACTTATCCAGTAGTAATCCGCTGGGTTTTCTGGTGGTATCCCGGCAGCAACTAAAGAATCAGCTATGCCCCAGCGTCGATAATATTCCATTGTCCGACAAGCAATGGCGTTAGCGCGCGGATGTGGATTTACGTTCGTTAGCTCTTCAACAACAACGCTGGTGACGTCATGATGAGCTAATTCTGCTGAAAGTGAAAGCCCAACGCTTCCCCCTCCAACTATGAGTACTTGAGTATCGGTCACATAGACACAATACAGATTGATGAAAGGAGAATGCGACTAGCCCGTCTAGCGTGAAAATCCGCATGTGTGTTGACAAACAAACCTTAATTTTCCTAACACGCTAAAAGTCAGCGGCTAGCAGCATGCTAACTACAACTGGACATTCCTGTTAGTTGTTTATGCACTGACTAAATAACTTATCCTTTGCTGATAGACGAGAGAGTTATGCGCTCACTCGGTTTAACAAGTTGATGGGTTCAAACCAACAAGCTCAATGTGTTTGTGTCTGTATGGTTTAGCTATGAATGAAACTTCTTTCCCTTCAATGCGTGTTGATGGCCAGGTAGCTCTCGTAACCGGAGCTGGCCGTGGAATTGGTCGAGGATGTGCTTTAGCTCTGGCTAATGCGGGAGCTGAAGTTATTGTGATGAGCCGAACAGCCGCTGAACTTGACGAGGTTGTCGCAGATATAAGAAACAATGGCGGAGTCGCACGAGCGATAGTCTGCGATGTTTCTGATAGCGCCTCAGTCAAAGCACAAATATCTAGAATCAACAATCTCGACATCTTGGTCAACAATGCCGGTGTGAGCAAAGCATCTTCGCTAGTCGATCTAACTGAAGAGGACCTAGACACGCTCTTGCAGGTGAATTGTCGAGGAGCAGTGCTCGTCGCTCAAGCTGTAGCGAAAATTATGAAGCCACAGGGTTCTGGAGTAATCATAAACATGTCATCAACGTTCGGTAAGAACGGCCGACCAAATAACAGCATCTACGCTGCTACCAAACACTTTATAGAAGGTTTTACTAAATCTATAGCCGTAGAACTAGCACCTTCAGGAGTGCGAGTGGTAGCCGTTGGTCCTACCGCTATAGATACACCGATGACACATGATCGACTAATCGACCCTGCCATCGGAGGCGATCTGTTAGCCAGAATCCCAATGGGGCGATTCGGACAGGTTTCAGACGTAGTCGGTGCGGTAGTATTTTTGGCATCACCCGCAGCGGGCTTGATAAATGGAACCACTCTTATGGTCGATGGTGGTTGGACAGCGCAATAATGAAATCCCCGAGAGAGACAAAAACCAGATTGCTACTGGCCTATTGTGAAGCTACGAAATATAGTTTTCGACAATTGAAAATGTCAAACTAAAAAAGTGGACTGAAGATAAGGGGACTTTGGAATGCAGGATCTAGAGAAAGCAAAAGCCTATTTAAGCAAAGAAACTGGGCTCGCGACGGTGAGCACTACCCAACAAGATGGTCGAGTGTTGTCTAGCGTTGTTAACTGCGGAGTGAGCGACCACCCGATAACCGGTATTTCCTCTGTGGCGTTGGTCTCGATGGGGAAAGCAGCGCGAATTACCCACATAAGACGAGGGTCTGAAGTCACGGTAGCGATCCGTCGGGGTTGGAATTGGATCTCGGTAACTGGCCCAGCCGAGATAGTCGGCCCAGATAATTTACCTGAAGGTATGGATAGCGAAGCTCTCCGACTTTTATTGCGAGAGGTGTATCAGGCTGCAGGTGGTGTCCATGACGATTTTGACGAATATGACCGAGCGATGGCTCATGAGCGACGGGTAGCCGTTTTTGTCATGCCGGACCGGATCCTTGGGAATTCTCCTCAAGGTTAAAAATGGCTCAAGAAAGGCTGTGATGGCATTCCTGTCGACACTAGAATTTTTATTAGAGCGACTTCTGGCAGTGGAACTTCGAGTTCGATGAAGCAAGTCTGAAGACCCTCTAACAGCTCAACGATGCCTATGAGCGGTGCTTTGGTGTGTAACGAGAGGAGATACTTGATCTTTTTCTGTTTGGGCGCAGAGATTAGTTGATCATCTTCATCATTTATCAATTTGTTTATTCGGGCCTTTGTCCTGGCTGCCACATAGCAACCAACCCGATTTCTTATTACCTGAAGTAGCTATTCGAGCTAAAATGGGTTCATGAGTGAACTCCAAGTTGGTCTCCTTTTCAGCGACACAGTCGAAGTAACCGATGAGATGTCGCCGCCGCACCTACCGAACAAGGTTTTATCAACTCCAGATATGGTCCGACTTATTGAGGGCACTTGTTTATTTGGTGTCCAACCGCACCTCGACGAAGGACAAACCACGGTGGGTATTCATGTCTGCGTAAGCCATCAAGCAGCTATTGCGTCGGGAGAAAGTGTCGTAATCGATGCTGACCTAGCCGAAGTTGATCGTAAACGGCTCGTGTTTAATGTGAAGGTAAGTCATAGGGAAACCTTGGTGTCCGAGGGAACCCACCAGCGCTTCATCGTGGATAGGTGATTGGTTCGCTTTGAGTGTTGGGGCGACCGGTAGGTGCTATTAAACCAACATGCACCGAGTCCATAACCCGAAAAGAACTGTGTGCTCAGAAGAAGCGAGTTCACTGGCCCTTGAAGGCAGGCTAGGGCTCAATGACAACTTTGCCGATTGCTTTCCTGTCGATCAGGCTGCGAAGTGCATCCGGAGCCTGTTCTAGGCCATACCTGGCGGAGATATGTGGACGGAGTTGGCCATTCGCAACTAACTGCAGCAGCTCTTCCGCTATTTCGTTAGCTAAGTCAGGCTGTCGAGCAGTCATCGCTCCGTAGAAAACACCGATAATTTGACAGCTCTTCAGAAGTGTCAGGTTCAACGGTATGGCCGGTATACCGGCTGTGAAACCGATGACTAAGAAGCGTCCGCCCCACCCAATTGCTCGCAATGCCTGCTCCGCGTAATCGCCACCGACGACGTCATAAATGACATCGACACCGGCTCCGTCAGTCAGCTCCTTCGCTCGTTCTTTGAGATTTTCTTTCGAGTAGTTGATCGTTTCATCGGCGCCTCGCTCTCGACAGAGATCGAGCTTTTCTTCAGTCGAGGCGGCAGCAATGACACGCGCCCCCATCAGTTTGCCTAGCTCCACCGCTGACAATCCGACATGTCCTCCAGCGCCAAGGACGAGAAGAGTTTCGCCCTTTTGAAGACCACCTCTGTGTTTCAAGCCGTAGTAGGTGGTTCCATGCGCGTACAGCAATCCGGTAGCATCAGCGAAGTCTACGGCGTCAGGAAGGACCCGCGCTGCAGACGCCCGGGTAACTGCAAGCTCCGCGTATCCTCCTACCGATCCGAGGGGACAAAGGACCCGTGCTCCAAGTTTGAGGTTGTCAACCCCATCACCCAGAGCGGTGACGATGCCTGCGACCTCGCCACCAGGCACATAAGGGAGATCCGCTTTGAACTGGTATTTATCCTCGAGCATCAACGTGTCCGGAAATGTGACAGACGCAGCTTTGACTTCGATGAGAATTTCACGCGGCCCAGGAACTGGGTCATCTAGTTCGACTATTGACAAGTCCTCTGGCGGTCCAAATTGTTTGCACAGTACTGCTCGCATTTGCAGGCTCCTAAGTACTAACCCTGGACAAACCCTTGCAATCAAAGTTTAACAGGGTGTGAGAATGTCAAACAGTAACAAGAAATGAATGGCTGCGGACTCCAAAAACAGAAAATCTCCCCGAGAGAAGAGGTAAACGCTTTCTTTAGTAACCAACTTGGCAAGATATATCGTTACATGATTAATCCCGCTTGGTCCGGTTTTCTTGTGGTCATCGTGTCATGGCCGACAGATAGCAATCAGACCAATCGGTATCTCACGCTCACCTGTGCCGAATCGTAAAAAATTGCAGCTGCATGAGCGCCGTTTGAACTATCTAGTCTCCGATGTGGGCAGAGGTGGTGGTCTTTTCGATTAACCCTTGTGAGAGCCATGCATTACTCAGCGGCTTTCTGATCTGCTTCTAGTTCGGCGCGGATTTCTTTGCCATGTTGGTCAAG
>CAJJCB010000005.1 GCA_905182565.1 Acidimicrobiaceae bacterium | reverse complement strand
CTTGGCTGCAATGATGTCGCAAAGTTGAGCCGCTTCAGCAGCACCCTTTCTGGTCCAGCGATCGAGCTTCCAAACAATCAACGTCTGGAACTCGGTGCCAAGATCTTCAAGACAGCGCTCGAACTCGGGGCGGTGATGATTCTTGATGTGACTAGCACTGACACCGTCGTCTTCTCTGTAGATAGCAACGACGTCAAGACCGAGCGCTTCAGCTCGTGCCTCGCAGTCAAAGAGCTGATCAGCTCGTGAGTGGTTGTCTTCTTCTGATGACTTACGCAAGTAGATAGCGGCGATTAATGAGTCCATACCTTTTTGAATAGGGTGACTTTTCGCTTTTCTTGCACTCTGGTCTTGGATTTCTTTCTGCATTGCTGTCTCCGTTATTCGGAGACGATTTCCTTGGTTTACTTCTCGGGGTAGATCCTGTATCGGCCACCATTGTAAACCCCCTTGATGCTGCGGTTTTGCGGCTTCCACTTTGTCCAGCTTCACTCCATCGAAGAGTTAGCTGTTTGGGCATACTCAGCTTGCATAAACGTCCGCAAATAATCACCGTATCGATAGGCCGACACAGCCACGGGGTTAAGCTCATCGACGCAACCTGAGAGCGGCTCAATAATGGTATCCGGTCTTGGGTCAAAGAAAAACGGTATTGCGTAGCGGTCACCACCGCTCTCGTTTAGGGCTCTGTGGCGTGTCGAGCGAAATCGGTTATTGCTCCACGAGCGCAAAGTGTCGCCAGAATTCACAACAAATGACATAGGTTCCTGATCAACTTGAAACCAACCAGTTCCAGATTCGATCCACAGCCCGTTAACTGCGTTCGTGGGCAAAAGCGTCATGAACCCAGCATCGCTATGTGTATCAATTCCGAATTGGTTATCTTCGGCGGGAATATCTGGGTAATGGCTAACCCGTAAGGTAGCTAGTGATGGGCTAAAGAAACTCTGAAAGTAATCTTTGGCCATATCTGCTGCTAGGGCGTACAGCGGTAAGATTTTAAGACATAGCTTCTCAAGCGTTCGATAGTACGACTCGGCTGCTGATCGGAATCCGGGCAACATGATGTCAGATGGGAACTGATTTCTTTTTGAACCAGGGCGGCCCATAAAAAAAGCTGCATTTAGAGAATGCGGTCTATCTTTTATTTGTGCACCTCCGATGCCGATGTAACCCATATCTCCCGAGCTCATCAAATGATCATGTTTGGTCTCAAGAGCAAGGTCATGGTATTGACGCGCCCAGTCATAAATCTCTTCAACTTGCTCCCAAGGCACACCGTGACCAATGATCGAGAAAAACCCAACGTTTTCTAACGCTTCACGCACTTGCTTTGCTGCAAGTTCCAAGGATCCTGACTTGTTTGCCATAAAGGCGCCAAGGTCTATGATCGGAAGCTGAGTTGATGTATTGACTCTTTCCATGACTAAACCGTAATCCGTTTATCTCAGCTGATTAGCCAAAAGATCAACCGGGGCACTAAATAAAAAGCCAAAGGCACAGTAGGGAAAGAAGTGTTAGCAGTCACACGACAAAAATCATATTTTGGACTACTACCTCAGGGGTGCTGGAGTAACTTACAGAAAAGCCTGGATGCCCTAGGACTCATGCCCTGTCATCGAGTACCAAGAACGAATATCACAACCACATGAAAAACGCTACAGCTCAACCAATTATCAAGAATCTGCTGAGTCATATTGTCAATAAACAATCATGGACGACTGAAGCCATGACAGTCCCAACAAACAATTATACGAGCCTAGACCATCTCCGTCACGAGCAAACGAGCGTATTCGCACGAATGCCCCAGCTAGTAGCTCTTAGCTCTGACCTTCCGGAACCAGGTTCAACTCTTGCTCGTGATACCACTTCGTTTCCGTTGTTGCTGACACGAGACCACGCCGGGGAAGTGCGCGCCTTCGCAAACGTGTGTGCTCATCGCGGTGCACAAATTGTTTCTGATGGTCGAGATTGTTCTCGTCGTCTTACATGCCCTTACCATGCATGGTCATATGACATGCAAGGGACTCTCGTCTCAGTACCAGACCAAAAAGCGTTTCCCCAGATCACTGTTCCAGGACCGGGCCTTAGAGAATTCGCTGTTTACGAAGGACATGGAACTATTTGGGTCACTCTAGATCTCAATACAACTGCATCAATTGACCCACAGCTTGGAGCGATTGCTGATGATTTAGATAGTTTCGGGATTAAGGATTATGACTATTGGAGATCTCATCATTTCGATCTTGATATGAACTGGAAGCTAGTCATCGACACTTTTCTCGAGCCCTACCATTTTGCCTCACTGCATCGGAACACCGTTGGACCACTTTTCGTGGCGAACCTTTGTCATGCTGAACGTTTCGGCCATCATGTGAGAGAAGTGCTACCTCGACAAACCCTAGTTGATCTCATAGACACACCTCCAGATAACTGGAAACTCGAGCCACACAGTGCGTTGGTCTACGTCCTCTTCCCAAACACGGTCTTCGTAATGCAAATCGATCACATAGAAACCTGGCGAGTGACCCCGGACCCTCATGATCCAAGTAAATCAACATGTGACTTAGATTTTTATATCCCAAAACTTCCCGAAACAGCTTCAGAATCGTCTCACTGGGAGCGGAACTGGCAACTAACAATCGACACGGTCATAGACGAAGACTTCGCTGCAATGACAAGAGTGCAACGAGGACTCGTTTCTAATGTCGCTTCTGCGATCCGCATAGGATCTAACGAACCAGCGCTAGGAATGTTCCACACCTCACTTGCTGAAGCACTCCAAACCTAAACGACAAGCTTCCACGGAATAGACATTGGTTGGGGGCACATGAAAGAGGGAGCGACCGGAATGGCGATGACACGGCTATTCGCAGGCGGCATGGACCGGAGCTATATTCACATGGTCAGATTCAGTAACCCGTTCGGCGGCTGCTGCTAATGCATGGGGAGACCCCAAGATGTAAGAGATTCAAGCCAAAAATGGAAGTCAACCTATTGGAAGAATCATTATTCGCGTGCTAGTGACCTCTTAGCCGACTGACAAGAACAAGATTTGTTGGCCGCTCCTTCGGGGGCCGGTCTTTTTTTGTTTATATCGCTTCATGTCTACGGTTGACAATCATCTGCATGGCAAGAAGACCATTCAACACTTCTTCTCTGGTCAGTAACACTTCAACGTGCACAAGCGAATTTGGTTGAGCCATTGCCACACTGCGGCGTTTGGATTCAAGTTGGTGAGAGTCAGTCAGCAAAGTCATCGTGCTCCTAAGAATACTTTTGAGGTGGGACAACTTTATTTGTGTAATTACATGAGGAATCGAATCTGATTTTAACTGTGTTAAGTTCCAAGAAGTTGACCATTTGAGAAGAGACGAATTATGAAATTTATTCAAGTAATGGAGCAAACCGGAAACATGGAAGAGGCTCGGGCAGAGATCGAGGGCTACTTTCAGACTGCAGGCGATGACACAAAAGTTCGGCAAATTTTTCTTTGCTCAGATCGAGATGATGGATCAAAGATCATTTCTATAGTTCATTTTGATTCTTCGGACTCGGCGAGCCAGAACGACGATCTAGATGCGACAAAAGACGGTGCCGCTGAATCTCAGGCGACTACAGATATCACTTACAGAAATCTCGATGTACAACACGAATGGGTTCGCTGATCGCCAAGCTCTGCATTAACACAATCTATTCAATAATCAGGCCGCTCCTTCAGGGGCGGTCCTTTTTGCTTTCTGCTACCTTCGGTTCCGTTACAAATCAGCACACCTGGTGTTGATTCGACAAAGGCAAGGGGAAATTAATGTCTTATCTAATGATGGCCGTAGGAGATGGTGATTCGAACCTACTAGGCGCAGTCACTGAGGCTTGCGAACCGCACATGACCAAAGCAGGGGCAACATCGGTTCGGCCTGCTGTACTTATGACTGGAGCTAACACCGGAAAGGGACTTATATCGTCTGTCTGGGATTCGACAGAGAACTATTTTTTTAACCGTGCGAACTGGTTAGCAGATCCGAAAGTCGTTGAGGCTTTTCAGAGCGCTGGAATTACTTCTAATTAAGTAACCGTTGCGGAAATTCTTGAGGAACGGGGAACATTCACCGGTCAATACGGGATCGGTATTTGGCAGACGGGAACAGATTTCTCCAAGCAAGTTATAGAGAATCATATGGATGCAGTAGGTGACGAAGTATTGGGCAATGGGGTAAATGGCATACGTTATACGAGGATACTAACTGGAGAAAACACTGGCATGGCCCTCGGAGTTTTCTTCTGTGATTCACTTGACGCCTACTTCGGCGGTCCTTCTGTCGTTTTCTAGAAACCTAGCTTGAAGGCGGAGGTGTGAACCCCTTTGGCCAGATTGTGGTGTTGTCGTACTTCGTTCCGGTGAGGTTCGCTTCATCGAGCCACGCATCTTCGAGATCTGCCGCTTGGAGGTCCGCCATGTAGAGGTTCGCCCCCCAGAGGTCCGCCCCGTTGAGGTCCGCCCCACGGAGGTCCGTTTCTTGGAGGTTCGTCCCACGGAGGTCCGCGTCTTGGAGGTCCGCGTCTTGGAGGTCCGCTTCTCTGAGGTTCACCCCGTTGAGGTCCGCCCCACGGAGGTCCGCCCCACGGAGGTTCGCCCCGGTGAGGTTCACCCCTCGACAATTAAGCCCTATGAAAGAAGGGCCCTCTTTCAAAGCAGCAGATGTTCCAGTGCACGCACTCAACGGATCGTTTCCTCCGCCGACACAAGAAGTGAGGCAACACAGTGCAATCGTTACGGCAGCGAAGATTCGGCTCATGGTTCACAGTCTGCCACGGTTATCGGTCTAGCTGCACCACAGCCTGGACCAGGCGAATAATCACGTAAATAAGGGAATCCCCGGCGTTTGTTCAGAGCCTAGTGTCCAGAGCAAAAATGCTTCCTCCATGCAGACCTCTAAGGGATTACTACGAGAGTTAAGAGGTGCTTATGCCTCGGTTTTCTATTGTAAATGTTCCGCTCTTTGCAAGAAATAAAAGGGGGGCTTGAACACTTAGGTTTTGCTGGCAGCGATTCAGAGGCCTAAAAGTTTGGCCTTAGTAGCTTGGAACTCATCATCGGTCACATGCCCCGATTGATGCAGATCGATGCCTTGAGCTCCTAGCGAGCGCCTCTAACGCCCGAGAACACAGAAACGCCCCACTCGTTATTGGATTTGTGGAGAATATAGAAGCTGTCGATCGATTCGATCACTGAACCATCCGCTCTATGGCGTGTGCCCTCGATTGTCAGATGGGCGCGTGTTTCTTCGAGATGGACGATTCGAACTTCGGTTTCCGGATGGTGAAATCCGATGGCTTCACGCATACGTTCCGGGTCGAAGGGGTACCGCTCACGTACCTGTGCCTCGGTCTCAGACACATAGATCACAGGCAGGTGCACCAGTGCTTGTAGGTCATCCCGGGTGCCACTAACGAAAGCGTTCTCATACCGAGCCATGAAGGCTTCGATCTCCGCCTCTAGTTCCGCTCGCCGCTCATCAGTCATCTCTTCATCAGACCAGTAGCGCAATCACGTCGCTGCTGAAACTCTCCACCCGCTCCAGCATGTGGCTGAGGTTGTTGGAAGTTACGTTGATGATCATGGTGGATACGCCAGCCGTTTCGAGTTGAGCGATATCCTCAGCTCGTTCTTCGGGGGAGCCCGTGAATAAGAGTCGACCACCATCGATGTGGGTCTGAGCGTCCTCGTTGTGGAACGAGCAGTTATATGCGAGCCCGATCGATGCAGGGTCGCGGTCGAGACGTTCTGCTTCTGCGAATAACTTGTCACGGCGGACGGCGAATGTTTCGATCGTGTCCATCCGGAACTTCGGATTAGAGCCGAACGGATACCAGGTGTCGCCAAGGGCGGCGGTACGGCGGATTGCTGGCATGCTTTCCCCCCCGATCCAAATAGGCGGATGAGGTTGCTGCACGGGCTTTGGGTCAGCAGCTACGTCGGTGAAATCGATGAACTCCCCGTGGAAGCTGGCTCGACCCTTCGTCCACAATTCCTTCATGACTTGGATGTACTCGTCGGTGACCCGGCCACGGGCATCGAAGTCAGTGATATTCAGCGCTTCGAATTCCTCGCGCATCCACCCGGCGCCGCATCCGACGGTGACGCGACCTCCTGACAACTGATCGGTCGTCGCTAACGACTTCGCCATGAAGAGGGGGTTGCGGTGCGGAACGACGATCACTGACGTCAACAATCTCACGGTGCTGGTCACAGCGCTGAGCCATGCCAGAAGGGTGAACTGCTCCATACAGTCCGTGCTCCCGTCAGTAGTCCACGCGAATTCGCCGTCCTCGCTGTAGGGGTAGTTCGCTCCGATGGTCGAAGGCACCACGATGTGATCGGCGACCGTGAGCGTGTCATAGCCGAAACGTTCAGCAGCCTCAGCTATTGTCTGAATGTCCCGCGGGTTTGAGAGCGGACCACGAAATGGTGCACTAAATCCGAACTTCATTCCTGTCTCCTGACCGGTCGAAAATGAACTTTTCGTCTTGTCTCTATGGTAGTTGTGAATTTGAGGTCGAGAAGAGAAGAACCCCGGAACCATTAAGTAGTCCGTTCAATGTTTCGTGTACAGCATGTGGATACCAGACAACGCGAGATCCTAATACCTAGCAATACCTAAGTAAATAGACCTCTGGGCAAGGAGGGGTCACAGGCTCGAGTCCTACAGGAATCATTACTCGATATGTGAAAAATCTGGTCACGTTGTGAAATAACGCGAGTGAGGCCGTCCATGTCTAAAGGTATGGAAACCAACACTGCAGCCATCTATCTGCGAAAGTACTCAGTGGACTCGGAGCCTAAAACGACAGAAGGACCGCCCCCGAAGGACCGGTCCTAGCTAATTGAGTAACTTGTCGCTAGCCCTGTTTGGCGTTAATCATCGAGCGTAGTTCAGAATCATTTTGGACCGGAGTGATCGTCGAACTGATCAAGTCACCCCAGTTAAAGTACCAAGCCTGAACATCGGTAACCGTAGGTGAATCACAGATCGCCCAGCCTTGTTCGCCTGCAGCATCGTGCCAGCGACCAATCTGCTGGACATCACCGCTGTCAGCATCGTCATCCGCCTCCGTCATCTGACTGAAGTTTGCGAATGCTTCCATCTTCTTAGCTTGGTTAATTTTCCAATGAATCATATATAAGGCCATTTGTTTCCCCTTTATTGTTCGTAGTTACGGAACAACCCCTGTTCATAACAGAACCGAACGTAGCAGAAAGCAAAAAAGACCGCACCGAAGGAGAGGCCCAATCGAAAATATGAACTTATTAATGAACTACAACGAGCATCCGGCCCATAGGCGTAAAGCCTGTTCGTGCTCCACCAATCTTGAAGGCGGGATCGCTAGCTAGAGCGCCCATAGTGTCAGCCCAGTTATCCAATGAGTCGCAATAGAAAGTAGCGGCGCGTGACCCAGAGTTTGCCCCCGCAGCTAAGGCCTGAGAGATCCGTATTCCATTCACGCCATTTGCATCCGCTATTGAACTGATATTAGCGAACTCATTAGCGTTGGGGAGATCACCACTGAATATCGTGATACCGGCGTAGCCACCTGAACAATTACCATGTACAAGTTCTTCCTTAGCTACGTTACGTCCCACAGCAGACATCGCAGGATTCTCTGCAAGCGCTTGCACCCTTGGGTCCGCGTACATGGATGAAAGGCCGTCCCATCCAGCTTGCACACCGTCCCAGAAACTCACAGCGATGCACGTACCGGTCATCTCCCCGGCAGCGATGGCTTGCAAGAGTACCATCCCAGAAGAACCCGACTCTTTGACGAGTTCGTTAAACATCCCCATATTGTCAATCAGCATGGAAGGGTCGGTTCCTGTGTACTGAGTTTGAAACATGTAAGTCATATCCACACCTTTAGTTGAAAACGGACCCCCTTGATCCGGCATCAAATGCTAGCACAGTTCGTTACAGTCCTAAACAAAAAAAGACCGCACCCGAAGGAGCGGCCCATGTCAGGTAAATAGATAGCTTTCTACACATGGAACCTGTCGACCCCAAGATCAACCCTCGGGTGATGACTCATGAGGAAGTAAGTGCTTGGGTATGGGAGTTTCGTAGCTTCTACCGTCAACGTTCCAAGCCACCATCACCGGCTCAGCGCGGGACCTGAAACGGCAAAAGACTGCCCCCGAAGGAGCGGCCCAGTCCCTAACAACAGTCGTTAGATGGTTTGAGTAATTGAACGCACATGCGTCACAAGTCCTGCCCTTTGGAACCCAGCAACCACATCTGGATCATCCAGCAGTTTCGGCAACGTACCGAAAAAGTCTGCCAGCGAATCAACAAAGAAAACACCCAATGCCATGCCAGTGTTTTCGCCGGTAAGAAGGCGCGTGGTGCGCAAACCGTTCGCGCCTTGGCCGATCATGGCAGCCTCTACAGCATCAACAACTTGATCAACAGACGACTGAGAGAAATCAGTACCTGTCTGCCAGATACCTACTCCGTATTTACCCTCACAGGTTCCTCGTTCAGCGGTGATTTCAGCCATTGTTACCTGCGTCGACGTGGTACCAGCTGCCTGAAAAACTTCAACAACTTTCGGGTCTGCTAACCACGTTGCCCGCTTCTCGAAATACCCATCTGGATTATCCCAGACCGACGACACGAGAGATTTGCCGGTGTTTGCCCCGGTGAGGATTGCCGATCCTCTAATCGACGTCGCCCCTGCTGCAGTCATATACGGTTCGACTGCATCCACAACTGCTTTTGTCGCTACCGCATTTCCGTCGCCTATAGCCATCATGAGATAACTCATACTTGTCTCCTTTTATTGTTCGTAGTTGCGGAACAACCCCTGTTTGTAACAGAACCGATGGTAGCAGAAAGCAAAAAAACCGCCCCGAAGAGATGCCGTTGCTAAAGTCCTTCAGTTGTATGGCGGCAATTGATGAGTCCGTACCTTTTTGAATAGAGCGACTCTTCCCTTTTCTTGCATTCTGTTCTTGGATTTCTTTCTGCATTTTAGGCTCAGCCTTTCGGCTTCGAACTGACGTGTGTTATTTCGAGAGTGTTTCCTGTATCGCCCACATCGAAGCGTTCCAAAGCCTCAATTATGGTTATTGAACCGGCTGTCTTTGACCTCACTCCGACACGTTGCCAATATCCAGGATAGCGCAATCCGAGAGAATGAAATCTCTTTGTAAGGCGTATACAGCTGCTTCTGCTGAGGCGGTTAGCACAGCAGAACCTCTTAGATACTCGATTTGGTAGAACAGCTCTGTGCAGATTCTCTTAGGTTTTGCGTCATCGGTAATTTCAGTTTCTGGTGGCGGAGAAAATTCTTTGATTTCAGAATCATTGCTACAGCTAGTAGCCAAAATAATAAATAGCACCGTAACTAAGCAGAGAAAAATGATCCTCGAACTTGTCTTAAATCGTGTCATAGACACTGTGAGTACCAGAAACCTGGAACATCGTTTGTGACTATGACGGTAAAAGTTTGTCTATGGCATGCGAAGTGGGGGAGTTCTAATCCCTTAATTCTTGTTACGACGACTTGATGGTCCTCTATGAGAAATAGAATAAGATACCCAAATTATGGCCATGGCGGTTGAAACGAGACGGAGAAAACTTCGAGCGTTTCAGTTAAAAGTGGGAGCAGCTGCTTGAGAATTCTGGTCAGCTTCGCTTCTTCAAAAATGAGGTCGCGAAATCTTGGCGAGAGATCCTTTGATCTTGGAATCTGCCGAAGGGATCTATTAAAAGCTAGAGACCCAAGCGGACCAAGGCTCACCGCTATCAAGTTGATATCGGACAAGACCACAGTTTGGCAGGAGAAATTCAAGCATTTGTTCTTCCAAAAATACTAAAGGTAAAGCTGCTGAAAACGCTGCTAAACCATGTCTCGCGTGACCAACTACTAGTGTGGGGAAACCGATTCTATGTTGAGTTGCCCGGCAAGTCCCGCAGTGCGATGCACCGCTGCGTCTCGCCACTCCTGAGATGTGCTCATAGCAAGAAGAGCCGCTCGATTCGGATATTTCGCTATAGCGATCTCGTCCCACAGCTCTTCTACTTGCCCAAGGGCCAAGAAGGTAACATCGGCATGAAAAACTAGTTCCCCGCCATACTCGCCGATCAACTTTGATACAGCTTGCCCGTAAATCTGATAGGCCTCACGTCCAGTGAGTTCGCTTTGACGGTTGTCTTGGTACTGGGCCCGGTCCTTGAATTTTAAAAGATTCACCATAAAGATCGGTCCTTCAGGACCAGGCAGCATCATCTCATCTATGCGTTCTGCACTACTTGGCAGTACCTCATTAGTGACTTCCATCATGACTCCTTACTCGTCGGTCTGGTGTTCCAACTTCCTAGCCCTCTTTTGGTAGGTTCTTAACTGTTCGACCGCTCATTACGTTTTCTCGCAACGCAAAGATGACCATGTTCTGCCGCGAGTGGGAGACCTGTATCACGTTCTTTTTAGACACTGCCCATCAGGTCCCGTCAACGTTGATGGTTATGCGACCGCTCGAGTGAAGCGAACAGAACCCCTCGACGGTGGCGGCTTCGGCAAACTTTGTGTCGAGGCGATCGCCAGCGGGAATGATGAAGGGACCGATCCGATGGGCTGTCGAGTCCTCGTTGATTACGGTGAGTTGGTCTCGAAGCCTGAATTCGAGGTCTGTAGGGATGATGTCAACGTCGTGTCCCAAGCTGATACGTATCGCCGTCCCTGCTGGGATAGTGATCACGTGGTGTTCGGGCTCCGGCTGGCCAACAACCCAGCTAAGAGTCACGCTGCCGACGACCATCGCTGTCGCTACAATGGCGAAGAGTATCAACACGGCTCGCGAGGAAGGATCCGAGTGACCGCCGGAAGTCCGAGCCCAGGAAGCATCCACGACGTTTAAGTGTAATCGGTATGATGGAGTTTCGGGGTTTGCTGCTTCAGCAGCGAAATAGTTGATGGGAGCTACGGCGTGACACAGGTCGATGATCCGATGATTGAGGCTGACGAGCGATTTTCGACTAGCCACCCAGATATTGAGCGAGTGCAGCGCCGGACTGTCCGAACGCTGCTAGCGAGTCAGACGTGCGGCGGAGTCGGGTTGGTTGCCGGCTACTCCGTGACGGCTCTACTCGCAGATGACATCACTGGCTCGAAGACCTTGGCGGGTCTTGCCGCTGCTTCCCTGTCGATCGGCGCCGCATTAGCGTCTTTCCCGTTGGCGCGCATGATGGCTCGAAGCGGCCGACGTCCCGGTCTGCGGACGGGTTATCTTCTTGGGTCGATCGGTGCGTTTCTTTGTGTTTTGGCGGCAGTCACTCGGCAGTTTATGTTCCTGCCTTTCGGAGTGGCCCTTGTTGGTATCGGTAACGCCACCAACATGGCGACTCGCTACGCCGCAGCGGACCTCGCTAGGCCTGAGCGCCGAGCGCAGACGATCGGCTTGGTCGTCGCAGCCACATCGATCGGTTCGGGTTTCGGATCGTTGGTCTCACTGTCAGTGTTCGATCCCGTCGGGCGCAGTTTCGGTCTCCCCGACTACGCTGGTTCGTTCCTTGCCGGTGCTTTGCTATTCCTCGTGGCAGCCGCGATTATTGAGATCCGATTGCGGCCTGATCCCTTAGTACTTGCCGGTGGGGTTGGTAGTGGCGAAAAAGACACAAGGCTGCCGTTGAAAGTTGCGCTGGGGTTGATCCTCGGGAACCCCAAAGCTCGGCTGGCAGTGCTCGCGATGATGGTCAGTCAGGCCACGATGGTTGGCACTATGACCCTGACCCCGCTACACATGAACGATGGAGGGCAAAGTAAGGGCGCTATCAGCATTATGCTGTTTAGCCACATCATGGGCATGTACGCATTGAGCCCTCTGGTTGGTCGGCTCGCCGACCAGATTGGGCGCTACCCAATGCTGGTTCTTTCTGGGGTGCTCTGCGTAGCGGGTGCGATGTGGGCCGGATTCACGCCACCCGAAGGATTCCTAGGAATCACAGGCGGTCAGACCGTGATCGGTCTAGCATGGTGTTTCGGCGTTATCGCAGCGAGCGGACTCCTAACAGAAGCGTTTCCGGTCGAGCAGAGTGCCAGCATCCAAGGCGCCGGTGACATGTGCATGATGGTTTTTGGGGCAGTCGCCGGTATTTCGGCTGGCGCGATTGTATCCTATCGCAGCTATCTCGATCTCAATTTAGCCGCTGCGATCCTCGGTGTGGTTCTGGTGCTTGGGGTGCTCTTCACCGTTGCCGGAAAGGACCAGGACGGCGAGAGCGGTCAAACCATGTTAACGAACGCAGATCGAGACGCCGAGAGCGGTCAAACGGTGTTCGCCGTCACGCCGGCGCGCAGTCACTGAGCTTGTTGTGAGTCCGCTGTTTTAGTGACGAGAGCCTCAAGTGAACTTTCAACGCTGAATTCTTCTAGCTCTAGGAAGCTGCGCATTTCGTTGGCAGCCCAACTCGCTGCGGGCACTCCCGCAGGGGGTAGCGTTAACTAGTAGTTCAAGAATGGATTTCATCGCGTCGTTGGGACAGAATCTGCTGGATCATATTGTGGTCGCCGACGCAGCGGATCACAAGATGCTGGGCCCCACCTTCTACAAAAGAGCGAATAAAGTCGATTACCTGATTGGCGGTTCCACCCTTGCAAGCCTGAAACTTTCGCATCGCTATCGCTGGGGCGCTGTAGTAATCTTCAAGATAAGTGTCGATAGTGGCTTCGGCTTGGACAGCATCGTCCATGATTGACACCGTGAGGTAAATAGCGGTGGTGAGGTTTTCGAGGTTGCGGCCCGCCTCAGTAGCAGCTTTTCGAAACTCTTCGTTTCTTGTTGCGAACGTTGTTGCATCGGGACCGATTGGGAACCAGCCGTCATGGTGCTTGGCAGCTCGTTCAATGCCAGCACTGACGGTCGCAGCGCTCCAGATCAGCGGACCACCTTCACGATACGGGACAGGAGCAAGAACGCCTTCGTTCACCGACCAACGTCCCTCCCATGAAACTGGGTCGCCACTCCACAGAGCGCGACATAGCCGGATCCCTTCCATATAACGCCCAACTCGATGTTCAAAGGGAACTCCGGCGGCAGCGAACTCCTGACGTACCGCTGGGGTGTCAGGAGCGATTCCCGCTCCGATGATCAGTCGCCCTTCGGAAATTTGGTCGACGGTCGCAAGCTGTTGGGCGAGCACAACTGGGTTGCGAAGTGCCGGAAGTAACACAGCGGTACCAACCTCAATCTTGGGTATCGCTCCAGCGACGCCGGCGAGGAGCGTAATCGGATCATGTCTTGGTCTCGCTAATAGTGAGTCACCTGCCCAAATTGAATCGAATCCGAGGTCCACAGCTCGTTTCGCTGCGTCGATCATCGGTCGAACTGATGGGCTCCCTTGCATTATTTTCTCGCGAGTAGGTAACAAATATCCGAGTTTTACGGCCATTGTTCGATTCTGTCAGATAGGAACGCTGACTGTAAGGATCTTTGGTTCGGCTAGTAGCGGAAACTTCAAGTGTGTGAATGAGTGAAAGCTGTTTCGCCTGACTCTTCTACTTGGCAAATTTTTATTTCCCATGTCGATAGCTATTGAATTGCTACGATGTTTTTATGGCGTTAAGTGATCCTTGCATCCTCGAGATGCCTATTTCCACCGAATCAGGGTCTATGCCCTGGTATCAGCACATCGTCGACTGGATAGAAGCAGAAATAGTAGGACTTTCTGAAAAACAACTAGATTTCCATGACACTTCACCTGAAAAAGAGTGGATGTGGTGGTCATGCAGAACTCAAGTTTCTCACATCGCCTGGGACGCACTGGTTTTCACTAAGAAACGTGCTGGTCATCTTTTGTGGCCTATGGGAGATGTTCCCGAGCCGATCGTTTGGGCGGAACACCAAATGGGTCCGAACAGCAAATGGGATCGGGTACTCGATACTGATTTGTTCTGGGAGGTACCTGATCTCCTAGATAATCTCCGTTTAGGTATCGGTTGGTTAACAAAGTTAGTAGATGAGCAATCGATAGAGCTCTTGCGATCAGAGACTCGCACCGTTAGAGGTTATGAATTTCTGGAATACGTAATCACGACGCTCCCAAGAGGAGCTCGCGTCGCAGATAAAGATAAGCGTTATTTCACCTATGACTTAGAGGGTTCTCTTTGGATGGTGTTTTATGAAATGCTAAGCCACATTCGATCTATTCAGCGACTTAAAGCTCATCAGGGTCTGGAACTGGCTATCGAGCTACCGCGAGTCGGATATCTGCGCTTACCTCATTATTGGGGGGAAACGAACGAAAATGGACCTGGAATGATGCCGCTGCAAAACTCGTAATCAATTGTTGTCTGTTGCAGCTTTAATGAGCAATTCTGAGAACTGGTTTAGGAAGCCGAATCTTGAACGCAGAGCCTTCGGTGATTTTATGCTTACGGGAGAACACTATCTATAGTGAGTATTTTTTGCAGAAGTTTTCAAATTGTTTCGCTGCTTCCTCCATAGCTGTTCCACGTTGCCATTCTCTTATCAACGTCGTGTTCTGAGCTAAGTCATTAACAGCTAGAGATGAAACAGATGGGTGATACAAATCGTTGCCTTCAAGCAATAGGAGTGGCGTCTGGACTCCACGTACGAAATTCTCGTCAACGTTAAACAGGAAATTGTCGCCACCGTACATGTTCATTTTGAACTGATGCCAAGCGTTTTCGGTAACTTCAGAGCGCATGGGACGTAGTTCATCGGCCCAACTATCGAACATGTCATAAAAAGCATGCCGGTTTTCGCTTAACCCGATGGTCTGAAATAGCACTCCTGCTGCTACCCGCTCGGGCGCAGATTCGATTAGTCCCATTACATATGGACCGCCGATGCACATTCCGGCGACTATAAAGCGATCGATGCCCAGATGATCGCATAGGGCGAGCTGGTCATTGGTGTAGGTTTGCCAGCCATCATCTGCGGTGATGGTCCCTGTGGAGCGGCCAGCGTTGCGCTGGTCCATTGCAATGACTCGAAACTTTTCACTGAGTTGTGAAATCGGATTCCAGGGTGTTGAGTTCCAAAAAGATGCCTCCGATTTCATACCTCCCGGAGCTATTAGCAAGATCGGGAATCCGGTTCCGTATTCGTCGTAATGGATTTCTGCGTCGTTTGTTTGAAAGCTGGCCATATGGCATGTTAGCTGAGGTTGAAGCTCAGGTATCTTGAAAAATATTTGCTGCAATCATTTGATCGATTACGAAATACGACTACCAGACTTCACTTTCCATGCGTCGGTTTATTGGCGTGCGGTAATTAATACTCTCTATCGTGTCTGTCTCAGAAATCTAAGCCATTCTGATACACAAGTAGTTGTAAAACAGCGCATAGCTACAGCCTTTGACTTAGGCATCAGCGATGCGGTAAATCGCACGCTAAGAAATACATACTCCCGCGTTAATGAGATTGAGCTGCTGGCTCTAAGTAACTTTGCGGAAGAACATGCGGCCTGCTAATTATGCAGTCGTTTTACCTATCAGGCCTGCTGTTCTGGATTTGTGAACAGTTTGCTGAAGCTGCCATGAGATCATTGAGGAAGCCGGTGTCCTTAGCAACTGACCAATCTTCGTGCACGATTATTGGGTTTGAACTGAGTGGAAGGCTTACACCTGTGAGACAGAGTGGTTGCTTAATTCTCACAAGATGGATCATTGATCCAGTAAATGGTGTCTACTCTTTTTTAGACCGAGCTTCGGTCGATTAAACAATAAAGGAAGAGAAGTAAACTATGGAAACTAGTACTTGGGTAGCGATGAGTGAATCGAATAACGCTTCGATACGTATAAGTGGATTAGCGTACCTGCTGGCTAGTTCGGCTCTAATGGCGATTATTGCGTTTGCTGACACTGACCCGCTGCAGTTTCCCTTATTCGCAATGGTAGTTGGAACCGCAATGTATGGAATCATGTCATTTGAGTTCGGCATGCAAAATGGTATTGGGCTACGAGCGAGTATGCCCAGCGAAATAGCGGATACTCAAATCGGTAGAGATGCTGAGAAGGCTCCGTTTGCGCTGTTTCGAATCACTAACTTTGCGTTAGTAACTCTTGTCGCTGTAGGTCAGATAACGGTTCTCTTTTAATACAAAAGCCTCCTTTGGGCACGGCGCCAAGTGAGGAATTCTGATGGCAGCATTCCAATTCGTTAGGTTGGACCTTGGATCAGAACGCCAGATAGCTTGAGCTTTCTTATTCGTTCGGCGTCGTAACCGAGTTTGGTTTCTAAGACTTGGCTATTGTGTTCTCCAAGTAACGGTGCCGTTAGCTCAGGTAATTCACTTTGAATGCTGAACTTCCAAGGAAAACCTGGAATAGGTACAGAACCAAGGATCGGGTCGTCAACCCATCTGACCATGTCTCGGGCTTTGAAATGTGGGTGATCTATGGCATCTAACGGACTGAGTATTGGGCTTGCAGGAACTCGATGTTCTTCAAGATGGTCGAGTAAAGCCTCATCGCTTTTGAACGTCGACATCCATTCTTCGATAACCGGGATTAGCTCATCGCGACGTTTGGCCCTATCTGACATGTCGGCGTATCGGGGATCGTTAATTAAGTCCAGTCGTTCCATCGCCTGGCAAACATTTTCCCACTGGAAATCAAGAGCGATGATCACGATCCAACTTTCGGGTCCTTGGAATACCCCGACCGGGAAAACTAGTTCATGGTGCTGTCCCATACGTTGGGGTACAAAATCTCCTTCGCTCAGATGCCAAGCCTCGAGCGCGATTTCGTGATGATGGAATAGGCAGTCGACCATGGCAAGATCTATGAATTGTCCTTGCCCTGTTTTTTCACGGTGATACAGGGCGTAGCCCAGACCAGCGAAACCATGAACAGCGGCATTGTTATCGGAAATAGCGCTCCACACCACACCCGGAGGTTCAGTGGGTGACCCGGTCATATGCATCAAGCCTGACGCCGCTTGAGCCATGAAATCAAAACCAGGTTTGTTTGCCCAGGGTCCTGTCCGGCCGAAAGCTGAAACAGAGAGGTAGATGACGCTCGGGTTTATTGCCCGGATTGAGTCGTAGTCCAGACCGCGACGCTTCAAGACATCTGCAGTGCCAAAATTTTCCAGAACGATGTCGGCTTTTGCCACTAGAGCTTTCGCTATTTCGAGAGCTTCGCTATGTTCCCAATTCAGCGCAACACTTTTCTTACCACGGTTGTGTTGAATGAAAAAGCCGCTCCTGTCGTCTTTCATGACAGGGAGGAGTCGGCCCCCATCGCCAACAGGACCGATCTCTATTTTGGTTATGTCGGCGCCCATCTCAGCCATCATGCGGCTGACCCCTGCGCCAGCCAGGTATTGACTGAAATCGACTACGTGGACGCCATCAAGCATCAGCGTTCCTTGAACCTCAGCCATGTGACCCCCCAGTCTTTAACCTGTGGAACAAACATAGCCAAAGAAAGGTAATCGTGATCGAAAAAGGTTTAAAGCGTTGCCACAGCGACAAGTGAAAAATCTCGATGTTGCCGGAATGCTTGTTGCGGCTGACATTTATTCCCAACTTTGGCGACAGACTTGTGTGATGCGCTCAACAATCTTTACATTTGCTTTTTTGATCGTTGTCTCGGCCTGCTCAACTAGTTCGCCTTCTGGTGTTTCGGATTCGGAATCGCTAAATGGGAGCACGAAAATGGTCGAATCGATTTCGCTAAGACTTGAACTAGATAGTTCAAAAATTATTGAGAGTCCAACTCTGATAGTCATGGCACAACACCCGACGCTTCAATGTCTTAAGTCATCATTTGACAAATTTATCGACGTCTTTGGGATGTATGTGATCGGAACTCCCGGAGCGCCGCTCGCATATGTGGAACACACCGCTAATGTGCTAGCGCAGTACATCGATAACGACGAAGATGGGTTCCCGGATGACTCTAAAGTTCTTAGCTTTCTCGTTGATAATAATTATGTTGTTCCTGTCTGGAATGAAAGTGACCGAGACCCGTTCTTCGAAGGCATAAGGGGAACTTACTGCGAAGACAACTTATCGATGGCAGCGAGCATGTACTACGAGTATGACCAGTGGGCTATTGGAGGAATAGAAAAACAAGGTACTTGGGACACAAACCTAGAAGAGGTCTGGCATGTGGTTTCAGTTGGTTGGTATAACTCCTACCCAACATATTTCGGCGATAGCCCAGGAACCAGCAAGCTGACGGCGGCGATGGACCTAGCGCGCGGGGGACAATTCGAAACGATCCCGGCCAGTTACCCCCGAAAGGCTTGGTATCGCTATTATGACAAAACCTGCAGCTACGGTTGTCAGGTCCACGAGTATTTCTATTGGCTGCTGATGGCTAACATTGGCGCCCTTGAAGATGCTCTGACTAGTAAATGTCAAGACGTCGAGGACGAGTGGTACTTATGTACAAAATCTCAGATGGAGGAAACCGACGCTCTAGCGTTCGACCTCTTCAACAACCAGGGTTTTAATCTCCCGACGAACATTCCCGATGGCAGCTATCAATCCCAAAAATAACCAGAGGTATTATTGGTTTCGTAGTG
This sequence comes from Acidimicrobiaceae bacterium, assembly GCA_905182565.1. Taxonomy (GTDB): domain Bacteria; phylum Actinomycetota; class Acidimicrobiia; order Acidimicrobiales; family Poriferisodalaceae; genus UBA9040. Next base: position 7,231 of record CAJJCB010000005.1, on the reverse strand, counting down.
CTGAGTTGTTATTGCGTTAATCGTCGGGGCTGAAGTCTTAGCTATCTACTAGGCGGCGATGTAATCGTATAATTAGAAGCCTTCCGTGAGAGTTTCCTAACAAAAGTTCAGATTGAGTGAAGCAACGAAGCTAACCAGCTGTGTTGCACCTATGCCTTCTCAAATCTTGATTCTCGTTGTGGCATTCATCTTTGACCCAACGGACTCCACAAGTAATGCTCAGAAGAATCAGATGAACACCACCTCGTCTGAATAGGATCCTGAGATGGCAACCGACGCGCACCGCATTAGCACCGAACCCGACCGGTTCGCAGCAGTTCATATCTCACAGGGATTCCGGGTTGGCGATCTCGTCTTCGTGTCAGGACAGGCTGCGGTAAATGAACACGGTGAAGTTGTCGGTATTGGAGACTTCGCTGCTCAGGCCCGGCAGGCAGTCCGAAATCTCGAGCGCGTTCTCAACGCAGCGGGTTCGAGTCTAGATCAGGTGATCAAGGTGACCATCTTCGTCACCGATATGTCTCATTTTCCCGAGGTGGTCGAATTGCGCCGGGAGGTGTTTAGTAAGCCGTATCCCGCTGACACAATCTGTGAGGTTCGGGCCCTAGCGTATCCCGAGCTGATGTTCGAGATCGAAGCGGTCGCACTCGCCGATGGCCTTACTATCGATGTGGCAAAGAGCTAAATACGCAGAGACTTGAGACCGAAATAAACATTACATTGAGGAGAAACTCAGGGGTAAATAACTCAGTTGTGGGGCGACGAGTTTGGGTTTATGAGTCAGCGAGCTGCAAGTGATGCACTAGGAGCGAGATGCTTTCCGATTGGCGCCAATAGGGGCATCTCGCACTTTCGTCCTCAAAGATACAGGCAATATACTAGCTTGTAGCTATGACCGAGACCGTAGGGCGGAGGGCTCCGGGGCAGACAGTTCAGGAGGTATTGCGAGCGGATGCAATCGCTCCTCCCGAAGTACTGCTGCGTGAACACCCACCTGATTATGTAGACAATCATGAGATATCGGTCGATCGCTACCTGACGCAAGAATGGCACGACCTCGAAGTAGAGCATGTATGGCGTAAAGTATGGCAAATGGCTTGCCGCCTTGAAGAGCTGCAAACCGTAGGTGACCATGTGGTGTACGAGGTAGCTACCGAATCAGTCATAGTCGTGAGAACTGGTCCAGAAGTCCATGACGTGCGTGCCTATATCAATTCCTGTCTTCATCGTGGAACGCAGCTGCGTAGCGAAGGAGGTAATGTTCAAAGATTTAGGTGTCCCTTCCATGGATTCACATGGGATTTAGAGGGCCAGCTAGTTCACATTCCCAATAGTTGGGATTTTCCGGATGTTGTCCCCCAAGAGTTTTGTCTTCCGGAGGCGCAAATAGCTCTTTGGGGAGGGTTTGTTTTCATTAACTTTGACGAAGATTGCGAGCCATTCGATAGTTATATCGAGGTCCTCGACCAAGAGTTCAAAGACTTCCCACTTGAAGATCGTTGGAAAGCCGCTCACGTTGAAAAAGTGATGCCCTGTAATTGGAAACTTGCACTCGAAGCGTTCATTGAGAGCTTCCACATTGGAGTAACGCATCCTCAAACAGCTGCTTATGTTGCCGATGCCAATACGCAATACGATATCTTTCCCGGTTCACGTCATGTCAACCGGATGATCACTTTGGAAGGAATCCCTAGCCCCAACTTGGGTAACGTTCCCGCTGAGGAAACCATTCGCAAGATGCAACGCGACGTTCCCTTCCACGGAGGAGAACGCATCGTTGCTCAAGAAGGAGACCGTGTACGCGATCTTTTAGCGGAGCGAGCCAGAGAAAAGCTGGGAGCATCAGCTCGAGCAGACATGAGCGACCTGTCAACCTCTGAAACTCTTGATGCCATCGAGTACTTCTTATTTCCAAATCTTGTTCCATGGGCAGGACAAGGGGTACCGATTTGTTACCGCTTTCGACCTAACGGAAATGATCCACACAGCTGCATCATGGAAATAATGTTGCTGTTTGCGAAACCAGATGAGGGAGACCCTCCGCCTCCACCTCCTACAGTGAAACTCACCCTGGAAGATTCATGGAGTAACGCCCCGGCTCTAGGGGGCGCGGGAATGGTCGTCGACCAAGACACAGACAACCTAATTCGGATTCAGCGAGGCCTGCAGGCGAACAAACGCGGATCGGTTACTTTGGCGGCATATCAAGAAAGCCGGATCCGTCACTTCCATCAAACCCTTGAACACTACTTGGGTCTCTAGCAATAACTTCTCGTTATCGAATGAAGAGCCAGCAAAGTTACTGCCGTCCATGAAGTTGCAGCGCTTTGCGGTGCTGGTCAGAGCCAAGGACAGAATGTCGGGCACCCACAAGCTGAGAGTGAAGTACAAGAGTAGGAACGCGCACTAAACGTTACCAGCCAGCCAACGGACTGAAACCCTCAGAATTATGGGGCGACTGCATATTCGTCACCTACACGGTCTAGCCCTAGGGATCCGCAATGGTTCCTCAGCGGCCTCGACGTCGGTGGGGACTGGTCAACTGCTGTTTGCAAGGCAAGCGTCGTCGCGGCTACGGTCCGATAATGGCTCCTGACATGGTCTATCGTCATTTCGACCAAGGACAGTGTGTATTCAGTGTTTGAACCCAGCCAGTATGAGTTGGTCGACTTTGGTGCCGGGAGAAAGCTCGAGCGTTTTGGCACAAAGCTGTTAGATCGGCCTAGTCCAGCTGCCGATGGTATCGCAATCGCAGACCGTGCCTTGTGGGTGAAAGCCTCGGCCCGCTTTGACCTCGATCAAAGTGGCAAGGGCCAATGGAGCGAGGGAGCGTCTGGTACCTCGCTTGCTGGTGTCGGAGAGATGCCGTGGTCAGTCTGCCACGGTGACAGCCGCCTGCTGATGCAGCTAGGAGCGTCAGGCAACGTCGGGTTGTTTCCCGAACAGGCAGGCAACTGGGATTGGATTGCGAATCAGGTCAGCCAATGCCACAACAGCCTGCCTTCCGGCCGCCCTCGTGTGCTGAATCTCTTCGCCTATACAGGCGGTGCGAGCCTCGCTGCTGCGATAGCGGGCGCTGAGGTGACCCATATCGATTCATCGGGACCGACTGTGGCATGGGCAAAGCGAAATGCTGAGGCATCGGGAATAGCGGATCTGCCCATCCGTTGGCTTGTGGAGGACGCCATGAAGTTCATAGAGCGTGAGTGCCGACGTGGGAACTACTACGACGGCGTGATTGCCGATCCACCGACATACGGGCATGGGCCAAATGGTCGACCATTCAAGTTCAGGCAACATCTCGGAGAGTTAATGGAGCTATGCGGAGAACTGCTCGGGGTATCGGTTAGAGCGCTTTCGGACACCCATACGCAGATGGTCAACCCGGTGATCCCGGGTCGGTTTTTCTTGTTCAGTTGCCACGCTCCTGGGTTTGGTCCGACTGAAGCCGCATTAGCGGTATCTAAGGTGCTAGACGATTCTGGTGGTGCTGAGATGACGGGTCGGCCCTTGGTTCTTGAGTCCGGAGACGGGCGGAAGTTGGATGCCGGCGTCGCAGTACGATGGAGCGCACCCTCTCTCTGATTGAGCCAGTCAAGTTGTGGGTCCAGATTGTTCGACCTGATGGAAAGTTCGAAGATCGAGCCGTCGGCCTGCCAAAGGAAGTCAGATAGCTCGTTGAGCAGCAATGTCTGTCCTTGCGTGGTACCCGTTCGTCCATGGGTTCTGGAAGTTGATGACTGTGGAGGCTAATTAATGCTGTGTCATCTAAGTTGTTTTCGTCTATGAATCTAAATTGTTTACGTTCCTGCTTAAGACTGCCAGAAATTGCCGAAGTCCTAAATGGTAGGTACGGCAAAAGTCGAGTACGGCTAGCTCATTAATGATGAGCCAGACATAGCTATCCGCAGCGAAATAACAAAGGGTCAAGTAATTATTGTTCTTGCTGGAGACGCTTATGATTTCTACTTAAGTTTCAACCCACTGGCTTAAAACCCCAACAGGGATAGGTGCCGTTATCGTCAGGCGAGCCCAAACTTCCTCCGGAAGCTGAGAGTTCTATGATGCATGTTGAAATCAGCAATCAGTCAGAGGCAATGGGGAGTGCACAGGATGAAGTTCGGTTTAATGGCTGCGAATTTAATGGGAAATGTCGAAGGGGTAGCGGCGGGAGAACTCGCTCGTGCCGCTGAAGAGGTAGGGTTCCATTCTATTTGGGCCGCAGAACATGCAGTGGTACCGGTGGAATACTCATCCACTTACCCCTATGACGAGGGAGGTCGCCTATTCAAAGGGGCGGGCCAACTCGATATCGCTGACCCTTTGATCTGGCTTGCTTTCGCAGCTGCTGCAACGACCAAGATTCGCCTAGCAACAGGAATTCTTATTCTTCCTCAACGTAACCCTGTTGTTGCAGCTAAAGAGATTGCCAGCCTTGATCGACTTAGCAATGGACGATTAGATCTTGGTATTGGATCAGGATGGCTACGAGAAGAATTCGATGCTTTAGGTGTGCCATTTGAAGCCCGTGGAGCCCGAACAGATGAGTACCTTCGTGCCCTTCGTGTCCTTTGGTCAGAAACAGAAGCTGAATTCCATGGGGAATTCGTTGATTTTGCCCCTGTGTATTGCCAACCCAAACCAAGCCAAAGTCCGATACCAATACTTGTCGGAGGGCATTCAGATCGCGCAGCGCGAAGGGCAGGAGAGTTGGGAGACGTTTTCTTTCCGGCGGAACGATCAGTTGAGACACTCGCATCACTTCACTCAGCAGCAAAGCAATATGCCGAAGACGTTGGTCGAGATCCTTCAACTATCGCGTTGTGGACTACCTCAACTGGGGATAGCGAACATTTAGAGCAACTTATTGAAGTTGGTGTTACTCAGGTAATGGTTCCGTCGCGACCTCCCGAACAGCTCCAAGATCGATACGCCCAACTTATTATTGATTACAGCACAAACTGAGAAGTGCTGGCGTATCTGTAGTCCCGACAACATGGGTTAGTTGTCAACAGACGATCAGGTTCCGATGTGTATAGTTTAGCGGCTAGTCAAACAAGGATATTGAAGCTAGTTTCTTCTAGGTAAGCCATCTGGCTTGCGTTGACGGATAGGTCGATAACAATGTCTCACCATGTGGTAGTGAAGTTTCCTTGCAAAGAAGGTAAAGGCGAAGAGTTTCTGAGCGTTTTAAAGGGAGCCCTTGTTGATACCCGTGCATTTGAAGGCGTTCAACTAGTTGACGTCTATGTAGATGCCGATAAGCCCGATGACGTAATTCTTTTAGAAGAATTTGATGCACGAGCTAACCAAGAGGCTTATATAGGATGGAGAATGGAAACCGGCATGCTTGATCTCATTGGTCCATTTATGGCTGGCGCACCAACTTTCACGCACCTAGAACCAAGAGATATCTAAAGCAGACGCTAAGAAGTAAATATCTGATTAGGCATTGAGCTAAGTTATTTTCTACCGAAGTCGCGGTTGGATTCGGTTTCTTAACTAAGGAGATAGCTCAATGCTTTTTCAAATCGACTATTCAGTATTTCAAGCCAGCAGGCGCGATGCGCTCACTGCCTTTGGGACGTTCACACAAGAACAACTCGACTCATTGTTAGACGACCATGGTGTTGAACTTATTGGTCGTTGGCACTGTGTGGGTGAAGGAACTGGAACAATGATCGTAGAAACAGACGACGCCACAAAATTTGCTGCGTTTCAACTTGCTTGGGCTGCTGTGTGTGACATGCGAGCTAAGCCAGTAATGACTGACGTGCCAGCGCGTGAAGCTATCCAAAAATATTTCATGGCATAGATCTCATAGATAGATATAGAGACTCTGCACTGGTTAAATCTTATTCCTCGATTAAAAATGATCCGGCCAAGGCTCGCAATAAGTCAGGTGCTCAGTTTGAAAAACTTGAAGCAAGATTGCGTATCGAAGTAATGAAGTTCGGTAGCTCATAGACCTCAAAACTTTGCACCTTGCTGTCAGCACCGTGGTGTGTATCGTTGTGCTGAGCATCAGGACAACACGAAAAGGCCGCTCCCGAAGGAGCGGCCTAGTCGTTCATCTAATTAATTTTTAGCTACCAGCTGAAGCTGGTCATTCACGCTAAAGCTGACGAATTAGCAACCGCCATTTTCCTTGTCCCAAGGACAGTTGGGCGATCCGCCGTTGCCATCGACAATATCGCCGATGATGTTCCAAGTTTGACCGGTCGCATCGAACTTACTGAAATCGGAGCCCTCGATCGCAAAGGCGTCTTTCGCTCCGTCTAGCTCGTATGCAACACCGTCCATCATTAGCGGATGGTAAATATCGATGCTGCGAGCAGCAAGCATGACGTTGGTTCGGCTCATTCCCCCTGGCAGTTCGTTCGCTACACGAAGCGTTTCAGTCCATGGATAAGCGAAGAAATAACCGGTCGCTAGAAGTGAAATAGATGGATCTAGTCCGCCAGCTTTCAAGGTGTCGTTGAGGAACGCTATAAACGGCTCACTGGTGTACTGAGGATCCGTTGAGTCCTTCACGCCTCCGCCAACAACCCACCAGCTATCCGCTGCCATTCCAGCCGGAGCCATATATGCAGCGATGGCCTTGCAGACCGATGGAGTGAAGGCAGCCGAGAGACGCTCAAGAAGACCTGAGGCCTCCACTTCTTGAATTGCCAACAGACATGGATTGCCTGCGGTCATTGAAATGAACACATCAGGGTCAAACGCAGCGATAGTTGTTACCTCGTTGGTCAACGTAGGCGCAGCCGGGTCGTGACGGACAGGCAGGTATTCGCTTACAACATCAGGGTTATTCTCAGCGTAATATTCGAAGCCCTTCTCGTAAGCTAAACCGAAATCGTTATCCATCACCAAACCAGCAACCTTGACTGGTAGTTGATCGGCAAGGTTGCTCTTAATCCAAGTGCCCCACAAAACAGCCTCAGTCAGATAGGACATCTGGTTGCTAGTCGTCCATGGATGTTTGACAGGGTCGCCCCATGCAGGGTGACCTGACGCGTAGAACAGATGAGGCACGCACTCGGCGTTGATCTTGTCGTATACCGCTAGACCGTTCGGCGAACCCAACCCATGGAGGGCGAAAATGTTCGCCGACTCAATCAACTCGTCCACGAACTCAATGGTCTGAGCCGCAACGTAACCATCATCCTTGATGATCAACTTGAGCTGACGGCCCCCGATGCCACCGAGCTCGTCGTTAATCCAGTTCCAA
>CAJJCB010000004.1 GCA_905182565.1 Acidimicrobiaceae bacterium | reverse complement strand
TGATTTTTGGTGGGCCTCTCTTCATGAAATTGGTGGGAAGGTTTGGTCCTCGTAACTGTTTAGCTACAGCGTTCACACTCTGGGGGGCATGTTGTCTTCTGGTTCTCCCAGGATGGTTCAGCCCTACCTTGATTATTTGTGCGGGGTTTGGCCTCATTTTCGGTGGTATTCCCGCAACGATCACGTTGTATTTCGTTCAGAATGCTTCGCTGGCCGATTACGGTCCTAGTTTTGCGGCTGGGACTCTGGCCTTCGGTGTTGGCCAAATGATCTCGCCTCAAATCGGAGGTGTGGTCGCTGACCTCACTGGATCATTTACTTTAGTAATAAGTTTGTCGGCAGTGGTTGCTATGACTGGTGTGATATTTGCGCTTTGTCTCCCGAAGCGAGAGAAAACAAAACTTTTACCTCAGTTGCCTGCTTTTGCTCAGCCTATGGTTTATCGCGTAACGCCCAGCTCCAAATAGCTACTTCGTCGTGTTCGTCCATTTGGATCCCCAGCTATACATAGCGTCGAGAACTGTTTCGAAATCTTTGCCGGCTTCAGTGGCGACATATTCGAATCTAGGTGGCCGAGTTGAGTATTGATTTCTTTCTAATAGGCCACCTTCAACTAACGTTGCTAAGCGGTCTGCTAAAACATTTGGTGCTATCGACAAATCTCGTTGTATCTGGTCGAATTTGGTCATCTCACCAATCAGGACATTCCGCAAGATGAGAGGAGACCACCACTCGCCCGCTACCTCTAAGCATTGGGCGATAGGACAATCCATTTCCGAAAAGCTTTTTCGTTTAACCATGAACAACTCACTTGGTGGTAAGGCTTTAAGTATACCCACATGTCAGTTACCCCCAAAACGCTCCTACCCGAGTCGCTTCTATCTTCGGGTTTCGGCGTTAGTACACCATGTTTTAGTGTCTTCTTACATCATCAGCGGATCTGGTTTAGCTACGCGGTAACTCTGACCAGTTAGTTTCTCGTTGCTGCGCTTCGCCTGGTTCACGAGGAAGACCTAAAACCCGTTCGCCAATAATGTTTTTTTGAACTTCATCGGTTCCTCCGGCTATAGACATTGCTGGGGTGAACATCGAATACGCATAAAACAGTTCGTTGTGTGATGCTTGCTCACCTGTCAACATTCCTGCTGACCCAAGAGCATTCAGCCCAATGTCTCGAATTTGTCTCCCCATTTCAGAGCCGAGAAGTTTTAGCGTGGACACTTCAGGGCCAGGCTGCCCTCCAGCTTTAACCGAAGCTACTACCCGTTCCCCGGACCATTTTGAGTTGCGGCGCATCTCAAGCAAACCCATTAGTTGTTGACGAATGACAGGGTCATCTCCTTTGCCTGTTTCCTCGATTATTTCGTTAAGAATTTTAGTAACTCCCCCGCTCAACGCAAGAGAGAACCCGTCAACTTTATTTGCCTCGATACTGGCGTGTTCATGAACCGGTAACGACAGATCTGCCTGCCCAAAAGCATCGGTATCGCCCATTCCTGGGTTTTCGGGATCACGCTCATGTGACAACGTAGTCATAGCGACACGCCACCCTTCGCCGAGGTCGCCTAAACGGTCGGCTTCTGAAACTCGAGCTTCAGACAAAAACACTTCGTTAAATACTGCATCCCCAGTCATTTCGCGTAACGGCCTTACGTCTACACCTTCTTGTTGCATATCTATAAGGAAGTAGGTAATCCCTTTGTGCTTCGGAAGATGAGGGTCTGTTCGAGCTATCAAGATTCCATACTTCGCGAATTGGGCTCCAGAGCTCCACACTTTTTGGCCTGTGATGATCCACTCGTCGCCATCTCGTTCTGCTCTAGTTGCCAAGCCAGCCATGTCAGAGCCTGAGCCCGGCTCTGAAAATAATTGACACCAGGCGTCTTGGCCACTGACGATGCCTGGCATGTACCTTCGTTGCTGTTCAGGAGTTCCGTAGTGCATTAGCGTCGGAGCAACTAGAAACGTTGCAACTCCGTTTGGGGGGCCGTAGGCCTCAGTGTCCCTTTGGGCTTGCTTCGCTGCTTTCGCTTCGTTTCCTTTAAGGCCTTGCCCTCCGAACCCGACTGGCCAGCTTGGGAAAGCCCAACCAGACTCAGCCAGCAGCTTCCACCATTCCCCGAGTGAGCGGTTCGGATCCCAATTATTTTCATACCATTCCAGTGCCTCCGAATAAACAGAACTTCTGGACTCAGGTTCGGTCATGTCCAAATTATCACATGAACCTCCTTAGCTTGCTCGCAAATGGTCTGAATGGTCAGTGGATTACCATTGACACGTAGGTATCAATCAGCTCTTTGGTTTCTAAAATCACAACACTTTAATCAAAAGACGAATACGGTTATGGCAGGGGGTTTTGTGATTAAAGATTTCAGCACACTATTCGTTGGGCAAGTGCATCACGACAATTTGGGTTTTGACGGGCCTGCGGTGATGGATCGACGTTATGAAGATAAGGATTTAGCTGCACCGTTACAAAGCGCAGAGCAAATAGCGGTTCTTATGGATCGGCTTGGTTTTGGGACTCTTTGGTTGGCTGAACACCATTTCCAGCGAGAAGGTTATGAGTGCATTCCGAACGTTTTGCTTTTAGCTACTCACCTTGCATCTGTCACAAACCAAATTAAATTTGGTTGCGGCTTTAATGTTCTCCCCACTTGGCATCCGTTGCGTTTAGCCGAGGACTACTCAATGGCTGACAACTTAACTAAAGGCAGAGTTCGGCTAGGTGTTGGTCGTGGATATCACTCGCGCGAGCTCGATGCGTTTCGTCATCCCCTTGCAAGTCCTGAGGATGCTCGTGAGTTGTTCGAGGAACAGGTCCAGCTGCTTTTGGCAGCGCTACGAGAAAAATCATTCTCACATCATGGACGGTTCTATCAGGTACCTCCGAAAGGAGCTACCTATCGTGGTCAAGAGCTCAACGACTTGACACTCGTTCCTAAACCGCAATTCAGCACTGAATGTTGGCAACCAGTTGTTTCTGCTAGCGACCGTGCACTTGATTTCATGATCGATAATGGGATTAAAGGTTTCATTGGCGGCGGAGCTGCTTCAGGTGGGGCTTCCGAGGAAATAGCTCGTCGATGGCAGATTAAACTCGCTGAACGGGGCAAAGAGACTGAGCTTGGAGCTGATCTGATATTTGGGTTCTCCTTCTACCTAGCTGACACCGAACAGGAGGCAAAAAAAGAAGGAAAGCTGATTCTAGAGGAATATCAAAAGATGTTTGCGCCACTTGGTTTTGCAGGCGCGGTCACTGATGATCAATTACACCGACTAGCGAATCCTCTAACAGCAGCTACCGCGGGAATGAGCAACATCGATGATGCAGTTTCGAGCGGTTCATGGATTGTGGGACCATCTGAACGACTCATTGAAACGTTCGAGGAACTTCAACAAAATTTTCCTGGTTTAGAGGAAGTTATGGTTGCTCAGCCCGTCGGGGCGCAGCCCTCTACAGTTTTGTCTCAGTTGGAAAGGTTCGGTGAAGAAGTCTTGCCACACTTTGTGACGAAATCCTCCTCCTCCGTCGAGGTTGAGTCATGAAAATTGGTATTGGTTTGTGGTGTTTGCAATCGACTGCGACGTCGCCCCGCTCTTTTACACAAAATTATGGCGATTTGATTGAGGACTCTGTTTTAGCGGAGCAAGTTGGAGTTCATAGCCTCTGGCTTTCTGAGCATCATGTGTACTACGACGGTTACTGCCCTGCTCTTATTCCTGCGGCGGCGGCGGCTTTGTCAGCGACATCTACGCTCGAAATAGGCACAGGCGTTCTTTTGCTCCCATTAGCTTCAGCTGACAGGGTAAGTTCAGCGGCTCAGAACTTGACAGAACGTTTTAATGGGCGCTTCCACCTTGGAGTCGGGATGGGTTACCGACCCAATGAGTTCGCTGCGAAAGGCTTCGATATTAGTGATCGGGTTAAACGCATGAACACAGGATTAGATCTCCTGGCGCAGGAGCGTCCGTCTCCTCTTTGGGTTGGGGTTACTAGTGAGATCGCCGCTCGTCGAGCGGGGCGTCGAGGTCTCGGCCTCTTCATTTCCGGGGCTTTTTCTTCCACGGTCGTCAACAGCTTGATCGAAGCACATCGAGAGGCATGGGAGGGCGCTGGGAGCCCTGGAGGAGAGAGGCCTGCTGTGGGATTACTTCGGAATTTATGGCTGGCTGACACACCTGCCGAACGTCGCCAAGCGTTGGATTGGGTTCGTTCGAGTTACTTAGTTTATGCAGGTTTAGGTTGGGGAGCTGATTCCACCGGAGTTGATTTCACGGCTCAAGTCGAAGCATCTATGGATGAGGTTGAAGCTTCTGCGATTGTCGGTGATGCAGATGAGATCGCCGAGAATCTTGCAAGTTATGACGTTGATTTGGTTGTTTGTCGGATCGGATATGACCAACCGCCAAGGTCTGCGCTGACTGAGGTAATTGAGCGAATTGGGACAGAACTAGTTCCTCGGATGGCATCAGCATGAGAATCGGGTTAGATCTTAGGAAGTCATCAGATCCGGCGGAGCGTGAAGCGCTTGCACGTAAAGCTGACTCACTTGGCGTTTGGGCTGTGCTCGTGGGTGGAGGGCCTTCGGGAACTGAAGTTTCTGAAGCCGCGTCTATCGCTGTTGCTACCAATAATGTGCATTTGGCTGTCTGGGTTGATGGTTCGTCAGAACATCCGCTCACTCTGGCTGAAGAGATCAGCATTTTAGATCATCTAAGTGCACGGCGAGCGCTTCCGGTCATTGCCGCTGAGCCACAAATCATTACCAGGGTTCAACAGTTTCTAGATGGTTACTCCCATGACGGGTTCCATTTAGTGCCCCCACCAGCGCAAACGATTGTGCCTGTTTGGGATGCAAGCGAGGTCAGTGTTGTAGAGCTGACTGGTGACTTGGTAAAGGATCGGGTCACTATAGACACCGAACGAGATAGCGGAACAACTCACCTTTTTGTTTCTTGGCCGGGCAACATCGAGACGATGGTCCGACATTTAAGCACTAGAGCTCTGGTGAACGATTTCCCTCAGCTAGTAGCTGACCTGGCAGATGCGCTTCCCGAGAACAACTGGTCCCAATAGATTCGATTGGTTCAATTTTTGTTACCGATTCTTATTGTGTGATTATTCGTTTTGGGTTTGTTGTTCATAAAATTCTTCGATTGGACCGAACTCATTTTCGGATTCGAAAGTTTCTTTCGTCCAACTGGTCAGTGGCTCTATGTCCATCTGAGGGTCCCATTCTTGAACTTGGGGTTGTTGAACGTGGAATGGGGAATCACAAAATATTTCGACGCCGTTTCCTTCAGGGTCTTTGAAATACACTGACCAGGCGTTGCCATGTGTTACTGGTTTAACTCCGGAGGCCGATGGGTCTTCGGTAACGGCCCGCAGGGCTGTTTTTACGTCGTCGAGAGAATCTACTCGAAAAGCCAAATGGTTTAAACTGTTCGAGGGTCCGGCATCTTTCCTGGTGTTCATAAACGCAAGTTGATGGTGATGAACAGGGTTTTTTGTTAAGAAAACTATTTCAGTTGGTTCTTGGCCAAGCGGCCCACGATCCGCGACCTTAAATCCTAATGTCTGCGTGTAGAAGTCGATCATTTGAGACATGTTGGTGACATAGACAACCGCGTGCGCTAGTTCAAAAGCCATTGCTTCAGATTAGCTCCTTATTTGGCGGCAGGTTTTCTTGATCTATGATTTGAATTTTAGCTGTTTTGCCCCGGAGCGTTTTTGCTGATCAAATAACGCTTATGTCACAAAATAACCCGGCCAACGTTTCGCATTCTGATCAGGTCCTGTATGAGGTGTCTGACAAGATCGCGACAATAACTTTGAACAGGCCAGAAAAACTTAACGCTATGAGTCAAAGCCTTCTTGATGATCTCGAAAAGGCATTCGATCGTGCGAAAGATGATTCTTCTGCGAAAGTGGTTTTGTTAAAAGGGGCTGGCAGGTCTTTTTGTGCCGGTTATGATTTAGCGCCCGATGACTGGATCTTGACTCAATACGGAGCAGATTTTGACGGACCGGTGAATGCAGTTCAAGATCGTGAGGACGTAACCAAGATTCTGGAATATTGGCTTAGGTTATGGAAGTTCCCGAAACCCATTATTGCTGAGGTTCAGGGAGTTTGTTTGTCAGGCGCTGGGGAGCTACTGGCTATGGCAGACATAGTTGTCGCTGCCGATAACGCTAAGTTTGGTCACCCCGCCGGTCGTGATCTGGGTATTCCTGTCACTCTTTCTTTTTGGCCCCTTCTTATAGGGATGCGTAAGACAAAAGAGCTTTTGTTTACTGCGAAACTTATCGATGGCGTTGAGGCTGAACGGATCGGCTTGGTCAACCAGGCTGTGCCCGCAGATACATTAAGTTCGGCTGCTTTAGAAATGGCTCAGGACGTAGCGCGCACCGCAGAGGTGGGCTTGAGAGTCTCCAAGCTTGCCACCAACCGTTGGTTCGAGAACATGGGTCTTCTCGCTTCTACCTATAGCACCGCTGATTTGGATACTTTTTTTCATCAGAGTGAAACTTACGTCAATTTTTTCAAAACTGTTCGCGAAGAGGGAATGCATGCAGCTCTTCAAGAGCGTGCCAAAAAATTTGGGTGAGACCACTTGAGTCTCTGTGATGAATCCCAATTCGCAAAGGGTTTATCTTAAATAATTATTCAAAGGTTTTTGTTGGTTGCGGTAACTACCTGCGAGCCTTTTAACGCCACTGAGATGGGTCAAACCCTTCAGGTAGAGCGAGCATCAACGTTGATGCTCCAGGGGTTAAGAAGTTTGTTTTATGCCCTTGCCCAGTTACATCGTCGGCAAGTAACGCTTCCCCAGATTTAATGGTTCGTTGCGTACCATCTCCGGACTCAACTTCAATGTCTCCCCCAACTGGTATGACAAATTGCCGTCGGGGGGCATTGTGGTAGTCCAATGCGAGAAATGGCTGATTAGTTCTGAAGATGACACCGGTGAGTGGGACTAGACCTGTTGCATCTCCTCTTCCTTCATTTTCGGTAGGGATTTGTAAGTCCTCGAATGTTGTTTGATTTTCCTGATTCGTTTTCATCCATAGAACTTTCATTCATCACACCTTTTGGTTTCGGCTGGGTATCCCCATGACGCCACTGTAGGGCGGGTTCTGGCATCGAGCTATTGGAACAAAGAAGCTTTTCTTGTCATACGTTTTTGGGTCCGCTGCTAAAGTCTCCTGTACGTCTATTTGTTAGGGGAACCAGTGGTGGATCAGCTGTCGCCTGAGCTTCGAGAGCTTAAGCAAAGAATGAAAAGCTTCGTTAACGAAACCATTATCCCAAGAGAGCCAGAGCTCATGCAAGAAGATGCTGGCTCTGATGCTGCAATGAGCGAACTGAAACAACAAGCCAAATCGGCTGGGCTGTGGGCGTTAGGTCATCCTGAAGAAATTGGTGGCGGTGGGCTTCCATTTATGGATTTTGTCTATCTCAATGAAGTTATCGGAAGGTCTCATTGGGGCTCAAAAGCTGTAGGCAGCTTGTCGATGCAAGATTCTATTATGTTGCATCTTTACGCTAGCGAGGAGCAGCGATCTAGATTTCTTAAGCCGCTTGTTGCTGGCGACGCATACCCGTCGGTTGGGTTGACAGAGCCTGAGGTAGCTGGCTCTGATCCCACTCAGATGCAAGCGACTGCTGTGTTGGATGGCGAAGAATGGGTGATTAATGGCCATAAGTGGTTCACCTCGGGAGCTAATAAAGCAGCTTTCACGACTGTGTTCGCCATCACCGAGCCAGATTCAGAGAAACACGCAAAGTTCAGTTCCATTATCGTGCCGACTGATACTCCTGGATATGAAATAGTTCGAGTGGTTCCAACAATGGGCCATACAGGCGGTAACCACTGCGAAGTCAACTACAACGACGTTCGGGTTCCGTATGAAAATCTTTTGGGTGATCGTGGACAAGGTTTCCATATTGCTCAGAAAAGGCTCGGACCCGGAAGAATTTTTCATTGCATGCGATGGTTAGGGCAAGCACAACGAGCGTTTGAGCTGATGTGCGAGCGAGCCAAGACCAGGTACGCACATGGTAGTTATTTGGCCGAGAAGGGCGACATTCAGGCGATGATCGCTGAATCAGCGGCGGAGATTCAGGCAGCCCGGCTGATGACACTTGATGCGGCTCGGGCTATTGATGCTGGCGGCGAGGCTCGTACTGAAATTAGCTTGATCAAATTTTGGGGTGCTCGCATGTTGCATAATGTTGTGGATCGGGCGATTCAGGTTCATGGTGCGCTTGGTGTTACTGGTGATACTCCGCTCGAGTTCATGTATCGAGAAGCTAGGTATGCGCGGCTTTACGATGGGCCAGATGAGGTGCATCGTATGGTGGTTGCTCGCAAGCTTGTTCGAGATCCTTACGATGGAGTTCCGTGGGCTTAGGCGCCAGCCAGTTTGTTGAATCTCTGGTTTTAAAATTTTGATCGCTGTTGTTATTGTTCCAGTTTTGTGTTGGTCGTCAGATTTTTGTTGTGGCTCAGTGCCCAGTTCAATGTAAGGAAATTGTATGAATCGTTTTGAAAATCGAGTTGCTCTTGTAACTGGTGGAGCTTCAGGAATCGGCGCTGCTTCTGTGCGTCGTTTAGTTTCTGAAGGGGCTCAGGTGATGATCGCTGATTTGGATGGTGAGGGCGCCGAGCAGCTAGCCAGTGAAATCGGAGCAAAGACTGACACTTTTCAGGTTGACGTCGCCGATTCGTCCGCTGTAAATGAGATGGTCAAAGCAACTGTTGACCGCTTCGGTCGCATAGATGTTCTTTTCAATAACGCTGGGATCGTTTCGACAGGCACCGTAGACACGTTAAGTGATGAGCATTGGAAGCGAATCATTGACGTTGATTTGAGTTCTGTGATGTATGGCTGTCGCGCTGTTATTCCTGTGATGCGAGCTCAGGGTGGTGGAGCTATTGTGAACACTGCTTCAATTTCAGGATTGTTTGGGGATTGGGGAATTCCGGCGTACAACGCCGCTAAGGGCGCTGTGGTTAATTTGACAAAGGCTATGGCTGCTGATCATGCTCGAGATAATATCCGTGTGAATGCAGTGTGCCCTGGAGGGGTTGAAACTCCGTTAGTCGCTGAAGTTGTTGCGAGCCGACGTGCCCAAATCGAATATAAGCGTCTCGTTCCCCAAGGCCGTATGGGTAAGCCTGAAGAAATAGCTGCTGCGGTCGCATTTTTGGCCAGTGATGATGCGAGTTATGTAACTGGCCACAACCTTGTGGTAGATGGTGGGGTTACTGTGACGACAGGTCAACCCAATTTCACGGCGATTGCTGAACGCTGGTGGGATCCACTAAAAAATTAATGCGCTAAGCACTTAGTTCACATTTTTATTCATCTTACAATTATTTTCGATTAATATTATTGTCGGTTTAATATTATTTGGTATGGTTTCTGTATGGACTCAGACAACTTCTCTGACCCGCAACCGATAGCGAGTGAGTTCGCTCCGGCTGCTATGTCAGTAAATGTAGCCATATTCGCTATTTGCAACGACCAGTTCTCTATTTTGCTTAGTGAAAGAGACCAAGGGCCATTTCGCTTTCAATGGGAGCTCCCTACTAGTTTTGTGTTACCGGATGAAAGTTTGTTCGAAGCTGCCTCGCGAGTTTTGAGACAACATGACATCAAGGCAGATACAACCTTATTACAACAGCTAGGAGCTTATGCTTCTCCTCGACGCGACCCGAGAATGCGTTCAATCACAGTAGCGTACACATCTGTCCTTTCGGGAATCGATAATTTACCCGTTGATAGCACCGTGGCAAGGTCCGAGTTTGTACCAATAACTGAAGTGGTTTCCGGGTCAAAAAATTTGGCTTTTGACCACGGGAGAATTACGACAGACAGTATTGAAAGGATTCGGGTGGAAATAGGATCTACGACGTTGGCCGCTAAGTTCTGTCCACCGGAGTTCACTATTGCCCAATTACGAAATGTTTATGAGAAGATTTGGGAAACCGCAATCGAGGCAGGCAACTTTCAGCGCAAGACCCAACAGGTGCCTAATTTCTTGATACCGCTAGCGAAAAAGGCCCCTAACGTTAGTGGTGCGGGCCGGCCACCGAAGCTATTCACTTCCGGAGCTCCAGTTGAGATATACCCGCCGTTAAAACGTAAGTTAACGATTCTGCCCCACTAAGAAACTCTGGCTTGTCGAAGAGCATAGAACGCAATAGCTGCAGCGTTCCCGACGTTCATTGAGTCCACGCTTCCCGACATCGGAATCTTGACTCGTCGGCTAGCAGCTTGCATGGACTGAGGAGTTAACCCTGGGCCTTCGGCACCCAACAACAATGCGACTCTGTCATCACTTGAATAGCTCAGGCCAGCAATGTCAACCGAGTCATTCATTGGAGTCAATGCTAAAATTTCGATACCGGATTCCTTTACATCCGCTAACCCTTCAACCATATTTGGCAACCATGCGTAGGGAATTTCGAAGCCTTCACCCATTGACACCCGGCAGCACCTTCGCGACAGCGGATCACAGGAGTCTGAGCTGAGCAACAAAGCATCTACATTCAGTCCAGCTGCGCATCTCATTATTGTTCCGAGATTTGTTGGATTATTGACGCCTTCGACAATAACAAACGTAACCAAAGACGGATCATGTAGCAGTTCCTCCGCCGACCGCAGCGGCTTTCGGTAGAAGCAAGCTAATGCACCGCGGTAAGAGTGATAGCCGGCTATCTGCTCTAGTACTTTTTTGCCCGCTGCATACACGTCAACGATTTCAAAACTGGCGGGAAGAGGTTGCGTTCTTTTCGCGTCAACTAAAACACACTGCAATTTGTACCCAGCTGCGAGCGCTCGGTTAATCACAACGTCGCCTTCAGCAATAAAGACACCTTGCATATCTCCGCCTGGCGCCTCACGTTTTTGTCTTAGCGATTTGTCGCGTAGACCCTGAAAGACTTCGATTCGGGGATCGTTAGGTTCGGTCACAGCAATTGCAGAGATATCGCTCACTCCTTCAGTGTGCCTCATGGGTCAACTAGGGCGAATCAACTTTCGATTTAATCCCTTCGATCGTGCGTTGCATATTGGCTTTGTGAACCTGACGGCGAGCATTAATAACATTTTGTTCTTGGTTCGGATCAGCAGTAGCCATCGCGCTTGATCGGTTGTTGTTCTCTCCTATGAGCATAGAAAACCGCAACCTGCTGCCGGCTCCCTGTTCTGCTATATCAAAACGCCATATCGATCCGGGTTCCTCTATGTCAGTCGTTCTCCACTCAAAAGTTTGACGTTCTTTCCACGCTGTCACGGTGCATTGTGTTGTCCAATCGTTACGACCTGCTATGGAATTTGTGCCTTCGAATATTGAACCTGTTGTAGTTTCGCCCTCAGTTATCCATCTGACTGCTTTTAGTTCATCAGAGAATTCGATTGGTGTCGTAATATCAGATGCCACTTCCCACACTTTCCTCGGTCGAGCATCAGTGTCTATTTCAACTACGATTCCCTGCCCATCTACTATCCGTGCAGTTCCATCTTCGCTAGGTTTCTGTCTGGTGAATCCCCATTGATCGAAGTAGGTGATCTCTGAAGCTGACCGTCGCGGCACCGGAGAGAAATCATGTCCTTTGGTATATGCCACGGGGAAGCAGACAAGGGTGGTTATTCCCTCTGGAATACCTAGAAGTTCTGCCACTTCATCGCGTTTCTCATTCAGCATTGTTGCATATGCTGTTCCTAAACCTCGAGAGCGCAGTGCGAGGTTAAAGCTCCATGCTGATGGTATTGCACTATCAAATAGGCCGGGTTTGCCACTGTTGTCGTGAATTCCCCAGACAGCGCACATGACTAACGCCGGCGCTTGCGCAAAGTTTTCTACGAGGTAGGCGCTAGAACTAACTACTTTCTCTTTTTCGTGTCCGGTGCCGTCAAGACGCCCTCGAGCGTCAACAAATAATGTCCCTACTTCTGCGTAGAGTTCCCCGAGTTTATTTTTGATGTCTTGGTCTCTGACGACCATCCATCTGCGGCTCGCATCGTTTCCACCGGTAGGTGCCTGCTCGGCTAGGTCAATGCATTCGAATAGAAGTTCGTCGCTTACCCACCGCTCAAAGTCGAGACGTTTTCGGACAGCTCGTGTAGTTGTCAAAAGCCTGTCTACTTGGTTTAAGTCAAATCCTGATTCAGAAATATTATCTGCCATGTTTTGATAATAGATCGACGTCGTATAGCTCGCTCTAAATATTTTTCACGATGATCAGATTTATTTCACTTATTCCACTGTAAGAGTTTCAGAACCTGGATCGCCAGGGGCTTCCCTCTTTGGGATATGGGTACTGTAAATAATATTCTGATTTCATTTTCACTGCATCGTCAGCCACCTCAAACGCGTCAACCACATGTTGAGGCAGGGGTCCCCCTTTGGAGGCTTCCATCACCGGTTGAAGCTGTTCGAGTCGCGACACCCCAATAAGGATTGCGTCCCCGAGGGTAGCGTCGACAACCGAATGGTGCTGAGTCCATCTAATAGCTGCTTCCATCGTGGATAGCCCAGCCGCATCTGAGGCCTCAGCTATTGCTTCTAACGCATCGAACATTTCTGATCGATGAAGATAGCGCTCTTGGTACTGCTTAATGCGGCGGCGTTGCGCAAAGCGATCCACCCCAGCAACAGGTTCGACTCCTCGAAGATATTTTCCTGTGAGAAAGCCGCTCGCTAGAGTCCCGTGCGTGTAGTAGCGAATTCCGTAATTTCGTAAAACCGGTATGAGCTCATACTCTGCTGTGCGATTCACGGCGTTGAAAACACCTTGATATACAGTTGGAGCGACATAGCCCATCTTGTTGCAGTATTGGCTTATCTCAACGACTTGCCAGGCTGGAAAGTTCGACAGTCCGAATGCCTCCATTTGGCCAGCTTCGTAGCAGTTATTTATTTCTTTTAAAGTATCTTCGAGGGGGATTTCTGTTGATGGCACATGAAGGTAATAGATCGACACTTTTTCACGTTTTAAAGCTTGTAAGGTCAGTTTCATTTGCTCAACTGGCCCTCCTGCGACGCTCGGATGGTATTTAGTGCCGATAGTCATTGAGTCCCCGGCGGGAACTCGACCGATAACTGCTTCACAATTTCCGTCTTGGTAGACGCGAGAAGTGTCTAGCTCTGTACCACCTAAATCGGCGAACATTTGAAGTAGTTCATTGCATGATTCATCTGATGAGAGTGGATGGTCGCGAGTCGTTGGTTTAGGTTTACCGAAAGCTACTGCCCCTAAAACCACTGGCGCTGGCCTCGCCCTAGCGATTAAGTTGCGACGGTCTTCAGACTCATCAACATTTTTTGCTTCGTCTGCTGCGCTCACTTCGTCACACTCCACAGTTCGTTGTAGAGCGTCACTGTAGTCAGCGAACTTCTCTTCCGCTTTCAGCTTCTATAGCTTCAAATCGTTTTGAGTAAGCTCGCAGACCTTCTGTTTCAGCTAGTCGTTCAAAAGGCACCTACATCTTCACGGTTACTTGTTCCAGCATGCCGCATACGGTCCTATTACATAATCAAAAACTAGTTAGTTGCCCGAAACTGCAATAAATCTGTTATTTCGTGACCTAAACAAAATTTCTCTGATGTGTTGGACATCTGGAAAAGATCCACAACACCTGCTTTTAGTGCCGCTCTTTAATGGTTTCCAAGAACCCAACAGTTTCCATCAACTGATTGTCATGGCTTGAACAAACAGTAGGAAGGTACTTTTCTCTAAGAAATGGTTACAAGCCGCGCAGCAGATCCTCATCTATCTGCATACACTGTGATTACAAGCCTTGATAGCTCAATTGGATAGAGTTCTTGACTTCGAATCAAGCGGTTGGGGGTTCAAGTCCCTCTCAGGGCGCTACCTATAACTCCTGGTCAGGGCACATAAATGCATGTGTGAGCCTTTCTAGGAAACATAAATCATGTTTTCGGGTGGCCATCTAGGTGGCCATCGCACATATAAAGAATTCTCGTTTTCTTTTCGAGGTTTGTGACAAGTCACTAATCGGCGCGCGAGACTTGACCCAGGTACTGCTACGTACCGCACACAATAGTGGCCTTCAGTGTCCCAATCGCATCTTTGCTGATGCAGTTCGGATTCTCATGGAGCGTCTGGCAATAACACTAGAACAAGCAGGCGAAGCGCTAGCAGTATCGCGCAGCACCATTTACCGAATGGTGAAGCGAGGCGATCTCGTTGTTATCTACATTGGGACCGCACCACGCATACCAGTCAAATCGTTGCGTCGGTTTGTTGACCGTCAAGAACGAGAAGCCCGTTTCGAGTTAGGGCTTCGGTTGTGAGCCGGCGTAGCCCTGGGGAAGGAACCGTGTATCAACGCAGCGACGGGAAATGGGTGGCAACTATTTCTGGTGGGAAAACTGTTGACGGGCGCCGCAAAAGAATTAAACGGGTTCGCGACACAAAACGCGAAGCCGAACGGGTCCGAAGAGATCTCCTTGCTCGACGAGAAGCCGGCATTACTAACAGCCACAAACGCCACAGCGTCATGTCGTTGTATGAACATTGGATTACTCATCACCTACCAGCAACATTGAAACCCAAAACGATTGGTTCCTATTCCCAAGCCATGAACTATTACGTGCTGCCTCATATCGGCACTGTTTATTTAGAGGATCTGACCGCTACCCACATTGAAGATCTCCAAAACTTGTTACTGAATAAAGGCTATTCAGTGAACACGGTTCGAGGAGCACGACGAACGTTATGTAGTGCACTTACGTATGCAGTGAAACGCCGCTTTATTGCTTATAACCCGGTGAAACAAACCTCAGCACCCGCGTTTATTGATGGGCGCCCTGAACCTGAAGTGTTGACGCTTGATCAAACCCATCAACTTCTCGAAACGTGTCGCGACTACCCCGACGTTGTTATCGCAGCAGCGACAACACTTGGGATTACCTTAGGGATGCGACGTGGGGAAATATTTGGGTTACGACTCAGCGACATTGATGACCAAAGATTACATATACGTCAAACGTTGTCTGAAGTCAGTACCCCAGCAGCAGACCACGGGTGGCTGTACTCCACACAAATATCTACACCCAAAACTCGTCACAGTCGACGGTCACTTTATTTACCGTCGTTACCTCATGACGCTATCCGGCGAACAATCGCAGATAGGACTCGACGACGCCATGAAGCCAAAGACCCTTGGGAGCCATCAGATTTACTGTTTGTGAGTGCTGTGGGCACAGCTGTTGGCCAGTCAAGTATCCGGTTGCGTTACAAAAAGCTTTTAGCTACTGCAGGAGTCCCCTCGATCACTTTTCATGAACTACGCCACAGTTTCGCTGTCCTGGGGCTTTTAAACGATATTCCTATCG
>CAJJCB010000003.1 GCA_905182565.1 Acidimicrobiaceae bacterium | reverse complement strand
GGGTAAGGGTGTTCCGGCGCTAACCGATATTGAACTGCAACTCCTGTTAGGCCGAAACGTTGACACCAACGGTCGAACCTAAGATCATCTTGTTCCGGGGTTCCTAAAACATATCCGCCACCATGCATCCAGAACAGGCATGGTTGAGATTCCCTGCTATCTGCGTTTTTGTGGACTCTCAAACGGATGTCAGCCTCGCCTGGAGGCCCAGCCACATGAATATCTGTTCTCGTTACCTTTGAGGAAAGCTCGACTTCATCACCTTGATTTATTCGAGAAGCTCGAACTGATTTAAGCGTTTTTGCGTTAATCGTAGCGAAAGGCGGTGACTTAGCCAGAGCATCACGGACCTCAGGATCATAGTAAGGCTGAATATTCATATCTCTAACGTAGAAGGATTTAAGATTTCATGGGTCATTAATACGAAAACAGGTTAATTTCTTATCATGAAACCTCTTGATGGCATCCGAGTACTCGACTTCACCAGAGTTGTTGCCGGCCCGCTCGCTACTCGTATTCTTGCTGACCAAGGTGCGGAGGTCATCAAGGTAGAGCCGCCCGAAGGTGATTTGAGTCGAACCTTTCCGCCTTCCCTTCCAGATGACATAACCCCATATTTCGCGCAGCAAAATGCAGGTAAGTACTTTTGCTCTTTCGATTTGTCTCAGCCGGATAGTCCTTTACTTCTTAAAGAGTTGGCAGCCACGTGTGATGTAGTAGTTGAGAATTTTCGTCCGGGAGTAATGAAAAAATTTGGTTTAGATGCCGAAACGCTTAGAGCTGATAACCCAAAGCTTGTCTATTGCAGCATTACGGGCTTCGGCCAGACCGGCCCTTGGGCGAAGCGACGAGCATATGCCCCAATCGGACATCTCGAATCGGGACTTCTCGAATACGAACGACGAAAAATCCAACGACCCACCAAGCAACCTGCTCTTGTGCTCGGGGACTCAGTTACTGCTCTATCTGCTGCATCTGCTATTAACGCTCTTCTTGTTCAGGTAGCGCGTCAGGGGATCGGTGGCCATCTAGATGTTTGCATGGTCGAGTCGCTTGTCTATGTTCAAGAGTGGGTATCAACTGAATTGGCAGGCGGCTGGGACACCACGAATGCTGGAGCCTGCCAAGGTGCGCCTATCCTAGAGCTTCCAGATGGTCAAACTTGGGGATTAGCGGGAGATCCAGTCGCTTGGTTCGCTGATCTCGCAAAAGCTATGGACCAACCAGAACTTATAGATGACCCCCGTTTCGCTGATCCTATAGTTAGAGAATCAAACCGATCGTTAATAACTGAGCTGCTGACCGAGTGGGCTGCGAGCTTTTCGAGTTTCGAAATATTTTTAACTAACTTGGAAAGCAAATCGCCGTTTACCGCCGCAAAGTTAAAGTCGATTGATGAGTTAGCTGTTTCGGAATGGGCACAGCATCGTGATCTTATAGCTGAGACAAACACGCATCTCAAAATTCCGGCTAGGCATGCCAGTGGCGCCGGCATCGGAACTACTGGTCGTGTTGCCTCATTAGGAGCAGACAACGTGACTGTTTTGTCTCAGATGCTCGGCTACTCGGAAGACAAGATCCGCTCCTTACAGGCCAACGGTGCTTTAGTTGTTGCCGGAGATCACTAAAGTGTGCTGCTATCCGCTAAAAAGTTTGGCCGAATGAGATAAAATTGGGTCAATAGTTAGCAGATAAAGTAGTTCCAGTGTTTAATTCAGGAATGAACAACTTGATTTTAGCTGTTGTAGCTTTCGCCCTAATTGCGATTAAAATTAAAGTTATTCTCTGGACCATCCGCAGATAAAAATTGGGGCTTTCTCTTCAACTTAAAGAACAGTTTGGAAATGTTTTAAGTCCACTTAACGAGCTTTCATGCGATTGTGTTTGTCTGCAACTCGCAAAAAATTGTGTCCAAAAATATTTAGACATGCTTAGTTTTTATTCGTGGGTAGCTGATCCTGGTTCCACATAGATCGGGCCGGCAGCAGGTACGACACCCTTTATGTTTCCTTCGATTTCGTCTATCACCGTTCGTAATTCTTTGAGTGGTAGCTGCCCATTAAACTCAACTTTCACACCAACTAAGACCTCTTCTGGCCCTAAATACTGTGTTCGAATATGTATCAGCCGTTTAACTCCGGCAGTTTCCTCAACTGCTCGAATTACCGACTCATTATCTCGGTAGGTAAGTCCTTCTCCTATCAAAAGGCTTTTCATTTCTACAGCTAATGCAGCCGCTATCGCCGCTAGAACAACACCTATAGATAGCGTTCCTATACCGTCCCAAACAGGCGCCTCAAATATGACAGCGATTCCTAGGGCTACCATTGCGAGAACTAAACCTAGAAGCGCACCCAAATCTTCTAGCAACACAACCGGTAATTCTGGTGTTCGGGATTGCCGAATGAACCTGTACCAAGAGGAGGTGCCCTTAATCAGTCGAGATTCAACGATGGCTAATCTGAACGAGAAGCTTTCTAAAACAATTCCTAAAGATAGAACACTGAACGCCCAGATTGGAGCATCTATTTCATGAGGGTGTCGTATCTTACTGATTCCTTCATAAATTGCGAAAGTTGCTCCAATAGCGAAAATAACAAGAGCGACTATGAAGGACCAAAAGTATCTTTCTCGGCCATAGCCGAATGGATGTCTATCGCTAGCTTCGCGACGAGATAGCTTGCCGCCTAACAGCAACAACGCCTGGTTACCCGAATCTGCTGCAGAGTGAATTGCTTCAGCCAACATCGAAGACGCGCCGGTGAAGATAAACGCCACGAATTTCGCCACAGCGATCCCCATATTGGCGAACAATGCAGCTACCACGGCTCGTTTTCCACCGTTAGCCGACATTAGAACTCCAACTCTTGCACATACGTGATGATATCTGCCTTCATCTCTATCTGGCAGGGCAGAGGACTAACCCACAATTTAGTTTGAATTCTCTTCTTGTATTTTACTGCCGAATTTTGCGCTTATCCGCTTAAGCGATTCACACCGAAACAGTTCTTCATCATCAGTTTTCGTGAGTTTTACTGATCAAGCAGAAAAGTCGTATCGCTAGCTTCAGCAAACTTCTTCAACCGGATCAGCCTCAATCAGAGAAGTAGCGCCCTCAGGAGTAATCAAACGAGAACTCAACGGCGCAGCCAACGCACAACTATCAGCTGGTTCTGCGTCTACTTCTACCTCTGTGCCAGTCAGGACTGGCTCATCCTCGGTTACAGAGACCGTTTCGTCAACTGCACCTCGCTCGACAAAAGCAGCTAACGCTGCTTTAGCTGTGCTAGTTCCCTCGCCAGATCCATCATTTGAATTTTGAAGATAACTTACAAAAATTTCTAACGCTGCCGCTGCTTTGGGGTCAATATCATCTAGGGCAATTGTCTGAGCTACCTCGGAGTCATTTTCAATAATCGAAGAGTTAGATTCTGGCCACAGCAGGAAGGCTCCAACGATAACTGCGACCAAGGCGACAACTGCGGCTGTCGCTGCCAAAGATCGCCCTTTACCTTTTCGATCCGGTTTATCGTCACTGGATTGTTGGCTCGGCTGAGGTTGGTCACTGCGCGCCGCAACACATGTTTCACAAGCACACAGACGGGAAATACTGGAAGTGTGCTCGTTTGAAGAAGTTGGCTTGTCTATTGGTTCGTTCATAATTCAATCGCTGAGGGCTAGAGCTTCAATGGTATGACAAGTTGGGTTCTGTTTCATCTTAAAAGGGCAACAGATCTGATTCCGGGTTAAGAATCATATGCAGCTTTTTCTCGCTGCTAATAGATTGCTAGGTCCTAGAAGCGTTCATTTCCTCGATTAGAGGTGCTTTCTCTTGATTGCAAAGTGGTCATCGGTCACGTTCGCGACCTGAGGAACACCTCACTCCTTAGATTAATAACTACTTTCATGAGGAGAAAAAATGAAAAAAATAACAGTTCTAGCCAAAAAATTTCTTGATACACGATCAAACAATTTCTTCCATATCGAGACTCGGCCATGACTCAACTTTTAGTAGACCAGCAGAACTTAGCTCCTGTTCGTGCAACAAATTTGCAGGTTGGACAGCATCTAGTCCGAAGCTTTGACGAAGTTTTAGCTATTCATGCGATTTACCAAGATTGGTCCATCAACGAAGTGAAACTTGTATTGAGAGCCGATGACGGTCATTTCAAAAGAGAAGTAATCAGCAAAGAATCTTTACTGCTCGTGCTGGCTGCATAAGTAACCTGACAGCATTAATTTGCAAACAAAAGTTCATCTATTAGTTGGCGTTGCACAGTCATGTCGTTTGGATCGACTGCCCAAGTCGGAGGCTTGACGCACATGGAATCTGCCTTTGAACCCAACTCTTCTAAAGCTTGCCCAACGTCATCTGCTGTGCCACACAGTGCGAACGTTTCTGCCATCTCTACAGGCACCAAATCTACGCAATCTTGGACAGGCTTATTGCGTCTAGCTTCCACGAGAGATTTTGCTATATCACCAAATCCGTGATCATCAAAATATGAATGGTAACTGGGGATTCCTGCGTAGAAGGCGACATTTCCTCGAGCCCTCAACGCCGCCTGTCGCCGATTTGTGTCTATTGACGCTGTAAGCCAGAGCTGCACGTGGATATCTGATATTTCTCTGTTAGCCAGTTTCGCTCCTTTCGAAAGCGCTTTTAGGGCGTGGTCAAAAGTCCACTCTCGAGACCAAATAGGATGACCTATCAATCCATCTGCTGTTTCGCCAGCAAGCTCGCATAAACGTTCTCTCAAAGCGGCAACCCATACTGGAATTCGTGTTGTCTTGGGACTAAATGTGGGAACAAGCGATTCGAAAGACAACGAATAGTGTTCACCATCAAATGGAGCGATTGTCGTCGATTGGGTTATGGCTGCTTCATTAACCTGTCGCACGATTTGAATCAGTTCACGCATGCGCCCTATCGGCGGACTGAATCTTTCGCCATAAAATTTTTCGTTCCATATCTGAGGAGCGGTCCCGAGTCCTAAAACAAAGCGGCCTTCGCTGAGTTCATCTAATTCAATTGCGGCACACGCTGTCTCGAAAGGGGATCTTACGAAACCCATTGCGATGCCTGATTCTATTCGCAGACTCGTGTTTGCCGCTGCGACTGCCAGCGCTGCCCAAGGAGGTCCATAAACCTGGTTAACTATCGCTCCGGTATAGCCTTTTGCCTCTAAACGTTTGGCATTGCTAACTATTTCCGTTGCTGTTCCTTTCGGAAGCGGCGCCCAGAATTCCATTGCTACCCTTTCTTATCCGGCATGCCAGAAGGTAAGTGATAGTTCACATTTATTAATATTTTTGTAGTGTTTGCTGTTGCTAGATAAACATGCCAGTAGCGATTAGCTCAGCTGCTTCATCCTCAGTATGGCCTAAAATTCCGGTGAGAATTGGGAATAAGTGTTCACCAAAAGTTGGTGCTGCCCACTTAGCCGAACCTGGGGTCCTGGACAAATGTATGGGGTTCTCCTCAATCCATGTTTGTTCCCATTTTTCGTGGGCAACTTGAGCGAATGCCCCTCGATGCTTCATCTGCACGTCGTTTACAACATCAGGTGCATACAAAACACGGTGAGCAGGAACACCTACTTTTTGAAGCTCGAATTCAGCCTTTTCACCAGCTAGCAGGCCGGCCCAATCACCGATTACAGAATCAATCTCATCATGTCTATCGACCCGTTCGGAAAAACTTAGGCCAGCTAAGTCATTACGACCCAAGAGTTCAGCTAATGCCCACCATTGCTCATCGTTCTCGCATGCAAGCGCCAACCACTTATCTTCTCCTGCGACGGAATAGGCTCCATGTGGCGCCATATTCGCGTCACGATTTCCAATTCTAGTTCCTCGAACACCATTGACTTGTTGGTCTAAGAAGCCAGGCGATAGCAAATGGACAGCCCCTTCCATCTGCGAGTAGTCAATGTACTGACCTTCTCCGGTATGGTCTCGATGATCGAGTGCTCCAAGGATTGTGGCTGCAGTAAAACGAGGAGAAATAAAGTCAGAATAAGCAGCAAACGGTCCGCAAGGCGCTCGATCCGGCCAACCGCCGAATGGGTAAAACCCTGCGACCGATGCGCCAATATTTCCAAAACCAGAAATATTTCGTAATGCTCCGGTCTGGCCCATCAAAGACGTAGAAACCATAATCAATTTGTCATTAATTTTTTTTAGATTGTCATAACCAAGTCCTATACGATCTATGACTCCGACTGAATAGGACTCGATTAAAACATCAGCCCACTTTACGAGCCCCTCCATAATTTCCTTAGATTCTGGCCTCCTCAGGTCAATAGCTAAAGACATCTTTGAAGCGTTGATGCTGTGGTAGCTCAAAGAATTCTCGGCTCCCGGCTCATCGTTCATGAATGGCCCAGCGCCGCGCATAATGCATGGCTTAGATTCAGACTCAATCCGGATAACTTCCGCACCGAAATCGGCCATCATTCGCGCTGTGTAGGGACCAGCTATTGCCCATGTCAGATCAAGTACTTTGACACCCTCCAGTGGCGCTCCGGACCAACTTTTGGATGCGTTGACAGAAATAGCCGGTACTCGATTCTCATCTGACTTTAAAATTTCGTTAGCATGCTGATTTAATTTTGGAGGGGCTACATCGGCAATCATTGGAGTTCGCATTGGACGCGATACAGGGCCCGGATATTTTAAACCTTCGATATCGCTCCAGTAATCACGGTCAAGGAAATGATCTAAATCAAGTAACTCATCGGTCTCCATCACCGGAACAAGAATTAAATTTCGACTCAACGATCCAGCCAACAACTCGGCTTTCGTTTTTGTAGCGATGAAGTCTTGAAGCACCTCTCCTCCACGATTGAGGAGTTCTGGTGCTTTAGGATCAGAAGTTAGCTGAGCTCCGAAACCAACCCAGTCGACATCACACAATTCCTCAGGGCACATACCCTCTTCTTCAACCCACTTGAACAGTCTGATCGTGTAAGGGCCTACCGTCGGGCCTACTAGAAAGACGAGATTCACAAAACCGTCTTTGGCTTTGTAGACGACCCGCAGCGTTATTGGACCTATTTCCATGCCTCCCGATAGCCGTTTCGTCGAAGGGGCATCAACAAAAGGGTAAAGCATTTGAAATTGTGTAGCGCTCAAATAGCTTTGCTGAGCTGAGATGTCAGCTTGCTGACCGAGACCTGAGCGATCTCGCTCTCTGAGACCGAGAAGGATCGCACATAGCGCATCCCCTGCCGCAAAATGCCATGTTTGGGGCAACGACAGCCGAACAGGCGCACGATCACGGTCTCCCGTTAGACCCATGGTTCCCGAAGCGGCAGTATTCGTTATATCAGTTCCAGCCCAACCAGCTTTCGGACCAGTAGACCCGTACGGCGAGATAGAAGCGGTTACTAAATGTGGATGTCGTTTACACAAGCCATCGATATCAATTTCTTGAGCTCCGCTTTCAATCAACGCATCAGCACCAGCGGCTAAGGCCTCCAACGCTTCTCTTCCCGCATCAGTGGTTAGGTCAATAACAACTGACTTTTTCCCACGACTATAGGCAGCGTGTGTTAACGATCGTTCTTCCTTCGGCCCGTCTGAGGCAAAGGGCCCATGGTTGCGGGACCGACTACCTCCTGGTGGTTCGACAGCTACAACTTCGGCACCCATTTGCGCCAGGATCATCCCACATAGGTGCCCGCGGTCATCTGTCAGATCTAGAACTCGATAACGCTTCAACACTTCTAGCCCCTTCTCCATTTAATGAATTTGTTGTATGCCCCAAGGACACTGTCTCACCTAGGCCAGTCGTTGAACAAACACTTTTAAGGGATATCAAATTAAATTCTGAATAACGGGCAGATCAGACTAATTTTTCTGTCCGCTCATTTTAAAGTCGGTTAGTCTTAAGTCAATGATAAAACAGCCTCCAAACTGGCGAACTCAGAATCCCCTGAGTCAACCTCGGAACTGCGAAACTCAGCAACTGTGTTCCGACCATAAAGCTTTTTATCATCCTAGATGGCTTTGAATCCGCCGATCCGTTTTGGACTATTCGACCAAGTAGAGCATCCCGGCTCAGGCTCCATAGCCGATATTTATCGCGACCACATTGCTTTGGCCGTCACAGCTGATTCCGCAGGGTTCGAACATTATTTCAAATCAGAGCATCATCACGTGCCACTTGACGCAGCTCCTAGCGTAGGTGTCTTCCTGGCTGCGCTCAGTCAAATCACTTCACGCATTAAGCTAGTGTCGCTCGTCCATCTTCTTCCCTTCTATGAGCCAATGCGCCTCTTCGAGGAACTGTGCATGTTGGACCAACTATCTGCAGGCCGAGTCGAGTTTGGGTTTGGTAAAGGGGTGAGTCCCCCAGAACATCTTTTGTGGAGTATCGATCGGACGGAAGTTGAAGCGAGAACAGAAGAGTCGCTGCAAATCATTCTGAAAGCAATGCACCAAGTAGGAAACGAAGGACTAGGAACGTTATTCAGCTTTGAAGGAAAATTTTGGAGTTACTTAGAAGCCCCTCTTGAGCTGAGCCCCCACCAGACACCTCATCCTCCTCTATGGCGTCCTGGAACCCTTGCAACAGCAGCCAAACTTGGCGTAAGTACATTTGTTCCAGGACCAGTAGAAGTTGTCCTAAAAAAAATTACTGAACACAAGCAGCTAGTGGAGCCTGGTCTTTGTCCCACTCAACAGCCCGTATTATCTCTTTTGCGAAGGGTGGTCATCGCTTCGACTGACAAAGAAGCAGAACATATAGCCCGTTCCGGTTGGGAGACATTTGATGCCAACCTCACAAAACTTTTCCGACGTTACGACCTTTGGCCTCCTCATGTACCTAGCTTTTTAGGAGACTTTGATCAAGCACTAGCCACCGAGTCGCTGGTCTACGGGTCTCCTCAAAAAGTCAAAGAACATTTTGTTCGTATCTCAGAAAACATTCCGGGTGGATATGTGACTATTTGCCCGTCATTTGGCGACATATCAGGCTTCCAGGCGCAGCAAACTCTTGATCTTTTTATAGAAAACATAATGAACGATTTAAGCTGAGCGAATTAGCCAGTTTAAGCACAGACGTAACTCTTCAGCTGTCGATATTTCTCTACGATTAACAGAGCAGGGAAGCATTAACTAACTCTGCATTATTTATTGGAATACATAAGGTTTCAGTGAATCTTGAGCAGCTATGCGATACTTATGCCAATTCCCGCCGCCGTAGTAGGCCAAACTGCCTGGCTCAGCATCGCCATGCCCGTTGTAATAAGAAATACAGTCCCTTAGCGGTGCGGTTCCGATATCTGCCACTCGGCAATGTTCCGCATACATCTCTTCTGATTCTTCCGTAACATCAACGACTTGGATTGCTTTGTCTCGCATAGACGTGAGCATCCAGATGATGTAGTCACCGTGCTGCTCAATTGCATCGGTGAAGTTGAAACTCCCGCCACCGCCTTGTGGCCCTGAGACAATGAACAAATTAGGAAATCCTTTGCTGTGAAGCCCTAAGAATGTTTTTGTTCCTTTAGATTTCCATTTATCGCTGAGGGTTACTCCATCGCGTCCTTTGATCATATTGAATGTTGATGTTGCCATCCACTGAAAGCCTGTGGCATAGATCAACACGTCGAGGGGATACTCGACTCCATCGTGCACCACGCCACGCTCGTTGATTTCACTGACTCCTAGAGGAGCTGTATCTACTAGCGTCACATGAGGCAGATTAAAGGTAGGAAGGTACTCATCATGAAAGGTCGGGCGTTTGCAGCCGTAGGGATAATAAGGCTTTAGAGCTTCCGCTGTTTTTGGATCTTCCACTATGGCATCGACTCTGGCTCGAATCTGCTCCATAATCCGGAAGTTGGAGTCGAGTTGCCTCTGGATCAATTCTTCTTGACTTAACCGTTCAGAATGACTTTTTCGTTCTTTAAAATCATCTACTTTGCCTGCTAGGTAGTCATCATTGGCTTTGATGGCTGTTCGACCTGCCGAGATTCGAGCAAACCTCGCTCGCCTGGCTTTAGCCCAGCCGGGTTCGGTAGCCCATTCAGTCATTTCTTCTTCGGTAGTAGCTCGTTGATCTCTAACGTCTATCGAGGATGGGGTTCGTTGAAACACGCAAAGGCTTCCGACTGTTTTCGATAACTCCGGAATTGCCTGGACAGCAGTTGCTCCTGTCCCGATGATGCCAACTCTTTTGCCTTTCAGATCTACATGGTAGTTCCAACGAGAGGTGTGAAATGAATCTCCAGCAAAGGTTTCCATTCCTTTGATCCGAGCGAGTTTGGGGCTGGTTAGGATGCCATTCGCCAAGATGACATAACGGGCGCGCATCGCGTCCCCTCGGTCTGTTTTCACAGTCCACCGTTCTGTGTCCTCATCCCATTCGGTGGACTCGACAGTCGTATGGAATAACGCCCGATCGTAGAAGCCAAAAGTTTCAGCCATCTTCTGGCAGTATTCGAGAATTTCGAATCCGGACGCAAACTTCATCGTCGGGAAGTAATTCATTTCCTCCAGCAGTGGGAGGTAGCTGTAGGATTCTACGTCACAAGCAATTCCGGGGTAACGGTTCCAGTACCACGTACCTCCTACGTCACCGCCTTTTTCGCAAAAACGGACATCTTCGAATCCAGCTTCGCGGAGTTTATGCCAAAGCAACAGACCAGCGAACCCGGCGCCGATTACTAGGATTTCGCACTCGTCAGATAGTGTTTCTCGTTCAACTGGTGGTTCCGAATAGACGTCTTCTAAATATTTGCTGAAATCGCCTTCCATGGCCATGTAGTCAGCTGCGCCCCGCCGGGCTTCTTTAAACTTGCGATACTTAGCTTGTTCCTCAGCATCGAAAACAGCGCCAACAGGCTCAGGTGGGAGGGTTTTTAGACTTAGATTCTCGTTAACTGAGTAGCCTTGACCAGCTATCTTGCTGCTAGCTTTTGCTGCTCGCGTGTTGAAACTCTTCAGGCCTGTTTTAGGATCAATTCTGATCGACATTTTTTTACTCTCGATTCATGAGGACGTTACACAACCAACGCCGAGGCGCGTTCACCATCTGGTGTCTCTTCTACTTTCACCAAGATACTCTCTTGGTCGACATTCATGCACCCAGCTCTTCTCTCAATCTGAATTTTTGAATTTTGCCGGAGGGAGTTCTTGGCATTTCAGTCATCAACACTAACTCTTCTGGCCAAAACTGTTTTGCTGTTCCTAAATCTTCAAGAAATTCGCTTATCTGCGACAAAGTTAAGCTTGTGCTCGATGAACTCACAACAGCACAGGCACGTTCACCAAGGCGCTCGTCGGGGAGGCCAATAATCGCGACCTCATCAACTACGGGATGTCGCAAGATCAGGCTCTCGATCTCAGCGACTGGAATATTCTCGCCACCACGGATCACAATGTCTTTCGTTCGCCCAACTATTCGGATACCTCCGTCAGAACGAAGTCGGGCTATATCTCCTGTATCGAACCAATCTTTTTCTGGAGTTGCTGCTGCATAGAGGTCTTCGCGATGGAAATATCCTAAAGCTTGGCTAGCGCCCCGCGTCTGGAGGTTCCCTGCCTGTCCAACTGCATCAACCTCCCCATCGTCGCTCATTAACCGAATTTCCATCCACTCGACTGGTGTGCCATCTGAATTAGAAACCAACTCAACTGAGTCTCCTGGTCGGGTGCTTGTTACAACCATATTTTCGGTCATACCCCATAGAGCTATTAGCTCCGCTCCCAAAAATTCTCTTGCCTCTTCTACAACTTTGGGAGGAATGGCTGCGCCTCCGCAGATGAAAAATTTGAAAGACGAAAGGTCTCGAATACGGCGACGTTGAGCCGCCACCATATCCATCGCGAATGCCGTAGCAGAAAGAGTCCAAACAATTTTTTCGGTCTCAACGGCATCGAGCATCTGGCTAGCGTCCCAAACATCCTGGTAGACGACTTTCATACCCATTGATAGAGGCTTGAGCATGCCATAACAAAATCCTGTTTGGTGTGCCAGCGTCGATGCCATGAAACAAACATCATCGGAATCAAGTCCATACAGCTTGTCTATAGCCTGCGCTCCAGAAAAAACTGTGTTGTAGGAATGCAAAACGCCCTTTGGCTCGCCTGTCGTACCTGAGGTGAATTGGATCTCCACTAAATCATCAGATGCTGGCAGCCGGTTAGCAAGTTCTGTTGAGAGATTGGGGTCTTCTTCCCAACATCGGGTAACAAAATGCTCTTCGAAGCTAATCGAATCTACGCGATCAGATCCTACGACAACGACATGCTCAAGAGTCGGAACTGTCTCCCGGAGCTTAAGTGCCATCGCTGCATAGTCAAACCCACGATAAACGTTTGGGACCACCAGAATTCTGCTCTTAGTTCGCCCCAAAATAAATTCAATTTCGCGTGACCTAAAAATTGGTACTAACGGGTTAGCGATTGCGCCCGCTCTCATTATTCCGTACATGAGCGCCGGAAATTCCCAGGTGTTCGGTAACTGAACCGAGACAGCTTCATCTTTCTCTACACCCAGATCAATTAATGCTGCAGCGCATCGTCTGCTGAGCAGTTCAAGCTCTCCATATGTATGCCGAGCAGGCTTACCTTGTCCAGCTACATAACTGACTAATGCTGGCCTTTTCGGATCTTCTAAAGCTTTCGCTAAAAAATCATCTAATAGTGTCTCTTCGCGCCACCAACCCTTTCGATAATACTCCGCTGAGGCTAAACCTGAGACAACGCGACGACCTGGAATCATGGAAATAAACTAACTCATTACATCTGGGTCCGCTTCGCCTAGAGTCAGAACCAATATGGCGACTCCAAGTAACACTCTCGAATTCAAATCTGAAGATGACGCTTTTAATCACGGCACCGACATCGAAGACTGGTGGTTCACAGAAACTGCCTGGTTCTCATTTCATAATGTAGAACGCAACATCGGAGGGTGGCTCTACACGATGGTGCGACCAAATATTGGAACGGTCGCAGGCGGAGCATGGGTTTGGGACGGCACAGCTCACCTTCCTTGGGAAGTTCTCTATTCACAAAATTTCAGTGCACTAGAGATACCAAAAGAGTTAGACCTCCCTAATCTTGTTATGCCTACCGGAGTGTCGATCAAAGTCTTAGACCCGGGGATGGTTTACTCTCTCGGCTATGATGATCCCGGCAAATTAACTGTTGATCTTAACTTTGCTGCGCGTCAGCCACCTCGGCCATTAGGCACAGCTACATCTACTTTCGGAAAAGCTGCTCACTTCGACCAAATTGGCAACGTAACTGGTCATATACAAGTCGCGGGCGAGAAAATCGAAATTGATTGTTGGTCGATGCGGGATCGGACTTGGGGACGAAGGCCAGAAAATCGTCCGAGGCAAGCTGGTTACGTTACAGGCGCAGGGCAAAACGGTGCAGGTTTCTTGGCAGTGAGCAATACAAAAGATGGGATGGACCGAATCGCTTACGGGTTTGTTCAACGAGAAGAAACACAAGTCAGTTTTTTGGATGGGCAGCGCGAAGTAGTGCGTGACCCAACTCATGGTTGGGTTGATGAAATTCGGATAGAAGCAGTGGACGAAAATGGTGACTCTTTTACCGCTGTTGGGAAATCAACAAACCGTATAACCATTAACCGCCAAACTTTTATCGACGTGAATAGCGTCATTAGGTGGGAACTACAAAATGAAGACTCAGGGAAAGTGTGGTGGGGAGAAGATCAAGATATGTGGCCCATGCACCGGTGGTCTGAAGCCAATAAGAATAAAGATTGGAGCATCAAGTAATGACTCTGACATCTAGCGATATTTTGAAACGCTTAGCAGACACGATACGTAACGATATCGGCCCAGCTGTTTCAGATGAATACACCAGGACTCAGGCTTTTATGGCTTCAGTAATCCTCAGTAAATTAAGCAAACAGCTCGACTTAGAAGCGGCCCATAATTTGGCTGAAGAAGCTGATGTTGAGGAGCTGAAACTTCGACTTCAGACAGTCCTGAGCGACTCTCCCCCGTCAGTCCAATATCAGTTAAACAATTTTTTGCAACAAAGCCATATTATGCCTCTGACATCACTCCTTACGGCGCTCCATGAATGGGGTGTCAATAACTCAGAAGCTTCCGATGCCCTTGGGTTAATCCGCCCGGTACTTCGAGCAGACATTGACCGGCGGATGGAAATTGCAACATGAGCAAAAAACCGACCGCCGAAGTATCAGCTGACGACCTCGAGATAATTATCAGCAACTATTTAGCCAAGCGACTAGAAGTCAGTGGCAATGTAAGTATTTCAGATCTGACGCGAATCGCTGTTGGTTGGTCCCACGAAACATGGCTTTTTGATGCTGACTGGCTAAATAACGATGGCGAACATCAACGCTTAGAACTTTGCCTGCGGCGTGATCCAGGGAATGCTCTACTGAGAGAAACCTCTGATCTAGAGGAACAATTTAAAGTATTGAAATGCCTTGAAAAAACCGATGTACCGTCGCCAAAAGCTTATTGGCTAGAACTCGACTCTGGAACTCTGGGCGCACCTGCTCTCATCATGGAAAAAATTCCTGGAGAATGCCCTAGCCCTTGGCGTAAAGAAGGTAGAAAATTTTATACTGATGCTGCCAAGCGTGAGGTGTTACCTAAAAGTTTCGTAGATGCACTTTGCTCTATCCATAATGTTGATTGGAGATCATGTGGGCTTGATTTTCTTGGAGTCCCTGCAATGGGCAAAGACTTTGCTTTGGCAGAGATCGCTAAATGGCAAAGTCTCATCACTGATTCCGCTCACCCTGGTCACCCGATTTTGGCCGACCTTATAGGTTGGCTGATAAGCAACGCCCCATCAACTGAAAGGCTGACTTTAGTCCACGGGGCCTATCGCACAGGAAATGTTCTCATAAAATCTGACAAAGTATCCGCAGTGCTTGATTGGGAGCTTCAAGTCATTGGTGATCCCATGTATGACGTGGCTTATATGCTCACTGAACTGAACCGTGAAGACACTGATCTTCTTTCAAACGTTGTACCGAGAGATCTATTCTTTAGGAGGTACGAAGCCAATACCGGAATCGAGATTGACGAAGATAAGTGCCGCTATTTCCAACTTTTGTATGCGATGAGGTCGGCAGCTTTTTGGATGAGTGCTGCTGGACTCTACGCTCAATCAAAAAACACAGACCTGCGTCTCGCCAGAACCGAATGGTCGATAACAGTTGCTCTTGAAAGAGCTGCTCAAGAACTCGGCTACTGACTACCCCGCAGGGACAACAAAATCATTTAAAATTCTTTGGCTGCGCATTAACCGCTGATTTTGTTACTGCAATATCTCCACTTTGCGAGCACAACATTGTTAGTTAGTCCTATTTAAATCTAGAACGTATTCGTAACGTCAGCGAACTGATGGGGCGAATGTGCGTACCCGGCGACAGCTTTTATTACTCTTCCTGAGTTACCTGAAAAAGCAATTCCTAAATGTGCTTTCGCTATGTGCGAAGGGTCAGCCATTCCTGAGGGCACACTTCCATCGAAAACTCGCGTCATTGGAGTTGCAACACCGCCAGGGCAGACCGCATTGATAGTTATATTCTTTCTACGTAATGATCCAGCCGAAGCTCGTACCAGTCCCACAACTGCCCATTTGGTCATACTATAAATTGGGTCAGGCGTCCAAGGAATAAGCCCAGCGATGCTCGCTGTTACCGTTATCGCTCCTCCTCCAAGCCGGTCTAACAATGGGACTAGCGCATGCATACCTAAAGCAACTCCGTCTATATTGACGTTGGTGGCTCGATGGTAGTCTTCTAGATTCCACTCGCCTGGATCATCTGCCGTACGTGAAAAGGCAGCCGGGTCACGAAACTCAACTCCCGCATTCAAAATAGCCAGATCAAGCTTTTCTATTCCTTCGACAGCTGCAGCCCAATCGCTCGAAGAAGTTACGTCAAGCTTGACGAAGGTTCCCCCAATTTCTTTTGCTAAAATTTCCCCTTCTTTTGACGCGACGTCGCACACGATCACATGAGCGCCGTCTTGAGCAGCTAAGCGTGCAGTAGCGGCTCCAATCCCTGATGCTCCACCAGTTATTAACACTTCTTTACCCTTCAACCCCCAGGTTTCAAGGTCCGGCAAATCAAGCGATGCATTAAATTGGTTGTCACTCATGATCCAAGCCTAATCTGTTTTTTCACCGCCTTCAGAGAAAACACTTCATCAGTTGCTCCCAAACTCTGAACACAATTTTTGAGCGTTCTTGCGTCATGCTGGCAACGCTAGCCGTCGATTCATAAACACTCGTAACTGTTTTTCTGTGAAATATTCTCGCCAAACTTCGGGCTCATTGTTTGGCGAGGAAACATCTTCATTCTTGAGGTGTGAACAAAAGCTGTTCTCTAAGAAGCATCGATAGCGCTTCCTCGTCTATCCCTAATTCTTTAGCTATCTCTTTTGTGTGTTGTCCTAGCAACGGCGCAGCACGATCTATCTCAGCTATACGGTTGCTGAAATGCCATGG
>CAJJCB010000002.1 GCA_905182565.1 Acidimicrobiaceae bacterium | reverse complement strand
CTTGGCTGCAATGATGTCGCAAAGTTGAGCCGCTTCAGCAGCACCCTTTCTGGTCCAGCGATCGAGCTTCCAAACAATCAACGTCTGGAACTCGGTGCCAAGATCTTCAAGACAGCGCTCGAACTCGGGGCGGTGATGATTTTTAATGTGACTAGCACTGACACCGTCGTCTTCTCTGTAGATAGCAACGACGTCAAGCCCTAGTTCTTCAGCTCGTGCCTCGCAGTCAAAGAGCTGATCAGCTCGTGAGTGGTTGTCTTCTTCTGATGACTTACGCAAGTAGATAGCGGCGATTAATGAGTCCATACCTTTTTGAATAGGGCGACTCTTCGCTTTTCTTGCACTCTGGTCTTGGATTTCTTTCGGCATTTTGAGCTTGCTCCCTTTGGATCAAGCTCGACCTGGATTTGAGTGGTGTCTGGTTAGGGGTCGGATCATGTAGCGCCCACAACCAAAACCCCAGGTCCCAGACCTAAAACACGAGATAGGGGAGTAGCTAAGACAACATCACGATTCCTCACGTAGTGCTGTAATCAACAATGAGTTGAGAGTATCGATCTTGGAGCTGTTCAGCAGGGCGCGGAGGAACCATGACCTGAGTGACTCCGACTTCAATGAGTTGTTCTAAATGTTTCCGATCTCCGTTTGAGGATGTCCACAGTTCGATGCTTGAAGGGTCTCGACCAGCGTCCTCGGCATATTGTTTTGCTGCTGAGTGAAGTGATACCAGGGTTTCGACTGGCCGTTCTGCTGGGAAAAACACATCTCCCAGCTCGCCTGCTCTTCTGGCCGCTCGATCTGAATGGCCTCCTACAAGTATCGGTATTGAACTTTGGGTTGGTTTGGGTTGGCAATACACAGGAGCAAAATCAACGAATTCTCCATGGTATTCAGCTTCTGTTTCTGACCAGAGAACACGAATAGCACGGAGGTATTCATCTGTTCTGGCCCCGCGCTTCTCAAATGGCACACCCAACGCATCGAATTCTTCTCGCAGCCATCCCACTCCAATGCCGAGATCTATTCGTCCGTTGCTAAGTCGATCAAGACTGGCAATTTCCTTCGCCGCAATAAGAGGATTGCGTTGAGGAAGGATAAGAATTCCTGTTGCTAGGCGAATCTTGGTAGTTACCGCAGCGGCAAAAGCAAGCCAGATCAAGGGGTCAGAAATATCGAGCTGACTCGCTCCTTTGAATAGACGACCGCCATCATCATAGGGATAGGTAGACGCGTACTCCAATGGCACCACCGCATGTTCCACGGCCCATATCGAATGGAACCCAACCTCTTCCGCTGCCCGAGCGAGTTCCCCGACAGCGGCTCCCTCAACATTCCCCATCAAATTTGCGGACATTAAACCGAACTTCATTACGTGCACCCCTCGTTGGCTAGGACTGATATCTGATTCCAAGATACATGAAAGAACACTCACTTTTCCGGGGTGGGGGTTCTTTCATGTATCTTGGAATCTTGATGTTGTCATAGCTGCTGGTCTTCTCGTTTTGCTATAGCTAAACGAGGAAATACTCCAGAAATTTAGTCCTCCTGAAATTAACGAACCCAACAACTACTTATCAAGGTGACGTCGTTTAACTTTTAGGTCGTCGCACAAACTTCTGGTAGATCATGTAGGCCGGGAAAATAAAAATAATCCATTTCATATACATCAGATTAGCCCTGATTTGCAGTCGACAGCTAATTAGAGATGAAGCACCTACAGACACCTTGTAGATAGTCTTGGTCATTACGTCAGAAGACAAGATGTAAATGAATTGCAGTTAGTTACTTGTCACTTCTGCCCAACTTAGTAGTTGCAGAGTTGCGTCTCTTTGGACCCCTTGTATAGGCGGTCCGCCCATACAAGGGATTTAGTCAATAGATCAGATTTTTCCATCTTCGACATAAAATCGGCAGGGCACAGCCACTCTTCTGGTCCCTGATTATTGGCCTTCAATGTCATGTGCATGTGCACGTGCGCCCATTCATCTTGACCATACAAATAGCCAAGAAACTGTCCCTGAGCGACCTCGTCGCCGGGCTCGACCGTCATCGACGCCATCATCTTCTGAGCAAGAACCTTTTGTTCGGCAATTTTGGTTGCATCAGCGGGCCCTGCAGACGGCTCAAGGCTATACGAGATGACTTCGCCACTTGGGGCCTGCCACCCCAAGTTAATTTGGAACGCGCCGTCGGGAGGTCTTTCAAATATTTCGATGAACATGACACGCCCGGATGACACTGCTTGAACCGCGACTTCTTCATAATCTGTGAAATAGTCAAACCCATTATGGAATTGAATCCCAAGCTGGTTTCCCTGAACATTGAACGGTTGAACACCCCAATAATCGTTGGTATTGACCAAGGGAGTGGACAAAAGACTTAGAGCGTCAGCAGGCGACGCTGAATTGGGTTCGGTCGGCTGATTCAGAGTTGTCGCAGCCGAATCCATCTTTTCTTGAGTGGCCATCGTCGTTGCTGGCGAGGCAACATTTGAATCTCCAGCTTGTGGAACCGAAGACCGAACCTCGCTCTCATGTTCCTGCTCAGGCGCCCGCTGGTTAGTAGTCGTTGCTTCTTGCGCAGCACACCCAAACAGGCCTATGACAAGAACGTATGTCAAACAAATTGCCTGCTTAAACTGCATAACAAAACCCTTCTAATCATGCGATCACAGTAAGTCACATTACTGACCACCTCCACTAGTTACAGCGGGTCCGATTGTGCACCTCTTATAAGACGTCCGGGTCGCGATCCCGTAGCCTCGCCGCCGCAAGCAACCTCGATACCGGAGACGAATGTGTGGGCGTAGCCACTTGGTCGTTGCACTAAACGCTTTCCGCCAGCGGGGAGATCACGGATGAGTTCGGGAGTCCCCACGCTTAACTGCTCAAAATCAATAACATTGAAGTCTGCCTTGTAGCCAGGTTTAAGCAATCCCCTATCTCTCAATCCATACACTTCAGCAGTTCGCCGGGTCTGTTTGTTCACCAAAAATTCCAGGGGAAGCTTTTCTCCTCGGGTTCGGTCACGGCCCCAGTGTGTCAGCAGATACGTTGGGTAGGAAGCATCACAAATCGTCCCAACGTGAGCACCAGCGTCACCAACACCACAAATCGTGTATGGATCTGTCAGCATCTCATGAATTTCATTCATAGATCCTGAGCTGTAGTTCTCAAATGGGTAGAGGAGCAGGTTATCGCCGCCCTCACTTGCCAAAAGATTGAGAACCAGTTCCCACGCGCTGCATCCCATTGCTCGTGCACGCTCAGAAACTGAGGTTGATGGATCCGGTTCATAGTTAAGCTCAGGGCCCAGATCGTATGCTCGTGTCAGCGCATAGTCCATCCATTCGCTCCAAGAGTCCACTGGCCGTTCGTTAATCAATTTGTTTCGTAGATCATGGTTGGTACGCAGGAGCGCTGCCCGTTCCCTTAATGGGAGATGTTCAATTTTTTTGTATGCCGGATGATTACCGAATGGGTTAACTGTCACATCTAGGCCAAGCAAAACCCCTATAGGGCGACATCCAACCTGTCCATTAGCCACTATTCCTTGCGCGTTCGCCTCTCCAATCTGGGCGAGGGTTTCCCGCCAGAGATCCGGAGCGTGGTCAACTTGAATAATCAGGGCAGACAAAGGTCGACCAGAAATCAATGCTGCTTCGCGTAGCATCTCGAATTCTCCGGGTCCAAAATCACTATTCACCTGCAAGACACCCGAATCCGCCAGCTTCATGGCGTTAGCGATTGCCGCTAGCTCCGGTTCTGCTGCACTCAACGAAGGGGTCAACCTTCCATCAGCGGCTTTGTGTTTTGCCGTGCGACTCGTACTGAAACCAAGAGCTCCTGCTTGAAAGCCTTCGACAATCAGCTTCTCAAATTGTAAAAGCTCGGCTGCAGTTGGCACTTCTTGATGATCAGCACCTCGCTCGCCCATGACAAAAAATCTGAGTGCGCCATGCGGGATTTGACTTCCAACGTCGAGCACCCGAGGCATGCTTTCTAGTGCATCTAAATATTCAGGATAGCTTTGCCACGTAAAGTCGATTCCTTCAGCCAGGACACTGCCGGGGATGTCTTCCACCC
Organism: Acidimicrobiaceae bacterium; assembly: GCA_905182565.1. Classification (GTDB taxonomy): domain Bacteria; phylum Actinomycetota; class Acidimicrobiia; order Acidimicrobiales; family Poriferisodalaceae; genus UBA9040. The sequence goes on along the minus strand of CAJJCB010000002.1, from coordinate 956 downwards.
CTTCCATCAAGTTAAGAAGAAACTCTTCGCTTCCTCGTTTCACTGGGGCAAATCCGACGCCGCAGTTACCGAAAACAGCTGTTGTCACCCCGTGCCACGACGAAGGAGACATCTCAGGGTCCCAAGTGGCTTGACCATCGTAATGAGTATGAATATCCACCCAACCGGGTAGAAGCAATTGACCATCAGCATCTATTTCTCGGCGAGATCTGCCGTCTACTTCGCCCACATGAGTTACTACGCCAGTCGACGCTGCGAGATCTCCTACGAAGCCAGCGTTTCCGCTACCATCAATAATTTTCGCGTTCCGAATCACTAAATCGTGCATGGGAGAAAGCTTAATCAACTTTCATTTTTCTTTCCCGCCAAAGACCCTATGACCAATGCTGGCTTACTCAGTCATCTAGTTACGAGGTCTTTGCTCTAAAGGCTTGTCTGACTATCTGAAGTAGGCTTCCGGACAAGCAGACTTGTGAGTTACCGCTATGACCATTGAACCGGAATACCTTGAGTTTGAATCTGAAGGTGCAACACTGCGTGGAAGATTCCACAAATCAGTAGCTCCCGACGCTCCTCTCGTCGTCATGGCCCACGGGTTCTCCGCTACCGCACACATGTCTATTAATGCTTTCGCTCTGCGTCTCTCCGACGCTGGCCACCACGTGTTTGCCTATGACCACCGAAACTTTGGCACCAGTGATGGAGAACCAAGATTTGCTGTTGGCCAGTAGCGTCAAATTCGCGGCTTTAGCGACGCGATCACCCACACGCTGAACCTCGATGGAGTCGTAACCGAACGAGTCGCCGTATGGGGTGAAAGTATGGGTGGAGCGACCGTACATTACGTCGCTGCATTCGACCAAAGAGTTACAGGTGTCATTGCCCACACACCGGGGGTGTGGAGACAAATATCTTGAACCAGCCGGTGACTCTAGTGACTTCATCGCTATGAAGAG
>CAJJCB010000001.1 GCA_905182565.1 Acidimicrobiaceae bacterium | reverse complement strand
TTCACCCATCTGTAGCCATGACTGCAAACATCGTATCCAGCATCAATGATTGCTTCAGTTATCAAGGGGTTTCTTTCTACATCAACAGCACAAGCAAAAATTGTTAACGGAATTTTCCGTCGCTGGAACTCTCGATGGATTCGCCAGAAGCCAGCACGACTGCCATATTCGAAAAGCCCTTCAGCAGCAAGATCCCTGTCATTTGCGAGGTTCACAGTCGAGTCAGTTAATCGATTCTCCGTATAGCCGTCTCCATCTGGAACTGAAGGTTCTGAACTTTCTTCAACGATGAGAACAAAGTTGATTGCTACTCGTGCCCGGTTTGGCCAATGATCGATAGGAGACTTCCCTCCATAGCCAACAAAATCTCGGATAGGCCACGAGTCCTCTGTTGTTGAACTGCTCATACTCCCCCTCAGTAGCCATCGCCTTCACGTCTTGACTACAAGCATGACACTATGCGACAAGCTTTTTTTATCTTTCTCATACAAACAGCTAGTTACTGTTAACGAACCGGACTATGACACAAACGAAAAGCTGGTGTTACGCATCAAAGCGATTTCAGGCACAAACCAAAATAGAGCCGACCCGACAAAGCTTTCCAAATCGCTGCCAGGCACGAAAGCGAACTCGTCACCTGTGGTACCTATACACTTTAACCGGATCCTTAGTGTGGCTTCTACACACTGAGGATCCACTTCGAGGATCCACTTCATTTAACAGAACTAATTCATTGACCTTGTGTGCATCTACCAGAACAAGAAACACCAAACAACAGCCACAAAAAACCGAGCGAAGCTCGACAATGACTCAGACATCCAAGATGGGATTTCCTGTTTAGGGGTCCGGATTTTTAGTTTCAGTGGCCACGTGCCTCTATTTGTCAAAACTGGAGGTCTCTCACAACCGCAGGGACAGACCACTAGCGCATCAACTAACTTGGCCTTATGAGCAGTTTAGAACTCTGTGAACGTCGAAGTTACGGCCTAGCAGTCGAGCCGATGCCACAGTTTCTGAGCCCCGACCGGGGCATCGACGTGAGCGACAAGGAAAAATGAGATCATGACAGACCACCTCGAGGCCCATCAGACCGCGACGCCAATGGCGTCTGGCCCCACAGGGCCACTCCAAGGACTACGTATCCTTGATGTCACACACGCCCTTGCAGGGCCGTTCGCAGCAATGCTTCTCGCCGATATGGGGGCAGATGTGATCAAAGTGGAGCCTCCACAAGGAGAGATGACTAGGTATCAGGGTCCTTGGACTAGAGATGACAAGGAGCGGTTTTATTCTGGTAACTATTCGATGCGCAATCGCAATAAGCGATCCATTTGCCTCGATCTCACAACAGATGATGACCGAGAAGTCTTCCTTCGCCTTGTGGAGACATCTGATGGTCTTATCGAGAACATGCGGGCCGGGGTGATGGACCACCTCGGTGTAGGTTGGGAGGTTTGTCACGAACGCAACCCAAAGCTCGTATATACAGCAATTCGGGGATTTGGGGATACACGAATTGCCCCTAGCCCCTATGCCAACTGGCCTGCTTACGATGTCATCGCTCAAGCGGTGGGCGGTGTAATCGCTGCTACCGGCCAAGACGAAGACCACATCATGAAAGTCGGGCCCCCCATCGGCGATACAGTGCCCGGCACTATGGCTTCACTCGGCATGCTGGCGGCACTGTGGCGCGCTCGCGATACCGGTAAAGGTCAGTTCATCGATGTTGCCATGGTTGATGTGATGATGACAATGTCTGAAGCAAGCCAAATGATGTACTCATACATGGGCCGTCCAATGCGTCCAATGGGTAATGGTGTAGATGGGTACAGCCCATACGACGTGTACCCCACCAAAGACGGGCACTGCGTCATCGCCACTCCAACTCAGCCACACTTCGAACTGTTATGCCAACTCATCGACCGTGAAGACCTCATAACCGATGAGCGAACTCGAAACAATCGCCAGAGGGTGAGCAACAAAGAATACGTGGACGAAACCATCGGCGGATGGGCAGCATCATGCACCACCGCTGAAGTAGTCGAAACCCTTGGCAACCAAGTACCGGTAGGGCCCGTTTACGATCCGTCTGACTGGGTTAACGATCCTCATACCGCAGCGCGCGAAATGCTTGTCCGCATTGACCACGACCATCACCGCCCTACCGTCGTGTTGAACAGCCCTATTAAGTTCAGCGACGATCCGGCCGGCATTTACCGCGGTGTGCCCAGACTTGACCAACATGGCAAAGAAATCCGCGCCGAACTAGAAGCAGATGAGAAAGCCGCTGAGTAATCCATGCCTCTCACAAGGGTTAAGCGAAAAAGACCACCACCTCTGCCCACATCGGAGCCTAGATAGTTCAAACGGCGCTCATGTAGCTGCAATTTTTTACGATTCGGCACAGCTGAGAGCGAGATACCGATTGGTCTGATTACTATCTGTCGGCCATGACGCGACGACCACAAGAAAACCGGACCAAGCGGGATTAATCATGTCACGATATATCTTGCCAAGTTGGTTACTAAAGAAAGCGTTTACCTCTTCTCTCGGAGAGATTTTCTGTTTTTGGAGTCCGCAGCCATTCGTTTCTTGTTACAGTTTGACATTCTCACACCCTGTTAAACTTTGATTGCAAGGGTTTGTCCAGGGTTAGTACTTAGGAGCCTGCAAATGCGAGCAGTACTGTGCAAACAATTTGGATCGCCAGAGGACTAGTCAATAGTCGAACTAGATGACCCAGCTCCTGGGCTGCTTGACATTCTCATCGAAGTC